>JACRPF010000008.1 GCA_016214035.1 Spirochaetota bacterium | reverse complement strand
GCTGTCAATCGCCGAGATTACTTCCCGCTTGAACTCATCCGAATGAAACCTGTACTTCTTCATCTTCCAAACTCCTTGTCGTTGTTCGGACAGACTCCTATTTTATCTCAAATTAAGTACAGTTTACAGGGTGCAGTCCAAAGGATAGTTCTATCCAATCACTGTAGCATTCACTCCCGCCCGCTGCGCATTCCATTGCGCGTAATACTTTCGCATCTGCCAGCAGATAGCAAGAGCTATGACAGAATCATCATGCATGCCTTCCGGGGCGACTTCTTTCATGTCGGCGTTATATTGAAATGCCAGTAATTCCATACGTCCGTCTTCATCTTCTTTCGCAAGCTTTATATTTCCGCTTCTGAATGCCTCATCCAATTCGATGAGCATGATCTTACGTGTGTTCTCATTCGTCGACCAACCAAGTTTTTTGTCATAGAAGATACCGTATGGCAAGCGCTCATTTCCCGAGAAATTGAGTTCATCCTGATACAATTCAGCCAGTTTGAGTAGTACCGCATGACCGGTGTTGTTATTCTCCACACCGACAAGTCCGCCGTATCGCATACATGTTCGATGTATCTCAAATGCAAAATCGCGCGGTTTGAAACGTCCGCGTATCTTGTTGACGACTTCACCAGTGCCGAGATCGAGTGTGTATAGCACGCTGAAATCGCCATCCTCAACACCTTCACTCGTATCCGCACCGTGGACATAGCGATGCTCGATTTTCGGGGTCTGATATGTGGCAGAAGGGATAAGATAGGTGCTGTCAAATACGGTATTGCCACTTGCATGGAATTCGCATTCATATTCCTGCGCGAATTTACGAGACGTCTTGATTCCTTTCTCACTCAGTCGCATATCGTTCATCGACAACATTTTGTACCGTCGCCACATTATCTGCTCAGGCGCGAGGTTCCACTTCTCGATGAGAAGGCATTCTGTCTGATCAAGCTGTTTGTCAAAGGGTACGCCGCTGTGTATGCGGATGATTTCCGGTAAATTGATCCACTCTGCTTCCGGTAGCCTGTATTCCGAATTCACGAACCAAGGGAAATCGAAGTATTTATATACGCTTTTACCCTCCATTGCGCCTTGGATTACATCGAAAAAGAAGCCACCCACGCCGTTGGGCGTTGATTCTATCGTTATATTCCCATACATCGGAACCGCTTCGGTCACGCCTGCCAGTACGTTGTCGAGGTCATAGTATTGCCAAAATGCGACTTCGGTAAGGAGCAGATTATGCACCGTCTGAGAACGCGCAGTCATTTGGCGATATGTCTGAATGAACATCCTTGAATTTAGCTTATCAAAGAATATCTCGCCGTCATTATCACGACCAAGCGAAAGCACGATATGTGGCTCAAGCGATTTTATCATTATCCTGACGTTCTCAAGAAGGGTAATCATCGCCCGTTCATCATGACCGATGATCGCGGTAGTAGTTCCCTCATTCGTTATCGTGTCGTGAAGATATTCGGCAACAACCGCGCTGGTGATCCCATGCTGACGTGCTTTGATTATTACATCACGTTTGCCGCGGCCAGGACGTTTTATGAAACTCCGATTACGAAGATAATGCTTTTGTATCGGGTTGAGAATGAACGGAACGATATTCTGGTTTTTACTGCGAATTGACATGAACGTTTCGATAAACCAAATTGGATCGAGAATATTTTCTTGTTCGTGTTGCGCAGCTTTTCGCTTTGATGCTCTCCGCACATTATGTATTCTCGTCGCTGTTGTTTAATTGTTTCCGTTTATCCGCTACATTCAGATCGTTATCGATCTCATCATCAGAATTCGCACCGCGTTCAGAACGCAGCCGTTTCACCTTTTCTTCCCAACTTTCAGGAGAACTGATAACCTCAGTTGGTTCACCGATGATTAGGCGGGTGAGTTTCACATTTTTCTCTATCCCAGACATTAAACCATTGAGCAGTTCAATCGGTATCGAATCCTCGGGAATGTCCGATATCTTGCCGTTGGGATCACGCCTGAACAGATGCTTTTTATAGTAATTGCGTACGACCTGAAGGAAATCGGCGGTTTTGAGAATATCGCCGCTATGCCGCTTGATCATCTCACTTCTGATCCTGTTGCTTAACTCAATGCGGTATTGCTCGCGTTTTGATACCCACCCCTCATTGACACATCGCCGCGCGAGTACCGATTTTGCCACTTCATATTTCTGCGACTGATATTCCTGGGTAATTTTATCTTCGCCGGTTATATACTCCTCGCGGATACGAACCCAGTCATATGTCTTCTTTTTACGCGGCACATCCATCAGATATCTCTTCTTTTGATTTCATCAAGCACAAGCGCCTGCAGGCCGACATGCATATTGTGCCGGTAATCATTCGGGTACTCAAAGTTGAACTCCGCTTCAATCGCCTGTTGATATTCTTCAATCGGGAACTGTTTCGGTTTTCGTCCTACCGCATTCACCACACCGCCGGCGCTGACCGTTTCAGATTTCTCGAAATAACGTTTCATAACCGCATCGATCATCTCAGGTGAATTGTATTTCTGCATTCCCCATCGGCCGTGAAATACCGCGGGTGCGAAATTGTTCTTGTCGAAATACCCTTGTGATAGCGAATGGCGTGTATACGCCTTCTCACGTTTTTCAACACCGGTAGCAGACAACTCACTTCGTGATGCGGTGAAAAATACGCCATCGGATTTTATGAGCGCATTGCAGCATAGCATGACGTAATGCTCGAATTCCATAGAGATAACGGAGTTGAGTACTGAATCAAGTATGACTATATCAAAAAGCCCGTCCTTCCGGATCGACAATTCAATACCTTTGATCGCATTTATTATTGCTTTGAGATTGATCTTCTGTGTACCACGCACCAGGTGATTAGGCTCATACCATTCCATGCGATATCCGGCCTTCGTCATAAGCTCCGGTGAGCGCGCCGATCCGGCACCGAAATCGACACATTTAAATGCCGACTTATCAGTGCCGTATTTCTCTTCGATATACGGCAAAACGTATTTCTTATAGAGCAGCGAAGTGAATCCTCTGTCACGCGGACGTGGTGGCTGCGCGAGAAATTGATTGTAGTTCTTAATGTCAGACAATCCATCATAATTGTAAACACCATATTCACGGAAAATGTATTCAAGGAACTTTTCCCGCTTGGCATTTTCGAGTTTATAGACAAGAACATCGTTGCGTGTGAGCTTTCCAACGACGACGAAGTCAGAATTACAGAGCACATTTCCATCATCATCGATAACGACCGAAAGAAAGTTGGAATACATCATCACGAGTTTCCCGACGTCTTTTGTCGTATTAGGATTTGCGTTTTCCTTATACTGGAAACGGGTATGAGGTAACAGCGTATAGCCAATGGGCAATGTGTCTGCGTCAGCAATCCAGGCTTTCGTTTTCGATGATTCCGCGATGTTATGCGCAAGGTTTATGCGCATTTCATCCTGCGTTGATATATTTCCTATCTCGATGATCGGCACATGCGTAATGCCGACCGCCCGCGCAGCTTTGCATCGTTGGTGACCTGCAACGATGATCCTTGTATGTGAATTGATGATGACCGGCTTCACCATCCCGAATAACGATATCGACTCTTTGAGCTTTTCAAACGCTTCTGAATCGATCTTTCGCGGGTTGTATGGCGCAGGTGTAAGATCATCCATGGAATATGATTCGAGAAACTTCACGCATCAGCTCCAAGAAGGAAAAACAGGAACCCCATATCGACCTTGTATCTATCGACGTATGAGACATAAAGTGCATTGAGACGCTTGAACTCGTTTTCGGTTATTCGTATGAATATTCTCCCGGCACTCACTGTGTATACAGGAGTTGTTCCTGCCATTTCGGACACCACATCGGACATATCGATATCAGGCGTGTTGAACTCAATATCTTTGAGCATACTTTGCAGCTTGTCATCAAGCATGCCGGTCATTTTCGCAATAGAATCGATATCTATTTCAAATGCGATGTCCTTGAGAATAGACTGAAACTTTTCCATGTCGTTCTCACCGCGGATCGAGTTCATCGCTACCGTCAGAAGCTTTTTGTATTCCTCGATATCGGATGATTGTTCAAACACGATACACGATATCTCGGTTTTGCCCAGCTCTTTCATCGCACGCCAGCGGTGTTCCCCGTCGATTATCATTCCGCTCAGATCGATGAGTATCGGCTGCAGATATCCGAAACGTGAAATAAGTTCTTTCAGCGCTGCGTATTTTGATGAATCCATCACATTGGGATTATACGCATTGGGATGTACTTCATCAATTCCTTTAATGACTTCAAGCATGCTTAGCCTCCACATCAGATGTAATGCTCTGTTCCGCATTATCAAGCAATTGCACAATGAATCCCACATCATTACCGTGTTGTGCAACATATTCGCCATGTGCGGATTCGAATTCTTCCATCTCCCGATCCGATATGACCAGCCGCTTGTCTCCGAATACGAACTGCGATGATTTGATTGAATCCGTTCCGTCTTCCTTCTCAAGCGCCGGCACCTCGATATCCGGTATATCAGCATAATTCATAAGCAGCCGGATATCAGATTCAAGTATCCCCGTACTCGCGGTTATATCTTCCGGCGTCATGAATGACGAAAGTTCCTTCAGTACCGTACGCAGTTTATCCTCATCACTCGTTCCCCGGACATTATTCATGGCTATCGTGAGTAGCTTTCGATATTCCTCCCGATCTTCTTCGCTTTCGAGTACGATACAGTCGATCTCGGTTCTACCCAACTCTTTCATCGCGCGAAAGCGATGCTCGCCGTCGATGATCGTGCCTTCTTTATCGATGAGAATCGGCTGAAGGAATCCATATTTTCCTATTACCGTTTTCAATGCCGCATATTTGGCTGCATCCATTACATTTGGGTTGTATCCATTCAGTTTGATACACTCAATCGGTTTTGTGATTACCATGATTCCTCCGGCGAAATATTCCATTATACTATTCGTTCATCCAAAGGTGGTCAATTCGATGATATCGCATTCTTCCAGATCATTCGAAACCAGGCATCAACAATATTACTCATATTGTAGTCGCCGAATGCATTCTCAATTACCGCGATCTTTCGTAATCCGTGAGATGCAGCAAATATGTTGGCCTCGCGCTTGATGTTCTCAGGGATCATCTTCACAACCTTATTGTAATGTCTTTGTCGAGTTGAAAATTCAATATCACACACGCGCATATTATTACCCGATATATATCTTGCCCACATCGCTTGGAACCATGCTGACAATATTCTACCAGAGTCATATCCGCCGAAAACGCGAATGATGAATATATTTTTCTTGAATCCCATAAGTTCACAGTGACGCGCAACTTCCAGCTTAATTCCGGCAGGCATCGCACTCATTATCGTGCCGTATAGACCATGATTATTTTTTAACGGCATAATATAATTCACAAGATATTGCTCGCAATAAATAATTTTGGTCAGAAATAATATGAAATAATATTTTTTTCATAAAAATATTTGACTTCCAAGAAAAAAGGAATATATTATAAAAGCAAAATATATTTTCATACCAGAAAATAAATCTCCACAACAAAAACAAATCACCCGCAAGGAGCCCGAGATGCGCCGACAGGAAATAATATCCGCAATCGAGAATAATATTTCTTCGACACAAAATGAGATCGCACAGATAAGAAACGAAATGCCTAAGCCCACGCTCTCGATGAAGGGAAAACGCGTTGAACAAATCAACGAAGCATGGACGAAGATCGAAATGCTTTCCAAGCAACTCGAAAAGCTTGAAAGCGATTTCGCACGTGAACGCGCCAAGAGTGAAATAGAAAAACCAAGTATCGTGGTCTGGCAGACGTCAAAAGACAAATGGCAATGCCAATCAGCCGATTCATATAAACGGTATTCGTTTAAGGCTGTCAATGGTTTCATCATATGCAATTGTCCCGACAGTGAATTAAGAGCTCGCTTCATCGCCGAAGTCTCATCAAAGTCGACGATGACAGAAATTATAGAACCACCGCCAGCCGTACGGAAGCCAACCATACTTCCTGGCCAACGGTTCTATGCGAAATCGAAAAAGGCACCGGCAATCTGGGAAGTCTTTGAACGAATCAAGAGTGAAACGCAGAATATAATACGCTGCCGTGTAATAGACGGAGCGCCGCAGGAACGCGAATATATTGGGCCGCAGTTTGGCTATCTCCTGCGGCAGGGCATCATTCAGCTTATACCAGACGAACCAGCACAGGCATAGAAGGGAATCTATATGGAAGAAACAATCAAATTCAGACAGGCATTCTCAACGAATGAAGAATATTCAATCGAAAGGATATCCGACGATTCAGGCAGAAAACAAACCCGATATAAAGGCATATTATCAGAGCGGAGAGCACAAAAACCAGTTGAAAAACGCGGTTCAACACTCGCGGCACAGATCGATGCGATTGAGGAAAGTGGCAGAAACGGATATAGATACCCGATACTCGACGAAAAGAAGACGTTCATCCGCAAATGGACGCAATTCGGTGAGCCGATTCTTCTATCATTGTCCGATGCAATCGACGAGATATCAAGATATGGATATCCAAAGACACGTATCAAAGAAATGTTTGAGGAAACGTTTTATATACAGATTCCGTTGCTAAACCCCGCACCGACATTTCCTGATTATGATGAATCGCCTGAGTTCGATACGATAACATACTGCATCGAACAGAACTAAATATCTGACAATCATCTGACACATTGCTTCGGCCATTGACGCAATATTCCATATTCAAAAATATCTACAGGAGCATCCACATGAACTCACTTCAAAGAAAAATTATCCGTGCATTCAGAAAACATTCTGATTGTTGCACAAGGAAAAACGTCAGTCATATCCTTCGGCGTTTCCTAATGAACGGATATACGCCTGAAAGCGTCACCTATACTATGGCAGAGCTTGAAGTGCTCGATGCAATCGTCCATCGTAATTCATGTGACGATTCACAAAACGATACATATTTCTCATTCGCACAAGTCGTAGCGAAATATTAGAACAAACCATAGGTATCGATATGAAGAATGCGACGCTCGCGCAATTGCTCTGGAAATATGAAACAGGTTCCGCGGAAGATCGTAACGCCGTCGAACATACGCTACGTCTGCTCGCAAACCCAATTTGGAGTTTCCTGCAAAATAATCGTCTTGATGAGATTGAAAATATGGAATTGCATGTCCAACATCAGAAAAAAGTTCGCAATGCAATTCTCAACATCGCATACAACGGGATTACTATCACGCATATTATCGAAGCATTCAATTATCTCATGTTATTCGATGCTGACGGAAATATTTTGATTACATATCAGGTGCAAACATCATGGAACGAAGAATACATGTCGCTTCTTGATGGTTTTACCGGGTCAACTCTTTGTGAGAACAATCGTCTCACAAAACCAATTCAATTCTAGCGAGGATAAATATGACAAACTGCCTGATCGATTTTGTATGCATCAGCACGCGTGAAGAAAAAAGCGGAAAGTCAACTCAGCATTCTGAACGACGGCGGATATACAGACACAGTGATGGATATCCTGATACCGAATATGGTGTCATCGCCGCACTGAAGTCATTTCTCCGTTGGAACCGAGGGTATAACGACGACCTCGACAGCAAAGCTGCCAACTTTATATTCTGGTCAAAGCTTAACATGCTTGGTCTTGTTGATACGCCCATTGCGCTATCATCATTCGGCGGAGTGGAAAAGATCGGATTCGGCATCTGCGATGCCAACGAGTTCACGTACAGGACCGGATATTTCTACGAAGTCATGCGCGTAAAGGAAACGAAAGACATCATACGCGTATTTGAAATACCCAAATACAACGAAGTTATTTTCGACACGCTGAAACCAATCAGCGTGATTGAAATTAACGAATAAAATCCAAAGGAGCCCAACAATGGGAAAGAAGAAGAAAAATCGCACGAGAAAGCTGGTTGACGTCGAGACGGACGATACGGCGGCAGGCGCAGAGGATGCATCAACCGCTGTTGCCGAAGTATCGGACAGTGAGTCTGACACTCTCGACAACGAGAACACTTCGTTTGCCGACGAAGAGGGACATCGGCAGGACGAAATTGAAGCGCGTGAGCAGGACGAACTCGCTCGGGAACAGGACGACATTCATGACGACGACACATTCGAGATCGCGAATTCCGAAAACGCGTCCGATGATGTCGAAGTCCCGGATGAAGAGACGTTTCAAGCGCCCGAACCGATACGGCAGAATGCGGCGTTTCTCATCACGAAAAAGCAGCTCATGAAAATCATGACGGTTGCGAACACCATCGTCTGGAAAAACGCACCATACTCGATCGAAGGGCACCTCATTATCTGCTCGTCGGAGAAGGCGCTCACCATCCGCGCGACAAACAACTCGATCACGTTCAAAAAACACATCGAGGTATTTGAGAACTCCGGCGATGCGGAATGCGGCGTGAACGCGAAAAAGCTCTACGCGGTGATCAATTGCATGCCCGACGGCCTCATCCGATTTTCAATCGAAGATCTCAAAATGCAGATTCAAAGCGAAGACAGGGGAATCCGGTACACCCTCATATGTGTGGATGCACGGGAGTTCCCCAACGAACCGGAGAAACCCGCAGAAAGCGAGTTCGTCGGTATCCCCTGCGAGACGATGAAAAAAATCATCGACAAGACACACAAATTCGTATCGAAGGAAACGTTTAAGCCCGTCCTTCGCGGTGTTTTATTCAAGCGCAAAGGAGAACGCCTCATCGCTGTCGCAACCGACGGCAAACGCCTCGGTTTGGTCGAGAAGATCATCGGCGGAAAGAAGAAGGATTCGTTCGAGCATATCGTGGATGCGGAGTTCCTGAAGACCGCGTACCCGATCATTCTCGGCAATTATTCTTCGACGCTTTCGATGGCGGTTGCCGGCGAAATCATGTTTCTTCGCGTCGGCGGTTACGAACTCACCGGCAGGCTTGTCGAAGGCAAATATCCGGACTACAGAAAGGTCGTTCCCGTCGATTTCGCTCACGAGTTCACCGTGAACAAAGAAGACCTTCTCAACGCCGTCAGGTTCGTTGCTCCGATGATTTCCGACACGAGGGCAAAGCGTATCAACTTCGAGCTATCCGAAAATACGCTCACGCTTCGGGGTATGAACATTGAACTCGGTGAATCGGAGCGGATGCTGCCGATAACATATGTCGGAGAATCGAAAACGATAGGGTTCAATTACACCTATCTCGTCGATCTCCTTACATCCATCGACGGCGACAATGTTCGTGTTCGGTTCAATAACGATGAAAGTCCCGCCGATGTCATGGATACGGAGCGCAAAGACTACCTTTTCATCATCATGCCGTTGAAAATGGAAGAAGAAGTGAGCGTGCCTGTTCCTGTTGAAGCGGATGTGAACGAAGCAGAACCGGTCGAAGCGGTAGCATAATTGCGAAATCGAGTGGAATGCCGGAATGACAAACTCCGGCATTCCACCGATTATTTCTTCTCAACGAACGTACGTGCATTTAAGGAATACTATGAAGCATATCATTTCCGCGTCCAGGCGAACCGATATCCCTGCCTTCTACAGCGATTGGTTTATAAACCGCATCAAAGAAGGTGTTGCGTGGTATAGAAACCCGATGTTTCCCGAGAAAGCGCATCGCGTTTCACTGAAAGTTGAAGATGTGCTCGCATTCGTATTCTGGTCGAAAAGTTATACCCCATTTCTATCGCATCTGCAAATCATCAAGGATATGGGATACAAAGCAATATTTCATTTTACGATCAACAATTACCCAAAGGTTCTTGAATCGAACGTCCCCGACATTTCAACCTCTATATCAGCGGCAAGGTGTATTGTCGATCTCTTCGGTGCTGAATCACTCATTTGGCGATATGATCCGATTATTCATTCAAATATCACCGATTTTACATTCCACGAAAAGAACTTTGCGTTGATCGCACATAAGTTGAAGGGACTTACATCGCGCTGTGTTTTCAGTTATGTAAATCGATACCGTAAGGTTGATTATGAATTCAAGCAGCTCGAAAAGAACGGGAATATATCGGTTCAGGAAATCAGTCTCGAAGGGAAGAGACTATTCGCACACCGTCTTTCAGCGATCGCAAATGCGAATGGAATTGCGCTCTATTCCTGTTGTGATGATAGCCTTGTTTCAGGTGATATTCAGAAAGCGCATTGCATCGATGCCGATCATATCGACGCGATATCCCGAGACAAGCAGCCTGTAAAAATGAAGCCAACGCGCACGGGTTGTGGTTGCTATGAAAGCAGAGACATCGGTGCGTATGACACCTGTATTCACGGCTGCGCATATTGTTATGCAAATACCGGTAAAGAAACAGCCGTGAAATATCATCAAACGCATGACCCACTGCACATGATGCTCTAAAGGAGTAGAACGCATGACAAAACACACAATCATTACGATCAAGAAAGTATCCGTAAAAGCACGATACAAATTCATCTGGCTTAAAAGCATCGAAGGGCTCGACCTCTCGAAACACTGCGCTGCGGGACTGATTGGCACCACGTATACAACGCGTATCATGCACGAAGAAATCATTAATAAATCATCTGACAAGCATCTGACACTTCGCTCGCGTAACGGACTATACTACCTTTGCGGGGTGAGCGAGCCGTATATCTGGAAAAACAATTTCCATCTGCCGTTCAAATACGCGGAAAATAAACTGATTCGATTTGAAAGCAATGGCATTGAGGTAGAGACGATCAATGCTGAACGGATCGAATTGCATGATATCAACCGACAGAAATGCCGATTCCCGGGCGCGCATTTCCCCGAGTATTACACCTGCAGAAACTGGCAATTCGCGAACATGCTCATAAATAACGAGATCGACGGATATTTCGTAAAGAATACATACGGCTATTGCTACGAAGTACATCGCGGTATTGAAAACGATTTTTTCGCAGAAATGGATCTACACAATTTCAAATAACGGAGGTTTTCGTATGCAGACAACTGATATCAACGGTAACGCCAAGCTGAAGGGCGCTCTCGCAGGTTTCCAGGGCGGCGAACAGTATTACCGCCACTGGCTGAGGAACATCGTGTATACCGAAGGCATCAAGTATCTGGCTGATACTGCGGGTGCATATTGGCTTATCGATATCGTGGCTTCAGCACAATCAGTATCGCAATTGAAAGGCGAGTCGTTTCAGGCCTGGACACTCGATGTTAATCCGGATCATCGCGCGAAAGTGTATGCCACCGACGGGAATACTACAACGTTATATACCCAGGAAATACCATACACAGATTTTCCGCTCGATTCGATCAAGCTCTTTCTCGCTGACAATGTCCTTTTACTTCCGTCAGAATATTAATCCCGGAGGAAGTCATGAAAACAGGATTTGAACCGCTGACCGTATCGGAGCTGAAACTTAAGGCACCAAGCATCTTTACCGGACATCCAGCCGCCCGGACATCGCCGCATCGTTATCTCTTTATCCCGACAAGCAAAGTAGTACAGATTCTCGAAACGATCGGCTGGCTGCCGGTCTTCGCTGATGAAAAATCGGTGCGAAATGAGCAGAATCAGGGATATCAGAAACATGTCATCCGCTTCCGCAATTTCAACGAATCGATGCGTACTCGTTTGGACGTCGGCGATTCTCTCGTGGAGATTGTACTCACAAACAGCCATGACGGGCTTGCCTCATTCAACTTCATGGCGGGTTTGTTCAGACTTGTTTGCGGGAATGGCCTTATAGTCGCGAATGGGATGCTGAATGATCTTCGTGTGATACATAGCAGTTTCAATGCGGCGAACGTCATTGATGTCTGCGCGGAGATCGTTAACGAGGTTCCAACGATGACTGGCTCAATTAACCGCATGCGCGAAACTGAATTGACGAAGCCGGAACAGGTCGCATTTGCAACTGCGGCAAAGTCAATCCGGTGGAATGATGAGATCGATGTTGATGTCGACGGTTTGATACGTCCAAAACGAATGGAAGACGATCGCAATGACATTTGGCACACGTTCAATACAATACAGGAGAATATTATCCGCGGCGGCATAAAGACTCGAAACAAAAGACTTCACCGATCGCATTCACGTGAGGTAAAAAGCGTCGATGAAAATATCCGGCTTAACAAGGCGCTTTGGATTCTTGCAGAAAGAATGGTTGATCTAAAATCAAGCGCACAGTTATCTGCGTAGCTACATTATAACAACATTCTTATAAAATGACTTATTCAATCTTCCTTGTATCGTTTTCATTTGCTGCGAGATGGCGGGTTGCGATATGCCAATTGCCTGTGCCATCAATGCTTGTGTTGCTCCCATTCCGTACATGCGTAGAATTCTTACTTGCGTTGGAGGAAGAATTGCAATGACATGATGACGCACCTTGCTACGGTTAACTTCATCCCATGGCGGCATATACAATGCGTCGTCGAGGTGATCGTGCGGTTTTTCCCTATGGAATGTTTTGCATTTGAGGAGTTCCTCCAAGTCCCTGCATGGAGCCCTACAATGCGATTTTTCCCTGCAATTATTGCACATTGATTAGTGAATATTTCTGCCAATAATAACCCTATTAACTGGAAAAGGTGAAATATGGTGTGAACATATGATGTTGTATTAAAAAAATTATTCATTTACTGAGAGCATATGTGTTATATAAAACGTCCTGATTTTTGTGACACATTTGATTGCTTTCACACCGGTTTTTAGTATTCAATACGGGAGAAGCGATGAAAAAGTCAAAAATTATGACCGTCAAACAACTGATTGCGTTGTGCCAAAAGGGCAAGCCCCCTAAACTGGTGTTTCTGAAAGATATCAGGCGTGAAAGATTTTCAATCCCCATTGTGCGCGATGCAAAGAAAAGTGAAGCACCAGCGATCATCGCGATTGACAGAATCGATTATGTAAAAGTCGGCGGGGTATATGAATTGCGGAAAGCACTGCCGCCAAAACGAACGAAGAAAAAAATCAAAAAATAGCTTGACTGATTCCGGACCTGTATCTATATTATCGCCATCAACCAAGGACAAACGGTATGAAAAATGTTTTTATAAAAATGAATGTAAGCGGGGCGTCCTATCCGTTCCCCGACGGAGAAAACCGTTTGTCCGGGGACGCCTCGCTTATTTCTATTTCAACGCCAAATAGTTCTGCTGGAACACGAAAAATGATCCAGCAGACAAAACCATATGTTTCTGCTAAGTTCCTTGTGAATTCGTCTGCTGGAACTCCTGCTCCTTCATGATAGTGCCCATGTTGTTGCGGTCGATTACGTCGAACATCTCGGTGTTTACGAGCGAGGTGCGGAACATCTCGGATATCACGAGTGCCTCGTTCTGCGCCATGCCTTTCGCCGTGAAGTCTATGACGCCCACGCGCATTTTTTTCTCGGCTTTTGCGCCCGGCGTTGGAGCCGCGAATACGGTAACGGCCATTGCCGCGAGGATCATCAGTATATAGTGTGACAGTTTCATAAGTGACTCCTTGTCTTTTGAGCTATGGTTTTTCGTTTTCATAGTCATTATCAGTTTGACAGTGCGGTATTGCCGCTCACCGCGGGTGAACTTATGTTGCCGGTGGTAAGATCTGCAATGTCGGTAATATTGGTCGAGTAGGCGAAATACAGTGATTGCATCCGGTTTGTGGCGAATGTATTGTTCACGAGAACCGGACCGTAAAAGCCGGTCGTATAATATGTCCACGGCTCTTCATAAATGGCTATGCCGTTTGCTGCGGCACAGGCAAAAACATTATTGGTGAAGAATACATTGCTTTGTATGAACAGGTACGCCGCCACCCAGCTGTTATTGGTGATATATGAGTCCATCACGACAATGGGGCCGCCATATCTGTTGGGCGATGCCGGATCGGTGCCGCCCCAGACGCTCAACCCCGCACCGCCGTTGCTGTAAATGCATGCATTTGAAATAACCGTGAACCAATTCGGTATCACAGATGATTGTTCGTCTCCGCATTGTATACCGGTATTGCCGTTGTAGGCGGCAATGCCGCTGAAAAACGTGTTGCTTGCAATGATCTTGATGCCGTAATAACTGTTACTCATTACCGAGCATGAATAAAAACTATTATTGCTGCCGCCGACATATATCGAGTAACTGCCGTAATTCGAGTAAGCATGACACGATTGTATATTGCTGAATGTATTGTTGTCGCCGTGTACGTACACGTTGTCGCCGTCAGAAAGATTATTGTGTGAAAATATGGTATTTTGTATTGTGTTACTTGCGCCGCCTACGCATATGCCGCCGCCGCCGTTCATCCAGGCGGCAAGACTTTTATTGTAGGAGACATTCGATGCCTCAAAGGTACAATTGGTAGCGTCAAGATATACACCGGCCCCGGTAACCGCATCGCCATAATTACTGTTCACCGTGCCGTATACTCTTATTGAGCCGATGGTATTCGAAATACAGATCCCGCCGCCGTTGCCGCCGCCGGATGAAAATACGCCGGTAATGATGTTGTAATCCACCGAGCCGTGAATATTGCAGCGTGCATTGTCAAAAAAGACTCCGCCGCCGCCCTTAACCGCCTTATTACTGACCGCCGTGAAGACGAACTCGCCGTCAACGACCTTATTAAAATAAACACCGCCGCCGTAGATGAACGCGTTATTTTCGTATATCCGTGCAAAACGCATACTCATGCCGTCATCATTCTGCTGGGGAATGAACACGCCGCCGCCGTATTGCGCCGAGTTCTGGTATATGTCGCCGTAAAACGTCTCACGCATTATCGTTATGTACGCGCCGCCTCCCTTATCACTTGCATAATTTCCATATACGGATGCATATATTTTGTCGCCCTGAAGTCCTGCGTATATTCCGCCGCCCATGACCGCTTCATTGCCGTAGATGCGCCCAAAGTACAGGCTGTCAATGCCGTCGCTATTATCATTGATGTACATGCCTCCGCCGAGCGCACTCGCTTTATTACCGTATATTGTCGCGTGGATTGAATTGCTCCGGGAAAAGAGCACCGCTGCACCGCCGCCGTTCAAGGCATAACATTCATAGATGTTTATGTTGGTCAGTGTGGAATTGGTCACTGCATTGAGGTATAATCCCCCGCCGTTGTCCGCCGGGACTTTTGCGTTATAAATAGAGAACCGCTCAAGGAACAGGTTTGAAACCTTTTCTGCAAAGATCCCGCGCATGGCCGTTGCTTTGAGCGAGCTGAAGCCGTTTTGCACGGAGAAATCTGCGGTCCATCCGCCGAGCAGCCGTACACCGTGATTCGTGATAATAATCCCGCCTTTGATGTCCTGCAGAAGGCCGTTCCCCGGTGTGTATTCACCCTGCGCCACCATGACGGTGTGACTGCCCTGCGCTATCGTTTTTGAGATGGCAAGCTGTATCGTTTTCATCGGATACGCACGTGTGCCCGACGCGGCATCGTCGCCCGTGGTGCTCACATATACCGCCGGTTCAAGCAGTACTGTTCCCGAAAGCGTTGTGCTTATTTTGCTGTTCTTGGTTTTTACTTTCACATAGACGGTATGTGTGCCGGTGCTGCCGGTAATGTCAATCGATGTCGCGAATGTCTGCCATGCCGTGGGTTCAACGTCCATGGCGATTGCCATATGCGTGATGTGATTGGTCTGTGCATTCGTGAAGATGATGCGTGCGGATGTGGGCGTTACAACGGTGACGACGATGCCGAAATCAGGTACACCGTCATTGTTGGCGTCAACCGTACCCGCGCCCTGATACTTTTCACTTCCCGGATCTACCGGGTTAAGCGGACGATAGGTTTTATTCCTGTTCTGCTGCAGAAAGAGCGATGCTGAAACAGCAGTAGCGACCGATAGGATGATGATAATCCCGATGAATAAACGTCTGGTGATCCCTTTCATGAACAATCTCCTTAGAGTGAACATATATGGTTGAGTAAACTCCTGCCTTTACGCGGCACAGTATATGCCGATACGGCGCAGCGTCAAGCCTATTTTTTGACTCACTCCGTTGCCTATCTATGCTTTACATGATACACTGCCGGTAGAAGAAACGCATGGGCCGGGACAAGCGTTCCCGATCCGGCAATTTGAAGGAGACAACACATGGCCATCACTGAAGTGCTTAAAAAAATAAAGGATTATTTCGGGCTTATCATCATATCGGGGGCGTTTCTTATCGCGGCGTTCATCGTTGCGTATAATAATTTCGTCGTGCCGAAAGGCATTGAATATGTGAGCCGGGCGGGCGACACGGTCGACCTCATCGCCGAATCGTTCGAGACGACGGCGGAAAAAATACTGGCCGCAAATCCGGGTCTCGACGCCCGTAAAGTGATGCCCGCAGGCACCAGGGTAACCATACCGTCGAATGCGACCGGCAAACTCACGGTCATCCGCATTGCGCACTGGCAGCTTGAGCCCGGCGTGCGCGACGGACTCAATTATATGGCGGCAGAGTATCAAAAGCTGCATCCGAACGTCCGCGTGGTGCAGAATGCGGTGCCGGAATCAACCTACGGACAGTGGTTTGTCACCCAGATGGTGGGAGGGACTCCCGCGGATCTCATGGAACTCGGCAAAGTGGCATATCCGCTCATGGTGTCGTACTATATGCGCTATTTCATGCCGCTTACCGAATATATCACGCAGCCCAATCCCTACAATAATAACAATGAGTTCGCCGGTATTCCGCTCCGGGAGACTACGAAGGACGGGCTTAAGAACAGCTATATACCCGAGATTCAGGAATATATGGGCATCGGGTTGTCGCAGTTCCTGGTGAGGATCTATTACAACAAGACGCTCCTGGCGAAACTCGCCGGGTATACCAATGCGCCGGCGGATTGGCGCGAGTTCATGGACGCCTGCGAGAAAATACGCAAACATAAGTACATCAACCGCAAGGTGAAAAAGGAGCTTGCGCTGTATCAGGAGAAAGCGGACAGGATTGCCGCACGCATCGGCGCTCTTGACGCGTCTCAGCACAGCGGAGAGATCGCCAGGCTCAAACAGGAGCTTGACGCGGTTGTCGACACCACCAATGCCATCATGAAGACGGTGCCGTACTATGTCGCCGTGGCGAACTCTGCATATCAGATGGGCTCCATTGAGAACAACATGTTCAACGTGGTGACCTCAAAGGCGCGCGACATTCTCGATTTCAATCACGACTGTACGGTGAGTGTCACCGAGACCTATCTCGGCTTCAAAACAAAAAAGATCGATCTTAATTACGGCCCGTATAAGGCGAAGTTCTCGCTGGTGTCGAACTTCTGTAAGAACTGCATGCCGGGTTTCGTCGGCCTTAATCGCGACGACGGCGTGCTTCTGTTCGTTCAGCAGCGCGGACTTTTCCTGTCAACCGGCACCTGGGATGCGGGCATGCTGGATGAACAGGCCAAGGACAACGGATTTGAAGTGGGCGTCATGGAATTCCCGCTCCCCACCAAGGACGACCCCGAATTCGGGCAATATATGGAAGGCCCTGCGTTCGAAGACCCCGCCACCGGGTTCATGTTCGGATGCCCCACGCCCGAGAACGAACCGGCCCGGCGCAAAGCGGCAGTTGATTTTCTGCTGTTCATGTCGAGCAAAGAGAACAACATCAAGCTCAATACGATGATAGGCTGGATACCCTGTGTTCAGGGCGCCGAAGGTACGGGCATACTCAAATATTTCGTGCCGCATTCCGAGGGCGTCTCGTCGGGGCTTAACTTCGGCATCGGCGGCGAATCGATCATCAAATGGCAGCAGATGTATGCGCTCTACCAGGTGGGGCAGATCAGTTTCGACAAGCTCCGCGACGATTTTACGCCGTTCTACATCGACCGCGGCTATAAGGATTATCTCACGATGATGAAGAACTGGCGGCGCAATCAGATCGTCGATGAGAAAAATTTGACGACGCTGCGCATCAAGGCGTTCGCCGCAACGGATACGAACCGCCGTGACGAGTATTTCACCAAGTACCGCTATGTGATGCTCCGCCCGCTCACACGCGAAGTAGATACGAGCTATGAGCTTTCACTCATGAAATCCGCGCAGAACAAGGATTTCGTCATCCCGGACGCCTACCGTTTCAGCGACTACGCGCGTGCGCGCCGGGGAATGCGCTGATAATAATGAATCACCTGTCCGCGCTATGAGCACACTGTCCCAGCCGCCCCGCGCCGTGGTTGTCATCGGCATACTGTCTCATGATGAGGCTGTCGCCCGACGCGTGCGCGGCATAATCGAACGGCGGTACGGCACGATAACCCATACGCTGTCATATCCGTTTTCACATTCAGCGTACTACGAAGCCGAGATGGGGGGCGGACTCGTTAAGACATTGTGGGTATTCGATAAGCTCATGCGGCGTGAACGCATCGTTGATATGAAGCGTTTCGCGGTGAAACTTGAACGCCGTTTCAGCAGGGATAATAAACGCGTGATTAACATCGACCCCGGGCTGCTGACGCTCGAGAATTTCATACTCGCAACGGGGAAGAACTTCTCACATCGCGTGTATCTCGGCCGCGGCGTATATGTGGATCTTACACTCATCTACAGCAGCGCTGAGAAACGCTACGGCACGCTGCCGTGGACCTATCCCGATTTTTCATTGGAACCGGTCATCGCTTTTCTGAACGGTGTCAGAAAAGATAATGCTTCCCGTCTTAAGCATCGTTACGGGGTTACGGCATGAGCACCTTTCTTCACCCGGATACCTATGACGTGATTGTCGTCGGACTCGGTCATGCGGGGCTGGAGGCGGCGCGGAGTTCTGCGCGGCTCGGTATGAATACACTCGCGATAACGATTAATCTCGATCATATCGCGCAGATGTCATGTAATCCCTCCATCGGCGGTATTGCGAAGGGCATTCTCGTCAAGGAAATCGACGCGCTCGGCGGTGCGATGGGACGCATCATCGACGGGACAATGCTGCAGTTCCGCATGCTGAACCGTTCACGGGGCGAGGCGGTGTGGGCTCCGCGCGCACAGGCTGATAAATACGCCTACCGCGATGCCGCCATCGAAATGCTTGAATCAGAGCGGGGCGTCACCGTAACGCAGGATATTGTAACAGCGCTTGTCACTGAAACAACCGGCGACGGTGCGCGCGTTATCGGCGTTGTCACGGAACGCGGCAATGAATACCGCGCCAAAGCGGTGATACTTACCACCGGGACATTTCTCAACGGACGCATGTATATCGGTGAATTCTCGAAACCCGCGGGCCGTATCGGCGAACTTCCGGCGCCGGAGCTGAGCACATCGCTCGCATCGCTCGGGCTTTCCGTGGGGCGTCTCAAAACGGGCACGCCGGCGCGCATCGATGCGGCGAGCATAGATTTCAGCGGACTTGAGGAGCAGCGCGGCGATGAAACGGCGGAGCCGTTCTCGTATGCATCGGAAAACGTTTCGTGTCCGGATATTCCAAGCCACATTACCTACACAAATCAGGCGATACACGATCTTATCCGCGCGAACCTGTCACGCTCGCCGCTGTATGGCGGCAAAATAACCGGTGTAGGTCCGCGCTATTGTCCGAGCATCGAGGATAAAGTGGTGAGGTTTGCCGGACGGGAACGCCATCAGCTTTTCCTTGAGCGCGAGTCACTGCGGTCGAATGAGATATACGTGAACGGTTTTTCAACCAGTCTGCCCGAGGATGTTCAGTATGAGATGCTGCATCTGCTGCCGGGGCTTGAACACGCGCGCATTTTAAAGCCGGCATATGCCATTGAATACGATTACTGCGACCCGATACAGCTACTTCCCACGCTCGAGACGAAATCCGTGCACGGGCTGTATCATGCGGGGCAGATAAACGGCACGAGCGGCTATGAAGAGGCCGCTGCCCAGGGTCTCATGGCGGGCATCAATGCTGCGCTTGCCGTCAGGCGTGAGCCGCCGCTGATTCTCAAACGTTCCGAGGCGTATATCGGCGTGCTCATCGACGACCTTACCTCGAAAGGCACCAGGGAACCGCACCGAATGTTCACCTCGCAGGCGGAACACCGCATGGTGCTCAGGCAGGATAATGCCGACGTCAGGCTTTCCGCGCATGGCCACCGCATCGGTCTGGTTACGGATAATGCATATGCCCGCGTCACCGCAAAGACAGAACATGCTGCGGTGCTGATGAAATCCGCCGCGTCCCATCATCTCGTTCCCGCGGAACTCAGGGCAATCGGCCTTGATCGCGACGCGGATGAGTTCAGGCGTGTGAGTGTGAAGGATTATCTGCGGCGGCCCGATGCGGACGTGGCGAAGCTTGCGGCCGCGGTACGGGGTTTCGGTTCCGACGATGCACAAGCGCTCAGGCATGCGCTTATCGAAATAAAATACGAAGGGTATATCGAGCGTGAACGCGTTGAGATGAACAAGATGAAACGTTTCGAGGAAACCGCCATCCCGCCGTCGTTCGACTACGACACGCTTCCGGCGATAAAGAATGAAGCGCGCGATAAGCTCAAACGCTATCGTCCGTATACGCTGGCGCAGGCGCTCGCCATACCGGGTATCGATCCGTCCGTAATCCGTGTGCTTATGACGGTGCTGCGCCGGAAATAGATTATTTCCCTATCAGTCTGAGAAATTCGTCCCGGGTGCTGGCGTTTTTGCGGAAACAGCCGAGCATGACGCTCGTTATCATCGCCGAATTCTGTTTTTCAACGCCGCGCATCATCATGCACAGGTGCTTCGCCTCGATGATGACGCCGATGCCGAGCGGCTTGAGCGTATCGGAAAGCGCGTCGGCGACTTCATGCGTGAGCCGTTCCTGCAGCTGCAGCCGTCGCGAAAAAAGCTCCACGACGCGCGCGAACTTTGAAAGTCCGAGTACGCGTCCGTTGGGGATATAGCCGATGTGACAGACACCGAAGAACGGGATGATGTGATGCTCACAGAGGCTGTAGAACTCGATATCCTTTACGATGACCATATCGCGCGTATTTTCGTTGAAAATGGCTTTTGAGATGATGTCCTCGAGTTTCTGCGAATAGCCCTGGGTGAGGAATTGAATGCTCTCGGAAAAACGCTGCGGCGTCTTGACAAGTCCTTCACGTTTCGGGTTCTCACCGATGGCGGTGAGCATCATTTTTGCCGCGTTTTCTATATCGGCGGCGGCGTTCTTTTTGGGTTTCATGGGTGTTCCGGGATGTATTTGGTTTGCGGTCAGGTAAGCGTGCTTAAGGTGTTCTTGCCGGCGTTTTTCGATTTGTACAGCGCCTTGTCGCCGGCTTCGAACAGTGTCGTCGTCGTTTCGCCGTCCTCGGGGAAGGTCGATATACCGATACTCACGCTGTACTGCACCGTGCCGGTATCGGTGGTAACACCGCCGGCGCGCACTTCGTTCATAATCTTCTGTGCGACGAATTTGGCGTCCGTTTTCGATGTGGACGGGAGCATGACGACGAACTCGTCGCCGCCGTAACGGGCGGGGATGTCGATGTCGTCACGCGTACTGGTGACGAGGATGTTCGACAGATGCTGCAGCACCTGATCGCCCACCTGATGTCCGTATGTGTCGTTCACCGTCTTGAAGTTGTCAACGTCGAGTACGAGCAGCGAGAAATTCGTGTTATACCGTTTCGACCGTTTCACTTCGCTTTCGAACTGTTTCATGAAATAGTGAATGTTGGATATTTTCGTAAGACTGTCGGTGATGGCCCAGACAAAGAGTTTCGAATTCTCCATCGTTGTGGCGGCGAAGTTCGTGATGATCTTGAGTGTCTCGATGTCCTCGTCGTCGAACGGGGGACCGCCCGCGTTGCGTACGAGCTCGACGACGTTCACCACATCGCCCTGCACGGTGAGCGGTATGCACACCACCGAACGCGCTTTCACTTTGAGAATGCGGTCCGCGCGCGGCTGATACCGCGTGTCCTTCTGCACATCGTCCACCGTGATGATCTCTTTCGTGTCGATGCAGATGCCCGCGAGACTTTCGCCGGGACCGTATTCGATGCCGATGAGCTTGTCGCTGTAGCTCGTGAGGTCAAGCCGGCCGTCGCGGTAGGTGAATGTGTATTTGTAGTAAAGCTTGTTCTTCGATTTGTCCATCGCGAGCAGCGAGCCGCGGTCGGCCGCAACCGCCTCGATGGCAAAGCGTATCATCATGACATCGAGTATCTCGTTCTGGCTCGGTTCAAGTCCGCGGAGCAGGTCCGCCAGGTCGCGGATGATGATGAAGCCGCGGTTTTTCCGTTTGAGCTGTTTGCGTACTTTTTTAAGTTCGTAGTTTGCAACGCGGTGCGCCGTGGTCTTTTTAAGTACGGAACGGTGCGGTTTGCGTTTTTGTTGAGCTGGTTTTGTTTTCTGCTTCATGTCACTTCGCAAATTGCTTCAATTCCTTGACCTTCGCGCGTGCTGCATCCCGGGCCGTCTGCATATCATTGCCGGATACCGTAACCTCGAAATAGAACTTAATCTTAGGTTCGGTGCCCGACGGCCGGACGGTCACTTTGCTTCCATCTGCGAGAAAATACTGAAGGACATCAGATGGAGGAAGATCGACCGAACCAACCGTACCATCGGGATTATAAACCGTTCGCGATTTATAGTCAATATACCGGGTAACCGCTATGCCGGCAACCGCTTTCGGCGGTACTTCACGAAAATGTTTCATCATTTGTTGTATTTCTTCCTGTCCGGAGACGCCTTTTTTGGTCACCGAGACGCCTTCGGCGTGAAAATAGCCGAAACGGGCGTACATGCCGTTCAGGTAACCGGTGAGCGTTTCGCCCTTTGATGTTACAACCGCAAGCAGTTCCGCAAGTAAAACGCTCGCGATGACGGCGTCCTTGTCGCGTACGAAATTGCCGGCAAGATAGCCGTAGCTTTCCTCAAATCCGAAGAGAAAACCGCTTTTTCGGCGGTCGATGATGTCGGCGATCCATTTGAAGCCGGTGAGTACGTCAACGCAGCCTACCTTGAACGAATCGGCGATGGCTTTCGCAAGCTCCGTGGTCACAATGGTCTTGACGATGAAATTGTCGGGCGTGAGCTTATTCTGCGCCTGTTTCGATGCGAGTATATAGTGCGCTATCATGGAACCGATCTGATTGCCGCTCAGAAGCTCATAGCTCCCGTCGGGTTGACGCACCGCGCAGCCCATGCGGTCGCAGTCCGGGTCGGTGGCGATGACGAGTTCCGCGCCCGATTGTTTCGCCTGTTCAATGGCCATGGCGAGTGCGCCCGGTTCCTCGGGATTGGGCGACGCGACGGTTGAGAAATTGCCGTCGGGTTTTTCCTGCGCCGAAACGATGCTCACATTCGTGAATCCGAAACGCTTGAGCGCCTGGGGCACCATCGTGGAGCCGGTACCGTGCAGCGGTGTGTAGACAATGGCGATGTCGTGATGTTTTTTCACGGCTTCGGTATTGAGCGCGAGCGATGTCACTTCTTTCAGGTACGGTTCGTCAATCTCTCTGTCAATGACTTTCACGCGGCTTTTGTCGCCGCGCTTCACGCCGTCATCGGGTACTTTCTTCACTTCATCGATGATGCCTTTATCGTGCGGCGGTATGACCTGTCCGCCGTTGTCCCAATATGCTTTATAACCGTTGTATTCCTTCGGATTATGGCTTGCGGTGATGACAACGCCCGCGGTGCAGCCGAGTTTCTGCACGGCGTATGAGAGTTCCGGCGTGGGACGCAGCGCGCTGAACAGATAACAGGTGATGCCGTTCGAGGAGAATATCTCCGCCGTCTCTTTTGCGTAGAGTTCCGAATTGTTCCGCGAGTCATAGGCGACGGCAACCGGTTTGTGGCCGAAGCCCGCGCGTTTGATGTAGTTCGCAAGTCCCTGTGTCGCTTTGCCCACCGTGTAGCGGTTCATCCGGTTGGTGCCTGCGCCCATGACGCCGCGCAGTCCTCCGGTGCCGAAGTCGAGATCGGTATAGAACGCGTCGATGAGTTCTTTCTCATTACCCGCATCGATGAGCGATTGTATTTCAGCCTTTGTCTCTTTGTCGTAGTTTCCGGTGAGCCACCGGTTGATGGTATCCTGAATGTGCTTTTCCATGAGTCCTGCCTTGTAAAAGTGTATATAGTATAGTGAAAACAGTGAAAAAATCAAATGCACCACTCAATCTGTCAATTCATATGTCATTTGATTTTTTGCCCTTTCCACTATACCATTTATTCTATCAATTTCAGGGAAGTGCATTATGCCGAAACTCGGCGTCAATATCGACCACATAGCCACGATACGCGAGGCGCGAAAGACATACGAACCCGATCCCGTGCATGCTGCGGCGTTGGCCGAGCTTGGCGGAGCCGACGGCATTACCGTGCATCTGCGTGAGGATACCCGGCATATCAAACCGCGCGACGTGAAGATTCTCCGCGAAACGGTGAAAACGAAGCTGAATCTCGAGATGAGCGTGGCCGATATCGTCGTGCAGACGGCATTGAAGATACAGCCGGATATGGCTACACTGGTGCCGGAAAAGCGCGAGGAAGTGACCACGGAAGGCGGGCTGAATGTGAAGGACGGATATGACGTTTTTCATACGGTCATCGACCTTCTGATGAAAGCGGGAATCGACATATCGCTGTTCGTAGACCCGGATATCGAGACACTGAAACTCGCGAAAAAACTCGGCGTCAAATATGTGGAGCTCCATACGGGAAGTTATGCGAACGCGAAAGGCGAGGAACAGCTACGCGAACTCAAGAATCTTGCCGATGCGGGCGCGTGGGCCAACGCGAACGGACTCGTGCTCAACATGGGGCACGGACTGAACTATACCAATATCATTCCCGTACTCGCGATACCGCGCATTCATGAATTCAATATCGGGCATGCCATCATCTCACGTGCCGTGCTCGTGGGGCTTGAGCGCGCCGTGCGGGACATGGCTGACGTTATCGAGCGTCACCGGGTGGACTGATGGATCCGAAAATCACGGAGATACGGGTGCGGTATGCGGACACCGATCAGATGTCGGTGGCATACTACGCGAACTATCTCGTCTGGATGGAAGTGGGGCGCACCGAGTATCTCCGCAATCTCGGTATCCCGTACCGCGACATGGAACGCGATGACGACATCATTCTTCCGGTGAAAGAGGCCTTCGTCGATTATAAGTCATCGGCGCGGTATGACGATGTCGTTGCGGTAAAATCATACATAGCCGAACTCGGCCGTGCCAGCGTGAAGATAGGATATGAACTCAGCAATAAAGATGACGGCAGACTGCTGGCTACCGGTTACACGCTGCAT
This sequence comes from Spirochaetota bacterium, assembly GCA_016214035.1. Classification (GTDB taxonomy): domain Bacteria; phylum Spirochaetota; class Brachyspiria; order Brachyspirales; family JACRPF01; genus JACRPF01. The sequence goes on along the minus strand of JACRPF010000008.1, from coordinate 205,927 downwards.
CCGTTCGTCAACCGGGCGGGAAAGATTATACGCATTCCCGAAAAGATTCGCGCGGTGCTCGAAAAGGAGTGTCTATGAGCTTTCTGAAAGGTCTTCTCTCAACACTTACGGCAAGCGGCATCGCCGGCACCGCCATCGAGGCGGTGAAAGGATTCATCGAGTCTAAAAGAACCGATGAGCGGATCACGCAGCTCGAGGCCGACATCGACGCACGTATTGCCGAGGTACATGCACAGGCGAAGGCAGATGTCGAATCGCTTCGTACCGTCGTCCGTGCATTAGTCATTACGGTAACGATACTGTCGCTGGTCGTTCTTGGACTCGTCGTAAAGCTCTTTATCCTGAAATAATATGGCAGACATCAAGCGCATCGCGCTCATACACCCGGATCTTGCAGCCGGCGGCGGTGCCGAGAACCTCATTCTCTGGTCATGTGAAGAGCTTTCCCGCAGGGGCATCCAGATCACGGTAGTGAGCCGCACATTCCCGGATCCCGTGCCGCCGTATATCACGCCGTTTTATGCGAACATCGGATTGAAAGTGCTTTCTTGGCCTGCAACCGCGCGCCGTCTTGCGGATATGCTCACCGGCTTTGATGCGGTCATCCTCCATAATTTTCCCGCAACGCTGCATTACGGGTTCGCCGCCGGAAGGAAACACGTTCCGCCCGCGCTCTGGTATTGCCATGAGCCGAAACGCCTATATTACGGTGCGAACGCTGCTGACAGCGATATACTCGAGATCGAACGACGGAAGAAAATGCGTTTTGATGAAATGAATACCGTCCGGCTTGAAAAACGGGGCGCAGCCCGTGTTGCGCGCATTGTCGGCAACAGCGTACGCAGCGCGCTTCATGCCTCGCATGTCTACCATCGCGAGGCGGGTGTTGTGTATCCGGGGCTGCCGGAACGCATGCTGGCTGCGAAACCGTCACAAAAGGAAAACTATTTTTTATATATAGGGCGGCTGCATGAGATCAAGAATGTATACGCGGCAATCCTCGGTTTTCATGCATTTCTCGCACATACGAAACGCAAGGATATAAAACTCGTCATCGTCGGCGATGGACCGGAATCCGGCAATGTCCGTATGCTGCTGCAGGCGCTCTCCATTGCGGACAATGTGGATATGAAAGGATACGTGCCTACGGAAAAAGCTGCCGGCATTGTCGACCGGGCGCTTGCGGTGCTCAATGTGCCGCGCAATGAGCCGTTCGGTCTCATCACGCTTGAGGCGTGGGCACGGCACACCGTTCCCATCGTTGCCGAGGATGCGGGAAGCGCCGCTGTTGCAGAGGACGGAGTGGATGCGCTTACCGTGAATGCGCGAAATCCGCTGGCGGTAGCCCGCGCAATGGAACGTATTGCATCAAATCCGGCGTTCGCCCGTTCGCTCGCGCATGCCGGACATGCAAAGCTTAGAAAATCGTTTCTCATCGCGCATCATGTCGACGGATTACTTTCCGAATTGCATAGTGCTGTCGGAAACGAACGCTGAATTACGGTATGCGCTGCGCTATTTAAATAGAGCGGTAAATCCGTGCGGGTCGAACCACGTAAGAAAGAGTATATCGGCGAGACCGAGGGCGAAAAAATAGAATGCGGCGGCGCCGATGGCGCGATGCGGTTTTTCAACCCAGAGTCCGCTGCCGCTGCCTTTCATGAGGTCTTTTGCTAAGGCCTCGGTTATGCCGAGTCTCGGGAGTCCGGTAAGCGAGAGTATGACCGCGAGCATGTAGAGCGACATACTGACAGCCGACTGCATGAACACAAACGCGTTCGCACCGGACGGCGACAGCGCGAAGGCGGTGAACCGTCCGGCGATAATCGATGCAAATGATATCATGAGGCTTCTGCTTTTAAAACCGAGACTGATGGTAACCACGAAAAGCGCATACACCAGCAGCATGATAATGAGCGGCGCTATACCGTAATCCGGTTTGTTTATTTTCTGCAGATAACCCGCCATCATCATGCCGGAATGGACGACGATGAACTCCATCACCATGATGCCCACACCGAGACGGACCCAGCGTCCCTTTTCGTAACGAAGCGGGTCTTTCCACACCAGTGCCAGCCTGGCGCCCATGAGTATGCACGGGAGCCCTGAGACGACACCTGAAAGTATCTGCGTTAATTTCATGTATGAAACCGGAAACCTACATCTTTATGCCGAGCAGAAATCCTTCGGCGGGTTTGTCCTTGCGGTAGGCAACCGCAACGGATATCGGCGGTTTCCCGTTCGCATCGGCGGCGGTATTGCGTTCATGATGTTCGACGATGGTATCCCAGAGCACATCATCGAACGGTTCAAGAAGCGTCATGCGGCCTGAAGGTGTTTCATATTTTACGGTCACGCCGAGATCACGGAAGAACGGTTTTTTCACCGTCCACCCGGAGCCGACTATCGTTCCCGTACCTATCTGGTAACGTGACGGTTTCTTGAGGTAGTGGAGTACGGGATTCGTCAAAGAACGGACAATCGAGGTGATGCCCAGAACGACATAAATGGCGAACAGAAGCGCCATGAGTATCTTCACCTCGGGACGCGGTTCGCGAAGGAGGAACATAATAGCGCAGATGCATATGAGTGAGAGCAGCAGAACGCCGGCGAATACGAATGACGGCACCGCCTGTGAGCGCCAGAGGCGTACCAGACGCTTTTTGTCGGCGGCCTGAGTATCTTCATTATAAACGATATTTCTATAGGAAGCGTAGTGCATTATGAAGGTCTCTTCAGCATGTTGTCAATAATATACCGTAAATTGTCAAAAAGACAAACGGAGGAAAATGCTGTTTTCAGAAGAAATTCAAAATTTTACCGCAAGATCAAAGGCCCCAAGCACCGATATGCCGCAGCGCTTTTTCACATGCGTTATGATATCCGGTATGTCGCATAGTGACAGCATATCAGGGAGTATGCCGGACATCGGCCAGCGGTATTCCGGCAGTCCGATGATATCGGTACATGAGGTCAGCGGTTTGATGAGCGTCAGTTTGTCTATCGAGGTGTCAAAAACCGCGGCGGCGAGAGCGGTGTGCGCGCCCATGCCGGTACCTATCGTGTGAAACTTCTTAAATCCCTGCGTACGTAATTGGCGGAGCACGCATAGAAGGTCGAGTACACGTCTGCCGAACATATTATCGCCGAACATGAACGCATGTGATGCATACATGAAATCCGCCGCATATACCGAATAGAGATTGCTGCCGACATCGGTTGTTATCGGCAGCGATTCACCCGAACCGCGTGTGTCAACGATGAACAGATGCGCCGCATCGCCGGCAGTACACGCGGCTGCTGCGTCAGGCTCGGTTATTTCGTGTTCAGAGCTTTCATGCGTGACATATATGGCGGCTGTTTCACCGTGAGGCAGCTGGAATGCCGTAGTACCTTTTTCATTCCGGTATTTTACAAGAGCAGCAATACCGTCTTCTGTGGGCACAGCGAAACGCGACCATTGCGATCCGTTCGTATGACAGGGGCGAAGCACGCGATACGGCTGCAGCGGCGGCAGCGTTCCGATGCGCAGCAGTTTTTTGAACGACGCCGCGGTGAAGGCTTTTCTCTCCTTCCGCAGCATCGCTGCTTTCTCTCGGACAAAATCTTCTACCCGGCGGCTGCCGGCGGCAACTGCAGTACCCGCCGGTGTTGCATATAGTTCTTTTTCATCGAGGGGGGTGAACGGTGCTTCCGTTGCTGCGGCTGCAAGGCCCGCATGTCTGCAGAAAAAGCTGTATAATGTCTCGCGTGACGGTGTGTCTATGGCGTGTCCGCCGGGTGTGCTTGAGAATGCGACAGCGCCCGGTTTTCCGAGCAACGTATACACCCGTTTCAGGTGTTTGAACGCCTCGCGTGATCCGCGATTATCGAAAAAATCGTTATCTTTCGTCAGCAGTATCACCGGCTTCGGGGCGAATGCGGTGACGTGATCGTACATCTCATAGCCGAACGCGAACATATCGCGCGGCATCTGCTCCGAATCCGACGGCAGTTCATTTGTCAGGTTATGCCGGTACGTGGTGATGAAGCATGACGGTGCGGCGAACGCATACCGGTCGTCGATGGACATTATTATCGACGTGAGCGTACCGCCGCCGGACTGTCCCACCAGGCCGATGCGTTTCATATCGATGTTTTCCGTTTCAATGAGGCAATCGAGTGCACGAATACCGTCCCAGGCACGCCATACGGAGAACTCTTCGCCCACGAGGATCAGCTTCTTTGCAGCAAGGATGTGATCACGCACGCAGCCCTGTACCGGTATCGGATATTCAATGCGTTCGCCCTGTGCAATGGGGTCATAGATCATCACGGCGAAACCGCGAAGCGCGAGACCCGCGGCAAGCGCCTGATATGAATCATGCGCTTTGCCTATCATGCTGTGACCGCAGGGTATGACCGTGCAGGGGAAGGGACCGTCTCCCTCCGGAGCGTAGATGTTCGCGGTAACGAGATATCCCGGGCGGCTTTCGAACGTGAGCTTTTTTATCGAGTATCCTGACGTGCTGATGATTCCGGTGACCTTGGTGTTGAGCGGGCATTTCACCTTCGGCAGCGCGTATATTTTTTTCATGTCCCGCCGGCATTGTGCTACATGTTTTGCCATTGCCGCCTTTGTTTTCAGCGCGGTAAATCCGGCGCGGCGTTTCTCGTCCATTGCAGCAAAACGACGTTCCGTATAATCCTGCAGCATACGGGGAAATGTGTTCAGCATAATCGCCTCAAAACGACAGTTTTTTAAAAAAATAGCCAAAAATCAGCGATGCTATCGTTGGCAATAGTATAATCATGGGAAAATTGAAAGTCAAGCAAAGCGCGGGCTACGCATAACCCGATCATATTAGCATATTGCACCCATGAGCGCACGGATGCGCTGCAATAACGGGGAGTAAATAAATACCCGCGCTTCGCTAGCACCAGCGGTGCAGGATGTATGAGCGCATGGATGCGCTCGAACGAGCCGCCGCCTGGATGGCGAAGGCGGCGAGCATCGCGGGAGCGACGGTATTATTTCTGTTACTGCAGTGCCGTAGTCCCCTTCCTAACGAGCCGTACCGGCACATACACCGCGGAGCATTTCATCTCACCGCGGGTTATCATCCCGGTGAGCAGTGTGATGCATTCTTTTGACATGCGGTCGGTATCCTGCGCGAGGTGACTTATTTCCGGTACGACAGATGAAAATTCCGGAAAATCGTCCATAGCGATGAGCCCGATTGTATTCTGCGGAACCGTGAAAAGCTCACGATGCGCTTTCATCGCGAATGAGCGGTTTTCAATGACCAGGAGCGTTTTTTCTTCTGAATCACTGATCAGGATCGAAGATGCATCCGTTTTGCCGGTGCAGTATTCGGTGAGAACGGAGGAAACATCATGGATGCCGTGGCTTCCGCACAAACCGCTGATAAAGGCCGATGCATCATCGATGCGGTTGAGAAATCCCTGGAACCCGATTGTGCGGTACCCGTTCTGCACGGCGAACTGAAAAACATCGGCAATCATACCGCGGAAATCGCTTACCGCGGCGTTCACTGCGTTATCGGTCTGCTCAGGAGTTCCCGGGGCAAGCGATGTGAAATTTGAAAAAACATAGGGGATGCCGAAACGCGTCAGTGTCTCGGCAAAATGTTCGGGTACGCGCTCGAGGAAGAGTACTCCGGCGAACGTGTGCGTGCGGACGATGTGCTCAAATGCGTCAGGTTCTGTGGGCGCATACACCAGAAGCAGGTCGTATTTCTGCAGGAATGCCGCTTCAATTGCTGCGGCGAATTTCTGCGCCATGAAATGGTCGCGGGCATAACTGGTATATGTGTTTTTTTCGGGGATGACTATCGCCAGTTCCCGTGTGCTTCTGCTCTTAAGTGAGCTTGCGCTCTTGTTGATGCGGTAGTCGGTTTTTTTTACCGCCGCATCGATGCGTGCGCGCGTCTCCTCGCTGAGATAGCCTTTGCCGGAAAAGTATTTCGATACGGACGTGGTTCCCACTCCGGCAAGTCTGGCGATATCCTTTATTGTCGAGGGGCTTTTATCCATCCGCGTAAATCCGCGCTATGCTTCTCCGATGCTTTTCAGATATTCCATGCATCCGGTCACCACCGCATGCCGTTTCTCTATATCGAGACCCGAGACAAGTGCGCCTTCAACTTCCATGGTCAGGGGGCCTGTGAACCCGGCCCGGTGCAGTTGCGCGAAAATCTCGGGGAAGCGTACTACACCCTTCCCGAAGACGGGGAAATTTCCGGACTTGAAACCGCCGTCGGTGTCCTTGAGGTGTACGCTCGCAACCGATGCGATGATCTTTTTCAGTTCATCCGCGCTGTCCATGTTCTGGTTATAATAGAAGATATTGGCCGTGTCGAAATTGATGCGTACGTTCGGGTGGGCCACATCATGCATGGTGCGGAGCATATCGTCGGCATTCTGGCAGAACGGAGGATGCGTTTCGAGGCAGAGAGTCACGCCGTGTTTCGCCGCGGCGTCGCCGACTCGTTTGAGCACCAGTGTCGCCGCGGCACGGTCTGAGCCTTTCGTGCTGAGAAAGAATAACGATACGCCGATCGATTGTGCTGCGGCGCATGCGGCGATGACAGCATCGATGGACGCGGGGTTGTCGCAGTTGAGTTCCCCGCTTAAGGTAAGCGGAGTTACACCGTTTGCGCTGAAGATAGCTGCGGTCTTTTCGAGTTCGCCCGCGGGAGCCGCGTTGATCTCGGCGAATCGAATACCCGCCTGAGGCAGATGTTTCGCCGCGGATTCGATGCTTTCGTACACGCCCACGCGGCAGGATATCTTGTTCTTGTTTTTCATTTTATATTCCTCAACCTTAACTATTTATTACGCATGAATCCATGTTGTCAGGTCGCCGATTGACTTTTTTATGTCATCATCTTTTTGACTCCCGCTTATCTCACGTTCGATGATGAGTTCCCCGGTATAGCCGATTTCCTTGAGCCGTTTGATGAACTCGGGGAAGCGTACTTTGCCGGCACCGATAGGCGTCTCCTTGCCGAGATTGCGTCCATCCGTGGGATATACGCCGTCTTTTGCATGGACATTTTTTACGTATTTACCGAACACATCGAGCGAGTCGATGGGATTGCCCTTGCCATACAGTATCAGGTTTGCCGGATCGAGATTGATGCCGAGGTTGTCGAGGCCGCTTTCCTCGATGAAGCGCAGGAGCGTCACCGGCGTTTCCTGTCCCGTCTCGAACCAGAACGCCACACCGAGCTTTTTGCAGTGTGCGCCGATGTCTTTTATGGCATCGAGTACGGGCAGATATTCCGTGTCGGTCATGTTCTCGGGCAGGAACCCCGCGTGTGTGATGATTGCCGGAATTTTTGTTTTAGCGGCGAAGTCGGCGGCGAGTTTCAGTTCTGCAACGCGTGATGCGCGGTACTCTTTCGGCGTAAGGCCGAGTGTGGAAGGGCCTTCGGTGAAATTCCATTTCGACGGTCCCGTGTATCCCGCCCAGAGCCCGCAGACGCGTATGCCGGTGGATTTCATGTCGCGTAGTACCTGTGCGGCTATATCATCGCGCCAAAGCGATGGATTCCAGTTCACGAGCTGACATACCTTCAGATTGAACTTCTTCACTTCTTCAAACGTGTTCTTTCCTTCAACGAGCCGTGTGATGACGCCGATATCCATGATGTATTCTCCTCGGATTATTTATTTTGATTATTTTTTCAATGAAACTGTTCTGCCGCTTTTCATGCTGGCTGCCCCGGCAAGAGCGAGAGCGATAGAATCCCTCGAATGCTCGGGGAGACATACGGCGGGCTTTTTGCCGTTCTTCACACAATCGAGGAAGTATGCGAGCTCCGCCTGATGGCCGCCCATGTTTTCCACGGGTATCTCGGTAAACTTCTTATCACCGGTATCGAATCCCAGCAGCTTGCCGTCTTCATAGGTGAGGACCTTATTGTCGAAGACCGCCTGATATTCCATGACGAAGGCCGACTGGCCAATCCATCCGTTCTCGATTTTGACAACGGCATCGTTGTACCGGTACTGTGCGTTGACGACATCAATACCTTTCGCTTTGTCATATATTCCGCTTGCACTGATTGCACGCGGTTTGCCGAAGAGGTAATTGGCGAAGTCCACATCATGGATATGAAGGTCCATCGTGACGCCGCCGGATTTTTTAGGATTACTGAACCAGCTTTCCTTGCGCGGGGAACCGCCCATGCGGCGCAGCGACAGATACCGAAGTTTTCCATATCGCTTGTCGCTCATATACTCTTTCAGTTCTTTCCAGCCCGGCCAGAAGCGCATGCAGTGTCCCACCATGAGCGTACGGCGATTCTCTTTCGCCGCGCGTATGACCGCTTCACAGTCTTTGACGGTGAGCGCAAAGGGTTTCTCAGTGAACACATGGCAGCCGTTTTCCAGCGCCTCGATATTGTATTCGGTGTGCAGATAACTCGGCAGCGCATCGATGACGATATCAATTTTCTCATTTTTGAACATCTTGGCCGATTTCTCGTACACCGTGAATTCCGGTTTCCCGGCCGTACCTGCAGGGCCGAAATGTGAATACGTGTTGTCCGCCTGGGGTACGTAGTTGATATCGCAGATGGCGGTAAGCTTGAAATCATTCATTTTTCCAAGGTTTCTGGCGTGAAGCTTACCAAGTCCGCCGTAACCGATGATGGCAACGTTCATAGATAACTCCAATAGCGTAACGTTACACCATACAATAATAGCAAAGTAGGTGAAAGTCAAGCTCTATCGTAACTTTTTTTATCCGCATGCTTGACTTCACTTATGCACGGTATTATATTTGTACCCGCTATGCACTATGGTGCATAAAATATTGTCATAATTAACAAGGAGACATCATGAAGCTTCCGAACACGAACATCGCGCTGCAGCTCTACACGATGCGCGATCACACCAAGACCATCGAGGATTTCGACAAAACAATGGCACGCCTGAAAGAGATAGGCTACCAGGCCATTGAACTTGCCGGTCTTTGGGAATTCGATGACAACGCGATGAAGGCGTCGCTCGATAAGCACGGTATCACCGTCATATCGACGCACCTTGGTTTGGATAATCTCACCAAAAGCTACGACAGAACCCTGGCGCGCATGAAGACGCTCGGTTTCGAACACGCGGTGGTCGCATGGAGCGCCGCCGAATACCGCACCGCTGACGGCGTCAAAAAACTCTGCGCCGATCTCGAAGCGGCCGGCAAACGACTCGCCGCCGACGGCATGAAACTCGGCTATCATAATCACAAATTCGAATTCGAAAAGTTCAACGGCAAGACTATGCTCGAGACGATGTACGCAACCGTTGATAAAAAATATCTCTATCCGCAGCCTGACCTCTGCTGGGTGCAGAACGGCGGGATGAATCCCATCGATTTCATCAACGCATACAAGGGACGTTTTTATACCGTTCACTTCAAAGAATATACCATCAAAGCCGACCAGGTAACGCTCTGCGAACTCGGCCAGGGTATGTTCAACTGGAAGGCTATCGCCGACGCCGCCAAAAAAGCGGGCGCACGCTGGCTCGTCGTCGAACAGGACAAATGCGAAGTCGACGCGTTCCAGTCTGTGAAGATGTCGTATGACCATCTGCGCAGTCTCGGCATAAAATAACGGAGCATAGTATGGATAAGGTCAGGGTAGGAATAATAGGCTGCGGAAATATCTGCAAGAAAGCATATGTTCCCGGACTGCGAAAATGCGAAGCGGTGGAGCTTGTCGCCTGTGCCGACCTTGACGCCGCGAAAGCAAAGGCGCTTGCGGCCGAAATGTCCATTCCGAAAGTCTATGACTCGCCCGACGCGCTCATCGCGGCGGACGATATCGATATCGTGGTGAATCTCACCGTGCCACAGGCGCATGCGCCGGTGAATCTGAAGATACTTGCCGCGGGCAAACACGCGTATACGGAAAAACCGTTCGCGGTGACCCGTGATGAAGCATCCGCTGTTCTCAAGGCGGCGGCAAAACGAGGGCTGCTTACCGGTTCGGCTCCCGACACGGTGCTCGGCGGCGGTATACAGACGTGCCGTAAGCTTATCGAGGATGGCGCAATCGGTAAACCCATCGGCGCCACGGCGTTCATGCTCTGTCACGGGCACGAATCATGGCATCCGGACCCCGAGTTTTATTATGCGAAGGGCGGCGGACCGATGCTCGACATGGGGCCGTATTACATCACTGCGCTCGTGACGCTGCTCGGGCCGGCGGTGGAAGTGGCCGCGATGACGAAGAAGTCGTTCGCAACGCGCACGATAACGAGTGCACCGAAATCTGGCAAGGTCATCACGGTTGAGACGGAAACGCATCACGCGGGAACGATACGATTCGCCAACGACGCCGTCGTATCCATGGTGATGAGTTTCGATGTGTGGAAACACAATCTGCCGCGCATTGAGATATACGGCACCGACGGCACGCTCTCCGTGCCCGACCCGAATACATTCGGCGGTCCGGTGAAGCTCTTCAAGCCCGGTGCCGATCCGAAAACGGCGCAGTGGGAGGAGATACCGCTTACGCATGCTGCGAACAGCCGCGGCATCGGTGTGGCCGATATGGCCATGGCGATACGCAACAAACGCGCGGTGCGTGCGAGCGGCGAGATTGGCGCGCATGTGCTCGACATCATGCTGTCATTCGAAGAAGCATCGAAAGCAAAAAAAACGCTCACGCTCAAGTCGAAATGTTCTCAGCCGAAAGCAATGCCCGCGGGTCTTGCCGAAGGCGTTGTCAACGATTAATGGTAGGAGGATAAGTGAATGAAGAAAGCATTGGTTACCTGGGGCGGCTGGAACGGACATGAACCGGAACAGTGCGCGAACATCTTTGTAGAAGTACTTAAGAAAGAAGGTTATGACGTCAATCTGGTGAACACACTTGATGTGTATCTCGATGAAGCGTACATGAAATCGCTCTCGCTCGTCGTTCCCGTATGGACGATGTCGCAGATTACGAAAGAGCAGGAAAAAGGACTCATCGATGCGGTCGCGAGCGGCGTGGGCATGGCCGGATGGCACGGCGGCATGTGCGATTCGTTTCGCCTGAATACACAGTATCAGTTCATGACCGGCGGCCAGTGGGTGGCGCATCCGGGCGGTGTAATCGATTATACGGTGAATATCACGAAGAAGGATGACCCGATCGTAAAAGGATTATCGGATTTCAAGATGAAGTCCGAACAGTATTACATGCATGTTGATCCGTCGAACGATGTGCTCGCGACGACGACGTTCTCGGGCGAGCATCAGGGCTATACCTGGGTGAAAGGCTGCGTGATGCCGGTGGTGTGGAAGCGCCAGTGGTTCAGCGGCAAAGTGTTCTACACGTCGCTCGGCCACGTGGCTAAGGATTTCGATGTGCCTGAGGTGAAAGAGATAGTAAGGCGGGGGATGATTTGGGCATCGCGGGCTTAATAAAACAATAGCGAAGGAGAGATAGAATATACAACGCGCATGGATGCGCGACAATAATTCTGTAATGGCTTTGCCCGCGATAGCTGAGCGCCAGCCGAACCGGACGTTCGGCGAGAGCGACAGCAATAAAGAGTAGATAAATAATCTCGAAAAGCGATAAATATTAAAAGGAGAAACAGAATGGCTACGAAGAAACGTAAGTTCAAGACGGCAGCCGATATCAAGGTGGGCGTCATCGGATACGGCGGCGCATTCAATATGGGCCGCGGACATCTCAATGAGATGAAGAAAGCCGGCATGACACCGGTTGCGGTTGCGGAAATAGACGAGACACGTCTCGCCGAAGCGCGGAAGGATTTTCCCGGCATCGAGACGTATAATTCGGTGGCGAAGATGCTCTCCACATCGAACGTGGATATCATCACCATCATCACACCGCACAACACGCATGCCAAACTCGCGCTCCAGTGTCTGAAAGCGGGCAAGAGCGTTGTCTGCGAAAAACCGTTCGCCATCACCACCGCTGAATGCGATGCGATGATAGCTGAAGCGAAAAAGAAGAACCTGCTCCTCACCACGTATCACAACCGCCATTGGGACGGCTGCGTGATGCAGGGGCTCAAGACCATCAAGAGCGGCGCCATCGGCGATATCGTCCGCATCGAAGCGCATATGGGTAAATGGGGCAAGCCGCGCGACTGGTGGCGTTCGAGTAAGACCATATCCGGCGGCATCATGTATGACTGGGGCGTTCATATCCTCGAGTACAGCCTGCAGATACTCAACGACGACATCAAAGAAGTCACCGGCTTTGCCAAGTACGGCTTCTGGGGTCCGAAGATCACGTGGAAGAAAGATGCCAATGAAGATGAAGGCTACGCCGTGGTGCGTTTTGCAAAAGGTGAGTGGCTGACGATAGCATTGACCGCCATCGATTCCAATCCGAAACGCGGTATGATTGAGATCACCGGTACGAAAGGTTCATATATCATGGATCACAATACGTGGGAAGTGATCAAGTCGAACGACGACGGCAGCGTGACGATATCCAAGGGGAACAATCCGCCGTCCGAGTGGTGGCGCTATTATCAGAACGTCGCGGACCATCTGGTGAAGGGCACGAAGCTCGTGATCACCGCCGAGTGGGCGCGCCGTCCGATACACATCCTCGACCTCGCGGATAAGAGCGCGAAGGCCGGGAAAGCACTTGCGGCAAAATATAAATAGATAAAAAAACAGGAGAGTCAGATGGGCGACAACATTAAACCGATTTCAGTTCAGTTGTATTCGCTTCGTGAAGAGGCAAAAGTCAATCCGGTGGCCGTCATCGAGCGGCTTGCAAAGATCGGATACAAGGGCGTTGAGCCGGCCGGGTTCTACGACCTCGGCGCGGCGAAACTGCGCAAAGTGGTTGAGGATAACGGCATGGTGGTATCCTCAAGCCACGGGCCCTGGGTGCGCGAGATGACGAATGTCCAGGAAGCCGTTGACACCGCCGGCATACTCGGGCTCGACTGTGCCTGCACCGGTTTCGGCCAGGACCAGTTCAAGACACTCGACGAGATAAAGAAGACCGCTGAAAAGCTCAACGGCATAGCCGAAGCGCTTGAGAAACACAACATAAAACTGTTCATCCACAATCACTGGTGGGAATATGTGATCGTTGACGGAAAGGTTGCATATGATCATTTCGCCGCGCTTGCGCCGAAGATCTGGTTCGAGATAGACGCATACTGGGCGAGCAATTTCCAGGCGAACGATCCCGCCAAGGAAACGGCGAAGTTGAAGAAACGCACGCTGTTCCTCCATATCAAAGACGGCCCGCTTCAGAAAGATACGGCGATGATGGCGCTCGGCACCGGCAAGCTCGATATACCGCCGATAATCCATGCGGCTGATCCTTCAGTGCTCCGCTGGGTCATCGTGGAACTCGACCGCTGTGATACCGACATGTTCACGGCTATCGAGCAGAGCTACAAATATCTGACGACGAACAAACTTGCCGTCGGAAATAAATAAAAACGCGGGCATTGGAAAGCAGAATCAAAAGGAGGAATGAACAGGTACATCACGCAGGATGCGTGACAGTAAATAGTATAAAGTCTTGCCCGCGTTCGCTAGCGCCAGCGACGCCGGATGCGTCGCGAGAGCGACAGTAAGTGAAACGGGAATAGACAAATTGCGAATGCAGTATTTTTTTTAATACATTTCAGGAGTATCGGTAATGGCGAAAGTAAATGTGGGAGTCATCGGACTCGGTTTTATCGGACCGGCGCATATGGAAGCGCTCCGGCGCACCGGCATCGTGAATGTAGCCGCTTTTTCGGACAATAATCCGGACGTGGCGAAAAAAAGCGCCGACCAGCTCGGTGTTGACAAGTATTACATCGACTACAAGGAACTGCTTGCGGACAAGTCGATAACGGCGGTGCATGTGTGTACGCCGAATTTTCTGCACTATCCGATGGTGAAGGATGCGCTCCTCGCCGGGAAACACGTCATCTGCGAAAAGCCGCTGGCGACAACGGCAAAGGAAGCGCGCGAGCTCGTTGAGCTTGCCGAGAAGCAGGGCGTGCAGAACGCGGTGAACTTCAACTTGCGCTTCTATCCGCTCGTGCGGCAATCGCGAAGCATGATCTCTACCGGCGACGTGGGCCGCATCTACGCAATCCACGGTTCGTATCTCCAGGACTGGCTCTACTACGACACCGACTACAACTGGCGCCTTGAGCCGAAGATGTCGGGAGATTCGCGGGCAGTTGCGGACATCGGTTCGCATTGGATGGACATGATAGAACATGTGTCGGGAATTCGCATCACCGAAGTGTTCGCGGATTTCTCCACCGTGCATCCCAAACGGAAGAAACCGGCGAAACCGGTTGAGACGTATTCGGGTAAGATGCTCAAACCTGAGGATTACATCGATGTTGATATCACCACCGAGGACTATGCGTCGGTGCTCTTCAAGTTCGACAACGGCGCGCACGGCGTACTCACGGTGAGTCAGGTGTCGGCAGGCCGGAAGAACCGTCTCTATTTCGAGATCGACGGCGCGAAGAAGGCGCTTTCCTACGACTCGGAACGGCCGAACGAACTGTGGATAGGCAACCGCGACAAGGCGAACGAAACGCTTTTAAAAGATCCGTCGCTGCTCTCGCCGGAAGCGCGCGCCATCGCAAGCTATCCGGGCGGACACAACGAAGGGTTCCCCGATACGTTCAAGCAGATGTACAAAGAATATTATTCGCGCATTCTGAGCGGTTCAAAGGACAAGCCGAACTATGCGACGTTCAAGGACGGGCTCCGCGAGCTTGAACTCTGCGACAAGATCATCGAAAGTTCGAAAAAGCAGGTTTGGGTAAAGATCTAAAGGTCAACGGCGTTCATGAAAAGCAAATGCGGTTCATGGCGGACGGTGTACGGCACGATAGGATTGCCCTTGCAGCAACTATCATGTAAGGAGTAAGATATGGCACGAAAATTACGCATGGGAATGGTGGGCGGCAGTTACGACGCGTTCATCGGCGATGTGCACCGGAAAGCGGCGCGCATGGACGGACGCATCGACGTTGTAGCCGGCGCGTTCTCGTCGAATCCCGAGAAATCGCAGGAGACGGGAAAACGTCTCGCGATAGACCCGTCACGCGTGTATGACACCTTCGACGCGATGCTCGCGGCGGAAAAAAAACTGCCCGCCGACAAGCGCATCGATTTTGTGACGGTGGTGACGCCCAACCATATGCATTTCAAGCCGGTGAAGGCCGCGCTTGAGGCCGGGTTTCATGTGGTCTGCGAGAAACCGCTTTCCTACACCATGGACGAGGGGCGCGAGATAAAGAACATCATCGCAAAGACGAAACGGGCGTTCATGCTCACGCATAACTACACCGGTTATCCGATGGTGAAACAGGCGAAAGCCATGGTTTCCGGCGGCGAACTGGGCAAGGTGATGAAAGTGGTCGTGGAGTTCCCGCAGGGCTGGATACTCGCGCTCATGTCGAGCGTGGGGCTCAAGATAAACCCGTGGCGCATGGACCCGAAGGTCTCAGGTATATCGAACTGCATGGGCGACATCGGCACGCACTGCTTCAATCTCGCAGAGTACATCACCGGGCTTACCATCGACAGCGTCTGCGCGGACCTTACCTGTTTCAAAGGTCAGCCGCTCGACAATGACGGCAACGTGCTTCTGCGCTTCAACAACGGCGCGAAGGGCGTGCTCCACGCATCGCAGATATCGTTCGGCGAGGCGTGCGGGCTCAATATCCGCGTGTACTGCGAGAAGGGCCGCATTGCATGGAAACAGGAGAACCCGAATTATCTGCTCGTGCAGAAAGACGATACTCCGGTGATGACCTACGAACGCAAGGGCGGCGGTTATCTCACCCCGGCGGCCGACCGCGGCAGCCGTATTCCGGTAGGACATCCCGAGGCGTTCATCGAAGCGTTCGCGAACCTGTACGTAAACTTCGCTGACACGCTCGTTGCACTTGAGGAGGGCAGGAAGCCATCCGACCTCGAACTCGACTTCCCGGGCGTCGACGACGGTCTCCGCGGCCTTGCATTCATCAAAGCTGTGGTAGATAACGGGTTCAATGATAATAGTAAGTGGACGAAGATAACAGTCTGATAGAACTAAAATAATGGAGAACAAGGGGCTTCAGCCCCTTGTTCTCTCGAAATCAAAATAAGGAGACTCACAATGGGACGTTTAGTAACTCTGTTCACCGGCCAGTGGGCCGATCTTCCGTTCGAAACGATGTGTCAGAAGGCAAAGGACTTCGGCTACGAAGGGCTTGAACTCGCCTGCTGGGGCGACCACATGGATGTGTTCAAGGCGGCAGTCGACAAAAAATACTGCGAGGATAAGCTCGCGACGCTCAAGAAATACGGCTTGAAGCTCTATGCGATATCCAATCACCTCGCGGGTCAGCTCATCTGCGATCCGAATTTCGATGCACGGAGCGACGGCTTCGCCCCGGCGGACTGCAAAGGCAACGCCGAGAAGAAACGCGCATGGGCCATCGAATCCATGAAGAATGCGGCGCGCGCGGCGAAGAACCTCGGCATCGGCGTGGTCTGCGGATTCACCGGCTCACCGGTGTGGCATATGATCTATTCGTTCCCGCCGGTAACCCAGCAGGAACTCGATGAAGGCTATGCGTTCTTCGCGAAGACCTTCAACCCCATCCTCGACGTGTTCAAGGAATGCGGCGTGAAGTTCGCGCTTGAAGTCCATCCCACCGAGATAGCGTTCGACATCTATTCCACGAAACGGGCGCTTGAGGCCATCAAGAACCGCCCCGAGTTCGGCTTCAATTTCGATCCGTCGCACCTGCTCTGGCAGGGTCTCGACCCCAAGCGCTTCATCGAGACGTTCGGCGACCGCATCTATCACGTGCACATGAAGGACGCCATCGTTACGCTCAACGGGTATGAAGGCATACTCGGATCGCACCTCGAGTTCGGCGACCCGCGCCGCGGATGGAATTTCCGTTCGCTCGGACACGGCACCGTCAATTTCGAGGAGATAATCCGCGCGCTCAACAACATCGGCTACAAGGGCCCGCTCTCCGTGGAATGGGAAGACAGCGGCATGGACCGCGAGCACGGCGCCAAAGAAGCCGCCATGTTCGTGAAGAAGGTCGATTTTGCTCCGTCGCAGTTAGCATTTGACGCAGCCTTCAGCAAAAAATAAAAAGAAAAAGGTCACGAGGCGGGAGATTGCCGCATTTGCCGGCGTCTCCCCCTCGACCGTTTCACGCGCGCTCGCCGGAAGCCCGCTCATCCCCGATTCCACGAAAGCCCGCATCGGCGAGCTTGCGAAGAAGCACGGGTATGTGCCGTCAAGCCTCGCGCGGAGTTTCTATCAGAAAAAAAGCTTCCGCATCGCGCTCGTCATCCCGTTCTCGCTCTCCGAGGGACGCGTACGTACGGTGCCGTCGGAATATTTTTCAAAGATGCTTTACGGAGCGGTGAGTGCGGCAACCGAGGCTCGTTTTTCGCTCAATGTCATCGCCGACGACGGGCTGTCATCGGCGTCGCTCGCGCATGAGGTGCTCTCGCATTCGGTAGATGGTTTTATCTTTCTCGGCGGCAGCATAGCACAGAACGACCGCTTCGACGAACTGCACCGGAAAAATATCCCGTTTGTACTCGTCCATCACTATGTGCCGGGAAAACCCTATATCTCAGTCGATACTGATTCCGAATCCGGGCTTCGGGAGCTTTTGAAATATTTCCATGACAACGGTGTTAGAACGATAGGATTCGTCACCGGCGGCGAGCAGTTCGTCAACGCCATCGACCGTAAATCGCTCCTCATGCGTCTTGCCGGTGAATATGACTGCACCGTGTCGAAGATCGTCGAAGGGAATTTCTCGCGTACGAGCGGCAGATACGCCGCCGAGCAGTTCATGAAAAAGCCGTTCCCCGACGCCATTGTCTGCGCGAACGACCGCATGGCCTTCGGACTCATCGAGGAGATGAAACGCAACGGCATACGCATCCCCGACGCCGTGCGCGTTGCGGGTTTCGACAATCAGGACGTGGCCACGCTTATATCCCCCGCGCTCACCACGATAGAGAACCCGTTCTACGACGTGGGCCGAGGCGCCGCGGAAAAGCTTATAGCGCTCATCGGCGGGAAGAAGGTGGAGAGCTCGAGGCTGCCGTCGAGGTTGATGGTGAGGGAGTCCGCGTAGCGGAGATGGACGCGCGTTGAGGCTCGGAAGGAAATATCTTTTTCGGAATCGTCAAAAAACTCGCATGCTATATTGCTGTCATTTGATGTTTATTGTCTAACAAATGACTGCGCATCTGACGGGGTCTATGTTGCTCAAACAGTTTTGACGATTCCGAAAAAGATATTTCCTTTCTTCGCATTCACGCGCGGGTGAAAAAATGTGACAGGAATGGTTCCGGCGCAGCTGATATGTAGGCCGAGCGCCAGACGTGCGGCACGGATATCGTTGAACGACCGTTGCTGATAATACTGTACCATACGGCCCGGACGGAATATGCTATCCCGTCCGGGTCTGCATGGCCTACGCGATCTTGGTATCGACCGATGATCCGTCTAGCGGCGCCGTTTTCGCCGGATCCCGTGAGAGCTCTTTTCTGAGTTTCCTCAGCCTCCGGGTGAGCGCGCTGTCCTTTCCTATCGTTCCCGCGACGAGATCGAGCATTCCCGATGCGGCCGCATACGCTTCATCCGCGCATGAGCGCGAAAGGGCGGACGCTTTCCGGGCCTCAGCGGTCATCCTGATCTGAGCATCTTCGGCTGCGAACGCGGCATCCACCAGCGCCTTGAGCATCGCTGTTCTTTCCGTTGCGTCAACCCCTTCGGCTTTCACGGCATCCCCGCAGGATGTGAGGATGTTGAGCATTCTGAGAGCGAATTCACGTTTCGTAGGTTCATTGAGGGGATGCACGACTGCCCCCAGCTCGTGTACAACGTGAGCCGGCTCGTGTTAGTGATGCTCTGAAATACATCAGTTTTTTATCGCAATAAATCGTTTTGTGTCTCGTTATTGATACTGCAATGTAAGTATACGGGGATTCCAGTCCTCAAGCAGCGGAATGAAACATGCGTTATTCCGGAACTGAGCACGGTCAATGATGCGTAATGGTATACTACCGGGGAATAAGCCCGTCCGGATTCTCTGTGCCTTTATTGCAGCAGTATTTCTAACTGCCTGCGGCGGCAGAGCGGTGGACACACTACCGGTTGTCTCGGTACGTGCATGCGAGGGATGGGCCGATACGCGGTCCGATATCGCCGTCATTATTCCCGGTTATGGGCACCGCACCGCGGATCCGGCATACGCGGCCGTCGGAGCGGCATACCGGCTGCACGGCATCGAGCCCGTGTATGCCGACATCGGCTGGCATCGGTTTTCATATACGGCGTTTTCACATGCCGCAATCGAGCTTTGTCATACGGTAACGAATACCTACGCGGGCAGACACTGTCATCTGTTCGGTTTCTCATTCGGCGCGGTTATCGCACGTGAAGTCGCCCGGCGTATTCCGGTTGGCGACGTTATGTTATGTTCGCTGTCGCCGGTGTATCGCGAGGATATCGATCGGCAGCGCTTTCCGTTCCGTGAACTCGCGGGAACTTTCATCGGATCCGCGGCCATGAACATCGGCGATGCGGCGTATCTTAAAAGCATTGACGATGTGATGGCCGGAGGCATGTAATGAGCGTACCGTCGAACGGCAGGGAAAGGAACACGGCTGCGGGCATTATGGTGCGGCAGATGACGGCGCATGATATCGCCGGCTTCAGTACGCTGTTCTGCGATGTATTCGCGTCACCGCCGTGGAATGAGCGATGGGACAGTGCCGCGGTCGCTGAAACTATCGGAAGAACAATGAAAAACAGCGGCTTTATTGGATTCACCTCAATGAAAGCAAAGTGGCCGGTCGGATTCATCACCGGGTTTCGGCTTGCGCCGATACCGCATCTGTCATCGGTATTGTATATCGATCAGCTCTTCGTCGACGGACGGGTACAGGGCGCGGGTATCGGCAGGATGCTGATGAACACGCTACTCCGGGCGGCAAGCGAACACGCGTATCGCGGCGCGCTGCTCCTGACGATGCCGAAAAGCGCGGCCGAATCGCTGTACCGTTCGGCGGGCTTCAGACGCATGCTGCGGCCGGTCCTGCTGCGCGGGAAGGGGATATACTATATGAGACTGAACAGGGAGCGGTACGAATGACGGATGACATTACGGTATTGCGCAAACGCGGCGGCGGATTCCGTGCAGCTGCGCATTCGGTGTTCGCTGCACGGCTGAAAATGAAATTCACCGCGCACTACCGGCGTGTGTCGGGAAAGCCGGCACCGTCAGGTTTCACGATGACGCTGCATGAACGCATCGGAGATGTGCCGCACGATGTATGGAACGGCTGCAACAGGAAACACGATGTCTTTCTTTCCACGGAATATCTTGCAGCGGTGGAGGAGACGCCGCCGCATAATATGCGGTTCAGATACGCCGTGTTCAGCGATGCTTCAGGACCGGCGGGTATCGCCTATTATCAGCTCGTGACCGTCAATCCGAACATGCATCAGCCGGCGGTGTTTCAGTACCAGCGGAAGAAACAGAGTGTCGCCGATAAGGTGCATGAAGCCATGGCAGGTGCCGCATCGGTGCGTTTTCTGTTCTGCGGCAATGCCATGCTGAGCGGAGAACACGGCTATTCGTTTGCGGAAGGCGTATCGGGTGCGCTGGCGCTCACCGCGGTTGTGGAAGCCGCGTACCGGATACGGTCATCCTCCGATGTTCCCGTGAATGTCACGATCGTGAAGGATTTTTACGACCGCACCGCGCATGACGGCGACATGCTCCGGCAGTACGGGTTCTATTCCTTCGACGCGGGTCCGAACATGGCGGTGCCGGTTGATCCGGCATGGAACACGTTCGACGATTATGTGAAGTGCATGAAGCCGAAATACCGGCGGCGTGTGAACGGCGTCATCGCCAAAGGGCGCTGCATGGAGCGGCGTACGCTCGATCTTGAAGCGCTTACGGCCCGGCAGGACGTTCTGCACGCGCTCTACGGCGATGTGGCGGACAAGGCGCGGTTCCGGCTCTTCACCTTGCCGCCCGCATATTTCACGGCGTTGAAAAAGCATCTCGGCGACCGGTTCGTCTGCGATATCTACACGCATGAGAACAGCGTTCTCGGCTTCACCACCCGCATCATCAACGGCGATGAGACGGAGGGGTACGCGCACGGACTTGATTATGAACAGAACAAAACGTATGAGCTCTATCAGAACATCCTTCTCGACGACATACGCGCGGGGATATCGTCACGCATCGCGCGCATCAACACGGGGCGCACATCGGCTGCCATGAAAAGTTCGTTCGGCGCGGTTCCCGACGAGATGAAATGCTATATCCGGTTCTCGGGCAGGATATCGAACCAGGTGCTCAAGCTGCTCTTCTCGCATTTTCGTCCCTCGCGCGAATTCGTGCGCAATCCCTTCGGGGATGAGTGACTCGCCGGAACGGAACTGCAGAATAATGCCGATTTTACATTGACATTGCTTCCGTTCGCGATAAAATCAATATATAGAAACATCAGAAAATCCCTGAATAAAATTCTCAGGAGATGGCTATGTTTGCGGGAGACGTCACGATGAACCAGTATCGCAGTTGGGTACCACCCGGCAGACCCGAATACGCGGCGATAAAGGGCATCGTAAACCCGCAAGACGTTGGGCGCATGCCCCGTACAAAAAATACAATGAAAAGGTGATGCAAGTATGAAAATCATGGGAAAAGAGACCATTCATCCATTTTTGTTCTATTCCGGAAAAATAGCTGGCTATATTATCTGGATACTGTATATCCTCGCATTTTTTAAGATCATAAACCTGAAAATGATCTCAATCATATGGCTTGACTATGCATCATATATTACATTATGCGCCGGTTTTATTTTCACGATATTCAGTTTATTCAATTTAGGCGCGTCAACACGTTTTGGTCTGCCTGAGGAGGAAACGAAATTTGTTGCGCAAGGGCTCTATACGATCAGCAGAAACCCCATGTATGTGGGATTTCATTTATTCACCATTTCGTCCGCACTGATAAATGCGAATATAGTTATTGTCATTTTTTCTGTTTATTCGATCATGGTTTATCATTTGATAATCAAAGGTGAAGAATCATTTTTGGAAAAGCGTTTTGGAGCCGAGTATGTCGCGTATAAAAATAAAGTAAGAAGATACCTGTAAATAATCATGCCGGGCACAGCGCAGTCACACCGCTGTTGTGGAAAAAACTGAAAGCGCACAAGCCCCGCCTCACACCAGGAGTGTACCATGAAGAATCCGACAGCAGCATTCATCGATTCGCCGGAAGCATACGTTGCATATAACGCGGCAGTACACATGCGCGACAAACGGGCGAATGAATTGAAAACGGCGATGATGAAGGACGCGCGCGTCACAGGGCTTATCGCCGAACTCGGGAAATGGCCGGGACCGTCTATCGCCAGCCACAAGAGCGCGCAGCAGTTCTTTCATAAGCTCGCGTTCCTTGCCGATATCGGCGTTACGGCGGATGATAAAGGCGTTTCCGCGATCATAAAAAAGATAGTGAAAGACCGCGACGCCAACGGTATACCGACATTGCCGGTAAAAATACCGGAGGCATACGGCGGCAGCGGGAGACAGGAGCAGGCGTGGGCGCTCTGCGATGCGCCGACGGTGCTCTATGCGCTTATCGTCATGGGCTTCAGCGACAGAAAGATTGATACAGCCGTAGACTATCTCGCGGGAAATGTTGCACCGAACGGCTGGGGATGCATCGTCTCGGAAAAGCTCGGCTCGTGGCGCGGACCGGGGAAGAAGAGCGATCCATGCCCGTATGCGACGCTCATCATGACAAAAATGCTTTTACAGTACGATTTGAAAAAGTATAAGAAAGAGATCGGCATCGGTGCAGAGACGCTGCTCGGATTATGGACGAACAGCAGAAAAGAGCATCCGTATATCTTCTACATGGGAACGGATTTCAGGAAGCTGAAACTGCCGTTCATCTGGTATGACATCCTTCATGTTACTGATGTGCTTTCACGTATACCCGGTATTTCGAAAGACAAACGCTTCATGGAAATGCTCGCGATCATCGAAAAAAAGGAAAAGAACGGGTGTTTTGTGCCGGAGTCCGTGTATCAGCCGTGGAGTGATTGGGATTTCGGTCAGAAGAAAGCGGCATCCGACCGGCTTACGTTCTCTGTGCGGCGGATACAACAGCGGGTCGGGGTGTAGCTCATAGCACAAACGGTTCGGCGTGGCTCGGATAGATTTGTTTTCCGCCCGTGCTTCGTATCAATTCCCAGCAGGCGAGGTTGTTCACATCGTCCGGCAGTATGACATTGACAGGTGCAAGGTCGCCGATGATAACCTCGTGTTCGTCCGATATGAAACTGATGCTGTCCGGCGAATGTCCCGGCGTGGCGATGACGGTTCCGTGAATTCCCAGCGATGCGAACAGTTCCTTTGAATCCTCTGCATTCACCGAAACGAGTCTGCGTTTGTCGATCGTGCGGTATTCTTTATGGTTTTTAAGGATGATCTTTTCCATAGCATCGATGGACTCCTGCTGATGCTCGAAAACGTAACAGGTTATCCCTTCATCGATAAACGCACTCACCAGGCCGGCATGGTCCATATGGAAATGCGTCACGACAGCCCATGCAATTCTATCATGTGAATAGCCGATCGTTTTCAATTCTCGATAATACTCATATAACGTGCACGGCCACCCCGCATCGATGGCAAGCAGTTTGCCGTTGGTGCCACTTTTCATGAAGAAGCAGTTGGTGTTATGATATTTGAAATGTTCAATCATGCGCGGTCATGAGTATCTCATTGATCAATGCTGTCGCCCGTTCGTTCTTGGCGTCCTGATACACCTTTCTGTCATCATTCCCGAAGTCGCGGATGATCGACAGTTTTATTTCATTGTATTTATTTCGTGCGTCCGCATTGTCGAGCAGATGATTTCTGAATCTGATATGCCGCTTCAATTCTTCATTGTCCTTTGTGCACACATAAAGATGATGGTTTATCCATTCCGTCGGCGGCTCGGCGTAGGGAACATGCGCGTCGATATTCTTGAACACCTCACGTCCGGCGATGCCCTGATCCCCCGTATGCCGGTATCCAAGCGCCCCGAGTTTCCGTATGATCGTCGGTAACACATTATCGTTTTCTATGACAATGTCGATGTCGATGATGGGTTTCGCAAACATGCCGGGGACCGCCGTACTTCCCACATGTTCTATCGTGACGATATCTTCCCCGAGTGTTATGCGGAGGACATGCGCGAGGCGTATGAACCACACGCGCCATTCGCTGTTGTATTCAGAGAGTATCATGTGAAGTATAGGTCGAGCCCGCACCATCCGGCGGAAGTCCGCTTAGTATTTCTTTTTCCATGCTCCGTGCCGTTCCGAACCTGTTCTTCCACGCCTGTTTGCTCAATGAAAATACCAGTTTTGTCATCTCTTTATCACGTTTGGCATTATACGCTGCATGTTTTTTACAGCATTGAAAGCCCATCGAAAGAATCGACTGTATCGAGTTCACATTCTCTTCCCATGCATCAAGTTCGATTATGTCTGCATCCAGTACATTGAATATATACGCGAATATAAGTCTGTTCGCCTCTCTGTTATGTCCTTTACGCCAATATGCTCTTGCGATCCGGCTGCCGCAGCCGACTTTTCTAATGCTGTCCTCAATTATGAGCTTGATGAAATATCTTCCGATCAATGTGCCAGTCGGTCTGTCAACGATGATCCAGGTAAGTATTTCATCGTTCTGTATATATTTTTCCAATTCGTTCTTTGCCGCATCTTTGGAAGGCAGAACGGAATTTCCTGTCCAGGTATGCAGTTCAGGGTCGCTGTTCATCTCGAAATACGCTGAAGGGTCCGTCTGCATGTCAATCGCACGCAGTATTATCTTCTCGCCGAAAAATGTAGGCTCAGGTTTATACGCTTTCATCTGCTATATGCTCCACAGTGCAATAGTACAAGAGCGTAATTCAGTGCATACGATTCATCGTCGTATTTGTCGCGCCGATGAGATAATGTACGGAACAGCCGCCGGTGAATGACAGCGGGTCGCGGGTGAGGAACTTGTCGGTCGTGAGCGTTATCTTCACATACGGGGTGATGCGCATCGATGGATGCGGTGTGAACGGGACTGCGGCGCTGAGCGACAGGTCGGTGGGGAGTATGTCCTGCATCGCATAGAGCGGGTCCTTGAAGATATATTGCAGAAATCTATATGACCCCTGCTTCTGAAATCCGTTCGCATGGCCGTAATCGAATACGATGTCAACGGGGAGTGAGAAGATGACGAACGTTTCCCGGAGATCGATGACCCAGTAGAATCCCGACTGATTCGGCGTGAGGTCGTGATACACTTCAAGCGACGGATGCGTGAATACGGCGGGACAGCCCACGCGCCAGAATATCTCGAACGTCATTGCGCCGTAGTGTGAAGGAGCCCATGCCGTATTCTGATAGAGCGTTGCCCCGAGTGCCACGTTGAGCATGCGCTCGAAGAACGTCCAGTCGGTGAAGAGACGCCACGCTATCTGGTCGTAGAGCGACGTGTAATACGGGTCGTCGCGGTCGGCAAGCGCCCAGCTTCCCGTTGCAGAAGCATAGAGGTTTATCGGCTTGATGCCGGCGGCAAGATAACCCATCAGCGCCGGTTCGCTGTTGCCGTATATCTCGATGCCGCGCCAGATATGACGCATCTCAACGGCGGCGGCGGCTTCGGCGGTGATCCATGTGTCTATACCGGTGTTTGTTACGGGCGTGTTCGTTTCACCGGAGACGAGGGCTGAACAAAGTGTGAGAGCAGTTATGTAAAATATTATACGTTTCATATCAGTAATACATCTCCGGAAAAGCATAGCCGTTCGTCTTCTCGCGTTCGGGTCCCATCTGGATCACGCGGAGCCGTTCTAACGGAAGGATGGAGAGGTCTATGCTGTTGTTCTCAAGACTGTAGCTCGGTATCACTGAGTAGGGATTTTCCGCGTAGCTCTGCAGGCTGACGAGATAGAAGCTGAAACCGCCGGTGTCGCAGATATAGCCGCCGTATTCCTGAAGCGCCCTGAATATCGCGAGCTGATACTTGTCGGCGTTTGAGATGGTGGTTATATCGAATGCGGGATCAAGCTGTATGAGCGCGCCCATTGGAATGGCGCCGGGTTCGTCGCGCCATCCGTCCGAGTAGGTGGCGGGGGCTACCGCTCCGCCTTTGCGGGTGTTCTGCCATGAAATGACAAGCGCGTGTTGTATGTTCGTGGAAAGTATCTCCTGCGGCCAGATAAGTCCCGCAAGCAGCGAAAAGCCCGACGCGCGCGCGCTGATGAACTGGTTCACGCCGTTGCCGGCAAGGCTGAATATGGCGGCATTCCCGGAGACCCAGCGGCCGTTGAGTACGCGCATATTCCAGAACTCATACGAGAAACCGCCGTTCGTATCGACGATGGCCACGTGGCTGTCGGAGATCTTTTCAGGAAGCATATGTTCCGGGATGGGCACGCTGCGAATTCCGGTGTGCGGAGGATATACCGCGTTCACCGGAACGTTGTAGCGGCGCGTGTTCGCGTCCGCATAGCAGATGGCCGTGTGCGGAACGCCCCACGGTGAATACGCCGGCCGGTTTTGGACGATGTTCGAGACCATGGCCGGCGAGTTCGTGTCTATCGCCGCGTTCGTCGCGATCTTCTGATACCAGAAATTCGTCGCGTTGAAGTGGAACGGCGGCATGCCGGTGTAGGTGTACGGCGCAATCGGCGGCTGGAATACATTGCATGATATTCCCAGTGCCGCAATAAATGCCGCGGCGAGAACAATACGCTGTTTCATGGGGCGGACTCCGTGTGATATCGTTTCACTAACCGTATTCAGGGATTTTAGTGAAGTTATTTGTGCGAACGTCATTCGCATGTCCGTCTGCGCGTCCACCGCGACGCATTGCTTTTGTTGAAAAAAGCGCATGCGGTGATAGAATGGGTTATCTGCCGGAAAAAGTAAAGACGCATTCGTATAATTGTCATCGGATGCGGAAGGAAATCGTATGGAGATAAAAAATAGGGTAAAAGAGATCATGCAGGCGGAAGCGGATGCTATCAATGCGATACCGGTTACCGATGAGTATGCAAAAGCAATCGATATCATAAAAAACTGTAAAGGGAAAGTGATAACGACAGGTATCGGCAAGGCGGGACTGATAGCGCGGAAACTGGCGGCTACACTGTGTTCAACGGCAACACCGGCGGCATTTCTTCATCCCGCCGAGTCCGCGCATGGCGACCTGGGTATCATTGATTCAAAAGACTGTATCATAGCTTTGTCAACAAGCGGGAAATCAAACGAAGTCATTGAGATGCTTGAACTGTCCAAACATCTGGGGGTAAAGAACATCATCGGAATCACCTCTCATGTCGATTCAATATTAAGGAGATACAGCGATGTCGTGCTTGATATGGGTATCATCAAAGAGCCGTGTCCGCATGGATTGACCCCGTCTGCAAGCATAGCGGCAATGCTTGCGATCTGCGATGCGATCGCGATCGTACTTATGGAAATAAAAGGTGTTACCAAACACGAATATGGGCTGCGGCACCATGGCGGTTATCTTGGAAAACAGTCAAGGACTGATAATACATAGGCGGAGAAGTATCGGTACAGTAAGAGTTGAATATATTTCCGCCGCTAGCCACGGAGTCTGCTCTTGTGGAAATTATGCTACTCCGGCATTTCGAAGATATCATCCGTGTTCCGATAAAGTGTGATTTCTCGTATGCGGCAATTGTCAACCGCTGGAATGGAAAAAAAGATTATGCATTTAATAGTTTGACAATGTCTTTTCTTTTGCTATACTTTTAACCGTTCATAGGAGGAATCACATGCGTGCACTCATCGTAAGTATGATTATTGGTATCGCAGCCTCGCTTTCCGCAGCCGACTGGCCGCAGTTCTTCGGTCCCGACCGTACCGGCATATCACCGGAGACGGGCATCAATAAAAACTGGAATACGAATCCGCCGAAACAGCTCTGGAAACTGTCCATGAGCGACGACGGTTACGCGGGACCTTCCGCGGCCGACGGCATGGTCTTTATAATAGATAGAAACGATGCGAATGATGTGGTGAAAGCACTCGACGCGGCAACCGGAAAGGAACTCTGGAGCTATCAATATCCCGATCCGGGTTCGGCGAATTACGGCTATGCACGTTCAACGCCTACCTGCGATGCGGGCAAGTTGTATACCTTAAGCCGTTCCGGCCTCTTGAACTGCCTCGACGCAAAAAGCGGAAAACTGCTCTGGTCGGTAAAGGTGATAAAGTCATTCGGCGGGAAACTGCCGCAGTGGCTGCTTGCGCTCTCGCCGTTCATCGACGGTGATGCGGTCATCGTGTGTCCGGGCGGCAGTGAGAATCCGGTTGCTATCGACAAGAATACCGGCGCCACGCTCTGGAAAGGCAATTGCGCCGACGCGGTGAGTTACGCCACGCCGGTGGTGACAACACTTGCCGGTAAACGGCAGTATCTCCTTTTTATGGCAAAGAACCTTATCGGTGCTGATGCGGCGAACGGGCAGGAACTCTGGCGCGTTCCCTGGGAAACGAAATACGACGTCAATGCCGCGCTGCCGTTGCCCATTGGTGATGATCGTGTTTTCATCTCCAGCGGATATAATCACGGATGCGGTATGGTTAAGGTTTCGGATGACGGAGCGAAACTACTCTGGGAAAACAAAAGCGCCATGGCTCATTTCAGCTCGCCGATATTGTATAAGGGATTCATCTACGCGAACAGCGATCCGGACAATCTTGTCTGCATCGATCCGGCAAGCGGCACTGCAAAATGGAAAAGCCGCGGCTTTGAAAAAGGCGGTTTTATTATCGTGGACGATGTTATCATCGCCGTGGGCGGAAGGACGGGGGACGTTGTCATGGCCTCCGCTGTCAGTACGTCATATAAAGAAATCGGCCGTATGCCGGCACCGCTCGGCGGTCAGAGCTGGACGGCGCCTATAGTCGCCGATAAAAAACTGTACATACGTAATAAGATTGAGATTGCATGTTATAGCCTGGAATAATGGCATACGTTTCGGTTCGTCAGGAGCTCTCGGCGGATAATCCTTACTTCTCGTTCGCGCAGTATACGAAGCTTCGTTTCGGAACTGCCGCGGGCAAGTGCAGCATCGATACGGGTTTCGGCTGCGTGCATCAGCGCACACGCGGCGGCTGTTCCTACTGCAATATCGCCTCATTCACACCCGCATACGTTGCGCCGACACTTTCCGTTGATGAACAATGGACGCGCGGCACTGCGCCGGGGCATTATCCGCGTTACTATGCCTATTTTCAACTCGGCACGAATACGGGGCCCGATGCGCCGATAAGCCGCTTCATAGAACCGCTCCTGCAGAAAAACAATATCGCCGGCATCATGATCGGTACCCGTCCCGACTGCCTTGACGACGCCACGCTGCATTATCTGAGCGTGCGCGGACGGGATATCGAACTCTGGCTTGAAATGGGCATGCAGTCGGCGAACAACCGGATACTGGACGGCGTTAATCGCGGGCATACGTTCGAGGATTTTGCGCGCATGGCGCACCGTATCGATCATGCGGGGAATATATTACTTTCGGCCCATGTTGTTTTCGGACTGCCGGGTGAGACCGAAACGGAGATGCTTTCCGGTGTTGAAGCGCTTTCGCATCTGCCGGTCAGCGGCGTGAAATTCCATCATCTCGCGGTTACCGAAGGCACGAAACTCGCTGAACAGTACAGAATATCGCCGTTCCCGCTGTTCGACGAAACATCATACGCATCGATAGTCGCCCGCGCGCTTGCGCTGCTGCCTCCCCCTGTTGTCGTAGCGCGGCTCATGGGTGATTCGCATGAAAAGTATCTCATCGCCCCGCGCTGGAAAAAAGAGAAACAGGGAGTGCTCGCCATGATACGGGCGGCATGTGCAGAACAGGGATTATGGCAGGGGAAACAGTATCGTGTGTGAGTTCATCTGCTTTAAAGGCCGCCTTGCATTTTCAATCGCGCTTAAGTAAAATGCGTTCATGAAAAAAATACTTCCCTACAGCCGCCAGTGGATACGTCCGAAAGACATACGCATCGTCGTGAAAGCGCTCAAGGACGATTTTATCACCACCGGCTGGCATATCGACTATTTCGAGAAAGCGCTCGCCGAATATGTCGGCGTGAAATACGCGGTCGTCGTTTCATCGGCGTCGGCGGGACTGCATATCGCCAATCTGGCGCTCGGCTTGAAAAAGGGCGATGAAGGCATAACCTCGCCGAACACATTCCTGGCAACGGTCAATTCGCTGACCTGCACCGGAGCGAAGCCGCGGTTCGCGGATATTGAGCATGATACGCATAATCTCGACGCCGCCGCTGTCGCGAAAAAGATCACTAAACGCACCAAGGTGCTTATACCGGTGCATTATGCCGGTCATCCGTGTGAAATGAAAGCGATGCGTGCGGTCGCCAAAAAACAGAAGGCGTACATCATTGAGGATGCCGCGCATGCCATCGGGTCGAGCTATCTGGGAAAGCGTATCGGTGCGTGCGAATATTCCGATATGTGCGTGTTTTCTTTTCACGCGGTGAAGAACATGACCGCAGGCGAGGGCGGGGCGATAACCACGAACAATGAGGAATGGTATCATACCCTCAAAGAACTGCGCTCGCACGGGCTTACCCGCGATCCGGAGCGTATGGATAAACATGAAGGCCGCTGGTGGTATGAACAGCACCGGCTCGGGTTCAATTACCGCATCACCGATTATCAGGCGATGCTGCTCTGGTCGCAGCTCAAAGACCTCGACAGCTTCATCGCCCGCAAGCGCGAGATCGTAGAGCTCTATAATCACGCATTCACCGATGTCCCCGAACTCGTCACTCCTGTTGAAAAGGATTATGCAAAAAGCGCGTATCACCTCTACGCCGCGGCTGTCGATTTTAATGCGCTCGGGATTAATCGAGAGGAATTCATGAAACGTCTTGCCGGCCGCGGTGTGGGCTCACAGGTGCTCTATATACCCGTACATACGCAGCCGTTCTATCGTGACCTGCTCAAGTACAAACCGGACGATTTTCCCAACGCGCAGAAGCATTATCGCACGAACATAGCGCTGCCCTTGTTCGCGAAGATGACGAACGGCGATGTGCGACGCGTGATTCATGCGGTGAAAACGGTCATTCGCGGCAGATGATCCGTCTTCGCGGTATAAAACTTTTCACCATGGCTACCGCCACACGGACGCACGCGCATGCGCATGTCGAGATAGGGTATGTGCTCGATAAGCGCATAGCAATCGTTACCGGCAGCGACAGCTGCACACTTGCCGCGGATACGGTATTCATCATTCCGCCGCGCTGTGTTCATCATGAGGCGCCGGGTAAAGGCGTTGCGCGGGTTCTGTACGCGGGGCTTGCATCGGTTCCGGAACGGTATATCACTTCCCAAGCGCTGCTGCATGCGTCTGTGGCGCCGAGCAATATCATCAAAGATCTCATGTTCGAGATGCTCGCTGAAAAAAATGAGATTCGTATACACGCGGAACGGTATATGAGTTCGCTCGCCGAATTGCTGATGATAGCCGCGGCCCGCGCCTGCGAGAAACGCGCCGGTGTGAAGCCGTCCGCCAAGGAAGGTGATCTCATGCTCCGCGCGGCTGATATCGCCGACAACCGGTTCCGGTTCCCGTCATTCGGTGTCGCTGAACTTGCCGGGATGCTGGGGCTTACGGCGCGGTCGCTTGAACTGGCATTCAGGGAGCGCTCATCGTTCACGCCGATGTCGTTCATCGAACACTACCGCATCCGTCATGCGGAGAACATGCTGCGTACGGACAGGACTACGATACGCACGGTATCGCGCGCCTGCGGGTTCTCATCGGAAAGCTATTTCATCCGGCGTTTCAAGCAGCTGCATGGTCTTACCCCGCGGCACTACCGGAAAAAATATACGGCGGCCGTGCCTGACGGCAATGCCGCGAACCGAAACGATTGATAATTGTACGGCCGGCCATATAATGCCCGCATGATAAACTATCTGCGCTCACGGTATCCGCACGTTTCACGCGATCTCTGGTTATTCACCGCCGTCATCGCCTCGACGGGTTTCATCACGAATATCATCGAGTCGACGTTCAATAATTTTCTCAGCGAGACCTACGGCCTGTCCGGTATGGCGCGCAGCGTACTGGAATTCCCGCGTGAACTGCCCGGTTTCTCCGTGGTGTTCGTATCCGCGCTCCTGTTTTTTCTCTCGTCGCGCAGGCTTGCGTCGGTGGCGATGTTCCTGCAGGCCGCGGGGCTGCTCCTCATCGCCTATGCGGCGCCGAAGTTCAATATCATGCTTGTGTGGCTCTTTTTCATGAGCCTGGGGCAGCATCTGTTCATGCCGCTGCAGTCTTCGATAGGCATGGAGCTCGCGCATGACGGCAAAGAGGGGAGGCGTCTCGGTCAGCTGAACGGCATACGCACCATCGCGGCCATTGCCGGAAGCGGTCTCATCGTCGTCGGATTCAGCTATCTTCACTTCACCTACCGGCTCGTGTACACCATTGCGGCAATCGTATGCGTGGGTGCCGGCGTGCTCATGCTTTTCATGCAGCCGAAAGCGGCACCGCCCGCCAAAATGCGGTTCATTCTCCGCCGTGAATATTCACTTTTCTACTGGCTCACGATGCTTTTCGGTACGCGCAAACAGATATTTATAACGTTCGCGCCGTGGGTGCTCGTCACCATCTATCACAAGCCCACCGCCATCATCGCCGTGCTTTTCACGGTCGGCAGCATCATCGGCATCATCTTTCAGCCGCTGCTCGGACGGATGATTGACCGTCTCGGCGAACGCACCGTTCTCGCCATCGAGGGCGCTACGCTTATCATAGTGTGTCTCGGGTACGGTTTCGCCAAAATACTGTTCGGCGACAGCGGGTTCTATATCGCCGCTGCGTGCTATGTGCTCGACATGCTTCTGTTCGCGTTCGGTATAGCCCGCGCGACGTACCTTAAAAAGATCGCCGTGATGCCGGAACATATATCGCCCACACTCGCCATGGGCACCACCATTGATCATATCTTTTCAATAACGGTCGCACTCGCAAGCGGCGTTATCTGGCTTACGTTCGGATATCAGTATGTGTTCGCTGTCGGGGCTGTCATCGCGTGCGCGTACTGTATTTCGGCGTTCAGGATAGTGCTGCCGAAACGGACGGCGGCGTAAGCGCGTACACTTTCCTTTTGCCCCAGATACTATATACTAGTCATTGTACCGTGAAACCGCTGTAAAGGATGCCTCATGAAGTACCCGGAATTCCTGTCACCGCATGTTTTTCCGCCGGCATGGCCTGTACTCGGCAATATCCGGTGGTACGGCGTCATGTATCTTGCCGGCATCGTTGTCGGATATTTCCTGATGAAGTATTTCATAAAAAAAGGGTCGCTTAAAATACCGCTGGAAGAGAAGGGCGGGCTCTACGATTTTCTGTTTTATGTCGTCATCGGCATCATCGCAGGTGCCCGGCTCGGTTTTTTCATTTTCTATCATCCGGCTGCGTTCATCACGGCGCCGTGGGAGATCATCGGGCTTCATTTTGACCCGTTCTATTTCGGCTTTGACGGCATGTCCTATCACGGCGGCATGATCGGTCTCATCATCGCGGTGGCGCTGTTTGCGAAACGATTCGGGTATCGTTTTTACGATATCGCTGATTGTGCGGCCATCGCGGTGCCGTTCGGACTTTTCTTCGGACGTATGGGTAATTTCATCAATGCCGAACTTTATGGACGCGAAACATCGGGCGTTTTCGGCATGCGGTTTCCGATCTATGAGCGCGGCTATGCGTGGTGGGCGTCGCTTGCGCCGGCAGACAGGCCGTACACGAACCCGCGCTTTCCGTCGCAATTGTATGAGGCGGCGCTTGAGGGACTCCTCCTGTTCCTGATATTGTTCATCGCCTACAAGCTCAAAGTGAAGCGCGGCATAACCTTCTGGCTGTACATCACCTGCTACGGCCTCTTCCGCTTTCTGGTGGAATTCGTGCGTGAACCGAATGAATGGGCCATCGGCTTTCAGAACGGGATGCACTTCATCCAGGGGCAGGCGACGCTGCAGCAGTTCACCGGCTTCATGTTCACCGCGGGAATGGCATATTCACTTCCCATGGCCATTATCGGGATTATTTTCATCGTCTATCGATCCATAAGCCCGGCGGACACTATTGTTCAGGCAAAAGGCGTACGGTAACAGACGTTATGATATTCATCGGATGAGATAATCGCATGAACTATGCCGCCGTCATACTTGCACTGTTTATCGGTTTTGCGGCGGCGCTCATGCCGTACGGCAAGAATAAAGTAAATTACGCGTCGTATACATGGGAGATTCGAAAGACCCCGCATTTCGATATTTACTACGACAAGCCCGCGGAACCGGTGGCGGTTGAAGTCTCGAAAATACTGGAAGAAGGCGTCGCTAAATACGCGAAGCTGTTCGATCACAATCTGGAAAAGATAATACCTGTTGTCGTGTACCAGTCAGCGGCTGATTTTCAGGGCACGCATCTGTATCCGGGATTCATCCCCGAGGCCACCGGCGGTTTCACCGAGCTCATGCGAAGCCGTGTGGTCATTCCGTTCACCGGTTCATACGCCGATCTCAGACACGTGGTGATGCACGAGCTTGCTCACGCGTATCAGTTCGACATCCTCTACGGCGATGCGAATATGCTCACCAAGGGTTTTCTGCAGTCCCCGCCGCTCTGGCTCATGGAAGGGCTTGCCGAGTATGCCTCCGTCGAGGAACCGGTGAACATGACCATGTATGTGCGCGACGGTATGGTGAGCGGTCATATGCCGTCAATGCAGCAGCTTGAGAATCCGTATATGCTCGGGCAGTATTCATACTTCATCTATAAAGGCGGCGAGGCGTTCTATCATTTCATCGATGAACGCTACGGTGTTACGCGTATTGCCGATATTGTACATACCATGCGCATCGCCTATGACCAGAACGCGCTCTTCAAATTCGCCATCGGCAAGGAGGCGAAGAACCTGAACGACGAGTGGATGATGTTTCTCAAGCGCCGATACTGGCCCGATATAACGAATTACGATTCGCTCGGCCAGCGCGACCGCCGTCTCACCGAATACTCAAAAGACCATTCAATGTACAACTTTCATCCCGTGATGAGCCCGGGCGGGAAGACCATTTACGTGCTCGCCAACAGAAACATCTATTCCGAGATTATCGCCATCGATGCGGTCACCGGCGCCACCGTGAGCACCATAGCGACCGCCGGCCGAAGTGATATCTACGACCAGCTGCAGCTTTTAAACAATGT
Organism: Spirochaetota bacterium; assembly: GCA_016214035.1. GTDB lineage: Bacteria > Spirochaetota > Brachyspiria > Brachyspirales > JACRPF01 > JACRPF01. The sequence continues at coordinate 170,560 of JACRPF010000008.1, read as the reverse complement.
CTTCTCTTTTTCCACGAACGGCTCTCTATTTGTATTCGGTTCGAAGGCCGGTGGCGGCGACCGCATCAATATCATGACTTTCGGCAGTAATGCGGGGATACGGCACATCGCGCTGCCGTTCTCTTCCATACAGTATGCACGAATTTCGCCCGACGGCACCGAGGTGGTTTTCACCGGCACGACGAACGGTGCGGCTGACCTCTTTATCCTGAACATTAACAGCATGGCGGTGGAACGGCTCACGGACGACCGGTTCTATGAAAGCCGCCCCGCGTTCTCGCCGGACGGGAAACGCATCATTTTCGCGGCGAACCGCAACGACGCAAACGACTTTTACAGTCAGGATGCAGACATTTTTATCTACGACCGCGCGACGAAAAAAACTGACCGTATCGCGGCCTCGGATGCGGAGGAACGCGACGCCGAGTTCTCCCCCGACGGGACGAAGATCGTTTTCTCATCGGCACGCGGCGGTATGTTCAATATTTATATCAAGGACCTGACGAATAAAACAGTATACCAGATGACGCGGACCTACGGGGGCGCGTTCGAGCCGCGATTCGCGCAGTCCGGCGAAAAGATTGTCTATTCGGGATATGAAAAAGGCGCGTATAACGTCTATGTGATGTCGGTTGATCTCAAGAACGATGCTGTCAGGACGTCGACGGAGCCTATGGACCGCATCGGGATAGCGAAGACGAATGCGCTGCCGACGAAGGATATACTGTTCGGTACCGAGCGCACCGATTACGGTTTCAATCTCAGTCCGGATATCATGATGTTCTCGCTCGGATACAGTTCCGCACTCGGCGGCGGGGCCGACGTTTATGTGTCGTTTGCCGACATGCTCAATGAACATCAGCTTGACACCTTTATGCAGTTCTCGTACGACAACTATGAGCCGAATGTGAACGGGGAGCTCAGGTATTTCTATCTGCCGCTTCGTGTGGATCTGGGCGGCAGTGTGTACCATTATAAGAACAGCTATTATACCTATACGCGTAATGAGGCGGGATATATCAAAGGCGTCGCGCGCGTATTCGATGAACGCATCTTCGGCGGCTGGGCGCTGGCGCGTATGCCGTTCGACCGTTTCACGCGGCTGGATTTTTTCCTGAACCCGGAATTCCGTATCCGGACGTTTGCGGATACTGCCGCTGCCGCCGTATCGAACCTCACGGCGAACGTGTATCTCGCGGAACTGACGTTCATCTATGATACGTCGCTCTGGCTCTGGGATATGCTCTCGGCGCGCGATAATTCACGGCTGCTCGTCACCGCGCAGGCGTCGGCTAAATTCAGTTCAAACGACTATGCATTCTATCTCCTGTTCGCGGACCTCCGTCAGTATTTCATGCTGCTGCCGAACATGAATTTCGCGCTCAGGCTTGCCGGCGGCAAGGTGTTCGGCAACGACCGTGATAAAAAGCTGTTTCGCATGGGCGGTATCGCCAAGATGTACGACGGCGCCTATGCCGACTATGTCACCACGGTGCGCGGCTACGGTAACAGCGAGTTCACCGGCGAGAATTGCGCGCTGGCGAATATCGAACTTCGTTTCCCGTTCATCGATTATCTGAAATTCGGCCTGCCGTTCGCGCTGGCGAATATCGAGGGTGTGCTTTTTTCGGATTTCGGTCTTATCTGGAACGATAATGAACGGCTGAACGCATTGTCCTGGGATTATAAGAATAAAATGCTTGTGTTTACCGACATGAAATCGTCGGTGGGGCTAGGCTTCCGGTTCGTGGTGCCGCCGCTGTTCTATTTCAGAGTAGATTTTTCGGGATTTTATAACGGATATTCGATTACGCCGATAGATCAATGGCGTACGTTCTATTTTGTCGGTATGAAATTATACGATTTTTAAATCAGTTCTGTTCAAAGAATTCGTTTTCGCGCTCATCGAACGGCATCGGACTTCCCATGACTTCAATGCTGTTCTCGAGGTAACGCATTGACTTCATCTCCCAGTCCGCAGTCATTTTTTTCATTTTGAGCAGTGTGGATTGATGTACGACACTTCCATCGAGCATACCTTTCGAAATGGCACCTTTGACGAAGCGAAGATTCATAGGAGTCCTCCCAGTGATACGAGCGGCCGAACAGCAGGTTGCAAAAATTCCTTGATACAGCTTCCTACAATATAATGCAGAACATGTATTATGTCAACCAAATCTTAACAAAAAATTCATCGGATGAACATAATTTCCTGATTTCAGACGCGTCGGACCATTTTCCAAAGATCGTTCATTTACATTCTCGGCTTTTCCGGGAATTTTATTATACTTTAATCCGCCACTTCACAAACGGCGCGTTTGTGGTATAGTGTAACCGTGTGAGCAAGGCAAATCGATGACAAAACGGTCCGCTGAAATAGCATCCATTCCCGAAAACGTGACGTTATTGCGTGCGGGCGAGTATTTTACCGGCGATTTCCCGTTCTATATCCATCGCGTGGAGCATAAACGCAGGGATTTCACCCGCGAACAGCGCCGTCAGCGTGAATTCTGGAAGATAGTCTATGTCCTTGAGGGGGAGGGGCGTAATCTCATAAACGACCGTGAGTATGCGCTTGCACCGGGCAACGTGTTCCTGATACATCCAAACGACAGTACCTCGTATATCGTTACAACGCCGTCGATAGTAATCTATAACATCATATTCATGCCGGAGCTTTTCGGCGATGAGATGCAGGCGCTCGGCGGAGAATTCGAATTTTTCAATATTTTCTATAAAAATCACTACGGAGTACTCTCGAAAAGCAGGGAAGTGCTCTTCACGCTCGATCAGGCGTCGCGGTCGCTGCTCCGTCTTATTGAAAGTATCGATGATGAGTTTACCAATAAAAATCCCAATTACCGGCGGATGATAAAATACCGTATGCTCGAGCTCATCATAGAACTCAGCCGTGAGGCGGCAAAACGCGTTCAGCGTGCGAAACAGCGTCATGTCGTGGAATATATCGATCATATGATTGGCGAGCGGTATCGTGAAGGCGTTACACTGGAAGAGATAGCACAGCGTACGGGGTTTCACCGGAATTATATCGGGCGCGTGTATAAAAAATCGCGCGGGAAGACGATATTCGAGGCGTTAAACGAGATGCGCATTACGAAAGCGAGGACGATGCTCGATGAGAATAAGATGCCGATAACGGATATCTGCTATGAAACGGGGTTCAACGATCTGAGCTTTTTCTATCGCATGTTCAAAAGAATCACCGGATATGCGCCGGGTGAATACCGCCGGCGTTCATCAAAAACAGCATGAAGACAAAAAACTATATGGATCTTACCAGAAGTCTTGACGGAGAGCTGCACCTGTCCGCCGTGGTCAGAAACGCTTACGCCACCGATGCGAGCATCTATCAGGTGCTGCCGTCTGCCGTCGTCGTTCCGAAAACCGATACCGACATCGTCCGCACCGTCATGTTCGCGCGCGCCAACGGATTATCCATTACCATGCGCGGGGCAGGCAGTTCCACTGCGGGGCAGGCTATCGGCAGCGGCATCGTCATCGACACGACGCGGTATCTCAACCGTATCATATCGGTTGATAGTGCCGCAGGACTTGTCGTTGTACAGCCGGGTGTTGTCATCGACGACCTTAACCGGTATCTGAAGCCGTACGGGAAACGCGTGGGATTTGCTCCGTCGTCAAGCGCATATGCCACCGTGGGCGGCGCCATCGGCAATAATGCCAGCGGTGCGCGGTCCATCAAATACGGGGCAACACGCGATTATATTCATTCGCTGGATGTGATATTGAACGACGGAACGCTCGCATCGACAAAGCGTTTGCCGGCAGCCGCGCTCGATGATTCTACGAAAAATCCGTCACGCATGAGCGCCATAACGAATGATATCCGTTCGATAATCAACCGCTACAGTGACGCCATCGCCGCACGTTCGATACGCGGTACGAAGAACAGCTCGGGTTATGCGCTCGATCATACCTCGTCTGAAGGCTTTTTTGATCTTGCGCAGCTTATCACCGGCAGTGAAGGAACGCTCGCCATCGTCACCGGGGCGGTGCTCCGCATCACCGATCTGCCGAAAGCACGGGGAACGGCGCTGCTGCATTTCGACAGGCTTGCGAATGCGGGGCATGCGATAATGACGCTCCGTGAACTGGCGCCGTCCGCGCTTGAGATAATGGATTCGAATTTCATCGCCATGGTGCGCCGGGAGCATACGGGGCTGTCCGGTCTTTCCGAGAACATTCAGGCGGCGCTGCTGCTTGAGTTCGAAGAGGATGATGCTGCAATTGTAAAAGAAAAACTCACGCAAGCCGAGTCGCGCGTTACCCGTGGCGACTATGCCGCCGTTGCCATGCGCACGACTACCGACGAGCGCGAGACCGCCGAACTCTGGCGGCTCAGACAGGTCATCGTGCCGCTTCTCAACAGGCTGCGGAGTGATAAGGTCGCGCCGGCATTCATCGAGGATATTTCAGTGCCGCCGGAGCGCATAACCGAATACATCGAACGTGTGTCGGCAATTCTCGACAGGCACGGATATAAGAACCTCTATGCAGTGTTCGGACATGCGGGTGACGGCAATATGCATATACGCCCGCTCATGAACCTGAAGGACGGCGCGGAACGTGCACGGGCGTTCGTTCTCACCGATGAAGTGCACGCGTTGGTGCGTGAGATAGGCGGAACGCTTGCCGGCGAACATGGCGACGGGCGTCTTCGCACACCGTATCTGAAGGAACATTTCGGCGAACTGTATCCGGCGTTCATTGAAGTAAAGAAAGCGTTCGATCCCGATGGCATATTCAACCCCGGTATTATCGCCGATGCATCGTCTGCACCGGTGAATACGCATCTTCGCTACGATGACACACTGCGGAAACCCAAACTGAAATTCCGTATCACCGACCGCGATAGGGATGCGGCCCTCAGGGAAGCTGGACGCTGCAACGGCTGCGGTGAATGCCGCACATTCTGTCCGGCGTTCAAGGCTACCGAGGCGGAACTGGCGCTGCCCCGGGCGAAAAGCAATCTGATACGCGGTATGGAGACCGGCATCATGCCCGACGCCGGAAAGTTCTACAACGACACGCATACGTATGCGAAACTGTTCGACCTCTGTATCTTCTGTCAGCGCTGCGAAAAAAGCTGTCCCGCCGGCGTGAACGCGGGTAAGACCGTCTATGCGCTCAAAGAGGATTTTGCGAAGCGGAAAGGCGTGCGTCTCACCGACCGCATCTTCGCCAATACCGATATGATTTCTATGTTCGGCAAGGTTTTCGCACCGATACTCAATGTGATGCTGACACTGCCGCCGGTGCATGCACTCATGGCGTTTTTCACCGGTATGCATCCGCACCGTTCATTTCCCCGTTTCAAATCCGGGCGTTCATGGGATTACGACCGGCGTTACGGCAGCGCAACATCGTCGAAAAAGGTGGCCCTGTTTCACGGATGCCATGCGAACGCATTCGCGCCCGAAGTGACGACGATGTATATGGATCTGCTCGGGCGTTCGGGATGCACGGTTGTTGTACCGAAGCAGGTATGCTGCGCGCTTCCTGCGATGACCGCCGGTATGGAGAAGATGGTGCGCATAAATACACGGAAGAACATCGCGTCATTCATGAAGTACCTGAACGATGGATATGATATCGTTACGCCGTGTCCGTCATGCGCACTCATGATAAAAGAACAGTGGCCGCGGTATGCGGAGGGTAGTGTCGACGCGAAACTCATGTCCGCCATCGCCTGGCGCGTGCATCCAATTGAGGAATATCTGGCGGCGCTCCTGCCGAAGATGCGTGCCGCGGAACCGATGGAAATACTTTATTTCACCCCATGCCATGAACGGGCGCAAGCATCGACGCATGCCAAAACGCTCTCGGCCATCAACGGGGTTCGTGTCTCGGTCATCGACGATATCTGCTGCGGCAGCGGCGGAACGTTCGGCATGAAGGCAAAGAACGCTGTCATCAGCGACACGCTCGGTGAGAAGCTCAAAGAACGCATCGCATCATATAAGCCCGCAATCGTCGTAAGTCCCTGCGGTATGTGCCGCGAGCGCATCGCTTCGGTCACGAATGCGTATGTGGTACATCCTGCAGCATTGTACCGGACGCTTGCAAAGGAATGACGGCATATGACGGAATTCTATGATGCCAAAATAGCCGATATGCTTACCGATGCGAAAGGCTACCGGAAGCTCAACGGGCTTAAACGGCTGCATGTAATCGCATGCCGGCTTCTCTGGCGCGAAATATGCTATTTTGCCGCGTTATCGCCGCACTCGTTCACCTTTGATTTTCTTGAACAGAAGCTCCATAACGTGCCGGAGAATCTCCATATGACACTGCAGGGCGCCATCGATCGCGCCCCTGACGATGCCGACGCCGTGCTTCTCGGGTATGGACTCTGCTCGAACGCCGTTGTCGGAATAACGTCGGCGAAGAAAATACTCGTGCTGCCCCGTGCGCATGACTGCATCACGTTTCTGCTCGGTTCAAAAGAGCGGTATCGGGAATATTTTGACGCGCATCCGGGGACATACTGGTACAGCCCGGGGTGGATTGATCAGAGCATACAGCCGGGGAAGGAACGTTTCGAGGCGCTCAGGAAAGCGTATGCCGAACGCTACGGCGAAGAGAATGCGGCGTATCTCATGGAAATGGAGCAGGGCTGGATGGCGAAATACAATAACGCGGCCTATGTTGACCTGAACTTCGGGGACACCGACGCGTATCGCGAATATACGAAGACCTGCGCCGAATGGCTGCACTGGCGGAGTGAAATGCTTGCGGGTGATCCGGTGCTTTTGAGGAATCTCATGAACGGTAAATGGGATGATGCCGCGTTCCTTGTGGTCGAGCCCGGGAAAAAGATTGCGGCAAGCAATGATGATATGGTGGTGAAGGCGGAGTAGGAGCGTTCTCGTATTCATGTCTACAGCGATTTGCAATAAACATACTCACATTATACAATTCCGCCACATTTTAGGAGACGGCAATCCACATGGAACATCTTGAACACCGGCTGACATCCGCCGACATCATGGCTGACGCGGATGAGGTCATTACACGTGCGCTTACGGAAGATATCGCCGGCGGAGATATAACCACCGATGCCCTCATCCCCGCTGATGCACGCGGCACCTTTGCGCTCATCAGTAAGGACAAGGGCGTACTGGCGGGTATTGACGTCTTTACGCTTGTATTCAAAAAGCTTGACAAGGACGTCGTGATTACCACCCGGGCGAAAGACGGCGATCATCTCAACTATCGTGATGTAATCGCCACCATTACCGGCAGCGTTTCGGCGCTCCTGAAAGGCGAGCGGACGGCGTTGAATCTGCTGCAGCATCTGAGCGGTATTGCGGGTAAGACCGCTGAAGCCGTGGAAACGGTGAAGGATTATCAACTAAAAATACTCGATACACGCAAGACTATCCCCGGTATACGCCGGCTGCAGAAATATGCTGTTTGCGTGGGCGGCGGTTATAATCACCGGTTATCGCTTAATGATATGTTCCTTATCAAGGATAATCACATAAAAGCTGCTGGCGGCATACGTGAAGCGTTCAAACGCGCGAAAAGCTATGATGCAAAAAAACTCATTGAAATAGAGACCGCAACACTCGACCAGGTTCGTGAGGCGTTCGATGTCCGGCCGGATGTCATCATGCTTGACAACATGGACGATGCAACAATGAAGGCAGCCAAGGACATCATCGGCAGATTGTGCAAGACTGAGGCGTCCGGTAATGTCACCGCGGGGCGTTTGATTACCCTGGCCCGGCTCGGTGTGGATTATGCGTCCATCGGCGCGTTGACACATTCGGTGCGGGCGCATGATTTTTCACTGAAGATGCAGTAAGTATAGAATACCAGAGGACGGATAGATGAAGGCGCTCATAGTCGTACTTCTGTTCAGTACAGCGTTTTTTACTGCCGGCGCTGATAAAGAAATATCCGATATAGCCATATCCGCCTCGGTCAGTACGAACGAGGGTTTTATCGGCGATGCGGTGAAATATTCAGTCCGTGTGCTTCATGCGACGAATGTCACCATTTTCTTTCCGCAGCAGCTTGATTCGGTCGGTAAGTGGGAAGTGCTTGATGCGGCGGTTCAGAAACCCGTACGCCGTAAGGACGGAGCGGTAACCGAGTCGGTTGTGTATTCACTTGCCGCGTATGAACATGGCGTTATCACCATTCCCGGCGTAGAAATTCGGGCGGTCAAGCGCGAGGATTCATCAGAATCTGTGTTTACGTCACGGCCGTTTGCCGTTCTCATCCGACCGATATTGACCAACGGCAGTAAAATGGATTTGCCCGACATAAAAAAAGAAGCGAGCCTTCCCCTGCCGCTGTGGTTCTGGATAGTCATCGGTTCGATAATAGCGGTCGCCGCGGCAGTCATCCTTGTCATCAAATTATGGCCGCGTGTGGTGAAAGCTGTTACGGCGGCGGAGGTGTCTGAGGATGTCGTTGCGCTCAACGCCATCAATGCACTCCTGGCAAAAAACTATATAGACCTGGGCGAATATAAATTATTCTATTTCGAGCTGTCAGAGATACTCCGGGCGTACCTTTCAAAGCGTTTTGACCTTCATGTACTTGAGGCAACCACATCGGAAATCGCTGCTATTATGGAACAGGCTGAAACGCCGGAATGCGCCGATATCGCGAATTTTCTTGCGTATGCGGATATCATCAAATTCGCAAAAGCCATTCCATCAGCGGTCGAAAATGCGGCGCATATCGAATTCGTTCGCGGCTTTATTTCAAGGACACGACGGGTTGAAATCGCAGCCGCAACAGCATAATTGTATTAAATGTATGATTAACTTTCATTTTTGCCGTTTTTACGCGTTATTTTCAATTATTTTTCAACTATTTAAGAAATATCGCATTGACATGACGTCCGTATTGCCATAATATACGCCAACCTTTCGTAAACGTCGAAGAAAGCTTTCGTCCGTTACGTTAAAAAGTGACGACGACGGCTCGTGTGAAGCGATTCACGCGATTCGAATTGGAATGGTATCAAACATTACAAAAGCATGGTACTTGTAACTATGCAGTAATGAAAACCGGAACAACGGTGGAGTGTCCCGAATATCCGCCGGTTTTGGTTAAAATTTAACGGTAGGTGTAGAACAAATGCCGACGATCAATCAGCTGATTCGCAGCGGCCGCTTGCAGATGCGCCGCAGAACGAAGTCTCCCTCGTTGCAGAGTTGTCCGCAGCGTCAGGGTGTCTGCACGCGTGTCACCACGACAACGCCGAAAAAACCGAACTCAGCGTTGCGCAAAATTGCGCGCGTACGCCTTTCAAACGGAATCGAAGTTACGGCATATATTCCCGGTATCAATCATACATTGCAGGAACACCACCGGGTGCTCATCCGCGGCGGCCGTGTAAAGGACCTTCCGGGTTGCCGCTATCACATCATCCGCGGAACGCGTGAAGCGACGGGTGTTGAGAACCGGAAAAAGGCTCGAAGTAAATACGGCGCCAAACGGCCGAAGGCATAAGGCAAGGAACAAGCGATGGGAAGAAGAAGAGCAGCAAAACATAGAGCAGTTGTCGCAGACGCTATCTACGGCAGCGAAGCCCTCAGTAAGTTCATCAGCAGAATCATGGAAAGCGGTAAACGCAACGTAGCGGAATCCATCGTCTACGGCGCGCTGCAGAACGCTGAAAAAAAATCCGGAACCAAAGGCGTTGATATTTTTACAAAAGCTATTGACAACGTAAAGCCGTTGCTCGAAGTGAAATCACGCCGGGTCGGCGGCGCCACCTATCAGGTGCCGGTTGAGGTTAATCCCAATCGCCAGATCGCATTGTCGATGCGCTGGATAATCGCCTCGGCACGCTCACGCAACGGGCGGACCATGGCCGAGAAACTTATGAACGAACTCCTCGATGCATCGAACGGCACCGGCGGAGCGATGAAGAAACGTGAAGAAATGCACAAAATGGCGGAAGGCAATAAGGCTTTCGCTCACTACCGCTGGTAAGCAGAAGGAACAGGAAAACAGAATATGCCACGCGAGATATCACTCGAAAAAACACGCAACATCGGAATCATGGCGCACATCGATGCCGGTAAAACGACAACGACCGAACGCCTTCTTTTTTATACCGGTAAGACCCACAAGATCGGCGAAGTCCATGACGGCAATACTGAAATGGACTGGATGGAACAGGAAAAAGAGCGCGGCATCACCATTACGTCAGCCGCCACAACCTGTTTCTGGAAAGAACACCGCATCAATATCATCGATACTCCGGGTCACGTCGACTTTACCGTCGAAGTTGAACGCTCGTTACGCGTGCTCGACTCAGCGGTCGGTGTGTTTTGCGCTGTCGGCGGTGTAGAGCCCCAGTCGGAAACCGTCTGGCGCCAGGCAACACGGTATAATATTCCCCGCATTATTTTTGTGAACAAAATGGACCGTGTTGGTTCTGACTTTTACAGCGTTTTCAAACAGACGCGCGAAAAGCTCATGGCCAATTCGCATCCGATACAGCTCCCTATCGGCGCCGAAGACAAGTTCGAAGGCGTCGTTGATCTTGTTTCGATGAAAGAGATCGTGTGGACGGGTGAAGAACTCGGTGCCAAATTCGAATATCGCGAGATTCGCGATTCGCTGAAAAAAGACGCCGCCGAATATCATGAAAAACTCGTCGAAGCTGTTGTGGAATTTGACGACGCACTCATGGAAAAATATCTCAACTCACACGCGGTTACTGAAGAAGAGCTGCGCATGCTGATCCGTAAAGCTACGCTTTCGGCGAAATTTTTCCCGATGATGTGCGGTACCGCGTTCAAGAACAAGGGTGTCCAGCCGCTGCTCGACGCCGTTCTCGCGTATCTGCCGTCACCGCTTGATGTTCCGCCGATCAAGGGTATTGATGAAAAAGGGAATGAAATAACCCGCGCGACTGCCGATGATGCTCCGTTTGCGGCACTCGCCTTCAAGATCATGTCCGACCCGTATGTCGGAAAACTAACGTTCTTCCGTGTGTATTCGGGTACGCTGCAGTCGGGTTCGTATGTTCTGAATGCGACGAAAAATGTCCGCGAGCGTATTTCCCGCGTCATTCAGATGCATGCGAACAAACGAAACGAAATTGATGAAGTATACGCCGGCGATATCGCCGCTGCGGTCGGTCTTAAGAGCACTATCACCGGTCACACGCTCTGCACCGAAGATCATCCGATCATACTCGAAGCTATGAATTTCCCCGAGCCGGTCATCTGGGTCGCAATCGAGCCGAAAACAAAGGCCGATATGGACAAGATGGATAACGCGCTGGTGCGCCTCGCTGAAGAGGATCCCACGTTCCGCGTCAAGACTGATGAAGATACCGGTCAGACGATTATCGCGGGTATGGGCGAACTTCACCTTGAGATTATCGTAGACCGCATGTTCCGTGAATTCAAGGTTGAAGCGAATGTCGGTAAGCCGCAGGTCGCGTACCGCGAAGCCATCCGTAAATCCGTCGAGCAGGAAGGCAAATATATCAAACAGACCGGCGGTCGCGGGCAATACGGTCACGTATTCCTCCGTGTCGGTCCCAATGAAACGAACAAGGGATTCGAATTCGCCAACGAAGTCGTCGGCGGAAAGATTCCGCGTGAATTCATTCCGGCAGTTGAAAAAGGATGCCGCGAAGCGCTTGACAATGGCGTGCTTGCCGGTTATCCGGTTATGGATATCAAGGTTGCTGTTTTTGAAGGTTCGTACCACGATGTCGACTCTTCAGAAATCGCATTTAAGATTGCCGCATCGATGGCGTTCAAAGACGCCTGCCGCAAGGCTGACCCTTACATCCTCGAGCCGATGATGTCCGTTGAAGTGGTGACACCGGAAGAATATATGGGCGATATCATCGGTGACCTCGCATCACGCCGCGGGCAGGTGCACGGATTCGTCGATCGCGCCGGCTACAAAGCGGTAACGGCAACAGTACCACTTGCCACCATGTTCGGTTATGCGACATCCATCCGGAACCTCTCGCAGGGCCGCGCAAGCTACACGATGCAGTTCTCTCATTACAACGAGGTTCCGCGCAACGTATCTGAGGAGATCATAAGCCGGTCGACCGGTAAAAAAGCAGGTTAACGTCGAAAGCAGAGCTTACGACGTTGCTATAGAAAAAAAAGACAACGAAGAACAAGCAGGAGGATCGCAATGGCAAAACAAAAGTTCGAACGGAAAAAAACGCACGTAAATGTGGGTACTATCGGTCACGTTGACCACGGTAAAACGACGCTCACATCCGCAATCACTGCGGTATCGGCAATGATTTATGGTACATCATATGTGCCGTATGATCAGGTCGCAAAGGCATCTGAAAAACAGGGCCGCCGTGACGCGTCGAAGATACTTACAATCGCGACATCGCACGTTGAATATGAATCTGCGATTCGTCACTATGCGCACGTTGACTGCCCGGGTCACCAGGACTATGTGAAGAACATGATCACCGGTGCGGCTCAGATGGACGGCGCCATTCTCGTTCTCTCCGCTGAAGACGGCGTGATGCCGCAGACACGCGAGCACATCCTCCTTGCAAAACAGGTCGGTGTTCCGTTTATCGTTGTTTTCATGAATAAAGTTGATAAAGCCGACAAGGATCTTCTTGAGATCGTTGAGTCGGAAGTCCGCGATGAATTGACCAAGAACGGTTATCCGGGAGACAAAGCTCCGGTCATCAAAGGCTCAGCACTCCTCGCCATGCAGGCAGCAGCAGCCGGAAAAAAAGATGATGAGTGGGTAAAGCCCATCGTCGAACTGCTCGCGGCACTTGATTCATTCATCCCGGATCCGGTACGTGACATCGACAAGCCGTTCCTTATGAGCATCGAAGACGTGTATTCGATTCAGGGCCGCGGTACCGTTGTTACCGGCCGCATCGAGCGCGGTAAACTCAAGGTCAACGATGAAATCGAGATCGTCGGCCTTCGCGAAACGAAGAAGACCGTCTGTACCGGTGTTGAAATGTTCCGCAAGATGCTCGACGAAGGTCTTGCCGGTGACAACGTGGGCGCGCTTCTCCGCGGTGTTGAACGCACCGATGTTGAACGCGGTCAGGTTCTCTCAAAGCCGGGTACGGTTACGCCGCATAAGAAATATGAGGCTACCGTATACGTTCTTAAGAAAGAAGAGGGCGGACGTCATACCGCATTCATCACGGGCTACCGCCCGCAGATGTACTTCCGCACAACGGACGTAACCGGGATCATCACGCTGCCGGCCGGCACGCAGATGGTCATGCCGGGCGACCAGGTGAGCGGCCTTTCGGTCGATCTTATCGCGCCGATCGCCATGGAAGAAAAGATGACATTCGCTATCCGCGAAGGCGGCCGTACGGTCGGACGCGGCGTTGTTACGAAGATTATTGAGTAAAGAAAATGATGCCCGGAGTCGTAAGGCTCCGGGCATTGTATCCTGAGGATAAGGCAAGAGTAAAGCATGAACGCACAACGTATTCGGGTAAAATTAAAGTCGTTTGACGTCGAGTTAATCGATCAGTCGGCGCAATCAATCGCGGTGAACGTGAAAAAAACGGGCGCGCGTGTTTCAGGACCGATTCCGCTGCCGACAAGCATTCGGCGCGTGACCGTACTGCGCTCGCCGCATGTGAACATCAAATCGCGTGAACAGTTCGAGATGCGCATTCACAAGCGGCTCATTGATATTTTCAATGTGACACCGCAGACGATGGACTCGCTGAAGCGGCTTGAACTTCCCGCAGGTGTTGATGTCGAGGTCAAGCAGTGATTTCTGCCGTTACGATTATTTCATTGTAGAGGATACGCCGATGATGGGCATATTAGGTAAAAAATTGGGCATGACGACTGTATTCGTCGATAACGGTACCGCGGTTCCGGTCACCGTACTTGAAGCGGGTCCGTGTCTCATCACTCAGATCAAGGACGTTCCTTCCGACGGCTACAAAGCGCTGCAGCTCGGATACGGGGACATCAAAGACAAGCATCTCGCAAAACCGATGGCTGGTCATTTTAAAAAGCAGAACGTTAAAGCGCAGCGGTATCTCCGCGAATTCAAGATTGATGATGTTGCAAAATACGCCATCGGTCAGGAAATCAAGGTCGATATTTTCAGCAAAGGCGACTATATCGATGTGACTGCGATCACGAAGGGAAAAGGATTCCAGGGTGTTATGCGCCGGCACGGCATGAGCGGCGGCCCGGAGTCTCACGGTTCGAATTTTCACCGCCGTCCGGGATCAATCGGGCAGCGTACTTTCCCTGGTCGTGTTTTCAAGAATCATCACCATCCCGGTCATATGGGCAGCACCAAGGTGACGATACAGCATCTGAAAGTCATCGATATTAAGATTGACGACAATCTTATCATCGTCTGCGGAGCGATACCCGGTGCGAGAAACACCATCGTAAAGCTTACCAGCTCGACGAAGCAGAAAAAAACGGTGAAGGCATAAGGACATAGTATGCAGGTCAAAGTAATCGGAGAAAACGGCGCGGAGACATCGACACTCGATGTCGCTGATGCCCTTATCAACAGCAAAGTCAATATGAGTTCACTGTACGAGGCGATCAAGAACGAGCGCGCCAACAAACGTCAGGGAACGAGCAGGACGAAATCGATGGCGGAAGTATCGGGCGGCGGTAAACGGCCGTGGCGCCAGAAGGGCACCGGACACGCACGTGTTGGATCGAGCCGCTCTCCATTGTGGACCGGCGGCGGTCATATACACGCCATACGTCCGCGTGATTATCATTATGAAGTTCCGCGCAAGGTGAAACGCCTCGCACTGATGTCGGTTTTTTCACTCAAACACGGTGAGAACAGCCTTCGCATCGTTGATGATCTTTCAGTTGAGAAACCGCAGACCAAACGGCTTGCGGCATTCATAAAAAAGATCGGCAAAGAGGGAAGCCGTGTCGCTTTCATCGTCGGTAAAACACCGGAAACGATGAAGAGTTACACGAATCTTATCCTCTCGCTCAGAAATATTCGCAAGCTTGACGTGGTGAATGCCGACAGTGTCGCCATTCATCCGCTGTATTACGCCGATGAGATTTTCGTAACAAAATCGGCGATGAAAAAATTAAGCGATCGCGTTCAGGCCAACGCAAAGGCGGAGTAAGACATGGATAAGAACGCGTACAGCATACTGATAGAGCCGATGCTTACTGAAAAAAGCAACAAGCTGAAAGAAGGTGACGGCAAGACAAAGCGTCATTACACGTTCCATGTGCGTAATGACGCGAACAAGATAGAAGTGATTCGTGCCGTTGCAAAACTGTATAACGTGAAGCCGGTAGATTGCCGGATAGTAAATGTGAAGCCGAGACGCAAGAATCGGCGGATGAGCGCCGAAGGGTATACGAGAAGCTATAAGAAAGCAATCGTAACGCTCGGTAATAACGAAAAAATCGAAATTCTGAAATAGCGAGGGATCACGGTGGCAATAAAAAGTTTTAAGCCGGTAACACCGACACTCCGTTATCGTACGGTACCGGATTTTGTGGAAATAACAGCGTCAACACCATGTAAAAAGTTGACCAAAGGCAAGCGCCGTGTATCCGGTCGCAGTTCACTCGGTCGAATAACGGTCAGACGCAGAGGCGGCGGACACAAACGCCGTTACCGCGAGATCGATTTCAAGCGCGACAAGAGAAATGTTGACGCTGTGGTAGCCGCAATCGAATATGATCCCAACAGAACTGCACGTATTGCGCTTCTGCATTATGCTGATGGTGAAAAGCGTTATATCATTTGGCCGGAAGGCCTTAAGGTCGGCGCACGCGTCATGTCAGGTGAAAACGCCAAGATAGCGGTTGGCAATGCGTTGCCGCTTGAGAAGATCCCGTTGGGAACGATGATTCATAATATTGAACTTCATCCCGGCCAGGGAGCACAGCTCGTTCGCGCAGCCGGCGGCGGAGCTCAGATAACCGCGAAAGAAGGTGATTTCTGCATCGTGCGTCTTCGCTCAGGCGAGGAGCGGAAAGTGCTGGTGAAATGCTACGCGACCATCGGACAGATCGGTAATGCGGACCATTTCAATCTTACGCACGGGAAAGCAGGGCGCACACGCTGGGCCGGTCGAAAGCCGAAAGTCCGCGGTGTCGTTATGAATCCCGTTGACCATCCGCACGGAGGCGGTGAAGGAAAATCCGGACAGGGTAATCCGCATCCGGTGTCGCCCACGGGCGTGCTTGCCAAAGGTTACAAGACACGCAAGCGTCGCAAGTATTCTGATAAATATATCGTTAACAGGATCGGAGGCAAATAAGTGTCACGTTCAATTAAAAAAGGTCCGTTTGTAGACAAAAACCTTTTTAAGAAGGTGCAGGCGGCAACGCAGGGCGGCAATAAACAGTTTATCAAGTGTTATTCCCGCGCATCAACAATCATTCCGGAGATGGTTGGGCTGACGATCAATGTGCATAACGGTAAGACATTCATTCCGGTGTATGTGCAGGATAATATGATTGGTCATAAACTCGGCGAGTTCGCGCCGACAAGAATGTTCCGCATGCACGGCGGCGTTGCAAAATCGGAACCGGAGAAAGGATAACGGATATGGATTACAAGGTAAAGGTTCAGCACATTCGCATCGCGCGCAGTAAAATAGCGCGGTTGGTTCCGTTCATTAAAGGTATTTATGTGCAGCGTGCACTCGCAAATCTTCATGCGCTGCCGCAGAAGAGTTCCCAGGTATTGCAGAAGGCGATACGAAGCGGAATGGCGAATGCGCTGTTCAAGAACAGGAATATAAACGCAGATACGCTCTGGGTGCGTGAAGCCCGTGTTGATATGGGCACGCGTCTGCAGCGTTCCGTTCCGATGCCGCGCGGCAGTGCCGGAAAATTGCAGCTTATGTATTCGCATCTTTCACTGACACTGACGGACGATGCTCCGCCCGCTAAGATCAGACACAAAAAAGGCGTGGGCATCATCACCGCGCAACCGGCTCAGAAAGCTGCCGAACCGGCAGTTGCTGCAGCGCCGGCAAAAAAGGAGTAGGCAATGGGTCAGAAGGTAAACCCGATATCGCTCAGATTGGGCATCAATAAAACGTGGGCTTCCAAGTGGTTTGACAGCCGGAATTATGCCAAGAATCTGCACGAAGATATCAAACTGCGCCAGGCAATAGATGATTTCTATTCCAAGACACTGAAAGAAGAACAGAAAAAAATGGGCGGAAAGCGTGAGAATTTCGATCCGGCCATATCAAGTGTTGAACTGGTGCGTTTTTCAGACCGTATAAATGTTTTCATTCATTCGGCACGTCCGGGTGTTGTTATCGGACCGAAAGGCGCACGTGTCGAACTGCTGAAGAACGCGTTGCAGAAATATACAACGAAACCGATTCAAATATCGATAAAAGAGATCAAACAGCCGGATATAGACGCTGCGATAGTTGCGCAGTCGGTCGCACGGCAGCTTGAGAACAGAATATCGTTTCGTCGCGCCATGAAACAGGCGGTTTCCCAGGCAATGCGTAACGGCGCAAAGGGCATCAAAGTCGTGTGCGCCGGTCGCCTTGGCGGCGCTGATATCGCCCGCACCGAGAAATATATGGAAGGTTCGGTGCCGTTGCATACGCTTCGCGCCGATATCGATTACGGCACAGCACGCGCGCTTACCACGTACGGTATTTCCGGCGTGAAGGTCTGGATATACAAGGGAGAAATCCTCGATAAAAAAGACAAGAAAGTCCAGGATGATGCGGGCAAAGTTGTGACAAGCAAAGGAGTTGCATAATGCTGGCACCGTCACGGACAAAGTTCAGAAAACAGCATCGCGGTCGCATGACCGGCAATGCAAAACGCGGAAGCAATTTCGCATTCGGTGATTACGGCTTAATCGCACTTGAGTGCGCATGGGTTAAAGACAAGCAGATTGAAGCCGCGCGTGTAGCAATCATGCGGTTCATGAAACGCGTCGGGAAATTGTGGATCCGTATTTTCCCGGATAAGCCCTATACGAAAAAGCCGGCAGAAACACGGATGGGAAAAGGAAAAGGAAACCCTGAGTTCTGGGTAGCGGTGATAAAGCCGGGACGCATCATGTTCGAGATGGCCGGTGTTGATGAGGCTACCGCACGGGAAGCATTCCGGCTGGCGAAATACAAGCTGCCCATCAAGACGAAATTCGTCAAGCGTGAGGAATGATAATGGCAACAAAGAAGACTGAGATAGGTTATAAAGACATGACGACGGAACAGCTCTCGGCGAAACTCACCGAGATGCAGGCTGAATATCAGAAACGCCGCTTTACCAAGGTTACCGGAGAATTGACTCAGGTGCATCTGGTTAAAGCTGCCCGTCGTGATATCGCACGGATCAAGACATATCTACGCGCGCATGCACTGCAAGCGGCGAAAAAGTAGCGGAGCGTTATTGTGGAAACAAAGGAAGTATCGAAGAAAAAGATTCTGCAGGGTTTTGTGGTCAACAATGCCCGCAATAAGACGATTGTGGTTAAGGTTGTTCGCAAGAATATACATCCGCAGTATCGCAAACCCGTGATTTTGACCGTGCGTTTCAAGGCGCACGATGAAAAGAATGAATGTACTGCCGGCGACGAAGTGCGCATCATCGAATGTCGTCCGCTGAGCAAAGACAAGCATTTCCGGCTGCTTGAGATAGTGAAAAAGGCCGATGTGCGCGATGTAAAAGTCGAGCTTGAAGCGGCTGTTGAAAAAGCAATGAAAGTTGAAAAGAAAATTCCGCCGAAGCAGGAAGCACCGGTTGCAACAGCGGACCCGGCGAACCCTCCGGCGAATTCATAAAGGTCTGAGGAAACAGTATGATACAGACACTCTCGCGGCTTGCGGTAGCCGATAATACCGGTATTAAACTTCTGAAATGCATCAAGGTCCTTGGCGGTACACGCCGCCGGTATGCATCGGTAGGCGACGTCATCGTTTGTTCGATTAAGGATCTCCTTCCCACGTCTTCATTTGAGAAGGGCGGGATTGTGAAAGCGGTCATCGTTCGCACCAAGAAGGAAATTAAACGGAGCGATGGTTCATATATCCGCTTTGATGAGAATGCGGCGGTAGTGATAGACGATAAACTTGAGCCTCGCGGGAAACGAATTTTCGGACCGGTTGCGCGTGAACTGCGCGATAAGGGTTTCATGAAAATCGTATCTCTTGCTCCCGAAGTATTATAGGAGATGATCGATGCCGAAAAAGTACAGTAAAAAAGCCGCTACACGGGCGCTCAATGCCGGTGTAAAGTTCAAAATAAGAAAAGGCGATAACGTCCAGGTTATCAGCGGGCAGTATAAAGGTAAGCAGGGCGAAGTGCTTTCTGTTGACCGTTCCCTTGGAAAGGTTGTGGTCAAGAACGTCAATATGATGAAAAAGACAGTTCAGAAAAGTCAGAAGCATCAGAAAGGCGGTATTATAGAGAAAGAAGCTCCGATGGCTATCGGCAAAGTGATGTTGCTCTCATCGAAACTCAATAAGCCGGTTCGTATCGGAAGAAAATTGGTTGACGGCGTTCTCAAGCGGTTTGATAAAAAAAGCGGCGAACTTTTGGATAAATAAGGACAAAAGACGTTATGGGATTGAAAGAAACTTACTTAAAGAAAATCCGGCCCGAGATGAAGGAAGCGATGAAGTATGCTTCTATAATGGCGGTGCCGAGACTTGACAAGATCGTGCTGAATATGGGCATTTCAAAAGCGGTTGACGACAAGAAATTTGTCGACACTGCCGCGGACGAACTGTCACTGATAGCCGGTCAGCGTGTGCAGAAGACGTTGGCGAAGAAGGCGATATCGAACTTCAAGATTCGCCAGGGCATGCCGCTCGGATGTAAAGTGACGCTGCGTGGAAACCGCGCGTATGAATTCCTTGAGCGGCTTATCTATGTCGCCCTTCCGCGTGTCCGTGACTTTCAGGGTATACCGCGGCGCTCATTTGACGGCAAAGGTAATTATAATCTCGGGGTAAAAGAGCATATCATTTTCCCTGAGATATCATATGAAAAGACCGATATGGTGAAGGGACTTAACATCACCATCGGTACAACGGCGAAGACGAATGAGGAAGCGCTTGAGCTGCTTTCACGGCTCGGTCTCCCGTTCAGAAAAAAGTAGGAGAAAGATAATGGCACGTCTGGCGATGCGCGTAAAGGCTGCTCGAAAGCCGAAATATATGACGAGGAAGCATAACCGCTGTCCTCTCTGCGGACGGCCGCGGGCATATATCCGTGATTATGATATGTGCAGATTGTGTTTCAGGAAACTCGCGAGCAACGGGATGATTCCCGGCGTCGTGAAGGCAAGCTGGTAGGAGAATACGATGAGTATACATGATACAATAGGCGACGCATTGACTGTTGTGCGCAACGGAATACGCGCCCGCAAAAACGCAGTTGAAATACCGTTCAGCGGCAAAATACTCAATGTGATGCGCCTTCTGAAAGACGAGGGTTATATTGAGAATGTCCGCAAAGTTGATGTGAAGGGCAAGAATTATTCCAAGATCAAAGTCGTACTCAAATATGATGAGACCAAGACACCGGCGATTGACGGTTTACGCCGGATATCACGCCCGGGACTCCGTGTGTATACATCGGTGGAATCAATGCCGCAGGTACTCAACGGACTCGGTGTTGCGGTGATATCGACGCAAAAAGGCATGATGTCGGATAAAAAGGCCCGTTCGCTGCAGGTCGGCGGCGAAGTCATCTGCTACGTTTGGTGACGGGTAGTAAGGACAAATTATGAGCAGAATAGCAAAAAGAGCGATACCGATACCTGCGGGTGTCGAGGTATCAGTGAATGGAACAACGGTGACCGTTAAAGGCAAGTTGGGTTCGCTAACACAAACATTTTCTCCCAAAGTGTTGATCAAGGTCGTCGATAATGCGGTAACGGTAACTGCACCTGATCTCGGGATAACCGATAAGGAACGGCTGTTACGCGAGATAAAGAAGAATTATTCTTCATTTCTCGGACTTACATGGAAGATTATTCGGAATATGATTGACGGTGTTACCAAAGGGTTTACCAAGGTGCTCTTGCTCGAAGGCGTCGGTTATCGCGCGAGCATTGAAGGGACGACGCTGCTCATGAAACTCGGATATTCACACGATGTGCGTCTTCCGATACCCCAGGGTCTTAAGATAGAAGTCGATAAAGGTCAGGTGACCATTACGATACAGGGCGCTAACAAAGACATGGTGGGTGAATTCTCCGCCTTTGTCCGCAAACAGCGCACGGTTGAGCCCTATAAGGGAAAAGGCGTCCGCTATCAGGGCGAGCATGTACGCAGAAAAGAAGGAAAGGCAGCTGCCAAGTAAACTAAGGACCATACAATGACGGAACGCGAACAAATCAAAGCAAGCAAAATACGGCGCAAAATGACGATACGTAAACGCGTAAGCGGAGACGAGTCGCGCCCGCGCCTTACGATAACGAAAAGCCTTCGTTATATCTCAGCCCAGGTGATAGACGATACGAAGGGTGTTACCATCGTAAGCGCATCAACGATGGAAAAAGATCTGAAGAGCGGCAAGAATCTTGAGGCCGCAAAGACGATCGGTAAGCTCATCGGAGAACGTGCGTTGAAAAAGAATGTTGATAAAGTTGTTTTTGACCGCAACGGATTGAGTTATCACGGCAAGGTGAAAGCGCTCGCGGAAGCGGCGCGTGAAGCCGGCCTGAAATTCTGACGGGAACACAGCAAGGAGAAAAGCCGTGGCAAAACGGAATCGTGAAAAAGAGCTCGAAGTCGGACATGACGAGAAAAAGGAATTCGAGGAAAAGATAATAGACCTTAACCGCGTTTCAAAAGTGGTGAAAGGCGGTAGGCGCTTCAGCTTTTCGGCGCTCATCGTGCTCGGAGATAAGATGGGTCGTGTCGGTATCGGATTCGGCAAGGCGAAAGAAGTGCCGGAAGCCATACGAAAGGCAACCGAACATGCAAAGAAAACCATGATCAGAGTCAGTTTACGGGGCGGTACCGTTCCGCACGAGATTATCGGGCGTCACGGCAGCACCCGCGTTCTGTTAAAACCGGCGAGCAAAGGTACCGGTGTTATAGCCGGCGGAGCGGTGCGGGCGGTTCTTGAAGCGGCAGGCGTCAAGAATATTCTTTCAAAATGTCTTGGTTCGTCGACGGCGATCAACAGCGCGAAAGCGACGTTCGAGGCTTTGACACGCATCATGAGCATCGAAGCAATTGCCAGAAAGCGGGGCAAGACGGTTGAAGAACTTTTCGGAAAAAGCGCGGTAGCGGCCGAAGCGGCACCCGCAGAATAGATGACGAGGGAATAGTATGGCGAAGAAAGTTCAAATAACATTGATGAAGTCGGTCATTCGGCAGCATCATTCTCAGAAAGATACCGTGCGTGCGCTCGGTTTCAGCAGACATGTGCGTGTGGTCGAGAAGGATCTTACGCCGGTTGTGCAGGGCATGATCAATAAAGTGTCGCATCTCCTGAGCGTGCGCGAGGTTAAATAGTTATGGAAAATAAGAAAATAATCCCGGCCCCGAAAGGCTGCCGGAAAGATTCTAAACGCATCGGCCGTGGTACCGGTTCCGGATGGGGATGCACCGCAGGCGAAGGCAATAAAGGCGCGCAGCAGCGCAGCGGATATCGCCGTAAGCTCGGTTTCGAGGGCGGACAGATACCGCTTCTGCGCCGTCTGCCGAAGTTCGGTTTTAACAATGTGCGTTTCAATAAAGGATTTGAAGTGATCAGTGTCGGTGATTTGGACAAGCTCGGCGCTTCGGCTGTCGACCGCGATATGCTTTTGAAAAAAGGATTTCTATCGGCAGCGGCGAACCGCATTAAGATACTCAGTGACGGTGAAATAACGAAAGCCGTCACGGTTACGGTTGATGCTGCCAGTAAAACAGCGGTTGCAAAAATCGAGAAAGCCGGCGGGAAAGTCATCATTGTTGAGCATGCAAAGTGGGTACGCGCTGAAAAAAACGCCGGTAAGGTGAAGGCATAATGGCAAGCACGCTCTCAAATATCTTCAAAGTACCGGAATTACGGAGCAGAATATTATTTTCGCTCGGCGCTCTCGTCGTGTACCGCCTTGGCGCACACATTCCGACCCCGGGTATCAATCCGGCGGAACTGCTTGCGTATTTTGAACGTTCAGGCGGCGGTTTACTCGGTATCATCGACCTGTTTTCCGGTGGAGCGCTTTTCAAGTTCACGATATTTGCACTCGGTATCATGCCGTATATTACGGCATCTATCGTAATGCAGCTTCTCGGTGTCATCGTTCCTTCGATAGAACGGCTGCAGAAAGAAGGCGAGCAGGGACGAAAAAAGATCAATCAGTTCACACGATATCTTACTATAGTATTTTGCGGTGTTCAGTCGCTGGCCTTGGCGAACTGGATTAAAGGTATTGAGGGCGGACGTATGGTGTATTTCGAGAATCCCGGAATCGGGTTTCTCCTTCTCGTCATGCTTACCTCGATAACCGGAACCATGTTTCTCGTCTGGTTAGGTGAACAAATAACCGAACGCGGTATCGGGAACGGTACCTCGCTCATCATCTATGCCGGTATTGCGGCAAGAATCCCTGCGGCGATATTCAACGCGTTTGAGAAAGTACGGACAGGTGATTTTAATGCGCTGGCGATGGTGCTCTTGCTGGTTATTTTCGCAGTAGTCATTTTCCTCGTCGTATATGAGGAATCGGGACAACGGCGCATTCCGGTGCAGTATGCAAAGCGTGTTGTCGGCAACCGCGTGTACGGCGCACAGAATACGCATATCCCATTCAAGATAAATCCATCGGGTGTTATTCCGATTATTTTTGCATCAGCGATTATTATGGTGCCATCGCAGGTATCAAGTATTTTTCACGCGAAATGGCTTAACTCACTGTTCATGATATTTCAGCACGGGACATGGAGTTATATCATCATCTATTTCCTGCTCGTAATCGGATTCGCGTATCTGTACACATCGGTGCTGTTCAATCCGGTAGATATTGCCGAGAATTTGAAGCGTTCAGGCGGGTTCGTTCCGGGTATACGTCCGGGAACACAGACTGCCGAATACCTCAAAGGCGTATTGAGCCGGCTCACCTTTGGCGGATCGTTTTTTCTGGCGATGATCGCGATATTCCCCGACCTGATCCTCAAGGTTCCGATGTTCGCGAGCGCACCGCGTGAGTTGCCGTATCTGATGGGCGGTACATCGCTCCTGATCCTCATCGCGGTCGATCTTGACACTATGAAACAGATAGAATCTAGACTGCAGATGCACAATTATGAAGGCTTTATGAAAAAAGCAAAGACCTACAGGAGATAGGTTGCATGTCTGAAAGCAAGGAAACCATTGAGGTTGAAGGCGTGGTGTTCGAGTCACTGCCGAATGCAACATTCAGGGTGAAGCTTCAGAACGGTCATCAGATTCTGGCGCATATTTCGGGGAAGATGCGGATGAACTTCATCCGGATATTGCCGGGAGACAAAGTAACGCTTGAACTTTCGCCCTATGACCTGACGAAAGGGCGGATTATTTACCGATATAAGTGAACTGATTTAAGAACGGAGCTAGTGATATGAAAGTAAGAAGTTCGATTAAAAAACGCTGCAATCAATGCCAGATTGTGCGACGTAAAGGCGTGATACGGATAATCTGCAAGAATCCGCGTCATAAGCAGAAACAGGCATAAGGAGCACACGGTATGGCACGCATCGCCGGGGTTGATTTAGCCCCAAAGAAAAGCATCGCATTTGCGCTCACCGCTATCTATGGTATCGGTCGCTCAATGGCGAAATCGATCTGCGATAAAGCAAAGATCGAATACACGTTGAAGGCAGGGGATCTTAATGACTCGCAGATCACCGCCATCCGCGAAGCGATCGAATCGACGACAAAGGTCGAGGGTGATCTTCGCACCGAAGTGATGATGAATATCAAGCGGCTGCGGGATATTAAGACGTACCGCGGCGTACGGCATCAGAAACGGCTGCCGGTGCGCGGTCAACGCACCCGTACCAATTCTCGCAATGCGCGCGGCGGCGGACGCAAGACCGTTGCCGGCAAGAAGAAGGTCCCGACCAAGGGATAAGAGGAATCAAGGAGATAACACGTGGCTGATGTAAAAGCGGGTCTTACCGACACCCAGAAGGCGGCGGCGAAAAAAGCAGCAGATTCTGCAATCGCCAAGAAAAAGAAAGAAAGAAAGATTGAAGCGTTCGGCTATGTACATGTACATGCCAGCTTCAATAATACTATAGTGACGATAACCGACCGCAGAGGGAATGTGATTGTGACATCGTCCTCGGGTGCCGTTGGTTTCAAAGGCTCGAAAAAATCGACGCCGTTTGCAGCTCAGATGGCCAGTGAACGCGCATCGCAGCGCGCATTCGACGCCGGTGTGCGCGAGGTTGATGTTAAAGTAAAAGGTCCCGGTATGGGACGTGAATCAGCTGTCCGTGCGATCGAGAGCGCAGGAATTAAGGTGCTTGCGATTAAAGACGTAACGCCGATACCGCATAATGGATGCCGTCCGAAGAAACGGCGCCGCGTATAGGAATAGGTAAGGAGATATCATGGCACGACACACAGGTTCGGTTTGCAGATTGTGCAGACGAGAGAGAGTTAAATTAATGCTGAAGGGCGAACGGTGCCTTTCCGCAAAATGTTCAATAACGAAAAAACGGGATATCCCGGGGCCGCGTAACCGGCGCATCAAACAGCTCTCCGAGTTCGGAGTTCAGCTGCGTGAAAAGCAGAAGGTGAAACGCATGTACGGAGTTCTTGAGCGGCAGTTCAGGAATATGTACCGTGCAGCGGCAAAACGCAAGGGTATCACCGGCGAAGATTTGCTCATGCTGCTTGAGCTCAGACTTGACAATGTGCTCTATCGTCTCGGATACGCAAAGTCGCGTCCGCAGGCGCGGCAGTTTGTCACGCATAATCATATATTCGTGAACGGCCACAAAGTCGCGATTCCGTCATACACAGTGAAGCTTGGTGATGTCATCGAGTTCAATCCCAAGAGCAAGGAACGCCCGGTCATCAAAGCGATATTGGAGAACATGAAGGTTGAGTATTTGCAGGCGTGGTTGTCATATGATCCGGCCGCACAGCAAGGCAAGATTGTGTCCCTGCCGCGGCGCGAGCACATCGATTACCCGATAACAGAGCAGCTGATCATCGAGCTCTATTCGAAATAAAAAGCGAGGTTGTAGTACATGGCGCTCAAAGATATTCTTGAATCAACGAAAAAACCGCATCGGGTCACGTTTGAAAAAGAGGCGATGACCAAAGAGTACGGTAAATTCGTCGCTCAGCCGTTCGAAAAAGGCTATGCGGTGACCATAGGGAATGCCCTCCGCCGCGCATTGCTCTCTTCGATTCCGGGTTATGCGGTATCGACGATAAAGATCGAAGGTGTAAGCAACGAGTATGAGAACATCAAAGGCGTAAAAGAAGACACCGCCATGATCATACTGAACCTGAAACGTGCGGTGGTGCGCCTCACCGACGGTCTTGACACCAAGATGGTACACATAAAGAAGGAAGGCCCCGGAACGTTCACCACCGGTGATATTGCGGCGGCAGACAGTTCGGTTGAAGTGTTCAACAAGGATCACGTTATCGCCACGCTGTCCGAAGGCGGCAAGATAGTCATGGATCTTCAGATCGATTCCGGTTACGGGTATGTTCCGTCAGAAATGAACGAACAGCTCGTACAGGAGATCGGCGCTGTCGCCATCGATGCGATGTATTCTCCGATACGCCGGGTCAAGCTTAATGTCGAAGATATCCGCGTCGGGCAGCGCACCGATTACGGTAAACTCACGCTGGAAGTTGAAACGAACGGCACCATCAGTCCGGATAAAGCGGTCTCATGGGCTGCAAAGATACTGCGCAACAATCTGTTCGCATTCCTCCACATCGAGGAAGCTGACGATGAAAGCGGCAGCGAGGACGGATCACAGGAAGAAAGCGCGCTTGACAGACTTAAGGACGTTCATATAGAAGAAGTTGAGTTCTCAATCAGGACGGCGAACTTCCTCAACAATAACGATCTTAAGACGCTTGATCGCGTCGCCATGAAGACTGACAGCGATCTTGAACGGATGATCGGCGCGAATGAAATGATCATTCAGGAAATCAAGGAGAAGCTTGCTGAGTATAATGCGACTCTCGGCATGCGATAAACGGAACAAAGAGGAATTATATGCGTCACCGCAATAAAACAAAAAAATTCAATCTCACAAGCGCTCATCAGAAATCCATGTTCAGGAATATGCTTACATCACTCATCCTGAAAGAAAAAGTGTATACAACACAGCAGAAAGGCATTGAGCTGAAGCGTATTGCCGATCGCGTGATTCACAGCGCGAAGAAAGACACCGTTCATGCACGCCGGCAGGTTGAAAAATATATCGTCGGCGAGAAAGCGCATACAAAGCTTTTTAAGGACATCGCACCGCGTTTTAAGAACCGCACCGGCGGTTACACAAGAAAGCTGCTTGCATATGCACGGCTCGGCGACGCGGCTCAGATGTGTTATGTCATGCTGACCGATGAAGCGGCCGCAGCTGCACCAACAACCGCGACGCCGGCAAAAACGACGGCAGCACCCGCCAAGACTGCAAAAGGCAGTTAGGTTGACATTATTCACGATTATTGTATAGTAAATGGTACAGTAAACGTGAGTTATCGCCGGCACGGCATTCCCCCAAATGATCTGTGATCTTCATAATATAAATGATGGCGAAAGTGTAACAGATAAGATGATTCTGTGCCCGTAAGCGGGCGCGGCAGCTTACTGGAAAATATGATAGTGCACATAAAAAAAATTACATACTGGACATTATCGAACAAAAGTCCGGATCATGAGGAGCGCCACCGTGGCTGATTACAAGAAACCTGTACGAAGAACAATGAAACGAGTCCCGCGGGACGGCGGCGGCCATGGCGATGGTGAAGGGCGCTTCAAGGTAAAAGTAAAACAGCGCGAAGACGCCATGCCGGTGGATAATGCGGCGGAGAATGCCGAAGCCGCGGTAAAGAGCGATGCAACCGAAGAGGTGCATCTTATCGCGAAATCGCCTGACGGCAAAAGCGAGATCGATCAGATACTGTATATCAGCAAGTTGTCAGCGCTGCCGATAGACAAACTCATCGACATGGGCCGGCGGTACGGGCTGTCGATTGAAGGGAATATCAAACGTCAGGATCTCATGCATTCGCTGCTGCGTATGCAGATAACCAATGGCGGGACGATATACGCCGACGGCACACTTGAAGTGCTGCCTGACGGATATGGATTCCTGCGTTCCGTGCTGTTCAACTATCTGCCCGGTCCTGATGATATTTATATATCACCCTCGCAGATACGACTGTTCGGGCTTCGCACCGGCGATGTCGTCAATGGACAGGTGCGTCCGCCGAAAGACAATGAGCGTTTTTTCGCGCTCCTCCGTGTCGATACGGTTAACGGGAAACGTACGGATGAGATCTACAATCGCCGACAGTTCGACTCACTCACCCCGACATTCCCGAATGAACGGCTGAATGTTGAATTCTCGCCTTCAAAAATATCAACGCGCATTATTAATCTTGTATCACCCATCGGCAAAGGACAGCGTGGGCTCATCGTATCACCGCCGAAAGCCGGTAAAACGATGATACTGCAGGAGATAACCAACGCGATAGAGCATAATCATCCGGAAGTGGTGGTTTTTGTGCTCCTCGTCGATGAGCGCCCGGAAGAAGTAACCGATATGCGCCGTTCGGTGAAAGCAGAGGTCATAAGCTCAACCTTCGATGAACAGGCCGAGCATCACGTGCAGGTCGCAGAGATGGTCATCGAGAAGGCAAAGCGGCTTGTCGAACACGGAAAAGACGTGGTCATCATGCTTGACTCGATAACACGTCTTGCGCGCGCATACAATCAGGTTGTTCCCGCGAGCGGCAAGATACTGTCGGGCGGTGTTGATTCTAACGCGCTTCACAAACCCAAAAAATTCTTTGGTGCCGCACGCAATATCGAGCAGGGCGGAAGCCTCACGATACTTGCTACCGCACTTGTCGACACCGGTTCACGCATGGATGAACTTATTTATGAAGAGTTCAAAGGCACCGGGAACATGGAGCTTCATCTCATGCGAAAACTCGCCAACCGGAGAATATTTCCGGCCATCGATATCAACGCATCGTCAACGCGCCGCGAGGAGCTTCTTCTCAATGAAGAGGAATTACAGAAGATGTGGGCGCTTCGCAAATACCTCCAGAATATGGAGGAGTCCGAAGTTATGGAGCTTATCATCGACAAGATGCAGTCGACCAAGGATAACATCGCGTTCCTCAGACTGCTGAACTCATAGCACGGGCTTAT
The DNA here is from genome assembly GCA_016214035.1 of Spirochaetota bacterium. Classification (GTDB taxonomy): domain Bacteria; phylum Spirochaetota; class Brachyspiria; order Brachyspirales; family JACRPF01; genus JACRPF01. Next base: position 141,211 of record JACRPF010000008.1, on the reverse strand, counting down.
GCAATTGACAAGGTAACGCCGATATATCTAGTGATTCTTATGCTTAAGGTATATATACCATGAGCCGTGTCATAAATCTCCTGCGCATGATTAAATTCTCCCATTCCCTGTTTGCACTGCCGTTCGCGTGTGCTGCATTCATACTCTACGCGGATCTCTCGCAAAAGTGGTATATCACATTGATGCTCGTGCTCGCGGCCATGGTTTCAGCACGGAGCGCGGCTATGGCGTTCAACCGCATTGTTGACAGGCGTATCGATGCCGCGAATCCGCGCACCAGCGGCAGGGAAATACCCCGCGGCATCGTATCAATCCCGTTTGCGGCAGTGTTTACGGTCATTATGACTGCCATATTTCTTCTCTGCGCATATCTGCTGAATCCTCTCGCGTTTCTTCTGTCGCCGATAGCACTTGTCATGCTTTTCGGATATTCGTATACCAAGCGGTTTACGCCGCTTTCCCATTTTGTGCTCGGGGCAACACTCGCGCTTGCTCCCCCGGGAGTCATGGTCGCCATTACCGGGTCGGTGGATATCCGTATGATTGTTCTTTTTACCGCGGTGCTATGCTGGGTTGCGGGATTTGATATCATCTATTCACTTGCGGATGTTGCTTTCGACAGGAAAAACAAGCTTCATTCACTCCCCGCCGATATCGGTGAGAAGGGCGCTCAGGCGGCCGCACTCGTCTGTCATGCGGTTTTCATCATTCTGATATTCGCCTATGGTGTCATCATGGGGCTTGGTGTCGTGTATTTCTGCGCATCGGCTGCGATAACACTTCTGCTTACCTATGGATATTCGACATTGATACGTTCATCATACCGGGATATCGACTTTTTCTTTTTCAATGTGAATGCCGGTGTGAGTATTTTGTATTTTGCCGGTGTGCTTGCGGATAAAATCCTGCCCGCGTTTCTGCAAAGTGTCCGCTAGGCCGCCGTACCGGCAGGCCGGTGCCGCCGGCCAACCTTTTCAGTAAGATAATATGCCGCAACCGATAGACAATGAATGATGAGTAGCATGGACAGCATGATGCGGTATGCGCTGTCCGGATATACCGGCGGTATGCTTCCCGGTGAGCGTACGCCGACAGAAAGATCGAGGATGAAACCGCACAGCGGCTGCAGTGTTGATATCATGATGAAGCCGCCCATATTGGTAAATGCAAATGCGCTGCCGCTCATGGGTGCAGGCGTGTGCTTCTGAACCGTGGTGAAGATGAGGTTCAATGAAGCGATGCAGAAACCGAGTGCAAAAAATACCGGACGGTACAGCCACAGATTGCCGGGGAAGCGTACGAATGCGATAATTGCCCAGCCGATTGCGGCGAATGACAGTATGGTGAGCAGCGCACGGCGCTCCGAACCGAAACGCGCTGCGATGATGCCGTTGAACATGCAGCCGAAGGCCACGCCGATGGGAAGCCATACGGTGAATCCCGATGCGTCTATTTTGGTGATGCCGTAGCAATGCATCAGAAACGGAACGCCCCAGAGTGAAGCGAACGCGATGTACGGCCCGTTCGAGAACGCAAATGCGATAAGGGTACAGTAATTCCTGGGTTCCGTGAAAATGGTTTTCAGCGTTTCTTTCAGTGAAGGCGGCATGTGCGGTTTTGAATACTGCGCGGGATGGTCGCGTACGATGAGAAAACCTATGACCGCGAAGATAATGGTCAAAAGCCCGAAGACGATGAATACCATCTGCCAGGTGAACGCCGCGGCCAGAAGGGCGAAGGGCCCCACGCCGAAAAGCGCGCCGCAGTTGCCGATGAATATGGTGAGGCCGGAAATGAGCGGGAATTCGGCGGGCGTAAACCAGTTTGTCTGAAGTTTAAGTATGGCGACGAAATAGAACGATGCGCCGAAACCGATGCAGAACCGCACGATCATGGCGTAGGTAAGACTGAGCGGGAACGCGAATGCGGTTGTGGCAGCGCCCATGATCAATCCGCCGAACAGCATCATGCGGCGCGGGCCGACGGAATCGGCAAGGAAACCGTTGGGAAGCTGCATGGCGGCATAGATATAAAAATACATCGCCGCGAGAAGTCCGGTTACCGCTCCGGAAAGACCGAAGAGCGCCGCAAGTTCAACGCCGAAAACCGATGTTGCAGTACGCTGGAAGAATGCGAAAAAGTACGGCGGCATACAGACAGCCCACATCATCCACTTTACGGGTATTTTCATTGCTTTTCTACTTCGTCACGTATGCATAACTGTTGCGACATTGCACGGTGCGCTATTTATCTTTTAAAAAGGGGAATATCTTTTTCTTTTTCGACTGAAGGCTTTCGGAGCCCAGGTTCCGTATCATAAGATAGGTTATCCCGCCGACGATGCAAAGGCCGACCGTAAACAGGCTGTAGGATATCGGCCAGGGTATGTTTTTGGTCATCATCGAAAACTCGGACATACCACCGACGCCGGCGAGCACGTTCAGCGGCATGAACACGATACTGATGACGGCAAGAACTTTCATGACCTCGTTCAGTTTGTGTGAGCTTGCGTTGAGGAATATGGTCAGGAGCGTGTTGAGCGAATCACGTTCGCGATCGAGCATGTCCGACATGCTGACAAGGTGGTCGCGGATATCGCGGAACTGCATGGTCATCTCTTCCTTAATGGTGCTGCCGCGGTTGCGCAGAAGCAGATCAATGACATTGATCTTGTAATAGGTGTGCTGGCGCGAGCGGTTGATGAATTTCTTGAGTTTGAACACACGGTTCAGATAGCTATGGTCCGGATTGAGCGTAACCAGATCCTCAAGGATCGATATCCGTTTTTCGAGTGATCGTGACACCTCGGTATACCGGTCAACGATGACATCCAGTATCTTGTGAAGGATGTAGTCGGTCCCGCGTTCAAGGAGCGCATTGTTCTTAATGATGTGATCGATGAGCGAATCGAGCACGGGAATGGGATGTGAGTGAAGTGTAATGACAAATTCCTTCGAGAAGAAGATGAACAGATACCGTATCATTATCTGCGACATATTGCCTTTGATGACCGGCGATGTGAATACGATGAAGAGGTGGTCATCATAAACATCAAGCTTGATATTGTTGACTTTGGTAAGACAGTCCTCCACCGCGAGCGGATGCAGCTGAAAGTTCATGACGAGCTTTTCCATGTCCTCATCGGTAGGGTCGGTGACATCGGCCCAGATCGTATCGCCGCTGTGATAATTGGCAAGACGTTCCATCTCACTGTAGCTGAATTTGCCGTTTTTGCGTTTTACCAAGAGGCGGATCATGTTACGGTATCTCCCGACAGGTGTGTAGTTATTGTCGGCATTTATAAGGATAAGATTTATGCCGGATTGAAAATACCCCGCAGTGACGCTTGCGGTAAACCGTACTTCTGGTATTATAGGGCGCTCACGGAGTTGAACCATGAAGAACAAGATATTGCTTTCATTGCCAAAAGAAAAGGTCGGCATCGCATTTTCGGGGGGGCTTGACACATCGGCTGCCATCGCCTGGATGCGTCATAACGGAGCCATTCCATTTGCATATACGGCCGATCTCGCGCAGCCCGACGAGAAGGACTACAACGATATAACACGCCGTGCGATGGAATACGGCGGCGAGAAGGCGCGGCTTATCGACTGCCGCGAATTCCTCGTGAACGAGGGGCTTATCGCCCTGCAATGCGGGGCGTTCCATATCACCACAGCGGGAAAGACCTATTTCAACACCACGCCGCTCGGACGCGCGGTCACCGGCACGCGGCTTGTACAGGCCATGGAAGAGGACGGCGTGAATATCTGGGGCGACGGATCAACGTATAAAGGCAACGATATTGAACGGTTCTACCGCTACGGTCTTATGGCGAACCCGAACCTGCGTATCTATAAACCCTGGCTTGATAAGGACTTTGTCCGCGAACTCGGCGGGCGCAAGGAAATGAGCGAATGGCTCACGGCGCACGGTTTCGGCTACAAGATGAAAGCGGAGAAGGCGTATTCCACAGATTCGAACATATGGGGTGCGACGCACGAGGCGAAAGAACTTGAATTCCTCAAGAACGGGCTGCGCATCGTCGAGCCCATCATGTGCGTGAAGTTCTGGGAACAGTCGGTGGAGATAAAGCCCGAGGAAGTGAGTATTCAGTTTGTCGAAGGCTTTCCGGTTGCGCTGAACGGCAAGGCATACGACTCGCGCGTTGAGCTCGTGCTCGAAGCGAACCGCATCGGCGGACGGCACGGACTCGGGATTTCCGATCAGATCGAGAACCGCATCATCGAGGCGAAAAGCCGCGGCATCTACGAGGCGCCGGGCATGATGCTGCTGCACATAGCGTATGAGCGGCTCATGAGCGGCATCCATAACGAGGGCACCATCGACAATTACCGCATGCTTGGGCGCAAACTCGGACGCCAGCTCTATGAGGGACGCTGGTTCGATCCGCAGTCGCTCATGCTCCGTGATACGCTCAATAAATGGGTGGGCCGCGCGGTCACCGGAACGGTTACGCTTGAACTTCGCCGCGGCGACGACTATACGATACTCAACACCGAAGGGCCGAATCTTACGTATCATCCCGAGCGGCTTTCCATGGAACGTGTTGACGAAGAGGCGTTTTCGCCCCTCGACCGCATCGGGCAGCTTCATATGCGCAATCTCGATATCATCGACTCACGCGAGAAGCTTGCGGTATATTCATCGTCCGGAGTACTCCCGAAGGGCGGCATGAAGACGCTAATCGATGCTCCGGAGAAGAAGTAGGGAGATACGATATACCTGGAGAACAAGGGATTATGATCCCTTGCTTTCTTGGATGACGTTTCGGCACGAAGCAACGGCATAACGGCATGAAGTCAGTATCCGTAAACCATTCAGGGAAATTTAAAACCATCCGATAATGTATAACGACTACTATTATAATGTCGGCACCATGCATTATCGAACAACGGTCAAGATCAACGGCGAAAAAGCATCATATATGGACGCAAAATCGGCGGTGGCGCTCTATAATTCAGGCGGCATGGCAGAACGAGACGCCGTATGTTCGGACGAGAACGTGCGCCGGGCAACGCGGTATAATGAAGTGGTATTCGCCAACATGGTGAAACGCATCATTGCGTATGCGTCGGGAAATACGGAACATACCGATGAACAGGCAAGCGCACTGGAACAGCTCTGCCGCAGAGAATTGTCGCTCAACAACAGAGATAAAGTGATGATAACCGATAAGCTTACCCCTGACCACTACGGGTTTCTGGGGCCGGTGCTTGACCCGTCGGTCACCGTGCGCGGATATACCGAATACATCCTCTTTTCAGTAATTCAGCATTATTATCATTACACAAGGAATTGAGCCAACAACGCATAACCCTGCCGGGGTGTCGTGCCATGATGTCAGATAAACGAAAGTTCATTGCCGCCGTCGCGGATATTATCAGAATGCCGCAGGTGCGTCGTCTCAGAAAAACAATTCACCATCATCGCTTCAACAGATATTATCACGTCATGCATGTGGCGTATATGGTGTTCATGCTGTGCCGGTATTTGAAATATGACTGGCGCAATGCTGCGCGCGCGGCGCTGCTCCATGACCTTTTTTATTTCGACTGGCGTAACAGCAGACTGAAAGGATATCCGTGGATGCATCCGGTCATCGCGCTCAAGCGGGCGCGGCGGCATTTCACACTTTCGGCGATGCAGATGGAGATGATAGAGCTTCACATGTGGCCGATCCATGCCGATCCCGTGCGCATGCCGCGCTATGCGGAGACATGGGTGCTCATCGTCTGCGATAAGATTCAGACATTCTGTGAATATATCGATATTCCGGTGCGGTTTATCAGACGCTTAACCGGCGGGCTTTTTCATTGATCCGCTCTATGCCCATCAAGACAAGTTGTTCATTGAAGTCTATCGAGCGCAGCATCTCGCGGTAAAAGGTGCGTGAATTGGCTACGGCGTTCATGCTGTTCCCTTTCCCGTCCGGCGTACTGTCGTCAAGCTGATATCCTTCTTTGAGCATATGGATGGTGCGCTGCATGGTTATGCCGATGAAATCCTTCGCATTCCCGCAGTCGATGATGGCTTCGTCGTTTTTGTCGAGTGCGGCGATGATAGCTGACACATCGCGTTTGTGTTGAAGTTCGCGCTCGAGGTTTCTTGTGAGCAGAAGTCCATTGTCCACCAGTTTCCGTATGCGGGCAAGGTCTCCGGCGATTGCATGGAAGTCTTCGCGTATCCTGTCGCAAATGCCGATCATTTCATCCGTGCCGAGTGTATCGGCGAAGAACGGTGCAAAGTCATGAACCGTATCGGGAAGCTCCGCGGCGATCTGAGCCAGCGGACGGTTTACCATACCCCTGATTGGAATACCGCCTTCGGTGGCGTTATACACGGTGATGCCCGGATGCGCCGCAATGTGACGTTCAAACCAGTCACGATACATGATGAACCGTGCATCGACGAACACCGTTTCACCATGGATGTCGAGCGCCGGGGTAAGTCGTCCGGCCAGAAGCAGCTTATAGACGCGCCCGTCGTACGTGTCGAGTTTTCCGATCTGCGTGAGAAAATCATCCTCGTGGAAGCTTCCCTTCACGTGTGTGGCGAGTTTCGGATATGAAAGGTCGAGCCCGAGCATGATAATAGGGTTTGCACCCATGCGGCAGGCGAGGTCGAACGCGGTGGTTGATACGGAACCGCCCATGGTTATTTCGCCGTGCGCGCCGCGGTGACTCATAAGCCGCTGCGCGAGCGGAAAGACGGAATCCATGAGATACACCGGTCCCTTGTACGAACGGAATATTTCATTGTGTATCGACGGTTCGGCGACGAGTATCGTATCGTCGGTTTTTATGCCGCGGAAATATTTCGCGTTCTTGCCCTGCGGGTCGACGGCCGCGGTGATATGCGGGATGATGCCGTGCAGTGACAGGGGTTTGAGCGCGGTGTCGACAGCGATGATGACCGCCTTTTTTTTCATCGCCGCAAGCATGCGGATGTTCTTTTCCAGCGACGGTCCCGCGGAGACGATGACGGCGGGTACGCCTTTGAATGCGTCGAAGAGTCTGTTCACGCCGGACGCGAACGGCAGCACGGACGTGTTGGCGATGCTGTTGTACGCCCACAGCCGGTCGAAACGCATTATCGTATTCAGATTGATGCTTTTCTTGTCGACAAAATCAAGTATGCCGTGCGCGAGGCTGCCGAGATAGGCCGGGAAGAGGCGATGGTATCCGCGCATGGTGATGATGCGAATCTTCTTGGTGGATATCAATGAAAGATACTGCTCTATATCCTTCAATTGATCGTCGCCGATAAACCAGGTGATGTGTTCGTTGCCGATGATGTCGGTCATATCGAAGTGGCTGAGCACGAAATCGAATGTTTCATAGGACGGTTCGACGGCGATGACCGCGATGTCGGGACAGGCCGCGGTGAGCTCCCGCACCACGTGTCCCGCGCCGACACCGAGTACGGCGACGATATCGGTTTCCCGGTCGGCGGGGATGTCCTTGATAAGTTCACGCGCCTCTTTCAGCGGATCGTAGCGGCTGTGCATGAAGAACGATGAGCCAGCCGCAGTTACCTGAAACGTTTTTTCGTGCGCGGTGAATGTGAGATCGGAGTGCGGTACCGATGCGGCCAGCCGTGTGAGCGTGTCGGCGGGGAATAGATGCCGGTGAGCCCCGATGGCCAGAATATTGCGTTCACGCATGGGGACGCATTCCATTCCGCATGGTGTCAGAACCTGAGTGTGACATCGGCGCCTATTTCGATGCCCGCCATCATCTCCCACTTGTTTTTATCGGCGAGTTCCTTCGATGTGCGGTAGTACTGGCGGAAGAACAGCGGGATCTTATTGTATTCGTTTATCGTTATGTATTCGTTCAGACTGAACCCCACGCGGTATTCGGCGACGAGCTGCAGGAAGTCGATGGACGCGTCAACCTGGTTGCCGGTCAGGTCGATATACTTCGCCGATGTTACATCAGCCTTGATATTGCCGGTCTGTGCAAACATGACCGTGTCGTCATATGATGCGAATCTGAAATACGGCATGGCAACATGTATCGTATGGTTCAGCGTGATCGCCTTTTCGAGTTTGAAGAATAGGATTTCATCGCTCATCTGCGGGAAGGTGAGCGATGCGTCTATCGCAAACGTATGTTCCGTCTTGCCGGGGTCTATCGCCGCGATACCGGAGTCGCGTGAAAAGTCGAACCCGTATTCATTGTCGCCGATGTTATACAGCAGATAATACTGCTGCGTGGCCGCATTCGTAATCGTGCCGCGATAACCGATGCCCATATACGGAGTACCTGCGGTGTTATACCGCAGATACTGGAGTTTCTTTGTTCCCTGATAGGTGCAGTTGATGTTCAGCGGAAGATTGTTGAGCACACGGAACGAGAAATAGAGCGATCCGTTGAACGTCTCGCTCTGCAGTTTTGTATTGTAATTATTGTTCAGGCCGTAGGCAAACGAGTAGTTTAATGATGTCGATCGCAAAAACGGGTCCTCGAACGGCGGATGTATGAGTTTGATGATGTCTATGATGCTGATGCCGCGTCCGAGACTGATGGAATACGTATCGCTCTGTGAAATTTTCCCCAGCGTATCCCGCGCGGTGGCGAGCGACATCGACCATGCGAATGACGACGGCAGGAACAATTTCACCACCGGCAGTTCAACGAACTGGAACGTTATGGAATATGTCTCATTGAGGCCCGCAACCGCGCTGTACTCGTCATTTGCGTACGGCACCGTATAACGCTGCGTGCGCCAGTCGTAATAGCTCAGCATCTCGCTCACCGCTTTTGACGCGTTGTGGCGCTGCTGCGCGTTCGGCGCATTGGTACCGGCGAAAAGCGCCCTGACAACCGGTGCGAACGGATAATCAATATAGTACCACGGCGGCATGAACAGCGAGGGTATAACCGTTCCGGCATAGCGAAGTACGTTGAAATCGTACGTATTCGTGCCGAACGAGAATTTTCCTGCGGGTATCATGTTCTCCGACGCGGCGATGGTCCTCGTGAAACTCAGCGGGATGGACTGCAGCGGACATTCCTTCCAGATATCCTTGAAATTGAGCGCGAATGCGAGGTTTGCCGAGAGCGACAGCGTGGCGTTTTTGTATGCGTTTGATGCGTTATAGCCGTATACCGCGAAATTCGAGATGAACTCGGCTATGTTCGTGAATGCGTTGGTAAGTCGCGAGTATTTTTTTGATGAATCATACTGATATCCGCTTTCGCTGTAGCTTTCGTTCACGCCGAAGGTGATCGCACCGAGAAAGGGGACGGGAGGCACGGTTAATGTCTGCCCGGAACTGTAGGATTCCGATGACATGATGCTTCTGCGTCTGGTGATATGATTGGTCGTATAGTTCGACGGCGAGTTCGTGATGATCACGACCTCATCCACCGGTATGTCGAGAAGGTTCGGGCTCCAGAGCGTGGCGAATTGGGTGAAATAATCCCGTTCGAACAGGTCGGAGATCGCGTTGCGGATACTCGACGCATAATCGGTATACTGGTTGAGACCGTGCGACAGTGTCAGGCCGAGCGAAAACCACGGCATGCCGAGCGAGAGCGACCCGCTCTGATTCTGGGAGAATATGTATTTTGCGGATACGACATCGCGGAAATCGGCGATGTCATTCTTACGCAGATCGCTGTTGAACACGTTGTCTCCGTCATAGAAATAGCCGACGACGCGCGAATACTGTCCGTCGCGGTCGAATGACAGTGACTGCTCGTTGACGTTATTCGTCTCCTGCTGCACCGTTTTCTGTATCGACGCCGACATGGTGTAATTCTCTGTTATCGATGCGCCGTTGATGCCGAACAGATTGTTGATCGTAAGGCTTTCATTGATGCCGTATGTCCTTCCGTGCGATTCGCTTTTAACAAGTTTTATCGCCGTTGTATTGCTCGATTCCACACGGACCGCGCTGAATCCTTTCGATACGGTTTCCGAATAATTATGCGATATCACCGGGACATAGGGCAGACCGGAATTGAATGACAGCCCGAAATTGCCGGAGCGGTTAAGGCCGTATGTCTGTGTGTCTTTCGGGATTATCTGCGGGTTCGTGTCGCTCAGTGTGTCGGATTGGGCGAGTGAAATGTCGGCATTGAGCATTTTGAAAAGCGCGGTGCGGAACGAAAAGGTATCCGAAGCATTATCGCTGCGGTTGAGCCCCTGCCCGATACTGCCGAAACCTTTGCGCTGGTCGTTGTGCGCATAGGTGGCCGCTACCGAGGTGATGATCGGTATATCTCCAATGGATATCGGGGCGTTATAGGCGATTGTGGCGTCGGCGCGCCAGGCCCATCCCTCAGCCATGACGTCGAGGTCGGAAAACGTGTCATTGATCCAAATCGCACCGCTGAGCGGCGTGCCGGGTATGCCGGCGGATGAATCTACGCCGAATGCGAACATGGCTATCCTCGTAAGGGTCGCATTCCCGATCCTCGTGACGGTTGCTCCCGTGACATCGCCGCCGTTCACCTGTACCTTGAACACATTATTGCCGACGCCGGCTTCCATAAGTTTGACGGTGACCTTATTCCATCCCGTTTTGATATCCGTGGTGCCTGTTGCAGATTTTTCACGGTTTAAAAGCGACATCGGGATGCGTATGCTGTAGCACCGGTTCGTGGCTTCGCCGAAACGGAACAGGAGCGCTTCATTCCCGCCGCTCCATCGTTCACGATACACGAAGAACGTAAGTTCCTTGTAGATTGAGAGATCGTAGAACCGGTTCACCGAATTGTTGATGACAAGCTCGCCTTTCACACCGTCCGTGGACAGCGCACTGTTTGTATTGCTGATATTATTGAGCGAGTACTCGATCTTCAGTATGCTTTCGCTGAGTTTTTCGCGTTCGTCCTTGCTGAGCGTTCCATGGAGGTCTGTGTAGGTGCGGGCCCAGTCCTTGTCGTCGATGAGCCGGTTCCCCGAACCGAAACGATACTCGGGGTCGTTGCGCGAGTTCATGATGGAGGTTTTGAACTGGTCGGATGTTTTCGGGTAGAATCCGTCCACGAACACTTCCGTCCAGCGTGACGCCGAGAATTTCACGCGATCGACGATTAGCCGTCCCGCTGCCGGCGTTCCGTCTGCATGCATGATTGAAAAGCGCAGGCCCTTCGTCCGTTCGAGTACGCTGCGCGTATTCGCGCTAATATCGGGGCGTATGCGCATTTTCAAGCGGAGGTACGGCACGCCCTTCATGCCGTCGCTTGCGTTTGAGAACAGCGACATGGCGGTGATGGAATAAAAAGTGTTCTGATACGTATACCGGTTGCTGTTATTCGTGAATGTCGCATATGACGGGAATTCAATACGCGTATTGGTGATGTCATCGTATGCGGCCGTATTCGTTATGTTTGTTGAGATCGTGACCGTTGCGGAAGATGGAAAGGCGATTACATCGTCATCAATTGAGAACTGTCCGTCGCCGTTGAGATCTTCCACATCGATTCTGCCGTTACCGTTGTCGATTACATTTGAGGCGCTGCCCGGTGTGCCGTAACCGCCGCCCTGCCGGGTAGATCGGTTGACGTTCCTGGATATATTCGCATAATTGAAATCCATGCCGGTGGCGTTCTCATTCTGTTCAAAACTGCGGTTCAGGTTATTGTCAAAGTCTTCGGTCGGATTCCCGAGTTCGAGCATGAGGTATACTTTTTGCGGGTCCGCACTGTTGGACAGCGGGGCGACCAGTTTTGCCACGATCTCGATCTCGTTGTATTTCGACGTATCGATACCGCGGGCGTTGGTAATGCCGCTCGACGATGTGCTGAAACCCTGCACCACCGAGACGTAGTTCGCCCGTTTGTTGGTGTCGAATGCATAGTCATAGACGATGGCGCGCTGGTCTGCGTAGAGGCGCGGGTCCTGCGCCCCTTCATTTCCGGCCATATACGGTCCCGGTTTGGTATTGAAAGTCTTGAACTGCCCTATGGGCGACACCTCGAGAAATCCGCCGGGATTGGTTTTCATAATTTCAAGCGTCGAGTAGGTGAGATCACGCCAGGTACGTCCGCCGAACCCGTCGTGTTTGTGCATGTCGATGTAATAAAGTTCTCCGAGCGCGTTCGTGGTGACGCCGCTTTTCAGTTCGATCTTCGGGTTATAGGTGTAATAGAGATCGCCGGTCTCCGTTTCCCGCATTTCAAGCGAGTCTTCATCGCCCTCCATGTCGAGTATGAGGCCTTTGTCCACGGTGTTGATATCATACCATGAATATGCAATCTCTCCGCCCGCGGTGAGAACGAACGGACTCTGGTTATACCCCAGCAGTTTCATGAGATTGAATCTTCCGTCGGCGCCGAGCACCGCGCGCGATGACGGTGCGGTATCGGGTGAGGGAGCACCGGTGGGTTTCTGGCCGCCGGAATTGAGAAAGGTCACACCGAGCTGATTCTCATCGCCGAAGGTGTAATGCACCCGCGCGCCGAAAAGTGTGTTCTGTAACGACGAGCCGAACGGTTTATACTCGTAGGTGATGTCAACTTTATCGGTCTTTCCCACGCGGTTGGGGTTGACAAAACGGACGATGCCGCCGGCATAATCAACCGTGTATTCCGTTTTCGGCACCGCAACACTGTTTATCTTGACCGTCTCGCTCCCCTCGATCATGTTGGGCATCAGATTAATTGCACTGCCGCTTGATTTCCGGTAATACTTTATGTGAAGGTTGTATGAATTCGCTTTCGGGATATAGGGGTCTGTGGTTTTTCCGGTCTGGTTCGTGTATAACGCTTCATTCAGTGAATAGGGACGATTGGAATCGAAGACAATACGGCTTTTATCAAGATCAATCGTGAACGGCCCTGTCGTCTTGAATGTCCCGCGACGGTCGATGGCGTGTTTCTGTTCGCCGGGGACTTCAAGGTCGTTTTTAAACAGGGATATCTCAAGTGTGGTCTCGTCGATGCTGCTTTCCATGGAGTAGCTGTTGCGCAATTCGAACGGATTCGGCCCCGCTTCCTGCTGGTCAATGAGTACAATGAAATTCGAAGACGCGAATAATGGATTTGCGGTGTCAACCGGCAGGCCCGTGGACGCGTTTGTAATGGCGATATTCATGTTCGTCATATCGGTATACCGGTAATTCGTATCCGATCGGTCGTAAGGATAGGTGATGCCGTCGATGATTTCATTCGTTGTGGGCATTTTGGTGGCGATGCCGTTGCTGTAATAGGTGAAAAATATGACGAGTGTGTCACTCTCGCGTGCACTGCCGAAATCGATGATACCGCGCTCACGGTCCACAAATTCACCCTGAAATTCTTCAAAGCCTTTTCCGTTGATTACCAGTTTCGGCGCGCCGGCGCCCAGACGGTAGATGGCATATGTCGCGATGTTCCGTTTCCCGAGATTGAAGAACCGCCGACGCAGATATTCGTAGTCCCAGTTCGTCCTGACGATAAGCTCGCTGTTGCCGACTGAGGAATAGGTGGCCACGAGGCCTTTTGACAGACTCAGAATAAGATTTGCGGTGAAGTTGTCCCGTTCGAATTCAGCGCGTATCCCGAATGCTTTGCGGTTGATGCCGCCGAGGGATATGAATGTGCTGCCGCCGCCGAGCGCCATATCGACGTCGCCCACCTGTATGCGTTGAATTATCGAACGTGATTTTTTCACCGGCGTCTTATCTCCCGGCTGCCACTCGATGCCGTACGCGTTTTCATCGCGGCCGCTCACGTGATCGATCTGTATCTTCAGCTGATTGGCGACCGTGCCGAGCAGCGATACGAATAAATTCTGGGAAAACTGCCAGTTGTAATTGATGCCGCCGGGTGCTGCGTCGTTCCATCGCCAGTTACCTGCGCTGGAGTTGGTCTGATGTTCCGATTTGAGGAAGTCATCGGATACGAATAACTGCTTTGCCGCGCCCCATGATATACGCGTGTTCAGCTCGCCGCGTACATTGATATGCACGTCGCGTTCCGGGTCTATGGTTATCTGCTGGCCGCCGCCGATGCGCTGTTCATCCTCCGACGCCCGCGACGGACGCGTGAGTTCCATGAGCATGTCGATTTTACTTTGATCGAATGTGAACGTGCGTTCAATCAGGCTGTCGAAATATCCGGGCAGAGACGCGGTGTTCCTGGCCAGCGCATCACGTTTTGCCTGCGCGAGCATGTCGTAAACACTCTGGGCAATGTAATTGGTCGGCGCGAGAAATGAAAGCCTGAGGCTCCGGCGATATTCGCCGCCCACGCGGACGCTTTGATACATTTCGGTAAGATCAAGGTCGGGGTAATCCAGGATGGCGCTTGCAGACAGCGTGCCGCAGGCGAGGCATGCGGCGAACACGATTCGCGCGAAGATACGTTGCATGGCGTTACCTGTCAGCGTCTGCCGCCGAGATCGATAATGCGGTGCGCTCGCTCGGCGATCGACGCCGCATGGGTGACAATGATGAGCGTCTGGGCCCGCTCGCGTGCGATATCCCAGAGGAGATCGGCGACCATATCGGCGTTCGTACGATCAAGATTGCCGGTGGGTTCATCGGCAAGGAGCAGCGCCGGATTGTTGACCAGCGCACGGGCGATTGCCACACGCTGCTGTTCGCCGCCGGAGAGTTCTCCGACAAGGTGGAGCAGGCGTCCGGCAAGTCCCACGCGCTCCAGTATCTCCGTCGCTCGTTGTTTCGCGGCCTTCCGGTCGTATGCGCGAATCAGGAACGGTATCATCACATTCTCAAGCGCGTTGAATTCCGTGAGGAGATTGTGGAACTGGAACACATAACCTATTGTGGTGCTCCGGAAAACGGACAGATCGCGTTCGTTCATCCGGGCTACCGATTTTCCCGAAACCGTGATGTCGCCGCCGGTGATGGAGTCGATGCCGGCGATAAGGTTCAAAAGCGTAGTCTTTCCCGAACCCGATGCGCCGGTGACGGCAAGAATTTCACCGGACGGTATGTTCAGTGAAAAGTCCTTGATGACGTCAAGCGGAGGATTGCCCGGAAACGCCTTGCAGAGGCCGTTAATTGAAACGATGGCGTTCATGTTATTCATACCTCAGCACGTTTGCCGGACGGTATTTGCTGGCGATGTATGCGGGGATGATGGCAAAGAGCACCGAAAGTCCGAACGATACAAGCGCGATGGTGACCACCTGTGCCGGAATGACCAGCGACGGGAGACCGCCGGAGAGGTAGTAGACGTTCTGCGGAAACAGTTCCGGGAAGTAGGGGTGCTGCATCGACGGGACGATGATGTGCGCGAAGAAGTAATAGATGTCAAGGAAGAACTGCATGAAACGCTGAATGCCCACGAGCGTTTCCTTTACATGTGTGGCAAGGAATAGTCCGAGTGTTACGCCGATGACGACGCCGACGAATCCGATGATGGTGCCTTCCAGAAAAAAGACCTGAGCGACATTGAATGGCTTCAGCCCGAGCGTTTTCAATATCGCGATCTCGCGGCGTTTGTCCTTGACGAACAGTATCTGACTGGTGGCGATGTTGAACGAAGCGATGAGGATGATGACTGAGAGCGCAAGACCCATCAGGAGCTTTTCGTTCTTCAAGGCCTCGAAGAAATTCCGTTCAAAGTACATCCACGGTGTGACGAAGTATAATCCTTTGAGCGCAGCGTCGATCTCGCGTGCAACGCGATCCGCGGAAAGATAATCCTTCACCTTGACTGCAACACCGCTCACCTTGTCGGGGATGCCCGCCATTGCCTGCGCCGTTTTGAGCGGCACGATGACGAGTTTTGAATCATATTCATAATAACCGGTTTTGTATATCCCCTTCACCTGCAGCCGCTGCATGGTCGGACGGTATCCGAGTGCGCGGTCGCCCGCGACGGTGATGACGTCGATGTAGTCGTTCATGTCGAGCGCATAATTGACCGCCATCTCGGTGCCGATGAGCGCCGCGTTGGGCGTTGCAAGATCGGCGCTGCCGTGTTTGAAGACAAAATAACGGTTCATGTTGGTGTCGTTGCGGAACGTTTCCTCATCGAACGCGCGAACATTGATGAGTGAATCGATGAATGCGGTGCGAAGTATCGCCGGCGAGGTGACGTACGACGATGCAAGAACGACATCCTTGTTCTTTTTCGCCTCATCGATGATCATTTTATGGTTTCTGATGCCGTTTGCGTCGTGTCCGCTGATGTTGATATGCGCCCGCGTGCCGAGTATTTTTTCGCGGACCTCGGCCTCAAATCCGTTCATGACCGAGATTACCATAATAAGGAGACTGATGCCTGCGGTTATGCCGATGATGCAGAGCGCAGTAATAATGGAAACGAAAGACAGCCTGCGTTTTGCCATCAAATAACGTCTGCCGAGCATGAATTCAAGCCGCATTGTCTTTCCTGTGTGGCGTACCGAAGTACCGCATATTCGATGCGAAATCATTATACGCTGTATCGGGGTAAAGTCAAACAAATCGCGGTGAAATGGGGGTATTCCAACTGCCGGGGTTCAGTTCCTATGGGTATCCATGCAGATTTCATAGAGCCGCCAGATCCGGTCGGCATGAGCTTTATCGGCGACGAGAGCGGTTATTATCAGCCCTTCCGGCGGGAGATTCGTCAGCATATGTGACAGGTCATCATCTGAGATATCGCCCCAGATGATGAGCGGTGTTTTCGAGAGTATTTCACGATGAACGGGGGTAAGCTGCGATGCCGATGGGCCGCCATGGTCAAGATGAAGCTCAAGTGCGCGCGGTTCCATTGCAGCGTATTCACGGAACGGATAATACCCCGTGGGATGCATATGGACGATGATGTTCAGTTCCCGCGCGATACGCCGGTTGCACGGTTCGATGAACGTGCGGTACAAGTCGGGAGAGAGGAGCGCCGCCGAGTCCTCCTGCATCCAAACGGTATTTGCGGGCGCCCATACGTTGTAGAGATACGAGCCCACGCCGCCGTGAAAGAGCGGTATATGTGCGAGCTGGAGTTTTGCGTGAGCTATCCAGAAATCGGTGAGGCGTTCACAGACAGCCATGACCTCATCGGGTTTTTCCATCATTGCAAAGAGAAATTGCTCGCCGCCGTAGAGCGCCGATAACAAATCGCTGATGCCGCGCATGCGCGTGGTTGCGAGCGGGTATCGGCCGTCCGATGCGCGGGCTGCCGCATCAAGGAATCTGCACATGAGGTCGTTCCACGGCGATGACGGATTGAATGACGGAATAGCCGCGGGTGAAAAGCCGGCGGGAGATTTGCTGTATATCGAGCCGGTTGACTGTTCGGCGACAATCGGGCAGCCGAGCGCGGCTTCGAGCCACGGTATACCCCAGAACGCGCTTGCGCTGTAGATGAGGTCGCCGCCGTATGCATTCTGTTCATCGGTCATGCGGTTGTAATCGGCGATATATTCCGCCGGTTGAAAATCTGATGGCGTCAGCGGTTTTCCATCGGGAAGCGTCTGCGATGCGCGATAGCGATAGAGCGGATATTCACTGCCGATAACAAATCCGAATAACGGGCGTTTATTTTTCCGGGCATAGCATTGTTTGAAATTATCTACGCGTTCGATGACCGCAGGATATCTGTTCATAGCCGTGCTATTCCGAGCGGTAGTTGCCGATTGCTTCCGAAACGCGAAGCGCCCGGTCGTAGAAACGGACAACTGATACTTTTCCGTTGAATGACGGTGTGCGCAGCTGCCCGGCGTTCACGTCGAGAAGCCCTCCGTACATCCGGCCCCAGCCGAACTGTCTGTTCTCGCCGCCGTCGCAGAGTACACCGTTCACCACGAAGAGTATTATCTTTGCGCTTCCATCGACAACAACGGTGACATGATGTTCAACTCCCGGTGTGATAAGGCCCGTGTCGCATTCCCATGACGTCTCGGTGCGTCCGTCGTTGAGTATTATCTTCACGGTGCCGTTCTTGTTCAAGGTCAGCGCGAATCCTTTTCCGTTGTCGCCGCGGTTGTCCAGTATCGTTCCGCCGGCGATGCGTGATGCGGTGAAGCTTATCTCAATGCTGAAACCCGCGGGTGTTCCCCTGGCTCCCCATAAATGCGGGTTTGCGGTAAGTGCCGGCAGCGCGGGAATATCATACGCCGTGCCGTGTTCCGGTTTGATGAGTTCAAGTATCATGCCGCTGCGAGTCTGTTTCGGCGCTTCGAACTGCGCCCAGAGCCCTTCGATGAGTGACGCATCGACCGCATGCACGCGCGCAATGGTTTTCTGTGTTTCAGTAACGAAATATCCATCGTCCTCGATGAGGTCGGGATAGCTCATGCGGGTGAACTGGTCCGCGGCGTCATAGAGAAGTATTTCCGGCTGCGACCAGATGATGTGTCCGTCTTTCTCCACGCCGCCTGATATCCACGCGGGATTGCGGTCCGCATACGGTTTCCACTCCGGCTGATTCTTGATAAAACGTTCACCGCCGTGATTGTGATACCAGTACAGGTATTTGCCGTTCGCGCATTTCCACACGAAGTTCGCCGCACGCGGATGTTTCATCTTTCTGCCGTCGGGGGTGTACCGCGCGAAATCCGGTTTCGTCCACGTGTGTCCGCCGTCACGGCTGTAGGCGCACGCCGGATATCCGTCGATGGTGCGGTAGACGCAGTAGAGTGAGCCGTCGGACAGTTCAACGACGGTCTGTTCTTCTGCAACACGGCTTCCGCCTTCCGGCGCACGGAGACCGATATCTCCATCGGGGAGTGTGATGAAATGTATTTTCTCAGGATTGCGCTCGGTGAGTATGTTATCGCTTTTGAGGAAAGCGCCTTCTGATTGTGCGAAGAATCCTTTCCCCATGGCGCCCACTTTGTGCAGCACGAATAACGCCTGTCCGTCTTTGGTGGTGATGGGGCGCCCCACATTCCAGAAGAAACGGAGCTTGCCGCCGTAGACGTTGTTCCGGTCGCACTCGAATTCGCGTACCGGTATCTCATATCGCTTTGCCGACCATGTTTTTCCGTTGTCGTCGCTGTATTTGAACACATACGAGCCGAGTGAATCAACGCGTTTGAAGACGCCGCTGTCCTCGCGTTTCACTTCGCTTACACGGTCGCCGTTATAATTGTAGAGGCAGTAGATGCGGCCGTACGGTGTTTTGAATACCACTGAGTACGATGCCTCCGGCCCTTTCGCCGGTTCAACATCGGCCCGGTCTATCCACGTTTTTCCTTTGTCGCTGCTGCGCGCGGTGATGATATGCTGACCCGGATCGCCTTCCTCGCCGGTGCCGGTGGTCATGGTTACGAGCCAGTGACCGTCGTCCGTTTTCACGAGATACGGCTGGTCGCAATAACCTTCGCTCGGTATCTCACAGCCGGCGGTGATGTTGCGCGGGTCAGTTACTTTGTCAGTCATACACGCTCCACAAAGATGCAGGATGCGGATAATGTATCACCTGAACCGGGGAAAGGCAATGGAATTTCCGGAACAATGTTGTACGGACGGGAAGCGGGCCGTTTAGAGCGATGGCTTTTTCAGAAGTTTTCCCGCGGATGCCCCGTCGATATAGAGCCTCACGTTTTCATGAAGACGGAGCAGCGTGGCCGGTACTTTATCGGATATCGCGGATTCCACCGTTTTCTTGACCGCGTCGGCTTTCTGCGGACCCGGGACGATACAGAATATGCGGTCGGCATCGAGGAGTCCCGCCGGCGACATCGTCACGGCTTTGCGGGGCACATCGGCAAGCGACGCGTAGCGTGCCTTGGGATTCGGATCGTTCTTGTAATCGTTGTACTGCTGGCGCACCGACGTGGCGTCGATCGTCACCGGTACGATGGGCTTTTTCGTCCAGAGATTTGTGCCGGGCTCGTTGAAGGCGATGTGTCCGTTGACGCCGATGCCCATGAATACGATATAGACGCCGCCCTTCGCACGCACGCTTTTCACGGCCTTGGTGAACAGGGCGCCGTATTCCCTGCAGAGATTTTTTGAACTGGCCTGCATGTCCTTGATGAACGTGACGTTCTTGCGATGAAGCGGAACACGGCTGACAACCTGTTTGTTGAGGAAGTCCTTGAATGTGTTCGGGTGTCCGTCGGGAAGGTCGAGGTATTCATCCATGTGAAAGGCGATGACTTTGCTCCAGTCAATGCCCTTTTCACGGGTGAGCGCCGCGAGGAATGCCGACTGAGACGGCGCCGCAGCGAACGTTATGACGATGTTCTTCTTTTTAACGGATGTGTAATAGCGCAGGAGTTCGGCTGCATCGTTTGCCGCCGCTTTTCCCATGTCCTTTTCGGTTTTTCTGATGATGACGTTCATAACTGCTCCTCATTGACTTTGCTGTAATATATCGTCCGGAGCGTTTATCGCATATAGAAAAAAACGCAAAAAACATGGAGTAATACGCAATGATTTCTGTGCGTTTCACCGGCGTCATGCGGCTTGCCGCTGGCAATGGATGACGGAATGATGTATAATCCCATCGACCGAAGTGAGCAGCCGGAGTGCAGCCTTAGATGAAAAGCATCACCGATCTTCTTGAGAATAACCGCATCTGGGCCGAGCGTATCTCGGCTGAGGATCCGGAGTTTTTTTCACGCCTGTCGCATCAGCAGACGCCGAAGTATCTATGGATAGGCTGCGCCGACAGCCGGGTCCCCGCGAACGAAATAGTGGGGCTTGAGCCGGGCGAGCTTTTTGTCCATCGCAATGTCGCCAATCTGGTAATCCATACCGATATGAATTGTCTCTCGGTGCTTGAATATGCCGTTGATGTACTCCATGTCGAACATATCATCGTGTGCGGTCATTACGGCTGCGGCGGTATCGCGGCTACGCTCAAGCAACAGTCGTACGGCCTTGTGGACAACTGGCTCCGGCATGTGGGTGATATCGTAAATAAATACACACGGGAACTCTCTGCAATGACGTCCGAAAAGGAGCGCAGCGATTTTCTCTGCGAGATGAATGTTATCGAACAGGTAATCAACGTATGCAACACCACTATCGTCCGCGACACATGGCTTCGCGGGCAGGATGTGTCCGTACACGGTATGATCTATGCCGTCGAGGACGGACTCCTGCGTGATATGCATGTGCACGCGGCATCCGATGCCGACCTGCAGATGCTGCTGCGGCGTTAGGATATGAATATGGGATATCGTTCACTGCTGATATATGTGGTCATGTGTATATCCGGTGCCGCGTCATTTGCCACGGATGCGCCCCCGGACGATATGCTTTCGATAACCGATCAGCCGTCATCCAATATGCCGCAGGTACTGCCGCCGCCGTCACCGATGATGCAGTCGAACGGCATCATCATAGCATATTACGGCAGTCCGAATTCAAAGAGAATGGGTATTCTCGGCAGATATACGAAAGAAGACCTCCTGCCCGTGATACGTGCGCAGACGGCGATGTATGAAAGCAATATCATCTCAAATTCTGTGCGAGGGGCATTCTATATCATCTACGGGGTCTGTACCGCGGGAGGAAATATCACCACGCTGCCGCAGCATACGATGCGTTCGTATATCGAGTATGCGCAGTCCAACGGGCTTCTGGTATATGTCGATCATCAGATAGGACGTTTTTCCATCGGGTATGCCATGCGCTCGATAATGCCGTTTCTGCAGTATGACAATGTCCACCTGGCGCTCGATCCCGAATGGCGTACCTCCCGTCCGCTCGAGGAAATCGGAAGCGTGAGTTCCGAGGAACTCAATATCGCCCAGACGATGATGCAGGGGTATATGATCAGCAATAATATTTCCGGGAAGCGCCAGCTTGTCGTCCACCAGTTCCATAAAAAGATGATCACGGCGCGGTATATGGTCCGTTCGGACAATGAACAGGTGATGCTGGTGCATGCGACATCGGGCATAGGCCCCCCGGCGGCGAAAAAAATGACACACACCTACAACGCATATGCGACGAACATGCCGTTCAAGGCCTTTAAGCTCTGGTTCCCTTCATCGACCACGGATCAAAAATGCGATAAACCTATCATGTCGCCCTGCGATGTGCTCTCGCTTACGCCGCAGCCGATGCTCATTATCTATCAATAAACAGCACGGCGTGTCAATAAAGTACACGTTTCAGCCGTACCGGCGGACCTAAAAGAGAAAGCGAAGCCGAAGCGAAGAGAAGACGAACGCAAAGCGAACCTTTCCTGGAGACATTTTTACGGGCGGAAGTCAATAAAGTACACCTTTTCGCGGGAATTACCAGTTGGTGACCGTGTTGTTCGTGGCTACGGCAGTATCCATGAATGAAGGGATGTTTATATTCGTCCTATCCGCGCCAATGGTGATATATGATGAGGCAATCAGTAATGCGGATCTCATTGCTTTTCCCTTTGCTGTCAATGTATGTTTATTTGTGATGGCATTTGTACATGTACTGCTCACCAGTTGGTGTTTCCCGATGAATTGGTGATGGAGTCAAAGTTCACATTCAGACTTGAGAGAACCGTTTTCGGGATAACGGTCTGCAGCGCCCCGCTCTCAAAACGATAATAAAGATTTGCAACAGAGTTGGTGCGGATGCCGTTGTTCACCAGCATCAATCCGGTCAGGGTATCAGGCGTCATCGACGCCCGGTTGGTGAGCGAGAACACCGTTGCTCCGGCGAACGACGAGGATATCCGTGAATTGGAAATCCCGAGCGACAGGTATGCGGTGCTTCCGCCGGAACGGTTTACGTCGATGAGGAATATGTTCGTGGCGGTGTTGTCCACGATGGACGAGTGCTTGAACGTCAGCTGCTCGGCATCAAAATGCCAGAACATGGCGCCGTTCGTACACGTGTTGTTCGATATGATGATGTTGCTGTATACGTGCATCCCCGCAACGGAGTATACCGCTGCGCCGCTGAATAACGCCGTATTTCCGTGAACGGAGCCGGAGATCTCCCGGATGCTGCTTCCGCTCAGGCGCATACCGCCGCCGTTCTGCGCACGGTTGCCGTAGATGTCGGCATTAACCGCATGAATATTTCCCTGCTGTATACACAGTCCGCCGCCGTCCATTGCGGTTCTATTGCTGTAGATAGAACCGGTCACCACGCATCCGCCGCCGTCATAGATGTAAATGCCGCCGCCGTTGCCGTTCGAGTTGGAGTTGCAGTAGACGGCGGCGCTGATGGTGTTCGAAAGCGCGTTATTGTCGCAGTAGATGCCGCCGCCCGAATTCCGTGTAATGTTTGCGAATACATCCGCGGTGATCAGGTTGCTCGCGCTGCTCTGCAGTCCCACGCCGCCGCCCATGCCGTTGACGGCACCCGTGTTCGCGTCATTCGCGAATATCTGTCCGCCGATGTGGTTGCTATAACAGTTGACCAGCAGTATGCCGCCGCCGACATTCGGCGTCATATTGCCGTATATTGCTGCGGATGTGGTGCTGTTGGAGCATCGTTTGAAGCACATGCCGCCGCCGCCGCCGTAATTCAGGGCGGTGTTGCTGAACACCGCCCCGCTGATGATGACCCCGTAGGAATCGGTCATATATATTCCGCCGCCGGAGTCATTGAGTGTTGCGCATGAATTTTTATTATTGTACACATTCACATGCAGGCGGTTCTGTATATTGTTGCTCATATAGAATCCGGCGCCTCTTCCCGAGGAGAGCAGACAGTCGGATACCGACAGATTTGTAAATACGCTGTTCGATACATTTTCCATCAGCACACCCGCGCCGTAATCGGTCACCAGAAGACCCTGTCTGATTGCGATGTTTTCGATACGTATATTGCTCACGTTCAGCACGGTAATGCCGCGGCCGAGCTGCTTTTTGATATCCACCGTGGTGATGCCGTTCTGCAGGGTGAAATTGGAATTCCATCCGCCGGAAAGATGCGTGTTATGGTTCGTGATGAGCAGCCCGTCATACCCCACGAGCACACCGCTGCCGCGGGAATATATCTCCGCCGTGGTGTATATTTTCGTGACACCGAGCTCGGGACATTTCTCAAGCGCCGCATCGATAGTGCGTTTCGGTGCCGACGGCAAGAGCCCGCTGTTCGCATCACTGCCGGAGGACGAGACGTATATCGCCTGATACACGAACAACACCGTGTTCGATTTGATGCGCTTGTTGGCGAAACGGATCTGCAGTTCGATTGTGTTCGTCCCCGGCTGCAGATTCACGGGGAATGTCATCGTTTCTGTAAATGATGCGAAATCCCCGTCGATGACTGCGCGATTGGCGGCACAGCCGGCGTTTGATGCCAATGATGTATCCAGACCGGTGAACACAACGCGGACAGCCGCAGGTCCGGAGATATCATACGTCCAGGTGAATGACGGCATTCCATCGGCATTCGTTGCGGTGTTCTTATTATTCCAATTTACGGCCTTCCGGTCGCTCGGATTGTCGCGTTTGTAGGTCTCGTTTTTGTTCTTATGGAACAGAAGCGATGCTGAGACAATACCTGATGCTGTCAGAAAGGAGGCGATTAAAAAAAGCGATTTTTTCATTGTATGATCCTCATGCTATTGATTACCAGTTTGTGTAATTGCCGTTTCTATTGGTTGCATCATGAAGGATGCTTACAGCGTTCATGGTGCCGATTGATCCAGTACCGATGTCCCCATCCGCGTCATGGTACAGGAAGCCGAGCGAACCGGTGATGAAACGATTGGTAAGGTATATCTGATTCGATATATCGAGCTGTGATGTGTTTTCATATATCGCATATGAAGACGATCCATTCGTCCCACCGATAGTGCAATTTGAAATATGGATATTCATTAAGGACCCCATGCCGGCATACCGTGTCAGATGTATGATGCTCATACCGGTGTTATTCGTTGCGAAGGAGCTGAGGATGGTATGCGATGTGCCGCTCATGCCGTTTTCTATCAGCAACACTGCGGCGCCGTTTGAGGCCGTATTGCCGTAAAGGCTGCACGTGATTTTCTCATTGATGTCTGAATATACACCGCCGCCATTGCTTGCGAAGTTGCCAAAGACGGCGCCGGATATTGTTGCGCTTCCCGGAGGGCCTCCGGCGCTGGATAACGCGAAACCGCCGCCGTATCCATATCCGTTGGATGCGCTGTTGCTGAACACCTGTCCCGTAACCTCCAGCGATGACCCTTCGGCATATATGCCGCCGCCGTAATTACGAACGGAATTGTGAAATATATCGGCGCTGATCAGATTGTCTGAACAGTTCCAATGCACCACGCATATCCCGCCGCCCTGTTCGATCGAAGTGTTGCTGTATAGTGAGCCGGAAAACGCATTGCTCAGGATCTGGGATCCGTATATTCCGCCGCCGCTGAACGATGCTGTGTTGTTGCGATTCGTGCCGGATGCCGTATTGCTGGCGCAATTTGATAGGAACACCCCCCCGCCGAGCCGTGCGGTGTTGCCGAATACGTTCAGTGCGAGCATGCCGTTAGTCAGACCGTGCGCAGCGATGCCGCCGCCGTTCGACAGTGAGCTATTGTTATACAGAGAGACGTTGAGTGTGTTGCAGATTCCTGAGATATAACACCCGCCGCCATTCGCCGCCCAATTGCTGAACATCGTTCCCGATATCGCGTTGGAATTTCCTGCGACATAGAAGCCTCCGCCCATGCGGTACATCGTCTGTATCTCGGCACTGTTGCTGCAGGCGGTTGCGTTCACCGTATTCCGGTGTCCCTGAATCGATATACCGCCGCCGAATCCGGCCTTGTTATGTGCGTAGTATCCGCTTATAGCATTGCTGTAACCGTTGAGAAGATCAAGCCCGCCGCCCGAAAAGCCACCGGTCACATTGCGCAGAAATGTGCCGGTGATGGTGCTGTTCGTGATGCCGTAAACAAGGATGCCGCCGCCGCTACCGCTGCTGGTATTGTCATAGCATGTGACCGACATGGCCGCATCATTGCAGTTTTCCACACAGATTGCGCCCCCCCAGTTCATGGCGGAATTGCTGTAATAACTGCCGGAAATTATGCTGTTGGAAAGCGCACGGATATATACGGCACCTCCGTACGCGCCCTGATTCTTATAGAAAATTCCGGTGAGCGATGAGTTGCGCAGATTCGTGGCATACAGAGCTCCGCCGTAACCGGAACCGCCTTCACAGCGGTTATTTCTGAATATACAGTTGGTGATGCGGCTGTGCGTCACGTTTTCCATATACAGCCCGCCGCCTTTCCCTGATGCACTGAAAAAACCGTTTATAATTTCAAACCCGTCGATGGTTACATTCGATGCGTTCTGCACCGTCATCACGCGGTCCCACTCATATCCGTCAAGTGTGCTGTATGTGCCGGTATTGCGGGCGCTGAAATCATTCTCCCAGCCGCCGGATAAGTCAATGCCGCTGTTGGTGATGAATATGCCCTTCGGATGTCCGATAATCTCGTTGCCTTTCTGGTACGTTCCTTTTGCAACGCATATTTTCGCGAGTCCGTATGTTTTTGCTTTGTCAAGGGCACGGACGAACGTACGTACCGGAGCGTCAGGCAGAAGCCCGCTGTTCCCGTCATCGCCGGCGACGGAAAGATAAATGAAACTGATGGCGAAATTCGTGCTGTTCGTCTGCACAAAGCCGTTCTTGAATTTCACATACAGCCGCAGCGTATTCGTGCCGGCGGGTATTGATTCCGTCACCGTGAGGGGAGAGGTGAACGGAACATAATCCACTGCCGACGCTTCGCGGTTAACCGTGCATGCGATGTTCGGTGCAATTCCGGCATCGATGCCGGCTACGGTTATCCTGAGACCCGCTGCGGAGACGATCTCATACGACCAAGTGAATGCCGGCATACCGCCCGCATTTGTCTCGGTGATCTTACTGTTCCAGTTCACTGCTTTTCTATCAGTTGGATTGTCGCGCTTGTACGTCTCGTTCTTGTTCTTGTGCAGCAACAGTGATGCAAACGTCAGCGGAACAATACACGCGATAAGGCTGATAGTGATGATTGTTTTTTTCATAATGATTACTCCAGTAAGAATGGTCGGTCATGCTCGTCCCGGTGTACCGTAACTGCGTGAAACGGAATGCAGCAATCGATCTTCGGGTGAGTGCAGGGAACAAGTGTTAGTATACGGGCGATACATTGTAACGGTCAGAATGTCAGCCGTACTCCAAGCCCGAGCTCATTCGCACTGTATCTGATCGTCGGCGCGATATTGAACGCTTTCTTCTGTGCCTCGCGCATCATGCGGTTATACATGGTGTCATACGCGGAGTAATTGATATATTCGAAGACGCCCCAGACGAGGAATGCCGCCGCCATAACCATGCCGCCCTCGGCAACCCAGTACCATCCGTCGGCCGCGTTGAACAGCGTCTCATAATCGTCACCGAGCTGCGTTGCGGCCACCGTGCCGAACGTGTTGGCGTATTCCGTGCGCTTGTCCATGCCCTGCGCATCATACATGCTGCCGAGGATGAAACCCGTCGCAACGAGTCCCGCCGATACGCCGGCGAAGCCCGCTTTCCACCACATGCTGGTGAACGCGTCATTGCGTTTCTGATATGCCTCTTCAATGCCGATGCCTTTTTCAAGGAAGATGTTTATCTCGCGCGTCTGTCCTTCCTCGACGTCCTCATCAATTTCTTTCGATATGAAGCCTTCTTTCAGTACTTTTATTTTATGACGTCCTATCTTTACATCCTGGAAAAACTTCGTCTTGCCCACGGCCTGTCCGTCGATGTAGACGTCGGCTTCCGTCGGCATTGAGTTGATGGCGATAATGCCGAACCCGGTCTTCACATACGACGCGGTCTGCTTCTTCGGTTTCACGCCGCTGATCTCTTCAACAATTGCGGTAACCGACACATCCATTTTTTTCGGATCATCGATCTTCCGTTTCGCCTGCTTGCGTATCTGGCCGGTCTCTACCTTGATGACCTCGCATGATACGTATGTCTCGCCGCTGAGCTTGAACACCGAACCGTAAATCATGTATTCCATGTTGAGCAGTTTACCTATCTGCACGGCGCAGGCGCTTTCCGTACAGCCCGTCTGCTGGAACGCCTGTTCCTTGAGCACGGTTTCCATATTGTTGCGGTCAAGCACCTCGTATTTTTCAGTGTTGACCAGTTCCCCGCGGAACAGTTCCGTGATTGCCGCGGCGTCCGAAGCCGCTATGCCGCCTTTTGCCGTGAACTCGATGACACCCACGCGCATTTTCTTTTCCTGCGCGACAAGCGCAAGTGCGGTGCATGCCAGAACGAGTATGAGACTGTGTTTGAATTTCATGTACTGTCTCCCTTGATATGCCTTGATGCAGATATTTTATAACCATCAGCGCGGTTGTCAAGGGTAAATTGCCGTTTTTTTCGAGGGTATGGACGGTTTCTGCGGCCGGGAAGACGATGATGCGGTTACCGGATAAACGAATATATCTTCTGAATGTTATTCGTGCTTACGCCCTGAAAATATAATCTGCCGTTATACACCGCGGGATTGTTGAAACTGTTGGAATAATCGGATGCGGCGGCGATAACGTTGGCAACGGTGCTGTTGTCGAGTACGTATATCTTCCGTACGCTGTTCGTGCTCAATCCGCTGAAATAGATTCGGCTGTTGTAGACGATCTGATTGCTGAATCCATTGCTGAAATCAGATGTGCCTTTCGATATGGAAGTGATTGCGTCGGCTGTTGATATTCGATAAATCTTCGCTCCCGCCATTAAACTTGTCGCCTCGAAGTAGAGATAACTTCCCGAGACGATGGGGCAGGTGAACCCCGAGCTGTAATCGCTGCCGCTGCCGACGGCGCAGGAAATGCCCGGGAGTCCTGATTGTATCGATGCGGCATAGATATATCTGGTCGCTCCGCTGTATCCCTGAAAATAGATCATACCATTGAATGCTATCGGGTTTGCGAAATTACTTTCATACGTAGGAGCACCGCCGGTCGCTTCTTGCGGTTCATATACTACATTATTGGATGCCCCGTATATCCGTTCAATGTTGTCCGACCCTTTGCCTTTGAATAAGACAAGGTTGTTGAGACGGATCGGTGCATCGTAACCGGTAACGTACGGGTGCGATGCGCCGTCAGAAGTCATTTGCAATGTACCGCCGTATCCGAATTCATACGCATAGTATATTTTCGGCACAGCGCCGGATGTGTATCCCCGGTAGTAGACATTCGTGCCGTCCGCGGCGGCGATAGGCTGGTCGCAGCCGTGATCGTAATCGGAACCGCCCGCGGTCGGCGGACCGTACAGATTGCCGCCCGACGCGTATGATAACAGCGCGTCAACGCTGCTGCCGGTTTTTCCTTTGAAGATGAGCGTGCTGCCCAGGCTCAGCGCGTTCGTGAATCCGGAGCTGTAGTCGTGATACACGCCGCCGACTCTCGGTATCTGCGCCGTTGTACCGCCGTTATAATAAAATGCATTGCCGTTTCCTCCGCTGTCAAAACGATGGAAATACATTATCCCGCTGTGGATAAACATATTTTCTGCGCCGAAGATAGTCTCCGGAGCGATTGATGACAATGCTTCGCTGGTATCGAGTGAGTATAACCGACGGTATGTGCCGTCATGCCCCTGAAAATACAGTTTCGAACTGTATATCGCCGGATATGCGAAGTTGCTGGTGTATCCGGAGCCGCCGGGGGCCACATTCGACAGGGATAGTTCATTATACATGACCGTATTGGTGAAAAGTACTGTTGTATTGTCGTAGAGTGAAAGTTTGGAGTATACCGGAACAAGACCGGCCGCGCCGGTGAGCGTGAGATCGAATTCCCGTGACGCGGGCATGTCCTTCCACGTTACGCCGGTGAACGCCGCACTTTGACTCACCATGTACTGCTTCGGTTTCCATCCGACCGTGCGCAGTCTCACCGTGGAGGTGGTGCCGGCCTGCAGTTCGCTTTCGTTAAGCACGATCACCGACTGCACATTGTTTGTCGTCTCGAAACCCTGATACTGCGTCGACTTTTTATCCGACGGATTGTTGAGCGGGTTCGCTTCCTGAAACTTTTTCCGCAGAAACGACGCGTCGGCCAATGACAGTGTCACGCATGCCAATATAAAAATGGAAAGTAATTTATTCATCGTTTTCTCCGTGATGTGCTCTAAAACCGGTAGCTGAATGTGCAGCCGACAGCGGCGGGGCTTACCTGCATGCTGAGCTTTATCATTTTCTTATACGCCGCGTCGTAGTTCTGATACTGGATGAAGTCGAATATTCCCCACGCGATGAACGCCGCCGAGAGCACGAGCGTGCTTTCCGAAATGAGGTAAAGCGTATCTGCCGCATCCCCGATGCCGATAAGCTTGTCGTGAAGGTCGGTTGTGACCGACGAGTTGGGATTGCCGACATACTGGGTGTTATAGGTGTTCAGGCCGTCGTTGTACATGACGTCGCCGATTATCCATGTCGTGATACCCGCCGCGAGACAGCTTCCGGCGATTATGCCGCTTCTTACCACGCCGCCGAGATATTCGTCGCGGCGCGCTATGGTCATCGTCACCGACAGATTCTTTTCCTGGAATTCCTGAACCACCGACATCATCGCCTGTTCCATCTGGCCGAAAGCGTCCACCGTGCGGCTCGCTACCAGAAGCACTTTCGATGTCTCGATATCAATCATGCTGATATTTACGTATATTTTTTTCTCAACCCGGCTCACCGTGCCGTAGATGATGCGTTCCATATTGAGCATCCGGCCTATCTGCACGGCGCATCCCGCTTCGGTACAGCCGGTCTGCTGAAAAGCCACTTCTTTCAGGATGGTATCCATCTGGCTTCGTTCAAGCAGCGTGAACCGCGTGGATTTTACCAGCATGCTCCGGAAAATATCCGAGGTCGTCGACGCCTCGCTTGCCGATATGCCGTTCTTTCCGGTGAAATCGATGACGCCAACGCGTACGGTATCTCGCATAGTTACAATATTTGTTTCTGCTTTTCTTCGGTTCTCTTCTGAGCGAAGGTTTTCCTTTTGACGAATAAGTTCATCCTCCTTCTGCTTTAAGGCGAGGCGCTTCTGCTCTTCCTGTACTTTTATCTCTTGCTGCCGTCGGATTTCTTCTTGTCGATCCTTCTGCTTTAAGGCGAGGCGCTTCTGCTCTTCCTGTACTTTTATCTCTTGCTGCCGTCGGATTTCTTCTTGTCGAATACGCTCATCTTCCTTCTGCTTTAAGGTGAGGCGCTTCTGCTCTTCTTGTGCTTTTTTTTCTTTTAGAGATTGCTCACGGTCTTGCTCAATGGCGGTTGCCTGAAAATATAATTTTGATATCAATACATCAACGATACGCTTTATAACCTCGTCAGTTGTTTCGATTTCCTTATATTTTTCCTGTACACTGGTGACTATTTGGCTTGTTTCGACGTTTACCATTCCGATAGACACTACATAGACGGTTCCTATTCTCATCAGCGATCCGTAAAACATATACTGCATATTTAGTATTTTACCTATCTCAACAGCACAAGCGGTTTCGGTACAGCCTGTCTTTTGGAAACTCTGTTCTTGTAGAATTTTTCCCATATTATTTCTGTCAAGTACATCAAATCGTCCTGACTCAACAAGAATATTGCGGAACATTTCTTCAGCGACTTGTGCTTCCGATTGTGATGCGCCTTTCGGAACAAAATCGATTATGCCGGTGCGTATTTTATTTGTTGTGGCAAAAATTGAAATTGAGAAAATAAGTATAAAAATCAGGATGCTTTTAGCCATATTGTATTTATGTTATCTCCGTTCTATCCGTACCGCGGTGTTGGCGCACACTGCGCCGCTTTCCACCGACACGATGCTTGCACGTACGGTATAATATTCATTTCCATTTGTATCAATGCGTGTGATGAGCATGAGCTCCGCATTGAGCATTTTGCCGGCGCTCAGAAGCTGTGACGGTGTTGTATCTGCGGCACGTCCCGGTTTATCGTAGAAGAATGATGCAGCCGCGGTGCGGTCGATGATACGGAACAGCTGAATCGACGCTGCATTGGCGGTGAGTATATCGCTTATTTTCAGGGATATCGGACCAAGCGCTTTGTCGTGCCGATGTGCATCGAATATAAAAATTGTTTTCCGTCCGGTGACGCTGTTGGCCGCAGCAAAGTCGCGATAATGTGACCATAAAACGGCAGATGTCCGCTGTATTCCTTCATCAAGGGTATAGGTATTGAACGGATCGATAGATGCTATCCGGAGATCTGTTGCACAGCTCAGGCAGAAGAGCAGGCACAGCGGATGCAGCAGGTTGAACAAGGTCCTTATCACAACGCGGATATTATAGATGCAGGGGCGACATTGTCAAGCGATTTTCTTTTCAGTGTCTGGACGATAGTCGTAAATGACCGCCTTCACGATAGAGAAAAACTTCCACTCGGGGCGTAAGAAACGCAAAGCTGCGTGCAAATTCCGCAAAGACACCATCGCCCCTTTGTGCTATACTGTACGTATGGTTTTTGCAATCACGGTGTACGATCATGCCGGTTAATCTGTGAAAAAGATACTCCGCCGGGTCTATTGACCGTATGCAATGATCGAAGGAGCTGCACGATGAAAAAAATTATGAATATCCTTCTTCGGGTTTCTGCCTCATGGCGCATTCCGGCTCTTGGTTTTTTCCTATGGATATACACCGGTCTTCTATCGGCGTACACATTGATCCCGCTGGACGGTTCTGCCTGGTCCAGCAAGGACAATGTCCGCCGCGATTGGGTTGACGACCCGGCGAAGGGCAGGGTGATGGCTGTCACCGCCGATTTTTCCAAGATCACCTACGCATGGATGCAGTGCAAACTGCCGATGGGTTCCCTCGCCCGCGAGGATGCCAACGGGATACGCCTGGTGTGGAAGAGCTTTCGCGATAGGAAACAGAATCTCACGCTGCAATGGATGGAAAACGGCATCCAGGTGCGGGTTGCCGTTGCCGCGCCCGTCGGCCCCGAATGGAAAGAGCTGTTTATCCCCTTCACCGCCTTCGAACGCGCGCTCTGTCCCCTGAGCCCCGATGATCTGGGGAAGGTCGATACGCTTTTCATGGGAGTTGACGCCGCTCTGGAGCCGGGGACGCCCAGCCTGTATATCGCCTCGATGGCGCTTGACCGCGGGCCCGCCGCCAACGACATCTTCCCCGCACGCGTGCCGGTCGGTGAAGAACACCGCCGCGATCTGCCGACGATCAAAAAACGTTTCATCGAGTTGACGATTCCGGAACTGGCCATACCCACCAACGAGGCACCGCAGGCCTTCGCCCACCTGAATGCCATGGCCGCGGACGGTTCATGGTCCGACATCCCTTACGCCGATAGAACCCGCCTCAACTGGGTTCCCGTGCGCCACCTCCAGCGTCTGGAATCGATGGCCATCGCGTGGGCGCGGCTCAAGACGTATGGATTCGACGCGGATAAGCTTGCGGTGCTGCGCGGCGGTGTTGAACGGGGGCTGCGCCTCTGGGCCGAGAAGGATCCCCAGTGCGAGGGCCACTGGTGGCAGAACATGATCGGGAATCAGCTTGCCATCTCGCGCATCGCCCTCTCGCTCGAGCCGACGCTCAGTCCCGAAGAGCGGGGTATCTGCGATCGCATGCTCATCCGTTCCGAGCCCGGCGGTATGACCGGAGGGAATCTCACCTGGACTGCGACACTTCAATTGGTGCGGGCTCTCCTGAGCCACGATGCAGACCTCGCGGCACGCGCCTACAGCCTGATGGTTGAGGATATCCGGATAGCCCCGGCGAACGAGGAGGGGCTCAAGATCGACTGCAGCTTTCACCAGCACGGGCAGCAGCTTTACAGCGGCGGCTACGGTGCCGGTTGGGTGGACGACGGAAGCAAACTTTACTACTACGCCGCGGGCACCGCGTTCCAGATATCCGCCGAACGGCAGGCGATCCTCGTAGACGCCGTGCTGGACGGCTACCGGTGGATGCTCTGGAAGGGCCTGTTCGATTACTCCGTCCGCGGCCGCGAGGTGAACCGCGGTGGCTGGCGCATCACCCGCACGGTGAATAAATTGGCCGCAACCGCTCAGCGCCTCACCGAATCACCGGGTCCGCGTCAGAAGGAGTTGCTGGCCCTGCACGCCGAACTCACGAACATACAGAACAGCATCGCGGGGAACCGCCATTTCTGGAAAAGCGATTACATGGTCCACCGCAGGACGAACTGGATGGTGAGCGAAAAGATGCTGTCGACGCGCATGACGGGTGCCGAGCTCGTCAACGGCGAAGGGCAGCGCGCGCACAACCTTTCCGTCGGCCTCACCTACCTCTATCAGGGGGAAAGTCTGGGGTACGAGAATATCTTTCCCGTCTGGGACTGGAAACGCCTGCCCGGTATAACGGTGCCCTGGTCGCCGGAGCCGCCCACCGGCAACATCTTCGCCCGCGGTGAGAGCGATCTGGCGGGCGGTGTCAGCGACGGGAACATCGGCGCCACCGCATACCATTTCCGCCGGGAAGGCGCGGAAGCGCGTAAGTCATGGTTTTTTTTCGACGGTGAGGCGATAGCATTGGGGGCCGGCATTACGGGCGGTGAGGACCCTATGCAAACCACGCTGGACCAGAGCCTGTGGACCGGGGCGCTTCGCATCGGCATAGGAGATGATGAACGGGTGATCGAAGGTCATGTTGATCTGGACAATGCCCCGCGCTGGATACATCACCGCGGATTCGGCTTCGTACCCCTGACGGATGGTCGGATGGGGGTGGAGGCCCAGGAGAGGAAAGGCCGCTGGAAGGATATCAGCAGCTCGAGTTCGGCGAACACGGTCTCCGAGCGCGTTGTGACCATATGGATCGATCACGGCGCCAACGTGAAGGATGGACGCTACGGTTACGCACTGGTCCCGGGCGATGCTGCCGCAGCCCGTTCCTGGTCCGAAAAAAAACCGGTTACGGTACTCGCACATACAGCGGCGGTTGCGGCGGTGGAACGGGAGGCCGACGGCATACTGATGGCCGCGTTCTACGAGGCGGGGACCGTCCGGTCACGACGCGGTCTCTCACTGTCCGTCGAAGGTCCCGCGGCGGTGATCATCCGCCAGTCGGAAACCCGGATACAATTGTCCGTTGCCCACCCGTCAAGTAAGGACGGTGTTATGAACATAACCCTGTCCGGTAAATTCACGGGCAAAGGCGCTTCATACGATCCGGCGCGCGACATCTCACGTATTCAGGTGCCGCTGCCCTCGGGCGACCTCGCCGGGAGTTCGGTGAATATTGATCTCGCGCGGTAATAATGAAACTACTTCTATGCATTCGGTTAAATGCCTATCGCTTGACGCCGTCAGTTTATATGTCTCAATATGTCCGATGAAGCTGCATTTCTTCAAAAAAATCAAGTTATTGTCTATAATTACTTGACAAAGCATCAAATCTTTATTAATATTCATATGTGATTATTAATATTCATATATGGTGTTTTTAAGTGATACCGGCTCTGAAACGCGGTCTTATCATTCTGAAACTTGTTATGGGGAGTGATGAACCCCTCGGTTTCAACGAGATACTAGCACAAACACAATTGCCGCCCTCAACGGTCATGCGGCTCCTGAAAAGCCTTGTAGAGGGGCGTTACATAATGAAGGATGCACGCGGCAAGTATTGCGCGGGGAATGAGCTTGCCGTACTCGGACGTACCGTGCCTACATTCGCCCGCCTGCTCGAGCGTTCTTCGGCGGTGCTCAAGGCGCTATCTGACGCTACGGGCAACACCGCCATACTCATCTATTGGAACGGGAATGTAATGCAGTGTATCGCCAAGGTCATACATCCGTTCTCCATTTCAATGCAGGAGCTCGGGAACACCACGGACGATTATTCATCAACCCCCTGGGGGCACATCTTTTTCAGCGCGCTTGATGCCGGGAGCCGCACCGGCGCTCCGCGCCGTATGTTCAGCGGAGCCGGGTTCGATCGTCTTCAGGAGCACTATCGCAGCGGAATTGCGGTGAACGGGTATGCATACGAGGATGCCGTAGTCTATCCGCATATACGGCGAATTGCGGCACCGGTTACCGAGTACGGGCGCATCGTGGGCGCCGTCGGACTCGGCGGCAATACGCTCACCATCCCCGACGGCAGTGTGGAACCATGCGGAAAAGCGGTCATCGAAGCCGCACGCGATCTGTCACTGGACGGAACATCATCGAGCGGAGGACGGCAATGAACAGGCAGCCGAACGTACTTTTTCTTTTCAGCGATCAGCATAACGCAAAGGTGCTCGGACATGCGGGTCATCCGGATGTCCGCACGCCGAACCTCGATGCGCTCACTGCGGACGGTGTGCGCTTCACGAATGCCGTCACGCAGAACCCCATCTGTACGCCGAGCCGCGTGAGTTTTCTCTCGGGGCAGTACTGCCACAACCACGGCTATTACGGCCTTTCCGGGCCCAATCCCGGCGGACTTCCCTCCGTACTCGGACATTTCCGCCGCGCGGGGTACCGTACCAGTGCTGTGGGGAAGATACACTGCCCCGAATACTGGGTGGAGGATGACGCCGATAATTTCCATGAGACCTGCGGCGGATGCAGCATCGTCGGGATGTCGAAAAAATATATGGAATTCCTCGAGGCGCGGGGAAAGCTCCAGCTTGAAGACCACGGATCGCTCACCGAATTCGGCAAGCGCGGTACGCAGAGCATGGAGGGCCGTCCATCGCCGCTCAGCTTCGAAGAATCACAGGAGGGATGGATAGCAGCGGAGACCATCGATTTCATGGAGCGCTCACGGGCCGAAGGTAAACCGTTCTTCGCGTTCGCCAGCTTTCCGCGGCCGCATCAGTGCACGGCGCCGAGTGAGGAGTTCTGGTCGCTCTATGAAGGTGTCGATCTCACGCTGCCGCCGAATGCGGACTACGACATGGCGGCTGCGGGCAAGGCGCCCCATGCGATACGCAGTGCCGCACAGTGGCGGAAGGGCGAGTGGGCGCTCATCGAGCCGAAGACATTCGAGGCGGCGCGCCTCAGGAAACTCCGCGGCTACCTTGCGGCGATAAGCCAGACCGATCACGCCGTGGGCAAAACGCTCGATTATCTTGACCGCGCGGGCATTGCTGATGACACCATCGTCATCTATTCCACGGACCACGGCGACTATGCGTGCGAACACGGCATCATGGAAAAGGCGCCCGGCATCTGCGCCGACGCCATCACCCGCATCCCGTTCATCTGGCGCTGGAACGGTCATTTCAAAAAAGGTCATCGCGCCGATGAGCTTGCCGAAAGCGTTGATGCGGCGAACACGCTCTGCGACCTCGCCGGTCTTCCGCGCATGGAGACATC
The DNA here is from genome assembly GCA_016214035.1 of Spirochaetota bacterium. Lineage (GTDB taxonomy): Bacteria > Spirochaetota > Brachyspiria > Brachyspirales > JACRPF01 > JACRPF01. Next base: position 104,113 of record JACRPF010000008.1, on the reverse strand, counting down.
CGACGGCGGTTCGCTTGCGGCGCTGCTCGCCGGCGGTCATGAGATCGTGCACGATATCGCCGTCACCGAATTTGCGTGGAGCAAAAGCGTGCGCAAGGAGAAATACCGCCTCGTGTGGTACCCGAAAGCGATGTTCGCGAAGGAATACCCGGACGGTTTCGGCGAGCTGTATGACATCGAGAGCGACCCCTGGGAGATGAAAAATCTCTGGTTTGACGGCGCATATCGCGCCGTTGTCTCGGAGATGGAACGTAATCTCACCGATTGGCTCGTCACCACCGCGCGTCCCAAGAGCGTCTGGCCGCCGTCCTACCGGCATCCGTCACAGGCGCATGAGCGCTACAAGATCAACGTGAACGCGGACGGCAAAATGCCGTGGAAACACATCAATAGCATCGCGGGAGGGAATTACACATGAGAAAAGTTATCGCATGTCTGCTCGCTGCGGGAATACTGTCAAGCGCTGAACTCTTTGTCGCCGTGAACGGCAATGATGCGGATCCCGGCACGAAGGACAAACCGCTTCAGACGATCGAACGTGCACGTGATATCGCGCGTACGAAAAAGAGCGAACCCGTAACGGTGAACATCCGCGGCGGGAACTATTTTCTCGAGAAGGCGATATCGTTCTCCCCGGATGACAGCGGCACGAGAACGGCACCGCGCATATACCGGAGCGCCCTGGGTGAAACGGCCGTGCTCATCGGCGGGAGACCGGTGCGCGGATGGTCGATCGGAAAGGGCGGGATCTATAAAGCCGACCTGAAGGTCAGTGGCATTTCGGGCCAGGTATTCCATCAGCTCTTTTACAATAACAGACGCATGGTTATTGCACGATATCCGAATGTAGATCCGAAACATCCCATTACCGGCGGATTCTTATACATGCCTCTGGCATCGGCCAAGCCCAATGATGAACTGCCGTTCAAGGCAGCTGATCTGTCTTTCGCTTCCATGGGCGACCGCAGCCAGGCAGAAGTAGTAGCGTATACCAAGGGCGGCTGGACATTCTCAATCACTCCGATACTGGAAGTAGATGATGCAAAAAGCATCATCAAAGTGCGAAAGGTCCGCAATGGATTCTCGCAGCATGACCGTTTTTATGTGCAGAACATTTTCGCGCTGCTCGATGCCCCGAATGAATGGTATCACGACCGCGTGAGCGATACGCTCTATTTCTATCCGCCCGACGGGAAAAAGCCGTCTGATGACAGCGTCATTGTTCCGCTGTCGGACAACATCATCGAAGTGAACGGTACGCTCGATTCCCCGTATGAATATCTCGATATAAAGAATCAGGTTTCATATGAAGAAAATCGCGCACGCCGTACTCCGAAAACCGATAACCCCGTTTCTTATATCACGTTCATGGATATTTCGCTGATGTGTGCAGAACAAAGCGGCATACGCATGGTCGGGGCACGTCATGTCAATGTCATCAGCTGTGAGGTATCGCATATCGGAAATTACGGCATCAACCTTGGCGGTGTTGCTCAACCGTACGATGATGTGGGTAATCCTCGTCGTACACCGCTTACGGGCGTAAAAATGGGTGTCTCCGGAGCGGGACAGGACCTTCTGTTCAATGACGGCTGCCGTGACTGCCGCATCGCAGGTAACGATATATTCTCCACCGGAGCCGAGGGCATCATGCTCCATGGCGCGGATAATGTTGCCGAGAACAATCACGTGTACGAGTGCGGGATATTCGACAAGGATATGGCGAACATCAATCAATTCGGCGAGCGGAATGTGATACGCCGTAATACGATGCACGACAGCCCGCGTTCCGGGGCGTTTCAGAAGGGCGTGAGCAATATCATCGAGCTGAACGATATCCGCCAGACGCAGCGCGAGGCGCGTGACGGCGGCGGCATACGGATGTGCCAGCGCAACGTACGTATCGGCGGGAACGTTATCCGCTATAACCGCATCGTCGATACGATAGGCTACGGACATGAGAACAGCAATCCGTTCTACTACTCACCCTACTACCAGTGGGGTGTCTATCTCGACGATTTCACCGCAGGCACCTCGGTATACGGCAATATCATAGCACGGGCAAGCCGCGGCGGCGTCCATGTGCACGGCGGGAGCGATAATATCGTCTCGAACAACATCATCGTCGACTGCCCGTACGGCGTGGAGGCGAACAGCATGGGCGAAAATCAGAATTTCGGCGCAGCACGTCAGCAGAATACCGTTATCGTCAACAATATCATCGCGTACACGGGAGACCCTGCATATGCCAGGCTCGTATACGAAGGGATACCGTTCGGTATTTCAGCCGGCACGTGGTATGACGGTCTTATATCGGCATGTTACGGGAACATCTATTGGATGAACGGGGCGGCGATTCGCATGAAGCCCGGAACAGCACCCATGGAATTCGACATCTGGCGGGAACAGGGCTGCGACCGGGATTCAGTGACCGCGGACCCGCTTTTCGTCAACAGCCGCAATGATGAATACCGGCTTGAGAAACGCTCTCCAGCGTACGCAAAGGGATTTTCCGAACTCCCGTACGATGAGATCGGCTGCTATAAAAGCGAAGAACGCGCACGCTGGCCGTTGGAAAAGACGATGGCCCCGCGGGAAACGCCGTTCTTTCCCATTCCGGTCGAGACCATCATGAGATCAAAACGCGAGCTTGCCGCATGTTTTACCGGAAAACTGGCCGAACTTTATGAGCTGGGGAACATAAAGATATTCTCCGAAGGCGGCACGTCGATAAAACCCTATGACGAAACGATGACCGGGAAACCGCCGGTACTGGCGTTCATTGACAAACCCGGCCCGGCATACGACCCGCGGCTCATGATCAATCTGCGCGCAGGCCGGGGCACAGCACGATTGTCATTCATGGTCAAACTTGATGAGAAAAAACCCGCACCGGTGATCTTCGAAGCCCGTCAGTATTCGGATATCCCCAATGGGGCGAAACCGGATTACATTGTCGGCGCATTCATCGACGTAAGGAAGAACGGCAACATCGATATCGATGGCAGTACCGTTGCGGCCATCGCTCCGGGCGCATGGGCGTCGTTCAGCATCACGTTCGTGCTCGGGAGCGATGTTCCGATGTACGACCTTGCCGTCTCCGGTGCCGGGGCATCGTACCGCGGATCGTTGAAAAAACGCGATGCACGTTTTACCTCGCTTGAGCGGATACTGATCTATAATACCGAGAAGATCGACGGGGTTTTCTATATTGATGATCTTTCATTGAAGGAATAATGCCTGTACTGTACCATGTCTCAAATCTGCACCGCCATATCATTAAAAAGCAAAGAGGATATACGATGAAGCGTCCGAACATACTCTGGCTCATGAGCGATCAGCATAATGCGAACTGCATGAGTTGCGCAGGGCATCCCGACTTGAAGACGCCGAACCTCGACCGCATTGCCGCCCGCGGGATGAACTTTTCGTCGGCATTTGCGAACAACCCCATCTGGCGCCGTCGCGGATAACCTTCATGACCGGTCAGTACATGCACACACACCGCATGTTCGGCAACGATACCGCCGAATATCCGGTGCACGAGCCGGATACGCTTGCATACCTCTTCCGCCGCTACGGATACCAGACCGGTCTTTTCGGTAAGTCACATATGGTCCGCCGCTGGGACGAGGACGGTTTTGAACGCATACGCTACACCGACTTCTGCGACGCGCTGCATGGCGACCCGGAGACCACGCACTATTTCAAATATCTTGCCGACCACGGGTTTGCGGACCTGTACGAGGAAGCTCCCCCAGGAAAGGCATGGAATATACACTTGACGGGAGTGGTCCGACTAAGCATCCGTATGAACACTCGATAGAACGGTATACCGGAAACGAAACGCTCCGCTTTCTTGATGAACGCGATACAGAACGTCCGTTCTTCATCCACATGAGCTTCCAGCGTCCGCATGCGCCCATCGCCCCGTCGAAGGCACATTTCGGTCTCTATGACCCGAAGCGTCTTACGCTTCCCGAAGGCTCGTCTGACCTTTTCAGGAACGGCTTTGCGGGAAAACCTAGGTTCATGATAGAGCACATTGAACGGCACGGCACCTATCCGCTTGCGAAGGACGAGACGGCGCTCAGGCGGTGCCTTGCCAGTTATTACGCCCTCATCACTGCCATCGACGGGGAGATCGGCCGTGTACTCGACCATCTCACGGAGAGCGGCGATATTGAGAATACCATTATCTTCTATACTGCGGACCATGGTGATTTTGCAGGTGAGCACGGTCTGTTCCACAAGAATTTCGGCATATATGAGTCAATCCATCGCATACCGTTCCTGCTGTCACGGCCGGGTGGTCCCCGCGGCGGACGCTTCGACGGTCTCGTGGAATCAGTGGATCTGTACCCCACGCTCTGCGAACTCGCCGGCATCCCGCTGCCCGCCGGGCGTGATGGTACTCCGCTCAGTGCGCTCATGGCGCATCATGGAAAAGGGATGTTTTCCATGAACAAGCGCAATGAAACAATTCGTCATGCGGATACAAAAATCACATCGTTGGTTCCGGTTACTGACTAAAGATTGAGGAGCATATATGCGCTACGACACATTACTGAAACGGCATCCGAAGAATCCCATCATCGGGCCGAAGGATTTCCCCTATGGGTATGCGGATCAGATATTCAATCCCGGACAATGTATGTTCCGCGGAAAGGTTCTTCTCCTCATATCGGTGAAACTCGCCGACGCCCCGTATACACAGGCGCATGTCGCGACAAGCGATGACGGCATCAACTTTGAGATTGAAAAGGATCCTCTTTTCTTCGTCGATAAAAATAAAAAATTCGGCGAATTGGACATGCACCCCATCGACTTCCGTATTACGCAGATGGGCGATACGTATTACATCATGCGGCCCGGGAATTCGGAATGGGGATGCGTCGCTTTTCTGTACAAAACCACCGATTTCAAGACGGTTGAACCGGTGGAAATCATCGCATTGCCGCACAACCGCGTGCCGTGTCTCTTTCCGGAAAAAATTAACGGCGAGTATGTGCGGCTCGATCGCCCGTACAGTGTCGGCGCACCGTATGAAAAATCCTACGCGAATATGTGGATTTCACGCTCACCAGATCTTATCCACTGGGGAAGGCACCGTCCGCTCCTTTCTCGAAACGCCTTCCCGTGGGCGGGATTGAAAGTAGGCCCTACGGTTCCCATAAAAACCGAACGCGGCTGGCTTGAAATAATTCACGGCGTCCAGAATACCTTTATGGGATTCCGCTACAGCCTCGGCGCAATCATGCTCGATCTTAACGAGCCGGAAAAGATAACCGGCATGATAAAGCGATATATACTCACCCCCGAGACGGAATATGAACACTTGGGTGTCATCCCCGATGTCGTTTTCGCCACGGGCGCCATCGCCGATCTTAAAGCCAGAAAGCTCCGTGTCTATTATGGCGGAGCGGATACATGCCTTTGCCTCGCGGAAGGCGATCTCGATGAGATAATCGATGAATGTCTGAATGAGAAAACGAAATGAAGGCAGGTACACGTTAAGGGCATCACGTTACGGAAATTGCAGTATTTTGACAGGGGTATCCCCTGTCAGTGAATGGATTATATTAGGCTGAATGAAGGATGCTGTTTACCCTGCTTTTCTGTCGCTCTCGCGGTGCATCCGGCACCGCTTGCGCTCGGCGGAGCACGGGGGTAGACTATTATTTCGCACATCCGTGTGCGTGTTATGCATTGGATATTGGTTGGTTTATGCCATTGGGTAGGTAAAAAAGCCCCGTGCTCTTAGTGAAAGAATTAGATTTGGTTGATTGGATAATGCTGTTTGCTCTGATTTATTGTCGCTCTCGCCGAACATCCAGTTCGGCTGGCGCTAGCGGAGCACGGGAGTATGTCCTTATTTCGCACATCCATGTGCGTGTTTATGTTGCGGTATTTGTTTTTTTATTGCTATTTGGCAGGTTATGAGGTCCCGTGCTCTAGTTGACATAATTATTCATACTATATAAAATATCCCGCGTTCGAATAAATTAAGAGGGTTTACCTATGCAAAGCATTGAAAAGATCAAAGCAGCACTCGCAGCGATGGACGAAGACGTTCAGAAGCTTGAAGTAAAACGCGTGAAAGCCGCCGCAACGAAAGTGCGCAAGGCGTTTCAGGAAATAATCAAGGCCTGCAAAGAAGGCCGCCTTGAAGCCAATACCATAAAAGAACAGATCACCGCGGAAAAAGCGCAGAAACAAGCGCAGTAAGCGATACATGGAGCTTATTGCCTCCATTGTCGTTTATCGTTCATTTTCTGAAGTATTGCCCGCCATCGAAAGTCTCAAGCGGTCGATGCGCGGAATATCGGGTCGTATCGTCATTATAGATAATAGTGACGGTGATGAGTATTATCGACGGTTTACTGCACATTTCGCCAAGGATAAGTCCGTTTCGGTTATAAAAAGTCCGCGGAACGGCGGGTACGGTGCCGGCAATAATCTCGCACTTGAACATAAGGCGAAGTATCATCTGGTGATGAATCCCGACGTCATCGTCGGTAAAGATACGATACGCAGTTGTATAGTATATATGGATAAACACGCCGATGTTGTTCTGGCGACACCGCGCATCACCGATGAACGGGGAGTGACGCAATACCTCTGCCGTCGCTTTCCGTCATTATTTGATCTCATACTCCGTCGTATGCCCAGTGTGATACGGGCGCGCTTTGCGGCAAGACTCGGCCGTTACGAAATGCGCGATATGCCGTATGATAAATCAATGGATATCGACTGGGCATCGGGTGCGTTTCTGTTCATGCGTCAGGATGCGTTCCGTGCGAATCCCTTCGATGAACGATATTTCATGTATTTTGAGGATACCGATCTCTGTCGTCAGCTGCATACGCAGGGACGCATTGTATATGTTCCGGAAACCAGTGTAGTCCACGCCTGGGGTAAGGGGTCGCACGGCAATGCCGGCCTTTTCAAAGCGCATGTCGTCTCGATGATACACTATTTCAATAAATGGGGATGGAAACTGTGGTAAGGCTTCCCGGCAGGCTCATCGTCTTTGAAGGCATCGACGGTTCGGGCAAGTCTACACAGGCCGCGCTCGCGCACAAACGTCTTATCGAACGCGGAACAAAAAGCATATTGCTGTTTGAGCCTACCCGCGGTGAATACGGCGCACAACTCAGGGCATCATTTTTCGGGCCGCGCCTGTCGCCTGAAGATGAATTATCCCTTTTTACACTCGATAGAAAGGACGATCTGGCGAGGAATATCATTCCGGCGCTTGAACGGGGCGAGACGGTTATACTCGATCGCTACTATTTCTCGACGGCGGCATATCAGGGCGCGCGCGGACTCGATGCGGAGAACATTCTCCGGGAGCAGGAGCGTTTCGCGTATATTCCCGATCTCGTGTTCCTCATCGATATTCCGGTGGGCACGGCGCTTGAGCGCATACGCAGGAACCGCAGTGAAGGCGCGAACAGCTTTGAACAGGAAGCGTATCTCACGCGCGTACGCGAGCTGTTCCTCTCATTTCAACGGGATTATCTGCATATATTCCACGGCGAAACTCCGGTTGAGGAATTATCGGCTGCGATAGTAAAAGCGATATTTTTCTAAAATTGATTGCAAATACGCGTTTTCTACTATAACATGCCCCCACACATGTCATCCTATGAAAAAATAGATATTCCGATACCGCCGGCGCTGACCGGCATAGCTGAAACATTCGCCAAGCGGGGAAAGCAGTGCTTTCTTGTGGGCGGTGCGCTACGCGATACCATGCTCGGAATACCGGTTCATGAATACGATCTTGCGTCGAATGCGCATCCGAAGGAAGTGATGTCGTTTTTCAGGCACACCGTTCCCACCGGCATCGAGCACGGTACGGTTCTTGTCATCGACGGCGGGATGGAAGTGGAAGTGACCACGTTTCGAAGCGATGGCGCATACACCGACGGCCGGCGTCCGGATACGGTGCAGTATGCTGATACCATAGAAGAAGACGTATCCCGCCGTGATTTTACGATCAACGCGCTTGCGTATAATCTCGCCACCAGGGACTTCATCGACCTCTTCGGCGGCATTCAGGATATGCATAAGAAGATAATCCGCACGGTGGGCGATCCGTACGAACGTTTTTCGGAGGACGGGCTTCGCGTGATGCGCGCGTGCCGCTTCGCAGCCAAGCTCGGTTTTACCATCGAGGAAGAGACATTCAAGGCCATCGGCGCGTCGCTCACGACATTCTCGAAGGTGGCTGCGGAACGTATGCGCGATGAACTTGACGGCATTCTTCTGAGCGGCAATCTTTTTATCGGCATTGAACTCATGCGCACGAGCGGCATGCTTTCAATAGTCCTTCCCGAACTTGTCGAGGGTTTCGGGGTAAAGCAGAACCGGTTTCACGCGTACGATGTGTATTATCACAATCTGCATTCGGCGGCGGCGGTCCCGCAGCAGGAGGACGAGCGCGCCACGAGACTTATCCGGCTTGCGGCGCTGCTCCACGACGTCGCAAAACCGCGCACACAGCGGAAGGTCGAAAAGCAGAAGGACCTTGTCTACTATAATCACGAAGTTGTGGGTTCGTCGATGGCGCGGCGTGTGATGAAGCGTCTCAAATATTCCCGCGCGGAGACCGAGTTCGTTGAGCATCTCATCCGCCATCATATGTTCTATTATCAGGACGAATGGACGGACGCGGCGGTGCGGCGTTTCATGAATACCGTGGGCATGGACAATATCCGTTCACTCCTTACGCTCCGTGAGGCGGACCGCATCGGCAACGGCAAGAAGAAACGCGGCGAGAGCGAGGCGATACCGAAGCTCCTCCGGCGCATCGACAAGATTATAGAGGATGAGAACGCGATAACGGTGAAGGACCTTGCTGTCAACGGCAATGATATCATGGTTGCGTTCAAACTGCATCCCGGGCCGATCATCGGCATGGTGCTCACGCATTGTCTCGACTTGATATTGGAAGAGCCGTCGCTCAATACGAAAGAGATACTGCTGGAAAAAGCGAGGTTATTTCTTGAACAGGCCGGACGCGGCAGAGAAACACGCGAGGCAGACAAGCACGACGGCCCCGACGGCGATGTAACAGACGTTGATGCCGAATGAATTGCTCACGGCTCCGGTAAGCACATTCCCCACCGGCGTGCTCCCCACATTGATGAAAAAATAAACACTCACCGCCCGGCTTCTGAAGTCATCCGTTGCGCTGAGCTGAATGGTTGAGTTCGCCGTTGTCATGAACATCACCGTGAGAAATCCGGCACAGGCGAGCAGCACCGCAGTGAGCGCATACCATCTGCTGAGACCAATCGCGATGAAGAGTACCGCCGTTATCGCCCCGGCACCGAAGAGAAGTCCGGTGTCCGGTCCGCGCTTGCTCCGCGCCGCTACAATGAGCGCGCCGCAGAGGGAGCCTATACCCATGCATGACATGAGAAATCCGAATCCCGCTTCGCCCTGATGGAGCGCCGTTTTCGCGAGCACCGGCACCATGACATTGAAGTTCATGATGAATGTGCCCACGATGAGGACGATCACCATCGTCCGCGCGAGTGTTTTCTGTGAAGCGATATATCTGAACCCGTCGACGATTTCCCTGAAAACATTTTTCTGCGACTCTTTTATTGAACAGAACAAAGGCTTGATGAAATAGAGTCCCGTGATGAGCGGGATGAAACTGAACGCGTTGAACAGAAAGCAGTAGCCGGTGCCGATGGTGGTCATGAGCACGCCGGCAACCGCCGGGCCGAGTATGCGGGCGAGATTGAATATTGCCGAGTTGAGTCCGATGGCGTTCATAAGGTCGTCGCGACCCACCATCTCGATGATGAACGACTGACGTGTGGGCATCTCGAAGGCGTTCGCGCATCCCTGCAGGAACGCGATGACGAGCAGATGCCAGTACGCTACCGTGCCGGTGAAGACGAGGAGCGCAAGCGCAAGTGAGAGCACCATCATCACCGTCTGCGCAATCATGATTATCTTTTTCTTTTCATGCCGGTCGATGAACACTCCGACGAAGAGCGACAGAAAAAGCACCGGCGTGAACTGCAGCGCGCCGACGACGCCGAGCAGGAGCGGAGACTTGGTGATGGAATATGCGAGCCACGGCATGGCTATGGTCTGCATCCAGTTTCCGATGAGCGATATGAGCTGTCCGAACCAGAAGATACGGAAGTTGACGTGTTTGAGCGCGTGAAAGTGCGTGTCGATTTTTGTCTGGATGAAACTGATCATGTGCGGCGCTTTATCGGATACATAAAGGCATCATATTCTACAAAGACAAAAAAACAAGAATATTTTCCTATGAGCTTGCATTTTATTTATCGCGGCGATATAGTGCAGCAATCGTTCATCATAAGGAATAGGCCCATGATCACCAAAGAAGAGACGCTCAAATACCACCGTGAACCGGTACCCGGAAAACTCGCATCGCTCGTCACGAAACCCTGCGCCACGCAGAAAGATCTTTCCATGGCGTATTCGCCCGGCGTGGCGTATCCCTGTCTTGACATTGAGAAAAATCCGGATGATGCGTTTCTCTATACGAACCGAGGCAATCTGGTAGGCGTCATCAGCGACGGCACCGCGGTGCTGGGGCTCGGCGACATCGGCCCGCTCGCCGGAAAGCCGGTGATGGAAGGGAAGGGTGTGCTCTTTAAGAAGTTCGCGGGCATCGATGTGTTCGACATAGAACTTGCGACGAAGGATACCGAGGCAATCATCGCCACGGTGAAGAATCTCGAGCCCACGTTCGGCGGCATCAATCTTGAGGACATATCGGCTCCGCGCTGTTTCGAGATAGAAGAACGGCTCATCGAGATGATGGACATACCCGTGTTTCATGACGACCAGCACGGTACGGCGATCATTTCATCGGCCGCCATCGTGAACGCGTCGGTCATTGCGAAGAAAGATATCGGTTCCATGCGCGTGGTAATCAACGGTGCAGGCGCATCGGCGCTCGCGTCGGCGAAACTGTATCTTGAGGTGGGCATAAAGAAAGAGAATATCATCATCTGCGATTCCACCGGCGTTATCTATAAAGGCCGGGAAAAGAATATGAACAAATATAAGGATGTGTTCGCGGTTGATACGAAGCTGCGTACGCTTGCCGATGCCATCAACGGCGCGGATGTGTTCGTGGGGCTTTCGGTTGCCGGCGCGCTGAAAGAGGACATGCTCAAGTCTATGGCGAAGACTCCGGTGGTGTTCGCGCTCGCCAATCCGGATCCCGAAATGCCGTATAGCGATATCAAACGCATACGGCCCGACGCGATTGCCGCCACCGGCAGAAGCGATTTTCCCAATCAGGTGAACAACGTGCTCGGATTCCCGGCGATATTCCGCGGGGCGCTTGATGTGCGCGCGCGGAAGATAAACACCGCGATGAAACTCGCCGCGGTGCATGAACTGGCCCGTCTTGCGAAAGAACCGGTCCCCGCCGATGTGCTCGCGGCATACGGACTGTCATCATTGTCGTTCGGTATCGATTACATCATCCCGAAACCGTTCGACCGCCGTGTGCTGCTGTCGGTTGCGCCCGCTGTTGCAAAGGCGGCTATGGCAAGCGGTGTTGCGCGTATCACGGTTGAAGAGGATGCGTATCGCGCGAAACTTGCGACGCTGATCTGACGTTCGTCCGTCGGTTAACGGGTGCTCGGTTAACGGGTGCCTGGAAGCGCGGCGTACTGTTCGCGAATCGATTTGTAATCGATTGCCGCATCGTATATTTTATAGCAGTTCTTGCCGGTATTTTTTGCCTCATAGAGTGCGTCATCGGCCTCTTTCTGAAGCTTTTTATATTCCGCGGCAATCTCGGTGGTGTTTATTTTTTTCAGGCGGCTGTAGGTCACGCCGAGGCAGCTCACGCCCGCGCTGACGCCAACCCGGAACGGCGTGCCGTCAAAATTGTATGAAAGCTTGTGCATCTCATTATAAATCTTGTCGAGATAGACGATGGCGCCCTGCATGCCCGTTGCCGGGAGCATCACGTCGAATTCCTCGCCGCCGAAACGTATGGTGTAATCGGTGGGGCGGGAGTTTGTCTTTATCAGTGTGGCCAGGTCAAGGAGCACCATGTCTCCCTTGTCGTGACCGAATTTATTGTTGAGCTTTGAGAAATCGTCGATATCGAAACGTATATAGGCAACGCGGTAGCAGTCGTTGAGCACCGGACGGTCGAGTATGCGCGACGCCGTCTTCAGGATGATGGTGAGATAGTCGTCCTTGTACTTGAGCAGATTCGTCTTATTGTCGATGTTGACCTTTTCTTCAAGCAGACTGTTCTTGTCGACGATGGAATAATATTCGAGTTCGAGCAGGCGAAGATGCTCCATGACGTCGTCGGATACGACATCGTTCGCCAGAAGATGCGTCATCACTTTTATGACGTTGATGTTGAAGTTCGACAGTTCACGCATAGGGCCTCGCAGGATAACATAATATCTTGCATTATCAGTATACGACATTGATAAGGAAAAAACAAGGTTGATGCACCGGATTCCGTAAATCCGAAGGCGCGGATATATATCCGCGCCTTCGGGCAAAGCATATTGTATTGCCCCGTAAATCGTGATATACTTCATGCACATTTCATTTAGGAGTATCCCATGAACAGAAAAATCGTACTGCCCGACAGCGAGATACCGACGTCGTGGTATAATATCATTCCCGATCTGAAAAATCCGCCCGCACCGTATTACAATCCGCAGACGATGAAGATAATCGGTCCGGAAGATCTCGCGCCGCTCTTCCCGATGGAACTCATCAAACAGGAAGTGTCAGCCGAGCGTGAGATACCGATACCGGAGGAAGTGCTTGCCATTTACCGGCTGTGGAGACCCACGCCGCTGATCCGGGCGCTTAATCTGGAGCAGAAGCTCGGACTTAAGTCGAAGATATATTACAAATATGAAGGCGCATCGCCCGCGGGAAGCCATAAGCTCAATACCGCTATCGCGCAGGCATATTACAATAAAAAAGAAGGCATCGCGCGCATCGCCACGGAGACCGGTGCCGGCCAATGGGGCAGCGCAATGTCCATCGCCTGTAATTATTTCGGGCTTAAATGCACGGTATACATGGTGCGGGTGAGCTATGAGCAGAAACCGTATCGCAAGCACCTCATGCATGTGTTCAACGCGGAAGTGTTCCCGTCGCCGACGAACCGCACGAACTCGGGCAGATCGATACTGAAAGATAATCCGAATTCACCCGGAAGTCTCGGCATCGCCATCAGCGAAGCGGTTGAGGATGCGGCAACACATGCGGATACGCACTATTCGCTCGGCTCCGTGCTCAATCACGTCTGCATGCATCAGACGGTGATCGGGCTTGAGGCGAAGAAACAGTTCGCGCAGACCGGCGATTATCCGGACGTCATCGTGGGCTGCGTGGGCGGCGGCAGCAATTTCGCCGGCATCACCTTCCCGTTCATCAAGGAAAAAATGGACGGGAAGAAGATTCGTTTCGTGGCGGTTGAGCCCGCGGCATGTCCCACGCTCACTAAAGGCATCTATGACTTCGATTACGGCGACACCGCGAAGATGGCGCCCATCGCGCTCATGTATACGCTCGGCCACACGTTCATGCCGGACGGCATACACGCGGGCGGTCTCAGATATCACGGCGCGTCGGCGCTCGTGAGCCAGCTTGTAAAAGAAGGTCTTGTGGAAGCTGTCGCGCTCAAACAGCTTGAAACGTTCCAGGCTGCGATAACCTTCGCGCAGACGGAAGGCATCGTTCCCGCGCCGGAAAGCGCGCATGCCATCGCCCAGGCTATCAACGAGGCGAAGAAGGCCGACGCGGACGGCAAGCCCGCCACCGTGCTCTTCAATCTGAGCGGCCACGGCAATTTCGATATGGCGTCATATGAGATGTACTTCGAGGGCAAGCTCAAGGATATTGAACTCCCGCAGAAGGATATCGATGCCGCGATGAAAGACCGTCCGCACATCAAGTAGAACAGTATGGCGGTGAAGCATCATTCCTTCCTGTACCGCATGAAGATACGGACCAAGATAATACTTGCCGTATCGGCTATCATTGTCGTCAGTGTTTCCGGAATGATCGTGCTTGCCACGGTGTTCTTCCGGGACGATAATGAAAAGCGCATCAAAGAGAATAATCACGCGCTCGCGGAAGTGGTTGCGCTGAAAGTGCGTTCCGATGTCTCGGTGCTCGTTGAAAAAGCGCACTTCATCGCCGCCATTCTCACGCAGGAGTTCAAGGTCAAGAACCAGAAAGCGGAACTCCTTAACCTGTTTTTCAAGAACGATCCGAACATCGTATTCGCCGGTGTTATCACCCGGAAGTCGTTCGCAAACATGGAATACGCGGCATCATCGCAGCAGGAATCCTTCATTACATCGCAGGGACTGAAGGCGGATTCATTTCAGACGATACCGTCGGTATTTCGCGAACGGTGCAGTCAGGTGTTCGGCGGGGTGGGCGTCATCGAGAATATGTCGGGCGTTCTGCCGGCGCCGCTCGTGGCGCTTGCGGTGCCGCTGAAGGCAGGCACGAACGGATATGAATCCATTGCGGTGGTGTATGTGACGATAGACCGGTTTACCGAGGCGTTCAAGAACGCGGGCATCACGGAATTGTTCATGGTGAACGGCAACGGCGATGTCATCGCGCATGCGGACGCGTCGGTGGTGACGGCGCGCGGGAAACTCACCACGTCGCCCATCGTGCGTTCGATGCTCACGAGCGTCATGGACAACGGGCAGCTGCGCTATGAAGAGAACGGCGTGTCGCGTTTCGGCGCGTTCAAGAAAATTGAATTCGGCGGACTTGGTATCATCGCGTCGGTGACGGAAAACACGGCGTTCGAAGCGGTCTATATCCTGCAGCGGCGCAACTTTCTGATAATGATGATAGTACTCTGCGCGGCAATACTCGTGCTGTATATCTTCGGCAAGCGGCTCACGGCGCCCATCATACGCCTTGCTGATGCCACCAAAGAGATTAAGTCGGGCAATTTCCGTGTTGCGATAACGCCCGCATCCGGCGACGAGATCGGGGCGCTTACGTCGTCGTTCGTTGAGATGGGATTGGGTCTTGAGGAACGAGAGCGCGTGAAGGCCGCGTTCGGTAAATTCGTAAATAAGGACATCGCCGAGAAAGCGATGCGCGGCGAGATTAAACTCGGCGGCGAGCGGAAGAACGTCGCGGTGTTCTTTTCTGATATACGTTCGTTCACGTCGATCTCGGAGAAGCTTGAACCGGAAGAGGTAGTCGAGTTTCTAAATGAATACATGACGGCCATGGTCAACCTCATCACCGGTTCGTCCGGTGTCGTCGATAAGTTCATCGGCGACGCCATCATGGCGGTGTGGGGTGCTCCCGAATCGCGCGGCAACGATACGGCCAATGCCGTGGGTGCGGCGCTGGCGATGCGTGAACATCTCATCGTCTATAACAAGACGCGCGGTACGGTGAAAAAACCGGTGATACGCATCGGCATCGGCATCAACAGCGGTCCAGTGCTCGCGGGACAGATAGGCTCCGAACAGAAACTGGAATACACGGTCATCGGCGATACGGTGAATCTCGCGTCGCGCGTGGAGACGCTCACCAAGCCCTTCGGCACCGATATACTCATCTCGTCCGACGCCTATGCATTGGTGAAGGATATTTTCGTGACGACACCGATGCAGAAGATAAAGGTGAAAGGCAAGGACGAGGCGCAGCAGGTCTATGCGGTGCTGGGCCGCGCGGGTGACGCGAACTGCCCGAAAACTATCGATGAATTACGGTCCATCCTCGGCATCGATCCGGCGAAGGTGACGATGAACGAAGAGGACGGCGAAAAGAAGTATGAGATCATCAGTCAGTGATGTCATCTTCTACGCCGTCTGTACGGCGGCTATTGCGGCGAGTTCCGCCGGTCTTTATTTCGATATCAATGCGGTCTCACGCAAGGGCGTGCGCAGCGAGATAGGCACGATAACCTACAAGGAACGCGTGGTACAGCGTAAATACGCGGGCGAGGTGGTCTGGCGCGCCGTCGACCGTTCTCAGCCGGTGTATGAATCGGATACGGTGATGACCGAGCGCGGCGGTGAGGCTTCCATCAAACTGTTCGACGGCACCGCGGTGGAACTCGGCGGCGAGAGCATGATACGCCTGTCGCGCGGCGAGAACTCGGTGAACATCAATTTCTACAGCGGTGAAATAGCGACGCGTCGCGAGGAGGGGTCGCGTCCGGTGCAGGTACGCACACTCGCCGGGGCGGCGGTTCATGCGACAGGGGATATTTCACTGAAAGGGAATTCGAACAGTGTCGAGGTCGCGGTGGCGAACGGCAGCGCCGTTGTCCGGGGACGGGGCGGCGAGGAACGCACGCTTGCGCGCAATGAACGCGCCGATGTAACCGGGAGCAATGTGACCGAGAAACGCAATGCCTTCGATGTGCTCACACCGGCGCGGCGGACGTATCAGATAGCCACGAATGAGCGCGTACCGGTGCTGTTTGCCTGGATGAACGCCAAGGCGGCGGATATCGAGATAGTACGCGCCGAGCGCGGCGAAAGTGTTATAAAAAAGAAGGCGCCGGCATCGCCCAATACGGTGGAACTTGCGCCGGGCAATTATATCTGGCATGTCACCGCCGGCGGTAATGAGGTGAGCGGCAGGCTCGTGGTGCTGCGCGGTATGCCCGCGGCGGCGGTGTATCCGGCAAGCAATACCATCATACCATATCGTGAGAATTCGGTGGTTTCATTCCGCTGGGAGGCGGGACGGAGCGATATGCAGCATACGCTCGAAGTCGCGCGTGACCGGTTGTTCACGGATATCATCTATCAGAAAAACACGGCGATGCAGACGCTCGCGGCAGATATGATGACCGCGGGGATGTATTTCTGGCGTGTGCGTTCGAAAATAGAGCGCGGCGATCTGGTGCACGAGACGGTCAGCGGCATAGTGCCCTTCACGGTCGCCGAAGAGAAGAAAAATGAACCGCCGAAGGCGCTGTTTCCGGCACCGGCATCCGTCGTCAAAGCGTCATCGAACGGGGTGGTGATGAGCTGGGACGGGGAGGGAGGCGTATCGACGGTGACGGTGGCGCGCGATAAGGATATGAATGACATTGTGTACCGTGAGCAGACACGTAATAATTTTGTTTCGATGAAACGGGAAGTTCCATCCGGCGATTACTTCTGGCGCGTTACTGATGCCGATGGACTTTCAAGCGAAGCACGGTCGTTCCATGTGGAAGTGCCGCCGGTGAAAGCCGCCGTTGTGCCGAATGCGGCGACCCAGGCGGGCGTTACCACTATGGCGACAAACGATGCGGTAAGCAATGCTACGCCACGTACGAATGAAACAGCCGTTCCGGTAAAAACTGCCGTCAAACCGGCGGTAAAACCCGAGCCGGAAAAAGTTGCTGTGAAGCCGGTCGTGAAACCCGAGCCGGAAAAAGTTGCGGTGAAGCCGGTGGTGATGCCGGATCCGGAAAAAACGGCGGTCAGGACGGCCGCTGCAGGCACTGTCCCGGGGTCGGGCAGCGATACACCGGGTACCAATGCACTACTACCGAAACGGAAAGTGGCGGTCACCGAGCGCATCGTTCAGATCGATGATGCCGTTATACAGGGAAGGATCATCCGGCAGACCGAAGATGAAATATATATCGATACCGATGACGGTGTTAAAGTGATACAACGCGTGCGGATTCAATCGATCGATTATCTTAAGAAAGATGCAAAATGAACATGTACTCCAGACTGAAGATCGTACGTGCGATCTTAGCCCTTATCATATGCGCGGCATGCTTCGTTGATGCGGCTGACCGGATCATTTTAGATGACGGTACTGTCATCGTCGGAAAAGTCATATCACAGACGAAGGAATCGGTCACCTATCAAAAGGACGGGACGACGGCGGTCGTTGAAAAGGCCAGGATAAAGAAACTCGAACTTGATGTCGAGGTCGATAAATATTATCTGGCTGCGGTCGATGAAAGCAGCGCTGATAAAAAGATAATGTATCTGCTGCGCTCGATCGAACAGTTTCCGGATTCAGAACGGAGCCGTGCGATGCTGGCGCGGCTGTATCTGCTGCGGAATGAAACGGTACAAGCGGACGCGCTGATCAAAGGCAGACGCGGGGATCTGTATTCGGTCGAACGCGGCATCGCTGCCGTAAGGGCCGGGCGGCCCCGTACAGCGCTCAGGGATCTTTCGGAAGCCGATGAGCGGAGGCTCGATGAGCGGCAGGTTATAGACCGCGCGGTGGGCATGTCCCTCGCGCTCGCGCTTACCGGTGATTTTTCAGGCGCCAGGGCTGCGCTCGACAGATTGGGCGACAAAAAAACGGAGGCGGGACGATCATTCCGGGAGCTTGCGTACGATCAGCCGATCGGGTCATTTGTCCGGGCATTGACGGCGCTGGATGAGGCGCGGAAGAAAGGCCTGCCGGCGGCGACGAATGAACTCTACCGGTATATTCTGCCCGCAGGCGCCGATGCCGCGGAAATAGCACAGCGTATCGCGCTCGATGAGCGGGAGCATCAGCGGCGTTTCGGTGTGTCGCTGGAAGCGGGCGGCGGCAATCTTGTGACCGTGCTGCTCGATTGGAATTTTTCCGGTCCGTTCAGCGTCGGCATGAGCGCCGGATTCGATCATTGGCAGGAGAATATCAGCAATGTGACGGTGCGGCAGACGCTGATGAACTGTTCGGTCTTCGCCGCATACCGGGTCATCGGTTCTCCGCATGAGATGTATTCCATCGATGTGCGGCTGCATGCGGGATACAGTTTTCTGTATCTTGCCCCGCCGTTCGATACCCTGAGCCACGCGCTTGAACTGACGCCGTCGGCAGTGGCGGGCGTGTACAACGTTTATGCGGTTGTGTCATGCCTTGTATTTTTTCCTGTCAGCGGCGGCCCGGCATTGCTGCCGCAGCTCGGCATCGGATACCGGTTCGATTTTTAAGTGAGGATACGGATGAGGATACCAGTACTGCTGCTTATGATCGCCGGAATGACGGCGGCGCATGCCTTCGACCTGTTCCGCGGCAGACGCGACACGCTGCGCGACCGTGCGGGCATCACGGCGGCGCAATCATCTGACAACATGACGAATACGCCCCCGGTCGTCGTGTATGCATCTCTGACGGGCAGCGACGCGAATACCGGTACGAACGCGTCCGCGCCGCTGAAGACATTGCAGAACGCCGTGACGGCGGCACGGATATACGGGTCAATCGCCGTACGGTGCGCCAAAGGTCAGTACACGCCGGGGAATGGATTGAACAGCGGTATGGACGGACTGTACCTGACGAATACTGCTGCGGGCATCACGCTTACCGGCGGATGGGAAAACGATTTTTCCCTCCGGTATGCGTCGAATCACAGCATACTCGACGGCGGCCTTGCGGGGTATCGGGTGGTAACGGTTTCCAACGCGCATGGTGTTGCACTGAACGGATTCACGGTTAAGAACGGCAGCAATGCTGACGGCGGCGGCATTGCCGTCATCGCAACCGTGCATTTCATGCTGACGAACTGTTCGGTGGTGTCGAATCATGCGGGCAACGGCGGCGGGATATTCATTTCGAATGCTTCGAACGTACATATAGCCTCAAGCAGATTCATATCGAACAGTGCCGGGAACAAAGGCGCTGCGGTTCACGCGTCATATGCGCGCGATGTGCGTATCGCTGAAACGCATCTGTCGCGCAATTATTCGGTGACGCATGCCGGAGGAATATCCCTGTCCCGATGTACGAATGCGCTCGTCACGAATTGCGCTATCCTGACGAATTACGCCGGCGCAGGAAGTGCCGCGTTCATCGATTACGGATCGAACACCGTATTCTCATCGGTGAGTGTGCTGAGCAACTCGGGTGCGCAGGTATTCTATCTCAATATTCCCGCCGCTTTTTCGCTCGTGAACAGCGCCGTGACGAACAATAATATGACGCACTGTTCGGTGCTGCTGTTCAATGCATCGCCGCTCATCATCTCCAATAATATTTTCGGCGGTGTTGCGGGAACCTTGTACGGTCTGCAGGAACTCGGTGCGCAGGCGGGTCATCTGCTGTATGATAATAGATTTATCACCGGGACGATGGACTATCTGTATTACGACACGATACTTACCAATACTCCATTCACCGTTGATGCCGGCGGTATCGCCAATATCAATAGTGCGGCCATGACCGGGGCCGCTTCCGCCGGCGGCAATGCGCTCTATTGAATTGCGATGCGTCAGCGACACTATTTGTCGCCGGCGGAATATACTTTATGCCATGATATACTGCCGTAATGGAGCGATACGATGACTGTTATTCTCGGGCATTGGCTTGACGGTGAAGTGCACGGCGCGGATATGCCCGGCGCTGTTGCGCTGGGGCCGTTGTCGTTTCTCGGCATGCTCGAGACGCATCTGGGATGCAGGCATCCGGACAAACCGGAGATACGGCGTACGTTCGAATATGAACGCTCGATAGCCGACCTCGGCGAGGGTCATTTTTTTTCATCATCATTCGCACGGGACAGCTTCGGCGCGGCGAAAGCGCTGCTCTCCGCCCGCGATGAACTCATGACGGCAAGCCCGTCCGCGCTTGATATCACCGCACTTGCCGGGGGGCGTCTTCCGGTGCTTGCGGCGATAGAAAAAAACGCGCGTGTGCTCGGGCTGCATGACGGAGTTCCCGACCGCATACGCGCCGTTCTCGAGGCGCTCAGGTCCGGCAATTACGTCAATCCCGTTGCGGCGCTGTCATTCGTCGACGCGCGCGAAACTTGGGAAACGCTCTGGCGCGAACTGTTCGACGAACTGGGAAATTGCGGCACGGATATTGTCGTATATCACGCAATGGCAATCAGCCGCACGGGTGATCTTGAGGCCGCGTGTTCATTTATGCGTACCGGTGAACGCACCCAATGGCGCGGTGACGGAACGCTGTTGTTCATCGAGGCGAACAACATCGCCGAAGCGGCGGATGCGGCGGCGGCAATTGCTGCGGCCGACGGTATCGGCTCCACGGCGCTTATCGCCGAAGCGGACATGGATGTGCTTGACGATGCGCTCACACGCGCGGGATTGCCGAGAAGCGGCAGCAGCATCGACGCCTACGGACATGACGCACTTGCCATACTGCCGCTCTTTTTATTCACCTCATGGGAACCGGTTGACGTGCGCGCCATGAAAGACTATCTGCTGTTAACCGTTTCTCCGCTGCCGAACATGCTCTGTCAAAAACTGTCCGCCGTCATCAGCGGTACCTACGGGGCCGGAGGGACGCATTATCACGGTGTCATCAATAACTATCTGTCGGGGCTTTCATCCGGCGAACGGACGCATGAGGAAGAGGTAATTACCGCCTGGCTGAAGATAGAACACATTCCGGCGGATCAACCGATGCCCCGGCAGTATATTCTCGATGCCGGTGAACGGTTCATTCGCTGGGCGAACGCGAAGGTAATGAGTACCGATGAAGATCTGTACGGCATGGACCGCGCCATCGATCAGGCGGGAGAACTCTGTGCAGCGGTGAAGCTGAAAAAGCAGGATTCGTTCTCGCGGCTTGATCTCGAGCGGCTGTTCGCCGATATCGCGCAGACGATGAAGACACCGCTGCCGCGTGTCCGTCAGGCGCAAGCGGCAACGGTGATGGCGCATCCGGGTGCGATCATCACGCCGATTGAAACGGTCATCTGGTTTAACGCAGCCGAAAGCACATTGCCGGCGCAGGCGTCCCGCTTTTTCAATGACGGGGAGCGTTCAATACTCTCCGGACTCGGCACGCGTTATCCTGCATCGCATGAACGGCTCACGCGATACGCCTCGGCATGGCGGCGTGCGGTGATGAGCGCGGGTAAACGGCTCGTACTGATACACTCGTCACAGCACAGCGGCGAAGCGGACAAACCGCATCCGATACAGTATGAACTTGCGGCTGCGTTCACCAACGGCGTCAGGACATTCGATGTCAACGATATCGTCTATGACCCGGCGGCACTCGCGCTGAAACAGGCGGATCATATCGTTCCGGCCGGTGTTCCGGATATCGAGCCGGCACGGCGGGAATGGAGTCTTCCCGGAGGCGTAGTCCCCGATAGAACGGAATCGTATTCGTCGCTGGAACAGCTCATCGGCTGTCCGTTCGCCTACACGCTGAAGTACGGCCTCTCGCTTTCGCCGGAATCGTACCGTATCGACGAAAGCGATGAACAGGTGTACGGGAATATCGCCCATGCGGTTATCGGCGGTTATCTTGCGGAAAACACGTTTGCCGCTGACGGCGACATCGACGGTGTCATTGCGTCACGGTATCGCGATTTTATTGAACGCGAGGTCTGCATGCTGGCGATGCGGGAACGTTCGGCGGAACGCGACCGCGTGGGGCGCATCATCGTCTCGGCGGCGAAGTCGTTCGTGCGTATGCTCCGTGAAGGGAAGTACCGCGTGGCGGGTGTTGAACACCGGTATAAAGAAAAAACGAAGGACGGCATCAGGCTTACCGGTTCATGCGATATACTCATCGAACGGGAGCAGAAGCGCGCCATCGTTGATATGAAGTGGTCCGGCTATAATTACCGCGAGAAGACGCTTGCCGAAGGACGCGCGCTTCAGACGGCGGTATACTCCATGCTTGAAGGCGCCCGCGTGCCGACGGCATTTTTCATCATCCGTGACGCGGCATTTCTCACCGTGCATGCGGACGCATTTCCCGGGGCGCAGACAGTCGACTATCCCGAGCCCGCATCGTATGAAAAAGATGTGTGGAAAAAGGCGGCAGCCGAGATAACACGGGTGAGACAGGGGTTTGAGCGTATGCAGACTGCCATCGGCGTTCCGGAACATGTAAAGACGGAAACGCCGTTCCTGAACGCGCCGTGCGGCTTCTGCGATTACCGTTTGTTCTGCCGCGTGGACGAGGTGTTTCATGGGTAACATTCAGATCATCAACGCGGGGGCGGGGAGCGGGAAGACACACACGCTCGCATCGATACTCTGCGACGCGATATGCGGCGGGGGAGAGATTACAACGCGGCCGCAGGCGTTCATCATGACCACGTTCACGCGGAAGGCCGCGGCCGAACTTCTCGACCGTGCGGCGCAGCATCTGATAAACGCGGGAAAGATTGATGAGGCGTATCTCATACGCGAATCGCGCATCGGTACGGTGAACAGCGTCTGCGGATCACTCCTCGGCGAATTCGCGTTCGAGGCCGATCTCCCGGTGCGTCAGCAGGTGATACCGCAGGGCGATGAGGTGCGCTATTTCAACCGCGCGCTTGCCGAGGTCATCACGGCGGATGAGATCGCGTTATTGAACCGGCTGTCACGGCGTTTCGCCATGGAGGATGAGGCGTGGCGTCCGGCGATACTGTCCATCGTCAACGCGGCGCGGAGCAACGGCATACGGCATGCCGATCTTCCGGCGGCGGCTGAAGAGAATATCATCGTAATGATGCACGCCCTGCATCCGGATGCCGATCAGTATGAAGCGCTCACTGCGGCGGTCGCGGAAGCGCGTACGGCGCTCGCGCAGCGCATCGCGGCCGGTGACACCACCAAGACTACGGCGCAGGCGCTCTCCTCGCTGGAATGGTTCATACACAGTGCGCATCACGGGGTTTCATGGAATGACATCAAGTCGCTTGCCGGCATTGCGGCGGGAAAGCGGTCCGGCGCCGATGACGATCTTGCCGCCGTGCGGAGGATAGCCGATACGCATCATACGTGGCCGTCATTTCATGATGACATCGGCGCGTATATCCGGGGCGTTTTTACGCTGGCGGGGAAGGTGATGGAACGGTATGCGGATATGAAGGCGAAGCATGGGCTTCTCGACTTCACCGATCAGGAAACGCTCTGTCTGAAACTGCTGGAACGTCCGGACATCTCGGCGCGCATAGCTGAACGACTCGATCTCGTTCTCGTCGATGAATTTCAGGATACGAGCCCGCTCCAGCTTACACTTTTTCTGAAGCTCTCGTCGCTCGCGAAGCATTCCATATGGGTGGGCGATCCGAAACAGGCGATCTACGGTTTCCGCGGCACCGATCCCGAACTCATGGCGGCGGCGGTGCGCTCGCTCAGCGGTTCATCAACAAGGTCGCTCGACACGTCGTGGCGTTCACGCGAACCGCTGGTAAACGCGGTCAACGATATTTTCGTTCCGGTGTTCACGCGTCAGGGGATGACCGGGGATATGATACGGCTCACGGCTAAACGTAAGGGTATCCCCGGCAGAAAGTCGCTCACGCATATTTCCTTCAGCGGTAAAAATATTGCCGACGATCTTTCCGCCATCGCCAATTACATTATCACGGTGCTCAACGACCCGTCCGCATATCCTGTGGAGGAAAAGCAGAAAGGTTCGATGCGGCCGATACGGAAAAGCGACATCGCCGTGCTCGTGCGCACCAACGACCGCGCCATGATGCTCGCCGATATTTTCAAGGAACGCGGTGTCGATGTCGAGGTCGGCATTGCCGGTGTGGTGAATGAACTGATATCAAAGCTGCCGCTTTCCGGTCTTGCGCTCATGTTCAATCCCGATGACGGTTTCGCCGAAGCGACTATCGCGTACATCATGTCGGTGCTTATCGGCGGGGGGAGCGGCGATGCGTGGCTGGCGGCGCTGGCCGGGAATACTGTCAGCGGCGATGCGGGAGTCATCATCGAATCGCTGAAAACCGCTCACGGCGATATAGCGCATTTAACGCCGTTCGCGGCGCTCATACGCGCGGTGGAGCTGACACGCGCCCCGCTCGCAGCGATGCATCGCGAGAACCCGAAAAAAGAACGCGCATCGCTCGACCGCCTCCTGCAGTTCGCCCGCGAATACGAGGACCATGCCGTGCAGGAGGGCAGGTCGGTGACGGTGCCGGGGCTGCTTTCATATCTTGACGATATGGCCGACGAAGGTAATGACACGCTTACCGATGCGGGAACCGACGCGGTGCGCATACTCACGTATCACGGGAGCAAGGGGCTCGAGTGGCCGATGGTGGTACTCTACGATCTTGACAACGATATCCGCTCACGGCTGTATGATGTGTCGGCGTTTTCTCACGGCGGTGTTGTCATGGACAATCCGCTTGCCGGCAGGGGCATACGGTATCTGCCGTTTCCCTATGCCGCGCGGTCGAAAAACACATCGTTTCAAAAAGCGATGGATGCAACCGGTGCCGCGGTAGAAGCGGCGCGTCAGGCGGTTGACGAGGAGACGCGGCTTCAGTATGTGGCCTTCACGCGCGCGCGCGATTATCTCGTGTTTGCCGGGCGCAAGGGCAAAGAAGAACGGGTGATACGCGCGGGGGACATCGAACTCGTGAAACTCCCCGATGCACCGGACGAGCGCTGGGATGTGGCGTGTTTCGATGCGGAGCCCGCGGTACTGCCGAACACGAAACAGATGCACCGGTGGTTCTCGCCGACGCTGACACCCGCGGCGGACGCGGCGGAGTATTATATCCGTCCGTCGAAACTTGACGCCGAACCGGTACGCGGCATGATTACCGCCGGCGCTCCGGTGAGGTTCAGTGACGGGCTGCGTCTTACATCGGAAAAAGCGGATGCCGTCGGGAGTGCGCTCCATGATTTCCTCGCCGTCGGATTTTCCGCATCGGCAGACCGTGCGGTGAAACTGGCGACCGCGGCACGTATCATTGCGGCATATGATGTTGCGCCATTGCTTTCGCCGGAAGACTGCCTGACCGCGGCGGAGGCATTATCGGCATGCATCGGCAAAACGTTTCCGGGATATGCGCGTACTACAGAAGTGCCGGTGCGTGCGGCAGTATCCGGCGGGCGATGCGTCAAAGGGATAATCGATCTTATTCTGGTCAGAGACGATGCGTTTGTAATCGTAGACTACAAAACGGGTTCAGCCGGCGTGGATGCGGCAGTATCAGCCGTCTCCTATGCGCCGCAGCTCGTGAGTTACGCGTATGCCTATGCGGTGATGTCCGGAACGCGCTGCGCCGGAATGTTCATCGCGTTTACGGCTAAAGGAGAACTGGTGGAACTGCACGCCGATGTGCCGGCGGTGTTTCATGCGCTGACAGAAGTGCAATGACAGGATACATCGGGACCGGAGTATACAATGGCTGACGAGCAACAGCATACTGCTGACGTGAAAGAACCGAAACGCCCTCCGACTTTCAGGGATATCGTATACGGGATACTCCGCATGCTTCATATATTGTGGATATCCTCCGTGATGCCGCTTGCCATTCTGTATATCAGAAACTCCGGCGTGCATCTCAGCGGCACGGATGCGATGATATTCTATTTCGCCGGCTGTCTCTGGGCGCTCATGATAGTGGCGATCGATCAGGTTGGATATCCCGTCCGGCTTCTCGCCGCATTCGAGGCCACCGGCGGCGCCCTCATCGGCGTGCTGCTCTCGGCCTTTGCGTCGACGGGCAATATCCTTGTCTCCGCGTATACCGTATTCATATCATCGATGATAACGCAGACGGTGATATTTCTCGTGGTGATGGTATGGATGCCGATACAGTTCCTGCGGGAAGAATCGAGCCGGAAGGAATTGAAATTCATCATCGGCATAAGCATCGCCTACGTCGCTTTTTTCGGCTTCACGGCGTGGTATACGGTGAAGTTCCTGATACCGTTCGTGAAATACGTGACCGGCCTTGACTCGACGGTGATGAAAATCGCCGCATGCGCCGCACTGGCGATACAGGTGGCGGCCTGGGGGCGTCAGCTGCTCGGCGCATCGGTATTTGCGAAACGAACTCCCGAGAAAGAGGAGAAGGAAGATTCATTCGAGAAGTGGATGGTTCCCATTTGTCTGTGTATGGTCTTTTCGGTGGTGGTGAGTTTGTTTATGTTTATGGGATAGCGCGGGATCCTTCACAACCCCAATATCCTTACATAACGATATCCCATAACTGAACACGCGCACGGATGCGCGGAGCAATAATAAGCTCCCGCGCTACGCTAGCGCCAGCGGTGCCGGACGCACCGCGAGAGCGACGGTATGACAGTTGTGATTCATCGTTCAGTATCTGCAATACGTATCCTATATTCCCATATCGCGGGATCCGCAATGCATGTATACCCCCATGCGAGCGGCGGCAATGATATCGTATACCGAAGCCGTACTCGCGCTAAGCATACTGCCTACAGAACCGCGGGGAATAGCTGTGCGGCAATGGGGAATAGGGTTCGTGCGACAGGGAATATCATCCGTGCAGCAGAGCATATATCCCATGCGCTATGGAACGGAAGCCGTGTACGGGTGAACGGAGTCCGTGCACGGCAGCATAATGCCCGTGCGGCAGGGAACGGAGGACATGCGCTCTGGAATATAGCCCGTGCAATAGGTAATGTACTTCGTTCGGGAGTGCATCGATGTCATGCGGCAGG
Organism: Spirochaetota bacterium; assembly: GCA_016214035.1. Taxonomy (GTDB): domain Bacteria; phylum Spirochaetota; class Brachyspiria; order Brachyspirales; family JACRPF01; genus JACRPF01. The sequence continues at coordinate 76,751 of JACRPF010000008.1, read as the reverse complement.
GAATTCCGTTCATTCAATGCGGCATATACGTTATCGGTTCAGCGAGGCCGAATCGATGTGGCTGCGCTTGTACAGTAAATTATGTGCGGGTATGCGCGAAAAAAACAACAACTGTGTAAAAAAATCGTGAAGTATGTATATTCAATTGTTCCACAAAAATCTTGACAATACCCATAATCGGTGGTAACCTATTACCATCGTGTCAGTTAGAAGGCGCGATAAATATCAATAAGGACGGTGCACTATGAAACTGTATCTCATGATTTCCGCGTGTCTCCTGCTTTTAGCGGGCTGCACAGCAACGGTCACGGTTGACAATCTCGACGGTGGTGTAAATTTAGTGAACAATACAGGCGGGTATCTGATTGTTACTGTTAACAGCGAATCCCCGGTACGTATTGAAAACGGCAACAGTCTGATAAAAGTGTTTGGCAAGAATGATCCAAGCGTATTCGTATGGGAAGGCCTTTTTTGTGCAAAATATACAAATGACTATGTTTTAGATGATAATAAAACGAATACACTCTCCGTTACAGCAAACCGCGGTGCGATTCGTCTTATTAATGGCGGCGGTAGCACTTCAAACTATTATGTTACAAATGTAAGTGTATATTCGACACTGTTGCAAATTACAAATACATATAATTTTTCAACGCCGCTTACTCGCGGCAATTATGTGGATTTTGTTGTTGCAGCGTCAACGTGGACATTGGATATCAATCACGGTGACTTGAATACCGGCGGATTCGCCACCACCGTGGGGGCAAAGACCAATATAATCGTCGGTGAAAATCCTGCTGACGGTGCCGGCAGCCCTGTGTTTCTTAATATGCAGGCAACATATCTCGTACAATAATTCTATTTGGAGAAAACAATGACCCGTATTACACGTATTCTATTTACGTTACTAGTTTTTGGAATTTCGTTTCTATTGTATGCGGCTCCGTCTGCGGTGATAACCACCCCAAACAATACGGTCGCAACATACACAAGCTGGATGGTACAGGGTACAGCATCTCCTGATACGACTGCAGTTTATCTGAAAGTGGGCACTGGCGCGTATGCAAAAGCCCGGTTAACTGGCGGTGTCTGGAAATCGAGTGTTGGACTAACGCAGGGGCGAAATGTCGTCAGTGTTTATGCGCAGAATGCTGCCGGAGTGCGCGGTCCGGAACAAAGTATCACTATCCTATATGGCACTACAGCTGCTGCAGCTACCACAGACGGTGGACTTATCCAGGTTGATGGCGGTACAGCTACTCCCGCACCCACAGCCGTCGTGCCGGATGTCTCGTTTGTAACCGAGGACAAGACGGTTGTAACATCTTCGGCGGTCATGATCTCGGGCACCGCGGTCAATGCCGCGGCGGTGTATGTGAAGTCCGGGAACGGCGCCTTTCAGAAGGTAAAAGTTGAAGCTGACGGAAAATGGTCCGTGGCGATGGCGCTTGCGGAAGGTGATAACATCATCAGCGCATATGCCGAAGATGCGGCTAAAAAAGCGTCCGCGGCGAAGGCGATTACCGTAACCTGCCAGGTTCCGGTTGAATTCGCGTTCGCACCGGTCACCGGTTCGGTGGAAGCGCCGCTGTATACGCTCAAGGGCGTATCGAAGAATGCGGTGAAGGTTCTGCTCAAAATCGGAACCGGAGCTACCATTGAAGTGAAACCGGCCGCCGACGGAAGCTGGAGCGGCACCGTTGCACTGGCCGCAGGGGACAACGTTGTGAGAGCGATTGCGGTGACTGCGGGCGGTATGAAATCCGCCGAACAGAACATCGTGGTGACACATGTTCCGGCACCGGCGGTCAACATCGACGGCAGGACGTTCATCATCTCCGGAACGATAACCGGAGGAACGGCTTCATCGGTGTTCGCATCGGTGAACGGCGGACAGTTCATAACGGCGACGGGAACTACTTCCTGGAGCATTGCCGTGCCGTTGTCCGACGGGCCGAACAAGGTTGATGTCTATACGAAAAGCGCGGCGGGTACTATCACTTTGGTGAAATCGCTGCAGATCGTAATGGCGGGAACTGCCGGCGGAAAGCCGGAGATTATTGAAAAACCCGGTCAGGGACAGGGGCAGGGCTCAAGTCACGGACAGGGCCATGGCTACGGCACCATTCGTCTGAAATAAGAATTGTAACTGTAACGGGGCGTGCGTGAATAACGTACGCCCCGTTTTTTATTTGTTGCTCGTGTTCATTCTGAATATCGTTACTCTTTTTTTTCATAAACTTTCAAGCAAATGTATACCGGAAAACACAACGGCGTTCGAGCGATAAAAGATCGATCACATAGAGTAGCCATACCACCATCTATATATACAGCGCGGTCAGCGAGGGGAAAATGTGTTTCGAAAAATCGGCAAAACTGTTTGAGCAGCATAGGCTCAATCCGGAGCGCAGGCGTTTATTAGCCGTGATGCTTTATATAGCAAATCCGCACTATGCGAGTTTTTTGCCGATTTTTCGAAATACATTTCCCCCGAGCGATAAGCGCGAACATTCCGCCACCGCGATTATTAAAAACGCCTCTTGAATTTATGACCACCGCGTATATACTACTTCCGTAATCGCCGGAAAATATCGGCGGAAAGATAATTTGAGGAGTGCAGCATGAGCGTTATCATCGACCGAATGGAAAAAGCGCTGGTGAGTTTTCAGAACGAACTGAAGACCATCCGTTCCGGCCGCGCGCATCCCTCCGTGCTTGACGGGGTGAAGGTCGAGGCATATGACCAGTTCATGCCCATCAATCAGGTGGCCAACGTCTCCACACCCGACCCGAAGACCATACTGGTCCAGCCGTGGGACAAGGGGCTCACGCAGGCGATAGAAAAAGCTATTGTGAAGTCCGACCTCGGGTTCAATCCCATATCCGACGGCAATGTGCTTCGCATCATCGTTCCGGCGCTCACCGAGGAACGCCGCGAAGAACTCAAGAAGAACGTCCGTCACCGCGGTGAAGAGTCGAAGGTTGCCATGCGCAATGTCCGGCGCGACGAGAACGAAGTGATCAAGAACAAGCAGAAGGAAAAGGCGTTCTCGGAAGATGAGGCAAAGAAAGAACTCGATAAAATTCAAAAGCTCACTGATGACTATATCCGGAAGGTTGATACGATGATACTGGCCAAGGAAAAGGAGCTTTCAGAAATATAGCGCGGGCTAGAGATTCACGGGCGGGGCAGCACCAGTTTCAGAGGAATGTTACACGTGGAACGCATACATGATCATTGACGGGATAGAACTTGATGAGAAGCGCATACCGGCGCACGTTGCCATCATCATGGACGGCAACGGGCGGTGGGCGAAGCAGCATCAGCGTTCACGCAATGAAGGTCACCGTGTGGGCAGCGAACGCGTGCTCGATATCGTCGACGCGGCGGGACGTCTCGGTGTGAATATACTCACGATATATGCGTTCTCAACGGAGAACTGGAAACGGCCGAAGCAGGAAGTCGATTTTCTCATGACACTGCTTGAGGATTTTTTCAAGAAAAAGCTTTCCGAAGCGGTAAAGAAAGGCGTTCGCATCACGCAGATAGGCGATATGAGCGGGCTCCCCGAGCGCACGCAGGCCGTCATACGCGACACCGAAGCAAGCTCACGGACGAACACGAAGCTCAAGGTGAACGTGGCGCTCAACTACGGCGCGCGCGATGAGATAGTACGCGCGGTCCGCAGGATCGCCGAGAGCGTGAAGGCGGGAACGCTTCTGCCTGATGCAATAGATGATTCGGTCATCGCGGCGCATCTTGATACCGCGGACGACCCGGACCCGGATTTGCTGATACGCACTTCGGGTGAATACCGGATAAGTAATTTTCTGCTCTATCAGATAGCCTATACCGAACTCTGGGTGACGCAGACGCTCTGGCCCGATTTCTCGCCGAAGGAATTCTTTCAGGCCATCGCGGATTATCAGAGCCGTGAACGGCGGTTCGGCGGTATATAGCGCGGGATTACTCAGGAGACAAGCAGCGAAATGAAACGATTATTCAATGAAAAGCATGCACATGGATGTGCCAATTATGGAATAACCCCCGCGCTTTTGCTAGCGCAAGCGATGCACGATGCATCGCGAGAGCGACAATGAAATTTAAGTATTACTATATAAAACAGGAGCTTTCCCATGGCAGAACTACGTTATAACCCGCTTATCGGCGACTGGGTGATGATAGCCAGTCATCGTCAGAACAGGCCGCAGATGCCCAAGGACTGGTGCCCGTTCTGTCCAGGAGAGGGCAAGAATGTACAGGATTACGACGTTCTTGAATACGACAACGACTTTCCCGCGCTCATGCTCGAGCCGCCCATGCCCGATGACGTGGCGCGCGGCGAACTGTTCAAGACAGCACCCGCGGCCGGAAAATGCGAGGTCATCCTTTATTCGCCGAAGCATACCATAACGCTTCCCGAACTCCCGCTCACACATATAACCAAACTGGTGCGGCTGTGGCAGGAACGTTTCACCGCACTCTCGCGCGAAGAAAAGATCAAGTATGTCTTTCTGTTCGAGAACCGCGGCGACGTGGTGGGCGTAACGATGCCGCATCCGCACGGACAGATATACGGTTATTCATGGGTGCCGCTCCGTGTGAAACGCAAGCTCGAAAACAGCGCGGCGTATTTCACGAAGAACGGACGCTGCATCTACTGCGATATTCTCAAAGAGGAAATGGCGGACGGCCGGCGTATCGTGTTCGAGAACAGTCACTTTGTGGGATATCTCCCGTTCTGGACGGATTATCCGTACGGCATATCGCTGCAGCCGAAACAGCACATAACGAATATCAATGATTTCACTGAAGATCAGACAAAATCGTTCGCCGAGGCGCTCAAATACGCGTCGGGGACGCTCGATGCGCTTTACAATAAACCGTTCCCGTACATGATGTGCCTTTATAATGCGCCGGTTGACGGCGGCGATCATGGAAAGCACTGGCATTTTCACATCGAGTTCTTTCCGCCCATGCGGAGCGATACAAAGCAGAAGTTCAACGCATCGTCCGAGACGGGTGCGTGGGCCGCATGCAATCCCACCGCGCCCGAAGAGAAGGCTGCGGAACTTCGCGAGGCGTACGCACGTTTTGTGAAGAACGCGAAATAAGACCGGCACCGGTTATACAGTGAACGACGACGGCACTATTCACGGCATTCTGGCCGTAGTACGCGGACGCGTCATCGCGTTGGGAATGCGCATCGCCTCGCTCGGTATGCGGCGCATCTATGCCGCGGTACTGCTCGCGGTTTTGTGTACCGCAGGCATGCTGCTCATGATAGTTCCGCCATCATTGTTCGAACCGAATATGTATCTGGCGCTGCGCATCATCATCGCGTTCTGGCTTGCCGGCGTCGTTTGTCTGCTCTTTTTCGTCATACGAGGCAGTTTCTGGAATGCCGGCGCCGTCCTTTTTGTATGCGCAAGCGCTGTCGTTCTTTCCGCCGCCGCGGTGTATTCGCTGCTCCTGCCGGAAAGTAAAGTCATTCTCCTCTGCATGATTGCGCTTACCGCCGCCGTGTTTGCATTTCCAGTTCTGGAAACGGGATGGTATGCGGTAACACTCGCCGGTGTTCTGGCGGTCTGTGCCGCCGGGTTCATCGCCGCCGGGACCGGTTTCATGCCGATGCATCTGCTTGGAACAGCGGTTGTTATTGCGGCGCTGACATTGTGGTTTGTGAAATGGAATTACGGCCGCGCGCGGCAGCTTGTCCGGGAAACGCCGTCGGCGCCGGCCGCCCCCGCAGTACAGCATTCTCCGGCGGATCTCAAGTCGTCCGGGGAGATGGCCGCGCGCATTTTTCACGATCTGAGGACCCCGCTGTCCATCATCAAAGGGTATGTCGATATCATTGCGGTGAGAGAAGGTCAGCTCCCTCAGGATAAATACCGCGAAATAGCGAAGGTGCTTGCTGATCAGACTGAGGTGATGAACCGGCTTGCCAACGATGTGCGCTGGTTCTCGCAGGACCTTCTGGTGCAGCGGTTCTCCGCGAATGTGGCGCTGCTCATACGCACCGCGGCCCGTGCGGTTAAAGAGGACCACGGCGTCAGTGTTTCCGGCGGGACAGAGGTGACGTGTATGCTCGACCCCGTTCTTATGGAACGCGCGCTGTCGATGATCATCGGATTCATGCTTCAGCAGCGGAATGAACCCGTTGCGATAACCGCCGCAGTCAGCGTGTCCGGATTGTCCTGCGAGATAATACTTTCCGATAACGGACCGGGATTTACCCCCGATATATGCGCAAAACTATTTGAACCGTTTTTTAACGCGGGCAGGAAACGTCTGGGGCTGGGGCTTGCGGTGGTAAAGAAGATTGTTGTCGCGCACGGCGGGACCATTCATGCGGAGAGCGCATGCGGCGCCGGAACGAAAATATGCATCACGCTGCCGGTTTCCGCAGCGGTGTGACGCTCATGCCGGCGCTCAGTGCTATCTCGAATGCGAGGAGCAGCACCGCAAGTATGATGAGCGGCAGACTCGTGTCAACGTGCTCCGACATATGCGCCGCAATGCGGTCTTCGGGTACATCGCTGATGTCGGCCGTGTAGGTGAAATAACGTTTCATGTCGGCGGTGGTGATACCGTATTCGTACGCCGGTGTATTGACCGCCGCCAGTATCTTCCCGTTATCGTAAAATCCCCGTTCGTACATCATCGGAAACAGCCATGCGCGTGCACGGTCGTTCGTGTAATGGGTTAGCGATCCCTCCGCCGCAAAGACGGCGCTCACCGGTTCTCCCGCCGCTGCGGTTTTCACGCTGTCGCTTCCGCCGGCCATGGCATAGAGCGTGCGGTTCATGAGCACGACGAAGAGCGGCGTGAAAAAGAACTGATTGTCGGCGGACGGTGTTATGGCGCACAGCCCCGTGGTCTGTCCGTTCGCGTTCCGGCGAAGTATGAACGCAGGAGCCCCGTTGTCGAACACGAGCGGCATGTCATTGAACGCGTCGGCATCAAGGCCGCTTATCGAGAAGTACCGTGCGGTGCGTATGCCGTCGGCGAGTGCTGCAAGCGATGTGTCACTGCTGCGAAGTGTGCGTGCGGCGGTTTCAAGCGATAATGAACGCATCGGCATGAGGCGGTAGCGGTTCAGCTGTGCCGCGAATGTTCGAGGGTCGGTGGTCTCCCGCGGAAAGAACATGATGTGCACACCCGCGGCGGCGCGGGACGCGAGCGACTGCATGTCGGCATCGGTGAGTGTCCGTGATACGACGGTGATTACATCGGGCCGTTCGCGGACGGCGGTGACTGACGGATATGTTTTCACGGCGATGCTGCCCGCTCTGGCCGCCGCGGTAGAGGCGTTCAGATAATATTCGCGGGCTGACGGCGTTTCCCGATCATCGTCGATAAGCGCGTTCACGATCCGGTCGATGACGGGGAGTGCGAGATAGCGGGTGTTGTCCGCGGTATATGCGTCGGTGTCGAGTGTGACGGTGATAGGAAGAAGCCCCTTGCTCCGTACATTGAGCGCAAGGGCGATTGTCACGGGACCGTCTCCCGGCGGCACCTCGCCGGTGGCGGCAAGTGACGCACCGGTGAAGAGTTTAATGCTTCCGGCCCGGTCAAAACGCTCACGGTTAACCGTCACGGTGACGGGAACCACCTCGTTGAGAAAAACGATCTTATGCGGCGCCTGTACGTCAAGAATACCGGCATTGGCCTGTCGTGTAAACGGAACGGTGAAGAGAACCGCGGGATAATCAGCTTTTACCGCGCGAAGCGTGTTGCTTGCCTGCCCGTCGGTGAAGAGCGCCGCGGCATAGCGGATGTTCGGCTGACGTACGTGCTCAGCGGCGGCGAACGCATCACGGAGCGTGAACGTTCCGTCACCCGCTTTTATCGCTGCAAGCGTGTCGCTGCAGGCGCGGTATGACGAACATGACTTTACAGCCCCGTCCGCGGTGATAACTGCGACAGAGATGCCGCTGTTTCTGTCATATAACAGTTTCGCAAGAATATCCGCCTCGCGGGTGAGCCGTGTGATGATACGGCCGTTCTCCGTCTCGCGCGCGGAACTTGCGGAATTATCGATGAAAAAATACCAGTGCGTTATGCCGGAGAAATGACCGCTCCTGCCGATGAAAAGGTGTGCGGCGATGAGCGAAACAATGATGATAATCGATACGCGAGTGATGAAAAGGATGATGTCGCGGAAGCGGCTGAACGCCCCGCGGCGTTTGGCGATAATCTCAAAGAGCATCGTTGACGGAAAGCGGATGCGCTTTTTCGTGCGGATAAGTATGAAGTGGATGATGACGGGAACGGCGACGAAACCGATAAGCAGAAGATACAGCGGTGCGCTGAACATCACTATACCGCCCGCAGACACGCATCGACGATACTGCTTTCGGCGGGTATGCGTGTGAAGATGTGGTCATTGTCGGCTGCCGCCACGGAAAGCGTCCGCGTATGTTCCGCGAGCGCATCGGCGTATTCATGGCGTATGGTGGCCGCCGCAACGGAGTGCTGTGCGTTCGTTTCAGCGTCTATGTACAGCGCGTCGGCCTGCGACAGCGTAATCTCGCTTTGGGCGAGTATCTGCATGATGCGGCAGCGAATATGCATGCCGCGCATGAGCGTCAGGAACGGCGGAAGATTGCTGATGTCGTGATAGAAAAAATCGGAGATGATGAAGACGTCGGAACGCGGGGTGAGGAGCGGCCGTGCGGTTATCAGTCCCGCCGACGAGGAGCGGCCGTCGTATGCGGATTTGTCGATGACGGATGCGATGCGTTTCATGACCGAAAGGTTCGGCGCCGCGCCGATGACATCACGTACCGACGCGTCGAACGTGGCGAACGTCACCGGGATGCCGTTGGCGAGATACACATAGGCGAGTATGCAGGCGGCTTTCGCTGCGGCGGGAAACTTCACGTCACCGACGCTGGTGTCCCTGCCGCATGAGGCGCTGACATCAAGAAGGATGAGTGCCCGGAGATTCGATTCGCGTTCAAAGCGTTTTACATAAAGCGTATCAGTCTTTGCGTAGCGCCGCCAGTCGATGGCGCGTATGTCCATGCCGGGGGCGTAGCGTTTATGCTCGAAGAACTCAACGCCGTCGCCGGTCTGCACACCCTTGAAGTCGCCCGCCTTGAGGTCGGCGAAGCGCCGGCGCATTTTCAGTGAGAAGCGCGCGAGCCGTTCAAGGGTTGCCGCGTCGAGGTAATCGTCAAGCGGCATTACTCACCCACGACGGCCGCGACGAACGCATCGGGATCGAAGGTGATGATGTCGGTTGCTTTCTCGCCGGTCCCCGCAAAGAGCACCGGAAGATTGAGCGAGCGGTTCACGGCGAACACGACGCCGCCTTTCGCCGATGCGTCGAATTTCGAGAGCACCACACCGCTTACCGAAACGGTCTCGGTGAATACTTTCGCCTGCTCAAAGCCGTTCTGTCCCACGGTGGCGTCAAGCACAAGAAGCGGCACAAAGCGGTATGGCGGAAATTTCTCCACGGCGATGCGTTTCATCTTTTCAAGCTGACGCATGAGACTGTCTTTGTTGTGAAAACGCCCCGCCGTGTCGGCGATGACGAGGTCTATGCTCCGGGCGCTTGCTTTTGTCATGCCGTCGAAAAGAACGGCCGCGGGGTCGGATGCGGGCTGACCTTTGACGATATCAACGCCCACGCGCTCGGCCCAGACGGTGAGCTGTTCGGTGGCGGCTGCGCGGAATGTGTCGGCGCCTACCAGAAGCACGGAATGGTCCTGCTTGAGGAGTGTCGCCAGTTTCGCTATCGTTGTAGTCTTGCCCACGCCGTTGACGCCTACGATGAAAAGGAGCGTTGGTCCTGACAGGGCAAGTGTTCCATCGCGGAGTATCGACCGGAGTTCCGCACGGAGCGCTTTTTTGATATCGTCCGGTTCGCGGAGATGCTGTTCGGTGACGATGGTGCGCAGTTTCGTGACAATCTCGCGGGTAAGATCGAGACCTGTGTCGGCGGCGATGAGGCGCTCTTCCAGCGTCTTGTACAGCGTTTCATCGGTTTTGAAGAAGATGTCCTTCAGCGAGAATCCCGAACCGCCTTTCGACGACGGACGCGAGAACAGATTTGAAAAAAGGCCCATGTGCAATGCTCCGAGCAGGTGATGTGAAAAAAGTATAATTGCAATGGGGGGATTGTCAAGGTGGATGGGCCGGGCTGGAGGCACGCGCTGTAGGCTCGGGAAGGAATATATTTCTAGAAGCCGGCAAAGAACTCGCAAAAGATTATTTTCCGGTATTGACGGCACGCTGATGTTTGCCCGTTCCCGTTATTGCTGACTCGGCTCGCACAGCTTTGCCGGCTTCTATAAATATATTCCTTTCCTTCGCCTGTCGCGCGTTGTAAAAGATATGGTAGATAGAGGGCCTATTCTGATACGCGTCGCTCATGCGATTGCAGAATAGTCTAGCTATTTTGCATCCAAGTCCATGGACAGCACGGCATGATGTGCGCTATACTGGAGTATCTGCTTTTGAAAAAGGTATTATCATGAGAATACAATTGCCGTTCTGCATCATGAGTGCTGTATTGGTGATGATGGCGGTCCACTGTTTCGGCGTAGACCGCTCCGTTTCAAACGGAATCGTCACCGTCGTGCCCGATACCGATGACGCAATATTAGCCAATCCCGGTATGGGCTGGCAGACGTTTCACCGCACAGCGAAGAACGACAAAAGCCTTCCCGCGTGGATACCGTCGACGGTACACTATGCGCGCTGGGGCTGGGGAACGTTTGAGCCGAAGCCCGGTATCATCGATGCGGAATTTATCGCAAAAACGCTTCGCGAGACACGGGAGTCCGGTCAGCGACTTGCATTCCGCGTCATGTGTCACTCGTCATCGCTCAAGGAACCGTATCTGCCGCCGTGGCTTTCGAATGAAGGCGGGAAGATACTCTACACGGATTATGGTTCTTCGAAAGACCTGCCCATACCCGATTTCGACGACGAGGCTACGCTCGGCAAGCACATCGACTTCATCAAACGCCTCGGCGCAATCTGTGACGGGAATCCGGATATCGATCACATCGATATCGGTTCGCTGGGCTGGTGGGGGGAGTGGCATCTGTCCGGTCAAAAAAAGGTTTCGATGCCGACGTTAGAAAATCAGCGAAGACTCGTCGACGCATATCGTACTGCATTTAAAAAAACGCCGCTTATCATGCTTATCGGCGGCGGAAAGACGTTGAGCTATGCCGTTCAGAACGGTGCCGGCTGGCGTGCGGACTGCATCGGCGATATGGGCGGTTTCGGCAAGACCTGGTGTCACATGTGTCAGGGCTATCCGGTTTGGATGCGTGAAGCGGAGATAATGGACGCGTGGAAGACGGCTCCGGTTGCTTTCGAGAGCTGTTGGGACATGCGCAAATGGGTGGATGAAAAATGGTCGCTCCGACATATTTTCAACTACATGCTCGCGCTTCATGCAAGCTATCTCAATAATAAATCGGCACCGCTTCCGCCCGACGATGCGTGCCGTGCCGAGGTGGAACGGTTTCTGAAACGTTTCGGTTACCGGCTGGAACTGCAGTCGATATCATATCCGGCTGCGGCAAAACCGGGATCACCATTCACGGTCTCGATGCGCTGGCGGAATACCGGTTCGGCACCCTGCTATCGTCCGTATCGTATCGCCTACCGGTTCGGCAGCGGGGAAACGGCGAAGGTATTCGTCGGGACGAACACGGTGAACCGCCTGATGCCCGGCTCGGTTGAACTGTTCAGCCCGTCGTTCATGACCAACGCACCCGACCTGCCTTTCGGCGACAGTGTAACCGTGAACGATACCGTTACGATACCCGCGTCGTTAACCGGCGGAGACAGTATGCTGGCAATCGGCGTAGTGGATGAAACAAATAACATTCCGGTAATACGTCTCGCCATCAAAGGGCGCGATGACGGCTGGTATCCGATGGGAACACTACGGATTGAAAAGTAGTATCGACGTCCTGTTTCTCAAAGCAGATGTCGTTTTTATCCAATGACAGGATAATACAATCGTAGTATATTGTATCATGCAAAAAATTATCATGGGTACGGTATCGCTTATGTTTTCAATAACCGCGGCATCGGTCATGCTGAGCGCGGCGCCGGTGCCGGTAGAGGGCGGTTCTGCCGAAGAAAAGGCCGCTGGTATGACCTGGTCGTTCACGCCCGATCCGTCATTGCCCAATGTGCTCATCATCGGGGATTCAATCTCCATCGGGTATACACTGTGGGTTCGCGAGCAGCTGAAAGGCGTTGCCAACGTATATCGCCCGCTGGAAAAGAACGGCATCAAGCCGCTCAACTGCGGCGATACGGCCCGGGGACTTTCACAGCTTGATGCGTGGATAGGGACAAACATATTCCGCGTCATCCATTTTAACTTCGGCCTGCATGACCTGAAATATCTGGATGCGAAAGGGCAGTACGTCCCGCCTGATAAGGGAACGCAGGTGGCGCCTCCCGAAAAATACGAAAAGAATCTTCGCGATCTCGTTGTCCGGCTGCAAAAGACCGGAGCGATACTCGTGTGGGGTTCCACCACGCCCGTTCCTGATGATTCGCCGGGGCGTGTGAAGGGCGATGAACTCGTCTATAACGCTATCGCGAAAAAAGTGATGGAAGAGAACGGTGTGATAATCGACGACCTTCTCGCGGCGCTCGGTGACCGTATCGGCGAACTGCAGAAGCCCAATAACGTCCATTTTACCGATGAAGGTTCAAAAGTATTGGCGGCATCGGTGGCTGCAAGCATCAATCTGGCGCTCAAGCGGCCCTGGACCGCTCCCTCCGCACCGCCGGCGCCGGTTCTCGCTTCGTCCTACACGCTGGAAAAACCGGTACAGGTGAGTGTGAAGAACGCGACCTACATCACCGCCGCCATTATCATGCCGCAGGCTATCGCCTTCAAACCGGGGCTTGTCATCGAGGTGAAAGCTGAACTGGAATGCGACGTCGATCCGTCCGGTTTCAGTGTGCAGATTTGTTCGGCGGATGGAAAGATGAGTACCCTGCCGCTGAAGAATTACGGCAAAACTAAGTCCGCTGCAGGGCGTTTCGAGATACCCGAAAAACCGATGCCGCATCCTTCGGCAAAGAACAGGGAGACGTGGAGCGATTTAGACACTATCAGGGAACTTCGTGTTTACTTCACGCTTCCCGCAAAGGCCGATGCGGTCATCACGGTGACATCGCTGCGGTTCGGTCCCGCGCAGTAGCACAAGACAATACGCGGCGCATTCAGTCTGCGTTCTTATTTCTTATCAGTTATTGTCACGGTAACGGCTGAGCCATTTTCCGGCAGTGCGACGGTGAGCGGTAACGCCTCAAACCCCGGCACGAGATTGAATATGCGTTTACCGGTGACGGGAGCGAACGGTGCGCCGGCTGCCGTTACTATCAGGCTTCCTGCCGGTTTTTCAATGACAATTCTATCTGCGCCGGCATCGATGTTTTCGTTCGCCGGAGATATTATCGGCAGTACGAAATGGATGTTCTTTCCCGGTGCTGCATGTGCGCTGATGCTGACGCCCTGTTCGGAAAAGCGATAGACGAATCCATATCGTATCTCAGCGTTTTTCGGGGCGGCCAGATTCCTGTCGACAAGCGTTCCTTCGGCGGTGATGGCGATGTCAGTGCCGCTCTTTGTGACGGATATCTTCGCGTTCACATCATTGACGCTGCGATACCACATGTCGTTTATTTCACATTCTATCATCGGCGTGAGCGCCATGTCGACCGCGTCGGTATGCGGCTGCATGTTCGACGGCTCGGCGTTGGGATTGTATTTCGTGAGGCTTGCGGTTATCACCGGGCCGAACGTTTCATGCCAGAGCAGCGTGAGGCTGCCGCCGCTTGCGTTCGCCTCGGGAAAATATATCCAGTCGTAGCCGGAGACCGTTGCGCGCCAGGGGCCGGCTGCGGTGAGATGCACGTTCAGGTCGTTGAACGAACGGATGCCGTAGCGCTCATCGCGCGGAAGCTTTGCGACAGTCGTTGTACGGTGTTTGTCGAATCCATTATCGAGCACCGTGGCGAGTGCTTTCGCATGACAGAACGTATGATGGACACAGGGAAGCGTTCCGTGACGGTGATAATGCGGTCCGCCATGGAGAAGTCCCTCATGCGTGCATGCGGCTAGCAGACGCGTATTCATCTCTACGGCTTTTGCGAACGTATCGTTGCGGTCGGCGAGAAGACCGTAGGCGATCTGACAGCCGTCGGAAGTTCGGCTGCCCCAATAGCTCCATTTATAGTTGCGCGTGCCGAAACTGTTGTCCCAGGCGCCGTCGGGCAGCATGAACTCCAGATGTGAGCGCATCGACGCTTCGGCGATGTCAAGGATGTTCTTGTCCTTCATGATAAGCCCATACAGTGCGAATGCGCCGAGTGATTCTTCAACGTTGTAGCCGATGTCCACGGGGAGATGTCCGTTCGGGCTCAGCTTTTCAAACGGCTTCCCTTCGCCGAATATCAGCCTGTCGTTCGGGGTGAAATACGCGAGACATTCCTTCATGAGCGATTTCGCTTTTGTGCCGTACCGTTCATCACCGAAAATTTCATATCCGAGTGCGAGAGCGGCGGCGCCGGTGATAGGGTAGTTCACGTTGCCGTAATGTGCGTCGAACGTGCGCTCGATGAAGTCGAATGCGCTGCGGAGGCGTGTTTCCCAGCGTTGTTTGGTCGATGTGTCGAGCAGTGATCCATGATGGCGAAGCGCCTCGCCGAGCGCTAATGCTCCGAACGCGGTGATGCCTTTCCACTCATGGCCGGTGGGGTCGTTCATCCAGGCGCCGTCGCGCGCGGTGACATGATCGCTCCACGCCTGAAGGTCTACCGCCGCTTTCAGATAGCGTTCATCGCCGGTTGCCTTCGCCATGTACATGAGCGGGTAGACGGCGTCGGCGCTGCGTCCATGGATGCGCGAGCATACCGGACACATGATACCGCCGTGAATACCGCTGCCCGTAATATCCTTTATCTGCAGGCGTATGAGTGCATCGCACCATGTTTTGAGAAGATCGAAATACATGCTCATAATGACTCCATCGGAAGCGATCAAATCTATCGCTGAATCGATGGGTATAGTATAATCGAATTCATGGAATTGTATTTATCCGCAATAGAATTCTGTTTGTCCGTCGGGGAATTATTCTGACCGGATTGTGATATTCACATTTTTCGTCCTCTACTATATAATCCCTGAGACTTACATAAAACCGTGGAGCTTACATGAACATTCTGCTATCCGGCGATGAAGCCGTCGCCCAGGCCGTTGCCGAGGCCGGCGTCGGTATTGCCACCGCGTATCCGGGCACGCCGTCCACCGAAGTGCTTGAGAACATACTCATTCGCGCGCCGAAGACCGACGCCACCTGGTGCGTGAACGAAAAGAATGCCTTTGAAGTGGCGTACGGTGCCGCCGTCGCGGGCATGCGGTCCATAACCGCCATGAAGCATGTGGGCCTCAATGTCGCCGCCGACCCGCTCATGACAAGTGCCTATACGGGTATCAACGCCGGTTTTGTCATCGCTGTCGCTGATGACCCGGGCATGTATTCATCCCAGAACGAACAGGATACGCGGCGCTACGCATTTTTCGCCAAGATGCCGATGCTCGAGCCGTCGAACTCCCAGGAAGCGCTTGATTTCACTAAACTCGCGTTTGAACTCTCGGAGCGTTTCGATATTCCCGTCATACTCCGCCTGACCACGCGCGTTGCGCACACGAAGACAGCGGTTACCGTGAATCCATCGGTGCCGTTTTCCGGCGGTTTCACGTTCAAGAAGAACCCGCAGAAGTATGTGATGATACCCGCGTATGCGCTCAATCGTCATTATCAGCTTGAAGCGACGAATGAAAAACTCGGTGTTTATTCGGATGCGCTCAAACTCAACCGCATCGAGCGCAATAAAAAAAGTACGATGGGCATCATCACCGCCGGTGTCGATTACGAATACGTGCGCGAGGCGTTCCCCGAAGCGAACATACTCAAGATCGCCATGGTGAATCCGCTTCCGAAAAAGCTCATCACGAAGTTTGCAGCATCGGTTAAGAAGCTCTATGTCATGGAATCGCTTGAGCCGTTCATCGAAGAGCAGGTACGGGCGATGGGAATCAAGCTCGAGCCGCGCCTGCATTCACTTGTCGGTGAACTGAATGTTGATATACTTTCGGTATATAAAGGTAAAAAAGCCGCGACAAAGAAAGCCGCGGCACCGGCACTCCCGGGACGTCCGCCCATGCTCTGCAAAGGCTGTTCACACCGTGAAGTGTTTGACGCCATCAAGAATATCGGCGCGCTCGTAACCGGAGACATCGGCTGCTATACGCTCGGCGCGCTCCCGCCGTTCAATACCATGGATACGTGCCTGTGCATGGGAGCAAGCGTCACCATGGCAAGCGGTTTTAATCGCGTGAAGAAACTTGCGGGCTCGGGCGAACCGGTGGTTGCCGTGCTCGGCGATTCAACGTTCATCCATACCGGCATACCGGGCCTCATCGACGCGGTATATAACAAGACGAACATTACCGTCGTCATCCTCGACAATTATGTTACCGCCATGACGGGACATCAGCCCAATCCGGCTACGGGGCTTACCGCGAAAGGCGAGGTTACCGAACGGCTTGACCTCGAGGCGCTGGTACGCGGCTGCGGCGTAAAGCGCGTGGTCAAGTTCAATCCGTATAAAGAAAAAAACATGGAAGCTATCATCAAACAGGAAATAGACGCGAATGAGGTCTCGGTGATCCTTGCCGAGGCGCCGTGTATCTTCTATAAAAAGCGTTTCCCGGAGGGTGTACGATGAAAAAGAGCACCCGTACTGCGAAACGCGCAGCAACATCGAAAAAAGTACCGGCTATAAGCTGTACAAGCATACTCATCGCCGGTGTCGGCGGTCAGGGTATCATACTCGCGTCGGAGATATTATCTGATGCGCTCCTCCATGCCGGGTTCGACGTGAAAAAGAACGAGATACACGGCATGAGTCAGCGCGGCGGCAGTGTTACGAGCCATATACGTTTCGGGAAAAAAGTATATTCGCCCATCATCCCCGACGGCACCGCGGATTTTATCCTCGCGTTCGAGCGGCTGGAATCGCTCCGGGAACTGCCGCTGCTGCGAAACGGCGGGACAGTCATCGTCAATAATGAAAAGATGATACCCACTACCGTTGAGTTCGGCGGTCGCGTATATCCCGAGGATATTGAAACGCCGCTCAGAAAAACGGCGGCCGACGTGGTTGTCGTGAACGCCGTTGAAGAGGCGAGGACTATCGGTAATCAGCGCGTGTTCAATGTGCTCCTGCTCGGCGTGCTTGCGGCGCGTTTGAAGATCAGCGAAGACGCCTGGATGAAAGCCATCGAGGCGCATGTGAAACCGGAACATCGTGAAAATAATCTGAAGGCGTTCGCACGGGGGAGAGAGCTATGATTTACGACAAAAAAGCGGAGACCATGAAGGACTCCGCCAGGAAGAAGCTGCAGCTGTCGCGGCTGAAGGACATCGTTTCCTACTGTTATGACAAGGTCGATTTTTACCGCAAGAAGATGGACGCGGTGGGTGTGAAACCCTCGCACATCAAAAAGCTCACCGATATTGAAAAGCTTCCGTTCACTACCAAGATCGATCTCCGCGACAATTATCCGTTCGGGCTGTTCGCGGTCCCCATGAGGGATATCGTCCGAATACACGCGTCAAGCGGTACCACGGGCAAACCCACGGTGGTGGGCTATACGAAACACGACATCGTCACCTGGAGCGAGGTGATGGCGCGCACGCTTGCCTGCTGCGGCGCCACGCAGGACACCGTGATACAGAACGCCTACGGTTACGGTCTTTTCACCGGCGGTCTAGGAGTCCATTACGGCGCAGAACGTCTCGGCGCCACGGTCATACCGGTTTCCGTGGGGAACACACCGCGGCAGCTCATGCTCATGGAAGACTTCAAGGCGGATCTTCTCTGCAGTACGCCGTCATATGCACTTCATATCGCGGAAGTCGCCAAGGAAAAAGGTATAGACCTGAAAAAGCTTCCACTCAAATTCGGCGCATTCGGCGCGGAGCCCTGGTCCAACGAGATGCGTAAGGAGATAGAAGCGCGGCTCAACGTTCGCGCGAACGACATATTCGGGCTTTCCGAGGTCATCGGTCCCGGCGTGTCGAGTGAATGCGAGGTGCAGAAGGGTCTCCATATATTCGACGATCATTTCCTCCCGGAGATCATCGACCCGAACACGTTCAAGCCGCTCCCCTACGGCAAGGACGGCGAGCTTGTGTTCACCACGCTCACCAAAGAGGGTTTTCCGGTGCTCCGTTACCGCACCAAGGATATCACGAGCCTCGACCCGACACCCTGCGCCTGCGGCCGGACACATGTGCGCATGCAGCGCATCAGCGGACGCACGGACGATATGCTCATCATACGCGGCGTGAACGTGTTCCCGTCGCAGATAGAGAGCGTGCTCGTGCAGATAGAGGGCGCCGAACCGCATTATCAGATCATCGTGCGGCGCGAAGGCGCGCTGGACGAGCTTGAAGTGCAGGTGGAAGTGAACGAGAAACTGTTCAGCGACGAGGTCAGAAAGCTTGAGGCGCTCGAGAAGAAGATAGTCACTGAAATAGAAAGTGTGCTCGGGATAACCGTTCGCGTGAAACTCATCGAACCGAAAGGCATCAAACGTTCTGAAGGCAAGGCGCAGCGCGTCATCGATATGAGAAAAGAACAGGGGGCAAAATGATGAAAGTAAAACAACTCTCGGTATTCGTTGAGAACAAATCCGGCAGACTGTATGACGTGGCAATGGCACTCGGTAAAGCGGGCGTCAACATCCGCGCGCTCTCGCTTGCCGATACGCTCGATTTCGGCGTCATCCGCCTCATCGTGGATAAGGTGGACGTAGCGGTGGATACGCTGAAAAAGGCGGGATTCACGGTATCCGAGACCGAAGTGCTTGCGCTGCTCGTGAAGGATGCCCCCGGCGGTCTTGCCGACGTGCTCGGCGCTTTCTCGAAGAACGGCATCGACATCGAATACATGTACGCGTTCGCCGGTTCCAAAGGTGCCGACGCGGTGATGATATTCCGCTTCGACGATACGCAGAAGGCGCTTACGGTGCTCTCGTCGGTACAGGGGATACGGATACTGACGAGCGGTGAGCTGTATAGTCTGTAGAAAGATGTTAGTGTCTGAAAAATATTGCCGTTTTTGGGGTGGAGTGGGGCCTAAGTCGGTGGAAAATAATATTCAGCTTTGCATAACATATTTATGAGCGATAATGGAAAGAGTTGTTTAAAGCATGTTATCTTTTAGCTTTTCAAGGGAAATATAAATGAAATATTTATTCGTGTTTCTCGTAGGATGTATTTTTTGGAATATGCTCTATTCAAGAGATTATTATGATGCGTATAAAAAGGATGAATTTAAAAAATATGTTGAAATTATTTTTGAACATAAAGTAATAAATGACTATGACGATAAGGGTACAAGGAGTATGGAATTCTCGTATATGAATTATTTGTTTTTATGTAATTATTGTCTCTCAAATGCTCATAAATGGACGACGACTAATAATTATTTGGGTTATAATATCTATCAAAATAGGTTAAGGACTTATTATGGGAATATAATATTCATTGATACCAGGGTATTTTCTAGTAATTTATCAATACAAATTCATGCTTCAATACAAGAAAAAGTTGATGAAAATAATTCAAATTATTTGTTTAATAAAAGTCGAGATCCAGAAAAAGATATTATCGCGAAAATGAAAATGATAATTGATTATATTACTACCAACAAATAATTATTACGTGCTATAAGCTTAATTTTTAACAAGGGAAAAGAAGTCTGAGCCGGGATGGTCAGGGTGGACAGGTGAAAATAAAATTGGGGTAGGTTTTTCGTGGGGCGCTGAACGGATACGGAAGAGCTCCTATCCCCCGGCCCCTTTCCCCGCGCTGTGCAGGGAAAGGGGAGTGCCTACTATTAGTTTACGATAGAATCATAATTTAATAATATTGGAATAATGGTAGACGCCAGATTTAATAGATGATCAATATATAAAGTATTCCAAGGAAATAGAAAATGTATGATTATCATGATTTTGAACTGTTCATGAGTATGTTTGAGAAAAATGAGTATCAATTTCAGAAACAGCAGAATATACAATCGCTTTTATGCGAAATAAAGCAAAGATTTGAAGTGGTCTATTCTGCATATATGCATAAGAAACATTTGAAAAAGTTCCTTGGCAGAATTAGAATTGGTCAATGGCATAATATAAACATAGAAAAAATAAGGACGCAATATAGCGTGCATGATAAAATTAGTGCTCCTATCTGTTATGTAAATATGACAGAATTGCTTGTTTTCAGACAGCATGCGGTTATGACTGAAAACGAAATAGTATTTAGAAGAGGAGATAAGCCGATACCGTATAAAGAAATTGTCAGTGTCGACCTTTGGCGCTCAGCGTATGGTGGTGTCGATATCACAATTCAGCAGAATGCTGTCAATTATTCACAACGATATTTGTGCATAGAGACATTTCAATATTTCTTTTTTGTAGCTTTAAATGAAATCGTACGAATGAAAGCCTGGCAGTGGAATACTCAAGGGTGAATGTCATAGCCGGGATGAACAGGATGGAAGAGTCCGGCGCTCCCTTCCCCTGCATCGCGGGGGAAGGGTTGGGGATGGGGGCGTATTCTCTATCTGTTTTGATTCGAGCCGGACAGTATTATCTCTCCACCGCCATCCTGATATCATCCACATACATCTCAGCCGCTCCGTCATTATAGGTCACGAACCCGAGCCAGTTGACTGTCGCGAATTCCTTTTTTACGTACGGCAATGTGAAGCGCTGCGGTTCGCCCTTGTTCGGCGTTATCTCAAGGATATACTGTTTCTCGGCGCCGCCGGGAGTGAACGTCATCGATACTTTCATCCATGTTCCAAGCGGGACTGTCGTGACCGGTGATTCTCCTGCGGTGATACTTCCGTCCGGGTTAAAGGTGATGAGCGGACCGGATTTATACTGTTTTTCCGAGTTGTCGCGGAATTCAACGGTGAGCTTAGACGGTTTCTCTTTGCTGTTCATAGCCGCGAAGGTGAGCGTTACGCTGTTGTTCTTTATCGCGTTGGCGCCCTTGAAGGTGAACTCGCGGAACGGTTCCCACGCGTTTTTCAAATCAGGTGCGTCGATGAAAGCGAGTGATTTTTTGCCGGTATACGCCTGCGCGTCGGTAACCTGAATGACGGCGCCTTTATCCTTGTTGACGCCTGTGGCTCCGCTTGGTACGCGGCCCACGGCGTTGTTCTCAAAATTCTCGTCGATGAGTATGCGGCGTTTGCCCGCGGCAGCCTTCGGCGTGCGTTCGATATATTCGGTGCTGGCGATGAGTCCGCGGCTGTCGATGATGTTGATATAAAACGCGGTTGCTTCCGGCGGTATCGAAGCGGTGACGGTTTTGGCAGCATCGTCCACCGTGGCGCCGGTGGAGAGCCAGTAGCGCTGTTCATTGTTGCCTACATCCGAGGTGTAGCAGAGTTCCGCTTCGGTGACCGCAACCGGTGAGCGATATGCCGCGCGAAGCGTTGTATCATCGGCTGTCTGTGAGACGACTGCGGTGAGGGGAGGCGTGCCGTTGAAAAAGCTTCCCGTGAACGCGTCGATCTCGGCGGGAGCCCAGCCCGCACCGTGGCTGTGGCTCATGTTCACGCGTATCGCGAGATTCCGCGGTCCTTTCGGAAGACGATATGATTTCTGCAGTGACGGCATCGGGAAGAAGTGGTCGATGGTGCCGCTTACCCAGAGCATCGGCAGGCGGCTTTTCGCCAGATATACCGACGCGTCCCACATTGAAAGCCACAGTTTTCCTTTCTCGCCCATGCCTTTAAGCGTTGATGTCCATGCGCTTTCATCGCCGTAGAAGCCGCAGCCGTAGACGGGTATCGCGCATTTGAAACGGTCGTCAAGTCCGGAGACCACGCAGGTGAGATAACCGCCCCATGATATGCCGGTAACGCCCACACGTTCGGTGTCGACTTCCGGCATCGAGCGGAGCAGGCTGTGCGCGCGAATCACCGCACCGGCGGCGTGGAATGTCCACTGGTCCTTCACATCGTCGTCTATCTGCGTGAATCCGCCCCAGCCGTCGGGACCGGCGAACTCATGACGTTTTCTGCCTTTACCCTCGGACGAACCCGTTGGCACAGCACCGCAATTGTCCATGGCGATTGCCGCATAGCCGCGCTTGTTCCAGAGCTTCACCCAGTCGGAGAACGCTGTTCCGCCGCCGCCGTGTATGACTACCATTGCCGGAAACTTTTTTCCGGTGCCGTATTCCGGTGCGCCGTACCACGCAAACACGCGGGTGGGTTTTCCCTTGTAGGGAAGTCCTTCGAAGAAAAGCGCTTTCATGCCGTCGGCGGAGAAACCTTCGGCGGGGTAAACGGCCGGAGTTGAATAGAGCAGTTCTTTATCCCAGGGAACATCGACAGGTGCGATGGGTGCCGCGGGTGCAGGTTTATCCGGAGCGGTGACCGTTGCGGCAGATGTTACGGCAAGCGATGGGCCGGAATATAAAGTATTCATCGCGGTGACGATATCGCTTTCAGCAAGTGCCCGTCGGTACATCTTCACTTCATCAATACGCCCGTTGAAATTCTGCCAGCTGCTGCCGATGGTCATCTGCTTTTCCGCGGTGAAGTCCGCCGCAAATGTTTCCGGGAGCGCTGCTTCATTGTCAGGCTTGCCGTTGATGAAAATGCGGAGCTTCTTTCCGTTCCTGTTGCAGACAACAGCGAGATGCGTCCATTCGTTGAGCGCTATCGATCCTTTTGAGATGAGCGGGGCGTGAACGCGTTTGCCGTCTGCGGTGTATCCCATGAAGAACTGCGCCCTGCCGTCGCTTTGTATATCCACGCCGGCGTATGTGTTCGGATAATTGTCCATGAACATGAAGAGACGGCGCTGTTTTGCCGGACCGTCCACGGTGAGCGACTGTGGATTTATCCATGCCGCAACGGTGAAGTCCGATGTGCCGAATGCTTTATCCTTCGGAAGCTGCACTCTGACGAATGCCGCCGAAGTTCCGTTCAGCTGTATCGCTTTGCCGGATTTTCCTTCACCCCAGAGCGCGGATGAAACGCCGTTGATGGTGTTCTCGGAGACATCCTTCACGGCGGTTCCGCTTCCTTCATCGCACGGATAGTTGAGGAGAAAGCTGTAGGTGTCGTTACCGGGATATATGAAAAATGCCGCTGATAGTGCCAGTGTCAAAGTGATCGCTTTCATATTCATCTCCTCAGGTACTTAGTAGAAGTATATGTCAGCGGTCGAGGACCGTCAATGCATATTTTGGCAGGTATTTGCAGTATTTGGCAAGAGGCGGGTGCCGATGTTTATTTCAGAGGATTGAAATATCCATCTCCGCGTACCGGTGCGTTCATGACGGTGATGACCTTTTTCATGAAGCCGCAATAATCCTCCGTGATGGTCTGTAGTACTAATCGCTGACCGGTTCGTAGCGATGCGTTGCATGATTGAAACGCATCCCTTCGAACGACCGGATAAGCGTTGTGTATACTTTTATTGCAAGGCTGTTCTTTCCGTGCCGTAGTCCGCTGACGGGCATCATAATCCGGCGCGGTTCCCAGAGCAGGGGCCGCCAGTCGCCGCCGTTTACCGATAGTTCAGCGGCATCATGCAGCGGAATACCGAAGTCGATGTTGACAAGCACGTCATCACC
This sequence comes from Spirochaetota bacterium, assembly GCA_016214035.1. Classification (GTDB taxonomy): domain Bacteria; phylum Spirochaetota; class Brachyspiria; order Brachyspirales; family JACRPF01; genus JACRPF01. Next base: position 53,009 of record JACRPF010000008.1, on the reverse strand, counting down.
TGCGGGAAGTTTGTCGATCTGGAACGAAGTATCATATTCGATGACTCCCGCATAATACGGCAGAAGGTTTTTTTCATGACATTCAAACCCGCCGTCGGTCACGGGCTTTGTGATAGCGGGCGGGCTGATACGCACACCGAAATCACCGGCGAGATACAGCGCATTGATGAGGCCGTCGTCGGCACGGGCGGTGTTAACCGATACGCGTATGCTATTGTCGCCCTGTTTCAGGAAAGGAGTTACTACCGCACCAAGGCTCCCGCGTACATGAGCGTTGCAGGATGCGAAGTCTTTGGCGGTAATAACCGCATCATTCACGGTAATTGTCCATGCGCCCTTTATCGACCCCGGTTCCATGACGAGCAGCACATCGCCGGAATAATCGCAGGTGAAGTGATACTCATACCGCACCGAGAGCGGCGGGAATGTGATGAGCGGTACGGTGCCGAAACCGCGCGATGTTTTCGGCATAAAAGTGAACTTTCCCTTTTCAAGCTGATTCGACAGCGGCAGTGCCGGAACCACCGCGCTTTCACGTGCAATACCCTGTTCGTCGAGAAGCGACATCGTCCAGTCGTACATGCGCAGGAGGTTTTTATGCTGCGGTTTGACCTTCATCATAGTTTCAGCGTGAACGGTTATAGCTGCGGGCGATGCGGTCTCATCGCTTCCGGCTTTCAGCATGAAAGATTCAAACGGATGGATGACACGTCGATAGCTTTTTCCCGCCTTCTGCAATGACGGAGGCTGATTTCCTGACAGAATGTGTTCGCTGAGAGATGTTTCTGTTGATATCTCCGCATCATATGCCGTGCCGCCGGTATTGACCACAAACCACAGTGTGCCGCTTTTTTTCTTTCGTTTTACGGTGAGCACATCGGTGATTTCTTTTCCGTTAACATGAATACTGAGCGATGGAGACGCCTTTTTTGTTACCGACGTAATGAATGCTGCTGTGTCATGATCTACGCGTTCCGCATCGATGACGATACCGCCTTTTGCCTTAAATTGAGAAAGCCATATCCGTAGTTCCTTTTCTATAACCCGCTGCGGCGGTACGATGACGATGCGGGCGCTGATATCTTTGATATGTACTCTCTTCTCCCGTATGGTGCCGCTTTCCAGAATGTCGGTATCGACAATATGAAAATCGATATGCGCTCCGGCAAGCGCCCAGAGCATCGACGAATAAAAAGTTTCATCTTCAGGTGTCGGCATTCCGGCGTGCGGGTCCACTACGAGCACTTCGGCGTCGATATATGTCCCGGCAAGCAACTGTCCGATTTCATCGATGTGACGCGAGAGATTGCCGAAGAGCGGCCAGAACGGCATCTGGAAAAAGAATGTGGGCGGCGCGTCGTGTTTCTTGAGCGCGTGTGTTGTATAGAAGAATGCATGCGGCGTGAGATACGTTATCCCGGCGAGGAGCAGCATATCGGCGATGAGTTTGGCGTCCTCGAGCGTTGAACTCCATCCCATGCTGTGGTAGCATTCGCAGATGGCGCCCCGTTTGCCGTAGAAGTACGCAGCCGATGCGGCGGCTTTCGCGTTGCCGCGTATGGTGTGCTGCATGATGTCGGGTTTTGCGCCCGCCTTGGTGTGGCCGGGGTCGCAGCCGGGTATATCCATGAGTTTCAGCTGCGACAGGCGATATGACGGTTTCTCTCCGGTGTATGCGATGCCGTTCTTTCTGCACCAGAGGGCTATCGGTTTTTCGAACGACCGGCAGAACATCTCATAGGTTAGCCGGTTGAGGTCGCTGGCGACATCAGCATGACGCGGATGTGATTCATCGGCGAGAGCACTCATCGATCCGATAAGGTCGTAGCCGTAACGTTTCTTGAATGCGGCCGGTACAAGCGTCGACCATTCGGGTGCGACTTCATCGATGAAAATTGACGGCATACGTTTGTCGAAGAGTTTTCCGTATCGTTTTTTATACCGTTCATGTGTCATGGCGATGAATCGTTTCGCGACTTCGGGATTAAGTACGTCGGGGAGCTGTCCCCAGTACTTGAACCGCTCGATTACCTGCTGTACGCTTACGATAAGGATATACTTCTTTTCCGGGAGTGTAATCTCAAGTACCGGCTTCGGCTCTGATGTAAAATACCGTTTCCGGTTATACGACGTGAGGCCGGTCTCTTCATAAGTCTCATCGGTGAGCACCATGCCGATGTGATTGCGGACATCCGCGCCGTGTTTCCAATCCGTTTTGCCGTCATTGAGGGGATAAAGGGTTGCGGCAAGCAGTTTTCCGTTCGGTAATTCGAGCCGTACATTTCCGCCGTCAATTGTATATTTTTTATGATGAAGCCGCGTTGCATAGAGCCCCGGTTCTCCGGCCACCACCTCGCCTCCGGCGATACCGCTCGGGTAGGGGTATTCGTCATAGAGATGTACCGTCATGTCATGTTTTGCCGCTTCATCTATTGCGGCATCGAGCATGGTAAAGAATGCTTCCGAAAGATACGGCTGTTCAAGGCCCTGCCGGGAATGGACATAAAATCCCTTGATGCCTTGCGAAGACATTTCACGGATCTGCCGGCGGATCTCGGTTTCTTCTAGACGGTCGTTCCAGAACCAGAAGGGGTAGAACCCGGGAGACATGAGCGATTTCTTCGTTTTCATAGCAGCATTTCCATCACGGTTTAATATGTTGATAGTATATATCTTTTTTGTCCATTTGACGTGCGCTTTTTTGTCGCTATTGTGAGATTATTTGCATTGCATTTCTCCTCCCCTGTGGTATAACAAAGTAACCAAAAGGTATAAAGACCGGTATATGAACATAGCAGCAAGCGCGATAACACTTCTCCCGAAACAGCTCGGATATCTGACCTGTCCGCAGACGTGGGAGGTACGTGAGTCAAAGAGCTGTCTGTTCCACCGTTTCAAATATATCTACGGCGGCGAAGCGTATTACGAAAGCGAGACAACCAAGCCGGTGCCGCTCAAACACGGACATCTGTATCTGTTTCCGTCAAACCGTCCGTATCATCTTTTCCATAATAAAGCCGACCCTGTCCGCATACTCTGGTTCCATATCGTGGCGAATCCCGATGTGACCAATGAACTCGTAGCGTATAAAGTCGTCAAGGATTCGATAGCGTTTCACTTTGTCAAGATACTCGAACAGATGACGCAGTCGCAGGAACGGCCGTACGATACCTTTGCGGCGCTCATCAAAGCGCTTCTGATAGAAATGAGCAAACAGGCGAAGTTTGAATATGTCAGCGACGAGCGCGTGCTCAAGGCGCTGAACATCATCCATGACAGCTATGCGGCGGATCTGTCGCTCGAAAAACTTGCCGACGGCATCGGCATCAACAAGTTCTACTTCATACGGATGTTTCGCGATATCATGGGACTCACGCCGATGCAGTATCTGCTCAAGTACCGCCTCCAGTGCGCCAAGGAGATGCTCGCGCAGGATATTCCGGTGAACGTGGTTGCGAAGAACGTGGGGTTCAGCGACGAGAAATTTTTCAGTAAAATATTCAAGAAATATCTGCTGCTGTCGCCGCGGGATTATAAGAGACAGAAAATTGCTACGCCATAAGCGGAATACGCGGGCTTATTTTGCAACAGCTAGTCTGAGCACTCGTCTTGGACCGCACACGATGTGCGACAATACCGGGTAATGTACTTTGCCCGCGTTCGCTAGCGCCAGCAATCCGGGATGGATTGCGAGAGCGACACCACTTGTAGTAGGATTCTCATTTAAGAACAACACAATCGTGATACGTACACATTTACGCGGACTTGCGACGGTCAGTTTATGCCTGTATTCAAAACTGTCTCAAAAACTCCAAATCATTTTCAAAGAAGAGCCTGATATCGGTGATGCCGTATTTTATCATCGCGATGCGCTCGATGCCCATGCCGAAGGCGAAGCCGCTCACGCGTTTGGGGTCGTGTCCAACCGCTTCGAACACCTTGGGATGTATCATTCCCGCACCGAGAAGTTCTATCCAGCCGGTGTTGCCGCATGTCCTGCATCCGGCGCCTTTGCAGATGACGCAGGTGGCGCTTATCTCAGCGCCCGGTTCAACGAACGGGAAAAAATCGGGGCGCAGGCGTATGGCGGTCTTTTCGCCGAAGAGCCGTTTGAAGAACGTCTCAAGGCAGCCTTTGAGGTCGGCGAATGTCACGTTCTCATCGACAAAGAATCCTTCAAGCTGATGGAATACCGGCGAGTGCTTTGAATCGACGGCGTCGCGGCGGGCGGTTTTTCCCGGAGCGATGACCGCAAGCGGCGGTTTCAGTTTTTCAAGGATGCGAATCTGCATCGGCGATGTGTGTGTGCGGAGCAGTCTGTCGTCCGATACATAGAATGAATCGTGGCTGTCGCGCGCCGGATGCCATGACGGTATGTTGAGCGCCTCGAAGTTGTGATGTTCATCTTCAAGCTCCGGTCCTTCAACCGGAGTGAAGCCCATGCCGTTGAGAACGCTTACTATCTCTTCCTCGACGGTGGTCAAAATATGCAGCTTTCCCGTCACTGTCCGGCGGCCGGGCAGCGTCACGTCGATGCGCTCTTTTTCCATCTGCGCGTTGAATTCCGTTTCAGCGAGAGCGTCCTTGCGCGCGGTAATGGCGCTGCTTACCGCGTCGCGGAGCGCGTTTATCTTTTGTCCCATGACAGGACGGGATGCATTATCGAGCGTTCCAAGCTGTTTTAAAAGATCGGTTATCCGGCCTTTTTTGCCCAGATATGTTATGCGCAGTTCTTCAAGGGCGGCCGCGGTAGCCGCCTTTTCAATGTCGGCGCGTGCCGACTGTTCTATCGATTGTATCGTTGCGTCCATGAGCTCTTCGTCCTTCAGGAAAGTTGCGGTAGTATACTATAAAGAAGCTGTTTGCGCAAATTCGCGCCGTCGCGGACAGGATTAACACGTTACTGTCCGGTCAACGTCGGCGTCAAACCGGAATTATCGCGCCATGTGTTTCAAGAATTGTGCGAAGTTCCGATTGTGCAACCGCTGAGGGCGTGATGCCGCCGTGTGAAGCCAGGGCCGCCGCCGCTCCAGCCGCCTGGCCCGTTGCCATGCATGTCGCCTGAATACGGAGTGCCGAGTTCGCGAGCCGGTCGCTTGAGATGATACGTCCGGCGGCAAGGATATGTCCGCTACCCGCCGGGATGAGCGCCCTGAGCGGTACGGATGGTACCGTCCCCGGGTTGAGCGGTTTCGGTATAACGCCATTCTCGTCATGCACATCGATTGGGTAGAACGAATAGCACACCGAATCATCGAACTTCCTTCCAGAGATATAATCGTCATGGGTGATGGTATATTCGCCCGCGATACGATATGTCTCGCGTATGCCGGTGGTAAGCGACATCGATTTAATGAATGTCTTTTCACAGCCGGGGAGCGTACGCATGAACCGAAGCAGTCGTAATGCCGCCGCGCGTCCGCGGATGTCCGCATCGGTTTTCTTTGCGGCGGTGGATGAGTCCGCGCCGAAGATGTGCACCTGATTCCCTCCGTGTCCGCGAAGGAACGGCATGAATGCGGTTTTCGACTGTGCGAAGTCGCCGGGGATCAGGCGTCCATCGGAAAGCGCTTTGCGGTATTCTTCATCTATTCTATCGCGGTCCAGCGTGTTGATATCATAACCGTCGAAGCTGATCATGAGCGTGCCCGGCTGACGGGTCTCGCTTGTTTCGCAAGCGTATCCCGACATACGGATGATGTCGGCGTCACCGGTGCAGTCGATGATCTCCTTCGCCGTGAGATGCGCCGCCACGCCGCTTTTACCGATGGTGTCTACGTGCCATGCATCAGCGATATACGAAAGATTCGCCATGATCTCGTGATACCTGAGCGATACCCCTGCGCGTAAGCATTCCTCCTCTGAAACGCATGCGAAGACATAAGGATTGATGTGTACCTGCTGTTCCCAGTGCCGTTTTGGTGTTCCGGAGAAATCAGGCATGATGCCGCGGTCAAGTGCAACCGTTTTTTCAACCAGCTCCCATCCGATGCCTTTGATCACCTGTTTTCCCCAAGCGTGGAACAATCCGGGAAAATTCACTCCGCCGGCTGTCGTAGTTCCGCCGAGTACTCCCGTCATTTCAATCAGTGCTGTTCTTGCCCCGGCGCGTGCCGCCTGCAGTGCCGCGCAGATCCCGGCGCTTCCGCCTCCAGCGACAATGACATCATACCGCCCCTGCATGGTTTCTTCCATAACTGTTTCCTGAATGCTGCTACTTTTTCGGTGCAAGGCCCACGTCTTCCAGGTGTATCTTATTGCCCGCTTTGCGAAGCGCATCCTGCAGTACGGTTACCGGCAATTCGTCAGGGGATATACCTTTATCGGCACAGAGTGCCGCTGCGGTTCCTGCCGCTTCACCGGTGAGCGCCGCAGTCGGGATGACGCGGGTTACTTCCCATGCGTCCTCTTCCGCGGCGGTACAGCGTCCCGCTGCCACGAGGTTTTTCAGTCCCACGGGGACCATGCTCCGGTAGGGAATTTCCCACACAAAACCGGATTTCCGCCAGTCTGCCGTCATGCCGATGGAGTCGTCGAAGTGCTTCCAGTCTTCGCCGTCGCGGAGTTTATACAGCGCGGGGATGTGACGCGTGGTGCGGAATTGCGCCATAGATGGAAGTGTGAGCGGGAACAGGGTAGTGCGTGACTGATTGCCGGATGCATATTCCTTTTTCAGCCGTGCAAGATATTTTGCGCGGCCGTCAAGGATGAACTTCGTGACCTCCGCTCCATCTATGCCGCTCATACCGCGTTTTTTATCGATGGACCCTCCGTCAGCGTGCATCGATACCGATTCGATGGAACCCTCAAGTCTCCACTTCGCGCCTTTCGCATGTTCAAGAACCCAGAAGGCGAGGGCATTCTGGGCTGTCGGACAATCCAATCCCGCAAAATGCGCGACATCGGCGTCGCCGGTGGCATCGACAAAGCATTTCGCATTGATGCGTCCGCGTCCGCTTTTATTTTCAACTTCGACGGCGGTAAGGCGTCCGTTCTCTACCTGTGCGCCGCAGATGAGCGTGTCGTACCAGATGTCAACGCCGGCATTGACGAGGAGTTCATCGATGGCGAGCGTGAATGATGCCGGTGAAAAGATGATGCGGTATCGTTTCGCTTCTTCCGCGTTTTTGCCGATACGCCAGTTCGGGATATTGCCCGGACCGTATTTGAGACTTGCAAGGAGCAGTTCCTCCGCAATGCCGAAGAGCACCTGGGTACCGTATCCGTCACACAGCGGCAGATAGATATAGATGAGACCGGTGGTGGCAAGTCCGCCGCTCATTACGGTCTTCTCGATGAATACCGTTTTTTTACCCTGGCGCGCGGAAGCGATTGCCGCCGCCGCTCCTGCAATCCCGCCGCCGCAGACGGCTACATCATACGATTTTTCAAACATGGTGCTCTCCTTAGATCTTTGTGCTTTTATTCTCATGCGGGGCTGTCCCGCCGATAATCGAGGCTGCCGCCATCAGGTCGCGCCGGATCTTTGCCGGTGATGACGCATATCTTTTATGGCAATTAAACGTGATCGTCGCGATGAGGTTCTGCTGCGGGTCGAAAACAGGAATGCCGATCTTGAACAGTTCTTTCGGAACGATCTCGGCGGTATCGGACCAGCCGCGATCCCGGGCACGCATGACGCACGCGTTGAATGCCGCTTCACTGCCCCAGGTTTCTTTTCCTTTATAATCGAATGGATGGTGCAGCCGGAGTCCGCGCAGACGCTCTTCGGGCAGAAACGCAAAGAACAACACTCCCGCTACGGTGAGATACGGATTCAGCGTCATGTCATCGCTTCGTACGAATGAACCCGGTTTGCCCTCCTGCAGCATGTAGCGGGAAAACAGTTCAGCGTCACCCAGCTCGGCAACGATGAGGCTTGCTTCGGGATACAACCGATGGACCGGTATCAGCGTCTCGCGTACCAGCGATTCACGGCTGTTCCTCCGTGCATCGTTCATGAGCGCTGCTGGCAGCGGGCCGATACGGTAGAGCGCCCTCGCGTCCTTATCCAAAAGCCCTTCGGCGACCAGTGTCTGAGCCAGATGGTACACCGTTGTCTTGTTGAGTCCGGTCAGATGGGCAAGTTCGGTGAGAGTAAGCCCGTTTGCCGACTCTGCCGCATACCGTGCGATGGCGAGTCCGCGTTCCAGTGCTTGAATCTTCATAAATTATTGTTTAATAATATTGAACATATATTTAATAATGTGAATATACTATAATACCCGGAGTTGTGAAAGTCAAGCGCATATTATTGCGTTTTCATGTGCCATGTCTTTGCAAACCGATGAAAATACAGTATAATACCGGAAGAGTAGCTGAGGAGTGTCGTATGAAAAAACTATCTGTATCATTATTCATGTTGACCGTGATTACGCTTCTGTGTGCAGAGGATTTTTCGTTCATGGACGATTTTTCAAAATATACGACAGAGGGTTCTGTCACGGCAAACTGGATGCTGGCGTCCGACAAATGGAAGGTGGTTAACGGGGCGTTCACCAGCCTCTGTGAAGGAAAAGAATTTACTGTGGTGAAAAATGCGCCGGCGGGTACCGACATAAAAGCTGAAGCGGTGATCACCATAAAAAAGGGATTGGCCGACCAGTGGAAGATCGCCGGTGTGATTATTTTTCAGAATCCGAGCAATTACTGGCATGTGGCTCTCGTTGAAGGACCGAAGCAGTTCAAAGAAGCGCATTTCATAGAGCTGTCGCAGAACTACAACGGCCAGTGGAATTATAATAAGAATGTAAATACCATCGACGAGAAAAGTATAAGCGAATGGAAGTTCAACACGCCATATCGCGTGCGGCTGGTTATGAACACCGCAGGCATCACCGGGACCGTAAAGGCCATGGATGGTTCGCTCGTGTGGGAAAAGCAGCTGCAGTTTACCGCCGATGCAGTCAAGTCCGGCAAGCCCGGTGTCGACAGTTCATATGTTGACAGCGAGTTTAGGGAATTCAGAACAAAAGTAAAATAGATTCATCCCGCCGGATAATTCCCTGCATTGATAAATCTGGCATGTATTATGCACATGTCCACGGTCATGAATATGCGTTTTTCACCAAAAAAGCAGAAAATGTATAAAAAGGTCCGGAAAAATGATAAAAATGAGAGATATCATTTTTCGAAAAAAAATCAAAACAGCGCTTGACAAAAAAAACGAATTCACGTAAACTACTGACCTCAAATTCTAATAAGGACTCCGGACGACATCGGACTATAATAAGGTAGAACCATGGCTGCAGGCAAGAAAAAAAGTGAAACAGTGCAATTACAATGCACCGAATGTAAGCGGAAGAATTACACCACGGTGAAGAACAAGCAGAACACGCCGGACAAGATCCAGCTGAAAAAGTTCTGCCGTTTTGACCGTAAACATACGCTGCACACCGAGATCAAGATCTCCAAGTAGTGCAAGCAGGATGATGGGTCAGTAGCTCCAATTGGTAGAGCGGCGGTCTCCAAAACCGCATGTTGCAGGTTCGAGTCCTGTCTGACCTGATACGGCACGAGTAAAAAACGAAGGTGAACGTATGGCTGATGAAAAGAAGAGCAACAAGGCTATAGAATTCATCAAGGAGTCCCGCAAGGAACTTCTTGAACGGAGTGTGTGGCCTTCACGCGATGAAGTGATGACGCAGACGGTGGTTGTCATCGTCTCGCTCGTACTCGTATCTGCGGGTCTTGCACTGGTCGATTATGTCATCTCATTCCTTGTACGTAATGCGCTTACGGGAAGCGTGTTTTCATCATTCCTGCTTTCGCGTTTCGGAGTAATCCTGCTCCTCGTCGCGGGCGCAATCGTCGTCGCGTATTTCGGTATTCGGCGACTCAGGAAAAACCGGTAGGAAACTATGAGCGAAGAAACCGCACACGATACAATACCCGCACCGACGGACAGCGCGGGCGAAAAGAAATGGTTCATCGTCCACACCCAGTCGGGCTATGAAAAAAAAGTGAAAGAACGGATCCTGAAGCGCGCCGGTGAGGCGGGCATGCAGGATCTTATCAGTAATGTGTTCATCCCCTCGGAAACAGTCACGGAGCTTCGCAACGGCAAGAAAGTGAGTCGCGAAGAACGCTTCTATCCGGGATATGTACTCGTTGAGATGGTGATGAACGACGTTACCTGGACACTGGTGCGCAGGACCCCGGGCGTCGCCGGCTTCATCGGAAGTCACGCGACTACGAAAGAAGAGGGGCGCATCATCCCCGAGCCGCTGAAAGACGAAGACCTCAAGCGTCTGTTTGACGACAAGCAGGCGGCAAAGAAAAAAGGTGAAATGCCCGACACCATCAAGATCGAATACGAGGTCGGCGAGAAGGTTCGCGTCATCGACGGTCCGTTCAATGGACTCAACGGTGTCATCGAACACATCAATCCCGACAAGGGCAAGATTACGGTACGCATAGAAATTTTCGGACGCGCAACACCGACCGAAATTGATTTTATGAAAGTTAAGAAACTATAACCAACGGCAAGGAAATCGGCAATGGCAAAAAAAGTAACTGGTATGGTCAAAGTGAGAATACCCGCAGGAGAGGCGACACCCGCTCCGCCGCTCGGACCCGCGCTCGGTCAGAAGCAGGTCCCGATAGCGCTCTTCTGCAAGGACTTCAACGCAAAGACCATGAAGATGAAAGGTCAGGTTCTTACCACCATCATCACTGTATATGAAGACAAGTCATATACGTTCATCACGAAGGGAAGCCCCACATCGATGCTCATCCTGAAGCGGATGAAGATCGAGAAAGGTTCATCGACGCCCAATAAGATCAAAGTGGGTACACTTGCGAAGAAGGATCTCGAAGAGATCGCAAAAGAAAAGATGGAATATCTTTCCGCCAACGATATCGAAGGCGCAAAGAAGATCGTTGCCGGAACCGCCCGTTCAATGGGCGTGAATGTCGAGGAGTAATCCAATGCCGAAAGTAAAGAAAATTGGTAGCAAACGCTACAGCAAAGCACATGCGACTATCGACCGGAAAAAGACGTACTCAGTTGATGAGGCGATCGCCCTGGTGAAACAGAATGCGGGAGCGAAATTCGACGAGACGATAGAGGCGGTGGTGAATCTGAACCTTCTGTCGAAACATTCGATACGCGACACGATATCGTTCAAACACGGTTTCGGAAAGGAAAAGCGCGTGCTCGTGTTCGCCAGAGGCGACAAAGCCGATGAGGCCACGAAAGCGGGCGCTGACTTTGTCGGCGCTGAAGACCTCATGGAAAAGATCAAAGGCGGATGGGTGGATTTCGACGTCGCCATTTCGACGCCCGATCTCATGAAAGATGTGGGTAAACTCGGTCAGGTTCTCGGTAAACGCGGACTTATGCCGAACCCGAAAACGGGAACGGTGACGATGAATCTTGAATCAACCGTGAAGGCGTTCAAAAAAGGACGCGTGGAATACCGTGCGGAGAAAGCCGGTATCGTGCATATGGCGGTAGGCAAGGCTTCGATGGCGGCCGATGCGCTGAAAGATAATTTCCTGATGTTCTATGAAGATGTCATGAAAAAACGCCCGAGCGACATCAAGGGTGATTATGTCAGAAAAGTGTGCCTTACGTCCACCATGGGACCGGGGCTCAAGATAGATTTCAAGAAGCTCAAATAAGAAATTGTAGCTGCTCTGGTACATCGCCGGAGGGAAATTGATCCATTTCCCGAAGGTGAACGGGTCCGGGTGCTGGGCTCGAAAAACCATAGCGGTTGTAATAAATAGTTAGCGAGGGAACGATATGCCCAGTAAAACGAACATCGATACCGTAAGCGGTATCAAGTCGCGGCTTTCGTCAAACAGCGCCCTCATCTTTTTCGATTATCGCGGAATGACGGCGGAACAGGTAAAGGGAATGAAGCGTGACCTCCTCAAAAAGGGCGGACGTCTTCACGTGGTTAAGAACCGTCTCTTTAACATCGCCCTCAAAGAATCGAACATGCCGGATATGACTGCCGTGCTCAAAGAGCCGACAGCGGTGATTTTCTGCAACGACGATCTTTCGATCGCTGCAGATGTTATCAACGCGGCGGGCAAGAAGTATCCGACATTCAAGATTAAAGGCGGTATCTATGCCGGAGCGGTGCTGCAGGCGCAGGACGTGCTCAAGGTTGCGAGTCTGCCGTCGCGCGAAGTGCTGCTGTCGCGGCTCGTTGGCGCTGTACAAGGTCCGATCTCGAATGCTGTATTTACGCTTAAGGGTATTACGAGCAATCTCGTATATACGCTGAGCGCGGTCAAAGAAAAAAAAGAAAAGGCGGCATAGTCCGTCCGAATCACACAAGGAGATTTGAAAATGGCTAAGTTGACAAAAGAAGAATTCATCGCAGCGGTCAAAGAAATGACTGTTGTGGAACTGAACGATCTCGTTGAAGCGCTCCAGAAGGAATTCAATGTTACGGCTGCGGCTCCGGTTGCGGCCGCTGCTGCTGCAGGTCCGGCTGCTGCTCCTGCTGAAGAGAAAACTGCTTTTGACGTTTTCCTCACAGGACACGATGCGGCTCAGAAAATTAACGTTATCAAGATCGTCCGCGAAGTGACCGGCCTCGGTCTCAAAGAAGCGAAGGAAGCTGTTGAGAAGGGCGGCGAGAAGATTAAGGAAGGCGTTAAGAAAGAAGAAGCCGAAGAGATCAAGAAAAAGGTCGAAGCTGCCGGCGGTAAGGTTGAGATTAAATAAGACCGTTTCTCTGCATCAGCGAATGAGCATTGAACGATCGATACAAACCGTTTGCTCCATTGACAACGGAAACGAATTTGCAGGGAGGGCGTCCATTGCGGCGCCTTCCCTTTTGTAATCATTTACGGGCATGAATGTGTAAGTATGACGAGGAGCGTGCATGATGTCAGGCGATAGCGGGTTCGATAATAAGCAATATCCGGAACGCGGTGAAGCGTTCGCGAAAGCGTATACCATGAGCAACGGGCGGGTGAGTTTTGCCCGTCTTCGCGACGTTGTTGATACCCCGGATTTTCTTGAGATGCAGACTATTTCTTATCATGATTTTCTGCAGAAGGATGTTCCCCCGGCAAAGCGCGCCGATCAGGGATTGCAGCTCGTGCTCAACTCCGTCTTCCCGGTCACCAGCCAGAATGAGAAGATGCTCATTGAATTCATCAATTACACCGTGGACGATCCGAAGATCACCGAACAGGAAGCTATCGTCCGCGACAAGACATTCGCCTATGCACTGAAGATCAAGGTGCGCCTTATTGTAAAAGAAACGATGAAGATCGTCGAGCAGGACATCTTTGTCGGCGAGATACCCGCCATGACGGCGCGCGGGACGTTCATCGTCAACGGCGCAGAACGCGTGGTGGTATCGCAGATACACCGATCACCGGGCGTTGTGTTCAATTTTTCAACGAAAGATTCCGCGTATGTCGCGAAGATAATCCCCGACCGCGGCACCTGGCTTGAGTTCGAATTAGATACAAAAAAAGACGTGCTCTTCGTCCGCATCGACCGCAAGAAGAAAATACCGGCGACGGTTGTGCTTCGCGGCATCGGTTTTGAGAGCAATGAAGAAATATTGAAGATGTTCTATCCGGTTGAAACCCTTGCACTGAAAGGGCTTTCCGACGATGAGAAAAAAGAGCTTCTGTTCGGCCGCCGCGCCGCAAAAAAGCTCATCGATCCGCAGAATCCCGAAGAGGTAATCCTCAGCCCGGGCGACGCCATCAATACCACCATCGTCGAGCGCATTCTGCCGCTCGGTCTTGAAAACATCGATGTGCTGAACCTTTCCGATGTCAAGAACAACATCACGATCATCAATACGCTTGAGAAGGACACGACGGCGAACCAGCAGGAAGCCTGCGTGAAAGTGCACTCGGTCATCCGCATGGGTGAGCCGGTGCTCGTTGAGAACGCGGTAAAGTATTTCAACGATATGCTCTTCAATCCGAAGATGTACGATCTCGGTGAGGTGGGACGCTACAAGATCAATAAGCGTCTGCGCTTCGAGGACGACCCCCAGTCACGGGCGCTCCGCAAAGTGGACATCGTTGAGACGCTCAAGTTCATCATAAAAGTTTTCATCAATGAAGAATCGATCGATGATATCGATCACCTCGGCAACCGCCGCATACGTTCGGTGGGCGAGCTTCTTTCGAACCAGCTGAAAGTTGGCTTCGCACGCATGGAGCGCATCGCGCGCGAACGCATGCAGATGCTCGATGCGGACAGCGTAACGCCGCAGTCGCTCGTGAGCGTCAAGCCCGTACAGGCGGTCATCAAAGAGTTTTTCGGCACATCGCAGCTGTCGCAGTTCATGGATCAGACGAATCCGCTGTCAGAGATTACGCACAAGCGTCGTCTCAACGCACTCGGACCCGGCGGTCTTTCACGCGACCGCGCCGGTTTCGAAGTCCGCGACGTGCACCATACGCACTACGGAAAGATTTGTCCCATTGAAACGCCGGAAGGTCCGAATATCGGACTCATCGTTTCACTCGCCACCTATGCGAAAGTGAATCATCACGGTTTTCTTGAGACACCGTACCGCAAAGTGGTGAACGGCAAGGTTTCCGACAAGATCGAACATCTTACCGCGCACGATGAAGAGCGGTATCACATCGCACAGGCGAACGTGCCCTTGAAGGCCGACAATACGTTCAGCGAGAAATTCATCGCAACACGGTACCGGAATTCATTCCCGTACGTATCGCCCGAGCAGATTCAGTATATGGACGTAGCGCCCCAGCAGATCGTCTCGCTCTCGACGGCGCTCATCCCGTTCCTCGAACATGACGACGCCAACCGCGCGCTCATGGGTTCGAACATGCAACGCCAGGGTGTGCCGCTTGTCGTTCCGGAAGCCCCCATTGTCGGAACCGGCTTTGAACACAAGATCGGCCACGGTATCGGTATTGTCGTCAAGGCGCAGCGCGCCGGAAAGGTGATAAAGGTCACGCATGACGAAATCGTGGTAAAACCGCAGCGTCAGGAAGGGACGAAAGACGTCGATACCTACACGCTCATTAAGTATCTGCGTACCAACCAGGACACGAATTTCCATCAGCGCCCATGCGTCGACGAGGGCGATACGGTGAAAGCGGGCCAGGTGCTTGCCGACGGTCCGGCAACCGATAAAGGCGAACTCGCGCTCGGCAGGAACGTTCTTGCCGCATTCATGATATTTGACGGATACAATTTCGAGGACGCCATTCTCATTTCAAAGCGTCTGATTCAGGAAGACACATTCACGTCACTCCATATAGAAGAGTTCGAGATTGAAGCGCGCGAGACGAAACTCGATCGCGAGGTCATCACCCGCGACATCCCGAATGTTCCTGAAGAGGCGTTCCGCAATCTTGACGAGCGCGGAATCGTGCGCATCGGCGCGCAGGTTAAACCGGGCGACATACTCGTCGGTAAGGTCACACCGAAAGGCGAGACCGAGATAACACCGGAATACCGGCTCCTCCATTCGATATTCGGCGAAAAGGCGCGGGATGTCAAAGATACGTCGCTGCGCGTACCGCACGGTAAGGGCGGCACGGTCATCGATATACGCATGTACAGCCGTGAGAACGGCGACGAACTGAAGAGCGGCGTCGAAGAAGCGGTGAAGGTTTTCATCGCGAAGAAACGCAAGCTTCAGGAAGGCGACAAGATGGCCGGACGCCACGGCAACAAAGGCGTTGTGGCACGCGTTATGGATATCGCCGATATGCCGTATCTCGCTGACGGTACGCCGGTGGACATCGTGCTCAACCCGCTCGGGGTTCCGTCACGCATGAACATCGGGCAGATGCTTGAACTCGTGCTCGGCTGGGCCGGTCACAAGATGGGCATTAAATTCGAAACGCCGGTATTCGACGGCGCCAGAGAAGAGGACATACGCAAAGCCGTGAAAGAGGCCGGACTCCCGCCGTCGGGCAGGGTGGAACTCTTTGACGGGCGCACGGGCGAACCGTTCAAGAACAAGGTCACCGTCGGGTATATGTATATGATAAAACTCAACCACCTGGTCGAGGATAAGGTACATGCCCGGTCGACAGGACCGTACTCGCTGGTCACACAGCAGCCGCTCGGCGGCAAAGCACAGTTCGGCGGTCAGCGTCTCGGAGAAATGGAAGTGTGGGCGCTTGAGGCATATGGTGCTGCGAACATGCTTCAGGAATTCCTGACGGTGAAATCGGACGACATGGCGGGCCGCGCGCGCATCTACGAAGCGATCGTCAAAGGCGACATCGTTTCGGCGCCGGGCATACCGGAATCGTTCAACGTGCTCGTGCAGGAACTGCGCGGTCTCGGGCTCGATATCGGCATCTTTGACGATACGGGCCAGAAAATTGCGACGACGGAAAAAGAAAACCGTCAGAAAACGAAAAAAGTAACGAAGATCTTCAAATAATCATGCCGAGGGAAATAATGCTTCCGACACTGAAAAGTTTCGATAAGATACGAATCAGCATTGCATCACCGAATGTGATCCGCGAGTGGTCATACGGCGAGGTGAAGAAGCCTGAAACCATCAATTACCGCACCCTTCGTCCCGAGCGCGACGGTCTTTTCTGCGAGCGCATTTTCGGCACCACGAAGGAATATGAGTGCTACTGCGGCAAGTTCAAATCCATCCGCTACAAAGGCGTCGTGTGCGACAAGTGCGGCGTAGAAGTGACGCATTTCAAAGTGCGGCGCGAACGCATGGGGCACATCGAGCTCGCTTCACCTGTGGCGCATATATGGTATTACCGGAATTCCCCGTCACGCATCGGGCTTCTGCTCAATACGTCGATGGCGAGCGTGCGCAGCGTGCTCTATTTCGAACGGTATATCGTCATCGATCCGGGCGACACGCAGCTTAACCGCGGCGACCTCCTCACCGAAGAGGAATATCTTGAGAACATCGAACGCTACGGCGACGCGATACGCATCGGAATCGGCGCCGAAGGCATACGCGATATGCTCAAGGATCTCAAACTTGAAGAGGAAGTAGAAAAACTCCGCCAGGAAATGAACAAGAAAGGCATCAAGGCCGACCGCCGTCTGCGCAAGCGCCTTGAGATATTCGAAGACTTTCTGTACAGCGGCAATAAACCCGAATGGATGGTCATGGACGTCATACCGGTCATCCCGCCGGAACTGCGCCCCATGGTGCAGCTGGACGGAGGCCGTTTCGCGACGAGCGATCTGAACGATCTCTACCGCCGCGTCATCAACAGAAATATACGGCTTCGCCGACTGCTGCTCCTGCGTGCGCCTGATATCATCATCCGCAATGAAAAGCGCATGCTCCAGGAAGCGGTTGACGCGCTGTTCGACAACAGCCGCCGCAAGAAAGTGGTGAAGGGCCCGGGTAACCGTCCGCTCAAATCGCTGTCGGACATGCTCAAGGGAAAACAGGGACGTTTCAGACAGAACCTGCTCGGAAAGCGTGTCGACTATTCAGGCCGCTCGGTCATCGTTGTCGGTCCGACACTCAAGCTCCATCAGTGCGGGTTGCCGAAAAAGATGGCGGTTGAACTGTTCAAGCCGTTCATCATGAAAAAACTTGTCGAGAAAAACTCGGCATACAATATTAAAAGCGCCAAAAAGATCGTCGAAGAAGGCGCCGAAGAAGTATGGGGAGCGCTTGAGGAAATCGTCCGCGAGCATCCGGTGCTGCTCAACCGCGCACCGACGCTCCACCGTCTCGGTATCCAGGCGTTCGAACCGATACTGGTGGAAGGCAAGGCCATACAGCTGCATCCGCTCGTCTGTCACGCATACAACGCGGACTTCGACGGAGACCAGATGGCGGTTCACGTTCCGCTTTCCGCTGAAGCTCAGATCGAGGCGTGGACACTCATGCTCGCGCCGCACAATCTGCTGAACCCGGCAAGCGGTGAGCCCATTGTCAACCCGACGCAGGACATCGTGCTCGGCATCAACTATCTCACCCGTATGCGCAACGGCTCGAAGGGCGAGGGGAAATCATTCTCGTCGTTCCGTGAAGCGATTCTTGCGGTGGACAACAATGTCATCGACCATCAGGCCCGCATCAAGGTGCTCGCGCCGTGGGGCGATATGCTTGAAACAACTGTCGGACGCATACTCTTTAACGAAGTAGCGCCCGCCGGCATGGAATACCAGAACAATCCGCTTGACAGCAAGACGCTTGCACGTTACATCCACAAGGTGTACCTCAAGTTCGGACCGTCGGCAACGGTCGGCATGATTGACCGCATCAAGGAACTGGGCTTCAAGAGCGCTACGCTCTTCGGCGCGACGATATCGCTCGACGACATCGTCATCCCGAGCATGAAGGGAGAAGAGATCAAGCGCGCGAAGAAGGAAGTTGAAGTCATTCAGCACCAGTATCAGCAGGGGCTTATCACCAACGAAGAACGCGCACAGAAGGTCATCGACTTGTGGACGAGCGTCAACGAACGCATTACCGAGGCGATGATGAACAATCTGCGCCAGGACCAGGACGGGTTCAACCCGATCTTCATCATGGCGGACTCCGGCGCCCGCGGTTCGAAACAGCAGATCCGTCAGCTTGCCGGTATGCGCGGTCTTATGGCCACGCCGTCAGGCGAGATTATCGAACTTCCCATTATATCGAATTTCAAAGAAGGTCTCACCGTGCAGGAGTATTTCATCTCCACACACGGAGCGCGCAAAGGTCTTTCAGACACCGCGCTCAAGACCGCCGACGCCGGGTATCTCACCCGGCGCCTCGTCGATATCGCGCAGGGTATCACCGTATCCGATCCGGATTGCGGTACCATCAAAGGCGTGGTCATGCACCCGATCAAAGAGGGTGACGAGATCATCGAGCCCCTGCGTGAACGCATTGTGGGATTCTTCTCAACGGAAAAAATCACCGACCCGCGCACCGGAGCCGTTCTGGTGCAGGTCAATCAGGAAATCAACGAAGATGTCGCGCAGCTTATCGAAGGTGCGGGCATTGAAGAGGTACGCATACGCCATCCGCTCACCTGCGAAAGTCCGCTCGGTGTCTGCCAGAAGTGCTACGGACGCAATCTTGCGACCGGCACGCTGGTCCCGGTAGGCGAAGCAGTGGGAGTCATCGCGGCGCAGTCCATCGGTCAGCCGGGAACGCAGCTCACCATGCGTACGTTCCACATCGGCGGTACGGCGGCAAAACAGGTCGAAGAGAATGAAGTGCGTGTCGGATATCCGGTGTATATCGAGAAACTTCCCGATACGGTCATCGATCCGGGCAGCAATGTGAAGATCACCGCGCGTAAAGGTGAAATGCTCATCCAGCGCGTGTACGGCAGATATGAAAAAGCACAGATGAAGGATATCGCGGTCCAGAAAGATGCGCGCGTGCTCATCGGACAGGTCGTCGGTACCGACAAAGCCGGTAAAGAGGTCAAGGCGTCGCATATGACCACGGCGAAGTTCACGCCCGACGGCAAGGCGCTACTCCTCGTAGGTAACGTGCACACGATACCGATTAAAGTCGGTACCATGTTCAGCTACGATGAAGATATGTACGTCGAGCCGAATGCGGTCATCGCGGAATTCGATTCGTACAACGAGCCGATCATCGCGGAAAAGTCAGGCGTGGTCCGCTACCAGGACGTTATTCTCGGACGCACGATGATAGAAGATATCGACGAGATCACCGGCAATAAGACGAAACTTATCCAGGAATTCAAGGATGAACGCCTGCAGCCGAAGATCCTCATCATCCCCAATGACGGCAGCGAGACGTTTGAGAGCGACGTGCCCAACGGAGCACACCTTACGGTCGATGACGGCCAGAAGGTCAAAGCCGGCGAGACCATCGCGAAGACGACGCGCGTTGTGCAGAAGAGCCGCGACATCACGGGGGGCTTGCCCCGCGTTCAGGAACTCTTCGAAGCGCAGCACCCGAAAGATCCGGCCGTTATGGCACGCATCGACGGGGAAGTCGAGCTTGAAGGCACGGTCAAGGGCAAGAAAGTCGTGCTCATCAAGAACGAATACGGCGATGTTGAAAAGCATCTGGTACCCATCGGTAAATACCTCCTCGTCCGTAACGGCGACAAGGTGAAGGCCGGTACGCAGCTGTGCGACGGAACGCTCGATCCGCATGATATCCTTGACATCAAAGGCGAGCTTGCGCTGCAGCAGTATCTGCTTGACGAAGTGCAGGAAGTGTATCACCTGCAGGGCGTTAACATCAATGACAAGCATCTTGCGGTCATCATACGTCAGATGCTCAGACGGGTTGAGATTGTCGACCCGGGTGATACGCGCTACATCGTGGGTGAATTCGTCGATAAATATGAGTTCATGAAAGAGAACGAGCGTAATATCAAGGAAGGCGGCGCACCCGCGCGCGCGAAACCGGTATTGCTCGGACTTACCAAGGCTGCGCTCCATACGGAGAGCTTCTTCTCGGCGGCATCTTTCCAGGAAACGACGAAGGTGCTCACCAATGCGGCGATCAAGGGCAAGACCGACAATCTGCTCGGCCTGAAAGAGAATGTGATCATCGGCCATATGATACCGGCCGGTACGGGTATCAGGAGCTACGGAAGCATCTCGGTGTTCCGGAAAAAGATGGGCGATATCGTCTACAGCGAGGAGCCGGTCAAGGAAGAGGTCAAGCTTGAGACCCAGGAGATAACGGTCTGAAAAGAGGGTAGATAATGCAATCCGGTGTTGACCCGGAGGCGTTTGACATGTATAATACGGCGCCGATAACGGCGAATGAAACAAGGAGCGTTTTTCATGTATGCGATCGTTGAAGTAAAAGGTAAGCAGTATAAAGTCGAGAAGGGTTCGAAGATCCTCATCGATTATCTCGGCGAAAATCCGGCAGTACCGGAGATCAAGGCGCTCCTCGTGAAAAAAGACGATGAAAGCGTTTCGATAGGCGCCCCGTATGTGTCGGGCGTCACCATCACGGCGAAAGTCGTGGGTGAGCGCAAAGGCGATAAGGTTCTTGTTTTTAAATACAAGAAACGCAAGGATTACCGGCGTCTGCGCGGACACCGGCAGAAGTATCATCGTCTGCTTATCGAGGATATCGCGGTCTGAGCTTATGATCGATGTAGCCGCACAGATAAGCGACGGCAGACTTGCATCGCTTACCATTTGCGGTCACGCGGCGCCGAAAGGTGCAGCCGGTTATGAAGTGTGTGTGGCCGCATCCGTGCTTGCGCAGGGCATGGTGAAAGCGCTGAAAGCGCTGAAAGCGGCAGATTTTACGCTCGGCAAGGCGAAAGGCGATTTTGTGTTTCGCGTTACCGGTGTGCGTGATGTTACGAAGTACGATGTGATTACAGCGGGTTTCCTTGCGGCACTGAAGGACTTGGCCGCAGAGTCGCCCGACTATATGAACTTTAATGAACGAAGGAGCTGAATATGGCTGGAGCAAGTGGAGCAAGAAACGGACGTGACAGTAACGCACAGCGCCTTGGCGTCAAGATGTATGCGGGGCAGCAAGTCGTGTCCGGCAATATCATCATTCGTCAGCGCGGACGTGCAATTCACCCGGGTAAGAACGTGGGTATCGGCAAGGATCATACGCTGTTCGCAACTGCGGCGGGCGTACTGAAATTCGGCAAGAATAAATTCGGCCGCAAGAAAGTGGACGTCGTTCCGGCTTAACGTTACGTCTATTCCGTCAAGTTTTGAATTCAACAGCGCTATTCACGGCGCTGTTTTTTTTATTTTTATAAATATTTTTATCTGCCGGGCATGGCTGCTGAACAGCGAATATACTATTCGCCGGCGAACGGTTTCCGGGGTTTCGGCTCGTCTTTTTCGTTGAGCGTTTTCTGCAGATCCTCGAGCATCTGCCGTTGACGTCCCGTCAGCGCCCGCGGCGGTTCGATGATGACACGCACCAGCATGTCGCCGCGTGATGAATAACTGACCTGCGGTATTCCCTGATGACGTATCCTGAATACTTTGCCGCTGGTGGTCGCCTCGGGCACTTTTATTTTAACCTTTTTGCCGTCGATGGTAGCGACAAGAAGTTCGCATCCGAGCGATGCCTGAACGATTGATATCGGGACTTCGGTAATCAGATCATGGCCGTCGCGCAGAAAGAAATCGTGTTCTTTAACATGGATGAAGAGATACAGGTCGCCGTTCGTCCCGCCGTTCATTCCGGCTTCACCTTCTCCGGGCACACGAACCTGCGTATTATTATCCACGCCGGCGGGTATATTCACCGAGAGCGTTTTCGTCTTGCTGGCCAATCCGCTGCCGTGGCATGATTTACACGGATTACTGATGATCTGTCCGGTGCCCCGGCATCGCGGACAGGTGGTTGATATGCTGAAGAATCCCTGCGCGCGGCGTACCTGGCCGCGTCCCGCGCATTCCACGCAGGTAATCGGTTTGCTGCCTTTTTCCGCACCGCTGCCGCCGCAGGTGTCGCAGGTGTCGTTTTTCTTGATGGATATTTCCATCTTCTTGCCGAGAGCGACCTCCTCAAGCGTGAGCGATACGTCATAGCGAAGGTCGCTGCCGCGTCTGCGTCCGGAACCGCGGCCCTCACCGCCGCCGGTGTCAAACCCGAATATCGAGCTGAAAATATCTCCGATGTCGTCGAAAGCATCATTACGGTTCTTGAAGAAATCCGAGAAGGCGTCGGACTGCCATTGTCCGCCTGAGCGTGAATATGCGTCATAAAAATCGCTGTGAACACCCGCGTGGCCGAAACGGTCGTACTGCGCGCGTTTCTTTTCGTCCGAGAGTATCTCGTAGGCTTCGGTAGCCTCTTTGAATTTGTCTTCGGCCCCTTTGTCGTTTTTATTGCGGTCGGGGTGATACTGCATCACGAGCTTGCGGTATGATTTTTTTATGTCATCCTTGGTGGCATCACGCGCTACCCCGAGGACATCGTAGTAATCTTTTTTCTCAGCCATATCTGCCGCCTTTGACGAAGCCTGTATGAAGCACCGGTTCAATAAACGGCACGAGCGGCGATACACGCCGCCCGAAGCCGTTCGTAGTCATTCGTTATCCCGTTATCCGTCTACTTTTTCTTTTTGTCGTCATCAACCACTTCATAGTCAGCATCGACGACATCGTCTTTTTTCTTATCGTTTCCGGAGCCTGCGTTCTCCTGTCCCGGCCCGGCCTGCGGTCCCGCATTTTCAGCTCCCGGCTGCTGTCCTTTCGCCGCGGCATCTTTGTACATCATCTCCGCAAGCTTGTTCCAGACTGCGGTAAGCTCATCGGTCTTTTTCTTGAGGTCCTCAGCGCTGCCTGAGTCGAGTATCGCCTTGAGCTCGCCGATCTTTTTTTCAAGCTCTTTCTTGTCGGTCTCGGGGACTTTATCGCCGTATTCTTTGAGCGATTTTTCGGTCTGATAGACCCAATGGTCGGCATTGTTGCGCGCTTCCGATTTTTCCCGGAGCTGTTTGTCTTCTTCCGAATGTTCTTCGGCCTCGCGCACCATCTTCTTGATCTCATCTTCATTGAGTCCGCTCGAGCTTTCAATGCGTATTTTCTGTTCCTTCTGTGTGGCAAGGTCTTTCGCGGAAACGTGTACGATGCCGTTCGCATCGATATCGAAGGTAACTTCGATCTGCGGTATGCCGCGCGGAGCAGGCGGTATGCCGACAAGCTCAAAGCGGCCGAGTGTGCGGTTGCCGCTCGCCATTTTCCGTTCACCCTGCAGCACATGGATTGATACCGCCGTCTGGTTGTCGGCTGCGGTGGAGAATACCTGGCTTTTGCGTGTCGGTATGGTGGTGTTGCGTTCGATGAGCGCGGTCATTACGCTCCCGAGCGTCTCTATGCCGAGCGAGAGCGGGGTCACGTCGAGCAGGAGCACATCCTTGACGTCGCCGGCAAGTATGCCGCCCTGCACCGCGGCGCCGATGGCTACCGCTTCGTCCGGATTGACGCTTTTATTGGGTTCTTTTTTGAACAGTTCCTTAACGATTTTCTGAACGGCGGGAATGCGTGTCGATCCGCCGACAAGAATTACTTCATCGATGTCGTCGAGTGATACCCCGGCATCCTGTATCGCTTTTTCGCACGGAATACGTGTTTTCTCGACCAGATCAACGGTTAGTTCCTCGAATTTGGCCCGGGTAAGTGTAATATTAAGGTGTTTCGGACCGTTCTGATCGGCCGTGATGAACGGCAGATTGAGGTCAGTTTGCAGTGAACTTGAGAGCTCAACCTTGGCTTTTTCTGCGGATTCCTTGAGCCGCTGCAGCGCCATTTTATCCTTGGAAAGATCGATACCGTTTGACTGGCGGAAACTGTCGACAAGCCACTCGATAATGCGCTGGTCGAAATCATCACCGCCCAGATGCGTATCGCCGTTGGTGCTTTTTACTTCGAATACACCGTCGCCGAGTTCGAGGATGGATATGTCGAACGTGCCGCCGCCGAGGTCATAGACCGCAACGGTCTCGTCTTTTTTCTTGTCAAGGCCGTATGCCAGCGATGCCGCGGTGGGTTCGTTGATGATGCGCAGCACATTGAGACCCGCAATGCGGCCCGCATCTTTGGTAGCCTGACGCTGTGAGTCGTTGAAATACGCGGGGACGGTTACTACAGCATCAGTCACCGTTTCGCCGAGATAATCTTCGGCGGTTTTTTTCATCTTCTGCAATACGCGTGCGGATATTTCCTGCGGCGTGTAGTCTCCGTCGGTGGTCTTGACTTTCGGTGTGCCGCCGTCATTGACGACCTTATACGGGACACGGGCTATTTCCATCGAGACTTCAGAGAAATTATTTCCCATGAAACGCTTGATGGAATATACGGTGTTCTCCGGGTTGGTGATCATCTGGTTTTTTGCCGGCTGACCGACAAGCTTTTCGCCTTTGCTGGTGAATCCCACGATGGACGGCGTTGTGCGCGCACCCTCAGAATTGGTTATCACAACGGGCTTGCCCGCCTCCATAACGGCAACACACGAATTCGTCGTGCCGAGGTCGATTCCGATTACTTTTCCCATACTGTTACTCCTTATTGGTTCTCATTTTATTGATAGATCAATTATTGTTATTCATCTCGGCCGGCTGTTCCGCTGCCTGCGGTTTCGGGCGGCCGACACGCACTTTAACGGTACGTATCACGTCATCGTACATCTTATAGCCTTTCTGGTACACCTCGATGACCTTTTCGTGATCGTAATCACTGCTTTCTTCCAGACTTATCGCTTCATGGATGTTCGGATCGAATTCAGTGTTCAGCGCCGCGATCTCTTTGACCCCGTAAGAATCGAGGATGTTGATCAGACGCTTGTGAATAAGCGTCATACCGTCAAAGAAATCCCGTGCATCCTTGATATCGGTCTTGAGTGCCCTATCGAAGTCATCAAGAAAGTCCAGAAAGCTTACAATCAGCTTTTTATTTGAAAACTTGAGGAATTCAGCCTTTTCTTTTTCCATGCGTTTACGCATATTTTCAGATTCGGCACGTGTACGCTTGGCAATATCTTCATACTCGCGTACCTTGGCTTCAAGTTCCTCGATCTGCTGCTTGGCCACCATGAGATCGACAATGCCGCTCTCTTTGGTTTCTTCAGCAGCGTCAGTGCTGGCGGGGTCTTTTTCTTCCATTTTTTTTACTCTTTTAGTTTCAAAGAACGCATACGTTGATATTTACATTAGTAACGAAAGCGTTCACTAATATTTAGCAAAAGGCATGCCAAACATGCCTGATTTGATGCCGATAAACACCGCGAAACATGAAATCCAGCGATAAAATCATCGATTTTTAAGGAAAAACAAGGATTTATAATTGTCATATGCAGTCCCAAAAAAATTGACGATATAAGAATGTCTATAAATAATACATTTTATTGTATGACTGCGATGTCGTCATGAAAATCAATACAATCATACTAGTGAAATATATATTATTCCAGGCGAAAACGGTCGCTGACATGCCATTTTTCAAAACCGCCGGAATTTCCTGCGGTAACGATTTCAGCCTCATATTCGCAGTATCCGCGGGCAATATCTTTTTTCCGGATATTGCACGAAACGGCATGATGATAACGTGATTTGAAAATATCGTTTTTCTTTGTTTTCAGATGCTCAAAGATTACAAAATCAACCGGTGTTAAATGAACTGAAACACTGGTAAGCGGAAAACTGCTTTCACCCTGGAATACGCGGTATTTTCGTTTTGATACCATGTCATTGGGGAGGATAACACTGTAGAGAGCCCCTGCAGATGCCGTATATGGAAGTTCCCACCGGATGCCGTTCGTAATCACGGTTCCGTTGGTGGTGCTGTTGGAATTCACTACCCACGGGAGAATGACTTCAAGCATATACGTCCGGGGGACAATGCTTTGCTGTACCGTGTAATTTGTCATGCGGCGTGCGGCCAGACGTTCAGCAAGTTCATCTGAAAGATTGGTGATGATAGGCGCGGTTACTGAAGAGGGTATCTCTGGGTTCAGCGGCGCGAGTATAATAGAGAATATATTCGTGAGATTCGTGCTTGTCAGCGAAAAAGTCCGCGCGCCGAGAAACGGCAGGGCGTCGATTGGAAGTGCGGAAATATCTTCAAGCCGTGAGAACGATATGGTTGCATAATGGTGATACAGCGGATAGCGCAATGATGTTGCGTAGTAGGAAAGCGCCAGCGCGGGACGCTTGTTTTTCAGGTCTGAAAAAAGCGCTTCAACACCGCTTACGCCGAGATTGCTCGTAGTCGTGACATGTATGCGGACCTCTCCATACCCCGAGGATGACAAAAAGATGTATTCCTCATATGAAGGCTCAATCGCGAAAACGGCTGCGGCTGCTATGACGAACAGTGCTACGCGTATGAACGAATGCACAATAGCTCCTTCGTCGGGAAAGATAGACGGATTATACAGGAGTACGATGAGATTATCAAGTTGCACCCGATTTCCCATGCCGTTGACTTGAACGCAATTATTATTACATTTAATGCATACACCGCTTGTAGAGATATGCGGTAACACAGCACGGAGGGTCAAATGGTAATCAGCACAAAAATTGAAGAAGCGTTGAACAGGCAGATAAACGCGGAACTGTATTCGGCGTATCTGTATCTCGCCATGGCGTCGTATTTTGAATCGCATACGTTCAAGGGTTTTGCGCACTGGAACGCAAAGCAGTTCGGCGAAGAGCAGGGGCATGCAATGAGGATATATAAATATATCTTTGACCGGGGCGGACGAGTGTCTCTGGATGCCATCGCCGCGCCGCAGAAAGAATGGAAATCGCCGCTTGATGCGTTCTCAATGGCATATGACCACGAGCAGAAGGTCACCGGGATGATACATTCGCTGGTCGAACTTGCCCGCGCGGAGAAGGACACCGCTACCGAGCGGTTTCTGGACTGGTTCGTCAATGAGCAGGTTGAGGAAGAGGATCATGCGCGGACTATCGTCGATAAGCTTACGCTCGCGAAGGAAAATCTCGGCGCGCTCTTTATGATCGATGCGGAACTCGGCCGGCGCGAGTAGCCGGTCAGAAACGGTAGCCCGCAGAGACAAGCATCGTAGCGACAAGTTCAAGCGGAAGCCCGACGATATTCGAATAGGATCCTGTGATCTTCCTGATAAGGACGGCGCCTTTTCCCTGAATGGCATAACTTCCGGCCCTGCCTGAAGGTTCGCCGGTACGAATATACCACGTGATATCGCGTTCGGTGAGTTTCTTGAACCATACTTCGCTTTCGGCGTATGCCGATAAAGTCTTCCCCGTCCCGGTATTGATGACGCCCACACCGGTTATAACGGTGTGCTTTTTCCCTGAGAAGGTACGGAGCATGTCTCGCATGCCGGCGTCAGTCTTCGGTTTTCCATAGACCCTGTTGTTCAGCATGATAACCGTATCGGCGCCGATGATAATGCTGTTTCTGAATTTATGTTTCGCCGCCGCCGCCTTTGCCAGACCTATTTCTTTGAGTGTTGCGCGATAGTTTTTCATGCCGACAAAATACGGCGCTTCATCGATATGGACCGGATTGATGACGGGGTGAATGCCGATCTGACGAAGGAGCTCGTCGCGTTGTTTTGACTGCGATGCAAGTACGATTGTCATAAGTCTGTGATGCGTATTCTATCAGAAACAATCACATCCGCAAGCGCGTGCGTGTGCGGTACGATGCGGGGTATCAGTGGCGAAGCATTCCCGCCGCAAGAAAACCCGCACCCGCCAACGAGATTATGGCAACGATCGTTGATGCGATAAACGCCCATTTTTCGCGGTAAGCAAACGCCCGGTTTACGGTGAGCTGCATGAGCATGAACGGGGTCCAGAAAAAAATGAAAAACGCGGCCATTGCGGCAATGTCTTTACCGCTGATCTTTTCCTGTGCCGTGCCGAGAAAGGGCAGCAGCAGCCAAACAACTGCGGCTGCAATGTTGACAATACGGATGCACTGTATGTGGACGGGGAAGCCGGTACGATGCGCTCCTGCGGGGATGTTCTGCCGGGACGCAATGATGCGGTGTACGCTGTCAAGTACGAATATCGGCGGGATGACAGCCGCCGCAAAATATGCCGGCTTGTATTGGACGCTGTCGAATAAAAAGCTCAGTGACGGATAAAAGAGCAGCGTCGCTCCGGCAAGTGCCGCCGCCAGAAGCGATACGAGTTCGAGATACAGCGGCAGCAATGAAATCTTTTTGATTACTGCAAACGATATGATGAACAGAAGCATTGCCGCAATCGGCGGGCATAATGCAAGCAAGTCGATATCCCTGCTCCGGAAGAGCATCCCGAACCAGCTGTAGACGGCAGGTGCCGCTTCGCTGCCGGCGCCGGCTGAACAGCTTTTTACCGCGAACATAGGGAACAACAGCAGTAAAAAGAATATGCCGCTCAGAAGTCTGCGGCAGACAAGCCGATATGTCCGATACATTTTCAGGAAAATAATTGTGTGTTTTCCCATTTATATAATATAGTTCTCTATCGCCCGCCGGTCAAATGTATGGCGTTACTGATACGGATGCACCACGAAAAATATTGACGATATCCGCCGGATGAAGTATACTAGAGCGCATGTTGCCTGGAAAATGCGTCAGAATGCATCCGGTATATCAAGCGATGATATCGGTAATGCAATTGCTTGTTGCTGTTTCTTCCGTATATGCGGCGACCATATCAAGCCTGAGTGTTTCCACCGACCCCTTCGGCCCTCTGCCCGCGTCCGTAAATATTAATATCAATCTTTCGGCTACCGCCGATTATGCGGTGATGATCTATGACCAGAACAACAGCATTGTCCGGCGGCTGACGAATACGCTTGCAACGGCAACAGCGATAACAATTCCCTGGGACGGCCGCAGCGACGCGGGTGCGCCCTTGCCCGGCGGCACATATACGGTTCGCGCCAAAGTCAGCAGAACTTCCGCCTATGCGACCAAAGTTCCGTTTAACCAGGATTTCATCGATTTCCGGCTGCCGCGCGATACCGCGTCGGATAATAATGGCAATCTGGTTGTGGTGGATGCGACACTGTATCGTGTAAGCGTTTTCAATTCCGCCGGTCTGGAACTGGTTCATTTCGGCTCATACGGGACCGGCAATGGCCAGTTCACCGACCCGTGGGGAGTCGCCGTTGATGCGCAGGGAAATATCTATGTCTCCGACGATATCGGAAACAATACGCGAATCATAAAATTCACCGGTACCGGCACCTACGTATCGCATCGTGATATGATGGCAGCTACGCACACCACGCCCCGCGGTATGTGTTACGGCGAGGCGCCGACAGGGATTGGTTATGTGTATCTGGTTGAACAGAATTCCGACGACTGTTTTGCGCTGCAGACGAACGATCTTGCAACCTACGATTTTTGGGATCAGGCCAGCCTCAACAATCCGGTGGATGTTGTCTATGACCATTTCAGCGACAGTCTGTATGTAACCTGCGAAGGCGACGACAGTTTCCGGCGTCTTTCATGGACGGCATTTACGAATAACGCTGCCGTGAACGACACTGCCGCACAGGGAGCAGCGTACGATGCGGGGAGCATTACGATAAAGGATGGAACCTGTCTCTTCATAACCCCGCAGGCCGGTGCGGCGAACACTATACGGCGTTATACTCCTGGTGCGGTTCTCGATACGCTTGGAGATATGGCCGTAGGACCTGCCGGGAATATTCATGTGATCGATACCGTTCTGGACAAAGTAGTCGTCTACAATTCCAACGGTAATTTTCTATTTTCTTTCGGTTCAACAGGTACGGCTGACGGGCAGTTTACGGCACCCACCGGTATTGCGGTGGATACGGACGGGAATATCTACGTTATCGACGATGTAGGCGCTTCGGTTGAGATTCAGAAATTCAACAGCAACGGCACATGGCTCGCCACAGGAACGGTGGCAGAGAGTACACCGCGAGGTGCATGTTTTGCCCCGAACGCAGGGGGCGCCGGTGTCGGCTATGTGGTATTTGTCGGACAGGGTAATGACGATTGTTATGCCATTGCAACGAACAATCTTGCGCTTGTCGACACATACACATTTCAGAACCTGCAAAATCCCGAAGATGTGGATTACAATCAGGCAAACACTTCACTGTACATTGTCAACAGCGGACAGAATCCGGATAATGTCCGCAGACTTACGTGGGCAAGATTTATTGCCAATAATGCCAATCCCGAAAATACATGGTCCGTGGGCGGTAATTATGCACCGATAAGCGTTGCAGTGAAAGAAAACGATTGCTACTTCGTCACCTGTACCGCCGGTGTTGCTGATACGATACGCCGGTTCACTATCGGGACCGGCGCGTTCGAGGCGTCCACCGGCGCAACGGGTGCCGGGGATAATCAGTACAATCCCATCGGGGGAATCATCTATGACCCGCTTACCGGAAGGCTCTATGCGGGCGACTCGGGAACCGACCGTATACAGTTCCTGACGAATGCAGAAGCGGCGGCGGCATATGCCGGAGAGATACATGAGTTCGGATACTTTGAAGCGACTATCGGCGCAGCGGGTACCGGCAACGGCCAGTTCGGCGGGAGTTACGGGGCGGCGTTCGATAATACGACCGGCAGGCTCTGGGTAGGCGAACAGAACAATGACCGCATACAGTATTTCTCGAATGCGTGGACAACCGCGCAGTATGAAGGTCAGATCAATTATGATGTACGCCGCATCAATAATCCGCTCGACATGGATATCGATGCCGCGGGAAATCTGTATGTGGTGAACAACGGTGATAAGAACGTACATATATTCGATAAATTCGGCAATTATTTGCGCACCTTCGGCAGCAACGGCACCGGAGCGTCGGGTACATTCAGCGACCCGCGGGGAATTGCTGTCGATAATGGCGGATATATCTATGTCGGCGATCGTGGGCTTGACAGGATACAAAAATTCAACAATAGCGGCGCGTATGTCATGGAACGTGCGGTCACCGATCCGCTCGGTATGACATTCTGGAACACGAATGTCTATGCTGTTATCGATAACGGTTTCAATGGCTGGGACGACGGCGTCATTACGCTTAATCCTGCAGATCTGTCCACGGTGCGTTTCTTTTATAGCGCATACGCTGACGACAATAATGATGAGATAGCCCTGAACAGCAGCGGTGTTGTCTATTGTACAGCCATAGGGAACTGCTGTCCCGATACATTCGCTCCGTATGCGACCGGTACCCCGGCAAACTTCTTCCCAACACGGGATTTCGGCGGCGCGGGTGGTGCCGTACTTGACGATTTCGATACCGTATGGCTTGCGTACTATAATAACGACCAGGTGCTCGCGACGGAGTATGACTGGACTCCCACGCTCTTTCAGTTCAGTTCCACCGGAACGGCGCCGGGGAATCTCGACATGCCGTCGTATCTCGCCGTGCGTACGCTTAATCTGCCCGGAGAATGGGCCGATCTGTGGGTGGTTGACACCGGGAACAACCGCATCCAGAAATTCATCATCAATTGGACCGATGAAAAAGAGGTTTCGGTCACCATCGCCAACGCGGGTTCACCGTTCGTCTCCGCAGCGTTTCCCGAGATCACGAACACCAATATAGTGCTCAACGGTTCAACGTATTATGCGCGGGATGGGAGCAATACCATGTTCCGTGTGACGTTCTCGCAGGCCATGAGCAATACCATTACGCCGGACGTCACGTTCATCACGGCGGATACGTTCGAGTATCCGCTCACGCAGACATTCTATTCGAACAATGTGTGGCAGGGCTACGGACACATTCCCGCGGGACATGACGGCACGGCGGTCATCCGCATTTCAGGGGCACAGGCGATTACCGGTTCAAATTTAATCCCCGATCCGGACACCGCGCGCACGTTCGTCATCGATACGACGCCGCCTGACATCATACTGTACGATCCGGTTACCATCACCGCGTCGACGAACATTCTCATCTCCGGTTCCACGGAATCAGAAATTCTCGTAGATATCTATAACTATACGGCGAGCAGCGGCGGTACGGTGTGGTCGAGCAATATCGGCATACAGTCCGCGGTAGACGGTACGTTCGCCGAATGGATTGCGCTGACGGTGCCGAAGGTATCCACCAACTGGATAACAGTGCGTGCACGGGACAGGGCAGGCAATATCGGCGAGTGGTATACGCCGCGAAAGGAAGTGCGCTGCATCAATTCCGGAGGCGGCTCGGGATATCTGACGCCCGCATCGAATAAAAAACCCGGTGACCCCGGCGATCCGCATCTGAGTTTCATCTGGACCGCGGACGTCTCAAGTCCCGATACGTCGTTCATCGTGGAGGTCCCCCCCGGCTTGTCGGTACCGTCAACCGGCAGCGCGGATGCGGGGTTCGTCCGTATTGTCGATACGAATGCCGTCATGCTCAGCGCCGCTCCGCACGCGCTTCAAGTACAGGGTTCAAAGATCAAGGTATGTATGTCGAACACCACCGTGGGCGGCGGTGTGGAACTCCATTACGGCACGAACACTAAGACAATGGTGTCAAATTATGCGGCCATCGGGCTCAATAATTTCGTCTTCACCGGCATCGTGAACGATCCTTCGTATACGAACTTATGGACACTGGACCGCATTGTGTACCCTCCCGCCGGAAAATCACAGAGCATCCTTGTCGTCGGCGAGCCGGTGTACACCGGCTTTTCGAATATGCTTCCCACGAATGCGTATAAAGGACAGAGCGCCGTTCCTGTTATGCTGCTGACATTCTCCAACGCAAACGCGTTTGCCGTCGACCGCATCGAGAAGATAGTATTTACCGTCGAGGACGGCTCGGGTGCAGGCATCATCCCTTCGTCGGCACTGTCGCGCATGACGATATACACCAACGGCGCACCGTTCTATGACGATACCGGCATCGAGGCCGGCGGCACAACGATTACCGCAGATTTTGCGGCATTCCCGCTCGTGATCGCGGCAGGGGAGAAGGTGAATGTCACCGTCGCCGCGGACATCGGCAATAATGCGACGGCCGCCGTTATCCGTCTGAAGATACCCGATGCATCGGCGATAACGGCGAAGGACCATGTGAGCGCCACCGCCATCGACGTGGTCACGAACGGCAGTACGAATTTCCCATTCCTGACAACGAACTGCGCCGTCACCTCAAATCCGCAGGTATATTCGGTAGTGTCATCTTTGACCGGCCTCGGCAGCCTGGTGACCAACTCGGGTGCGTCGAATATCATCGCCTGCCGCATGGTATTCTCAAACACGAACGCTATTGCAAACGAGGTTCAGCTGACATCGCTTGTGATGACGGTACGCGATGCCGCCAGCAACGGAGTTGTGCCGTCGAATTTCATACGCGGTGTGACGGTGCAGGGAACGGGCGGGGGTACTGTCTATCTGCAGGACACGAGCATTGAAATTGCGGGCAGCAACATCTATCTTGACCTTTTCGCGGCGAACGCGTACGTACCGCCGGGCGGCAGTCTCTCACTCGACATCAAAGTGAACATCGCCCTGAGTGCCGCGGAAGGGAGCGGTTTTTTTCTGGGGATGACGGCGGCGTCGAACGTGACGGCGCGCGACAAGATACTCCTGTCAGCCGTCACCAATTATGCCGCGTCCGCAGCCTTTCCCCTGTGGGGCGATCGCATCACCATCGGCAACAATGAGCCCTGTCTCGTTGTTGATAAGTCATACAGCGTTTCCGCGCCGGTAGCCGGGGGGTATCCGGCATCCGGAGCCAACGATGTCGTGCCGGGAAGTATTATCGAGTACATCCTCACCTATACGAACACGGGATATTCGATGGCGACGAATGTCATCTTCGAGGAATTACTC
The DNA here is from genome assembly GCA_016214035.1 of Spirochaetota bacterium. GTDB lineage: Bacteria > Spirochaetota > Brachyspiria > Brachyspirales > JACRPF01 > JACRPF01. Next base: position 18,857 of record JACRPF010000008.1, on the reverse strand, counting down.
TACACGAACACCGTCAATTTTATCACCGGCTCGGTTGCCGGTGCCGATGCGGTGACGTACGCTACCAATTCATTCTTCGGTGTTTATACGCCTGTCAGTCCAGTCGACCCGCTCGTCAATAGTCTGCGGCTGCATAAGACCGTGGTGCCGGCGACCTCCGCGGGTATTATCCGCTACAAAGTTATCATACGATAAACAGTGCGGGACATATCATTTTGTGCCGTATACCCGCATATCGAACACCTCGGCCGTCGGATGACCCCAGGTGGCGTGGACCGAAAGCCGTATCGCCTGTGCGGTTACCGGCGTTATCGCGTGCCGTCTGAAACGGAATATATTGTCCGCCTCGGCATGGACGCTCTGCCAGCCATTGTCCGTAAGCACTTCGATATCATAGTCACGTATTGTTTCTTCGAATACACGATGATAGTATGCCCGTCGTATATTGATGTTTGTGTTGAATACAAGCTCCACACTTAGTATTTTCTCCGGCTTCGCGAACCGGTATTCAATCCATTCGGATCTGCCGCGTTTCATCGGCGCTGAAGCCCAGAGGTTCGGTGTGCCGTGATGGCGGATGTATCCATTGTTGATATTCGACGCCGCGTAGACGTGCTGCCCGGGTGAAAGCCTGAAACACGGCGCATAATCGATGAGGTTGAACCACGAGTCGAACTGATATTTCGATTCAGGCTTGAACGTGATGCCGAGTACGCCGGTCATCCTTCCGGACCAGCATTTCACAAGAACGTTTCGCGCCTGCTTTACAACCACGATCACTTTCTTTCCGGTGCCGATGTTCTTGTTCACGGCGATATCGTACCAGCCTTCATGGTCGCACTTCATTGTCTGCGATACGATGAGGTTCTGCAGCCGGTAATTTTCAGGTTTGTCTACGCCGAACACGGCAATCTCGACATCCTTCGTATCGAGCGGCTTGAGAAACAGCGATATTGTCTCGAGCATTTCCGTGGCAACCGGTACGATGAGGCCGATAGGCTCATTGCAGTTATGCCACTCATTGCCTTCGGCGCGTTCAAGCGCAAGCTCGCTCGATGCGCTCACCGTGGCCGTCCGTGAAATATCGTTCTTCTCGACAAGCCTGTATCCGGCGATGGACTGGTCGTTGCGTACGAGGAGACGCTGGAAGTCCTTCATTTCGTTCTTATAAATGTCGCGCGGTGTTATGCCCCGTGACGAGCAGAGCGCCGCAGCGGTGCCTGCCGCCTCTCCCATGACGGCGGTAGTGGCGATCACGCGGAGCGTGCCGAGACCTTCATGCGAAACACTCACATTCCGTCCGGCGAAGAGCAGGTTGTCGATGTTGCGCGAGTAAATGGAACGGAACGGTATGTCGGTGATACCCGGTGTGTGCTCATGTGTGCAGGCGGGCAGCGGGTCACGATAGCCTTTCGGCGGGTGAATGTCTATGGGCCAGCCGGTGAATCCGATGGCATCATCGAACTTTTTCTGCGCGAGAAAGTCGTGCGATGTGCAGATATAATCGCCCATGAGTCTGCGCGATTCGCGTTTGCCGGGCAGATATCCCACCCAGTCGATATCCTGGTTTTCCACATCCTTGAATCTGCCGCTGTTCTTGATGTAGTCCCAGAGCCCGTAGACAATCTCGCGGCAATGACGCATCACCTTATCGTCGTCGTGTATTGAATCGATGATGCCGCCGTACTCTGCCCACCAGAATCCGTAGTACGTCCCGTCGGGGAAGCGGTATAAACTGCGTGCGGCAACATGATCGAGATTGACGATGGTGGACAGGTCACGCGTGTTGAGTGCCCATGCGGGTGCCTTGTACTTTACCGGATGCCCGCGGTCTATGCTTGAGAAGAGAAGTGTTGCCCCCATCGTGCCGCGGTCAGCGACTTCCGGAGCGAACATCTCATTGAATTCACTTTTCGCCTCGCGTCCGATGCGGTATTCGGCGCCGCTTAAAAAACCCACCACGCCGTCGCCTGAGCAGTCGATGAATACCTTTCCTTCGATGATGAGCACCTTTTCGCTGCGAAGCTGCACCGCCTCTACGGACTGTATCGATGCATCGTTTTTTTTATGAACGTTATACACGGTGGTGTTGAGGAATACTTCAAGATTCGGCTCGCCGTAACACATATCGAACGCCACATCGTCGTAGTGAAGCCAGCGCCATTTGCCGCTTTCATGAGCTTTGGCCATAACGCGCATGGAGAGTTCTTCCATTATACCGGTCTCGCGTGCATAGCGGTTCCAATGCGCCGAATCGGCACCCGACGGGGTTACCCGCACTTCGCTGGAAGCGCTGCCGCCGAGTACGGGCCGGTCGGTAACGAGCGCTGTTTTAGCGCCGTTACGTGCGGCGGCGATTGCGGCGCAAATGCCGGCTGTTCCGGCACCAACGACGACAACATCCTTGTGCAGTACCGTGCGCGGGAAAACGCGTTCGGTTCGGTCATTCGCTGAATTGATCATACGTACTCCGGTAAAATGAGATGTCATAATATACTGAGTGAACGGTCATCTGTCTTTGACGGTATTAATGGAACTTGGACTATTTTTACCCGAGGTCATGCCCGGGAAATCCCAATCAGATACCAGACTGTTGCCGGCAGCAAGGCAATGTCAAGCAGAAAACCTTCATCGCATGCCGGGAGCGCGTGTGCGGTGAGCGGCTGTCCGCATCCGTCGAGCGGTGCGGCCGTTACGCTGTGTGCGCCGTTGAGCGCTTTGAATATAATGGTGCCGGTTACCGGTTCTATACACGTCGGTGCCGTGCCCCAATCGGTGATTTTCTGCCGTGCGTCGTTTTCCCATACCTGACCGGTGTTTGCCGTACGTGTACCGATGACCAAGAGCAGTGTATCGGAGTCGGCAATAGGCTTTCCATCGAGACTAATCATCTCGACTGCCGCAAAAGGAACGGCAAGGTTCACAATGCAATGAGTAGCGCGATATTCCCGCCCCCTGCCGATGACGCTCTGATGTAATGGCGTATCGATGATTACGTGTCCGCCGGATGGTCCGATGCTCCACGTCAATTCGCCGGTGTCGCTGACGATCTTTGTATCGACAGTCTGATCCGCCGGTGTATCGGTTCCGCTCATCGGGATGCTGAGTGAAGGGTAGACGCCTTCGGCAGGTGCATTTGCGGCGCCCGCAAGATCGCCGATGCGTATCCGATGCGTCAGTGCGGCACGGCCTGCGAGGTGTTTGAGCCAGTAGGGATGTTCCCTGTCGCCGGGTGTCCGGATGGTTTCGTAAAGCCATTCCCGCGTCATCGTGCGTGCTATGGTCTTTACAGCCGGTGCGGCATCACCACGGAGGAACATCAGCGCACCGGATGCGATCTGCGCCATCTTGACCGGATTATTGGCGATGTCGAACCAGTACCATTGCTTCTGATTCCGCCAGGCGTCTTCACCGGTGAACGGCTGGCCCCACGGCAGGTAATCGTAGAATATTATCGCGTCCCAGTCCTGAAGCCGGCCGTATGCGGAAATGAGAGGAATGTACTCTGCGGCAAAGTCGTTCGGACACGGCTCGTTGACCTCGGAACAGAAATGCGGATAGCCTTCAATCGCACCGCGGGAAAGGTGGGCGATGGCGCAGCGGTCGGGTTCATCCACCATCGGTGTGTTTTTAACCGCGCCATTATCGGGATGCTGCCAGTAGAAATGGCTGTCAGTGATATCGAGTTCCGCATTGGCGGCGACCACCGCGAGCGAACTCCACGCATAACTGTGATCGGAATTCCCGATGATAAGGTGCGGTGAACCGAGCTCGGTCCGGATATACCGTTTCATTTCGCCGAAAAAATTGCGCTCGATGGTGCCGTAAAATGCAGCTTCGTCGTGAAAACGCCGCCGGTGTGCCGCGGCGAATTCATCGGCAGTGAGTCGTCTAACAGTGCCGCGTGCGGGGTCTTCATCCGCATGAAGGCTGCCTTCCCAGGCATTCAGAAGGGCTGTTCTGTCGGTGTAACGCTTGATCAGATGTTCATTCCACAACCGCGTCAGCATGTCGGTGTAGGCAATGTTGACCTTTCCCCAATTCGATTTTTTACCGTCAAAGCCGCCGTCAAGGTCACCGTTACGCCATCGTTCGGTGAGGCTGTTCTCATTGGTTATTTCAATAAGTGCCACCGCGGGTTCATCGGCATAACGCACGTTGGTATATGGATTGTGATGATGCAGCAGCATCCGCGCATACTCTTTCTGAAGCTCAATCATTCGCGGGTCATAATAATTTTCCGGTTTCCCCCAGCCAACCGTTTCGGCATGTGCGATACCGTCCTCCGCGGAAAACGGGCGCGTCACATGAAGGTTAAGGTCGACGTAGATGCCCTGGTCTTTCAGGCAGGCGACCATACAGTCGAACCTGTCCATGGCCTCGGGATCAAATTCACGGGTGCTCGCAGTGTTGCGTATAAAAAGTCCCATCGGCCAGTGTTCATCGATGGCATGCATGCGCACGATGTTGATGCCGAACTTTGCGAGCCGCCGGGCGATTGCGGGCGCAAGCTCTTTCGGCGCGAAGGGCTGCGCGCGGCAGAAGTGCGTGCCCCAGAGGCGCAGGCGCTTTCCGTCCGCAAAGGCGAGGTGACCGTCATTGACTTTCACAAAACCGTACTTTCCCGCAGGCCGGTGGAGCAGATGGGATACGTCGGCAGGTCCGCTCGCAGTATCGTTCCACGGCAGGGTGAAGGCAGGCCATTGGTTTGTATCCGGCATGGGACGGTGTCGTTCACTGTTCGATGATGGTGTACTCATAGATGCCTCGGTTTTCTCATGGTGATGTAGATACTATTTTACTTTGCGCTGCGGAATTTTTTCGGCGAAAGCCCCACGATGCGTTTGAATGCTGCTGAGAACGCGAATTCATCCGTGTAGCCGACCATACCGGCGATATCGAGAATACGATAATCGCTGTTTTTGAGGAGTTCCCGTGCCCGTTCCATCCTGAAACGTGTGATGCAGGCGAGCGGACTTGCCCCGAATGTGTCGAGCGCCATGCGGTTGAGCTCGCGTTTCGACACCCCGGAGAACTCCGCCATACGCTCGAGCGTCCATTGCTGATCAAGTTTGGAGCTCATCTCGTCGGCGAGCGTATGCATGACGGCGTGCTTCTGCTTATCCGGCGGTTCACGGAAGTCACGTATCTCCCGTTCAAGTACCGATCGCATGAGCGTGCTTGCCGATTGTGCGACGACATTTGATGCGGGGTCGGCGGCAAGTGTTGCGGTGATGATGGTCTTCATGAGGGTGTCGATGAGTTCGTGTGCATCCGAGCGCATGAGCATTATCGGCTTCTTTTCCAGCCATGACCAGTATCGATTCGCGGCGAGATGGAACCAGACAAAATCCCATCGGCGTCCGACGATGGTGTATTCATACGGAATTTTAGTCGGCGCGATGAGAAATGACCCGGATGGTATGGCAAGCTTTTTATCCGCAAACCGTATCTCGGCCCTGCCGCTCCTGGTGAAAAGAAAAACATGGAATGGAGGTTCGGGCCGCCCCATGGTATAGCCCGGGACCACTTCGCTCGTGCCGGCCATCGTCACACCGAATTCGGTAAGCGATCGGCAGTTGGGATGCAGGCGCGGCAGAAACCGTTCTCGTGAACCGCGGGGGATTATCATGCGGTAGACAATGTCGCGCGGCGATGTTGTTTTTTTCATGGCATTTTCACGAAGGTTGATGGCAATCCCGATTATGTTCGCAGAAGCTGTATTTGCGTATCATTAAGTATACGCACTTGCGGCGGGAAATGCAAGGAAAAAATGTGTTTTCCGTTTAGTCCATGACAAATCCCGATTTTTTGCATGTGCGCACGGCGGAAATGGTGTTACTATCGCCAGAAATATATAGGAGGATGATAATATGCGTTCGTCAGTTGCGAAGGAAAGAAGCGCTGTCCCTGAGGTTGACGCGGTCAATGATGTCATACGCGTGTATATCGAACGGCAGGAAGTGAGCGGTGCCGTTACTGCCGTGGTCCTGCCGGACAGGATAGCGCATCTGGGCGCAGTCGGTAATGCCGATATCGAGCGGAACATGCCGATGGCAGCGGATACGATGTTCTGGATTGCCTCGATGACGAAGCCTGTAATCGCCGCCGCGGTCATGATGGTGAAAGATGACGGCAAAATCGCCTTTGATGACGCTGTCGAGCGATACATTCCGGAATTCAAGAACATCAAAGCTGTGGACGGAACCTATCGTCGTTTGACGATACGGCAATTGCTCACGCATACATCCGGTCTCGCCGAAGCAACCGCCGATGAGAATAGCAAAGCGATGACGCTTGCTGATATCATACCCCGTTATACGTCAAAGGCGCTCCTGTACGAGCCGGGGTCAAAATGGCAGTACTGTCAGTCATGCATCAATACGCTCGGCCGAATTGTCGAAATTGTCTCCGGGAAACCGCTGCCTGATTTTATTGCCGAGCGCATATTTAAACCGCTCGGTATGAACGACACGGGATTCTATCCTGACGGAAGGCAGCAGCTGCGCATCGCAAAGCCGTACGCGAATGTGCAGGGGAGACTCGTTCCCGCCGAAGTTGCCGGAATCTATCACCCGAAGTTGCCGCACTTTCCCGCCGCGAACGGCGGATTATATTCCACCGCCGCGGATTATGCGCAGTTCTGCAGAATGCTTATCAACCGCGGTACGCTTGACGGAAAGCATTATCTCGATGAAAAGACCATTGAAGAGATGAGCTCGGTACAGACGGGCGGGCTTAAGACCGGTTTTACCGAAGGAAATGCCTGGGGGCTCGGCGTGTGTGTTGTACGGAAACCGCAGGGTGTAACGGCGGTGCTCTCGACGGGGTCATACGGGCATGGCGGTGCATATGGTACGCAGGCGTGGATAGATCCGGTGAAGCGCATCGCGTATATTCTTCTCGTGCAGCGGTCGAATTTTCCCAATGCCGATGCGTCGGACCTCAGAAAGGAATTTCAGGCTGCGGCGTATGCTGCGGTACTACGTCAGGGCTGAACCATGATTTTCACGACAGTCGTCTCAGCGTTTGCGACGAGATGACAGAGGTATACTCCCGGAGACACTTTTTTTCCATTCGTTCCCGTAAGGTTCCAGGATACCCTTCCCGCCGAACGATCAGCATCGGTCGGGTTGAGCATGGTGATGCGTCTGCCGGATACCGAATATATCGTCGCAGTCACATTGCCCGGTACACGGACGATGATTGCGTCGCTGCCGGGTCTGCAGGGATTGTTGAGCACGGCGGCGTTTGCCAGGTTTTTCGCGGGAGCTGAGAGGCTGACGCCGGAAAGGACATCCGTTACGGAAGATGCGCCCACCCGTGCGGTAACGCGGATGTCATACCGCTCTGACATATTCAGCGATGACGGATAATTCCATTCGTTGGTGAAACTGCCGCTCGTGTTCAGTGTGCCCGTTCCGATGATATCTGCTGCCGGTATGGCGACCCATACGCCGGAATTCGCGGTCCTGTATTCAAGTGAAATAGTTGCGGCATTCGTGCAGTTTTTTATCATCATGTATGACAGCTTGAGCGTGCGCGTGTCGGTTCGCGGTTCGGCTGAGATATTACTCACACTGAGGTGCACCATGGGCTGTTGTGATACGGCCGCGGTGAGCGCCGATTCTCCACCGCTGTTCGTGGCCGATATTCTGTACCAGTATGTCACGCCCGCCGACAGCGGCGAATCGGTGAATGAGGTGCTGTTCGCGCCGGCGCTCATCAGATACGCGAATGACGTTCCATTGGTGCTGCGGTATATCCTGAAAGCGCTCTCATTGGCGGCATTGTCCGTCCATGAAAGCTTGAGTGTCATTGTTCCAAGGTCCTGTATCGCCAGCCCCGACGGCGCCGCGGGCGGGGCGATAACGAGTGTGTACGTATACGTATTCGTTGCGCTGCTGTTGCCGAGCATATCGCGGCCATATACCGACAGCACAGCAGTGCGGTCGATGATGATATTCGTTCCCGTTGTCGTGAAAGACATATATGCGCTTCCGTTGGTGGACCAATAGCCGTAATTTTCGTTTACATCAAGCGATACCGTAAATGACCTGTTTGTTGTGAAGCTGTTCGGCGCTCCGGTAACCGCGGGGGCGGCGGTGTCGAACGTGTAGGTGACGCTGTTCGTGATGCCCGATATCCCGTTTGATGCCCCGAAATACCACAGCGTTTCCGTACGGCTGAACGAAATGGCTGTGCCTGCTGTCGTGAACTGCTGATACGGGCCGCTTGCGCTGTTCGTCGACCAGTAGCCGAAATTTCTGTCAACATCGAGCGTGACGGTGAACGGTTTGTTCGTGGTGAGACTCGACGGCGCGCCGCTGACAGTCGGCGGCTGAATGCCGGTATTTGTTACCATCACCCAGAGCGTGTTGGTGCGGCTACGGCCGGCGCCCTCGGTGGCTATCACGCTTATCTTTTTCATGCCGGAGGTCACTGCTGCGGGAAGTGCGAACGCGTTTGTATATTCGGCTCCGGAACCGATAGTCATCGTTCGAACGCCGCCTCCTACCGATGTAAGATCTATCGTCATGCCGGTTACGGCTGTCGCGAATCCGTGTGCAAATGCTCCGAACGTCACCGTTGTCCCGTTGGTGCCGATATCCGGTGTCATATGCGCGTTGGTGAGCATTATCCGTGCGGGATTTGTACGCGAGAACATCCACTCGTATACGTACGAATTATTGTACACATAATCCCAGATGTAGTGGGAGTTGACCGGTATACGCGTATAGAGTATTTTGGTATCGGTGACATAATTGGTGCCGGCAAGCCATGTCCAGCTGCCGTTGTTGTCATGTCCGGTCGCCCAGGTGCCTGCGGGATATCCGGTAACACATCCCGGCGGGTTTGGTTCATACTGCATGTTGCGCATCGCGTCTATCCAGCGCGGTGTGTCTGCGGCGGGTGCGGCGGTGTCATTGGTGGCGTGGAATGTCCAGATGGGCGTTGCGGCGAGATTGATGGCGATGCTGGTGTGCTGCATGCCGGCCGGTCCGCAGATGGGCACGCAGGCGGCGAGTATGCCCGGGTAATGCTGCGTGAAATCCCAGCTGCCCATACCGCCCATGCTCAGTCCCGTGAGGACGATGCGGTCGTAGTCGACACGGTATTCGTTTGTCGCATGTATGAACATCTTATAAATGTAATCCGCCGACCAGAGCTGATTCGTGGGGCATTGCAGCATGAGCACGATAGCGGGAAGGTCCTTGCCGTCGCGTAAAAGTTTCGGCAGGCCGATGCGCTGCAGCCAGATCAGCTCGTTCGACGAACCGCTGCCGCGTTCACCGATGCCGTGAAGGAATATCATGAGCCGGAAGCGGGCCGCGGGGAGGCTGTCATAATTGGTCGGCAGATATTCGAGATATCCGTACGGTACCGCGGTGCGGTTGAACGTGCCGTTGGTTACGAAGGTTATCCGCCCCTGCGAACCCTGTGCCGCTGATGCCATGCGGGCAGAGATGCCGCAGAGCGTGAGTGTAATCGCCAATCCGATGAGGCATCGTACGGGTTTGTTTGTACCGGTATGTGTCATATATCGCTCCGTACAGGAGTTTCGATCTTGTATAGGGAAGATACGCATGGAACACGCCGGCGGGCATATGTGCAATTGCCAAGAGCATTTGTGGTTTTGCCGGAAACAGTTCCGGCGGCTTGACTTTGATGACCATCGACATATCATCCGGATATGATAATACGACAGTTGTTCATCACTATCTGTTTTCCCGGGTGAAAGGAGGCCGTATGGCTAACGATATTTCAGCTGCGCTCCGCGGTATCGACCTGCGCAAGCTCTCGCGGCAGTCGGGTGTATGGACGATGATAGCCGCAAACGTCGCGGTGGCCGTTGTCGCATTGATATTTCACATGGGAGCGTTATCGGTCATCTGGGCGTTCTGGACGGAGAGCGTTGCCATAGGACTTTTGAATGTCATCCGCATGCTCTCGCTCAAAGAATTCGATACGAGCGGTGTTGGCGGTACCGGACAGAAACCTCCCGCAACGGAAGGGCTTAAGGTATTCATGTCGATATTTTTCATGATCCATTACGGTTTTTTTCACGTCGCCTATGCGGTGTTCCTCGGTGCTGCGCTGCCGGAGATGTTCGGCGGTGCAGCGGTGAATATTCAGTTCATCGCTGCCGGAGCGGGCGTACTTTTCATCAGCAATCTCATATCATTTGCCGGGGAACGTGTACGACGCAAACGGGATAATGCCCCGCCGGAGAATATCGGTAATCTCATGATGGCGCCGTATGCGCGCATCATCCCGGTGCACCTGACGATAATCCTGGGCGCGTTCATCGGCATGGTCGTCGGTTTTTTCTCCAAGGCGGCTGCCGATATACTTCTGCTTGTGCTTTTCACAACGCTTAAGATAGCCGCCGAGCTTGTCATCAAGGCGGTTGTCGATGCGCTTCGTGAGAAAAAGGCTGTACCGGCGTCCGGCACGGTGCCGCAGTGACTTTGCTGTAAGGATGAATCTGAATGGGCAGGATGCGCTTTGTATTCCCGGCGGCGATAGCGGTATGCGCGCTGTTCGCCATATTGACGGTTATCGCGATGCGGTTCTACCCGGGCGGTACATTCGCCGAGCCTGGTCTTACCGCGTATTCGTTCTGGCACAATTTCTTCAGCGATCTCGGACGTTCGCAGTCGTATTCGGGCGCATCAATGGCGATACCGCGTTCGCTTTTTACCGGGGCGCTCATCCTCGTAGGCTGTGCATTCATTCCGTATTTCATCGCACTGCCGCCGCTGTTCACGAAACGTCGTGCGGCATATGTACTCAGTATCATCGGGACCATCGCGGGTATCGTCTCGGCGATAAGCTACATCGGCATCGCACTCACGCCGTGGGATCTCATGCTGCCACTGCATAAGGCATTCGTCTATGCGGCGTTCATCGCGTTCGTTATCGTCGGCTGCTGCTACACGCCCGCGATATTCCTGAATACCGATTATCCGCGCGGATACTTCGTGCTCATGCTCGTTTTCACGCTCATGCTTTTCGGGTATCTCTATCTGCTCTTTTTCGGTCCGAGCTACCGCACACCGTCGGGGCTTGTCATTCAGGCCGCGGGGCAGAAGATCATCGTCTATGCGGAAATAATAGCCATGGGTGTATTTTCCCTCGGAAGCATGAAGGCCGCACGCGCATAGGGCGATGATTGCGGAGCGGAAGCACGGCATGGTTCCGGTTTTCACGCCTTCCACTTCATCGCTGTTATCTCATTCTCCGTCAACCCGAACCTCTTCTCTAAAAACACTTCTTCACCTTTTATAATAAAATGATAAATTATTATTTATCGCTCCATATCAAAATATATTTGCCATGGCAATGCGCCGAACGTCGTGAAAACCGCGCTGTGCGTTGCTGCGCTCAGGTTTATTCCAGCTCCATTTCAGCTGCATGCCTCAGCGCAATTGAGCACAACGTCCCCGGTGTTTGCGACGTGCCGCTGTTGTGCGATGACGGCGTTAAAAAAAAATCTCTAATAATTTGCTCTCCATACTTTGTAAGCTTCAATAATATTTCCATTTTTACCTTCTTTCTCCGTACACGTAATAAATCCTAAAATTAAATCGAACTTTTTACGCTTCATTCTTGATGTCCTTTTGGCTTTTATATACAGGCCATAACGGTCATAATATGGAATAACTTCAAGCGCCATGTAAGTGTCTTTATATGAAGGTTTGTTCATTTTTTCTTCTTCCCACTCATCTTTGCTCCCAAAACCAAATATGTATTTCTCTTCCCATGGGAAATCCTCACTGCCAGTGATTTCAAACGGGAATTCTAGATTTTCATTCAAATATTTGATGCAAAAGCGAAGACTTTCATCACTCACTTCCGGAATTGTATTTGTTTCAAACATTTTTCTGATTCGCTTTTCTATTTCTTTAAACTCATTCATTAATTATTCCTTTTTCAACGCCGTTTTCGTACACCGTGTTGTGCGAAGTTGACCACAGTTGCCATCCTTTTATTTTGCCTTACTGTATAAATAAATGAACGGACTTATTACTACTACAACAATCATAAAAGCCAATTGCTGCTGTAAGCCAGTATTCTCAAAGAAGGTTATATGATAATAATGATAACAGGAATACATATTTATTATAACATCTGATATTATGATGATATTTAGTAAATATATACCCACACGTAAGGATAAAAATAGTAATACAACTGCTAGTGGGTTAAGAAACGTTAGTGATGTCCAGTATATATTTAATCCTATGGGCGCACCCATCCATTTAGTATAAGGTAAAAATCCGCCTTTAATTAAATCATTGATATGATTATACGTTGCGCCCAGCAAACAAATGGAAAACAACACTACAAATATTTTTATCCATATCGGCCTATTAATAAAATCGACTTTCATGTTGCCTCAATGCGGTCAATTTCGAACACCGTGTTGTGCGATCGTCGGCATTTCATTAACCTATATTTATCAAATACATAGTGATATATTTAACGATTCCATCTTTACAATACAACATATATGAAAATATTCTATTCTTTGAAGTTATTATAATAATTCCTTCTTTTTTTGTAATACTAGTGTTTTCATGTTTATTTAAATATTTAAACACATCTTCTACTTTCATACCAATTTTAATATCGCTTTTTATTGAATAAATTGGGTTGCTAATAAAACTATAAATTAAACCAGGCTCACCAAATATGATTATCATTTCTTTATAAAACATTGTAGTACAATTAAATTCATTAGTTTTAGTTTCAAATAATGGGTTTCCGTATGTTTCAATTATTTCCGAACGTTTTTGAAGCAAACCAATATCGCCAATATTAACTTCTGACTGAACCGAAGGAATTAACAGTTTATATTTATCTTTATTCCTTTGGAAGTAATTGTATAATTTACAAATGCTTTTTACTTCTGCATTACTTGATATTTTCTCATCAATTTGTTCATAATACTTGCTATTTGAACAACTCAATGAAATTAAAATTGTAATAACTGTAATTAATAATTTAAACATATTTATATATTATGAAATGCCGATGTCGCACAACGTCCCCGGTGTTTGCGGCGTGCCGGGTAGCGGCGAATCGGCGAGCAGCCGCGAACGGTAGGCATGTCGTGAACACCGTGTTGTACGAAGTTTTCCGGGCCGAATGTATTACAAAAAAGCCGTAGCCAGGAAGGCGGAGGCTTTTAGTCTTTAACGAATAAACATTAATTATTTCTTCCACTCTTTTGTAATATTTTCAAAATTAACATTTTTCCATTGTTCTTTCCAAAGATCTAAATATTTAATATCAGTTGATTTTGGTTCATTAACAGGAAAGTCTATTTTTACTAATGATGGAATTATAATTGACTCTCCGATCAATAAGGCTTCACCTGCTTGAAGTGTGGGTAAATAGTCGGTTAAATCACCCAAACTATCAGGGAGAAGTCTTTTTACATAATTTTGATCATCAGGATTTGTCAACCTCATCGCTATAAAATTATTACATTGAGAAAATATCGTTTCAGATATTTCTGATGGGCGTTGACTTACAATTCCAAGTGTAACGCCATATTTTCTGCCTTCCTTTGCTATCCTTTCAATTGCATTTTTTGATGCTCTATATTTTACTAACTCACTTCTAGGTACATATTTATGTGCTTCTTCATATACTAGTAATAAAGGAGTTTCACAATCAATATTTTCAGCTAATATTTTTTTATAATAATAACCGAATTCGAATAATATTCTGGATATTAGTGAAACTGTGATACTCAGAACTTCAAATGGGATGCCAGACAGATCAATAACTGTCACATTTGAATTATTCGAGTTGTACCCTAAAAATTGTTTTAAAATATCTTCTAAAGATAAAGTATAAGCGTCGTCAAATAAGAATTTTAACCTTGGATTATTTCGAATTGTTTCCAGGCGTAAAATAAATCTCTCAAAGTCACCCGTAAATGGCCCATTAACAAGATCAGAATTAATTTTATCAAATTCAATAACTTGTTCAAAATATTTAGGAATTCTATTTAGTATTTCCTCCCCTGTTTTAGATGTTGGAATTCTATTCTTCTTTTTATTAATCAATTCATTGTTCATATTTTTTATATAATTAATGATTTCGTCAATATTAAATTTTAATGGCGTGTCAAAGTATATTCTATCTTGTGGTGTTTTACTCTCTGCTTTATTAAGTAAATCCTCTTTCTTTTTGTTTTCTGTTACTGCATATCGGAATTGAGAAACTTGATTATGAGAGTTTTGTTCATTACTTTCAATAAATAAATCACTTAATTCATCGCTATCAAATAACCAATATGGGATTTTAATGTTATTAGAGTTTATATGATTGGCAATAGGAAAAGCTTTGACATATTCACCATGTATATCAAAAATTACAATATGAGAATTGTTTAATCCATCATACCCAACATTTTTTTCTTTAATGGCTTGTTGTAATACTGTTGCTACAGTATGTGATTTCCCAGAACCTGTTGAACCAACTATAGCAAAATGTTTATTAAAGAATTTATTACCATTAACAGGAACTCTGATATTCTCATCTTGTATTAGATTAGAAAATGTAAACATTTCTTTATCTTCTATTTTGCATGAATAAATATTACAGTAATCATCATCATTTAATATTTCTATTCCATTATTTGGTGGTAATGGAATACCATGAGCACCTCTTTCAAAGAGGTATTTATTATCATATTTTTTGTATGAACCTATCAATTCTACTTCAATAACAAAATTCGGTTGCGAAATTGTACTTTCAGGAATAGGTGAATCAATATTTTTAATTCTATAGTTTTTTATTATACCAATTATATAATTTTCAGAGTCACATTGATAGGGTATTTTAATATAACTACCAATATTAAATTGACCTGTAAATTGAGTAGAATCGAGGATTTCAATTGTTACAATATTTCTGGTAACACCAACTATTTTAAAATTCTCTGAATTCATATAGATTCTCCTTAAAATGTAAATATGTCATGTATATATTTTGTATTTAAATTATCAATTTTTAGAAAGGAGCAAGGACAAATTTTATCTATTATTTCTGAATCAAAATAATAAGCCATTTGATACTGAACATGATTTGTAATTATATCAAAATTTGATTTAGAAAGGATTCTAAATTTATATGATATTTCATTCAAACTATCGGATGCTTTTTGGCCTATTATTTTTTTTGTTTTAATGGCTGGTGATAAAAATAACTTCTCACTAAATTGAATAGTTTCATAACCATCATTGAATAATATCTCATTATTGATCAAATCTTTCTTAATATTATTTACTTCATTGTCGGTTATAACAAATGTTAAAGGTTCAATATCAAAAGTAGATTTTTTGAAATATCTTTCAGTGATGTCAATAATAAGTTTGGTTAAAGAAATGGAGCTATCTATTTGTAAATCACCAAGGTTGATTAAATTATTTTGATTCTTTCTTGCTTTAACAAACTTTGATTTAATAAAAGATAAAAATGCTTGTTCCCCTTTATATTCTTTAAATGATGTGTTAAAAATAAGCTTTTTACCCGTTTTAATAAAATTAAGTAATTGCTTTTTAGTACATTTTCTTTTCTTTGGATCGGTATTATTTATTATGATTCTTTTTAAATAATCAACCATATTTGAATAATAAAATATTGCAACATCATCGCCTTCTCCAACAAAACTATAAGTTTTCAATTTTATTAATATTTGCTGAAATTGATTATCGTATGTGGTTGCAAATATTAATTTGAATTTAGCTATAAAACTACTTCTTACATTAGTATCAATTGCATTTATTCTTTTGTTAAGTTTAAGTGCATCTTTTGATTTTCCTGTTGATAAAGATAAAATTGAATCCAATTTTGCATTATCAATAGTTTCAATTCGTGAACTTTCATTATTAAAATGGCAGTAAAGGTTGTAGATCTTAGATTGATCTTGCTTAAACTCTTCTATAAGTTGAATAACAGGTTCTTTTATTTTATTATCTGAGTAGTCTTGAGTTTCTTTATATTTTACTTGTATAACATAATCATCATCACTTATATCTTGAATTTTTTCAAAATATAAATCTTTGTTTTCATCAGATGAATTTAATAGTTCTAAGATAGTTTTATCAAATTGAAAAGCAAAGCCTTTAATTGCATAATATCCGCCATCAGAATTCGGCATTTATTTCTCCAATTTCAGTTTTTTCCGGCACGGATGCCGGAAAAGTAATACAACCAGCTTCGGCCCGGAAAATTTCGTACAACTACAAATAGACGAAATTCGTAAAAAGGTCTAATCGGCGAAATAGACGACATTCGCACTATTTCGTTTTCCGGTGTCATATACGAAAGACAGGCCGGTATTCCGGCAATACCAACTGAAATATCACAACTCATACGTTCACCTGCATTTTCTCAAGGGGGCTTTTTATCATACTGATGGATTTCTTTGCCACATGAGTATATATCTCCGTGGTCTTGCTGGATGCATGGCCGAGTATCTCCTGTATATACCTCAGATCAACGCCGTTTTCAAGCATATGTGCTGCAAAACTATGTCTGAGTGAATGTACCGTAACGTCTTCGTTTACAACATCCTGCGGTTTTTTTCCGCAGAATTGGAGAAAGTTGATATTTACATCGATATACGTTTCGCGCGTACGGGGGCTGTAGCCGCGTATTTCCGTTTCCCGGCGTATGGCATCTGAGGGCGCTGTACCATCGGCCCATATCCATCCGGGCAGCGTGCGTATGCGTTCCACGGTATCGATGTTGTACGGAAACCGGACTTCAATGGTCTCGCTGTCGTGTGTTATGGATACGCCCCGGCTGTTCTGCTGTGCGATGTTCATACTATTATCAAACATCCCCTGATGATGATAGCATCAGTATACCGTGCCCGACCATTTTGTCAATTTCAGAACAGCCGCAAGGTCGTGCGGACTCTCCGCAAGGTCGTGCGGACTTCCCGCAAGGTCGTGCGGACTTCCCGCAAGGTCGTGCGGACTTTCCGCAAGGTCGTGCGGAAAAATGTTCTTCGCGGGTATTGTTGCAATAAACAGCAACGCCCCGCCATCCTTTCCTACTCCCGGTACCAGGAGTATTCAGGATGACGGGGCGTCACGGGTGAACCGTTGCGTCCGTCATGCGGCGTCTTTACCGGCTGTGACGGTCTTCCGGGCCGCACGGGCTATTGTGCTCCGCAGGCGGGCAGTTTGACGGCCCATTTCGGTGGTCTTGCCGTACATGCCGGCGATAGTATCCACCTTGGACGAAGCGTTGTAGTACGCGGACTTAAGCAGAGCTTCGGTCTTTGCCGTGCTTATCCGCATCTTCGCCTTGAGCGTCTCATGCTCGCTGCTCGCGTTCATCGCCGCTTCCGTCTCCCCGCGGAGATCCGCGATAAGCTGGTCGATGTTCGCGCCGCGGTTCGCAAGCGCTTCCCGGTTCGTCTCCACGAAGTCGATAACCGCTTCGCAGAATCCGATCGTCTGAGTCTTTGTGAGTGCCATAAGTCACCTCCATTTTTTTTATTTTGTAAGTTTTTCATAAAAAATCATCACGCGCGCTTGACTTTTTTTCATGTCCTTACGATTATATATACGATATACAGAATGGGGTTTGATATGAATACTATACATTCACAACTTGATGACACTACACTCATCAACGGTATCCGCCAGAACAACATGAAATGCTATCGCCTCTTCCAGAGCCGCTATTTCACCTACATCAAACATCTTTTCGCCCGCTGGATAAACGACACGTCCGACGCCGAAGAGCTTTCCTGCGACGTTATGATTAAAATCATCAATACCATCGACCGTTTTGATGCCGCTAAGGGTAATATGCGCCTATGGATTTATGTCATCGCCATTAATACCAGGAACGACTACCTTCGCAAACTCGCCTTACGTGAAAAGGAGGCGAAAGTAGAATCGCTCAATGAACCTGTCGCCACCGGCAGTGATATGTTCCGCATCGATTTTCTTGTGGACACGAGTATGGACAGTTCCGAATCGTCATCATCTTCTGCCTATACAACCAATCCGGCACTCGCGGCTGCGCAGAAAGTCATCAACGGTCTTTCCGCCGACACCCGCTATATACTTCAGATGCATGAGGATGGATATACATCGTCTGAAATCGCGGAAACGGTACACAAACCGGAAGGGACTATCCGGAGCATCTGCTCGCGCATCAAAAAAGCCATCCGCGCGACGTATGATAAGGTCATGAATCTCGGTGAGCACGGGACTTTGGTCACTGAGCGCAGTCGAAGTGCGGCCCCGTGTATATGTAACGATGCTCCGGCCGCTGAAGAGGCCGCGATCACCACGAATACCGGACCGGCGGATGAAGTTGATGTGACCTCTGCATCGCGGAGAGCATGTACTTCAGTGGACCTGTCGAACCATGGACCCTTGCTCTACCGGTCTCGGGTGTACTCGACAATCAAACACATGCGCAAACTGCTGTCATGCTTCGGGGCGGTATATAAGCGCACGGCGGCAGCTTGAAAGATATACGGTCACTTCGACTCGCTTCGACTACGCTCAGCGCGAGTCGCTCAGTGACCGGCAGCGGGTCTTGCAACGTATCACGGGCAAGCACAATAAGGGGGCTCTTTTCTTTAGGGGTGGGTATAGCGGAGCGAACGAGCCAACGCGTATCGTGCGCCGGGCGCAGCGGGGGTGTTTTCAGAACGCGTCTGCGTTGTGCGAGCATAGCCTACGCGATAACGTGCAATGAACGTATTATGCCGATAAAACAATAACGTGGCAACATATGCATGCGAGTTACGCTGACGCGTGAAGAAAATACCCCCGCAAGCCCGTATGCGCAGTTACGCATCC
>JACRPF010000021.1 GCA_016214035.1 Spirochaetota bacterium | reverse complement strand
GGGGGGGGGGGGGGGGGGGGATATAGGGGATATTATAGGTCCACACATGTTTCAATTATTTTAAAAATGATCTAGCTGTAATCCGAGCAATTAACCAGTGCGAGGGGGAAACATCAACATTATATTCCACCTCGCACTAGTCAACTTTTCATTCAGGCGATATTACAACTCGATTCCACGTAATGTCTTGCAATGCACTGGAATATTATTTTCCTCTAGCAGCGCTGCCAATGCTTTCATCTTCTCAGGACTCGGTTCAGGTAGCTGGACCGAGTCCTTGCTATTATATCCGAGCCACACGTATTCGGGTTTGATATTTGTTATCCATTCACCAAATATATCCACGTCAAAGTCCATAGCTGGTTCAATGGTTACCACTTTTCGCGGGTAATCAAGCTCAAGAAACTGATTGTACCGCTCCGACGGCACAGGGGCTTTCGTCACTTTATTGTAACCTTCGTCACGGTTTGTTTCTAGCGTGGTTATAAGTATTACGTTCTCCGGCAGCAGTTTTAATATAGGTTGCATACACGATGGTTTCTTTGACTGAAGATAAAACGTCTTTTCCTTATGGCTATGAGAGGAATTGACCCTAATCGCCTCAACGATCTTAAATAGGTATTCGGGTTCCGCGAATGCGATATCGCCGTTACCACACGCGAAGACGATCTTCGCATTTGGTACTTTCAGTAGCCGCTCTGGGTGAGTATGAGGCGTGTACCGGTAGCACTTCATACAGATGTGTTTCTGACGCTTTGCTTGCCGTTGAAACGACGGTACACAATAGGTACAGTCAAATTCGCATCCCTTGGATGGACTCCACGTCTTGGCATCGGCGTACATGTTCGACTTCGTCATAATATTTCTCCTTCTAGCTTAATTATTATTGATCCTTCGGTTCTTTGAGACGCTAATTCACCAATATCCGGATTTTATTTCATGGCTATATTTTTTCCATAAATTCAATGTTGCTCATATTACTTATTGTAAAATTCATAAAGACCAGCAGATCGTTTTACCTATTACGTGATAATAATCGAGTCAGCCAGTATGAAATCCGTGTATACATGCGTTTCACAATCTTCTCTTAGAAGTCTATTCCGCCCAATTGCTTGAATAAGCTCGCTTTCTACCTGCCATAAATGGACTTCTCTTAGGGGAGTATCATTAAAGGTCGTGAATTTAAATATATTCCCGTTATGCAGAACTGTCTGATAACAGATACTTTCATCCTCAGCCAATCCATGGATAATAGCGGAGATAAG
The DNA here is from genome assembly GCA_016214035.1 of Spirochaetota bacterium. Taxonomy (GTDB): domain Bacteria; phylum Spirochaetota; class Brachyspiria; order Brachyspirales; family JACRPF01; genus JACRPF01. The sequence goes on along the minus strand of JACRPF010000021.1, from coordinate 282,316 downwards.
TCGAGTGCTGATCGGACTCGGGTATGGGGTACCTACGACTATCATGTCTTTACCCCTGAGCAGGTCATAGCCTCGGTTATTCCCAAAATATATCTGATCATCTTCAGCATAGGGCTTAAAAGTACATACTTCATGGTCAGGGAATTTCTCTCTGAGGGAAGGCAATATATCCGTATCATTTTTCATCTGCGCCCTTGAAGTGTTCATAACGTGTTGGAACAGTTTACCCTTGGTCTGGACATGTCCTACTTCCATATGGTTCAGATTTGGAACTAGCTCTTTCCAGATATTCGCAGAGATCGTAGCTGAGAAAATTATTGTATTGTTGAGGTCGATATCTAACTTCTTTACAAAAGTAAAATCAGTGTTGTCAGTGGCGGTATTAACCGACGCATAGTAGTAATCTGACTTTTTAAATAGCGCGTGAATCGCTCTGTCATCGGGTTTAATACTCATTCTATTCACTGGTGTAACCTTATCCAAGACGATGTTATCAAAAGGGGCAGTCTTTGACTTATAGATTTTTATTATCTCGTTGATAGGGTCTTCATCGATGATAATCTTCCTATGTGGATAGAGTGCTCGTAAATGAGCTAACTTACAGTGAGTAGAGATGATTATTGTATTGTCACCAATTTTTTTAACTTGATCCAAACTTTTCAGATAATTTTCTACCCTAGGGATGTCCCTATACTGAGAAAGGATAAAGCAACCCTTAGAGTAGTCACTAAGGTTAAATGCAGCTTTCACGACCTTTGCAGATAACTCTGGAATAGCATCAAGCGGAGCCTGCTCTGTAAGATAATAGTTTAGCTCTGGGTGCTTTGCTTTTGCTAACTGATAGAATTCATTCTTAAGAGCGTGGGTAGGAAAAAGAATAACTTGACCTTGCATCAAATGATCGACAATCAATCTAGTCTTGCCGGAGCCTACGGGAGCCTTGATGACATAAGTACCAGTCCCTTCATACGCCCTGTCGGTAATGAGAGCGAGGTTTATCTCCATTTGCTCTCGGGTAAGCCTGTGATGAACCCTTGCTTGAGTATATGTGGACGTCACCATATCAGGAAGATTTGAAACGATTACTGTACATGAACTAAATCTAGGGCAACCAGTACAGTAATATACTTCTTTTGCCATATCCGATCCGTAAGTCTTTACTAGGGGCTTGTTCTTGGATTTCAGATAATTAATTATCTTGGAAAGTCCCCCTTTCATGACCCTGAGGTTCGAAAGCAGGTGCATTATCTCGGGGTCTGTTAAGTCTTCTCCCACGGTAAGGGAAACATATAGAGCGCAATGCTCAAGTAGTTCCCACTTATGGGGAGTCATGTTACGTTTAAGTAATTCATACTTAGCCAATAGTTCTTTATTCATTATTTTTTGTCCCTCTATAGGATTAGTTGGAAAATAGTTACAACTTGATAGAAACTGCAAACCTAATATTCAGACTTTTCAGTACTTTTAAAATTATTTACTACAAAAAGTAGTAAGGTTAAGTCTATATATATAGTATTGGACTTAACCTTTGATATTTGACTAATTTTAAAGGTTTTTACCAAATTGATTAAAAGATTTACCAGACAGTCAGGGGTATACTCCAGTTAGGGATGCGAACCTTGATTTATAAGTCATTTTACCTACCCACTGGTAAGAGGGTCTTAGGATGGGGGATAGGTAAAAAATAACCCCTCAGTACAGGGTTGGGAAGTCCGTACTGAGGGGTTTATACTGGGGGCTATAGTACCGTTACCGGTTACTTTCTAAAGCAGCCTCAAGCTTGCTTTGCTTAGAGTAAAGTTTTTTACCTCTACTTAAATGCACAATTAGAACAGCTACATACTCATTTATATTTTGTTTATTTCGTGTCCTGCATGCTTCATTAAGTTTTTTTCTTATCGCGACAAGCGAAGCTCTATACTCTTTAATCTCTTTTTTAAGGTTTTTCATTTGTTCTTTTTTTGTCATTGTGCGAACTCCTAAATTTTATATAGTGAACTTATGAGAGGGGATAAATTTACCGTATTGATCGTCCCGGGGACTTAATCTTTTAGAAATTGTCTTAACGCCATTTTCTTAGACATTAACATACTAAGTCTGCAAGAGTACCTCGCGGTTTTAACACTCAGCATTGTACTTCCTTTTCCTTTCAAGAGATTTTTATGCTTAGCAATTAGCTCTTTGTTTTTCATCCTAATTTCGTATATGTCTTTTAACAGGTTACTTCCTTTCGCTTTCGGTATCTGCATCGTGTGCAAATTGATTTTATGCATATGGATATTGATACGCTCAAATAATGCATACTGTTTTTTTTCAAGTTCTTTGTTCTTTGCAATCGCTTCTTTTTTGTTCATAATATTATCTCCTAAATTTTATTCATGGTATGAAAGTGAAAGAGAATGGAAAATTAACGAACGGAGGGGGACGCGGAAAGTAATTGTTTTTCATATGCTACTTCCTTGAAATAAGTTTTTACCTAAACAGCAAAAAAAAAAATAACCCCACGTTATGAGGGAAAACGGCTCATAACGCGGGGTCTTTTCCCGTGGGGAGTTATGCCACGGGAATCATTAAAAGGAGATTATGGGGACAGTTTAAATACGGATGTATGACAATTAAATATTATGACGTGTGAGAGGCGTTATCCGCGCTACATCGATGATGCAGCCTTTTCCCCTGATGGGGATGTACGGAAAATTATGTGTAAAGATCAGTGGAGCCTTATGCGCTCCATGCTATACCGTCTTAGGTATACCATGCAGGGTATAAGGATAACTATCAATGACGCAATCCCTATACTTCGATATAGGATACCGTATGCCATCGGCAAACGGTCAACGGCTTAAGCCGTCAAGGTTCATCGGATACGCTCACCGGCTACCGGTCTATTGCATATCATGGGGAGTGTCAATGGTGCAATCCTTACACTCAAATGTAAGGTGCCTCATACCAATGGTATAAGGTAGACAGCCGTTGCCGTCAAAGTCCATCGGGTATGCATACCGGCGTATCCGGTCGATTGCGTACCATGGGAGAGTATCAATATCCCCGCCGTTGCTATCGCCCGATAATCGTAGCGTATACCCGCCGTGAGGCGGGGGGAACATCGGCATAGCGTGGCTGGAGCTACCCTTAGCCCCGCTATGCATTAAGACTACTTACCACAGCGCCACGCTGCATGCGCCCCGCTATGGTGACGACATCCCGGATGCGTACCGCTCTATGCTGGTAGCGCTCCAGTGCTGTGGTGTACATCCCCGCACTAACCTTGCTGAAGGGGTAACGCATCATACGATGACATTGGTGCACCTTTGCACCGCTGGGACACGAAGGGTAATATAATCAATCCTCGGCTGGAAGTCAAGCAAGCCAGCTTTTGAGTTCATTAAAACCGCCCTCTGAAACCCGCATAAAACACTGGCTCCCAGCGTGTGCTTTTTGGCATAACTCTTAAAACGGGGTTAAATAGAGTTTTAAATCATATGGGGTACATTCCAGCACCCCCGGAATTTAAACCCCTTCTAAGGGCTGTTTTAGCCTCTGTTTTGATCTACCTCAATCACCAGTATGCAGTAAGTACAACAAAGGGTAACCGTGTATTTTTTATCTAAACAAGTCAATGCATATCGTACATGCCGTAATTTCAAATCATAATTTGAATCCCGGGCCACGAATAAGAGAAGGCAATATAATCTACGAGGCACACACGGGTACAGCCTCTACCCCTGTGAGTGGCTTATATTGCTATCATATAACAGGCCGTCATGGGAGTATAGAACACCGGAAGAGCAAGAAAAGATTCGGCTCTGTTCTATAATCCCAGATAGGCGGTTCTGCCGTCGGGTGATTGTTCTATACTATAGGGAAAGTGCCATGACATGATATGAGATTGTGATCAAACAGGTGGTTTTTCTATGAATACTGGATGAGATTGAATGTCTGATTGATGTTCAAATACTATGTCTACAAAATACAGTAAAATTACATCCACGCGTATTGTCCTACTTCGTTCCTTTATCGCTGGAAATTAGCTTCATTGCATTTCGAAGCAATTCTATCATATAACGTTTCTGCTTTTTTGAGCATGACTTTATCAAGCCAATAATCTCTTTATCGAGTATCGTGTCTGTATCTTTACCTGAAGTTTCAATTTCGAACAAAGCAGTAAGAGGTATATTCAACGCCTTTGATAGTCGAGGTAAAGTATTTACGCTAAGAAAACGTCGGCCAGATTCTACTTCAAAAATATGGCTAACTGATACTTCCATCCTTTCTGCAAGCTCTTCGACGGTGAGGTTAAGCTCTTTTCTATACCGCTTAACCTTCTTGCCAAATTCTTTCGAGAAATCTGTTTTCATGGGAATGTTCCTAAAAATAAATTTACTCTATCCCTCAAAATTCCGGTATCGACTATTTGTACGATATTTTTATTGACTTTATCGAGTGTTTATTATATACTGGCGATATCAAATTTGGAGGGCCATATGAAAATCACAGAAAGATGGTTATTGCTATTATCGCTCGTTTGCACGCTACCGCTACTTGCTGAAATTGCCGTTGAAAAAGATGGTTTTAAAGGACGCGTAAAAGAGTGCGTACAAATTACTTATACGGCGGCTGAAAAGTTTGGGGACTTGACAAAAGGTTCCGTAGTTCAAAAACTTATTTACCAATATGATCTTGATGGCAGAAAATTATCTTTCATCAAGTACGATGGCAATGGAACGATTATTGAACAAAATGATTATAAATATACAGGAAGCAATCTTGTCGAGTACAATCGTAATAATAAAGATGGTCGAGAGCGGGAAGTTAATGAGTATAATTCTAATAACGAAAAGATAAAATCAATGAACTATTCGGGATCTGAACTTATTTCATACAATCAATATAAATACCAAAATGGCAAAGAGATCGAACAAACAAGATACGCGCCTGATGGAAATATTGTATTTAAAGTGAAGTACAAATTAGATTCGAAATATAGACAGATTGAACGCATAGCGTATAACGCCGACGGGAGTGTTTCTGGGAAAGAGCTTTATGATCAAAATGGAAATATGGTAATCAATGAATCTTATAAGGATAACGCGGTTTTAGACAATAAGCTTGTCAGCGAATATGACACTTCAAATCGCAAAACAAAATATACTTGGGAATTTATTTCTGATCGGCAAACTATCACTGAGGAATATGCTTTTGATTCAAAAGGGTTATTGATTAAAGATTCTCTCAGCTTAAAAAATCAACTGATACGAGTAACCAGTATAACTACATATGAAAATACAACTGATGCAAAAGGCAACATTGTAAATCAAATCGAAACTGCTGATATGGCTCAACAATCTGCTGTGGGCAATGTAAATAAAACAGAAAAGAAAATTACTGAATCTCAATTTCAATATTATTAAATATATGAATAAGTCGGAGAAACCCGTGATGAAATTAATTGCTGCGCCCATCATCATCACAGCAAGCCACTAATACCCCGACTCAGCCAATAGCAGCAGTATCAACTGTTCCAGCTCAAGATAAGTTTACCCAGCTTGGGGAGCTTTCTCATTTGAAAGAACGAGGAATTCTGTCAGTGGATGAGTTCGAAAAGGAAAAAGCGAAGATACTGGGCTGATTGTATCATCCCTGAAACCTGTATCGCATCTATACTACATACGTATCAAAACGTGGTGGAAGTATGGTCCCTTAAAGTGCGACGGGGTGTTTTTTTCCAAAAAGTCTGGTATTTGTATTATTACTCACGGATATGGTGCGGTATGGATCCTAGTGCAAATATGGACATATATCCCATGCGCTACACCCTGGTTGATATTTTGGCCAAATCGTTTATAAGGTCAGTAATGATTTTGATGCTTGTCAGCGGTAGGTTATGGTCGGCAATCAAAGCAAGGCGTTCGAGTTCTTTGTCTTTAAAACTTACACATAGATTTTTCCCGGTTATGATGAAATGCATGGACAAGCCTGCGAGCTGCGAGTACTTTTGCAGTGCCTCATAACTCGGCATTGTATCTCTCTCATAAGCATGAATTGATGGCTCTGCACATCCGAGTATATCGGCTATTTGCTTTCTTGTTTGTTTTGAATACTCTCGAATTAGCTTAAGATTATTGTGAATATCATTAGTTAAATATTTCTTCTCATTTTCGTTCTTCGAGCATTCCATAAATGATCTTGTATACTCTTTCAACAAATAAGTTATTATACTTTTTCCCTCGGGATTCATTTCACGCTTTTTTATCAGATGTAAAAATGAAATATGCTTTATATATTCTGTATTGCGCCCATGAATAAGGAAGTCGATACTTGCTCCGTATATATCAGCTAACTCAACGAGCTTTTCTATAGTAGGTTTTATTTTTCCTGACTCATAAGCCAACAGACCTCGTTTACTAACGCCAATACGATTTGCAATAACTTCGATTGTATCGCCACATATTGAACGCAGTTCAATAAGGTTATCCTGAAATATTATATTCTTCATACAGCTTGACTTTCTCAAAAGTTCAGTTATATTATTTATTATTGATACACTACAAGTGAATCAATAATAAACATCCTGATAGCTTAAACTGTCAGGGTATAAAAGCAAGAACTCTTTCGAGTGCTCACAGTAAAGTCAGTATAGCACATTTTCTCGGAAATAGTAAATTCTATATAAATCAAGGAGAACACCCAATGCCAAACACCAATGTATACGAAGCGAACTACAAGCGCCTGACCAAGGTCATTGACCTCGAAAAAATCAAAGAAGCCAGTCATGTCAAGATGAAGTCCTCCGGTTTTATGAACCTGAACTTCGATTTTCTTGGTGCCCATTCAGATGGTCGTATTTCAATCAGCATGGCACATAACTATATCCAAAACGGTGACGTCATGGCTGATCCCGATATGGTTCTTCTCGTAGACCAGAAAAATGAGACGGTAGAAGCGCTGACATTCCAGCAAGACAGCCTTGGCATATATCAGGAAGTATACACAGATAGCACAATGAAACAGTATTACCCCCGACTTAAACAAGAGCTGAACGCTTTCCTTGGACAATGGCTCCGGAATATCTTGCAGCAGGGTTACTTGGTTCCAGCAGCTGAACCCGTCGCGAATATAGGAGCATAATAAACAATATCCCTCTCTGTCAAAACAAGATATCCATTATAGTAATCCAAAGGACAAGTGTATATTTTGTATATCACTATAATCCGGAGGACCACCCATGAACGGCATCATCACAAAAGACACCGCACTCAATGCAATTATCATGAAGTACCTTTCTTCTATAGATGTGAAAGAAATAACTCGGGGATATTACAGGAAGGACATTACCTATTTCTTCGAGTGGGTAAAATCCTCAAGAACTGCGTTATCTGAAAATATCCTGATAGAGTACAAGAGGGCATTACAGGCAAAGGGGTTTTCATCCCTGACCATAAACGCATACCTCACCGGAATCAAAAAGTTCATGGGATATCTTTTCCAGAACGGTATCATTAAAGTGAATCCGGGGCAGAATCTCAAGATGCTCACTATACCGTCAGGATACTTGCGGGAGCCGTTCACCGTAGAGCAGGTTCGGATGATACTGAATGCCATCGACAGAAAAAGTATCGAGGGAAAACGTGATTTTGCCTTGGTTAATCTTCTCGCCCGTTGTGGACTACGAACAATCGAAATTATAGGATCCAACATCGATGATATAAAAACAAAAACAGGAAAGCAGGTTTTATATGTGCACGGAAAGAAACGCGATGATAAGGATGACTTCGTTGTTCTTACAAAAGAAGCATATCAGTCCTTGAAAGAATATCTATCTGCAAGAGAGCCATACAATATCGATGCACCGCTGTTCATATCGCATTCAAACAAGAACATTGGGGGCAAATTGTCTACGCGTGGGATACGAAACATTCTTGAAAAGTATATACGGATAACAGGGCTTACAAGTATAGGGCTATCCTGCCATTGCTTTAGGCATTTTGCAGCGACATCCTCCCTCATGAACGGATGTGATGTTGTGAAGGTACAGAAGATGCTCAGGCATAAAGACCTTTCAAGCACTATGCGCTATGTTCATGTTCTTGACCGTCTTGAAAACGCAGCTGAAACGTTTGTAAAAATATAGGCTATCACCGTTATCATGTAATAGCGGTGATAGAAAAATGGAGAATCAAATGATTAAAATCGCAGTAGTTCAAAGCAAAGGCGGGAGCAGTCGTTCAACCACATGCTTCAACCTCAGTACAGCCCTTCAGAGGCAAACAAACGGTAGATTGCTTATGGTAGACCTCGACGAACAAGGCAGTCTTTCAAGTTCATTCCTCGCAACCATTCCCACAGACAACACCGTCTTAAATATATTTGAAGGGAAGCCCGTAACGCCTACCCCTACATACAGCAGCATGATAGACATTCTCCCCGCGACAAGGGAACTCGGTACTATAACCGCGAAAGCAAATGCCGATTTTGAAATTATGTACCGGCTTGCCGATTTTCTGGATGGACAGACAACGTACGATATGGTCATTATAGATACGCCACCTTCAATCGGGCATTTTACCATGAGCGCACTCGTTGCGGCAGAATGGGTATTGGTGCCGGTATCAACGCAGATATATTCTGTGCAGGTACTTGATGACGTTCTTGATGTGATGATGAAAGTGAAGAAACGTATCAACAGCAAGCTTCGTCTTTTGGGCGTTATCCCCTCGATAACAGATCGTACCGTTGTTTCAAGGCAGATACAGAATGAGCTGACGAGCAAGTTCAATGGGCATACGCTTCCAAGCATTTCACGCACCGTGAAAATTGAAGAGTCTCACATACATAGGAAAACCGTATTAGATCACTTTCCTTCCTCAGTAGTCGCGATTGAATATATAACCCTTGCATCTGCCATTCTTGAGAGAATCAAAAAAGATACTGAAGGTAAAGCAAATGGGTAAAACAGTAATCAAAGAACCTATTATAAAACGTGACTTTGTGGATATGTTCTCTGAGGATGTCTTATCTCGGGGAAATGTAATCATGGAAATCCCTCTTTCAGACATCGACGTCAATTACCAGCGTAATATACGCGATACATACGAGTCCATTGATGAACTTGCTGAAAGCATCGAACGTGAGGGCTTGCTCTCGCCCATTACAGTCTACCAGAGTGAAAACGGCAAATATGTACCGCTATGGGGATATCGCCGTCTCAAAGCATATCAACGCCTATGCGAAAGCCACAGTTCTACCAAGTACCAGAAGATACCATGTATTATCAAGCCAAGGGAAGTCGTGGACACTGAAAATATTGATGTCCTTATGATTATCGAAAACGTACAGCGGGAGAACTTGAAAATAATCGAATTGCGAAACGGGCTTGAAGTCCTACGAAAACGAGGGCTGACCCATGCTGAAATAGGTTCAGCTATAGGGAAAAAGGTAGGGTATGTCCGCCAGATATATGCGGCACTGTCTTCACTATCTGAGAATAAGGCTGTAGAGCAGCTTGTTCAAAAGTGTTCTGCCAGCATAACACTTTCTGATATAACTGAAGTCCAGAGTTTACCGGAGAGAAAACAGGTTGAATTGCTTCAAAAGAAGGCAGACGGGGTAATATCATCGAAAAATGAACTGAGAAAGGCTGTACGGGAGACCAAGCAGAATGCGCCTGTTGGCACGATAGCTGACCCAAGGGGGGAAACATCTGACACAAGGGACGATACTAAAGCGGTGTTCCATACCGTCGTCCCTACCGCCCAGCCAGCGCCAGACACGTTATACGCCATCAATGGTGACATACTGACCCTACGCCCCTGTATCCTCAACCTGAAAGACTCGTCCGAGAAAGAACGAATCGACGTGATAACCGCACTGGAAAAGATCATTTCTATTATCCGTGGGGAATAACCCGCAACAGACTATGAACACAATGTTATACATGAGGACAGATTATGGAACAAGCAGTGACATATGAAACTGGTCACGCGGCAGACGAATCCATTACAGACATACTTTCATCACGGGACTATCTTACCGAGATTCTGGCAAAAGACCTTGAGCAAAAACTGGATGTGCTGGACGAAGAAAACAATATGCTGTTATATGCACTGGCTGGCATTAGCCGTAACAGTGAGAACCCAATCAATATAGTAACATCCTCTTCTTCCTCAAGCGGGAAGAGTTTTACCATGAAAACAGCACTTTCATTATTGCCAGAGGGGTCTGTTATCCAATTGAGTTCAGCCACGAAACAGAGTTTCTTTTATGCTCATCCTGATACATATACGGGCAAAGTGTTATTCATTGAAGAGGCAGACGGACTGAAATCTGTTTTATATTCAATTCGTATAATGGCATCTGAAGGCGTTTTGTCCTTACAGACAGTCGGCATGAATGATAAAGGAGAACGGATAGGTCAAACGAAACAGATCAATACAAGGTTAGCCATTATGCTTTCAACAACAGATGCTACGATTAAGCTTGATGACGAAACCCGTAATCGGTTTCTTGTTCTCTCTGGAAATGAGTCCACGGAACTTACAGCAAAGATTATTCAGAGGAATATAGAAAAGCACTCTTTATCAAGATCTAAATATCATGATGAGCGTAAAAAAACAATAGATAAGCATCGTGCATTCCTATCCGCGTTTAATCCAATAAAGGTATACTGCGAGAATATTTCCCCAGAAGATATTTACTTGAACAGCACTGACATCGTAAGCAGAAGACGTATAACACCCTACTTATCCGTAATTAAAACGATCGCCTATACACGACAATATCAGAGACAGATTTATCATGATGGGGATACAGAGTATATCTTGACTGCGCGGGAAGATATCGAGCTTGCAAATAGGCTGCTTAAAGACCTGTTTTCAAAGGAGCAGGAACCATTAACCGGGATGACAAAGACATTTTATGAGGCGTTACTTTCCTTCGTAAACGATAACCGGAAAGATATACCATACAAGGACTTTCTATTTACCGAGCGAAGCGTTCGGGAATCTCTTCGAACGTGGGGGAATACCCAGGTGTTCTATTACCTCAAGGAACTGGAAAGGCTTGGATTTATAGTTCGAATTAATGGTCGGTAAGGAAAAGATAATGTCTTTCAAATGGCATAACTTCTCGGGTTTTCGGGTTCTCAATTCAGTAGCTACTTCCAAAAAATGTGCCAATGAATATTTTTTTATCAACTACAGGAGTTATTAGTCGTGGATAATTGCCCCCTGCTCATGCTAATAATCATGAGATATAAAAATGTATCCCAAATAAACTTTGGAGTGCAATATGGCACAAGAGCTAGAACAAGAAGTACGGAATCAGAAAAGTGAGTATTTGAGTGTAGAGGCATTTGCAAAATTGCTGTCTATCTCAGAATGTACAGTGCGAAGAATGATAGCCGCAGAAGAGATTCCTGCATATCGTATACGCCCCGGAGGACGTAAGTTTGTAATAGATGTGCAGCAAGCACTTGGCGCGATGAAGACAAGGAAAGCTTGTTAGGTAAGAATAATTATGTCCATCCGAAAAGTACGAGAACATTATAATGACGGTATTCGTATTGGCGTATATGATTTAAATGCCACAGTCCTTGGTAAACGAATAAGAAAACGAATCTCAGCAACAACGAAACAATCGGCAAATGAATTATACAGACGATGGCTGGGTGAAATACAATCTGGTAAATATGAATATCGATTATACGATAAGTTAAATGAATATTTGAAGTATGCAAAAGAACATAAGTCCGCACGAGCTTTTTATAAAGAGCAAATGCATATTGCTCTTTTCAAAAGTTTCTTTAATGATATCGCATTAAATAACTTCAAAGGTCAGTTTGCTGAAGATTATATTGTCTGGCGAAAAAAGCATAGAAAAAATGGTAAGCGAGAATTAAGTAATGCGGCGATTAATCGTGATCGTTCAACGCTAAACTATTTTTTCAATTGGTGCATACGACGAGAGTATTATGTTGGTGTTAACCCTGTTGCGGGGACAAGACTAAAAGAGACGAATATAAGAGTAGTAAGTCTCCCAAGTGAAGAGCTTGGACGGATAATTGATGCATCAAAAGGACATTTGAAGACGGCAATCATGCTTGCCATATTCACCGGTATGCGACATGGCGAGATTTGCGGTTTGAAATGGTCACAAGTTGATTTGACTAATGGTTTGATACATTTGGAGGCATATGAAACAAAAAGTAAGCGAAGACGTGAGATTCCGATGCCAGATATTCTTCTTGATTATTTAAAAGCCATATTGGATGAAAGTCCGCAATCATCACATGTTGTAATGTACAATGCCTCAAGTGTCCTGTATATAAAAAAATCATGGAATGCGCTACGCCGTAAATTATCACTAGTTGCCCCAGATGGTTCTCCGTTACGATTTCACGACTTGCGCCATTGTTATGCTACTGCGTTACGAATGGCAGGGAGATCCTTATCTGAAATTCAAGAACACTTAGGACACAAGGATATTCAAACAACACAACGATATGCACACTTCGATGGAAGAGCTATGCGAGAGCGCGTAAAGTGCCTAAATGATCTATTACCAGTCCGAAAATCAGTCCCTAGTAGTCAATTAGCGGTCAACGATGATAATACGGAGAATCAAGAGAAGGCATGATTATTTTGTATCTCGCATAAAACCATGTATTTTATACGGTTCAAAACATCGGGAATGTGGGCCCACAGGGACTTGAACCCCGGACCTAGTGATTATGAGTCACCCGCTCTAACCGACTGAGCTATGGGCCCGATGCGCCCCCTATACTATAATTATCCCGTCGAAATGTCAATAAAAAAACGATGCTTTTTACGGATACTTTTTGTTGCAGTTTTGTATTGACATATCAGCATAGGTATTATAGACTTACCCCGCTTATCGACCAAATAATCTTACTTTTTTACCGGAGGAACAATGAAAATCGTTGTTTTCGTTAAAGAAGTGCCCGACACCGAAGCGAATATCCGTATCAATGCCGGAAAAAACGGCATTGTCGAGGAAGGTTTCCAGTGGATAACCAACCCGTACGACGAATTCGCCATCGAAGAGGCGCTTAAACTGAAGGAAAAACTCGGTACCGGAACGGTTACCGTGATCACCGTGGGCGGCGACCGCGCCGAAACGCTCCTGAAAGCCGACGTGCTTGCACGCGGTGTTGATGAAGCGGTCATCGTGAACGATCCCTCGCTTACGCTGGGTAATCCCCTTGCGGCAGCGGCGGCACTCGCCAAAGCTGCTCAGAAGGTGGGTTTCGACATCATCTTCGCAGGCCGCACCGGCATCGATTATGACTATTCAGCGGCGCCCGTCATGGCCGCGCATTTCCTCGGCATTCCGTATGCCACCACCATCACCAAGTTCGATATAAGCGGCACGAACGTGACCGTTGAGCGCGACGTCGAGGGCGGCAGCGAAACCATTGCCCTTCCCGCGCCGTGCCTTCTTACCTGCCAGAAAGGCCTCAATGAGCCGCGGTATCCGTCGCTCAAGGGCAAGATGGCTGCAAAGAAAAAGACCGTTGCCAAATACACGCTCGCGGACCTCGGGGTAAACGCCTCCGATTTCGCGCCGTCGTATGAAGCAGCATCGTTCGATCCCCCGGCCGCGCGTCCCGCGGGCAGAAAGATTGCCGCGGATGATATGGCGAAAGCCGCCGCGGAACTCGTATCGCTTCTCAAGAACGAAGCGAAAGTGATATAAGGAGCCTACCATGGGAAATGTATTGACCATAGGCGAAATAAAAGCAGGCGCACTGCGCAAATCGTCGCTTGAAGCAGCATCGCTCGGATTCACGATGGCGAAAGCCCTCGGCGGAGAAGCGCATGGTGTTGTCATCGGAGATCAAGCCTCGTCGCTTGCGGCACAGTATAAAGACAGCGGCGTCACCAAGGTGTTCGCGGCTGAAGGCGATGCGGTAAAGACATATGCCCCCAACGCATACGCGGCGGTCATCGCCGGTATCGTGAAAAAGGGCGGTTATGACACCGTGATATTCCCCACATCCACATTCACCCGGGACCTCGCGGCGAAAGTGGGCGCTGAACTGAAAGTGATGCCGGTCATGGACGCTGTTGAAGCGAAAGCTGACGGCGGCGCTGTTATCGTGAAACGCCCGGCATATGCCGGCAAGGTCATGATGGCGCTTAAGCTCACCGGCAAGCCCTCCGTATTCGGCATACGCCCGAACGTGTTCCCCGTGAACGCGAACGGCACGACCGTTGCGGTTGAGAAGATAGCCGCAGCCGATGCGGGCGACAAAGCCAAGGTAACCGCGCAGAAGATGGAAGCCCGTGACGAGATACCGCTTACCGAAGCGAACATCATCGTCTCCGGCGGACGCACCGCGGAAGGCAAGGCGATATTCGACAAGATACGCCCGGTTGCGAAGATCATGAACGCGGCAGTGGGTGCATCGCGCGCCTGTGTTGACGCGCATATGATAGAGCACAGCCATCAGGTCGGTCAGACCGGTACCACGGTTTCCCCGAACCTCTACATTGCCTGCGCCATCAGCGGATCGATCCAGCACCGCGCCGGCATGTCGTCGTCGAAGGTAATCGTTGCGGTCAACAAGGACCCCGAAGCCCCGATATTCAGCGTTGCCACGTACGGCGTGGTCGCCGATGTGTATCAGTTCCTGCCTGCGCTTGAGGCGGAGCTTAAAAAGGTAATGGGGTAATGCGGGCTGAGTCTGACGATAATTGCACGAGAACGTTGTAGTCAGAACGCGCACGATGTGCGACAGTAATGATGGAATGGTTTTGCCCGCATTTGCTAGCGCCAGCCGTGGGGCAGGAAGCCCCGAGGCGAGCGGCGGCAAGGATGCCGCATAGCGAGTCGAACCGGATGCGCCGCGAGAGCGACAGTACTTCAGGTGAGATCGAAAGTTAATCCAATCAGGCGCGGTCATGAGGCCGCGCCTGATTTATTTTAAAGGTAATCGCCATGGCAGATGATATACTTTTTACTTCATTTAAAATCGGTTCGTTAACGGTACCAAACCGCATTGCCCGTTCCGCCACGATGGACTACCGTGCAGCCGATGACGGCAGTGTCACCGATGTACAAGTGGCGCTCTATGACAGTCTTGCGAAAGGCGGATGCGGGCTCATCATCACCGGATTCCTTTATGTATCACCGGACGGCAGAAGTGCGTCGCGTCAAACCGGCATCGATAACGATGCGCTCATACCGGGGCTTCATCGCCTCACGGATACGGTTCATGCTGCGGGTATGACCATTGCCGCGCAGCTTGTACATGGCGGTGTGCAGATTCGTAAAAAGACGCCGGGCGATCTCATGGCGCCGTCGGTGCTGCCGTCATATACGGGCGTACGCGAGATGAACGATGCCGATATCAAGTTACTTATCGATTCCTTCATACAAGCCGCAGTGCGCGCAAAGACCGCAGGATTCGACGCGGTTGAGCTTCATGCAGCGCACGGGTATCTGCTCAGCTCGTTCCTTTCACCGGTCACCAATCTGCGAACCGATATATACGGTGGTTCTACTGAAAATCGCGCCCGTATCGTAATCGATATCATTCGCGGCATCAAATCCGCATGCGGTATCCCGGTGATGATAAAGATGAACGGCGACGACGGATATGACGGGCGGGGCATAGACGCCGATGAAGCCGCCCGTATTGCGGTACTTCTGGAAGCCGCCGGTGCCGACGCGCTTGAGATAAGCCGCGGCATGATAGGCAGCGTGCGCACACCGGCAGAGCCGAATATCGAAACGGCGGGGGAGGGATATAATCTCGCCGCCGCCGCGCGAATAAAGAAGGCGGTATCCATTCCGGTTATTGCCGTGGGCGGTATACGTGATAAACAATCGGCTGTTGATGCCCTATCCAATGGTACCTGCGACTTCATCGCATTTTCACGGCCGCTGGTTCGTGAGCCGGATCTGCCGAACAAATTCAGAGCCGGTGCTGAACGGGCGGAATGTATTTCATGTAATCGCTGTTTCAATCCGCGGGGGCTGGCGTGCGGGCAGGTAGGGAAGGGTTAGAGAGCGCGCTGGCGCGCTCGGGGCGGGAAGACTTTCTCGCAACCGGAGCGAAACTCGCGTACTATTTTATTTTATGATTCGGATTTTTTTCTAATAATCGCTTGTCGCCCGGTGCTGTTGATTTTGCTCAAACAGTCGCTCCGGTTTTGATAAAGCCTTCCCGCCCCTCGCTGTTCGCGCGATGAGAAAATGAGTGGTAAGGGTCAGGTGTGGCGGTCATGTATGGATGAAGTATAAGATGTTCTTGTCTTTTATTTATATTCACTGCATTTTGCGCTTTTTATAATGTTTGTTCTTAGTTGTCCGTTTTCGTCGTAAAAATTGATTACATCTTTATTTGCAGAAATAGCATAAGTTTCCATAATGCTATATGGAATGCCATATTTCTCCCAACCAGATGCGAAACTTGCACTAAAACATTTATGTTGAGAAAAATCATTGTGTGTAAATTCCTTGACAATATTTGCTTTAGCAACATCTATAAACACCATTTTATAATCGTAGTTTTTAATCTTTGAATAGGTAATTAAATAATATTTATCATAGACATCAACAAAATGATCGATACTTGGCCTGACAACACTTTTTAAATACTGTCCGGTCTTTGAAAAGAAACCGCTATATCCATCACTGAACGTTGCCCCGTCTTTATTATTTGCCAAAGAAACTAATTGTGCAAGAAATACACTGCCGTCTTTAGATGGCTTGAAATTCTCATCTTTATCATCCACAATCGCCGCATTGTACGAGACCATTACATCGCCGGCTGCATTATAAAACTCAATCTTCGACAATGGCCAAACAGTTCCGCCGAATGAATCGGATGCAAGCAGATTACGTTTCCGGTTTTCCATATCTATGAACGCATATCGTTTTTCAATCACAAACGTGGTGTCGTCTTTATATAAAAGTTTCGCTCGTTCATAATAATAGTACGATTTGCCTGATTCAATTTCCTTTACGATCGGCTGATAAAATTCAACATCGGACACCGTTTGACGTACCGAGTTCAATGATTCTGCAGTAACTATAGTTGATTTTTTTATTAGTTCGGTATTCCATGCAGCAACATCCGCCCGGTTGTCAATCAGCGTGTAGCCTTTCTTATATCTCTTTGTTTCTCCATTTACACTTATTGAAAATGAAGTCTCAGTATCATTAACAACAGCTCTCGCCTTACCGTTATTTGACAATCTGTTTATATAATTCGCTAAATCCTTTTTATTTACCCACCCATAACGATTAATCTTCGGAGTCGCAATTTTCACGAAATAATTCGCGACATCCACCACCTGCACAAGATAATTTCTCGCAATGGTATCTGCAACCCTACTCGACATATCAGGCATTTCATACACATTTATTCGATTTGTTCCAATAGAAACGTTCTCGCAAAAGCCATATTCATTCGTCTTCACCAGCGGAGGAACTTTCACCGGATTGATATTTACCCATGTTTTAACACCGTTCATATTGACGAGGAGGCAGCCGCTTTTCTCAGCAAGTATCGGGTAGCGGTCATAATCGGCGACATTGGTGATATGTGCCGGTTTTTCCAGCATCCATTCCCGGTCGGTCTTGGTATTGGCGGGTGTTTGAGGCCGCGGAGCGCCGGAGAGGAGAAGCGGAAGGAGCAGAACCCCGATACGAAATATCATGTTGTTACCTCGGATAAATATCTGATGTAGCAGTATATCATGGTTATACGGCGTGGGAAGATGGTAAAGTAAAAATATGTGATTATCCGGCAGATTGGGTGCGGGAAATGTTGTTTATAGATGCATGGAGCATATGTCTATGATTATATAACTGATGCCACGCTACACGACGGGCGAGAAACGTCGGAAAGGCCGGATAACCATTGTCTGCATGGGTGGCAGTCCTCGGGCGGCTGATATATTCGGGATTGGTGGGTAAATAGGGTTTCGGATGATTTTTTGAAAGTATTGGAAAACCAGGAGGGAGATACGATATCTTCAAAAAATGAACGGCGATACTGAGGATGAATATACTCTTTATCGAGGTCGTCTGGCGGAATCATAGGTGAGTTCTATTCTTTTTCATTATTTACTCATCAAATATTTATTTACCATCCCCGCCGAGCTACACCGCGCGACAACTCTCCAGCACACACAATAACCCTCCTAAAACCATCTTTCGCCCGAGCCCTGACATTACGGACGGTCATTCGGACTTTTCGGACGATCGGGGAACTGTTTAGGGCGACTGTCCGGAACCTCCGGGTAATCGGGGAATTTGTCCGGACGGTCACCCGGTGTTCTGTCCGGTCGTCCGGAGCCTCCGGGCGATTACCCGGACAGTCCGGACGATAGGGCAACTGTTCCGGGCAGTCGTCCGAAACCTCCGGGCAATCGGGGAATTTGTCCGGACGATCACCCGGTGTCCTGCCCGGTCGTCCGGAGCATTCGGACGGTCACCCGGAATGTCCGGACGATCGGGGATTTATTCCGGACGATCGGGGATTTATTCCGGACGATCGTCCGGAATATTCGGGCGGCCGTAGAATAATTCCTGACTGCTGCCCGGAGGGCTGTCCGGTCATCCGGGGTTTCCGGACAGTCACCCGGATGGTTCCGATAATCGGAGAAATATCCCGGACACCAGCCCCGCTGAAATTCCTTGCGGTTTTAGCTCAGGGTAACCGTCCGGAATCTTCGGGCAATCATCCAATAACTCCGGACGGTCGTTTCCGCAGCCAGACCTATAACCCGGAACCTTGTCCGATTGCCCGGAGTTCCCGGACAATCGGGGAAAACCTCCGGAAACTAATTTTTATTAACATTTTTATTTTATTAACCGCATTCGCAACGAGGATGGAGAAGTCTTTCGGGAAATCTGCAATGTTCGAGCGGAAAATACTGCAGCCGAATGTATAATAGCATCGCTTGAGGTCTTATGATATATTGTGAATGCAGGCGAGTTTTGCAGATTTCCCGAAAGACTTCTCCATCCGAGCGCGGTAAGCGGCCCGCCATCCCATTTGACACACCCCCTCCCTACGCCATATAATACACCGGCTGAAATAACTGCGCACAGGAAACACCATGAACATCACACTCACCGGAGCCGCCGGAAATCTCGGTTCCGTAGTCTGCCGGAAACTTGTCGAATCGGGATATACGGTGCACGCTACGGACATATCATACCGGAGCGATCTGCCGGTGAAGATCGATGTCGCCGATCTGCTTGATATATCGTCATGCTACCGTGTCCTCGAGAGCGCGGAGGCGGTGGTGCATCTTGCCAACCATCCGAGCTTCCAGGGGCGTGAGGCGCAGCGCATTCATAATGAGAATGTCTCGATGAATTTCAATATCTTTGAAGCGGCCCGTCAGATGGGGATTAAGAACATCATATTCAGCAGCAGCGTGCAGGTGTTCGTGGGTGACAGGCATTGGGATGAAAAAAAAGAGACCGAAAGCTCGCTGCCGTATCTGCCGGTGGACGGGAATGTCCCGCCGCTTCCCGGCAATCCGTATGCGATATCGAAGAACGCCGCGGAGATAACACTAAGGTATCTGAGCCGTCACTGGGGTATGAACTGTACCGCGCTCAGGTTCCCGTTCCTCATCGATCCGGAATGGCTTGAACATATCCGCGAGCACCGGAAACGCCACGGACGTTCGGGGCCCTGGCCCGGACAGAACATCGACGAGGTCTTCACGTACCTCCTCATGACCGACGCCGCGTCGCTCATCGATGCGATACTCCGCGCAAAGCTTACCGGGTTCAGGACTTATTTCCCCGTGGCGCTGGATCATTCCGTTGAAACACCGGTTTCCGAGATGATAGCGAAATATTTTCCGAAAGTCCCGCTGCGCATACCCGCCGGTGAGATAAAGCACTTGGTGGACATCTCCGCCATCACGAACGATACTGGATGGACACCCGTTCGCGTATTGGGGTAGTGCCTGTGGAAAAACAGAAGACCCCGTACACGCTTACCGCCATCCTCAAGCGGCTCTTTCCGTATTTCATCGCCGAGAAAAATCGTTTCCTGCTCACCTTCGTTTTCGTAGGGTTGAAGATAGCGTCCGATCTGTTTCTGCTCCTTATGTGCCGGAGCATACTGTCGGTCATCGAGTCGTGGGTGAAGGGAAATGCCCGCGGCGGCGCTCATTCCATCGCGTATCTTGTCTCACATACAATAGCAATGGACACCTCGTCATTCACCGCGGCCGATCTTCCCTGGCTTGTCGGTATTATGGGGTCAGTTGTCATCGCGTTTTTCAGCGTCGGTTATTTCCGGTCGTTCATCCCCGCCAAGCTCATCTCGAACGTTACCTTCGCCATGCGCCGCGCACTGTACGATCATCTGCAGTGTCTTGATCTTTTCTTCTTCGACCGTACGCGGAGCGGCGAGATCACCTCGCGCCTTATCAGCGACATCAGTCAGGGCGTGCAGGTGTTCGGCATGACGCTCACTATCTTCATCTTTCAGCTCATTGTCTTCTGTTTCTCGGTTGTCTTCATGACGCGGGTGAGCGTGCCGATGACGCTCCTCGTCACGAGCGTCGGTGTACTCATCCTCATCAACATGCTTCTTTTCGTGCCGCAGCTTCGTGACCGGAGCCTTGCCGTGCAGAAGAAACTCGGCGTCATCAGCGGGATGGCGAACGAACGCTTCGGCGGCATCAAGGTGATGCAGTCGTTCACCAACGAGGACATGGAGCTTGAGCGTTTCACCGAACAGATAGACAATCACCGGAGCCTCACGATCAACCTCGCGCGGCTGTCGTCGTTCACGGGGATATTCAGCCAGTCGATACCGCTGGTCGGGAACACCGCGATACTCGGCATGGGCGCGTTCCTGGTCCTGAGCGGCAAGCTCACGCTCGCGGATCTCACGTTCCTCTGGATGATGCGCGATCATATCCTCAACCCGTTTCAGATATTCTCGAACCTGGGCGAGCAGGTGGCAATAGGACTCGGCGGGCTTGAGCGCGTGTTCGAATTCTTCGACGAGCGTTCCAGTATCAAGGACATGCCCGGCGCGGTGCCGGTGAAGCAGGTGAACGGCGCGGTTGAATTCCGCGACGTGTCGTTCTCCTATCCGTCCGAGCGCGGACAGGAGGTACTGTCGCATCTGTCGTTTCGCGTGGAACCGGGTATGTCCGCCGCGTTCGTGGGCGCGAGCGGCGCCGGCAAGACCACCGCGGTGGATCTTCTTTCCCGCTTTTATGATCCTACCTCCGGCGGCATATTCATCGATGGGCGTGACATACGCGAGTTCGAGGTGGAAAGTCTCCGCGATAATATCGGCGTTGTCATGCAGGAGGCGATATTGTTCTCGGGCACCATCCGGGAGAACATACGCTACGGCCGTCCCGACGCCAGGGATGACGAAATAAATGCAGCGTTGAAGATGGCGAATGCGTGGAACTTCGTCGCCGAGATGCGCGAGGGCACCGAGACCGTCATCGGTGAACGGGGCGTTATGCTGTCCGGCGGCCAGCGACAGCGCATCGCCATAGCGCGCGCATTCCTGAAGAATCCGCGCATACTCGTGCTCGATGAAGCCACCTCCGCGCTCGATTCAGTCTCCGAGCATTATGTCCAGGAGGCCATCGAACGGCTCCTGAAAGGCCGTACAACGCTCATCATCGCGCATCGGCTTTCCACGATTGCGCATGTGGATAAGATACTGGTGTTGGAAAAAGGGCGTCTGGTTGAAGAGGGCAGCCATACGGAGCTTATCGCTAAGAACGGCACCTATGCGGCTTTTCATGCGCAGCAGTTCGGCAAAGGTAAAGGCGCATAACTACACGCCGTAGAAACGCGGGCGCGTTTGTTTGAAATGTATGAGATTACGTGATATACTGTGACGAACAAATAAGCAATTAAAGGAAGCCAGATGAGCAAGTACGCAAAGATCCTCTCATTCGAGGAGATCGATGAAATCAGACCGACACTCGGAAAGATTGTCGCAACCTCGGGCGGGTTCGATCCGCTGCATCCGGGCCACGCGAGCTGCATCATCGAGTCCAAGCAGTACGGCGATACGCTCATCGTCATCGTGAACGGGGACAGTTTTCTCAAAAATAAAAAAGGCAAAGCCTTCATGGATATAAAAACCCGCTGTGCGCTTGTGT
The DNA here is from genome assembly GCA_016214035.1 of Spirochaetota bacterium. GTDB lineage: Bacteria > Spirochaetota > Brachyspiria > Brachyspirales > JACRPF01 > JACRPF01. The sequence continues at coordinate 260,174 of JACRPF010000021.1, read as the reverse complement.
CCTGTATACGCGAAGTGGACATCGTCGTTCCGTTCGAGATTGAGAACGATCAGACGGTAACTGAAGCGCTCCGCAAACTCAAGCCGCATGTGTTTACCAAGGGCGGCGACAGAACCGATATGAGTAACATTCCCGAATGGCCGGTGTGTCAGGAATTCGGCATCAAGGTGATACCGGGCGTGGGACTCAAAAAAGACTGGAGCAGCTCCGACCTTCTGAAGGAATGGGGCGAATTCTATCAGACCAAAAAGGCGAAACCGCTGTTTTAATCCTCCGGAAGTGCGTATCATTCCAGCGGGATTATATCCTTCGATTTCTTTCTGTCGAATATCGCGGCGAATTGAATGTGCCGGAGCTTATACACGATAATGACTAACATGGTGAACAGGAGCAGGAACGCCTGCGCGAGGAACGTGGCTTTGATGTCATGATGAACGGCGATGGAGCTTCCGGCAATGGGTGCCGCGAAAAACCCGAGTGATCCCACCGCGGAGAGCGTGCCGAAGATGAGGCCGCGGTCTTTGGGGTCGGTGGCGGCGCTCACGTACGACTGCATGATGGGTTCCACACAGCTTGAGAAAAATCCGGTGATAATGAAAAACACCGCGAACATGACGATATTTCCCGCGAAAAAAATGGGGAAGGTGAGCGCTGCAGCAAGCAGGAGCGCGAGCGTTATCATATCAATCTTATTATACCGGTCTGCAAGCCGGACGATGGTGAGCCCCGCGACGGATATGAGTATGCTTCTGAGTGTTATAAGGAAACCCGTAAGTCCGGCGATGTTTTTTACCTGCGCGAGCTGTTCGACACGCAATGCGACGAAGGGGCCTGCCACGGCTCCGGCGAATCTGATGAGAAAGATGACGACGAGCACGAAGATGAATGTCCGTGTAAAGATGCGGTGCATATGCGTGAATGACGCGCCTTTGGCCACATGCGGTTCGTTTTTCACGTCGGTGATGAGCGTGAGCGCCAGAAGGAATGCAATGCCGAGAACGCCCGCGGTGACGAAATATGTGGCGCGGTAGCCGAATGTGTCGGCGAGAAGGCCGCCTATCGAGGGGCCTATCGACGACCCGATGAACGTTGATGATGCGAGGAACCCGAGCGCGTAGGATAGACGGTGTTTCGGTGTTCCCGCTGCAACGAGTATCGCTGCCGCCGCAATGGTGCCGGTGAAAATACCCTGCACGAATCGCAGGAGAGTGAATATCTCAACGTTCGGGGCGAATCCCGTGAGTGCGCAGATGATCATGCCGGCGAGCGTGGAGCGCAGTATCATGATCTTCCGTCCGTGCCGGTCGGCGAGTACACCCCAGATAGGTCCCATTATCGCCGCGCTGACGCTCAGGATTGCGGTGGAAGTACCCACCCACCATTTTACCGCGGCGGGGTCTACGACGCCGAGGCTGCGCACGTAGAAGGGGAGGAACGGCATGGATATACTGAAGCCGCTCAGGGAGAGGACCTGTACGAGCCAGGTGACGTAGAGGTTGCGGCGCCAGTGTTCGGGGGAGGGAGGTTCGCTTAGAAGCTTATTTTTCATGATGAATATTCCGAGATGAACGTCGCTTTTGCGATGGCTCGCCGCCTTTGCCCGTTCGCGCACTGCGTGTGCTTAGCGACGTCGGTCGGTTGCTCGTTCGGGCGCATTTTGTTTTGCATGACAAATGTTTCCCATGTTATCTTTTCTGGAGTATTGTCGCTTTCGCGATGCATCCAGCATCGCTTGCGCTAGCCGCCGCGGGCAAGGCTTTGTAAACGTTATTGTCGCGCATCCGTGCGCGTTACAGACAAGTGTCGTTCAAAATAGCGCGGTTTTGAGAAGCCCGCGGCGCTATTCCCACTCAATCGTCGACGGCGGTTTTGAGGAAATATCATAGACCACACGGTTGATGCCCTTAACCTCGTTGACGATGCGGTTTGAGATGCGCTCGAGCACCGCATGGTCCATCTTCACCCAGTCGGCGGTCATGCCGTCGCGGCTTTCCACCATGCGAAGCGCGATGACCTGTGAATACGTGCGCTCATCGCCCATGACACCCACAGTGCGTATCGGCAGGAGCACCGCGAATGACTGCCATATCTTGTCGTAGTAACCGCCTTTTTTCACTTCGTCGACGACAATGGCGTCCGCTTCACGGAGCAGATGCAGCCGCTCGTCGTTCACTTCGCCGATGATGCGCACCGCAAGTCCGGGGCCGGGGAACGGCTGACGGTTGACGATCTCCGCGGGAACGTTGAGCTTCCGGCCTATCTCACGCACCTCGTCCTTGAATAGTTCCGAGAACGGTTCGATGACCTTCCCCTCGGCCTGCAGGTCCAGTATCTCGTCCACGCGGTTGTGATGCGTCTTTATCTTGTCCGACGGGCCTTTGGTCGATACGCTTTCGATGACGTCGGGATACAGCGTTCCCTGCGCGAGGAAATCGATCTTGCCGGCGCGTTTGAAGAACTCCTCAACGAAGAGACGTCCGATGATCTTCCGCTTTTTTTCCGGATGTGTGACGCCCTTAAGCCCGGCGAGGAACCGCGTGCCCGCGTCCACGAAGATGAGGTCGATGTCGAAGTTCTGCTTGAACCGTTCGCGCACCTGTTCGGCTTCGTTCTTCCGCAGGAGTCCGTTGTCGATGAATATCGGTTTCAGCTGCTTGCCCACCGCTTTGTGGAGCAGCACCGCGAGCACCGACGAGTCTACGCCGCCGGAGAGCCCGAGAATTATCTTTTTCTTGCCGGCTATCTCGCGTACTTCCTTTATCTTATTGTCGATGAACGAGCCCATGGTCCAGTTGGGGCGGCATCCGCATACCTTCACGAAATTCTTCAATATGGCGGTGCCGTTCACCGTATGCACCACCTCGGGGTGGAACTGGACGGCAAAGATGCTCTTGTTCTTATGCTGCATGGCTGCGATCGAGTTTTCGGTCTTCGCCATTGCGGTGAATCCCGCGGGCAGTGTCACCACTTTATCCGAATGGCTCATCCAGACCTTTTCCTTCTTCTCAAGCCCGGCGAAGAGCGGCGAATCGGCGGTAATGCGGAGTACCGAGTTGCCGTACTCCCGCTTGGTGCTCCGTTCCACCGTGCCGCCGAGGAGCTGTGTGATAAGCTGCATGCCGTAGCAGATGCCGAGCACCGGAACGCCGAGTGAGAAAATCTCGTCGGAGATGTGCGGCGCGTTCTTATCGTACACGCTTGAGGGACTGCCGGAGAGTATGATGCCCTTGGCGCCGAACGCGCGGATGCGGTCGAACGGATGCGAGAAGGGGACGATCTCGGAATACACCGATAATGAACGGATGCGCCGTGCGATGAGCTGCGTCACCTGCGATCCGAAATCGAGTACGAGGATCTTGTCAAACGTGTCGTTCATACTGTAATTGTCCTTGCGCTGTTATTGTTGACAAAAAAACCCCCGTGAGCCGGGGGTTTTTTAATCGTCGGGATAAACACGGCTTTATTTCGCCTTTTCCTTGGCGTCTTTCGTGTCTTTCAGATATACTTTTTTCATCACAACCCGTTGCACAGGGTTGTCGTTCGGATCGCGCTTGACGGCGACGATCTTGTCGGCGACATCCATGCCGCTGGTTACCTGTCCCCACACCGTGTACTGTCGGTCAAGGAATGTAGAATCCTTGACGACGATGAAGAACTGCGATCCGGCGGAATCCGGATTCTGCGAGCGGGCCATACTGCAGATGCCGCGTTTGTGCGAAATATCGTTGAACTCGGCTTTGATGTTGAATCCGGGGCCGCCGGTGCCGTGCATGGACCGGTCGGCGCTTTTCGAGTTCGGATCGCCGCCCTGTATCATGAAGCCGGGTATTACCCGGTGAAAGGTGCAGCCGTCATAAAAGCCCTTGGTGACAAGGTCCTGAATCGCTTTCACGTGAAGCGGGGCCTTGTCCTGCATGAACGATATCTCGATGTTGCCGAGATCCGTTTCAATAACCATGATTTTCTCTGCGAACGCGTTCAATGACATGATGACCATCCCGAGGAGCAGCAGAATCTTTCTCATTGATGTTCCTCCAATTTATTTTTTTTAGTAGCGGACGCCCGGGAGGCGTACCGGTTCCTTCGGTTTTGTTTCTTTCGCCGGGATCGCTTCCTTCGGCGGGGTCTGCGTTTTCGGCGCAGCTTCAGCTTTTTTCAGTGCTTCTTTTTTAACCGCGGGGGCTGCAGCCGTGTTCGTTTTTGTCACCGGTGCTGCTGTTGTCGCGGCGGGCATCGGCGGTGTTGTTGACGCGGCGCGTATCGCGTTTGTATACTGACGTATGTTGAACGTGCCGTAACGTTTGTTCTCATCGAACATGCCGGAGCGTTTTTCTCCGCGCAGGCTCGGGATGGTGAAGACCTGTCCCGGGAAGATGAGATGCGGATTGTCCGGATACTTCAGCGTCGACTTATTAGCATCGTAGAGCACGTGCCAGTAGATGCCGTTGCTGTATACGAAATGATATTCGGCGATGCGCCAGAGACAGTCGCGGCGCTTGGGGATGAGGCGGACGGTGTATTTCTCGGGCAGAATGGAACCCGCACCGATCTTCTCAAGTGTCGCGAGCGCATCTTTTGAAAAGCGTATACTGTCGTCGAAGTTCTCTTTATCGAGCGCCGTCTTGGCGTTATTGACGTTGTTCTCGATCTCCTGATATTCCTGCGGTTTGCTTGTGTCAAATCCGCTTCCCTTGGCGCCGTCAAGTCCCGCCGCGGCGAGGCTGTACAGATTGTTCGCCTCTTCGCGCTTGCGGATCTGATCGGTGAGGTCAACCGCCGCTTTGCCCTTGGTGTAGGCAACATCGTACGCGCGGTTCGAATATGCCGCTTCGGCGTCGGTAATGAGCGCGGTTACGCTCTTGTCGTCGTCATCGTCCTTATCGACGATTCTGTCTTTTTTGAGTGCGGCAAGATTTGTCTGTGCCTTGTCGATAAGTTCGCGGGACGGGCCCATGAGCGCCATCTTGCGTTCCCATGCGAGTGCCAGATCCTTGGATTCAATGCCTTTAATCGATGCATTGCTGTAATCGGTAATTGCGCCGACGTAGGTGTTCGATACCTGCGGCCATGCGTTCACCTTTTCGGCCGCAAGCACCTTTATGTTTCCCTGCTGATAGTAATTCGTTGCCTGGGAAAACACAGCGGCGCCCGCTTCGTTGGTGGGCGCGCCCTTGAGGCTTGCGTAGCCGATTTGTTCCTCGGCACGCACTTTCCAGGAATTCGCGCGATACTTCATGAACATGATCATGCTTGAATCTTTCGCTTTCTTGGAATAGGTCTGCGCCTGTTTGGCGAGTTCATTGCCCTTGTCGTATTCGCCCTGATCGAACATCGCTTTCGCCTGCTTCTGAAGATCCTGCGCCTTTTTATAATCGGGGTTGTCCTTGAGGAGCGACTGTGCGCTGGCGAGCGATGCCGCGAGCACGAATGCCGCGATAACGGTTAAGCTGCGTGTAAGGAGTGTACTCATTGTGCATTCTCCTTTTTCATGGCTTTCTGTTCTTCGTCGCGCAGTTTTTCGATCTCTTTTACCGTCTTTTCAACGTTCTTGATGTCGGTATCGGTAGCCTTGATCGATTTCTCCGCGCCGGTTCGTTTTTCTTTCGCTTTTTTATGGACCGCTTCGAATTTCACTTTTGATGCCTGCAGAAGATCTATCGCGTTGGAATAGTTACCAGCGGTTTTCGCTGCGATGGCGTCGTCATACAGCTTTTTAGCGGCGGCATATTCTTCTTTTACCGCCACAGCGGCTTTGATGTCGTCGGCATCTTTTTTCGGGGCGTCAGCCTGTTTCTTTGAGTCATCCGCGGCAAGCGGGAACCCTTTCTGCAGGACGATGTTGTAATTCGTCAGCGCTTTGTCGAGTGATTCCTTCGATTTGCCGTTATCGTTGCTGTAATAGGTCTTTCCCGCGGTATAGTTCGTTTCCGCGAGCACAAATTCATTGCTTGCATAGGTGTTGAGCTTGTACTTCATGAGAAGACTTCGCCGCTCATTGGCAAGCGAGAATTCCTTTTCGGGCAACGACGCGCAGGCAAGCATGAGCGCGATCATTGCGGCTCCGGTCAGGAGCACCACTGATTGTTTCATAAGACGCTTCCTCCTCACTCCTATGGCTTTACGGAATACTACCGCAATTCATGAAAATGTCAAGGGAAGACGCCTGAAATGCCTGTTTTATTGCGGAGAATGCGCGAAATCAGTCACTGGATTCCCAAAAATCGTCACCCCGGTTAATGACAACGCTGCTGTAATACTATATTATGTAGACACTTAAAAAACGAGGAGCATTTATGTCAACAGTCCATGTGCCGTCAAAAGATATCCCGGTGCTGTACCATGCCGATATCGTCGTCTGCGGGGCGGGACCTGCAGGCATAGGTGCCGCGGTGTTTGCCGCCCGTTCCGGGAAAAAGGTGGTCATCATCGAGGCGGCGGGCTGTCTCGGCGGTATGGGTACCGCGGGCCTCGTGCCGGCGATAATACACATGACCGACGGCGTGAACATGCTCGCCAAAGGTGTTTGTGTGGAGACCGTTGACGAGCTTGCCCGGCGCATGAACATAAAGCCCAATTACGGCTGGCATGACGTGCAGCCAGAACTCCTCAAACGCGTGTATGACGATATGGTTGCGGCGGCCGGTATCAAGGTATATCTCGGCATGCCCATCGCCGATGTGATAAAGGACGGCGAACGGGTGACCGGTGTCGTTGTGTCCACAAAGCACGGCCTCAAAGCGGTTACCGGTTCCGTTTTTATCGATGCCACCGGTGATGCGAATGTGGCCGCTTTTGCCGGTGTTCCCTTCGAGGTGGGCGATGAGAAGGGGCGGACGATGAGCCCGTCGTTATGCGTACAGTATGCCGGCGTCGATTGGGAAAAGTTCCGTGCCAACAGCAACGGGGTATGGTCGGTGGGAACAATATGGAAGAAGCTTGTCGACGAGGGAAAAGCCCCGATGAAGGAATATCACTTTGTGGGCTTTTTCAAGAACGGCAATTCCATCGGCAGCGGCAACCTCGGCCACATCTACGGCATCAATTGTCTTAATGAGGACGATATTACGTTCGGTTATACCGAGGGGCGGAAGATCGCTGAAAAGATACACGGTTTCTACCGGGACAATATCCCGGGTTTTGAGAAGAGCGAAATAGTGAATACGGCGTCGGTGCTCTCCGTGCGCGAGACGCGGCGTATCGCCGGCGAGTATAAGCTGTGCTTCAATGACTACACATCGCGCGCTTCGTTCGAGGATGAAGTGGGCCGTTTCGCATATCCCATTGACATACACTCGTCATCCACCGACAGCGATGAACAAAAGGAAGTGGAAAAGCGGCTGCACTCGTCGGCGCTGGCCAAGGGTGAAAGTTACGGCATACCGTACCGCGCACTCATCGCGAAGAACACGTCAAACCTGCTCGTGGCCGGGCGTTCGATAAGCTGCGACCGCGAGATTCAGTCGTCAATTCGCGTCATGCCGGGGTGTTTCGTAACCGGTCAGGCGGCAGGTGCTGCGGCTTCCATAGCAACGGAGAAAAATGGAGCGGTACGTTCGGTGCCTGCGGCGCGTCTGCAGGAAACGCTTCGCTCATTGGGGGCGTATCTGAAGTAAGCAGCAGTATTATTATCTGCGCATTTTATCGAGCACGAGTTCCACTTCCCGTTTTACGAGCGTTTCAATATACGGGTCGTGCGAAGAATAGGTGATGACGATGCGCATAAGCCCTTCGTTGAATCTGTTCACATTGAATAAATTATTTTTATTGGGCATGATGTATATGTAGTATCTTCTTGTCGCAGAATCCTTGTATGTCACGGGGAACCGCACGAAGAACGGTGTCACCCTGTTCGGGTCATTGTCGTACTGTGTGTCCATGCATCCCGAGAAACCGCGGTCCACATCGCCGATGACCGCCATGGCAAGCTGGCCTTTGGTGCCGTTGCTGAATACCATGCCGTCATACGTGTTCTTGGGATAATCCGGACGGAAGATATATCCGCCGTCAAGCGTGGTCAATGAGAACGCGTAGAATATGCCGTACGCGCCGGTTGCGGTCCAATAGGCGATCTCCGATGAGTTGGCGTTCTCTTTTTTATCCTCGGACAGACGCCAGTATTCCGGAAGGTCCATGCTGAGGTCATGCATCGATCGGTTTATCAGCGGCATTGCCGCGAAACCCGATTCAGGGAGCTCACGAAGATGTTTTTCGTAAAATACAAGCGCCACATTCATCCACTGCTTTTTCATGAAATACCGGCTCAGAATGATGTTCTTCTGTTCATCGCCGGACAATGCATTCGTTGCTATCGTATCGATAGCGTCGATGCGGTGCGCACGGACGCAGGCGTCGAACAGTATTTCTTTGGCGACATCGGGATTCACCCGGGCTGCGAATTTTTCACCGATGGCTACGGCATCGGCGAACTGATTGCTCTCATAACAGATGCGGATGTACTTTTCCGGGAGCGAGTAGTCGTTCGGTTTGGCTTCTATCTCGCTGATGTACTGCCGCGGGTCGGCCATGAGCGATGATGCGATCATGAGACATGCAATGATGTATTTCACGGTAGTTTCCTTAAAAGAACATGGTTCGTGACGATTTGGTGCGGTAGAAATATTTTATTTCATTATCAGACGGGCTCCGTATGCCGATGCTCAGGCCGATCAATTTGCCGTCGTCGATATTCGACAGGTCGATGATGCTGTTCATCTGAATGTCGTCGATCACCGTTTCCTGTACGCCGTACGGCCGTCCCGGGATGAGCGAGGTGATGACATCGCCCTGCTGTATGGAGCGTTTGTCCTTGTCGCGTTCTTCCATATAAATTTTTCCCACCGAGTACACCGGTGCGCCGCCGGAGACATTCTTTTCCGTCTCAAAATCCCAGTATATCCTGAAGTAATCGCGGTAACTGAGCGGCGTCGCTTTCGGCCGTTCGGTCACGGCAAGGGTGATGTTCGTCCGGCCGCTTTTCCGCTCAACGGCGAGCGTAACGGTATCGCCGGCCTTTTTTTCTTCAAGTGCCCGGAATAGATCGAGATAAAATCGTACGGGTTTCTGATCAGCCGCTGTCACCACGTCGCCGAAGGAAATACCGGCGGTCTGCGCGGGACTCCCGTCCGCCACCGCCCAGATGAACAGTCCGGCGGTGCTTGCCGGTGTAATATTGTAACGGTCATTGAACTGCCGGTTGATCTCATGCGCATTCACGCCGACGAACGGATAGATGACGCGTTCCCCCTTTTTTAAAGACCGCAGCGACAGCTGCACCATTTTCGATGGCACGGCGAAACCGAGGCCTTTCATCGATGATGAACCGGCTGCGTTCATGCCGACGACGGTGCATTCCTGCGATAACAGCGGGCCGCCGGAATTGCCCGGGTTGATATCGGCATCCATTTGAATGTATGATTCGATGATGTTCACGCCGAGATTCCCGCGGCCTATCTGGCTGACGATACCCGAGGTGAACGTATGTTTGAGTCCGCCGGGGTTGCCGACGGCGATGACCCGTTTCGTGACTGCCAGCGCATCGGAATCGCCGAAGGTGAGCGTATCAGGCGCCGTGACCGATTCATCGACGGGGGAGAGCAGCGCCGCGTCGATAAACTCGTCATAGCCGACGACCTTCGCCTCATACTCGCGGTTGTCGTACAGTGTGATGAATACTTTATCCGCATGATCAACTACATGGTAGCAAGTGGCGATATGTCGAGAGCCGATGAAAAATCCGCTGCCGGTGCCGCCCCTGCGTTCATTGAACTTTCTATATCCCTCGGAATAGCCGCTTGCTTTTGAGTATATCGCCACAACGGCCTTTTTTGCTTTCAGGACGGATGCGTCGCCGTCCTTGAAAATATTATCCTGTGAACATACCGGAAACGATATGCATCCCAGCGCTCCCGTGACGAGTACTATTATGCTGCGTATGTGCATGTATCCACCCCTTTCGAAACGTAGAAAATGAAATATATATATCCAATTTATACAAAGTATTCAAAAAAAATCAATACCCCGTAATCTGTTCACCCCGTTGGTTTGATACTTCCGTTATTTCGCGGCAGCAAGTACCATTTGTGCAAGACGCGAAGGCGGGCCTTCAGAACCGTTCGCGAAACCGGTGAGTATGCGCTGCGCGAGACCGTATTTATCACCGCAGCGGAAGAGTGCGCAGGCGGTTATCAGATCGCGCGTGTCATACGCTTTTTCATCAATCAGAGACGCAAGTGCATCAGCCGCGGACGGGTCGGCGAATGTGCCGAGCGTTACCGCCGCCGCGCGGGCGCGCTGGAACACGGTGCGGCCGTTTTTCTTCGCGAGCGCGACGATAAAGGGTACGGCGCGTCTGTCGCGCGAGTATCCGAGCGACCAGATGAGCGATGCGGTCTCGTCGGACGCGCCGGTTTTGTTCGGAGCCTCGCCTTTGAGAATGCGGTTCGCCTCTTCGGTAAGCGTGTCAAAGCCGGATGCGTCGCCCATGATGGCGAGTACCTCGGCGTACATGAGCCGGTCAAGACCGTTCGCGTTCTGATACACCGTCCGCAGCATCGGCAGGGATTTCTCGGGAGACGCGAGCACAAGATGCAGATTGTCGAATTCGTGACGTACGCTTTCTATCGCAGGCCGGATGATATCGTCCAATAGCGGGAACGAGTCGCCGGCGTTGAGTACGTCTGATTTGAGATTACCGATATCAACCAGGTGTTTCTGAAGCGCTTTGACATCAATTTTTCTCGGCGATATGTTCTGCTGTGACGCCATGGCGGCGGCGACACCTGCGGCATATCCCTGATTATGGAGGTCCGGCTGCATGCGGATGATGGGGAGTGCGTCGCGGTGTGCGCTTGTGGCAAGACCGACGACAAGCATGCCGTCGATACCGCTGGGCAGTATGCACCGGTAGGGCACATAGGCGAAGAAGTTCCGGCGCTGATTGGTGGGGTCGCGCATGGGGCGGAGCGCAAAGTACGGGTGTATCTGCCAGCCGTGGCTGTCGTAGTCGCTTTTCGCGTAGACGATGCTGTCGGGAAACGTGCGCGAGGCCGCGATGTCAATCCAGTCGAGTGTGTAATCACCCACAATGCGTTCGCGTTCACGGCTGTTAATGAGCGGTCCGGTGTCGAATGAGCGCCCTTTGTTCTTTGAAAGCGCGTTGGTGAGCACCGTGGTGACATTGACGGGGTCCGCCACATCGACGGGTTTGATGTCGCCGTTTAGGTATGATGCTCCCACGAGACGGGGCTGCAGATGCGAGTTCTGCATGCCGTAATTCTCCTCGGCGAACACGCACTGCGCTCCGGCGGATTTGGCTATCTCGGCATTGCCGGTGGCGTCGATGACGGTTTTCGCGAGCACCACGCCGCGTCCGAAGGGTGTGGCAACTACGGCGCCGATGACGTTCGAACGGCTGTCGACGAGTGTTCCGCAGCCGATGGAATGAAACCAGATATCGCCGCCCGCTTTTCTGATCTCTTTGCGGTACCACTCCATGCGTACCTCGGTGGGATGTTCGGGAATGCCGGCGGTAAAGCCCACGCGGTTGCCGTACCAGTACGTGCCTATCATGCCGAGCGTACCCACGCCGCCCAGTCCCCAGAGATATTCGATGACGAGTGTTTTCGCTCCCCTGCGTGCGGCGCCGATGGCCGCGGGCGCGCCGGCCGTTCCCCCGCCGATGACGACGACATCATACGTGCCGAATACCGGAAGTGCGCGTTCGTTCTGATGCACAAAGACAGGTTTTGCTGTCGGGCGCAGTCCGGCGAGAAATTCATGTATCGTTCCGGTCGGCTGTACCGGTGCGGTTGTTCCGGCGATGACCGTTGCGCCGTTTATGACGGCGTTTTTCGCTTCAGCCGCCGCGGCCGTTCCCACGCGCGTTCCAATCGTCATGAAGTTGATCGGGCGCATGAAGGCGTCGAACAGTTTGCCGTTGATGCCGGCACCGCATGCGCTGAGTATCCATAAACGTTTAAGCCCGCTCGGTTTGAATGCCGCAAGCGGTATATCCTTCGCGGACGTAAGCGCACCGGGAACTGCGGTTTCGCATTTCACGGCATAGGGACTTGCGGTGTACGGGATTTCTGACGTGTATAACTGATCGGGGTAATAGGTCATGTCGCGGAGCGTCTGTTCGAATTGCGAGAAAGAAGCCCATGAATCGTCGGTAAGCGGCGCGGATACGGAGTGCCGGAACCAGAACGCTTCATTGGTGAGCTTTCTGCCGCGGCGCTCATGAAGCCGTAACGGCAGATCGATTTTTGATATCGGATGATTGAGTGATTTCGGGGTATTCATGGAAAGCGTGATCCACTCAGCAGTATGGTTACCGCTTGAAAACGGAGCGGTCTCTGCTCCCGCACTTCGCGCGATTACCGCGTGTTCGGTGGCGTCGATGACTGTTTTTGCCGCGATAGCCTGTCTGCCGAAACGGTTCGCCACGGTGATGCCGGCGAGTGCGCCCGTGCCGTCGATGAGCGCGTCGGCGGGGTAACAGGTGTAGAGAAACCGTACGTTCGCGCTGATAAGCGCTTTCATGAGCGCCGTTTTCACCGCAAGCGGTGTTGCTTCGGAAAGCGGTTTGGCGCCGGTCACGTCGTGCGGAACAAAGGTGATCTCGGCGATGAGGAGGCGTTTTGCGTCCGCCGCTTTTTTTACCGTGACACGCGCAAAGCGGAACGGCTTATTCACCGGAATATTCACGATGACGCATTCCTGTGAAACGCTGCCGCCCGCGGGTACGACGGCGGCTTCGGTGAACGTTTTACCGTCGCCCGTTTCAAGGCGCACGCTTTCCGCGGCGTATTCACCCGGGCGGTTGAATATCGCTACCGAGACCGATGCGACATTCTTTTCAGCGGAGAGATCGGCGGTGACGGTGACCGTATCCGGATATTGTACGCTGTCATGCACCGCGGTTCCGATGACGCCATTGTTGAGCACCGAGTACGGGTACGTGTCTTTATGCGGATTATCCGAGCGTTTGTCGGTGGTGTAGGTGTATCCATATCCTTCTTCGCCGCCGGCAATGAGATGAGACCATACGTCGTAGGCGAGGCCGTCATCAGCGGACGGCTGTACGTCGGGCCAGATGCGGAGTGTGGAGACAAGATCGTTACCCGGGTACTGCTCGGGACAGACAAGGAACACACGCGCGCCGCTTTTCGCCGCGGCAACCGCTGCCGCTACCGCTGCGCTTGAACCTCCGGCGACGACGACGTCGACCGTGTCGATCAACGGGATATCGCGGGCGGATTCATTGACCGCACGGACTGACTGGGCCGGGAGCATGTATGCAGAGATGATGATGGCAAGAACGGTACGGGTGATCGTTTTCATATGATACCGCCGTTTGGGATGATGCCGCTATTATACAATGCCGTATGTTCAACGCAATGACGGCGCGGGGCCAATATCCGCAGTGAAGTGCGCAGTTGAAGTACGTGGTTATCAACCGGTGATATATGATATCAATCAATGTCATTGATTGTATTTCCGATTACCGGTATTATCATACTGCCATGACGGTAAGGAGCTCGAGCATATGAAACGAAGAATGCCGAAAATGCAATCCCATTCTGCCCGACAGATGATGCTTTGCTGTTCGTGTCTGTATATCCTCTGCTCAGCAGCCGCGGTCATTGCCGCTGATGTTTCCGATTTCAGGATGATTGACGGCAAACGCTATGACCTGACCTTTCACGACGAGTTTGACGGACAGATATTGGATAAAAGCAAATGGCAGCATCGTATTATCGGTCCCAGTGCGCCGCACAAGGTGGTATTGACCGAAGACGCCGTCACCTTCGACGGGCAGGGGAATCTGGTGATGCTCCTCTATACGAAAGACCGCGCCGATGCGGCGATACCCGCAGAGAAGGCGTCGATATTCCCCGGCAGGTGGATACCCTATACGGCGATGCTTAAAACAATAAAAGAGTTCACCTACGGCTATCACGAAGTACGGCTCAAGATGCCGATAGTCAAAGGGGCGGGGATGTCGGTATGGATGCAGTCGCGCGGGCAGACATCGCCCACGCCGTCGCCCGATCCGAAGGTGGGTGCCGAGATTGACCTCGTCGAGCAGACCTTTTTCGATAAGTACGGGGCGGCAACCGATTTCAGGCATTCGACCATACACTGGGGCGGATACGGCGCCACCCATCAGTGGGTGTCAATTGACGTAAAGCCGAAAAGCGCCAAGCCCGCCGATCAGAGCACGCAGGATGCCGAGCTGAATCTTCAGCGTACCGCACCCGCCGCCGGAACGAACCTCATCAATGAAAAGCGCGTGTATTACACTGACCGTCCCGGCTTCCGCGACGGTAATTTTCATACGGTGGCGGTTCTCTGGACGCCGGTTTCATATCAGTTTTTTTACGACGGCGAATCCATCGGCACCATAGACGTCGGCGTATCCCAGTCGCCCGGGTACATGATACTCTGGCCGAGATTGTACGACTATAAAAACCATGTGGCTGACAGCGAGCGCGGATTCGGCGGACGCGATGAGACCGAGGCGAAATTCGTCGTCGATTATTACCGTATCTATCAGATAAAGTAACCGGGGTACGCGAACGAATACTGACTGCGCTTGACGCAGTTTCGGCATGCTGTATTATTCAATGCATGGACTGTTCAATTTACGATGCCGGGAAGAACGACGTTGACGGCAGGCCCATACTCTTTCTGGCATCGCCGCACAAATCATTGTTTCACACGCATCGCGGATACGTTGAATTCGTCTATGTGATTCGCGGATCGTTCCGTCATGTGTTCGACGACAGTACGCGTCTGTGTCCTGCGCATTCGCTCATCTTCATCCGTGAGAAAGACCGGCACCGCACCGACGGCGCATCATACCGCATCGCCAACATGCGTTACCGCACCGGAGATGTTCTCCGTGCCGGGTCATTCATCGCGCCAGAAAAGTATAAAGCCCTGATGACGGCCTCCGAGCCGCCGACGAGGGAACTCCGGCCCGATGAGGCCGCGTATCTTGAGGCATCGCTATCGCTTGCCGCGGGTAATGATGAGCGCGCCGGTGCCGCGATAAAAACGTTACTCATCGACTGTCTGTCGCTTCTGGCACTTCCGTCGGTGGAGCAGCCGGAGCAGCCCGACTGGATTGCGGCGGCGACGTCGTATGTTCGTGATGAGATACTCGCGGGGCGGGTGCCGAAAGCGGCTGCCATGGCGCGCGTGTGCGGAAAGACACAGGAACATTTCGCGCGGACGTTTAAAAGCTGTTTTCACATGACGCCCACCGCATATATCAACATACGCCGCATCGAACAGGCCGCGCATCTGCTCGCGAGCACGACGGATACGATAACCGAAATATGCTCCGGTGCGGGCTTTGAGAATGTGCATCATTTCTATACGCTGTTTTCAAACAGATATCACGTCACCCCGGCGGTATATCGAAAGCGGCGTTCGAACGCGTTCGCATTATAGCATCAATGAATGATAATGTTCGTTAACGCCGGTCATTGTCCATTCGATTACGGCGATATACCTTATCAGACGATGAATTAGAAATCCGTTCCGGGAGCGTGCTGTTATGGATGAAAATCTGGAAATGATGAACAACTATGAGAAACAGGTGTACAACACCTATATCCAGAAACTGAGATCGAAGCTTTACGACGTTGAAGTGCCTCTGGCCACCTGGCAGTTCCGGGAAGCAAAATATCATTCGCCCGGCAAAATAGAATTCCTGTCTCCATGGAAGGATATTCGCATCGGCGAGGTGTGGGACGGCGACACATTATTTTTTAAAACCGATGTCGTGGTGGGCGATGCGTTCCACGGCAGGAACATCTCGCTCAGTTTCGATAATATGGGAGAATGTCTCCTGTATCTGAACGGCGAGCCGCGTCACGGATTCGATCAGAACAGACAGCTTGCAGTGCTCGCGGAAGAAGGAAAAACCGGGACACGATATGAGATTATCGTTGAGTCATGTCCGCGATGGCAGACAAAAGCGCATGCGCAGTATCAATGCGCTGAATATCCGCCGCATGTTTTTAAAAAAGCGTCGCTGGTATCCGTTAACCGGGTCATGTATGATTTTGTGAACGATATGGCAACCCTTGTTGATTATTATCTGGCCACGAAGCAGGATGCGGCAAAGGCTGTTCTCACCGAGATAAGCACGGTGGTGAACCCGAACGCGCCGCGGGCGGATATAATCGCGGCAATTCCGTCGGTGCGGGAACTCATCAGTAACATCATCGTAAAAGGCGCGGCTGCCAAACGCGGGCTTTCGGTTGCCGCCGTGGGCCATTCGCATATCGATGTGGCGTATCTGTGGCCGGTGAAGGAAACGGTACGAAAATGCGCGAGAACATTTTCCAATATGCTGGGGCTTCTCGACAGCCACAGCAATTTCTTTTTTTCACAGAGCCAGCCGCTCTTATACAAAATGACCAAAGAACATTATCCGTCGATATATGACCGCATCAAGGCATATGTGAAAGAGGGGCGATGGGAGGTTATGGGCGGTATGTGGGTGGAGGCGGACTGCAATCTTCCATCGGGCGAGTCGCTGGTGCGGCAGTTCCTGTACGGTATGCGATTTATCAAGGACGAGTTCGGCGTTTCAACCGAGGTGTGCTGGCATCCCGATACGTTCGGGTTCTGCGCCTCGCTCCCGCAGATAATGAAAAAGTGCGGCTGCAGGTATTTTTATGCGACAAAGCTCAATGCAAACCAGACCAACACATTTCCGCACAATATCTTTCAATGGGAAGGCATCGACGGCACGAGCGTACTCTCGGTTGTCGGGAGTTTCATGACATATGGCGGCAATGCATCGTATCGGGAAGTCGCCGCGGGTGTCAAGCGGTATCACAACAGGAAGAACCACGATGAACTGCTGTACGCATACGGGCACGGCGACGGCGGCGGCGGTGTGACCGGCGGCATGATAGAAAATATCGAACGCATGAACGCTATCCCGGAGGCGCCTGCTATTGCCATGACGCGGGCTTCGGATTTTTTCAAACACGCCGAGGCATCCGCGCGTGATCTGCCGGTGTGGTACGGCGACCTTTATCTAGAGAATCATCAGGGTACCTATACCTCGCAGGCGGCGATGAAGCAGCAGAACAGGAAAAGCGAGATATTATATCGCGATGTAGAGCTGCTCTCAGTGCTTGCGGGCGGCACAAAGGATGACAGGAAGGCGCTTCATGACGGTTGGGAACTTATTCTCGTGAATCAGTTTCACGACATAATCCCCGGGTCGTCGATAGCTGAGACGTATCGCAATACAAATGAAGAATACAAGGTGATATTCGATACAGGATATCGCCTGCGGCAGAAATATCTCGATGCACTTCTGGGGGCGGGTGAGGCGGCGCAGGTGAACGATGCCGAACGGACGATTACCGTGTTCAATACACTGTCGTTCGAACGCTCCGAGATGATATCGCTTGAAATCGCGTCATGGCCGGTATCGGTAATAGACATATCGACGGGGAAGACGATTCCAAGTAGCAGGCCGGACAAAAGCCATATCACATTTTATGCGGAACATATCCCCGCGTTCGGGTATACGATGTATCGTCTGCAGGCGACCGGCGACATTGCGGATGATACTGCAGAAAAGACAGTCCGCACCGACGCATCCGGCGTGTACATCCTGGAAAATCAATATCTGTCAGTACGAATCGACCGGCATTCGGGGAATATCACCGGAATATTTGACAAAGAATGTCAACGGGAAGCGCTCGACAGCCGCGGCGCATGTCTCGAGATATATGCCGAGATATTCGATTATTACGATGCATGGGACATCTGGAAAGATACGCTTGCCAACGCGAAGGTCATAGAAAACGCGGCAGAGATTTCTATAATTGAAAACACCGCGCTTCTGGGAAAGATACGCGTTACACGTGCAGTAGGGAAGTCGAGCATATCGCAAATCATCTGTATGACGAAATCAAGCCGGCGCATCGATATCGTCAATGATATCGACTGGCATGAAACGGGGATGATGCTCAAGGCCGCGGTGAACACATCGGTATTTTCAACGCGGGCAACGTATGATATCGCGTACGGTAATTTTGAACGGTCGACCAGACGGAACACGTCATGGGAGCAGGCGCAATACGAGGTGGCCGCGCATAAATGGGCGGACATATCGGAACGTGATTACGGTGTTGCGCTTCTCAATGACTGCAAGTACGGATATTCGGCATCGGACGGGAGATTGACGCTCACGCTGCTCAAATCGCCGAAATTTCCTGACAGCGAGTGCGATATGGGAAAACATCATTTCGTGTATTCGATATTTCCCCATCGCGGTGACTGGCGTATCGCCGGTGTCGATAAAGAAGGCTATCGCCTGAACGTGCCGGTTCTGTGTTCGGAAAAGAAAGTGTCCGCCATTGCCGCAGAAAAGCGGTTTGTCGGGATTTCTGGTGAAGGTGTGTATGTCGAGGTGATAAAATTCGCCGAAGACGGGGACGACATCATTCTTCGCTCCTATGAAAATCACGGTTCACGGACAGCGGCAACTATCGATATTCCGGGGCTGAACGCACGGGCCGTGTATGCGTGCGATATGCTTGAGCAGAACACCGGTGATGCGGCGTATCGTAACGGTGCGATTACGGCAGTCTTTACACCGTATGAGATCAAGACATTCAGGGTTGTTACGGAAAAGATTACGGAAAAGATTCATTGACGGGGCAGTCCGTAACTGATATACTGCCGGAATGGATGAACGAACCATAGATCTAGCCACGAACAGTCTGCGCACGCAGCTCTCGCCGGAGAAAAAACGGGAGATCGTCGCGGTGATGCAGGACATCGCCCGGCAGCAGAACCAGAATCGCGAGAAGGATATACGCCTTCACGAGGATCAGCTCTACCGGAAACTGTTCGATCTCGGATTCACCGAAGAGGAAATTGCATATACTATCGTCGTCTGCAAGCACCTGTTCCCCATTCAGCTTTTATCGCCGTTTCCCAATAACACCGCGCTGAAGACGATATACAAAGACGTCATCGATACACTCGCCGAACGCAAGCAGGATACCGTCAAAGTGGCGCTGAAAGCGCTTCAGATGTTCGAATGTGACGACGGCAAAGTTGCCGTCCGCGAGGAGAACATCCGCACGCTCTTTCAGCGCAGACTCTTTACGGAACGGGAAGCGGAATACGGCATCGCGGTATTGAAGCATTATTTCCCGAGGAACTTCGGTGATAAACGCAGCGGGTCGGTGGTGAACAGCTACTTCAGATATTTCTTTGAACTTTATTATAACGATTTTTTCCTTACCGACGGTCTGGGTAAGTGGTTTCTGGTGAAAGAAGCCCAGAAACAGGAAGGGAAACTTCGGGTACTGCTGAACTCAATCCGTTTCATCGATCAGGAAAAATACGGGATGCGGCCGAAATGGTGGACGGCTGAACAGGAGTCGCGGTTCATCGATACGATTTACGCGCGTCTGGACAGGGATTTCATCATCCCCGCGCGGAAGATGCTGACGGACCGGAACCTGCTTAAAGGGTTTTCCGCCGATGAGGAAAATTACATTCGCCGCATAACGGATGTCCCGGAAACGGCGAAGAAGCTTGTCGTCGAATATAAGCGGCGGCAGTTCATGATAGCGTTCAACCGGCAGCTTACCGATACCGCTTCCGCCGATATGGAAGCCCGCTATCCGCAGTTCCTGAAAGAAGCGCTGAAGCTCTGGGTTTTCGCGCGGTATGAGCTCACCGACGATGATTTTCTCACGCATGCAAGCCAGTTCGCGCGCTGCATCCGCCGCAAATGCTTTCCCGAACAGCCCCCGGCAAAGGACGGTGCTGCGCCTGTGAAGGATACGGCAGCGCCGCTGTCAGCGCACGAGGTCTTTTATCTGGCGCGAATCCTTGCGCTTCTGTCAACGCTGACGGGCGAGGCGCTTCGTCTCTGCAACGATTATTACAAAAAAGCGAGCAACGAATTCCGCAAGCAATTCGATGATTTTAAGAAGCTGGTGTAGGAGTGCGCATGCAGGCACGAATACACAAGATCCGGCTAAATTCCGTAGCGTACCGGTTAGGCCTTAAAAGCGGCGACACTATCGTACAGATGAACGGGCACGCCATACGCGACAGCATCGACTTTATGTATTATTCCGCCGATGACAGTTTCGATATCTCCGTGATGCGCGGCGGCAGAACGATAGAACGCAGCGCTGATGTAAAACCCGGTGAACGCATCGGAATAGAGATTGAACCGTTCAGAACGCGGTCGTGCCGCAATAAGTGCGTGTTCTGCTTTGTCGATCAGATGCCCGACGGTATGCGGAAAACGCTGTATCTCAAGGACGACGATTACCGCATGTCGTTTCTGTACGGCAATTACATAACGCTCACCAATCTTTCCGATGCGGACAGAGCGCGCATCGTCGAGCAGCGGTTAAGTCCGCTCTATGTCTCGGTACATGCAACAGACCGGACGGTGCGGAACTTCATGCTCGGTACACCCGGCGCACCGTCGGTATCGGCCGCGCTGAAATATTATGCCCGGCGCGGTATTGTCATGCACACGCAGATAGTCCTTTGTCCCGGCATGAATGACGGCGCAGTCCTCCGGAAGACCGTGAACGATCTTCTACGATTATATCCATCGGTCGCGTCGATAGCGGTGGTGCCTGTGGGACTCACGCGGTATATGCACCGTGCTGTGGACGCGAAGCATGAGCTCCGGCTTCATACGAAAGCGGAGGCCCGCGCGGTAATAGCGGCGATGAAGCCGCTGCAGGAGCGGTGTGCGGAACGATACGGCGAAAGTGTTATCTATATCGCCGATGAACTGTATATCAAAGCCGGACTTCCGATCCCCGGAGCCGCTTCGTATGCCGATTTTCCGCAGATAGAAAACGGTGTGGGGATGATAGCATCATTCCTTCGTGACGCAAAGCGGGTGACACTTCCGAAAAAAATAAAGCCGCGGAAGATCGCGATAATCACCGGTGTGTCGTTCGCGCCGTTCCTCAGACGGTTTGCTCGGCGGCTTACGGCGGTGAAAGGCCTTTCACTTGAGGTCATCACGGCGCAGAATACCTTTTTCGGCAACTCAGTAACGGTCGCGGGATTGCTGACCGGGTCGGATGTGATAAACGCTGTTGCAGGAAAAACGAATGCCGATGTCATACTTGTGCCCGACGTATCGCTGAAGTTCGAGACGAACCGGTTTCTCGATCATATGTCGCTCCGCGATGTGTCGCGGCGTATCGGTATTCCGGTGCGAGTTGTCGCGGCAGGCGCTCAGGGCCTTGTCGACGGCATTGTACGGGAAAATCACTGACATGGTTTCCGTCACCTTGTTCGGCGATACGCGATGCGGACGGTCATGGTCGGTAGACGAACCAGGCAGCGGCTTTCATCGGCTCTATCATATCTATGACGGCGCATGTACGATGCGCTCCGACGATGCTGCAGCGGTAAAACTGTCACGCGGTCTTTATCTGCTGCCCGCATGGCGTCCGTACCGGCTTTCACATGACCTGAAAGAACCGCTGACATGCCGATGGTTTCATTTCACCGCTTTTCCGCCGGTCATGAGCGGTCTGGTGCGCATTCCGGTAACCGGCGCGGTTGCTTCGATAGTCAATGCGCTGCCGCTTGTCATGAAGCACAAGGCGGATGATGCTGTTGCGCCGCTCATCGACGCGCTTGTCGCGGTGCTTCGCGCTGACAGGATGATCGACGGTATTGCGGATGAGCGGCTCGCGCGTGTTTTCGGGCATATCGACGCTGACGTGGTTGACTGCTCAAACGAAAAGCTTGCGTCCATTGCCGGTCTGAACCGTGAATATTTCATCCGCCTGTTTGAAAAAGCGATGTCGATGACGCCGCAGGAATACATCGCCCGCTGCCGTATCGAACGTGCGAAAAAAGCGATACTCGGCGGCGCAAAGGTGTCGGCGGCAGCCGCTGCTGTAGGCTTTTCAGACGATAAAGCGTTCTCCCGTTTTTTCAAGGCGCGTAACGGTGTTCCGCCGGCATCATACCGCGGTCATTCCCGGCAACCATAAAGACATTCACAGCCGTTCACTTCCGGCATTCATCGGCGTAGTATATACGCAGCATGAACAATGATACCGGAGCCGCATATGCAAACGATACCCGAAACTGACCGCATCATTCTTCGCGAACTCGGCGGAAGGAAAGCCGACATCGGACATCTGCCGGTGCAGCGCGAGACTGCCGCGCTCTGGCGGAAGCTCAACGCCTGTGAACCGGTGCGGCCGCTTGTCTGGATCAATGAAATACCATGGCATGAAATAGAGCAATCACATCCCGAACTCCGGCTCATGTGCACACATCCGCTTGCCGTGGGCGTGGAGCGTTCCATGCGCCGTGAACTGTATCAGTGGGAGCATTTCCGCGGCGATATGATCGTGGAGCCGGTGGTCTATTCGGGCATCGTCGGCGGGCCGTCATCGAGTTACGCGGATTACGGGGTGAAGGAAAAGCTCATCCGGCATGACGGCGGTCACGATGTGGGTTACGAGCCGGTCATACATACCGAAGCGGACGCCGATGCGATACGGACGCCGAAGGTGTGGTTCGATGAAGATGCCACCGGAACGAATCACCGGATGCTCGCCGAAGTCTTTGACGGCATTCTGCCGGTGCGGAAACGCGGCATCGTCCATCAGTGGCATTCGCCGTGGGACCAGATCATACACTGGTACGGCATCGAGCAGCTGTATACGGATATGTACGAACGCCCGGCGCTCGTGCATCGTCTGCTCGGCAATTTCACCGCAGCGCTTACGGAAGTACTCGATCGGCAGGAGGCGCTCGGTATGCTCGATACCGGCAACGGGAATTACCGCATCGGTTCCGGCGGTCTAGGGTTGAGCAATGAACTTCCCGATTCGTCATGCGCCGGAAAGGTGACAGCCAAATCGCAGTGGGGATGTTCAACCGCGCAGATATTCTCAGAAGTCTCACCCGCAATGCACGAAGAGTTCGCGCTTCAGTATGAAATACCGTTGATGAGCCGCTTCGGGCTTACGTATTACGGATGCTGCGAACCGCTGCACCGGAAAATAGATATCCTGAAAAAGATATCGAATCTCAGAAAAATATCGATGAGCCCGTGGGTGAACGTCGATGAAGCCGCCGAAAGGGTAGGCCGCGATTATGTCTATTCGATGAAGCCGTCACCGGCACTTCTGGCAACTGATGTGTTCGATGCGGAAGCGGTGCGTATGGATCTTTCAGAAAAACTGACAAAGACAAAAAAATGTGCGGTGGAAGTCATCCTGAAAGACATCACCACCATTCGCGGTGAGGCTGATCGTCTTGATGCGTGGGAAAAGATCGCGTCGCAGGTTGTCCGTCAGATGGAGTGAACGGATATTGATTTCCTCCGGATTGCCGGTATGATATTCGCATTATAATAGGCGGAGCGTAATGATGAATATCCTCGCGAAAATACTTGTAGCGGTTCTTGCCGCCGGCTACTGCTATGCGCAGAGCACTATATATGCGTCGTGTGCTCGGGTGACGAACATCTCATACTATGATGCGGCGGCGCTGCGTGATGCCGACGATTATCAGCGGTCACAATGCCGGCTCGATCTGCGTTATCCTACGAACAAAAGCCGTTTTGCCACGGTCGTGTGGTTTCACGGCGGCGGACTTACCACCGGTAAGCGGAGTGTCATCGATCTGAAAACGCCCGATATTGCCGTGGTCGGCGTCGGGTACCGGCTTTCACCCAAGGTGTCATATCCCGCGTTCATCGAGGATGCTGCAGCGGCAATCGCGTGGGTCATCAAAAATATCGGCTCGTACGGCGGTGACCCGGGCCGTGTCTATCTGTCGGGGCATTCCGCGGGAGGCTATCTGATACTCATGACGGGCATGGACCCGAAATGGCTTGCCGTACATGCGATTTCGAATACACAGATCGCGGGTCTCATCCCGGTGAGCGCGCAGGTCACCACACATTTCCTCGTCAAGAAACAGCGCGGCGATACCGGTCCGCAGTACCGCCCCATCATCGACGAATGTGCGCCGCTCTATTACTGCGCGAAGGATCTGCCGCCCGTCTGCATCATCACCGGTGACCGCGCCATTGAATTCAAATGCCGTGTGGAAGAGAACGAACTTATGTATGCAAGCCTCAAAGCGCTCGGGCATCCGGCCGTGGAATTCCACGAGATGAAAGGTTTTAATCACAGTACCATCGCCACCGGCGGACTGCCTTCGGTGCGGGCGTTCGTTGAGGCTATGGAGACGCAGCCTCGGAAGACGGTCGCCAATCCCGCAGGAAGTACCGCACCGGATAATACTCAGAACGAATAGGGCATACTGCCGTTATTCGCGGTGCCGGTTATGTTCCGGAGCGGCGCTTCCCGTCGCGAGAGAAATGACAACTCCGCCGGCCAATATCGCAAGGATTAAACCAAGCAGATAAAAATTGAAGGCCTGGCCGAAGATCTGTTTCAGCCAGACGGCAGTGAGCATTTTCACGCCGACAACCAGGAGCACCAGCGCAAGAGCGGGTTTGAGATACCGGAACTTGGCGAGCATGCCTGCCAGGGCGAAATAGAGTGACCTGAGTCCGAGAATGGCGAACACATTGCTGGTAAATACCAGGAAGGGATCGGTTGTGATTGCGAAGATGGCCGGAATTGAATCTACCGCGAATATCATATCGGTCGTCTCCACCATGATTAGGGCGAGTGCGAGCGGGGTGAGCAGAAGTGAGCCTTTCTTCGCTGCCGCGACAACCGAATCAGCCGTCTGAGGCGCTCCGGGGACCTCGCTTTCACGGGACGCATCGGTGCCCGCCCGGACGATGAAATGTTCGCCGTGATATTTTTCAGTGACGGGAAAAATGCGCCTCACCCAGCGCAGAACGGGATTGCGGCCGAGATCCCCGCCTGTTTCTTTCATGAAGAACATGCGCACCGCGGTGATTATCAGAAAGACTCCGAAGAGATAAAGCACCCAGTGAAATTTGGCGATGAGCAGGGAGCCGAAACCTATCATGAGGCCGCGCAGGAGGAGTGCGCCGAGCACGCCCCAGAAAAGGACACGATGCTGATAGATACCCGGCACCGCGAAGAACCCGAAGATCATGGCGATCACGAAAACGTTGTCGACGCTGAGCGATTTTTCAACCACATAACCGGTGAGATATTTGAGGGTTGCCGAACGGCCGTCACGGATGAGTCCATCCACGGGGTCGATTCCCGCGCCCAGGCCGAACCAATGGTTTTCATATCCGTGATAGATGAAAATTGAAAACAAAAGACCGAGCGAAATCCATACGCCGGACCAGGCGAGGGCCTCCCCGGTGCTCACCTCTTTGGATTTGCGGTGGAATACACCCAGGTCGAGGGCGAGCATTATGATGACGAAACTGATGAAAGCTGTCCAGATGATGGGCATAGAAACTCCGAAAAAACAATACCGGCAGTGTATCGCAGCATATCCGCCGCGTCAAGCATATTCACCGGTCCGCAGTACCGCCCCATCATCGACGAATGTGCGCGGATACGCGGATGATTTCAGCGTTCAGAAAGCGTCACGGTTATAGTACTCACCATGTGCAGTGCGGTGTCTATCCCGGTGAAGTTACTGACGACGCCGCGGTAATCGGTTACATAACCGCTGTGGCCAACCGGGCGCAGCGTATACGTACCCGTATCTCCAATTGCAGCCGCATAGATGACTGACGGCTGACCGACCCAGCTATTATTGGACAGTGTGAAAGCCGCATTGGTGTCGGATGATTTATTGATTTCAGCAAAGAGTATGAACCGCGCTTTGCCCGGCGGCACTTTCGTCTTTACGGTATAACTGCTCTCAGGTGTTGCCGACGTGATGGCGTCCGGATATGCGTTCGTCTCCGACGGTAATTGCCCTCCGCCGGCAAGCATGCGGCGCGACCATACCGGAAAGCATTCCCGGTAGAACTGTTCACCCATCTTTTTACGTGTCGCGTTCCTGTCGTATTTCTTCGCGGCGCCGGTGATATACACCGTCTCGATGAATCTTCCGTCCGGCGATTCGATCCAAAATGTCATCTGCGGTATCACATTCACCATGAAGGGGCCCATGCCGAGCCGGTCGACCCAGTGCGTACCTCGTGATACTGTTATTGTGACCGGCTTGCCCTGAATGTCCTGTTTCAAATCAATCGTTGTCGCAGCGTCGTTCAGCTTATTGATGAGGCAGGATGTGCAGACAAGGATGACCGCGGAGAGGACGGCAAAGATGACGCGTTTCATTATGCGCTCCGAATGCAAAGTTTCAGGACGTTTCTGTTATATCCTTCAAGACGCTGTTTGTCAAATAAATCATACGCTCGTGTATTCGCGCGGATGATGTATCTTGTGTCCGTCAATACGACGGATTGGAGTGTGATATCCCCAGATTGTTCACGCACATGAACTGCGGAACGATGATGGCGGTCGGGTTACGCGGGCCGTAGCTGTTGGACGTGTTGCGGACAGCGGTAGTCGCGGAAAGCCACGCCACATTATCACCGAAGATATCGAGCAGACTTTGCGTGAGGCGGACATTGTACGGAATCGCCACGGATCCGTCCTGTTTCAGGAGCAGCGCGCCGAAACGCGAGCTGCCGGTGATTATCGCTTTTGAAGGATTTACCACATTCATATAATGGAGGCACGGGATATAGAGAATATCCTTATCGCGCGGCAGTGCTGCCAATGCGGCTAAAGAATCAACATCCTTTTCTCCGCCATGCAGAATGATACTGGTGCGGGGAACGGTATGTCCGGTCGGCTTGGCGCCGAACTCATCTGCATCATCCTGGCTCCATAGGAAACCCCGGAACACGCCTTGCGTGAACAGCGGGAAAGGCTTTCGGGATATGCCGGTCATATCCACCCTGCATGGAAATGTGTCACATTGATCCGGGTCATCGATGATATCGATCTTGTCCGAAAATATTTTCTTACCGATCATTTCTTCTGTCATGCAGGAAAAACCGCGTTTGAACGCGCCGCCGCTGTATGCTATCCAACCCAGACACGTGAGCAAATCGGCGACAGCAGCCGAACCGAAAACGATGTCGTAGCTGCCGATCGGGAGCTGCTGCGGGGAGTCGTTCCGGTAATGCTTCAGCAGGAAAGCGAGATCATGTTTTAGCGAAGATGCATGCAGGTCCGACCGTGCCCGGGCAGACTGTTCGGCGGAAATTTCCCATTTGAGTGCTGTATGTGAAAGCACGGCCGATATCTGCGCATCCGATGTCTTGAAATACAGGGTGTGTTCCGATCTCGTGTTGATAAGTGCAGTCGTGTTCGTTCCGCTGGAAAATATTCCCGACAGCCGTATGTCATCGGTCTCCATGCCTTGCACCGCTTCGTTGATATACGCGAGCTTTTCATCATTGCGCACCCCCGCAAGTGCAGGATCAAAGACGGATGCGTCGGAGAATGATGTGCTGAACACGGGGATGGTCGGCGTATACGTGAGCGGCATGGCATGCTCCGCCATGGCTGCGGCGGTATCGATACCGGCATTCATTTCATCAATCTTGGCAAGATCGGTGATGAGCCCGACACTGGCGCGTTTTCTGCCGGCATAGGCGGTGACGCGCAATCGGATCAAATGTTCATTGGTGTTCAATGATATGGCTGAATTAGCAAAGCGCATGAGGCAGCTGTCTTCCTCCTGATAGAAAAGGCTGACCTCATAACCTTTATCGAGGGCATAGCGGCGCAGACCGGTGAGCAGTGTATAAATCTTTTCTTCCATGACTATTCTCCGATCCGTACATTGTCAAAACGACAGACCGGAATGCCGTGGCCAAGTTCCATGATTTGATTGGGCTGCCCCTTGCCGCAGTTACCCACGAATGTCACTTCCCATGTGGATCTGTCGCCGACCGCGGAAAGGGAGTTCCAGAATTTGATCGTGTCGCCTTTGTATGTCGCGTTCTTGACCACGGCGGTTATATCGCCGTCATCGACTATCCAGCCTATCTCGGTGCCGAAGTGGAACTGCTCGCGGTTCGAACCTATCGACCAGCTGCGGGTGCCGTCCATCAATATGCCTTTTTCTGTTCTCTTGATGATATCGTTCGCGGTGCCGTCATTTCCCGGATCGACATTGATGTTGGTCATGCGCTCGATGGGGACGCGGTAGAAAGAGCTTCCCCGGTTGGCTCCGCCGCTGCCGGAAAAGATGATTCGTCCGGCACGGTCATTCGCTTCTTCGACCATCTGGCGTCCGGTGATGGCCCCCGCCAGTATGCCCTTGTCGATGAGAACGTTGTTTTGGGCGGCGACACCGTCATCGTCAAAACCGAAGCTGCCGGGGCTGTTCTGCAGTGTGGCATCGGCGCGGACCGTAAGCTTTTCGGAACCGTAGCGCAGTGTTCCGAAATCCTTGAGCGTTACGAATGAGCCGCCGGCGTAGGCGAGTTCGTAGCCGAGGATGCGGTCCAATTCCAGCGCATGGCCGATGGTCTCGTGTGTCTGCAGTGCCATGATCCCCGGCATGAGAATGACCGAGCGGTCTTCCCTGGGGCAGTTTTCCGCCGCCAGTATCTGATTCAATTCTCTGACAAGACGTTCGGCATGTTCACTGAAGGACTGTTCGTCGATTGATTCCCACCCGCGGCTGTCACCGGTGCGGCCCTGGTCGAAATTACGTTCATGCATGTCGCCATGAGCGTCATTGCCGATGACCGTGAGACCGGCGAAGACATCGGTGATGCGTTTTTCGATATGGCTTCCTTCCGAGTCCATGAAGATGATATGCTTGCGGACAAATATCTGGTTGCTGATGCGCTGGGATACCCCCGGCTTATCAAGCTTCGCATCCATCTTCTTCAGAAATGCGACCTTGTCCGCCAGCGGGATATCAAATGGATCGATCCGGCATGGACTGGTGAACTCGGCTTCGACGACAGCCTTCCCGGCGAGGCGAACGGGAAAAGCAACCCGTTCAGCCGCCGCCCGTGCGTTCTCGAAGGCCTTGTCGAACAAGCCGGTCAGGCAGCTCATATCCGAAGACGCCGAGAAGCCCCAGGCTCCCTTATAGAGTACGCGGATGCCGATGCCGCTTTCCCTGGAGGCGCCGGTGTGTTTGAGATTGCCGTTCCACATCATAAGCGTGTTCGATTCCTCATACGGGTACCACCGCGCATCCGCATATGAAGCGCCTGCACCGTGAATGCGTTTGATCTGCTGTTTGATCTGTTCATGCATATCTCAATTCCTCATGGCTTACAGTGCCTTGCCGCTTTCACGACGTATGATGAACAGCAGTATATTGCCGTATGTGCAACGCGTCAAGCCGATTGTACTCATTCCAGGGACAGGTTAAGGAAGATGTAAATCAATTCGTCGATTCGATACCCGCTATTTCAGCGGATAGTTTTTTATCTGCCATTCATAAATCGACGGCACCGCGGGCTTCGGTCGCGGGGCATCCTCGAACGGGAGTACCGAGTTCCCCTCATCGCGTTCCGGTTTCGCCTTGCCGCCGACGATGGGTCCCTCGCCGCCGTAACAGGTATTATCGATGACCTCAACGCCGATACAGTCTGCATCCTTGAGAAATATCGCCGGGTTCTGCGCGTTTTTGAGGCAGAAGATATTGCCCCGGATGATGTGGTCGAAGCTCGCCATACGTGCAAGAATACCGCGTCCTTTTTCCACGACGAAGCGGTTGTGAAGCACAAGCCAGTTCTCGTTCATGCCGTTGAGTATAAGGCCGTCCTTGGGCGACGCAACATCGCAGTTGTAGATCACATTGCGCGGTCCGATTGGGCCGTGTGCGTCGTCCTCGGGTGCGGTGGAGAAAAGCCCGAAGCCGTAGCCGCCGTTGCCGATGGCTGACTTTATCACGAGGTTTTCAAGGAGATTCTCGTTGCACCAGCCCGAGTGCCATTGTCCGTCGCTGTTGATGAAGGTGCTGTTGCGCACCACGTTTCCCGAGCATGCCCAGTTAAAGTCGGGTGCGTGACGGAGATTGGTCGTGGAGAGGTTTTCGATGAGGCAGTCGAATGAGAATTCAACGCCGCCGTACGCGGTGCCGCCGCCGCCCTTGAACCAGGCGTCGTCGAACACGCAGTCGCGCAGCTCGCCGAATTTCGAACTGTCAAAGTATATCGGATGCTTGCCGGCCATACGCATGGTCACGCCCTTTGCCCAGCATCCCCAGCTCCCCGAGAAGGTGACGCCGTTGATCCAGATGTTCTCCTTCTGTTCGAGATAGAAGTCCTCGATCCCGCAGCTGATTATCGGTTCTATTTTCTGCACATACGCGCCGTCGATGATGGGGAATTCGATGCGGAGGGCCTGCCGGAAATGGACGATATTTCCGGTGACGGCGGTTATCTCGTACTGGTTCATGCGGCTGCCGAACCAGGTGTTGGCGTTGTGGAGTATTTCATTCCAGCGCGGTGACGTGGGCGCGTTGAGATAGAGCCGGTCGCCGGGTTTGAACGCCGATGCATCCTCGAGCGTGAGATTCGTATCGCCGCGTTTTCCGTCCTTTACAAGCTTGTATCTTGTCTCAATGCGCTTGCCGGCAAATGCTATCGCACCGCTCTGCGAGGGGAGCACCTGTTCCACCGGATCCGCGGATACCATGAGCTCGATACTGTTCTCGAATTTTTCGCCGTTGGCATATTCCGCGCGGCCGATCACCTTGTGAAGTCCCGCGCCCACTTTGGAAAGGAATTCGCTTCTGCCGGCACGCGTACTGAAGGTGTTGCCCCAGTGCGCGTGATATGCCGCGCGGCGTATCACCTTGCCTTCGCATTCTATGACGAGCGCCTTGAGATCCTTGGGCTGCGCGTGTATATCGACCACGCCGAACGGTTCGCCCGCCTTCACCCGCGAGAATATCACGCTGCCGTAGGGAAGCGCGTAGCGGAAGATGAGCCTCGTTTTATCCTGTCCCGCGCCGCGTATGACGACATTGTTGGCGGTGATGATGACGATATTGTCGAGATAAAAGGTGCCCTCGGGGATGAGGAGTGCGCCGCCGCCGCGTTTACCGAGTGCGGTCGCCTCGCGTTCGAGCGTTTCGGAGATATCGGTCTCAGGTGATACTTTTCCCGTCAGGTCCACAATTACCGGTACTGCGGGAATGCCGCCCGGTACGCCCGCCCAGCGGAAGTCAGGATACACGATACCGTCGGGACCGATGATGTCGGCCGCGGTGAGACGCGACTTTTCTGAGGGTTTCACCTTGTAGAGCGGTTCCCAGGGGCGTGTCGTTTTCTGAATATATTCCTCGATGGTGATATCATCAACGTCCTGCGTGATGATAGCATGTCCGTACGAGTGAAACCAGAGTCCCATCGTTTTCGCGTTCGACGGTACGGATACAACGCCCTCGCATTTCTTCCATTGCGGCGAAGATGCAAGGCCGATCATATCCTGCGGGTCGACCTTTATCTGCGTGCCGTCGGCATCAAAGAACTGTATGTAAAGGCCGCAGCCCCCGCCGTAGATCATGCGTGTGAAAAACGAGACCTTGTATTCCTTTCCGGCGGTAACGGGAATGCGCTGCGAGTAGAGCGACGATCCCGCGGTCTTTGATTCGTCGGTGATTCGAAGCCCGAGTTTTCCCGTGCGCGCCGCGGCGGGGATTATCGAGCTCATGCCGTTATCGCCATCGTTGCTCCATCCTTCGGAAGCGCTTTCGAATCCGGCGTTCGGCAGGTCAAGTGTCTTTGCCTTCACCGTCTGCGCGGCAGGGGCCGGAGCCGGTGTATCGAGTGAAGCCCGTGCGCCGTCACCGCCGATCTCCTCGAAGATGAACTCGTCGAAGTCCGCCGTCACCACAGCCTTCATATAGGAATGGATATAGATGCATGCGGTTGCGGTTCCCGCGGGTGCCGTTGCCGTATAGGAGAATGTCTGCCATTCAGCCGATGCGGGGACTTCGCGCATATATTTACTTTCGTCGATACCTTTTCCCGAGGCATCGGCGAACTTGATATAGATGCCGATGCCCTTGCCGCTGACGATGCGGGATTTGCATGAGACACGGTACTCTTTTCCTGGCTGGCAGGCGAAACGCTGTCCGGCAAGATCGGAGCCAGCCGTCTCGGAACTGTCGGTGACGCGGAGGCCGAGCTTTCCCGTCTGTGCGGCTTCAGCTGCCGCCGTGCTCATGCTGTTATCCTTAGAGGCATCCCAGCCGGTGAGACCGTTTTCGAAACCGGGATTTACCAGGGTAAGCGAGATATTGCCGAAGAGTATGAATCCGGACATTGCCATAGCGATGATAAGGATGATGATGCGAAGCATGTTGGTGTCTCCCGCTGTTGTTGTCTATTCAGTATAGATCATATCATCGATACTGTCTTGGAAAAAAGCGACATGGATTTGTGCTAATCCGACATGATTTCTGTTGACAACGATAATCATGCGGCGATTGCCGCGGTGATATGCTCCGTTCCCGCTGCCGATCGATATTTATTTCACGCCGACAATATCCACGGTGACGGGTTCTTCCCTGTCGGACATCAGGAACAGCAGATGCGGTATGCCGTACTGTTTTGCATCGTTCCTGCCGGAGTGCGGCGGCACATCGATACTGCCCGCCGGGAATGACGCGCGGTACACCCGGTCTTTTCCCTTGCTCCAGTCAAGCGTCATATCGGTTATTTTCCAGGGTGCCGGGGGCGTATACCCTCCGCGGTCGTGCACCGCAAGATATGCCGTCACCGGTACGCGCGTTTTCACGCTGAAGCCCGCGGCGGGATGTCCGTAATCGCCGCGAACGGCGGCTACACGTATCGCAGTGCGCAATGCATCGGGTAATTCCTTCACCGTGAACTGGTCAACCGTACGGGCTGTGGGATCGTCCGGTGCCTGTACCGCCGCTGATACATTCGTCTCCGCGGTATCGGCAGACCGTCGCGTGAGTCTCAGCAGTTCGTCCAGATGCTGTTCGTACACACCGCGCGGCAGGACGGAGTATTTTTTGCAAATGCCCGCGGCATATCCTACGGCGACACCCATCTGTCCGGTGGTGTTCATCACGCGCGGACCGCCGAGCCCGATGTGCGAGCAGCTGAAGCATCGCCCGGCCATCATGAGATTCCCGATGTTGCGGGAATAGAGCGTGCGGAACGGGATGCGGTACCGCGGCACTTTCATGAACATCGCCTCGGAGATGAAGTCGTAGGGAAATGCCGCATCCTTGTACTGCCGCTGATAGTGTACATCGATCTCGCGTTTTTCCTCGGCAACCGTGTCCGGAAAATCGCGTCCCTCTTTCGCGTCGTTGAACGTATAGATATAGTCGCCCATGAGGCGCCGCGATTCGCGCTTGCCGAGTACGTAGCCGACGAACTCGAGCCGGTGCTGCGCATACTTCGGCTGTGCCTTCGCGTTGGCGAACGAACCGTATATCGCCCTGAGGATATGATCGCGTATCGCTTCGGCGTCGGTGATCTGGTCGAGGTCGTTCGCGCTGTACTCGTACTGCCAGTCGCCCGACACTGCAGTCTTTCCTTTGGCGACGGGGAGCGCCCACGGCACATCGGGGAATGATGATGCCTCCTTCAACGGCTTCGCATTCCACAGGAGCGATGCGCCCATCACGCGGTTATCCGGTTTTTCGGGAGACCAGAGTTCACCGCGTTCATCCCATGCCTCGCCGAATTCGCCCGCAGCCTCGCGCCCGGTGCGGAATTCCGCGCCCGCCCAGAAACCTATCCAGCCGTCGCCGGTGCTGTCGACGAACACGGGGGCGGTGAACGCGCGCGTTTCGCCCGTCTCGATGTGTTCCGCGTACACGGCGGCGATCCGTTTTCCGTTCATCGCAACGTCGTAGGCGCGCCAGTTCAGGAGCAGCGACACGCCTTTCGCCGCAGCCATTGACGCGTGGCGTTTCTTGTCGTCGAGCAGCGCCTCGGATGATCCGTTGGGCCAGTGCTTCGTATTTATTTTCCTGAGTATGGCGTCCGCGTTCGCCGTGATGCCTATCGTATGCACGCGCACCTCGCCGCTCGCGTTCCCGCCGAGTACCGGACGGTCATGGATGAGTGCCGTGCGAAGCCCCGCCTCACCGGCGGCCAGCGCCGCAGCGCAGCCGGCTATACCGCCGCCCACGATGACAAGGTCGAACGATCCGCCCGACGCAGGTTTACCGGAAAGTCCGCGGAGCGAGTTCCGCCAGCGGCGCATTGCGGCAGTATCGTCCGGCGGTGCTGTGTTTTCGGTGGTGAAATAGAGGGCATCGCAGCGTCCGTCGAATCCGGTGCTGTCGTGAAGTGCTATCCGCGCCTGCCCCGCCTTGAGGCTCACCGTACCGCCATCCTGCCACGACCAGCCGTCCACGGTGCCGAACTCCGGATGCAAAGACGTTCCGTTCACCGACACGCGGAAACGTCCCGGCGCCGTCCATGGACCGGGCACCCAGTTCCTCGTCCGTACCCGGACATGATACACACCGTCCGCCGGAACCGTCATCGACGTCACCGCATCGGCCACCGGTATTCCGAGCCCGTGCGCGAGCAGGAACGGCGAACCCATCACGTCCATAAACTGCTGATCAACCGCCCAGCCGCCTTTCTCACGGAATGATTCCGCTTCCACGAGTATTTCGGCGGAGAAAACGGATTGCAGCAGGAGAAGTGTGAGACCGAGTTGCAATAATGGATGTTTCATACATTTCAGTATACGCTTCCGCAATTACACCGTCAAGGGCGCCGGCGGAAAATATATATTCCCTGCAGAACTGACTTTCGGCGCACTCGAAGACAGCTTCGGAACGTGTGAACATGTCCGGCGCCATGCGAAACAACATCTTCGAGCTCGAAGAAATCATCTTCTGCCGCGGAAAAACTCCGGGCGACGGCGGAGCATTCATCTTCTCATGTGAATATCATTTCTTCCCGCGGGAATTAGTTATCTTCGCCTGACGCACGTACCTGTTCCGCCGTGAATAGTGTATCTTCGAGCATGAATACCAGTCCCGCGGCATCGAATGCAGCCTCTTCAAATGAGAATACTATCTCGGAGGACGTAGAAATCAGCAAATCTGCAGTGAACAATGCGAACCTGACCCCTTCCGCCAGTATCACCGCGCGTACTGCGTGTAAGGGAATGTCATTTTTTGAGATGCACGAGCGGTATAGCTCACGCGGCACAAAGCCGCACGCAATCGCACCAGAGCGTAACATACTGCAGCCTACGGATGCACCATGATCGAAAGCACGGCGGTACCCGACGCCGACCTGAGATGACACAGGTAGACACCCGGTGCGGCCTGTTTACCGTTCGCCGTCACAAGGTTCCAGGAGATCACGCCGCGTGACGACGGGATATCGATGATGCGCCTTCCCGATACGCTATAAACCGTCGCGACCGTGCCGTCGGGCAGATTGTCGATTACCGCCGCGGTTCCGCTGCGGCAGGGATTGCTGCGTACGCAAGCACCTTCAAGCGTGATGACGGGCGCAACGATGCGCGGGATTATAAGCGTGTACGTCCTTATATTTGTTGCGCTCGTGTTTCGCAGCGCATCGCGGCCGAAGTACGCAAGCGTGGTCGTGCGATCGATGAGAATGCTCACCCCGTTCGTCGAAAACGGCGCGTATGTGCTGCCGTTGGTTGAGAAGTAGCCGTTGTTCTCGTCAACGTCGAGCGAAACGGTGAACGGGGCGTTCGTTGTCATGCTCGCCGGGGCGCCGCTTACCGCGGGAGCTGTCGTATCGAACGTGTATAGTACATTATTCGTCGGACCCGAGACGCCGTTGGTTGCGCCTTAGCAGCGGAGTGTCGTTGTTCGATCGATAGTAATCGATGTGCCGGCAGCGGTGAACTGCGTGAATGCGCTGCCGTTCGTCGACCAGTAGCCGAAATTCCTGTCCACATCGAGCATGACGGTGAATGGAGCGTTCGTAGTGAAGCTTGCAGGCACTCCGGATACAACGGGCGCCGCGGGAGGCAACGATGATATATACTCACACGCGCCGATATCGAAAACGCGGTTTCTGGGTACAGCATTGCCGAGGAGGTCTCGTGACCCCATCGGCAGACCGAACATCGACAGGAGGTCGCATCCGGCATCGATGACCGGCGAGACTGAAAGCGGAATGGCGTTCGTATAGGCCGAAAGCAGCGCTGGATCGGTGACCGTGGGCGGAACCGCGATGCACTGCAGTTTCGGATCGCCGAACCTTCCAACTATACTGCCGGCATGCTGCTCCACGTTCTTTGCGAGCGCCCATTCACTGAAATTCGAATAGCCGTCCTGCTCGAACCGTCCGTCGAGGTCCCAGTAATTGTTGTACCGCAGCGTATGCGAAGCAGCGGTCGCTGATGTGCCGATGAACGGCGCGCCTTTCGTTATGAAGATGTTATTGATGAATCTTCCGTTGCCGATAGGATTGATGAAATAGACCGCGGCGCTTTTCGTGTTGTATATCGTATTGTTGTGCACCGTGACATCATGAAAGGTGCTGACGGTGTTCGGGCCGTTCCATACGCGTATCCCGCCCGCGCCGACCTTTTTCCCGTCGTTATACCCCACGCAATACCGTATCGTGTTGCTGAAGAAATCCGGTGCGCCCGAATACTGGAAGATGCCGTATCCGGTCCCGTCATTGTTGTACGACAGGCAGTATTGGATGACGGAATTCCTCGTACCGCCGTCAAGATCAAAACCGCCGCCGTCCTTCGTCGAGTATGGTCCGGTGCGGTTGTCATGCGATATGCAGTACTGTATCGTCGCGCGGTCCACACAGAACGTCCATATCCCCACGGGGCCGTTGCCCGTCCACGGCATATCCCATCCGTTCGTATATGACTCGCAGTATTCGATGAGAACATCCCTGAAGCATGATATCACGATGCCGTTCCCGCTGTGATTATTAAGCACGGTCGGGTCGCCGGGATTGTTCGCGGTGATGCAGTATCCAATGTAGAGTCCGCTGTTCCATCCGCTCGGCACCGTCATCGATGGGTTGATGGAATAGATGCCTGCAAATCCGTTGTCGTGCGAATAGACGCCGTACAGGCGAATAGCATCGCTGTCGTAGAGGCGCACCCCCGAGTGCTGAAAGCCGTACACTTCGCAGTGCACAACATCGACTGCGCGGGAATTATTGACGATGATGCCGTCCTCGGTGTTCCCCGTCTTTCTGCCGTTCCCGATGACCGTGATATTGGTTATCCTGACGCCGACCGTATCGAACACTGTGATGCCTTTGCCGTTCCCGCCGTTTATTGCGGCTCTGCCCGATGCAAATGATCCGATGATGATGGGTGTTGCCGCGCTCCCGATATCGCTGCTGTCGATGCTGATGCTGCCGTTGAACGTGTCGCCGCCCCGGAAATAAACGGCATCGCCGCTTCGCAGGGTCAGTGTGTTCACTTTTGCTATGCTTCTGAACGGCGCAGCCATAGTGCCGGGGGCCGCATCGTTTCCCGTACTGCTGACATAATACGTCGCGGAGTACGCCGCAGGAAGTATGAGCAGCAGCACAAAGAGCACCTTCGCGTGAACTGTCATGGTAACCTCCGCAGCTCTATGGCCCTTGCACAGGCCGCAGGTATTTGAGAAATCAATCTGCGCTGCGCATCATAGATATAGTGTATACCGTTCAGCCGCGAAGTGTTATGTCAGAATGAGCAATTGTGATGTCAGAAATGGTTTGCCGTCACAGAGCGCACGCATGCATGTATCCAGTTTGACGGTATCAGCGCATTGTACTATACTGCTGTCATGAGACCGCATACAATCAGCCAGATTTCCATAGCCGTCGATGTGCGGCCCCTCTATTGCGGGTATCCGCATCATCCCAAGGGGTGGCGTGAAGAGCGCGCTCATGCGGCGTTCGATCTCTGGGTTATAACGCATGGGTCGGTGCGCATCGTCATGAATAGGCGCGCGGAAACGGTCCGCGAGGGTGACATATTTCTGATACCGCCGAACACACCGTATGCCGCCGGTAACGTATCGGACGAAGCGGCGTTCCAGTACATGCATTTCGATATCGTGCTCGGTGGGAACCGCTCGCTGGTAACCCCCGCAGCGCTCGCCGGCCGTTATGCCGCGGCAACCGTACGCGCGGAACGCACCGTCTATTCCAATGCGTTCATGCGCAATCGCGAGGGGGGGGCTATGGCCGGTCTTGCGCTCCGCGGCGCGCTCACCATGCTGATAAGCCGCATGATGGCGCTCAGGCTGCATCGAGGCGGCGATGAACCGGAAGGCCGCGATTACGACCGTCTGCGGCCGGTGCTCGATCATATCGCCTGGCATGCGAACGAGCGGCTTTCGAATAACGCGCTCGCGGAGATTGCGTGCATGACCGGAAGCTATTTTATTCGGTATTTCCGCAGCACCATGGGCGTCACCCCGAAACGCTACATCGATCGGATGACGATGGAGCGCGCCCGCGAGATGCTCGGTGATTTCAAAACCGTGCGCGAGGTGGCATCGATTCTCAATTTCCCGGACCAGTTCACGTTCTCGAAACGGTTCAAGAAGATATTCGGCGTATCACCGAGCGAATACCTGCAGACGCATCGATCATCCGGCGCGAAACGTCAATCGCCGGGAGCGCCATGATGGACATCGGCGGTCCACGAGCAGCATCCACGCAATCTTCGTGGCGCTTAGAACCGGCAGCCCCTGGACATAACCGTTCTGCGCCTGAGAGGGAGATGGATCGCTCAAGCCGGCGATGGCATTGGAGATAACAATGAGGGCCCCGTCGCGTTCTTTGTAAAGTTCGATGCCGTTGACCGCAGCGCCTTTGCTGAGCATGCGCGGGTATGCGCAGTCTAATCCGGTACTATGTCGTGCATCGGCAGTATGCGGTTCTTCCGGAACTGAGCCGGAGTAATGGAACACTTCTTCTTGAAATATTTGGTGAAATAGGAGCTGTCCGTGAAGCCGAACTCCTTAGTCACTTCGCGTATCGTGCCGCCGCTGAAAAGCCGTTCGCAGACGGCCGTTATCCGCAGTTTCTCGTGATACTGCTTCGGGCTGCAGTGCAGTTGTTTTTTAAACTCGCGGCACAGATGCTCGGGACTTACACCGAGGGTATGCGACAAATCCTCGAGCGAGAAGTGTTCCCGCCTTTTTTCATGTATATACGCGAGGGCTTTCACGGCGAGTGCGCCGAGACCGCCGTTCTTCGGTGCGTCTGCAAGCCGGCACATCTCGCCGACGATTGCGGCACAGACGTTAAAACTGTTGCGGCCAGCCGGTGCTCCGGGTTTTTCCTGCGCTTCCATCATGGCGTACAGCCGTTCTACGACGATGCTCTGCTCTCCGAAATCGTACACCGGACCATGCCGGGCATTCAGCTGTTCAACCGCATCTTCGAAATTGGAAAATGCGCAGTAGATGAATGTCCAGCCCTTTACTGCACCGGGAGGGTAATAGTAGCAGCTGTCGGGGGTGCTCAGATCGTAGATGAACGCACTGCCGCGGGGGATATCATACGTCTTTCCATGGTAGTCCAGACGGCCCGAGCCTTCTATGGTGTATTGGAATACGCAGCGCGGGCGGCTTTTTCGTTTCATGCCGTCCCACCGGTATGAGGGGGTGTTCACCGTTTCCATTCCGGCATAGATGATCTGCGGAATCCGCGTGCATCCGCTTGCCGGCGGGAATTGAACCCATTTGATTGTTTTCACGATACATCAATAATATACCATAGAATATCAATATTCAACCCTTGACCGGCGGTGACGGTGTTTCTATATTGTCATCATCATTCACTTCGGGAGTTGATCGTGGGCACTGCATCGGCAAAGAACGGCACCGTTGATTTTGCAACCGCACCCGCGCCCGCACTTCCGTGGGACCAGGGACGTCCGGTGATCAACGGCCCGGATGTGTACGGAGCGTCTCCCGGCAAAGAATTCCTGTATCTCATACCCGCAATCGGGGAACGGCCGATGCGCTTTACCGCGGAAAACCTTCCCGCGGGACTTGCCGTTGATTCGGTACGCGGACAGATACAGGGCAGGGCGGTGGTTCCGGGCGAATATGCGGTAACACTCCATGCAGAGAACAGTCTCGGGACATCCGCAAAAATATTTACCATCATCATCGGTGAGCATAAACTCGCGCTGACGCCGCCCATGGGATGGAACAGCTGGAACTGTTTCCGGAGCGATATCGATGACGCAAGGATACGGGCTGTCGCCGAAAGCATGGTGAGTACCGGTCTTGCGGCGAGAGGCTATTCGTATGTGAACATGGATTCGGGATGGCAGTCGAAACAGCGCGGAGGGCCCTATAACTCGATTGTGCCGAAAGACGGTTTCCCGGACATGGCCGCATTATGCAGTCACATCCACGCACTCGGCCTGAAAGTGGGTATTTATTCCGCACCGTATACGGTACCCTGGGGCACGGATGGATGCGGAACGACATCCGGTCTGATGGATACCCGTTTCAGGATGTTCAATCAGAACAAGTTCATCGGGATTGAAAAACATGAGGACGATGATGTGTGCCAATGGGCGGCATGGGGATTTGATTACTGCAAATACGACTGGAATTACACCGATATGGTCAACGCGGAACGCATGTCGCGTGCACTGAGGGATGCACCGCGCGATATGGTTTTCAGCATCACTACCGATGTTGAATTCAGCGATGCATTCAGGGTGAAAGAACTTGCCAATCTCTGGCGCTCAAATAAGGATATGGGGCCGCTCTGGGAATTGTTCCTGCACAACGGCATCAACAACACCGGGCAGTGGAACCCGGTGATAGGTCCCGGGCACTGGTTCGATCTCTGTCTTACCGCTTTCATGCCGCGTGACGGGAAAAGTTTCACACGGAATGAGCTCATCGCACATATCTCATGCTGGATGATGCGGCCGAGCCCCATCATGATCGACTGCGATACCGCGTTGATGCGGGACAATTTCGTTTTGAGCCTTCTCTGCAATGAGGAGATAATAGCGGTGAATCAGGACAGATGGGGAAAACCCGCCGCAAGTATTTACCGTGACGATTCATGGGATATTCAGATCAAGCCGCTGTCTGACGGTAATTATGCGCTAGCCTATTTCAACCTCGGTACACAGCCGGCCATTGCACCGGAACTTGAATCGGCTGCAAAACTGGGCATACACAGAACATCGCCGGTGCGTGATCTCTGGCGGAAAGAAGACCTCGGTGTTTTTGATTTCCCGGTGGGTGTTGATGCCCATTGCGCAAAAGTGTATAAGGTGTACATGGTATGAACATGAAGACTGCATTGATGGTTGGAAGCTGGAGGTCAGTGATGCGGACTATTATCTGCTTTTTTTCAGCCGCTCTATTGTTATGCTCCGCCGATAATCTTATCAAGCCGGACGAGTGGAAGACTATTCCGGAACTCATCGTTGAATTGAAGGACGGCGCAATGACGATTCGCACTGAATCGGAGGCGTATGGAGAATATCGTCAGCTGTTGACCGTGTCCCCCGCATTCCCGAAAAAAGTACGGATCAGTTATCGTTATTGGACACGGGCTGATATGCCGGCAAACGCATCATTCGCGTTCTCATGGTCGTTCTTCGATGGTGACGGTGCGGCACTGGCGCAGAACAGCAGCTACAACAGACTTCCCGCAGCAGTCAACGGGAAACGTATGCTTTTCAGCACCGCCGTGCCGGCGGGGGCGGCAAAAATGCTGGTCAAATTCCAGCCGCAGGGACCAAAGGACGGTAAATTCATCCCGTCATTCGCAACAATAAGTGATTTCGCTGTCGCTGACGACGGCCCCTCAAAGGAGGCTCTCATGCTTATCGCAAAACCGCTCACACGAAGCGACAGGGTGAAGCGCTGGCCTGATGCTCCGCTTCGCGGACTCGGCATAATCTCGGTGGCTCCGGTGGGCGGG
The DNA here is from genome assembly GCA_016214035.1 of Spirochaetota bacterium. Classification (GTDB taxonomy): domain Bacteria; phylum Spirochaetota; class Brachyspiria; order Brachyspirales; family JACRPF01; genus JACRPF01. The sequence goes on along the minus strand of JACRPF010000021.1, from coordinate 218,332 downwards.
AATATGCAGAATCCCGGTGAGTTCATCTCGGAAGAGACGTTCAAAAAATTTTCACGGTGGGGCGTTAACTCCGTCCGCGCTGAGGTCAGATATGATACGGGCGGCATATGGGATGTGAAACGCGGTGAGAAGATACCGCCCATACCGATGGATGATCCCATGGCGCCGTATAAAAATAAGATCGATGCGCTGCGCGTAGTGCTTCATCTGGCCGAGAAGTACGGTATGTCGGTCATCATACAGTGCGAACCGGTTGGAAGACGTATCGATGTCATGTATCAGGAGGGTGACAGCGGCGGCTGGGAAAAGGAGCATATAAAACTATGGAAATATATTGCACGGGAATTCGGACAGCATCCGAACGTCATCGGCTATGATCTTCTGAACGAGCCCAATGGAAAAGAGGAAATGGGCCGCTGGCGCAACAATACGCTTCCTGAACTGTGCAAAGCGGTGCGTGCACTCGATACGAACACCTATCTGGTCATTGAGCCGGGGCCATGGGGGCTGCCGTGGGGTTTTGAGAACTTTGAACCGGTCGATGACCCGAAGGTGGTGTACTCGTTCCATCATTATATGCCGCACAGTTATACGCATCAGGGATTGTATAATTACAAGGGCACGAATTTCGAGAACAAACCGTATCCGGGAATGCTGAGCAGATTCGGCGATACGCCGGACATACCGTGGGATAAAAATGAACTTGAAAAAAGCATACAGGCTGCCGTTGATTACAAAAAAGCTCATAATGTGCCGATATACGTCGGCGAATTCAGTGTGCTCCGCTGGGCGCCGGGCGGTGCGCAATGGCTTAAGGATTCCATCGATCTTTTTGAAAAACACGGCATGAGCTGGAGCTTTCACGGTTACGGTTCATGGAACGGATGGAACCCGACATATGACGCCGCGGATGAACAGAACTCGGACACTGACGGCGGAAAGACGACGGATCGCCTTCAGGTGCTCATCGACGGATGGAAAAAGAATACGAGATAGAAACCGGATGGACAACGTACATTATTATTGATAATCAACGGAGAAGCACATGCCAACAAAGAAAAAGATACGGTTGCTGTTCAATTTACCGGAAAGCTTTTACACGGATCCGCTTTTCAAAAGTCATTTTCAGCGGCTCGCGCGCCTGGCGGTAATCCGCAGACGATCGTGGAAAACGCCGGAGGAGATCGAGGACGACCTTATATGGTCTGACGCCGTCATCATGTGGTGGTATCCGACATTGCATGACGAATTGCTCGCGAAAGCCAAGCGGCTTCAATTTATCGGGCATATCAATAATATACGCACGATGGCCGAAGCCGAACTGCGCCGGGGGCTGGCAGTATCGGAAGCCCGCCGGGGATATTCTCCTGCGGTGGCTGAAATGGCTCTTGCACTTATGCTCGACGGACTTCGTCAGGTAAGCAGGCATCATATCGCCATGCGTCAGGGTCCTGAGAGCTGGTGCCAATATCCGCATGAGCGTCAGCTTGCGGGACGGTCCGTCGGTATTGTGGGTTTCGGCGGCATCGGTCAGCGTCTTTCCGAACTGCTGGCTCCGTTTCAGTGCACGGTACGCACCTTCGACCCGTTCCTGCCGGAACCGGTCGCAGCGAAATTCGGCGCCCGTATGGTGCCGCTGATGGAGCTTATAAAAAAATCAGAGGTTGTAGTGCTCTGCGCCGCCAACTCGAGAGAGGCCGCACACCTGATGGGCAGGAAGCAGATAGCCGCACTGCAGAAGCATGCCGTTCTTGTCAATGTCGGGCGGTCGATGCTCATCGATATGCCCGCACTTGCCGAACGTCTGAAACACGATGATCTTATCGCCATGCTGGATGTGTTCGACAAAGAGCCGCTGGAAGAGGATTCGCTATTCCGCACGCTTCCCAATACCTATCTGACCCCGCATCGTGCCGGCGGCATTCCCGAATCATATGCGAGGATACTCACCATGCTCGCCGATGATTGTGAGGCCTGGGCAAACGGCAAAGCGCGCAAATACGCGCTGACGGAAAATGATCTGACGTCCATAGCGGGATAGCATTATGTAATCAGCGCGTACGCCGGGGCTGATAATCACGCGGAGTACTTTGTTCCATATCGAAGGGGCTGACGGCGATACTGGCATATTCCAGAATCATCAGATTCTATTTTGCCAGCGGATGCATTCCGATGGCGAATTTTATTGACATGGCGTCAAGCCGTTTCGTTTCACTGCCCGACGAACTTTGAATGATGTTTTCCAAATGCTCCGATTCAACGGATACGAAAAAACCGAACCAGCCGAGATTCACCAGTACCGCGCCTTCGAACATGTAGAAACTGCCGATCTTATCGAGATTGATCATGGACGCGCCGATGTATGCCCCGCCGGTAATACAGACGGTAAACCAGTCCGGCAGCGGGAGAAATAATGCGGCCCGCGCCTGCAGTGCCGGCGTGAAGCGATCGAGCAGCTGGTTGCCTATTTCAGGATTTATCAGCACATCGGCGAAATATACACCCGCGCCGACGGAGAAGTAATCAAAAATCGGAAACATAATTCCGCCCTGAATGTTAGGCAGAAGGATGAACAGATTGTCGTGCGTATAGTAGTATCTGTTATTTGTGACGGTAGGGGTATTGGTGTCGTCATACGATTTCCAGCAGATCCCGTAAAGAGAAGAGTCCATGCGGCCGAAAACTCTCGGGGAGACAAAATAACCGAATACTTCGGGCAGATAGTTCATGGTATTACGTTCAACCGTCGCCGCATTCGTTCCGAAGATCTGCGTGATCTCATAGCTCGAACGCGACATGCCGAGACCGACAATGGCGGCACCGGTTTCGAATTTCGCGGCGAATACCGTACTCATACTCAATGCGATCAGCACTAAGGTGTTGCGCATGTGCATCTCCTGCATATTTTTGCGTGGTTATTTTTAATTAATACTAGCATTGCTGTGTAGTATAATGCTATTTGCATATGGAGTCAAGTCGGACGGTCCCGGAAAATCGGAATGTACGTGTGTCGTATCGATGATACCGTCCGCATGCATTTGCGTAGGTAAAAAATCGAATAATACAGTATACTGTAGTCACATAGGCAAATACATCATCGTGAGGCATATTATGTCCGATAATCGATTCATCATCCCTATCAGCGCAAGCGCCCGTCATGTGCATCTGTCCCGTGCGCATGTCGGCGCACTTTTCGGCGCCGGGCATCAGCTCACACGCCGGTCGGATCTCAGCCAGCCTGGTCAGTTCGCCTGCGAGGAAACCGTAACACTCGTCGGTCCCAAAGGGATGATAGAACGCGTGCGCGTGCTCGGTCCTGAACGGCCGGAATCCCAGGTGGAGATATCCCGTACGGATGAGATAAAACTCGGCATCGATGCGCCGGTGCGTGCTTCGGGAAAGACCGACGGCACTCCGGGGTTGGAACTGCGCGGGACTTCGGGGAGTGTAGTTCTTGAACACGGCGTCATTGAAGCGGCGCGGCATATACACATGAGCCCCGATGATGCGGCGCGTTTCGGCGTGAAGGACGGCGACTGTGTGCTGGTGCGCGTCGGCGGTGAACGAGGGATCATTTATGACGATGTACTGGTACGAGTGCACAAAGATTTCCGGCTTGATATGCACATCGACACCGATGAAGCGAATGCCGCGGATCTGAAACCGGGAGCAACCGGCACCGTGATTACCGGAACAACTGATGTTAAACCCGAGCCGAATGACTGAGTCGTACATCGGTACTATCAGTCACTGCCGCACATGACGCGGCTCCAGATTCTGACGGGCTGCCATTGCTGCTGCGGTTCCGGCGGCTTCTCCCAGCGCCATGCAGGTTGCCATAACCCGTGACGAGCCCATACCTTCACGCGTTGCTGATATGCACCGGCCGGTCGTAAGCAGACCGTCCACCGATTTCGGCACAAGACATCCGTACGGTATCTGATACGGCTTCGGCGTATATCCTACACCGGCGAGGTTCTGATTCGTATAGGTGTTGTTTGGATCCGGATGAACGTCAATAGGCCGGCATCCCATCGCAACTGCATCGGTTGCATCGGTATACTGCCGCACCGAATTTATCCACAGTTCGTTCTCATAGACCCCCATGCCCCACGGTCCCCCGAAGCTGTCGTGTTCACCGCGGTTCTGCGACTTCCATCGCGCGTCGCGCCATTCACGATATTATAAATGCTCTTGCCGGGCGGCTCAAGCGCGGAGACCTTATCGCCATGCTTGACGTTTCAACAAGGAACCGCTCGAAGATGATTCGATATTCCGGACGCTGCCCAATACCTATCTGACCCCGCATAGAGGCGGCGGTATTACCGAGTCACATGCCAGTATTCTCACCATGCTTGCCGATGATTTTGAGGCGTGGGCTAAGGTAAAGCGCGCTCAGTGAGGCCGCTTATTTCCTGAGCTTTTGAACACCGCCGACAACTGCATTGTCGAACGCAGTGTTCGCTCCGCTGTTCACCTCGAATCGGTAGAACACGGTCTTTTCCTGCCATGGCGTAATATCAACTTCGAACTGCCGCCATGTCTCTTCGGTGATTTTCTGCGAAAACACTTCCTTCCAGCGCTCGGACTCGGAGGCGCGGAACGCAAGTTTAACGATAACGCCGTCGCCCTGTGCGTTCATCTTCGCGGCATAGAATCTGAGAGCCGTCTCGTCCGCGACATCGAATCGATCACCGAAAAAGAGCGAGCCGGAGGTTATCTCCTTTGCGAACGGCGGATGCACCTCGTATGCGGCCACCGATTCGCTACCGCGCGTGACACTGCCTCTGAAGGTGAATACCTGCCGGTAGGGACTTTTGGCGAACGGAATTTCCTCCAGCCCGGAGCCCTGCACGGCGAGATAGCGCGGCTTCTTCGGCATGATGAGCCCCGCGGGCGGATCCGGCTCAAGTGCAAAAGCCGATGTGCCGCCGGCGAGTGTGAACTTATTCTCGCCCTTCCGCATATCCTGTTCGCGCGTATCACTTCCCGTAACGGCTGCGCCGACGGTGCGCGGATCGGTGATGCCGTTCGCGTCCATTGACACCGCGCGGCAATTATCAAGATGCACCGCGGCGGCGTCCAGCGGCGTTTTTTCGTTCACGGTAATGCGGTTGCCGGTGATGCGCACATTGCTCGCGCAGCTTACGCGTAGTGCGTTGCCGTAGAGCGACTCGATACTGTTGCTTTCGATAAGTATCGTGTGCGCAAGCGGCTCGCGGAGCATGGTGCTGCTGAAGACCACAATGGCATGCGAAAGAACGTTCCGTACGGTGTTTCCGCGAATCACGAGGTTCTGCGGCATCGGCCCCTCATAGAAGCTGCCTATCTCGTTGCCCAGGTGCATCGCTGAGCCGCCGGTGGATTCCATCAGATTGTTCTCGATGGTTCCCGAGGGCCGTCCGAGTATGGCGAAGCGCCGCTGCTCTTTGAACGTGCAGTTGCGCACGATGTAACCGCTCCCGCAGGCGTCAAGATTATACAGCCCCGTGCATTTCAGTTTTTCAGGGCCGCCGGGAAAATCGTTGTCGGACGGCTGTATGTCGAAATCGACGACGGGTTTGTCGAACGTTATCTTCTGCCAGAGCGATCGCTTGCCCGGTTTCTGGTACGGCTCCACCGCAACCACGCGGTAGTATCCCAGATCCTCGCGACCCGGATTATAGGCCATGATACGGTCACCGACGAGCGGCGGGCCTGCATTCGCCATAACGGTGCGTTCGTCGATGATCTCCTTCACCCAGTACGGGCAGACGCTCACGTTGATGCTGTCGTCGAGGAGTCCCTCGAACCAGCAGTCCTCGATGAGCGGCCCCACGCGATTCTCCTTGCAGTGCATGCCGTCCTTGGGCGTCGCGAGAAGACGGTCGGTGCCGGGCTTGCGTTTGATGACGATGCGTCTGAGTACCGCCCGGTCGAGGCTTTTCGATACCGCGAAGGTCATCCCGAATTTCGCGGAATAGACCGTGATGTCGTGAAACTCGCACGAAAGACATGAAATCATCGAAAAATTGGCGCCCTGCCCGCCGTAGTAGAACGTCACCACGAAACGGTCGCCGGGGGCGGTGTCGATGAGCTGTTTACGCTGAGTTTCGGGGAGCGTCACGCGCACCATGCCGGCCGCTGTCGTGACCGAAGACTCGAGGCGCACGAAGTCGCCCGCGTTGGGCGTCTTTTTTCTGAGCGGCGCATCCGACTGCATTATCATGCCGATGCTCACACCCGCGATCCGTTTTTCGCGGAGCGCCTCGGCCCAATTGAGATAGCCGCGATGCAGCTCCACATCGAACGTGCCTTCATCCGCGTTCACCGCGATGATGGTGCCCTGCGAGAACGAGAGCGGATCGCATTCGAGCGTAAACCCGCCGACCGATACATTCGTGCAGCGGGACAGCGCCACGAGATTGTTGTTCGGGTCGTTGAGGAATACGGCGCCGTTACCGTCGATCCGCACATCATGCAGACTGCGCAGATCGAGCAGCGTGCCGTTTGAAAGTTTCCCGATACGATAGGTCTTTTTTTCGAAGACGATACGCGCATTGCCGCCGTTGCTCGATACCGCGGCGAGTGCCCGCTGTATCGCGGGGCCGTCATCGGTAATGCCGTCGCCCTTTGCGCCGTATGCGGCAACGGATATTATTGTGTCTGTCATGGATGCTCCAAATATCATCAATGTGTTCAGCAATAGTGCTACAAACAGTGTTCGCATGGTCATCGGGACTCCTGTCAGTCAATTATCATCTTCCGATACCATAGGCGTTTCAACGGCAATTGTCAATAGCCGGCTGTTGTTTTGACATTGCATTCTGTTGTTTTTTAAAAATAACGGTATACTCGGCGCATGAGCGAATTCTACAGCCACGACACATCATCAGGCGAATTGCGTATTCTTTTCAGCGGCCATATGAAATGCCGTCCGTCGCATCGCTATGATACGCTTCGCAATCATTATCTCATGCACGTGGTCATGAAAGGCAGCGGCACCTTTGCGCCCGGGGACGCAGAACATGAACTTGCCGCAGGCAGTATTTTTGTGGTATTTCCGTTTCAGCGGCACTGGTACCGCGCATCACGTACAACGCCATGGGAATATGTCTGGCTTGGTTTTGACGGCCCGCAGGCGAGGACGCTTCTCTCCGAATGCGGCATCGTTCCCGGCCGGCAGGTTGTTCACGGAATTGCCGCGTCAGAGTTGTCCCGCTGGATTGCAGACGTCAGCACTGCATTCCGGCGTCATGCGCCGGGCGCATCGCAGACAGCGCTCGGTTATTTTCATCTCATACGCGCGCGCATCACCGCGGCTCTGTCGGCGGGCGGCGGCATCCCCGAACCATCGGTGAACCGGCGCGTTGCCGATGCATCGGCATACATCGACGAGCATTATTATGACGATCTGACGACGGCTGACATCGCATCTCATGTGGGGCTGGAGCGCACCTATTTTTCGAAGATGTTTGTCCGCGAGAAGGGTATGGGTCTGCACGCCTGCCTCATCAGCCGGCGCGTTGCCGTGGCCAAACGCCTTATCGCTGAGGGGGAACTCACGCTCGCCGAGATTGCGCACATGGTGGGCTACCGCGACTACGCGTCGTTCGAACGGATGTTCCGCCGTCAAGCCGGGGTCACACCTTCGGTATATCGTATGCGCCGTGGCAACGGGAAACGGGGATTGGAACGGATATGAAGCTATTCGCAGTCTCTGTGTTCATAACAATAGTGTTCAGGATTCCACGGTAATCTTCCTGCATAAAATAGTCTTCCGCTTCACGCCGGTATCATCAGGATAATAAAAGTCGCTGTAGAAAAATAACGCGCTGTTTGCGGTAAGCGGGACCATTTCGGGGTTGTTGCAGGCGCCAACCCATTCGTGAAACGTCGGCGTGTCGATCTTATTATTGGCGAGATGGCTTCTGTCTCCCGGATCCATGAGCGTGACCGGTTCTGTCCATTCTGTTCCGCTGTCGTTCTTACTTGCAGAGACAAACATCCCCGGCCTCGCGTAGCACAGCAGTGTCGTACCGCATGCAAGTCTGCACAGGCGCGGCAAAATACCGACATCGGCGAATTTTACCGGCTTGCTCCACGTGCGGCCGTTGTCTGTTGAGCGGGACATATACATCGGATCCCATTCTCTGCCGGTGTATGCATACCATGTTGTTCTGAAGAACCAGACCATCGAACCGTCAGGCATGAACTCAAAGTCGCTGTCACTGTATCCGCCGCTTTGATACGGATACTCATGCCCGTCCGCTTCATACTCCATGTGCGCGTGCTGTTTGAAACTATGTCCGAAGTCCTCTGAGCGGAAGAGTTCTGCCGAGTAATAGGGGCTGTACTGTCCGTTTGCGGGATTGATATGTCCTTCCCCTGAAAAGGCGCTCACCCAGATTGCACCGTCGGGGCCGAGTTTCAGATTTCCGCGCGGGAATATCGGCTTCAGCACATTATTGTATCCGCCTCCGGAGTACACCACCCGTGTCAGAAACGGCCAGTCTACAGGTACATATTCAGTAACAGGTTCTGTCTTTCCCGCAGGAATTCTTTTTGCCAGCCATTCCTTTTTCGAGAGATTGTCCGGCAGACGTTCAGCTTTGTAGGCTTTAATACAGAGCCCTCCCAGCCAATGCGTCATGCCGTCCGGAATCGGCAGTGTCCCTTCAGGTGCTTTTCGGGTGAAATCATATCCGGGTGTATATTGGGATTGCGGCGTACCCGTATACGTGCTCAGCGATATTCCGGATTCCATGGGAAAATAGATCCGGTCTCCGTTCTGCAGCAGCAGGCCGCATTTTGTTGATACCGACGCGTCTATCTCCTTCCATGTGATTCCTTCATCGCGGCTTTCAAACCAGCGGTTTGCTTCGCCGAAAGATTTGATGTCATCATCGTTGACGTGCACCGCCACAACGAGACGGTCTCCAAGATTATACGGCCTCGGAAACTGATACGGTCCCCAGAGCTGCTCCTCCGGACGGATTCCCCGAACAATGACACGTTCTTCACCAATGGTCAGTTTCATAAGCGGCTATACCTCTTTTGGGATTACTGTAGTAAGTATATCATACTAATCATGGGTTGTAATGATATTCTCGTACCGGCGCCACACTGGGGATACAGATGATCAGTATCAGGCAGAAAAGCGCAATGCCGGAACACAACAGGAAAATCGTCTGGTAATTGGAAAACGTACCATTCCAGAATTTCCATGTCGCGGCAAGAACTCCGTTTCCCAGAAGCAGCGATGCCATCGCTCGTCCGGATGCGGTGCCTACCATCTGATACGTCTGGGTGAATGCGTTATCCGTGGTGATATTTACGGGACGCGCCAGCGCAAAACTTTCCTGCGATAATGCGCAGACAAAACATGCATAGGCGATGTTTCCCGCGACAAGGAGTATGCCGATAAGCACGGGAAGATACGGATTGTTCCCGCCGCAGAAGAATAAACCGAGCGGAATCAGGATGTAGGCGCCGTGTACCATCAGCTGCAGATTCCGTATGCCCACCCGGCGGACTATTCTTCCATAAAAAAAGAAACCGCACACACTGCCCCCGATAGCTGCGGACGATATCATCTGAATGATATTGTCGCTGTAATGCAATCCGTTTTTTAGATAGATCAATGTCAACGGCTGAATAGCGGCGAACGCGAGACTGAGAAAGCACACATAGACCGCAAATCCTGCCAGAAGTCCGTTGCGTGTGGATATTCCCAATGCCTTCTTTATATCAAACCTTCTGCTCTCGTGCGCCGGCAGGACTATGCGTGCAATGAAAAAATATCTTCCCAGTGCTATAATGCCGGTAATGCCGATGACAAGCTGGAGGAACCAGAGTTGCGGTTTTTCTCCCATGAATATGCCAAGTAAAAAGAACACGCTTCCGGTAAGAACAAAGTAGCTGAATCGCAGGAAACCGAAAAAATCCGCGCGCTCGGACGGCTTGAAAACGTGTCCTACTATCGGATACCATGCGGCAGTGGCGAGCGGCTGCGAAATTCCGAATGTCAGACAGCCGAGGCAGACAATGTATGGCGCGATATCCTTTCCCAGAAATGGCGCCGATGCCATTATTAGATACGATAGACACCCTATGGCGGAGGATAGCAATACAACCCGTTTTGAACCCAGTCTGTCCACGATACCTGAGGCTGGAATCATCAGAAACATGGAAATAATACCGACAAGGCATGTCGAAAGCATGATGAGCGTATTGCTTGCCCTAAGCATGGCGAGATAGAGGATGATGATGGCGGAGTTTTCCAGCATGACATCGGAGAAGCAGCCTACCCAGGTTGACGCGTATGCATACGTGCGGAATTTCTTTCTGATTGCATCGGAAAGTGTATCGGCGTACATAGTCATTTGCCGGAATTCCCGTTTCGTTTGTGCGATGTCTTTGTCACAGGGCCATCTCCTTGTGCTGTTTGTCATATCAAAGATAACGGGAATAGTATGGAAGACAATGGAGTCGATGGTAAAATGATGGATTCCGTGGTATAGTACAAAAGGAATCCCGCAGGACATAACACATGAGTTTACGGCGCTATGCATTTCCCGGCACGAATACGCTATGTGAAAAGATGGGAATACGTCCCGTATCAATCGGCCGCCAGACCATGCACGGCATGGAAGGCGTTCATTGGCGACGGACATTGCCCTTTTATCAAATGGTCATTTTGCTGCGCGGTGAAAACTTTTATGAGACATCGCTTACCCGGGAGCGTGTTCTTGCGGCTCCGGCGGCGTTTTTTACATTCCCGGGCATATGGCATCGATACGGAACCTATAAAGGGAAATCAGCACGCACGTTCTATTTTAGATTTGACGGTAACATACCCCGCCGCTATTACGATGACCATCTGCTGAATCCTTCGCAGCCGGTAATCGTTATCCGTAATGCAGCCAGGATTGAAACACTATGTAATGACGTGTGGCATGCTCTCGGACGCCCGAATGACCGGTATATGGAATATGCATCCCAGGGTATTTTGCAGATACTTCAGGAATTGCTTATCCAGCACGGTCCTGTTCTCTCCCGGACTGAGGATCGCGAGATTACGCACATCGTGCGCATGATGCGTAAACAGATTGGGGAATTATATTTTGATTTTCGCACGTACTGCACTGCGAATAATGTCGGATTTGAGAACATGCGGAAGATATTTAAGCAGCGTACCGGGTATCCGCCGCAGCAGTATTTTTTACGGATGAAGCTTGCCGCGGCGAAGGAACAGCTTCTCTCGACGGATCATTCGATCAAGTCGATCGCGCGCGCGGTAGGGTTTACCGATCAGTATTACTTCTCACGGTTGTTTAAACAGCATGAAAACATGTCTCCTGCATACTATCGTAATGAATGCGCCGGGCAGAATGATGACGAGGGGAGATAGTTTCAGGGGTTGACACTGCCGTATGCACACCGTATATTATATCCATACTGCTGTCGGCCGTCGCATATGTTCGTTATCTATGTTAATTAAGGATGAAGCTTATGAAGTATGTACGGTGTAATGCGTGCGGGTTTGTGACCGATGAAAAGGCCGTGCATGGGAAATGCCCTGCTTGCGGCGTGAACAGCACGGCGTTCGAGCCGTACGAGAGCCGCGTATCCGAACGGCGCGAGGGGTGGCTTCGTCTCGATGTGCATCCCATTCTCGTGCACTTTCCGCAGGCGTTCATCATAAGTCTGTTTCTGCTGCTGGTTTCCTCGCGCTTTTTCGGTGAACCGGTTCTCGGCGCGGTGCTTGCCTGCGCACGCGTCATGATCGTCGTGCTTCCCGCGCTTGTGGTGCTTGCGATAGTGAGCGGCCTGGTTGACGGCAAGGTGCGTTTCAGAAAAGTGACAACGCCGGCGCTTACGAAGAAGCTATTCATCGGCATCGCGACAGCGGCGTTGTCTGCGGCTATGGTCGCCGTGTTCCTCGCGCAGGGTTTCGCCGCCACGCCCGTCCTCATCGGTTTGAGCGCGGGGACAGTGTCGTGCAGCGTTGGGCTCGGCCTCATCGGCGCGTCGCTCACCTGTTCGAAACTACCCGGCTGAGTTTTCAATCGTAGATAACGGAGTAATGCCATGCTCGATGCGCTCTATGCGTTCCTTGCGGCACACGGATTCAACGAGCCGCTGCATCCGCCGATCACGCACATGCCCATCGGGCTTACCGTCGGCGCGGTTACGTTTTTCGCGGTAGCTATCGTGTTCGGACGGAAAAACCTCGTCATGTCCGCGCGGCATGCGTCGATCCTCGCCTTCATCTTCGTCTTTCCCACGATACTGCTCGGTGTTATGGATTGGATACATTTCTATCGTGCGGCTCCGTTCACGCCCATAAAGATAAAGATCGCGCTTGCGTCCGTGGCGCTTATGGTGCTCGGCATCGGCATTATTCTCGGCAGCGAAGTGAAACTGCATTCGGTGTCCATGGCTGTGCTCTATGCCGTCGCGTTCATCGCCATGATCGGTCTCGGTTATTTCGGGGCGAGCATCATCTACGGCCGCGGATTGACGATTAAGCCGCCGTCTCCCGTGATGGAAATCCGGACAAACGCTGCAGACACGCGGCTGATGAATGCGCCGTCCGTTGTTTTACCGCGGACGAATGAGCGATAGGACGGCTGCGGTGAAGCGATGCGCACTTCCGTATGTCACGATCGTCGCCGCATTTTTTGTTTTACCGCTCGCGGCTCATGGCGATGCTCATGCCGCAGGAAAAGAATATAAGCTCAGCGGTACCATCGGCTTTCAGGAAAAGCCCGGCAGCAGTATTCCGCTTGACGCGTCTTTTATCGATGAAGACGCGAAACCGGTACGGCTCAGGGAAATCGTCAAAGGACCGGTTATACTTTCAATACTGTATTACCGGTGCCCGAACGCATGCGGCACGCTTCTGACCGGTATCGCCGGAACGATCCGTAATTACGGCGCGAAGTCCGGCGAGGAACCGATGCTTATTACCATGACCATTGATGATGATGAAACGCCGGCTGATGCGCGGAAAGCGAAGGCGATCGCGCTCGCGGCGATTGAGAAACCCTATCCTCCCGGGAAGTGGCGTTTTCTCACCGGAACGGCGTCGAATATTCATGCGGTGACATCCGCAGCCGGTTTCAGATATATCCGTCAGGGCGATGATTTCGATCATCCGCTCGGGCTCATCATCCTTTCGCCGGAAGGTAAAGTCATGCGGTATCTCATCGGCACCGATTTTCTGCCGATGGAACTGAAGATGTCGCTCATGGAGGCGTCCACCGGTACGATACAGCCGACCATAGCCCGGATGCTCAGACTCTGTTTCACGTACGATCCGCACGGCAAACGGTTTGTGTTCAACATGCTCCGTGTGAGCGCGGTGGTGATATTTTCGCTGATCGGTTTGTTCGTCATATTTCTCATCGTCACCGGCACAAAACGCCGTAAAGGAGTTGCTCATGGGCGGTGATACAGCAGTATCCGGCCAGCATGTGCCGTATTTCGCGCATCGCGGCAGGTTTTCCGGCATCTTCGGCTGGATTTTTTCAACCGATCATAAACGCATCGGAGTGCTCTACGGCGTTTCCATTTTCTTTTTTTTCACCGCGGCGATGATCCTCGGCGTGCTGATGCGTCTGAACATGCTGCCCGGGCTCAAACTCATGAGCGCGCAGCAGTATAACGCGATGTTCACGCTTCACGGCATCATACAGATATTCCTCGTCGTCATCCCCGCGGTACCCGCGATATTCGGAAACTTTTTCCTGCCGCTCCTTATCGGCGGTAAGGACATGGCGTTTCCGCGGCTCAATCTCGCCTCATGGTATCTGTATCTCGCCGGTGCCGTCATCGCGTTCATATCGGTGTTCGCCGGTGGCGGCGCTGTTGATACCGGCTGGACGTTCTATGTCCCTTTTAGTTTGAAGACCACAGTAAATGTTCCGCTCGCGACGTTCGCGGTGTTCGTACTCGGGATGTCGTCGATACTTACGGGTATCAACATCGTCACCACCGTGCATCAGATGCGCGCACCGGGCATGGGATTCTTCAAGATGCCGCTTTCCGTCTGGGGCTTTTATTCCACCGCATGGGTGCAGATACTCGCGACACCCGTCATCGGCATCACGATGCTGCTCATCGTCATGGAGCGGTTGTTCGGCATCGGCGTGTTCGACCCGGCGAAGGGCGGCGACCCGGTGCTCTATCAGCATCTTTTCTGGATATACTCGCATCCTGCAGTCTACATCATGATACTTCCCGCCATGGGCGTCATATCAGACATCATCCCCGTGTTTGCACGGAAGAATATTTACGGCTACAAGATGATTGCGTTTTCAAGTCTCGCCATAGCGAGCGTGGGGTCGCTTGTATGGGGGCATCACATGTTCGTGAGCGGCCAGAGCGATACGGCGAGCATCATTTTTTCACTGCTGACATTTCTCGTCGCCGTGCCGAGCGCCATCAAGGTGTTCAACTGGATTGCGACGATGTACAAAGGATCCATCCGCGTTGAGCCGCCGTTTCTCTATGCGCTTTCGTTCATTTTTCTTTTCACCGTGGGCGGTCTTTCCGGCATGCTGCTCGGCGCGCTCTCGCCGAACGTGCATCTGCATAACACTTATTTTGTCGTCGGTCATTTTCACTATATCATATTCGGCGGCATGGGGTTCGGGCTCATCGCCGGGCTGCATTACTGGCTTCCGAAGATGACCGGGAGGATGTACGACAAGCGCATGGCCGTTGTCGCGTGGCTCGTGCTTTTTGTCGGTTTCAATCTGTTCTATGCGCCCATGCTCATGCTCGGATTCTTCGGCATGCCGCGCCGCTATTACAGCTATCTTCCGCAGTATACCGACCTGCAGGTGGCCGCGAGTATCGGGGCGTTTATCATGGCTGCGGGGCTCGTGCTCGTTGCGGTGAATCTCGTGCGCTGTTTTTTTTGGGGTACGGCTGCCGGGAACAACCCCTGGGGAGCCGCAACATTGGAATGGACAGTGCCGTCACCGCCGGCAACGGAGAATTTTGAAACACCGCCGACGGTTACGAAAGGACCGTATGACTTCCGTAATGCGGGTATGAAATCATGAACGATACCGATATCCAGTCCCGTGACGGAGGCAGGATAGGCATGTGGCTTTTCATAGCGACCGAAATACTCCTGTTCGGCGGATTGTTTCTGCTCTATTCGATGTACCGCTATCGTCATGCCGGTGATTTTCACGCGGCGTCGCTCGAACTTTCGCGTGTGTTCGGTACGCTCAATACCGGTGTGCTCATCACGAGCAGTCTTTTCGCGGCGCTCGCGGTACACTGGTTCGATGATAACAAGCGTGATCGCGCGACGTACTTTTTATGGCTTACCTCGGCGATGGGACTTGTTTTTCTCGGTGTGAAGGCCGTCGAGTGGAGCATCAAATTCCATCATGGCACCTATCCGTCATCGCCCGAACTGCTTGCCCGATCAAAAGGTATAATCCTCTACTACGGTCTGTATTTCATGATGACGGGTCTGCATGCGCTGCACGTCATCATCGGTGTGGTCGTGCTGACGGTCATGGGTGTGCGCATACGGCGCGGACTTCCGGCGGCGCGTTCCGTACTCGTGGGGAATTCGGCGTTGTACTGGCATCTTGTCGATGTGATCTGGATATTTCTGTTCCCGTTGTTCTATCTCATAACGTAAGGAATATCGATGGAAGAACATGCAACCAACGGAAAAGCGTCCGGCGTAAAGCCGTACATCATCGCATGGCTGGCGCTTCTTGCGCTGACGGCGCTTACCGTGACCGCGGCAGAGTTCCGTGCGCAGCATCTTGCCGTCGTCATCTGTCTTGCCATCGCGAGCGTGAAGGCTGTCGTGGTGTTCCTGTATTTCATGCACCTGCGCCATGAGCCGCGCGTGGTGATACGCATCCTTGTACCTGTATCGGTGGTGCTTCTCGCGATATTCATCGGGCTCACCTATACCGATATCATCCTTCGTTAAGGAGCATCGATAATGGCAGCATCGGTACCCGTCGTCGACGGCGCAATGATATACATCATCGCGATATGCGCGCTCCTGTTCTTTCTCATCGTTTTTTTTCTGATCTATTTTACCGTGCGTTTTCGCCGGTCGCGAAATCCGGAACCATCGGAAATACGCGGAAGCGTGCTGCTCGAGCTTTCGTGGATTATCGTGCCGACGCTGATAGCGCTCACGATGTTCGTCTACGGCCTCACGGGATTCAAGTTTCTTAGAATGGCGCCGAAAGGTTCGATGACGGTGAAGGTGCACGCCCGGCAGTGGTCGTGGGTATTCGAGTATGACGACGGCAGAAAAAGTCCCGATCTCATCGTCCCGCTGGGAAGGAATGTGCGCTGCGAGCTCATCGCGGAGGATGTGATACACGGTTTTTATATCCCCGCATACCGCATTCAGCAGGACGCGGTGCCCGGTATACGCACCGAGGTGTGGTTCAACGCATCGTCGCCCGGGAGCGCGTATATTCTCTGTTCGCAGTATTGCGGGAAGCAGCATTCGGCGATGATGGCAAAACTCATCGCCGTGCCCGCGTCTCAGTTCGATGCGTGGCGCGCCGGAAGCAACGTGCGTTTCACGGGAACGGATGCGGCTTCGCGCATGCCGCGCGGACAGTCGCTTCTTTTCGAACGCGGGTGTATATCCTGTCACTCGGTGGACGGCGCTGTCATGGTCGGTCCCACGCTCAAGGGCGTTTTCGGCGCCACAGTGACCGTCAAAAGCGGCGGAGTCAGGAAGACAGTGACGGCGGACGAGACATATATCCGGAGATCGATCGTCGAGCCGGGAAGCGATATCGTTGAAGGTTTCCCGAATACGATGCCGCCGGGTATGGATGTATTATCGGATGCCGAGATAAATGATATCATCTCGTATTTGAAGACGCTGCGGTAGTTTTATATACTGTACGTATGACCAGGAGACAGCTATGGCAAATACACTGAAGAAGCATGTTCCGGAATCCAAGGCGGATACGGCGATACGGGCCTACTCCGGCAGACAAAGCGGTGACGTCAGCGCGGTATGCGAGGCGCTGCGCACCATAATAATGAAAAGTATGCCGAAGGATACCGGCAGGATATATTATTCCATGCCGGCATGGTTTATCGACGGCAATCCGGTTGTCGCGTACCGGGCGGCGTCGAAACATGTGCTGGTACTCTTCTGGAGCGGGCAGTCGTTCAAGACGCCCGGCCTTACCCCCGCGGGTAAATTCAAGGCCGCGGAGATCCGTTATAAAAATGTCGAAGCGATCGACAACAGGCTTCTGCGGGCGTGGCTCAGGGAATCCAAAAAAGTGATGTGGAATTACCGGGACATCAGAGCGAACAATGGACGCATGCAGTTACTCGCCATTAAACCGCTGCGACATTCCCGGAAAAAATAATCCTGCTTGACGCGGTGGATGTGTTGCCGTAAACTGTATATTGCGCACAGCAGTGAAGAAGTCAGTTCCGGAGTGATCGTCATGCGACTGCTTGAAAGGTATGAGTCGGCGGACATTGAAATCCGCATCAAGGCGAAGGTGTATTTCGTCATCGTCATCGTGCTGTTTCTCATCATGACGGCGGCGACGATCCTCGACCTGCTGCAGCATACATTTCCCGACTATCTGATCGAGATCACGCTTGCGGTAATGAGCGGCGTGTCATTTGTGCTCCTCATTCGCGGCAGCTATGACCGTTCGGTACTGGCACTCATCGGGACCACACTTGTTCTCTACTGCACGTGGCATGTGGCCGTTCCCTATAACGGACCCACCACGTTCTCCGACAGGGGTATGATCTATATCGCCCTTCTGCTTTCGGCAGGTTATTTCAGCCGCAGTACCGCGCAGGTCGTAGCCGCGGTGGTTATTGTTTTCGCGTCGCTCGGTTTCGCCGTATTCCGCACCGTTTTGATGGGGGTGAATGCGAAGGAGTATATGAACAGCCTGCAGACGACGGTTCTGGTGCTGCCGCTGATCGTGGCGCTCATCATCCTCATCCGCCGCACCACAGCGGCTATCACCGCCGATGTGCGCAAGCATACAAAAGCTATTGAAGAACAGCATACGGCACTGCGGCAGCACTCCGATGAAATACGCGTGCAGAGTGAGGCGCGGCAGAAGGCCATGCTCGCGGCGGCGGAGCAGCTTGCGAAGGTGTCTGAGCTTAACGTCATCGTAGAGGAGACGTCGTCGAATACCGTGGAGATAGCCCGCACCGTCGAGTCCATCGCAGCACAGATGCGCACCATCGACACGCGGTTCGAAAGTTCACGCGCGGCGATGCAGACGGTTGCTTCCGCCATCGGCGAGCTCAACCGTGTCATGCTCGATCAATCTACGCAGGCGCGCGAGTCGGGGGCTGTTATCGAGTCGATGACCGCATCGATACAGTCGGTAAACGCGGTAGTGCACGCAAAGGCGGAGACCGTCACCGGACTAATTGCCACGGTTACAAGCGCGCAGGAAACGCTCCGGCGCACCACGGAGGCGATTACACGGCTCATGGGAAATGTCACCGCAATCCGTGAAACCGCGTCGGTAACGAGCAACATCGCGGCACAGACGGGGCTTCTTGCCATGAATGCGGCTATCGAGGCCGCTCATGCCGGCGAGCGGGGCAAAGGGTTCGCCGTGGTAGCCGGGGAAGTGAAGAAACTCGCCCTGATGAGCGAAAAAAGTTCCGGGCAGATAACCGCATCAATCAAAGAAGTCATCAGTTCCATCGAGGCTACCGACGCGAGCGTAGCCGCCACCGGCAAAGTGTTCGGCGGCATCATCGCCGAGGTGAGCGGTGTTGAACACGCCATGCGCGAGATAACCGGCGGCATCGACAGCATATCGGGCGGCAGCGGGGAGATACTCGGTGCGGTCAGGGAGCTGAACACGATTTCCGAGTCGCTCACCCGGAGCATCGCATCGGTGAGCGCGAGTCATGAAACGCTCCGTGCGGACATCACCGCGATATCGTCCGCCGTCGCGGAGACGGTCAACGGCATCGGCGAGATCAATACGGGGGCGGCAGAGATAAAACAGGCGGTGATGAAGATACTTGCGCTGTCGCAGACGCTCAAGGAAAGCGGTGCATCCCTTGTCGCCAGCGCGTGATGAGCCGGGTATTGTGACGGTTTGACAACGGCATTGAAAATGGTACTATGGTGACGTGGAACAATCAGCTGTAAAAACGGAACGTACGCCGTCGTCGCTCTTGTCATATACGACAACAGCGCTGCGTGAGCGCGGCCTTTCAGTGAGCATCACCGACCTTGCGGGGATTGAAGCGGTGCTGCCGTTCGAGCAGGCATGCAAGACGCACGCATGCGGTCTCTGTATGAACGTGAAAGAAAAAGCGGCCAATGTGAAGATCTGCCGCCGGTATAAGCAGATGAAAACGGAATATGCGGTCTCCTCCGGGAAACCGTTCTACGATATCTGCCCGTTCGGTGTGCTCGATTATGTGAGCGCCTGTCCGCGGGAAACATCGTATGCGGTGCTGTTTGTAACCTGCACGGCGGGGCTCTTGCCGAGAAAAGCGAAACAGAATGCGTTGTCGATAATCGAACCCGGTGCGATACCGATGGATGCGGCCTTCAGCATGTATCGCGGCGAGTCCCCGCATGCGATGGCACTCCTCGCAAGTGTTATTGAGCGCAATGTGCCGGCATATACGATAGCGAAACGCCAGCAGACGCAGAAAAGCCGGATCTATCTCGCGCGTGCGGTCATCGCCGAATATTTCGCCACTGACATATCGCTTACACGGTTGGCGGCGAATCTCGGCGTGCACAAATCGGTATTGGCGAGGAATTTCAAGAGCATGTTCGGGCGCACCATACATGAGGAGATAAACGCGCGGCGTATCGACCGGGCGAAGACGCTCATCGCCAACGGCATGGGCATCACCGACGTCGCGTTCGACGTGGGCTATAATGACGCAAGCTATTTCTGCAAGATGTTCAAAAAATATACCGATACCGTGCCGAAGGATTGGCGCAAGGAACGTCATGCCGACGCTGCAGCGCTGACGGGGCAGAAGCTATGACGGGTACATCGGTCGTGCCGCTCGGGCAGTATTCTCCGTTCGATTCGAAGTGGCGGGACGCGGTCATACGCCGCAGCTTTTTCGCACGGGATTTTCAGTCAGACGATTCATTTGCCGATACGGCCGCGGCTGTCGCATCGCGGAACTACCCGCGCCGTGAAATAGCCGACGCGCTCATTCATTATAACCAAAGCATCGGTGCGTCGGAAAAAGCGCTTCAGTCCATCCGACAGTTCGCCGACGGCGCCTTCGTTGTGGTGACAGGTCAGCAGGCCGGCATGTTCGGCGGGCCGCTCTATACCGTATATAAGATAATCACCGCGATACAACTCGCCGCACAGGTGAGCGGCATGCTTCACGCTCCGGTGGTGCCGGTGTTCTGGAACGCTTCCAACGATGCCGACCTGGGTGAGATCAATCATGCGTATGCCTTTACGCAGGCCGGTATGCTGAAGAAATATTCTGCCGATCTCGGTTCTGCGCGGATGGCGGACGGTATCTCTTATGAGGCGGCGCGTTCATGCATCGACGCGTATCTGAACGACCGTCATGATAATGATTTCAAGAGCGAACTTGCCGATCTGTTATCTCCCGCGGGGAACGGATACAGCGCGCATGTCTCACGCATCATCGCACGTCTTTTCGCCGACGACGGGCTCATCGTTCTTGAGCCGCATCTCTTGTATCGTCATGCCGCGGGTGTGTACACGAACGCCGTGATGCGCAGTGATGATATTGCCGCAGCATTGGCTGCCGGCTCACATGCGCTGCGGCAATCAGGATTCAGCACGCCTGTCAGCGATGACGCGTGTGTGCACCTTTTTGCTCAAAGCGATGGTGTACGTCATCGGGTGAGCGGCGGAAACAGTGCGTGGCATGCTCACGACCGCGGTTTTTCAACGGCTGAACTCGGGGCGTATATCGCGGCGCATCCCGAGACGTTCGGTCCTGATGTCGTCTCGCGTGTCATGATGCAGCAGGCCGTGCTGCCAACGCTTGCGTATGTTGCCGGACCTTCCGAGTATAATTATCTCGCGCAGCTTGAACCGCTTTTCCGGATTTTCGACGTGCCGGTTCCTGTCATCTATCCGCGTGTGTCTGCAACGCTCGTCGAACAGAAATATACGCAAGTTATGAAAGAATCCGGTATGTCTGCCGCCGATCTGTTCGGCGATTACGCGCGGTTTGAGCCGGATGCCGGCGATGCTGTTGTGACGGCGTATGTCGCCGCATTCACCGCCGCGGCCGATTCGTTTCAGTGTGACATGGAAAAATATTTCGGCGCGGGTGACGACGCCGTTCTCAAAAACATCCGGCAGTTCGTCTCGCGGGTGAAAAGCGACGCGGACCGTATCGAAGATCATGCGCAGAAAGCATCGGCGCGTCGGAAGGGTATCGTTGTCGGCAGGTTGTCGCGGCTGAGGGAATATATTTCACCGAGAGACGGACTTCAGGAACGAACGCTCAACATACTTGAATTCGTGCATCGGCATGGCGCCGGAATTGTGCCGGAAATAAGGAATGCCGTTTCAATCGGCATGTTCGATCATCAGGTAGTCTTTGTGCGCTGATGCGTTGATATTCACTTGGTTTTTACGCAGAATATGGTATAGTGTCAGTTATCAAGGACGGAATCGATATGAAAAGTATGACAGCATATGCGCAGGTAAAGCGCGATGTAACGCTTACTGCGGGCGGAGCGGCAGCATCGACACTGACCATGCGCTGCGAGATAAAATCGCTGAACAGCAGATATTCCGAGTTCTCGGTCTCGCTGCCGGCGATATTGAATCAATACGAGCCGGGGATTCGCGGCATTCTGAATGAAGGCATATCGCGCGGCAAGGTGTATTGCGCTGTACGTATCGAGGCCGGCAGACAGCCGCTTACCGTCATGCTCGATGAGGGACTGCTATCGGGCGTTCGCTCGGCGCTCGCGAAGGCCGGTATCAAAAATGAAGACACGCTTCTGGCCGCGGTGCCGTTCGATCAGCTGTTCACTGTCGTGCCGCCGGAGTTCGACGACGCCTCAAAGGAGGCGGTGCTCGCGCTTGTCCGGGAAACGGTTGCGAAGCTTGATGAAATGCGGAGCGCCGAGGGCGATAATACGCGCAAGGATATCGAGCGCATGCTAACAACGATAGCATCCGATGTCGCGGTGATACGGACGCACGCAAAGGAAAATGTGGAACGGCAGATGGCGCTCCTCAGGGAAAATATCCACACGCTCACCAACGGCGCGGCTGTCGACGAGTCGCGCATCGTGCAAGAGGCGGGAATGCTCGCGAACCGGGTGAACATCAACGAAGAGATGGTGCGTCTGGAAAGTCATCTCCAGCAGGCGGGCGGGATGGTGAAAAAAGAGGGTGTGTCGAAGGAGCTTGAATTCCTCGCGCAGGAGATGCTCCGGGAGACGAACACCATCGCCAGCAAGGCGCAGCATATCGACATCATACGCGCAACACTTTCAATTAAAAGCCTGATAGACGAATTCAAAGAACAGCTTAGAAATATCGTGTGACACGGTAACGGTACGATGAACAGCGAGGCATGAGTGGATTACGGCACGTTAAGCGACGAGGACATCATAGCGCTCATCAAGCGCGAATTGAAGGGCGTGAGCCTGCGTGATCCCCTGCTCGAGGACAACGACGCGGTCAATGAACTGTTCGAGGTGCTCTACGCGCGTTACGAGACGCCGATACACAATTACATCGGCAAGATGGTGTTCGATAAAAGCGTCATCGACGACATCTTCCATGAAGTGATTATCAAGGTGTATACGAATATCCACAAGTTTGTCGTGAAGACGTCGTTCAAGGCCTGGATATACCGCATCGCGACCAATGTCACCATCAACTACATCAAGACGTTCCGCTATCGCGAGAAACTGACGCTCAATATGTCAACGAACCGTGACGGCAAGGCAAAGGAAATCATCGAGACGGTTGCCGGGCGCGACGAGCGTATCGATGAGAACATGGATCTCTCGAGCGTAATGCGGACGGTGGAGGGCATTGTCGCGGCGATGCCGCGGGAGCTCAAAGAGGTGTTCCTGCTCAAGCAGAATAAAGAGCTGACGTTCGAGGATATCGCCGCCATCGTCGGCTGTTCGTCGCGTCATGTGAAGACGCGCATGGCGAAGGCCATTCAGATACTCGCCGATGAGCTCAAGAAACGGAATATCGACCGGAATATTCTCGGCGGGGGAGGGTAGTGCCGTATGGATAAGGCGAAATTGTACTATTACTACTGGGACATGCTTGACAATGCCGATCGTGCCGCCGTTGAGGAATATCTCCGCGATCCGAAGCATCGCGAGGAGTATGAGGCCCTGGCGAAAAGTTTTTCAACGATATCGTCGATACTCGGCACCGACAGGTACCGCAAAAAACGCATACCGCTGTCCGCCATCCGCAATGCCTATCAGCGGAAAAAGGCGCGTGAAGACGCGTTCTGGTCATTCGTCATGTTCGGTGCCATCATCATCGTAGTCGCGGTGATAACGATTGCGAGTATCTATCATTTTAATGTGCGCGGCGAGACAACGATTGCATCACAATATCCGCGCGCCGTCATCGGTGTTGTTGAGGATATGGTTGCCGTTGAAGATTTGATCGGTACGGTAAGCATAGTAACCAATACCGGTTACCGTGTCGGTGTCCGCGAGACGGTGGTCACCGCGGACGGACGCGCCGCGGTTGTCATAGGGGATGCGGCAGTACTGCATCTGCACGAGCACACGCGGATGACGCTGCAGAAAATATCCACCGGCGGAAATGCCGTATCGGTAACCGTTGAGATGCCGCGCGGGGGACTTACCGTCTATAGTACCGCCGAGTCATCGGTGCCGCTCAGGTTCAGGATGCGTTCGGTTGATCTCACCGCACGGGGCAATTACCGCTTTACGGTGAACATCATCAACGGTGAGGAAAAGGTTACGCTCATCTACGGGGATGTGGCCAAGCGCCGGTGACGCCGGTTGTTTGACAAAGCGAAGGATATCGAATACGATACGCTGACTATTTTCAAGGAGATCCGTATGGACGCAGCCGTGAAAAAAGCGATACATGAATTTATGGCGCAGAAGCACATCGCCATTGTAGGTGTGTCGCGCTCGGGTAAAAAATTCAGTAATTCCATCTATAAAGAGCTAAAATCGGACGGCTACCACGTATACGCGGTGAATCCGAACGCGGCCGAAGTCATGGGCGATGTGTGTTATCCGTCCGTAAGCGCGCTGCCGAAGGAAGTGACCGGTATCATCATCGTCACCGACCCGGCGCTGACGCTCGGCATCATTCAGGAGGCGCAGAAACGCAAGATCGCGCATGTCTGGATGCAGCAGGGCGCCGAAAGCGATGAAGCGGTTGACTATTGCGCGAAGAACGGACTTCCGGCGGTACACGGCCGCTGCATATTCATGTATGCGCGTGACCGGCAGTTTCCGCATTCGCTGCATGCGGGCATAGCGAAACTGCTCAATCATTATTGATCTGCGCGATGAGCGCATAGCCATTATGCAGATAATTGTTCCGTATCTTTTCTGTTTCGTCATTTCTTCCGTTGCCGGCTGGTTCGTTGAAAGCGCCTACCGGACCGTCACCGAGAAAAAGCTCATCAATTCCGGCTTTCTGCAGGGGCCGTTCATTCCCGTATACGGTTTCGGGTCGCTCATCATCTATCTTTTCTATTCATTGCATCTGTTCGATAATCCTGTCGTCGAGATAACGATAATATCCGTGCTGCTCACCGCGTTGGAATATGTGACGTCACTCGTCATGGAAAAAGTACTGCATGTCAAATGGTGGGATTATTCGAATTATCCGCTCAATATCGACGGGCGCGTTTGTCTGCTCTTTTCCTTTTATTGGGTGCTTCTGACGCTGTTCAGCTGGTTTCTCTTTTTCCCCCTGATAAACCGCGTTGCCGCGCTGGTGCCGTCACTGTATCTCGGCATCGGTTCAGCCGCTGTTGTAGCCGTCATGGTAATCGATCTGTTCTATTCGCTTGCCAAGGCGAAAGCGTTTGACGCCATCATCAAACGGCTTCCGGAACTCCTTGAGGTCAGGATTGGTCTTCCGCGTATCGATTTGCGCCGCTTCAATGACGAGATGCGCCATATGCGTGAACGGATAACCGGCCTTAGGTTCATGTATCATATACCGTCGCGATGGTTCAGTGTACGCATGAAAGAATCGATCGACAGGATTGTCCAGCGTATGAAAGAACATGAAGATGGACGGGGGCAATGATTGCTATTGTCTCGACGGGTGAGGGGATTGCCGGTTTACTGAAAAAACTGGTTCCGCTCGTTGCTGCGCTTACGGTTTTCGCATCGTCGGCTGCGGCGGAGATAAAGCCGTTCTGCAGCGGATTGATAACGCGTGACGGTCTTCCCCCGGCGTCGATGCCGTTCATCGACAGCATCGTGGTCATGGTGAACTGGAACGATCTTGAATCCTTTGCCAATCAGTTCTCGGGTAAAGGCTGGCAGGAGATAGAGCACGCGCGTACGCTTGGTAAAAAGATACGCCTGCGGGTGATGGCGGGAGTGCATGCCCCGTATTTTGTGAAGGCAATCGGCAACGTGCGGACGGCGGATCTGAACCGCGGGGTGAAGCTTAACTGCGTTTCAAGCGGTGTCGCCGTCTGGAATGAGCATGACAAAACGGGCGGATTCATTCCGCTTTTCTGGCGTGATGATGTGCTCGACCGTTACGAGATGCTCATGAAGGAGATAGCGCTCCGGTACGAGGACGCGCCTGAGATAGTCGAGGTTGTCGATACGGCCTGCATGACGCTTTACGCCGAGCCGTTCTACCGTGCGCACGCGGACAGGGACAGCAATAAGCGGCTCTGGGATGCGGGGCTTACGTTTGAAAAGGATAAAGCCGCACACGAACGGGCCATACGTATACATGACAAATACTTCAAGAAGACACGGACATCGCTTGCGGTGAATCCATGGGATATCATCGACGGATCTCCGACGCATCATTCGAACAGTTTTACACCGACCTACGAATTCGCGCAGTGGGCGCGGGCATTGATGGGCGAGAGGCTGGTGCTGCAGAACAACGGTACCGGAGTTGATGCGGGATGTCGCGGCGGAACACCGTCATCGCAGCACTTCTGCTATCTTGCGTGGGTGAAAGGGCCGAAGGGGTTTCAGACACGCACCGCACAACGGCTCGGCGGAGAGGCCGGATTATGGAAGACGATAGACACTGCGCTCGGTATGGGCGCGAATTTCATCGAGCTTCCGCAGGGATTTCAGCAGTATTCAATTGAGCGGCTGAAGGAATACGACCGGCTGCTTGAAACAAGATAAAGACTTCCCGCCACGAGTCTCAATGCGCGCTCATCCCCTGCCGCCGCAACTCCTCCGCATCCACGATTGTAATAGACCCGCGCTCCTGCGATATCAGTCCCCGTTTTTCAAAATCCCTGAGAATGCGCGTTACTACCTCGCGGGCGCTCCCCAGGTCGAACGCGATCTTCTCATGCGTTATCGCAATGGTCTTTCCCGGTGTGCGGGGTGAGAGCAGATACTGTGCGATGCGCACGTCAAGCCGCTGGAACACAACCTCTTCAACGAGCTCGATGACGAGTGACAGGCGATGCGCATAGAGACCGAGTACGAATGTGCGCCATATAGAAGAGGTTTCAAACAGTTCATGCACAAGCTGTGTGGGGACGAACAGCGCTTCAACATCCTCTTCGGCGACGGCGGTTGCGGGAAAACGTTCTTCGTTGAAAAGACACGTCGTTGAGAGAATGCAGCTGTCTCCTTTTTCAATTCGGTAGAGCGTTATCTCGCGTCCGTTCTCGCTGATCTTGTAGATGCGAATGCACCCCTCAAGGATGAACGGCAGATTCGAGCAGCGGTCGCCCGAGTCAAGAAGCGTGGTTCCTCTGGTGAGCTTACGGTACATCGCCTGTGCGAAGAACTTTTTACTTTCGGCGGCGCCTATCGTCTTCAGGAACGGGAATACGTCAAGCGCCATTGTCCGTGCGGCATCATCGACCATGAGAAGCTCCAAACGGGAAGAATGTCGGTCCCCCGATACTATACCGGAGAACACGACATTCTTCAATACGTCTTGCAGCGATGGTCCGACTTCAGTCCTATGCTTGCGCGCTGTCATTGTCCTGAGATGATTTTATGCGCGGAGCGAGCACATCATCCCATGCGATACGGCCGGTAAGCTGCATGAGCACGAAAAGCGTGATGACCGAGACAACGGTGAGCACGAATCCGGTGATGCCTTTGAAGAAGAATGAATACGAAAAAGCGATGAGGTACACTGTCTGTGCAAGCGGCGAGAACACGAAGGCGAACTTCACGGGGGTGAACAGCCGCAGATATGAAGATGCGAGGATGATGGATACCACCGACGCTATGCTGAATGCAGCCCAGATAGGCATCTGGTCGGAGAAATAGGAGAGCATGAGGTGGAATGCGAAGAACGACGCGCCGAGGAAGAAAAAGTTCATCGGATGCAGGTTCACCTTCATTATCACCGCGATGATGATGAGTATGAAAAAATAGAAGAGCATCGGCACCGGCGCGAAGAACGTGATGCGGCTTGCTATCTCTCCCGGCGCCTGCTTTTCCGGCACAACCAGACCGATGTTCTTCCCGGTCACCGCGGATGTGAATGTCCACGCAAGTTTCCATCCGTTTTTGGTCTCTTCTTTCGTCACCGGCGAAAGATATCCGCCGGTCGGAAAATCGATGTTCTTGAAGTCCGTTGTCATCCTGAGCGAAAAGTTCTTCACTTCCTCGATATTCGACGACTGCGGCGTGAGTATAAAATGCCATTCGCCTGTGCCTGTGGTCGTATATGAGACGATGACATCCATCACACCGCCCGGCGGTATGTACGCGCCGATTGCACCGCCCGACGCGAGCAGCGATGCGTCGTTTTCCCGCATGGCGCCGTTCACGGTTACCGCCATTGCGTCATAGACGACATCGGATGAACCGAGCGGTATCGATGCGTTGATGACGGCGGTTTCCGTCTTCGGGTTTCGTATAGTATACCGCGCCTTGTAGCTGACACGATAGGTGGGGAACCACAGGAATCCTTTCTTCCGCGGATCGAGATGGAAATCCGCCGTGATATCCGACGATGCGATAGGCACGGTGACCATCTCGTCGCGCCATTCCTTTATCGCGATACCCTGCGCATTGGTGACCACTTCGCCGCGTACGTTCTGCAGCGGCATGAGACGTTTTTCATAATAGAAGAAATGCGGCGCCTGAATCTTCTGCGACCCGCCGAACAGGTTTTTCACCTCCGACGTTATCGTTGTTGCCGCTTCCTTGGTTCTGATCGTGTTCGTCACGCCGAGTATCATCCACGCGGCAAACAGTCCCACGAAGATGAAACCGACGGCGAGAATACGTTTTGCTGTCATAAATGCCTCCTGAAATGTTATATGGTAATGATAACACCGGAGTATGAAATTTTTATGAAGTGAATGTGAAGTGTGTGAAGTCTATTGTGGCGGAAAATGGAGCGTTACTGCCGTACCGCCCGCGGTACCATTTCGTATTTCTGCGCTGCCGCCGTGCAGTTCGGCAACTTCGCGAACAAAGGCGAGACCGAGACCGGTGCTTTTCCTGCCGGTGGCTGGGCGGGGGAGTGAATAGAACTTTTCGAATACACGGTTAACGGCATAGGAGGGAATACCCGTGCCGGTATCGGTTACGGTAACGGCAATGCCTGCGGTACTCTGCGTGATGGCAAGCGAGATATTTCCGCCCCTCGGTGTGAAATCGATGGCGTTTTGGACAAGGTTCGCCAGAGCCTGTGTGAGCAGAAATGCGTCCCCGCTGATGACGGCCGTTACCGCATCCGCAGTTATCGCGATGCCGTTTACCTGTGCCGCCGGAGTGAATCGCTCGGCGACATCGCGGATTATCACGGCGAGGTCAACATCGGCGGGATGTTCAAGCGTGCGGCGGTTCTCGAGCGATGCGAGTGTGAGCAGACGGTCGGCGATGGCGCGTATCCGTTCCGATTCATTCCTGATGTTCGCTATGAAGCGTGCCGTGTCTTCGGGCGGTGTTCCCGCGGCAAGGAGTTCCGCCGCTCCGCTGATGGCGGTGATCGGCGATTTTATCTCATGCGTGAAGCGCTCCACATACTGCTCGATGTAATGCCGTCCCTCGAGTTCTTCGCGCATATCCTCGAGTGTTCGTCCGAGCGTTCCAATTTCATCATGCCCGAGTTTCGGCAATGCATTTCTGCGTTCGTGTTTGATGGACCGGGCATATGCGGTGAGCTTTTTCAGCGGACGGGTGACGGATACATACAGGAACAACCCGAGCAGAAGAATGATAACGCCGCCGGTTATCAGTACCCCGATCTTGATGCGCTTTTCCGTATTCGCGATGAATACCTTGAGCGTTCCCGTCGGTTTTCCGATAGAAACGACGCCTGCTATTTTTCCGTTTTTACGTATCGGCGCGGCGACATACATGACGCTGGTGTTCGGATCGCGTTTGTCCGAACGCGTTGAACGTACGCCGTAGCCGCCGGCGAGTGTGCGTGCAACATCATTCCAACGGGAATAGTCCTTGCCGGTATCGCGGCCGGTTGAATCGAATACGACGATGCCCCGCGCGTCGGTTACATACACGCGTATATCGACGTTGGTTTTTACGCGTTCATAGATCTTCGCCGTGAGCGTCCGGGCGGATGCGCTCATGACTGCGTTGCTTACATCGGCGGACACAAGCGATTCGCCCGGCGTATGCTCGATGATGGAGGCGAATATCGCCGCGGCGTCCACGAGCGGCTCCTCAAGCGATTTCAGGTACTGCGGGCGTATGTCACGCAGCGTCCAGTCGAGGAATCCGTAGAGGATGACGGCGCTGACGATGACGACGCCGGTGATGATGCGCGCCTGTATGTTCACGTTTCTTCCGTCAATGAATAACCGATGCCGCGATGCGTGATGATGGGGTCGGCATCGGATTTGATAGCATGCAGTTTCTGGCGTATCGTTTTCATATGCGTATCGATGGTCCGGTCGAAGCTTTCGCCGGGGTCGTCCCACACCGCCTCCATGATCTCGTCGCGTGAAAAAACCTTGCCGGGACGTTCAACGAGGAGTTTCAGTATCGCATATTCATATCGTGACAGCGGTACTGCCGTTCCCGCATACGTGATAACACATTTCTCCGCATCAATTGAAAAGCCGGAAGAATGGGCTGCAGGCATTGCGGCAGCAGTACGGCGGAGTACCGCTTTAACACGGGCGGCCAGTTCGCGCGGGCTGAACGGTTTCGTCACATAGTCGTCGGCGCCGAGTTCAAGCCCCACCACGCGGTCAATTTCAGACGTACGCGCCGTGAGCAAGATGACGGGGATGTTCGAATCTTTGCGCAGTTCGCGGACCACATCGAATCCGCTGACGTCCGGCAGCCCCACGTCGATTATCATGAGGGAAGGGGAGGCTGCACGAAAGGCGCTTATCCCCGCGGCTGCCGTCATACATACCGTTGTGCGGAAACCTTCCTGCTTCAGCGCGTAAACAACGGTATCGGCGATAGCCTGTTCATCTTCAATGATGAGGATATATGCTTCCATGTGGTAAAAACACTATACCGGAAATAACCGGATTTGCAATAAGACTTGCTTTATTGCCGTATTTTCTTTATATAACACTTTGACGTGTAGATGGTTCTATGGTATACTTCCAACATCTGCCGTACAAGGAACTTGTTCAATGAAAATCTCTACTATCGGCCGATACGCGACCTGCGCTTTGATCTGTCTTGCCGAGCAGTACGGAAAAGGCCCCGTATCGCTCAAGACAATCGCAACCGATCAGAGCATCTCACTCAAGTATCTCGAAAACATCATGCGTATTCTCATCGCACCCGGCATTGTCACGAGCACGCGCGGGAAAAGCGGCGGTTTCATGCTCAAGCGTGAACCGAAAAAGATATTCATGGATGAAGTCATCTGCTCCGCCGAAGGCATTGTGATGCCGATACACTGCATGGAAAACAGCGACCTCTGCCCGCGGCGGGACACCTGCCCGGCGAAGTATATGTGGAATGATCTGAAAGAAAGCCTCATGAAAAGCCTTCATTCTGTGTCGCTCTATGATCTCGCCAGCCATAAGAAAAAACTCGCCGGTGTGAAGGTAACGAAGCGGAAAAAGAAGAAGTAGCCTGCCGTTCAGCTTTTTATTTCCGCACTGCTTTTTAAATCATCGATAAGATCTTCCGTGTGCTCAAGTCCGATGGATAATCGGATGAGCGTATCCGATATGCCGAGTGCATCACGTTCGTCTTTCGGCATCGCCGCATGCGACATTTTTGCCGGGTATGACAATATCGATTCTACGCCGCCGAGTGATACGGCTACCGTCCAGATGCGGACATGCTGCAATATCGCCCGCGTTCGCTCGATGGTGTCTGCGGTGAACGATACCACGGCGCCGAACCCCTTCGCCTCACGGCGTATCGTCTCATGTCCCGGATGATCGGCAAGCCCGGGATAATACACCTTCGTTACCCACGACTGTTTTGAAAGCCAGGTGGCCAATTCCATAGCGCCCGCGCACTGCATCTCCATACGCGCGCGCAGTGTCTTTATCCCGCGAAGGAGCAGCCACGAGTTTTCCGGTGAGAGCATATTGCCGGTACCGTTTTGAACGGCATATATCTGTGCCGCTATCTCCCCATTTTTCGTGACAACGGCACCGGCGATAAGGTCGCTGTGACCGCCGAGGAATTTCGTCGCGCTGTGAATGCTCACATCGACACCGATATCGAGCGGGCGGAACAGGTACGGCGATAAAAATGTGTTGTCGAGCATGGTGATGAGCGAATGTTTTTTCGCAAGTGCTGTCATCGCGGTGAAATCGATGATGCGAAGCAGCGGGTTTGACGGACTTTCCAGGAACAATACCTTTGTCGCACTTGTGATCGCGTGTTCGGTGGCCGCAATGTCCGTGGTATCGACGAAGGTGTGCGTAATGCCCAGGCGTGAAAGATATTTCGTGAGCAGCCGGTACGTGCCGCCGTAACAGTCGCGCGTTGCGACAATATGGTCTCCCGCGCTGCAGACCGCCGTTATCGCCGCGGTTATTGCCGCGACACCTGAGGAAAATGCATAGCCGTGGCTGCCGTTCTCAAGCACGGCGAGCGTACGCTCAAGTGCCGCGCGTGTGGGATTCCCCGAACGCGAGTAATCGAATTCCTGCCGCACATCGACATTCTTCTGATGATATGTTGATGCCGGATAGATGGGGATACTGAGCGCTCCGGTATACGGGTCTTTGTCCCCGCCTTCATGAAGTATTTTCGTTTCGTAATGCATCATTGCTCCAGTGCCTGTTTCAGGTCTTCGATGATATCATCAGATGATTCTATACCAACCGACAGGCGAAGCAAGGTGTCGGTGATGCCGATTTTTTCGCGCATGGCAGCCGGAATATCGGCATGCGTCTGCACCATCGGGAAGGTGATGAGCGACTCCACGCCGCCGAGACTTTCCGCAAAGCTTATCACACGGACCTTCTGTATCAGACGTTCGGCGATTGCCCGTGTCTTCACCCGGAACGAAAGCATCGCACCGTATCCGGAGGCCTGCGACCGGTGTGTCGAATCCGACGCTGATGTCAAACGGCCCGGGTAGTAAACACCGGTCACGAGCGGATGTGCCAGTAGCGCATCGGACACGCGCTGTGCATTCTCTTCCGCACGGTCCATTCGTATGGCAAGCGTTTTGATGCCGCGCAGGAGCAGCCAGCTGTCGAACGGTGAGAGCACGCCGCCGGTGGCATTCTGGATGAAGCCGATACGCTCACTGAGTTCTTTGCGTGCGCATACGATGATGCCGGAGAGCACATCGTTATGGCCGCCGAGATATTTCGTACCGCTGTGTACCACGATATCGGCGCCGCAGTGGATGGGACGCTGCAGATACGGTGTCATGAATGTGTTGTCAACGATAAGGAGCGCATTGCTTTCATGGGAGATGCCGGCGATTGCCCTGATATCGGTTATTTTCATCATCGGATTGGTCGGCGTTTCGATGAATACCGCTTTTGTGTTCACGGTTACCGCGCCCAGCACAGCATCCGGCCGCGAAGTATCGACATACGATGCGGTGATGCCGAATCGCTTGAATACGGTCTCGAACAGACGATAGGTGCCGCCGTAAAGATCGTCCGAGACGATGATGTGATCCCCCTTCGAGAATATCGACAGTACCGCCGTTATCGCCGCCATACCGGATGAGAATGCGAATGCCTTGTCTCCGCCCTCAAGCGATGCGAGCGTTTCTTCAAGTACGCTGCGCGTGGGATTTGCCGTGCGTGAATAGTCGAATCCCGTTGATTGGCCTACGCCCGGATGCCGGAACGTGGCGCTCTGGTATATGGGCGTCGAAACAGCGCCGGTGTGTTCGTCGCTGCACAATCCGGCGTGAGCGGTTCTGGTGCGTATGTCCATGCGTTGCTCCTTGAATTCTATATCCCGGCGCCGTCTTCCACGATATCGGCTACCGCGTTAAGCGCCTGCTGTTCCTCGTCATCGTTCTTTCCGCAGACGATGATATCCAGTTCGCTGCCGTGTGCCGCACCAAGCATGAGCATCTCCATCATTGAGCAGCTGCTCGCGCGGTTGCAGCCGCTGCAGAGAATCACCTGCGCATCGTGTCCGGCGCTTGCTTTCACGATCTTTGATGCCACACGCATATGGAGACCGTATTTATTCTTTATAAGTATCCTTTTCGTTAACATGGTCGTCCCCCGTTGATAAAAAAAAAACACCGGGCGCATGTCGTTGTACATACGCCCGGTGTCGTCGTTCTATTGCTGAATCGCGTTTATTTCTGCGATATGGCAAGACCTTCTTCGAGCGACTCGAGTATGTCATCGATATGCTCAAGGCCGATTGACAGGCGTATCAGGTCGGGCATGAGGCCGCTTGCCTTCTGCTGTTCCTCGGTAAGCTGTGAATGCGATGTGCTTGCCGGATGAAGCGCGAGCGATTTCGCATCGCCGACATTCGCCAGGTGCGAGAAGAGCCCCGGATTATTGATGAACTTTTCACCCGCAGCCTTTCCGCCCTTGATGCCGAAGACCACCATGCCGCCGAAACCTTTCGTGAGATATTTCTTGGCAACAGCGTGCGTCGGATCATCCGGCAGTCCCGGATACCGTACCCAGGCTACGCGTTTATCTTTTTTCAGAAATTCGGCGACTTTCTGTGCGTTCTCGCAATGTCGCGGCATGCGCAGCGGCAGCGTCTCTGTTCCCTGAAGGAATATCCAGGCATTATCGGGTGACGTGCATCCGCCGAGATTGCGCAGCGGCACCGTGCGGAAGCGCAGCGCATAGGCAATCGGCGCGAGTACCGGAGGCAGGTCATGCGCCCAGCGGAGTCCATGATAATTCTGGTCCGGCTCGTTGAAGAGCGGAAAGCGTTTGTTCTTCCAGTCGAAGTTGCCCGCGTCGGTGATGATGCCGCCGATGGCCGTTCCGTGTCCGCCTATCCACTTGGTGAGCGAATTGACCACGATGTTCGCGCCGTGTTCAATGGAGCGCAGCAGATACGGCGTGGTGAACGTCGCGTCCACGATGAGCGGTATTCCGTGTTTCTTGGCCACTTTCGCCACCGCGTCGATATCGATGAAGTCAAGCACCGGATTGCCGATGGTCTCGATGAAAATCGCTTTGGTCTTGTCGGTCACCGCCGCGTCGAAATCGCTTATCTTGTGCGGGTCGACGAATTTCGTGGTGATGCCGAACTGCGGCAGGATGACGTCGAACATGGTGTACGTGCCGCCGTAGAGGTTGTTCGCCGAGATAATCTCGTCGCCTTTCTGCGCGAGCGTGATTATCGCGTAGAATATCGCGTTTGTACCGGACGCAACCGCCACCGATGCCGCCCCGCCTTCGAGTGCGGTGATACGGTCTTCAAGGACGGCATGCGTGGGGTTGCCGAGACGCGAATAGATATTGCCCAATTCCTTCAGTGCGAAAAGATTTGACGCGTGTTCGGCGCTTTTGAACACATACGAACTGGTCCGGTGTATCGGCACACCGCGCGAGAGGGTTGCGGGGTCGGGTACCTGTCCGGCGTGAAGCGCGAGCGTTTCAAAACGGTATTTTTTTTCTGACATGTTTATCTCCTATGATACTTATTATTTTATTGTTGATTCTATTGCTGAGGCTGAGGCTCGTCATACAGCCATGTGCTCAGGTATCGTTCGCCGAAACTCGGTGCGATGACCACGATCACTTTTCCTTTGTTCTCCGGCCGTCGCGACACCTCGCGTGCCGCCCAGACCGCCGCTCCCGATGAAATGCCGAGCAACAGCCCTTCGGTTTTTGCGAGCCTCCGTGCGGTCGCTCCGGCGTCTTCTTCCTTTACCTTGATAATCTCGTCGATGACCTTGGCGTTGAAATTTCCCGGTATGAAACCCGCGCCGATGCCCATGAGTTTGTGCGGTCCGGCCTGTCCGCCGGAAAGCACCGGTGAACCCGCGGGTTCAACGGCTATCGCCTTGAACGACGGCTTACGTGATTTGAGCACCTCGCTGATACCGGTGATGGTTCCGCCGGTGCCGACACCGGCGATGAGAATATCAACCGTGCCGTCGGTATCGCGCCATATTTCTTCGGCGGTCGTTTTCCGGTGTATCTCGGGATTCGCCGGGTTGTTGAACTGCTGCGGGATGAACGAGTTGGGTGTTGCCGCAGCAAGCTCTTCCGCCTTTGCGATTGCGCCTTTCATGCCTTTGGGACCTTCCGTGAGCACGAGTTCCGCTCCGAGAGCCGCGAGCATCTTGCGCCGTTCAATGCTCATCGTTTCGGGCATGGTGAGGATCAACCGGTAACCACGCGCCGCCGCTACGAATGCGAGCGCAATGCCGGTGTTCCCGCTCGTCGGTTCAATGATGACGCTCTGTTTGGTGAGCTTGCCGCTTTTCTCGGCGGCTTCTATCATCGCGAGACCTATTCTGTCCTTCACACTGCCGTAGGGATTGAAGTACTCGAGTTTGAGCAGTATGTCGGCGACTCCGTCATTCGTTTTTCCCAGACGTACGAGCGGCGTGTTTCCAATCAGATCCGTGATGCTGTTTGCAATTTTCATTTTTTATCCTTACCTATATAATAATAAATATCCGGCGTGATGGCTAAAAAGTCATTGCGTGATATTTTGTATCGTTCTTTTCGTACTTTCGTGAATTGTCCACGAGCGTACGAAGCGTAATGCCTTCAAGAAATGATGCGATGGTGCCGTCGAGTCTACACCACACATCGCGCATGACGCATGAACCGGAACGCTTGCAGCTCGCGCTCTCATGTACACAGTCAAGGATCGATGTGTCTCCCTCCAGTGTTTCAACAATCTCCCGAAGCGTTACCATCTCAGGCGTTTTGGCAAGCGTATAGCCGCCATGCGCACCCCGAACGGAAAGGACCATGCCGGCGCCTTTCAGCGGGATGATGATTTGGCTCAGGTACTTCAACGACACCGCCTGTCGTTTGGCGATGTCCTTGAGCATGATGCTTCCCTGCCCGTAATGGATGGCAAGATCGAGCATCAGTCGTGTGCCGTATCGGCTTCTTGTTGACAGTTTCATTATACACTACTTAATACAGTAACTTACTAGTAAATATAATATTGAATCACTCTTTTGTCAAGCGAAAAGTGGAAAAAATATCATACCCGGTTTATACTTGAATTTATGTCTGTTTGCTGTATACTTTGAACACTTTCGAGCTAGTAACGCCGAAAAAGGCGCCGGAGTATCATATGCCAGATTTGTATCTTCAGATACTGCAGATCCTTTCGCAGGATGCGAATGTTCCGCATGAATCGATCGCGAAGCAGCTCGCCGTTGATACGGCCAAGGTCAAGGCGATAATTGCCGAGCTTGAACAGACCAAGATGATATTGGGCTATAAAGCCATCATCAATAAAGAGAAGGTGTTCGAGGATAAGGTTTTCGCCGTCATCGAGGTACGCGTATCGCCGGAACGTACGGGCGGATTCGATCACATATCAAAACGCCTTTATCAATTCCCCGAAGTCCGTTCGCTCTATCTCATGTCGGGGAGTTATGACCTTCTGATATTCATCGAAGGCAAGAATCTCAAGGAAGTTGCCGGTTTTGTGGCGACCAAACTTTCAACGATAGACCGCATTCTGCATACCGCAACACACTTTGTGCTGAAGACATATAAGGAAGACGGCATCATGCTCGATGCCGAGGCAGCTCCCGAACGTCTGAAGGTGTCGCCGTGAAGCTCGCGTCGCACATCGAACGCCTGCCGCGGTCGGGTATCCGCGACTTTTTCGAACTGGTCATCGGCCGCGACGACGTGATATCGCTCGGCGTCGGCGAGCCCGATTTCACCACGCCGTGGCATATACGCGAGGCGACGATATTCTCGCTCGAACGCGGCATGACGATGTATACATCCAACCGCGGACTGCTGTCGCTCCGTGAAGAGATCGTCAAATATGTGGCCCCCATCACCGGGAAGACCTATTCGCCGCAGACCGATGTGCTTGTGACCGTCGGCGTGAGCGAGGCGTTCGACCTGGCACTTCGCGCCATCATCGAGCCCGGCGACGAGATTATCTATCATGCGCCGTGCTACGTGTCGTACAGCCCCATCATCGCCATGTGTCACGGAGTTCCGGTAACGGTACCTACCTATATTGAGAACGATTTCGATCTGCTCGCCGAGGACGTGAAAAAACGTATCACGAAAAAAACCAAGGCGATCATCATTAATTATCCGAACAACCCCACCGGAGCCGCCGGGAATCTTGATGAACTTAAAAAGATCGCCGAGCTTGCGGTGAAAAACAATATACTCGTCATCCTCGATGAAGTGTACGGCGAACTGAGCTACGATACGTTCGTGTCTGTCGCCAACTTTATTCCGAAAGAAAATCTGCTCTATCTCAACGGCTTTTCAAAGGCGTACGCAATGACCGGGTACCGGCTCGGTTACGCGTGCGGCATGCCCGACATCATCGAAGGCATGATGAAGATACATCAGTATACGATGCTCTGCGCGTCGATAATTGCGCAGGAGGCAGGTGTCGAGGCGCTCCGCAACGGCGCGGGTGAGCGTGAGACAATGCGCGCCGATTACGAGCGGCGCAGAAACGTCATCGTCTCCGGACTCAACGATATCGGTCTCGACTGCTTCATGCCGAAGGGCGCGTTCTATGCGTTTCCGTCGGTGGCGAAGACGAAATTGACGGGCAAGGAATTCGCCGTGCGGCTGCTCGAAGCCGAAAACGTGGCGGTGGTCCCCGGCGAGGCGTTCGGTGTGGAAGGAAAGAACAATATACGCTGCTGTTATGCGACGGCGCTTTCCGATATTGAAAAGGCGCTTGTGGGTATGAAACGCTTCGTCGCAAAACTGTAGCTCAGGATCGGTGCATGGAAAAGATTACCGTAGATAATGTCGAGCTCACGCTGTCATCACCCGATGAACTTACGACGCACTGGGTGGGTGAGGCGGATCTCGTTCGTCAGATAGCCGCGGCGTGGATAACGGTGGATGCCAAGGATATCCCGCTCAATCCGCGGCTGGTGGGAAAACCGGGTACCGGCAAGACCACGCTCGCGTATCACGCGGCACGCAATGTGCTTAAGCGTCCGGTGTATATCTTCCAGTGTACGATGGATACGCGCCCCGAGGACCTTATCGTCACGCCGGTGATCTCCGACAATAACCGCATCACGTATCACGCGTCGGCGGTGGTGTCGGCCATGATCAAGGGCGGCGTCGCCATCCTCGACGAAGGCAACCGGATGAACGAAAAATCGTGGGCGTCACTTGCACCGCTGCTCGATGACCGCAAATACGTTGACAGTATCATCGCCGGCATCAAGATAAAAGCGCATCCGGATTTCCGAATCGCCGTCACCATGAACGACGACGCGAGCACCTATGAGATACCGGAATATATTCACTCGCGCCTGCAGCCGACCATTGAGATCGGTTTTCCCGACGCCGAAGAGGAATACAATATCCTGAAGATCAACATACCGTTCGCCGATGAGGACATACTCAATCTTACCGTCGGGTTTCTTCAGAAGGGACACCGGCATAACGAGCCTTTCTCGGTTCGTGACGGTATCAATATTGCGCGTTACGCCATCAAGGTGCAGAAGAGCGGTTTTGAAGGCGGTATCAACGACTTTTTCAAATTTTCAATACGCAGCGTGCTCGGGCAGAAAGCGCTTTCGTTCTATCACGCAAGCGAGCCCGATCTTGAGGAAAAGGCAGGCGGCGGACCGTATTTCGACGGAACCGAGAACTGAACTACACAGCCTGATACATCGCGATTATCTTTTCCGGCGGTATTTCCGCGAGTAGATTGTGGATTGCGCAGAACACGAAACCGCTGTCCCCCGAAAGATATGATGCAGCTTCAGCAGCCTCGCGTTTTACATCGTTCACGGTACCGAGCGGGAGCGTAGTCTGTGTATTTACCCCGCCGCCCCAGAGTGATATGCGTCCGCGGCATTTGTCCTTCCATTCGCGGAAACCGTGTTTTCCCGCCGACCACTGCACCGGATTGAGTATGTCGAATCCTCCCTCGATGACCGAATCGATGAGGTCGTATATCGCCCCGCATGAGTGAAGGAATATCTTACTGTCCGGCGCCAGACGGTGAGCGGCATCGTTGGCCCGGCGATAGTACGGCGTATACAGCTCACGGTATGTGTCCGGCGGCAGTATGCTCGACTGCTGCGTACCCTGATCGTCGGACGACGCCATGATGATGTCCACATACGGGGCGATTGCCGGCAGCAGACGTTTCATCTGCGTTATCGCGTGTTCGATGACGATGTCGTGCCGTGCTTTCACATAGTCCGGATCGGTGAGGCAGAGCATCGACCATGCGGCAATCCCATGGGGGTATCCGAGCCCGTACTGCAGGCCGTTGAACATGACGGCGCGGTCGGTGGATGACCGTACACGTTTGAGGTAATCCTCGACAGCGCGTATGCGTTCATCGGTGAATACCTGCGCGGAAAGACTTTTTTTCATATCGTTCAGGTCGGGATGCGGCAGTTCACCGGTAAGATCGAGCGGCTGTCCCCCGTGCGCTGAATCGAACACATGCGAGGCCGGCGGCATCGACAGCGTTTCGTTCATGGTGATGGTCCCGTCCTCATGAACTTTATACGCTTCGGGTTGCCGGACGAGCGCGTCAAGCCTTCCGTTGAATCCATACGGCTTCCATTTTTCCGGTTCTGGAAATGCGTTCGTGTGGCTGTCCATGGCGGCATGCACCACATCGCAGTCGAGTGCATCAAGGATATCGATGTCAGGCATTGCCAGCATCTGTCCGGTATCGTGAATGCGCGGGCGGCGATAGGGGAGTCCGAGCGCTTTTACGAGGTTGGGATAGGCGAAGGCGCTGATGCCCGTGGAGTTCATGCCGCCGAGGTCTTTGGGTGTACGGTCAACGGGCCTGAAGTTTACTGCATTGAGCACTCGTTCGCGTCGTGTCATGAAGGGCTCCTTGTCATTCGGTCATACCATAGTCATGAGCGCTGATATCGTCCATGGCGCCGGCGGAAAAAAAATTGACAAATTCGGCAAAGCTTATTATACTGAACTTTCGAGGCAAACAACGGTTTGAGAGTGTCATGACAGCACGAGACGAATATCTGGCGTCGATATCCCTTGAGGAACAGTACGGCAGGCACGGCATCGCCATACAGACCGGGGCGTACTGCGCGTTCGACAAACGCACCACCAACATGCCGCATATGCACAGCTACTATGAACTGTGTCTGGTGACCTCGGGCAGCGGCGTCTATTATCACGGCGATGCGGTGCTGCCGCTCAGCGCGGGTGATGTTTTCATCGCCGATCCGTCCGTACGGCATGAGATCACATCACATACAACAAAGGATCTCAGGCTCATGTTCGTCACGTTCACCGTAACGTCCGTCGACGCGCCGTTGTCAGACGGCTTTGAGGATCAGCTGCTGGATGCATTTCTGAAACGGCATACGGTATGCGGGCGCGGGCGGGCGCAGCTTTTTCATTATCTCCCGCTGCTCGCCGAACCATCGGTGTCATCCGGCCGCACACATTTCCTCCGCCGCAGTCTCGCCTCATTCGCGTTTGAGCTCATCGGTACGCTGACCGACGTACCCGCCGCCGAACATACTGTTGTCCGCAGTCACGCCGTGGAAAAAGCCCTCGGTTATATCACGGCGAACGTGAACCGCAGGATATCGGTATGCGATGTGGCCGCGGCAGCGGGGACTTCCGAGCGCAATCTGCGTCATCTGTTCAAAAAATCACTGCATGCACGCGTCATCGATACGATTAATGAATACAAGATATCGCGCGCGGCGCAGCTTGCGTTCATGCATTTCAAGATATACGAGATCGCCTACGCCGTGGGTATCGAAGAGCCGTCGCAGTTCACCCGGCTGTTCAAGAAACGATTCGGCATATCACCCAAGCAGTATCAGCTGAGGTATGCGCCGGACGTGTCAGTCCGCCGCACGGTGTTTGCCGGTCTTCCGAACGGCAGTCCTAACGCCGGCATGACATCACGGACGATGCACAAAAAAAGGAGAGCGCACTATGTTCAGTAAGATTCAGAAATGGGCTGTCGTCGGTCTTATGGCCGCCGCGTTCATCGCGATCAATGTGTTTTTTGTTTTCGTCTACTGGCAGGGAATGGTTCACTACCCGGCGGTCATAGCGTCGTTTCAGACGATAACCGCCGATGTACAGCGGTATGCGAAACTCGAGGTCGCCGGGACGCATGACGAAAAACTGGTGAAGGAAATCGACGCATCATTCGCGGCGTTTTTTACCGATGTGCGGACAATGAAATTCATCGATACGATGGCGATTAATGACCGTGCGCTTGAGGTGAAAAAGACATGGATAGACCTCAAGTCCGCGGTGAACGATTATCGTGCCGCCAAAAGCGATGCGTCGAGCGCAGCTGTCATCGCAGCGAGCGAGCAGTTCACCGCAAGCGGCATTGAACGTACGTCCGCCGGAGGGCTCGCGCGCATGCTGCTCCTCGCGCTCATCCCGCTCATGTTCATCAATTCATTCATCATCTATGTGGTCATCTGGCGGCTCAGGCTCCGCATTGTCGATCGCCTGACGCATTTCATCACGCACGACCCGCTCACCGGCATACTCAACCGGCTCTCGTTCGAGCAATTCCTGGAAAAGGAGATTAACGGATACGCCGATCATTTCAACGTGCACCACTCGTCGCTTATCATGTTCGATATCGACCAGTTCCGGGCGCTGGCGAAGGCGCGCGGGCAGGGCGCCGCGGACGATGTGCTCCGGTATTTCGTGCAGGTGGTGCGGCAGCATATCCGGCGCACCGATATTTTCGCGCGGCTGCAGGACGACCAGTTCATTATCGTATCGCTCGGCAGTGACGGTGAACGTGCGCTGGGGCTCGCCGAGAAACTGCGTTCTATCATCGCATCCGCGTCGTTCG
Source organism: Spirochaetota bacterium (assembly GCA_016214035.1). Classification (GTDB taxonomy): domain Bacteria; phylum Spirochaetota; class Brachyspiria; order Brachyspirales; family JACRPF01; genus JACRPF01. Next base: position 175,794 of record JACRPF010000021.1, on the reverse strand, counting down.
ACGGCGCGGGCACGGTTACCGCAAGTGTGGGCGTATCCGAACTGAAAGTGGACGATTCATCGGCATCGGCGATCACCCGGGTGACCAAGGCGGTCCATGAATCCATGAAACTCGGCGGCAATAAAACGGTATTGCGGTAGTTATGGCACGAAGCAGTCAGTCTCGAAAAGTCCTTGTCATCAGTCTCTTTACGATAATCTTTTCACTCGTCAACAGCGGTATCCTGTTCATCTACCTCGAGAATACCAATCACTATCCGGAATTCCTCACGAAGATAGGACGGCTCAGGGCCGCCATTCAACGGACTGCAAAGCTCGCATCGAACGGCCGGGACTATCAGATGCATGCCGCAGTGGTGGATACCTATTTCAGCGATCTTGAATCCGGTAAAGGCATGAAGGCATTCAGAACACCCTCGATCGCCGTCCGCATCGATGAATTGAAAAAGGCATGGCTTGAGATATGGGATGCCTGTGAGCGTTATCGGACAAGCGGATCGTCGGCAGACCGTGCCGGGATCATCGATTCGAGCGAACGGTATATCAATATCGCCCGCGAGCTTTCCGACGATGCGCAGATGGTGAGTGAGAACGCGAAGTACATACTTATATGGCTTGGCGTCATGATTGCCATTAATGCGCTTATCATCCTGACGGCGGTGTGGTGGTTGAAAACCATGGTCACCGACCGGCTTGAGCATTCCGCCACGCACGATCAGCTCACCGGTATCTATAACCGGCGTATTTTCGAGCAATTTCTTGAGAATGAGATCAACATCTGCAGCCGCCAATATAAAGAAGGGTACCGGTCGTCGCTCATCATGTTCGATATCGACCGCTTCAAAGCAATTAATGACACGAAAGGTCATGGCGCGGGAGACATGGTGTTGAAAAAGCTTTCGGCAACAGTGCAGGGTGTTATCAGAAAATCAGATATTTTCGCCCGGTTCGGCGGCGAGGAGTTCATTCTGATAGTATCAGGGAACAATGCCCGTCATGCGATGCTGAGCGCGGAGAAACTGCGCACGACAATAGAGCGGACGTCCTTTTTTGATGACGTTACAATAACCGCCAGTTTCGGTATAACCGAACTGCACGAGAAGGACGCTGTTGCCGCCGCGCTTGAGCGTGCGGACAAGGCGCTCTATGCCGCCAAGGAACACGGCCGTAATCAGACTATGCGCCTCGACTGACCTATTAAACAGCCGCGTACGAAACGCGCGCTAGCCTTTTATCTTTGCGTATACGCTGTCGGCCGTAAAGCCGAGTTTATCCGACACTTTTTTCGCCGGTCCCGAATGACCGAATTCCTCAATGGTGACCGTGCGGATGTTTTTGCCGTAGAAAAGTTTCACGCCGCGATGCGACGCCGCCTCAATGAACACCGTGGGGATGTCGCCGTCGCCGAGCACGAACGAGCGGTACGTGGCATCGCTGTCCGCGAAGTTCTCGAGCGACGGAATGCTGACCACGCGAACCTTTTTTCCCTCACGCTGCTCGATGAGCTTCGTCACCGCGAGCGCAAGTCCCACTTCGGAACCGCTTGCCGCAAGGATGATGTCCGGGCGGTTGTTTGCTTCCGTTTCCTGGATGATGTAGCCGCCTTTCTTGAAATCGTCATACAGTTTCTCACGGTCGTTGCCGTAGCGGTAGGCGAGGTCTTCGATGTTCTGCCGCGTGCAGATGACGGCCACCGGACCTTTGGCCTCTTCAAGGAAATAGAGATACGAGAACGCTGTTTCGACGTCATTCGCCGGACGGAACACGGTAAGATCGGGGATGAGGCGAAGCGCATTCAAGTGTTCGATGGGCTGATGCGTGGGGCCGTCTTCGCCGACATAGATGGAGTCGTGCGTGAAGATGAACAGGTGTTTGATCTTCATGATGGCGGCGAGCCGCACGGATGGTTTCATATAATCGAAGAACGTGAAAAACGTGGAGGTGAACGGTATCGTGGTGCCGTTGAGCGCGACACCGTTGCCGATGGAGCCCATGGCGTGTTCGCGGATGCCGAACGCTATGTTGCGGCCGGAGAAATCGTCCTTCGTCACATACGGCGAATTCTTTATGGTGGCTTTTGTGGATTCGATGAGGTCGGCCGAACCGCCGACGATCTGCGGTATTGCCGCCGCGCAGAGATTGAGCACGCGGCCGCTGATGTTGCGCGTCGCGTCGGGTTTTTCATCGGTGAAATGGATGAGCTTGTCGCGCAGTGACGGCGGGATGGAGAACGACATATATGCTTCAAGCGCCTGATAATCGGCCGCGTATTTCGATTTGTACTGTTCGAGCATGTCTTCCCAGGTGTTATACGCCTTGGTGGTTTCCGCCGCATGTTCGCGGACGAACGCGTAAACCTCGTCGCTTTCCACCGGGGGCTTCCTGTCAGCAAGCGCTTTGAGCATGATCTCTTTGAGCTTAGCCGAATCGGCTGTGCCGAGTTTCTTTTCGAAAAGCGGGCGCATCGTGGAGTTCTGGATGAAATAGACGATCTCGTCGATGCCCGCCGGAGCGCCGTGTACCTTGTTCGAGCCGCGGAGCTTGTCGAGTCCCTCGCCGATGGTGGTGGTGACGATGCAGAGTTTCGGTTTGCCGGTGACCTTTTTCACCGATTCAATCGTAGCCGCAAGACAGTCGATATCATCCGCTTTGCAACGCACAACATGCCATCCCTGCGCCTCATAGCGTTTGCCGACATCTTCGGTGAACGAGATATCCGTCGATCCGTCGATGGTTATTTTGTTCGAATCATATATGGCGATGAGATTGTCGAGACCCAGGTGACCCGCAACGGATGCCGCTTCATAGCTTACGCCTTCCATGTTGCAGCCGTCACCCATGAGCGTGACCGCATTGAACGTGAAGAGCGGGAATCCTTCTTTGTTGAACTTCGCCGCGAGCATTTTGCCCTCGAGGGCGATGCCGACGGCGTTCGCGAAACCCTGTCCGAGCGGACCGGTGGTCGTTTCAATGCCGAGATTGACATCGTATTCGGGATGGCCGGGTGTTTTGCTGCCGAGCTGGCGGAACTGCCCGAGATCGGCAAGCGAGATATTGTATCCCGCCGTATGGAGGAGCGAGTAGAGAAGCATGGACCCGTGTCCCGCAGACAGGACGAAACGGTCGCGGTTTATCCACTTGGGATGGTCTATGTTGTAGGTCAGAAAATAGCGATACAGCAGTACGCCGATGTCAGCGCAGCCGAGCGGCAGGCCGGGGTGTCCGGACTTTGCGCTTTCAACGCCGAACAGTGATAAATAGCGGATATAATCTCCCGCCACGCGTGCTTTTGCCGTATCGATGGAAGCCATTGTTTTCTCCTGAATTTTCGTGATGATTCGTTAGCTTATACAGCATTTTATTTGATTTGTCAAATAAAACGGGGGATTGTGCGGTGCCGCGGTGTCTTGACGTTCATTTGTTTTATAGTACATTATTTTCATGTCGTGCATTGATAAAGGAATACCGGTTCTTTTTTCTTCAAAAAACCGTTGGCGGTGTATCATGATCAATCGTATCCGGTTCTGCAGTATATTTCGTGTATGGTCTGTTATCCTGATTGTCACCTTCGCATCAGCTGTATGGGGCGCGGATGAAACGGACGCCGATTTCTCAAAGTGGTATCGTGATGCGCTGGAGGTTTTTCTCAATCGGCAGTCACTGCTGAATACCAACAGGGAAGAAGCCAACATCCTCTTCAGCAACTATTATATCGGCATGCGTACAAATGAGCTGCCGCTTGATCTTATACAGAATGAGAGCAATACCTTTGAAATACGCGGGCTACAATATCAGATGGGGTTTGTATTCTGTCCGTACTATATTCTGGAAGAAAGCGGTGATATGACCGTTGAGCACATTCTATCCGGTCTGCATTTGTGGTATTCAGCAAATGGCAAGGACGGAAAAGCCCTTGCAAAAGCAGAACGTACCGCGGTATACAGTAATATGTATAAATTCATTAATGATAAATATACGATGAAGATAAGCTCGATAGAAAAGTATCCTGTTGAGAAAGTCGGCGTAGAACTCGGCAGTACGCTTCGTTTTTCCGATCTTGACCGCAAACTTGATGATGTAAGCATTTTTGAAACAAAAGATTCGCTTGTCGTTTTGGGCTCATCATGGTTTCAATGTGTCGAGGTTCTTATCCTCAACAAACAACTTATGCAGCATTGTGAGCGTGTGGTACAGTTTTTGAAAGATATTGAGGAACGGGAAAGCCCGTCAGAGGCAACCACAAATTCTACCGATATGTTTATAAAAGCGAGTAACAATCTTTTGCGCGGAACTATTCCGAGGCCAGCGGAGGGCGCACCGGGAAGCGGGCAAGGCGGCCAGACAAAACCCGGTGGTCAAAGCGGACCAGGCGCTCAGGGAAGACAGCCTCCCCCGGGAAGAGGACGCTGACGGGCACATGTGAAAGAATATTAAAGTAGATAATCTTTTTCATATTTTCAACGCGCGATAGTGAAGGGAAGAAAAGTTTTTCGAGAAATCGGCAAATCTGTTTGAGCAACACGGTCAACATTCGGAAAAAAAACGGATATTAGATGTGAAACCAAAGAGAAATTGATGTGTAGTATGCGAGTTATTTGCCGATTTCGAGAAAGACTTTTCTTCCCGAACTAAACGCGCGAGCCTCCGGCCCGCGCCGCCAGCGACCGCACAAATATCCTATAATTCACACAAAAATCATATTTACCCTCAGCCGGAATATGCATATTATACCTGCATATTCGACACAAGGAGTTCATATGTCATTCAAGATCGCATTCATCGGCGCCGGCAGCCTCGGATTTACGAGAAAGCTTCTGGCCGATATTCTCACCGTACCCGAGTTCAAGGACATCGAGATAGCGTTCACCGATATCAACGCGGCAAATCTTGATATGGTGTACAAAATATGCGAACGGGATATCAAGGCGAACGGGCTGTCCGTGAAACTTACGAAGACCACCGACCGGCGTGAAGCGGTATCCGGTGCTCAGTACATTGTCAACACGGTGCGCGTGGGCGGCCTCGAGGCATTCGCGACGGATATCGATATACCGCTTTCCTATGGTGTGGATCAGTGTGTGGGTGATACGCTTGCTCCCGGCGGTATCATGTACGGCCAGCGCGGCATTGCGGCGATGCTCGATTTCTGCAAAGACATACGCGAGAAGGCGAAACCGGATGCGCTCCTGCTCAATTATTCAAACCCCAATGCGATGATGACCTGGGCGGCGAACTCCTTCGGCGGCGTACGTTGTGTGGGGCTTTGCCACGGCGTACAGGGCGGACATCAGCAGCTTGCGAGCGTCATCGAAGGATGGGCGAAAAAGCACGGAAAGATCGGCGCTGATGAAAAGGTCACGAAGCAGGATGTGGATATCATCTGCGCGGGCATCAATCACCAGACGTGGTATGTCAAAGTACAGTGGCGCGGCATGGATATGCTGCCGCATCTGCTTGAAGGTTTCGAGATGCATCCGACATATAAGACAACGGAGAAGGTGCGCATCGATATGCTCCGCCGTTTCGGGTATTACTCCACGGAATCGAATGGACATCTGAGCGAATATGTGCCCTGGTATCGCAAGCGTGCAGACGAAATTGCGTCATGGATAGATACATCGAGCTGGATTAACGGCGAGACGGGAGGATATCTGCGCGTATGCACCGAAGGGCGCAACTGGTTTGAGACCGAGTTCCCGAAACTGCTCGCCGAAGCGCCAACTATGTTTACGCCCGAGAAACGATCCATAGAACATGGATCACACATCATCGAAGGTCTTGAAACCGGTCGCGTGTATCGCGGGCATTTCAATGTGGTCAACAATGGAAGCATCACCAATCTGCCGGACGACGCCATCGTGGAGGTGCCGGGCTATGTGGATAAGAACGGCATCAATATTCCGCGCGTGGGCGATCTGCCGATGGGCTGTGCTGCGGTCTGCAATGTGAGTATTTCGGTGCAGCGCATGTCGGTACATGCCGCGGTCAACGGCGACGATACGCTCCTTCGTCAGACGATGATGATGGATCCGCTTGCCGGTGCGGTGATGAACCCTCCGGAGATCTGGCAGATGACCGATGAAATGCTCGTTGCCGGTGAAGAGTGGCTGCCGCAGTATGCGAAGGCTATTGCAGCGGCAAAAAAACGTCTTACCGCAGGAAATCTTATTGCGACGAAAAAGGGATATGCCGGTGCGGTGCGTATCGCGGTCAAGAGTGTTGACGATATGCGGAAGGAACGATCCGCCGCAAAGAAGGCGTCGTAACGCGCTGCTTAAAAGCGCTTTTCGCGCACGTCCGCAGCATAACGTTTTACCGCATCGCTGATGACCGACGATACATCGGCATAGCGCTTGGCGAATGACGGCGACGGCGTGTGCAGGAGTCCAATGAGGTCGTTGACGACGAGGACCTGGCCGTCGCATGACGGTCCCGATCCTATGCCGATGGTGGGTATCGCAATCTCGTTCGTAATCTCGGCGGCAATCTCCGCATCGATAACTTCAAGGACAACGGCGAATGCGCCGGCGTCTGCCACCGCTTTCGCATCGGCGAGGAGCAGATCGCGTGCTTTCTGTTTTTTGAAACCGCCCATGCGGTGATATGACTGCGGCGTGAGCCCGATATGAGCCATTACCGGGATCTCTATTTTAACGATTGCCTCTATGGTCTTCGCCATCCGTACGCCGCCCTCGAGTTTAATCGCCGATACACCGCCCTGTTTCACGGCGCGGACGGCGTTACGCAGTGTTGCGGTGCGGGATACGTGATAACTGCCGAACGGCATGTCGAGAATGCAGAGCGCGCGTTTGACGGCGCGTGAAACGCATTGCGAGTGGTATATCATCTGCGGGAGCGTTGCCGTCAATGTAGTCTCCGAACCGCGGTAGACGTTCTCAAGCGAGTCGCCGATAAGTACGATGTCGATGTTCGCGTTATCGACGATGCGCGCGATCTGAAAATCATATGCGGTGAGCACGGTAATCTGTTCTTTGCCTTTCGCCTCGCGTATGAGCGGCGCGGTAACCCGTGATGCATTGCTGAGCATACCAGTCGCTCCTATACCAGTTTCGAGATGAGCTTAAAGACTTCCTCTTTCTGGAAGATGTCATAGAGCTCGGCGTCGAGTTTTCCGCTTTCGGCCTCTTCGGCAAGTATCTTCATCGAATGGTCGATGGCGACCGCTTTTTTATACGGACGGTCGCGGGCGGTGAGTGCATCGTAAATATCGGCGATGGCCATGATGCGTGACTGCACCGGTATATCGGTTGCAGCAAGACGGTTCGGGTAGCCGGAACCGTTGAGTTTTTCATGATGCTTATACGCGTATTCCGGGATGAATCGAAGATCCTCGGTCCACGGTATCTGCGTGAGAAATTTATATGTGTGTGTGACATGGGTCTCTATCTCATGACGTTCCGCTTCGGTGAGGCTGCCGCGTTCCACCGACAGCGCGATGAGTTCGTTGTTCATGAGAAGCTGACAATCGCATCCGTCATGGTCGTGGTAGTGATATCCGGCTATCTCATGGAGCGCTTCGGCCACGGGGGTTCCCAATACCTGCGGTATGTTCGCCGTCTGTATGGCCTCGAAATACCGTTTGACCTTGGTGAGCTCATCCTCGTATTCTTTTTCAAAGAGCTCCATCATGCGCGAACGCTCGGCACCGTCGGGCATGCTGATGAGCACCTGCGTTTTCTTTTTATACATATTGCGTTCAAGCATGCAGCGCAGATAATTGAAACGCTGGCGGAGCACTTCAAATTCGGACGGATAGAGTTTATTCGCCTTGGTGAGCACGTTCTCGCGCACGCCTACCTTGCCGAAATCGTGGAGGAGCGATGCGTACCGGAGCTCGCGGAGCTGGCTTTCCGTGAAATATATCTTCGCGTAGACGCCGCGGTTGTAATCCCCCACGGCTTTGGCGAGCGCAACACTGTATTCGGCAACGCGATGTGAATGTCCCGACGTGGTGGGGTCCCGGGATTCGATGGCGGTAACGCTTGCGCGGACGAAGTAGTCGAAGACGTTGTGGAGGTTCTCGTAGAGACGCGCGTTCTCGATTGCCACCGTGGCCTGCGAAGCGAGCGACTGGATGAGGTCCACCGATTCCCTGCCGAACGGCTGCACTTCGCGCGCGTAATCCTTCTTGTCGCGCAGTATCGTCTTTCTGCTGCGCTTGCGGTTCATGAGCTGTATCACGCCGATGATCTTGCCGAGCTTGTTCATCATCGGCACCACCAGCATGGACATGGTGCGGTAGTTGGTGCTTTCGTCTATGGAACGGTTGAACTGATATTCCCGGTCGGCGGGTATCTCATACACGTCGTCGATAACCAGCGTCTCGCCGGTTATCGCCACGTATCCCGCGATGCTTTTCTTGTTGATCGGCATAGTAAATTCGGTGTATTTCGCTTTTGACGAATCGTTGTGCGACAGCTTGAACCGGAGATGGCTGCTGCCGTCGCTTTCCTCGATAAGATAGAGGCTTCCCGCGTCGGCGCTGGTGAGGTCTTTGCTTTTCGCCAGAATCAGGTTCAGGAGTTTGTTCAGATCGTTTTCCGCCGATAATGCGATGCCGATCTGGTTTAATTCCTTAAGGTCGGTGCTGATCCGTGACAGACTGTAACTCAAATCATCCCGCGACGAGGTTAGCAGCAGCGTATCGCGGGCTGTGCATATCGCCTTGGTGATGGCGTAAGCATTGGTTGAAGTGACGACGGCATGAACGGCGCCATTTTTTATCAATGCCGGCGGAACGTTTTTTCCGGTTACGAGAACCACCGCGCGTACTTTCGTTTTCATACCGGCAATCTTTTTTGCGGATTTCGTGAATGTTTTTACATCTGTCAGCAGTACCGCCGGTGTTTTAGGCGTTTCGTTGAAGTCATTGTACGGCAGCATGGTGAACAGCTTTGCCAATGGCGCTTTTTCGGCGAATTTCCGCAGGGATGCGGTGAAATATAGATGTATGTTCTCTTTATTATTCATAAGACGTGCCGACACTTCCGATGCATAACTGCACCGGTGATATTATTATACTATCTTGCGGGGTTCTGTCAACACAAAATACCGCTGGATAGAGACGAGGATGTCGGCTTGCGGTGATCTGCCGCTATTTTTTTGCGATACCTACCGAAGCGACGGCTACGTCGGTGTTTTTCGGTATGGCAACTCTGAAGTCGAAGTTGTTGCAGCGTCCGCCGAAACGGGCGTCGGCGATCTTCACCCGCGCCGTCTTCCATGTCTTTGAGCCGGTAAGCGCGGCTATTGCGGCGGGCTTGAATCCGCCGGGTATTTTCGCTTCCAGCATGGAATCATATTCGAGATGAATTGCGCCTTCACCTTCATCGAAGTATTCGAATATGATTTCAACCGACGGTGCGCTGCCGTTGCGGAAGGTCTCGTCGGTGAGCTGGAAATACATATACTTTCCGGCGGATGTTCCCGGCGCGCATGCCCAGGCTTCTCTGCCGTCCTTTGTCACCGCTGAGTTTTTTCCTTCAGGTGTCTCGGGGATAAGTTTGAGACCTTTTTCAACCGGGGTGGATGCCAACGTAAGAGTGATGGGTGTGCCGCCCGCGGGTGTCGCCGGTTTCGACGGTTTTTTAATCGACAACTTTGAGATATACGGCCCCGCATTCATTTCATAGAATTCCAGACGGATATCGGCTCCGTTGCAGCGTTTTTTGAAGAGCGCGTCGGATACGGTTACGGTATAGGTCTTCCACTGCTTACTGTTCTCAAGCTCTATGCCGGGAAGGCGTTTCCATGAGCCGGGCGCGTTCTTAACTTCGGTGACGCTCTCATCGGATGAATCGTACGCGATGCGCAATTTACCGGTGCCTTCATCGAAGTATTCCACGGTGATTCGTGACTTCGGCGCCGCGCCGTCCCTGAAGTCGGCGTCGTCGGCGAGAAAATAGAGGTACCAGACATTCGCGGTTCCCGGCGCGGGTTTGATGCCCCGCACGCACTGGCGTCCGTCGCGTTCGGCCGGAATATTCTCGGATTCTCCGTCCTTCGCGCGGAAGGTAATGCCGCTGCCTTTTCCTCCGGTACCGAGTACAATACCGATCTCATTGACCGCGGCGTACGCTGAACTCCATCCCGCCGCGAGCAGCACGGATACTGCCGCTATCGTAATCTTCTTGCACATATGATCCTCCGTACAGATATGAAATATTAATCACGTTTTATGATCCTGACCGCGCCGACGACCGGTTTTATAGTACCGGATTTTATCTCAAAGCGCAAGTCCGCGCCGTTGCAGCGTCCGGAAAACTTCGCGTCGTTCACGGCGAACTCAAGTGTTTTCCATGTTTTGGTATCGGTCATTCTCAATGTACCCGCTTCTTTCCATGCCCCCGGGGTTTTGGCTACTACCTTGACCGATTCATCGCTTGAGTCATAGGCGATACGGAATTCGCCGGTACCTTCGTCGAAATAATCCACGGCGATAACAGCGTTCGGTGCGCCGCCGTTTTTGAATCCGGGGAATTCAACGGTGCAGTACATGAAATAGGTTCCCGGTGCGTGTGACGGCTGCTTGATGCTCATCCATCCGCCCCGTCCCGCTTTTTCCGCGGCAACGTTTTCCGATTCGCCATCCTTTTCTCGCACCGATATGCCGAATTTCTTCTGGCGTTTGCCGAGTGAAACCGATAATTCCTTCGTGTCGTCGGGTATGGGTACGTTGCGCTGTGTATTGAACTCTGCACGCACCTGCGATGCCGCAGCGCCGTCCGTGCGCATGCCGTAGGTCGTGATGTTGCCGATGAGCGATACCGGCGATGACGCGTTTTTCACGGTAATCTCTTTCGCGCCGGTGGTGTTATTGTTGAGGTAGCTGTTGATGAGTGTGAGCGTGCCGCCGTCGACGAGGAACGTTGCGTAGTGCAGGAAATTGGCGAGTTCGAACACGAGCGATCCTCCGTGCACGACGGCAGAATACTCCGGCTGAGCCCAGAGCAGTGTGTTGTAGAAACGCGCTTCGGATTTGAACTGCTCACCGAAGAGGATGTATTTTCTATCCGTGGTGGACATGCAGACGAGTTCGGCGTTGATAAAGTCCATGCCCGCTTTGCCGAGTCCGTCGAATGCGGCTGAAATTTTTGAGCCGTCGGTTCCATGGCCGAGCACGATTCCCGACGCGCCTTTGCCGTTCTCAAGCACAAAATGGAGGCCATAGAGCGATCCGAAAACAAAGTTCTGGAACTGCAGTTCATTCTCGCAGTCACCGAAGATGAACGCGTCAAAGTTCTCTTTCTGATAATCCCAGACGGCATTGCCTTTGAAGCCGCCGATGCCGCCGGGACAATCCGGATACGGCGAGCGGTTCCAGTAATGCGGATTGAACTGCGCGTTACGGACTTCGCCGTTTTTCGAGCCGCCGCCGACGGCAATGCCCGCTTTCATCGGCGACCCGGAGACGTAATCGAGATAATGGCTGTCGCAGCGGTATGTCGTGAAATCGAGCATCTTGTACGGGTTGAGTGCCGCGATATTAATGATATAGATATTCGCGCCCTGCCCCTGTATCATGAACGGATACGGCGTTATAGCGCTGCACTGCAGTTCGGGATACATGAACGTCATGCCGCGCATGCCGCTTCCCGGAGCCATGACGATGGCCGGCGGAGCGGATTCATCGCCGCGGCCGCTGTAAATACGGAGCGTACTTCCCTTGCCGAGTGTGTGATGCGGGACATCGTATACGCCGCGCAGTTCAACAGCGGAGGGCACGGTGAGCTGTCCTTTTATGTTATAACTGCCGCCGGGCAGGAACACGATGCCGCCGCCGTTTTTCGCAGCAGCGTTGAGCGCGTTCTGTATTACAGCGGTGTCATCGGTGCTGCCGTCTTTCTTTGCACCCCAGGTGTCGTCGGTGACTACATAGAGGTCCGCTTTCGGCGGCTTCAGCGATTTCTCGCCGGGGTAGGGCAGATGCGGTATTTTTGTCGGCGGTACGGACTCATCGCGTATCGAGATGAGCGGTGAATCGCTTTTGTTGACGATCCGTTTGCCGCCTTTGAATGTGCATCCGGCAATGGTGACCGCGTTCACGTCCGCACCGAGTGTCAGTTGATCCTTAGGGGAATTGAAGACACAGCCGAGAAACGATGCGTTGCCGGCGGTGCGTAATACCGGACCTTCAAATGTGCAGTGCTGAAAGAGAGCGGCGGAGTTGCCCTTACCGTCAAGCTGTGCCGCAGTCTTTCCGCGTATCACCGATGTATGGAAGAGCGCTATCGCGGTGAACGACGGTGAAAGCGATACGCCGGTATCGTCGCCGGCGAAGGTACAGGCGGTGAACGAAAGTCCTATCGAATTCGCGTCGATGACCGACAATGCGGTACGGCAATTCGTAATGACGAACTCATAAAACTGTGCGTTGGGCGAGCCCTGCGGCGAGGTGAGTATCTCGAAACCTGTTTTATAACCACGGATGTAGACGTATGCGCCGTATTCCCAGTCGCTCCGGTACATGCGTATCGCCGTGCCGTTGTCGTAGACCCATGACGCATGCGGGCCGTTCTTTGCCGGTGCACCGGGAAGCCCCGAGTCGCTCCAGATGTCGGGGTTGATGAAGATGTTCTCAAGCCGTCCGATGTCCGTGGTGCGGTCGAACTGAATGCCGGTGGACAGAAACGTGGCGTATACGTTTTTGATATAGTGAAGCTCATTGCCGTTGGGGCCGATGACGATGCCCTGATATACGTTCACGAGCGTAAGGTTTTCAAACGTTGCGTTGTCGCCGCCGTCCTGTCTGAGAGTATACGGATACGGTACTATCGATCCTGCATCCTGTTCGGGATACCATATCGTCAGGTCCTTTATTCCCGATGACTGTTTGAGCAGTATAAACGGAGTGCCGTTACTCATTCCGCGGTCGGCATACGCCATAATAATGCTGCCGTCGACGGAACGTCCCGTAACCGGTTTCATCCACTCTCCGCGAAGCGTAACGCTTGTCGGTATAATAAGATTTCCCCGTATCGCATATCTGCCCGATGGAACGAATACGGTGCCGCCGCCCTGTTTCGCCATTGCATTCATCGCCGCCTGAAATGCCGCGGTATCGTCACCCGTACCGTCTCCTGCCGCGCCGAACTCACGGACGCTGTATCCGGCGATGACGACATCCGCGGTCGGATATTTGGTGCTGACTACGCGCCACTTTACCGGCGGTGCGGGAATATCGTTGGGGTCTTTCCAGGAGGCGATGGAGACTGATGCGAGTACACATGCCGCCGCTGCGGAAAGTGATATGCGGAAGTCACTGCCGTTGCAGCGTCCACCGAAACGGGCGTCCTTGATGCCGATTTTTGCAGTCTTCCATGTTTTTGTGTTCGCGCATGTCGCAATCGTTTCCGGTTTGAACGCACCCGGCAGTTTCGCCTCATCAAGCGAATCGTATTCGATGCGCATCTCACCCGTTCCTTCGTCGAAGTATTCGACGGTGAGCTGCACCGACGGCGACGCCCCGTTCCTGCAGGAATCGTCAGTCACCTTGAAATACATATATTTCCCTTTTGCGGAACCCGGACTGCAGAGCCAGCCCTCGCGGTCCGCTCTGGTGACCACCGAATTTTTCCCTTCGTCAGTCTCAAGCGTAAGCGACAGGCCTTTTGATTCGGCAGGTGAGGTCATGATTGCGGATTTCGGCGCGGCAGAGAGGAACGCGGTCATAAGAAGCACCGCCATGATGATACGTACATGCATCGGGATCTCCTTCGATCATTACTTGGTAAAAAGTTTTTCTTTAAAGAACTGCAAGGATTCAGAATTTGCATCCGCAGGCAGGCTGTGTCCCGCTTCCGGCGCTATTCTGAATGTAACCTGATTTCCCGCCTGCGTCAACGCATCAGCGAACGTGCGCGCCTGTTCAAGCGGCACCGTGGTATCTTTTCCGCCGTGGATGATGAGCATCGGCGGAAGTCCACCGCGGACGTATGATGAGGGACTTGCCCATTGCGCGAACGGTTCCTCGTAGCTGCCGTTGGTGAAGAACGTTTTACAGAATTTGTCATTCGGATTCCAGGCGAACATCGTTTTCGGCCAGTTGCCGCGTTCACGTCCCAGATCGAACGGACCTGACATCAGTGCCGCGGCCTGTACCGGAGGAAAATTGCCCGCGCCGGTTTTGAACACACTGTCACCGCCCGTGACTGCAAGGAGTGCCGCGAGATGCGCTCCCGCCGAATGACCCGAGACGCCGATCCTGTTCCTGTCGAGATGCAGACGTCCGGCATTGGCGCGGAGCCAGCCGAGTGCCGCAATGCAGTCCTCTATCTGCGCGGGGAACGGCGCGTCCACGGTGAGCCGGTAATTGAGCGTTGCGAACGCGAGTCCTGCCGCGACGTACGGCGGGGCCATGCCGATGCCTTTTGCGCCGCTGTGCCAGCCGCCGCCGTGTATGTAGATCACGAGCGGATGCGGGCCGTCGCCCGGCGGGACGAAGAGATCGAGGTTCTGCTGCGAGCCGGGAACCGGACTGTTTTTGGGATTCGGGACATACGGCTCGTCGAACAGGCCCGTGCTTCCTGCGGGAAGCTGTGCGATGAACTGGCGCTGCTTTTCCTTTTTATCTTCTCCAAGCTTTTTCATGGCTGCAAGCTTTTCCTCCGGTGATATGGTAATAGCCGTAACGGATATCGAACTGAACGCGATGTTTACATCCTTCGGCATGTAAATGCGGAAGTCATTGCCGTTGCATCGTCCGCCGAAACGCGCATCGCCTATGGTGACATCAGCGGTCTTCCATGTTTTACTGTCGCCGAGTGCGGCCAGGTGAATGTGTTTGAACGCGCCGGGTATCTTCGCCGCATCGAGCGAATCATACTCGACAGCAAGTTCACCTGAGCCCTCGTCATAATACGTGATGGAAAACTTCACCGACGGCGCCGCTCCGTTCTTCATGGCGGTGTCAGTAACGGTTACATAGCAGAACTTGCCGGCGGATGTTCCGGGCAGACAACGCCATGCCGGTTTTCCGTCTACATCAGCAGGTTCCATGACGCCTTCGGGCGTTTTCGGCGCCGCTTTCAGTCCATTCTCGGTCGGCGGGGACGAGAGTGTTACCGTCGCTGCGAACGAGACTGCGCTGAGCATGAAAAAAACGATCGATCTTGAAAAACACATGACATCACTCCATCGCGTTATATGCGGCATACAAATGTTTTTATCTCAAACGGCTTGATGTAAAATCGGATACGATTATCGGATAGTGTACATGGTGACGGATGTTCTTCAAGCAGATCCGTCTCGGCAACCGATAGTACCGGTACGCCGAACGTAAGTTCCGCGGTTGTGCCGGAACGCTCAGTTTCATACAGGCGGACGACGAATGCTTTTTCGTGTTCGGCCCATTTTACGCTTTCGATGATGACGTTCGGCGCGTCGATGGTGAGGAATGGGCGGCGGTATGACGCACTGCCGGCAATCGCGATGACCGGGACGTTCAATGCATACGCTTCACGGACAACGTCGGCATTGAATGCGCCGTGCGGCAGAATCGCATAGGTGACGGAATGCGAACCCTCATCGCCGCGCGCGTCGGGATGTGTTCCCGATTTCATGAGCGACAGCGTCATGCGTTCGCGTCCCGCGTATGCGCCGTACTTGCCGTCGTTCAAAAGCGCCACACCGAAATTCGTTTCGCTCACATCCATCCATTTATGGACGAGTGCCTCGAATTTCATCCGGTCTTCCTTGAGATTCTTGTGTCGCGTGCGTTCAAGGTGTCCGTATTGTATCTCATATCGTGCCGTATCGGAGAGGATATCGACGTCAAAACCGGCTTTGAGGAACGTGTGCTTTTCATGCCAGTCTATCTTCGTTGTGAATTCGATGCGCGGCGAATCGGCGAACAGCGTCATGTCCTGTATGATGCGTGAACGCTTGCCGATCTTGTATTCGCTGCGCAGCATGAGCGCGAGCGGACCGTTGGTAATGACCTCGCGTGAGACAAGGCGCATGTCCTCATGCTCTTTGAGCAGATGGTCCTCGTTGATATCCCAATTGTCCCATGCCGTCGGCACGTCTTCCGAGATGAGGAAACGGTTGAGCGCACCGCCGGTACGTACAATCTCACGTCCGTATTTCCTGTCGATGCAGGAGACTATCCTCCCGCTGGTGTCGATGCGCATGTTCAACATCGGTGTTTCGATGGCGGTTTTCGATATGCTGAACGGACGTGCCGAACCGGTTTTTTCGGCAGCTTTTTCAAGCGGGAGAACAACAGTGCCGAAGGAAGGAAGCGCAGCGCCGGCGATAAAGTTCATTTGTGTGCCGTCAAGTCCCGTGAAATGCTGCGACGTCACCCCTGCGGGCGTTTTTCCTTTCAGCAGTGCAGGAACGGCGTGTGTTCCCGAACGCTGCCATCCAAGCGTATTGATGAGCGATATGCTTTCCTGATTCTGATGCGACGGTTTTGTCGCCGCAGCGATCATGCGCTGTGTCAGCGCTTCCGCCTTTTGCACCACCGCCGACAGCTCTTTATCCGCCAGGTCGTTCACCTCGGCAATCGATGAACCCGGCAGTATGTCATGGAACTGATTGACGAGCAGCGTTTTCCAGAGGTCTTCAAGGAGCTGTTTCGGGTACGCTGTACCGCCGAGTGCGGCAAGCGTTGAGAAATATTCCGCGTCACGCAGGGCGAATTCAGCTTTGCGGTTCAGGCGTTTTGTTTTCGCAATCGAGGTGAGTGTGCCGCGATGCGCCGAGAGATAAAGCTCGCCCGACCACGAAGGAAGTTCGGTCATGCGCTGTGCAATACGTTTCATGAAACCGGTGACCGTGGTATATGCCGACGTGAAAAGGCCGTCGACTTTTTTTACACGTCGTGCAATCTCAATCATGTCGGAATGAGGGCCGCCGCCGCCGTCGCCGTAACCGAACGGGCAGAGCACGCCGTTCTGCGTTTCCTTGTGCTGAACGCCGTGCCAGAAACCGGCGAGAGTTTTCGGGTCCGGGATGAAATGTATCTTGTGCAGATGGGAGACGATATGCGTCCCGTCGATGCCTTCCCAGCGGAACGTATCGTACGGGAATTTCACCTCACCCCACGCCATCTTCGTCGTGCAGAAATACTTCACGCCCGCTTTCATGAGAATCTGCGGAAGTGCGCCGGAATAACCGAAGACATCGGGCAGCCACAGCGTGTCGGCGGTGTAGCCGAAATGCCTGCGGGTGAACTCCTGGCCGTAGATGAGCTGCCGCACGAACGCTTCGCCTGACGGGACATTGCAGTCGGGCTCCACCCACATGGCGCCGTTTGGCTCCCACCGGCCTTCCTTCACGCGGGCTTTTATTTTCTCAAATATCGCCGGGTATTCCCGCCTTGTGACGTCCGCGTGATACGGAGCGCTCTGCAGGAAAATGAATTCCGGATACTGTTCCATGAGATTGAGCACCGATGAAAATGTCCGGGCGCATTTCCGCGTAGTTTCTGCGACAGTCCACAGCCACGCGGTGTCGAGGTGGCTGTGCCCGATGAGTCCCATATGCGGCAGATTGTCCGTGTTCCCGGCTTTCAGCATCGGTTTGAGCAGCGCATGCGCTTTTTTCATCGATGTACGCCACGCAGTTTCATCTACCTCTGCCGGCATGGATTCGACGGTGATAAAAACCTGTTCGAGCGTTTTCGCTATGTCATGCCTGCGGACACTGTCGTCATTGAGCGCTTCCATACTCTGGCGGAGCACCAGAAGGTCGTAGAAGAACGCGCTCACATCTTCACGTTCGGTGACGATATCGATGCCGTCGTAGCGGTTTGAGTGCGCGTTCACCGCGCGCGCCGTTTCGTCAGGCTGGGTGCCGGGGAATGTGTGCCCGCTGTACGCTTCAAGTGCGATGGAGTATCGACGGCCTTTCACCGCTTTGAGTGCGATGCATACAGCGGTATGGTTCACCGTGCCGGTGTTGAAAGGCTTTCCGTCAAAAACGCCCTTATGTTCGCCGTTGACGATGACCAGCGTTTCCGGCGCGCCGGTTCTAGCCTGAATGAACACTTTCTTTCCCGCAAGCGACGACGGCGTCGTGAAGCCGGATTTGAACCAGCGCGTGAGCCAGTCCCCGCCCCAGTCACTGCCGCGTGTAATCGGTTTCCAGGCAACACCCTTCGGATCTGCACGCAGATGTTCTTTCGTGTCCCAGTATTTTGCGTCGAGTGACAGGTGTTTTTCAAACCTGAGCGCGCGGTAGCGGTTCTCAATCTTTTCAATCTTCTGAAGTGTCTGCGGGTTGATAAGCACAATGTCTCCTTACTGCCGTAAGCGGTGTTACTTTTTCAGGCGTACTGCGCCGATGACAAGATCAGCGCCGGCGCCGAATTCAAGACGAATGTCATTGCCGTTGCATCGTCCGGCGAAAAGCGGGTCCGATACCGTGATGGCGGCCGTTTTCCATGCGCCGCCGGTTCCCGTCTGAAAACTCCCTGCCTCTTTCCATGCTCCGGGATTCGCTGTTCCGGGGTTGTATGAGAAATCCCGCGAGTCGTACACCACGCGTACTGTGGCGGCGCAGTCGTCGAAATAATCGATCTCGAGCGTCAGCGGCGGCACCGTTTTTCCCCGGAATTCCGAATAATCGATCTTCAGATATACCTTGCGTCCGCCGTCTTTATCGCCGAGTGCTTTGCTCATCCAACCGCTGCGGCCGTTCCTCGTCACCGGGATGTTGAGCGTTTCAATCCCCCGTTCCTGCATGATGATGCCTCTGCTAATCTGCTGTTTTTCAAGTATGACGGATATTTCATTGAGTCCCGGTGCAAGTCCGTTTGCGTCTAGCGGTTTATAGCTGATCGATACACCCTTTCGCGCGGGCGGGAGTGCGGTCGGCGGAATGCCGTTGGCGAGCAGCTTTTTTGCCATACCCGAAAGCCAGAGATACTGGTCGTTGGGAAGTCCTTCGTAATCGAGGAATTTGGTCACCGTTCCGTCGCATACGGGCGGATCGTTGTCCACCTTGTAAATAGCGGTTCCTTCATCGATCTCATCGAACATGGCTACATAGAGCATGCTCGCGCCCGCTTCTTTTGCCAGCGTGATCTGTTTCCAGAAGAAGCGTCCCTGCAGACGCGGTATCGCGCCGAGCGGTGTAGCGCCGTCGTGCATGTTATACCAGCTGAATCCGGGGAAAATGACGGGCATGTAGTCTTTGCCGTTCGCGCGGCACCAATCCTGATCGGGTTTATTATTGAATGCATAGAACAATTCCGCCTGGTCGATGGAGGAATAACGCCCGACGGTCCACGGAGAGACGATGTCGCCCTGCGCGATGATCTTTCGAACGCGATCCGCATTCGCTCCGGTACCCGTACGCCAATTGTTATTGACGCCGAGCTTTATCGAGAATCCGCCGTGGACGGGATCGTTTTTCATGAAATCGACGAGACGTTCAAAGGTAGCTATGCTGTATTCCCTGTCGGCGAAGAGACCCCAGAGCGCGACAACAGGCCTGCCGTTATGTCTTTGGTACGCCTTGTCGTTCGGGTCCTTGCCGATGCCCATCTTGCTGACCAGTATTTTCCAGTCGTTGATCAGTATATCCGTGTCTTTCGCACCGGAAAGATCGTACATCACGGCGTAGCTTCGTCCACGAGCGTTTGCAGCGGCGCGTACGTTCATGAGAACGGTGTTGTTTTTGTACAGTGTCGCGGGATTTTTTACGACCGACGCAAAACGCTGGACGAACGCGCCGTCGATGCCATTGTCCTCCATCCACGCGAAGTGACGGTCCACGGTCTTTCTGTTCATTGCGCTGAACACATAAGCGGTACTTCCGTCACGGTGCTTGAACGGTGTGGCATATTTTTCGTCCGCGTCGAAACCGCGCACATCGGGCCAGTAGTCAACATGGCAGTCACCGGGTTCGAAGGTGATGTGCTCCTGGTAATGCACCCAGCCGCGGCCCGAGCCGTCGCCGGGGGCGCCGTGCCATCCCTGATAGCCGCACATGACCGACCCGGTGAGCGTCGATGCGGCGGTGTTTTCCTTCGCGATGCCGACATAGAACGCGAGCTTGGCGACGACTTCGTCATACGTGAGCGTGAACTGCTCTACAGCGGGTGCGGCGTTGTTCGTCCTCATGCGGGCTTTCTCCTGCGACGCGTCGTCTGCGGCGGTGATGGTGACCGCGGAGATGATGAGCGGCGTTTTACATTCGAACCGGAAGTCGCCGCCGTTGCAGCGGCCGGCAAAATATGCGTCGCTGATGAATATCGATGCATTCGTCCATGTACGTGTGTCGGTAAGTGTCAGCGCTTTTTTACCTTTCCATACGCCGGCATTCGGGCCGGGATTTATCGAGGCGTCGGATGAATCATATTTCATTACGATAACGCCTTTACCCTCGTCGAAATACGCGATATCAATCCTCAGAAGCGGCAGTGCTCCTTTTTTGAACCGTTCATCGGTGACCGCGAAATACATCATCTTCTTTTCGCGTATCGCCGTTTTTCCATCACGCGTAACCGTTTCATATACGGATTCCTTGTTTTCCTTCTGCCAGACAATGCCGTGCGATATCTGTTTTTCGGCAGGAGATACGGACACGCGCGCGCCGGTAAAATCATCCGCGGAAGCGATGGAAAGAATACCTGCTGCCAGTGCTATCAGATATAGATGTCTCATGCGTTTATCCTCCGATATTATTATGGGAGAGTGATAAGTCCCGCGATATGCTATACGAATGCCATTTGCTGCTGCTTTTCATCTGCGGCATCGGTTCGCTCCGGTTATCGGCGGTTTTTTATACGCTGCAGCGCTTCTGCTGAATATTCATATGCATTCGGCGGCATGAAGTCCTTCTGCTGTGACCGCTTCATGAGGTTTTGTTCAAAACTTACGTCAACTTCGCGTGTCAGCGGGCGAAGCATCACGTAGCGGTATTTTGTCCAGTATTCGCTGTTCTGCCTGTCGTTTGTTGAGGTGAACGCGCGGGCGCGCAGCATCGACATCATCTTCTCGTCGGTGAGCATGCTCCGCCGCCAATTCTTCGTGGCAGTGAGATAATCGTTATAACCGCGTTCAATGTAATAGGGTGTGAACTCGTCGCGCATCTTTTCGAACGAGATCTGTCCAACCTGATAGAGCGCATACATCTGCGACCATTTGATGATGGATTCGCCGCCGATGCCGAAGTTAAGCGCCGGCGTTACGCCTTCGGAATGCGCCTTGAACTGCTTGAGAATGCCTGCGCCTTCAGCACCCGAGACACAGGGTATCCAGCCGATCATCTGGTTGAGCTTTATGTTGTTTTCTTTGCCGGTCAGGAACAGAAGAAAATCGATCGCAGCTTTGCGTTTCTCCGGTTCGTTTTCAGGAGTGGGGCAGCCGAACATGAAACCGGTCGCGGGGTCCTCGTACGCCGGACCTTCCATGAATCTGCCGAAATCGGGATCATCCTTGGACGGGATCGGGAATTCCATCACGGCCACTTCAAACCCGTTGTCTTTTGCCTGCTCTTCCAGCATCTGTGCATCCCAGGTTCCGGTTGAGATGAATATGCCGCGCTGCTGGACGAAGAGGAGAACGCCGTCGTCGCGCGTGAGGCCGGTGAATCCGGGAATGCAGTAGCTGCAGAAATTGGAGACGAGCGCGAACTTTGCGCGATAGGGCGGGAAGTCGAGACTCACTTTTTTCGTCTTGAATCCGATATATGTCTCCGTGGTGCTTACCGAACAGTCATGGTTGAAGTCGATGAGGTCGCGTCCCCTCGATGTAACCACGTTGAACATGTTATGCTCAACCTGGCCCATTTGTACACCGGAATTTGCCACCGGTACATAATAGGGTATCGTCGCCATGAGCGCGTTCGTTTTCGCGATGATTTCTTTCATCTTGGCATTCACCTGCGCCATTGCCGCATCGCTGCCGCCGCGCTGCAGACGTTCACGGCACTCCCGAATACCCTGATCGCATTCATCAAGCGTTTTCCGCGTTACGCGGTTGATGAACTTGTGTTTGCTGATCTTTTCGCAGACGTCGAGAAATTCGCGCCAATCCTTCGGGGCACGGTCATATCCGGCGAGCTGCTTAAGGAGGGTTTTATTGTAGTACATGCGCACCAGGAACTGCGAGAGTCCGATGCCCATATATTCCTGCACTTCGGGGATATAGCAGTTTTTCAGACCGTCCTTGGTGGTGTCACGGAGCGGAATGCCGGCGAATTCATTGTTCGCGTTGTACGGATTGGGCTGTGTGACATATTCGGTGAGCGGCGTGAAATAGCGCATGTAGTAGGTGACCAGGAGCGAATAGGGGACCTTGCCGATCTCCATGAGGTCCGCGGGGGTTCCGCCGACCATCTGGGTGACGAACCACTGCCCGTATGTCGTTTCCGGCACCGCGTTCTGTACCACGCGTACATTCGGGTGCAGTTTCTGATATTCTTTCGCCATGAAGTTGATGCCGTCGCGTACGCCCGGCTCAAGCTGCCAGTGCGCGAGCCGTATCGTGATGATCTTCCGGCTTCTGTTCTTCGGTATTTTTATTTTTGTGCCGGCTTCAAGGACATACTTTTCGGAGATATCCGGATAGTTCTCTTCACATATCTTTTCAACCGTCGTCTCATAGGTATCGGCGATCTTGGCGAGTGTTTCACCCGCGGTAACGATATGCACCGTCTCCTCGCTCCCCCGCTGTGCGGTGAAGACGATTATCGTCGCGGTGACGAACGCCCCGCCGATGATGATGATTCCCAGATATTCCTTGACCTTCGCGATGAACTTGCTTAGCATCCTCTGACTCCTCTTGCGTATCGATATCAATTAGTGTGCAACGAACGTTATCTCCCATTTTTCGCCGAACCACATGCGGTCGCGCGCGGTCATTTCAAACACAACACGCGCGGAAGAACGCAGTGACGGCACCAGCGTAAAAGAACCGGTCTCGGCATCAGCAAGCCGCGGCGTGTCCGCGATAATGGGTTCCCGGAACTCCGCATCGCCGCTTCTTGTCGACACATAGACGCCTCCCGTACCCGGCACCGCTTTCGGCGACAGCCAGACGGCTTCGCCGATATTGCCGATCGAGAGTTTCACCGTAACCGGTTTTCCCGCGGGAAGGGCGATAGACCCGCCGCTCCCGTAGATATTCGTCCACGTATCGCCGATCTTCACCGCGAGGTAATTGAACTCGGCGTCCAGATACTTCGGCGGATTACTGCCATTATATGTCGTATTTCCCACGGAGACAAGGGGGGTGTTCGCCGAATCCGTACCGGTGCCGGGTGTTTTTATTCCGAGGTTTTTTCCTTTTATGCAGGCGTCACGGAATGCATCTCGTCCTTCGTTGAACACCGCGCGCCAGTAACCGCCGGCATGCGCCTCGCGGTCGAATTCGAACCATACGTCCGGTGCCGGTACCGTCCGATCCGACGTAATGCGTTTCGCATATTCCTGAGCGATGAGCGCCGTTTTCCGCGGCGTACCGTCGGGGTTCATGATGCCGAAATCGCTTTTCTCGTTGACGCGGTATCCGCCCGGCCACCACCAGGGGGCGAGACCGTTCGCGCCCGTGTCCATCAGCATACGGTAGTATTTTTCGTTGTAATCATCCTGTACCTTCTGAAGCGCCTCGTCGGGACGCATCGTCGCTCTGTTCCAGACGCTTTTTCCGAATTCCGACCAGTACACGGGTTTGCCGCCCGACGTGAACTGCACATAACGCGTTGAAAATCCGAGCGTATAATAGGTTTCGTCGTCATGAGGGTACCCGTAACCTTCCGGCTCGACGAACGCGATGTGCTTCATCGGGCTCGTGAATGCGAAATCGAAATACGTCGTGTTCCCCTGCCGGAAGCTGATGAGGTGATTGCTGTCGTACTTTTTTATTCTGCGGTGCGCATCGTTCCAGATGCGGCTGGTGAAGTCGTCCATGAAGCGCCGGTATGCGGCGACGTAGATACGCCATGCGCCGTCGTTCATGAGCTCTTCCTGCTTCGGCTGCGTTATGCCTTCGGGTATTGTCTCCGGCGAATGGTTCCAGTCTTTGATTGCGTTTTCAATGCTGCCGTATCGTTCCTTGATCCACTCGTTCCACTGTTTATTCCATCGTGTGCGTTTCTTTATGTTGAAGACGTGATTGCTCGCTTCCCAGATGATGTCGTAGGCGAACAGCGCCTTCTGATTCGCGAGATTCGCCTCTCGAATGATTGACGATTCGAGCCATTCCTCGAAATCGGTGGGACTTGCTCCGTCAAGAAAGCCGTTTACTTTGATGTCGTGACGTTCGCAGCGGCGGAAAAAGTCGAGGAGATTGCGCGCCGCATTGGTGCGTTGCATCTGTATGCTCACCATGTTGATGCCGAGTTTGTTCATGAGCGTGAGATCCCGTTCTATCTCTTCGGGATTATAAAATCCGGGTGTAAGCCATCCGGCGTTGTAGACATCCGGTTCAAGGCCCGATACATTGAGCGGCCAGTAATTGATGCCGTTCGGATACCATCTTTTTCCTTTACAGTAGAAATCGCTGCCGCGTACGGTGACGAATTCGTCGGCTGCCGGAGTATAGTTCCGTGCCGGGAGTATGCCGATCTCATGCTCGATAACATCGATGACCTCGCCGCCGCGTACGAGTTCAGTCCTGACCGTGCCGGTGGTTCCGGCAGGCAGTGTTGCCGATGTGCTGATCGCCTGATTCGTCACAGCTCCTTTTTCAATCGACACTTTTTCCTCTTTTTGAAATACCGTCTTCCCGTCGGCACGCACCGTAATGCGAAGCAAAACATCCGCATTGCCATCGCCTGCGTTCATGATGCGCGCGCCGAGTGCTACCGGTTCGTCGGGATAATATGAGAACCGCGTGCTTCCCGCCTCGATGAGGAATACGCCGTCTGCAATCCTTTCAGCTGCCGCTATCAGCGCGGATGTCATCGATGCGTCGGGAGTCACGCCGCAGAAGCCCGCAAGCGACGGTATGCCGCCGCCCGCCACGGTGATGATGAGCGAGAGCGGTGAGCCGCGGTATTCTCTGTTCGCATCGAAAGCGTTTATGAGCGGGATGAATCGCCACTTGTTCGCTCCGGTGAATCCGGCGCCCGTCGGCCGTCGTATCGGCGCGTACATGCCTTCGGCTGCAGTTATTCTAAGCGATGCGGGTACGATCCGCTGCGATTGTTCCAACACAAGTGTTTTTATATTGCTCAAAGGGAATACCTTGTACGACGGTGATATCGTCTCTATGATCGGCGGCGTGTTGCGTTTTATATCTGCACGTATCGACCCCAGCGGATTTTTCGCGCTGCCGAGTTCATCGATCCGGAATCGATACTCTCCGCGCTTGAGCGACTGATTGCCGAGCGCCATGCCGAAATTGAATTTAACTACCTGATTCGGTTTCAGCGTATCGCCGGATCCGCCGCGCGTATTTTTGGTCGGCGAGTCGTGCCAATAGACGAAGTCTTCAAACGGTATCGCGTACGATTTCCATTCAGGCGATATTTTCAATGTATAGAGCCAGCGCGATCCGTCCTTTTCATTCAGCTCGATGAGTATCGACGGTGTTGCCGCATCTCCTTTCGCCCAGAGACAGAGTACGTCATGATCCGCAGGGAAAGCAGGACCCATGACGGGGGAGTAGTATGTCGCCCAGCCGGTGAGGTTTTTTACTTCATACGCGGTGCAATTCCCTTTCACACCGTCGGGTGCGATTGTCATAGACGCGCCGGAACCCGCCGCATCGTTTCCTGAGAACGACCAGTTGATTGTATTCTCGAAATTGACCGCAACAGATTCCGCCTGCAGCGAGTTGAGCATCACTTCATATCCGGCGCGGTCAATCCAGCCGCCGCCCGGAGTAGTCCGTTTATACAGCGGTTTGGTGAACGCTTCTCCGCCGGTCACGATAAGCGAACCCTTTTGTGAAATGAATTCCGTTATACCCGCACATCCGTTCGCCGGATACTGCTGTGCGCCGGGAATGATGTACAGAAAAAAACGATCCGTTGATACCATGTCCTCGGTGACCGCATCGTCTTCGGATACCGGCAGTACGGAATATCCCGCTTTGATGAATGCGGCTGACAGACGTGCGGTTTCAGCATCTGCTGCGCCGGATAATGTTCTCGTGAATATACCCACCGTGGTTCTTCCGGCTTTCTTCGGGACTACGGCGGCATCATCCGATGTTACATTGACGGCGGCAAATCGCGCCTGCTTCGCACCGTTGTTTAAAAGTCCAATCCCGCCGCGGAGCAGCGGCTCGGGGTCGGTATAGGTGATAAGCGTTTCGCCGTTAACGCTTACGGTGATTGTGCCGCCTGTTACCGTCGCCGACAGGTCGCTCCACTGTGCCGCTGCGTTTTTCGTCTGCGCATGCGCGCGATTATCGAGCCATTTGCCGTTATGCATTTTCGCGAGCTCAATCTTGCCGGTTGTGTGCAGTACAACCGCATAGTGGTTTTTTTCATCGGTATAGCGCACAAGCATGCCCGCGACATTCCAGGTGTCCTTTCCGGGGCTCTCGGTGAATATACGCATACGAATCGTGTAGTTTTTCCACTTCGCCGATCCGGTTACATATTTTCCGCCGCCGGTTGATATGATCTCCCTGTTACCCGGCGTCCATGTTCCCGCCGTCGCGTGCCACGCGCTCGATGGCGCGTTGAACGTATCTTCAAACAGCACCGCGGCAGGGAGCATCAGCGAACACGCCGTGATGATGATGAGTGACGACACGAAGGAACGTATTATCGTTTTCATGCAATGACTTCTCCTTTTACCAAATGCTTTTTTACCGATAGCGGTTTGCTGCTGTTGATTGCCTCAAGTATGTCGAATGTCGTGCGTGCCTGAATACTGAGCAGCGGATCGACGGTGGGGAACGACATGCCCATTTCCCTGACGAGTGATACGTTGTCATAACCGCTTACGATGACATCCTCGGGTACGCGTATGCCCTGTCGTGTAAGCGTCAGAATTATTTTTACCGCAGTGTAATCGTTCATCGCCATGATTACGCGCGGGAGTGTTCGGGTTTGTATCAGATGTTCAAGCTCGCTGTTCATTTCGTCGTATGAATCGAAATTGCGTATGGACGATGCGGCATCACGGTTCAGTACCGCCGAAAAGCCGCGGATACGTTCCTCTACGCTGAAATTCTGCGGAGCAATGGAGAAAAACGCAATATTATCAGATTCGGTAATACGTGATTTCATTACCGATGCGAGCTGCTTCATATTATATGCGTCATCGCTTGCAACGAGCGGAATATCGTCACGGGGTATGTTGCTCACACTCACCAGCGGCACATGCTGTGACGCGAGGGCCGACAGGAGCGGCGCTTCATGTTCCATGACCTGCACGATGATGCCGTTGAGCGGTATATGGCTGCCGAACGGCGTGTCCTTGGCCGGTTTCGCCGCATCATAGGTGTGCAGCACCAGGAGATATCCGCGCCGGTACGCTTCCATCTGGAACGTATTTACCATCTCTAAATAGAAGAAATTGCTGCTGCGGGCCACCATGAGTCCCACGGTTTTCGGCTGACCGAGTTTGAGTCCGCGTGCGCTTGTGTTCGGGAAAATGCCGTAGTGTTCCATCGCTTCGCGAATTTTACGGCGTGTTTCCTCGCGGACCAGGTGCGGCCGGTTGATGGCGCGTGATATCGTTGTGTAGCTTACGCCGATGCGTTTGGCAAGGTCTTCGATGGTTTTTGCCATGCGGGTTATCAGCCTCGTTTGGTAATAATGGCATACGTATGCCATTCAATATACGCAAGAAGCGTTACTTTGTCAAGGCGGTCCTGGTGGTTATAGTAGTTACGGAATCAGCGTGTCAGTTCTTTGATTTCCCGAGGCGGCAGTTTTTTATCTCGGTCTCGAAAAGACCGGTAGCGCCAAGGGCTTCCAGCTTGTCCATGGCATCGGCGATGCGGTTTTTTTCAACCATTACTTTCACCGCAAGCCACCCGGGTTCGTCCAGTTCAGCCACGGTGGGTGATTCAAATCCCGGTGTGATCTTCTCCGCATCTTTCAGACGCGCGGACGGGATGTTGTATTCGAGAATGCTGTAACTGTTGGCGATCAGAATACCTTCGATGCGCCGTTTCACCATCTGCACACGTTCGTCCATCACGCGTTTCGGTGATGCGATGAGCACCGTCTGATAGCTGCCTATTTCCTTGAAAATACGCAGATTGTTTTCTTTCAAACTGTCGCCCGTCTCGACAATATCGACGATGGCGTCGGCAATCCCGAGCGCAACGGTTATCTCGATTGATCCGTTCATCTCGAGGCAGGTCACCGGGACATGCTGTTTCGTGAAGTAATCCGAGGTGATGCCCGGGAACGATGTGGCGATCATTGCGCCGGCAAGTTCCGTGACGCTGTCATGCGATGCGCTGCCGGGTACCGCAACACAGAGCCGGCATTTGCCGAAATCGAGCGCGAGCAGTTCGGATGCCGCTGCCTTTTTTTCTATGACGAGGTCCTGTCCCGTGATGCCGATATCAACAGCCGATGAAGCCACCAGCACGGGGATGTCCTCGGCGCGGACGAAGATGAATATGATGTCGGCGTTGGTGCATGATGCGTAAAGTGCGCGGTCTTTCATCCGGAACGAGTATCCGGCGCGTTTGAGAAGCGCCACCGTGGGCTCGTGCAGCCGGCCTTTGTTCGGAATCGCGAATTTCAGTGAAGTTGCGTTGCTCAAGTTCATGAAGGGATCCTGTCGGTGTGGAATAGGGCGGTCATGCGGTCATTGCTGTTTACGCGACGCTTTTTCATCGATACCGCTGGTGCCGAAGCGGCGGGT
Source organism: Spirochaetota bacterium (assembly GCA_016214035.1). Lineage (GTDB taxonomy): Bacteria > Spirochaetota > Brachyspiria > Brachyspirales > JACRPF01 > JACRPF01. Next base: position 147,036 of record JACRPF010000021.1, on the reverse strand, counting down.
GAGTTCGGCGGCGACGGCATCGATGGTGACGCCGCGGCTTGCGCCGAGCACGAGCGCGTGATAGAACAGGTCGCAGATTTCATTGGTAAGATGCGCCGTGTCGCCGTTGTGTGCGGCGAGGCACGCTTCAAAAGCCTCTTCGATCACTTTTTTACTGATCTTCTCTACGCCGGCATGCAGCAGTTTCGCGGTATATGACGATTCAGGCGATGCGTTTTTCCGTTCATCGATGACGGATGCAAGTTTGTAGAAAATATTGTTTTCCATTATGGGAACGGATTATATATGCTGGATATCGGATGTCAAACTGCGCCGCATTCAGCTTCGAAAACCGCTGCGGAAATCCTTCGGCCGTTCGCCGCGGTGCTTCTTGAACACTTTGTGAAAGTATGCCGCGTCGAAAAATCCCACGGAGCGGGCTATGTCGGAGATGCTTTTATCCGAATAGCGCAGGAGGTTTTCCGCGCGGGCAAGGCGGATACGGTTGAGAAAGTCGACGAAGCTCATGCCGTACAGCTTCGGGAACGTATGTGCGAAATGAAATTTACTGACACCCGCCTCCGCGGCGGCTGCGGCGAGTGTTATTTTTTCATTATAGTGCTTTTCCATGAACGATATCGCCCGTGAGAACGCCGAGGATGCTTCCGCGTCGACGGATGATGACGGCAGTGTGCGTATGCTTTGCGTGAGCGAAATCAGTGCCGCAAGTGATGCAAACAGGTCTTGTGTGCTGCACTGCGCAAGCGAACGGATTGCGGACGGCGGGATGCGCTGCACGGGTACGGCATGTGCCAGTCGTGCGGTGAATATGCGCGCATCGCGTTCAAGCTGCGAACCGCTGAACAGCTCAACAAAGCGTGCGGTGTCGAACTTTACCAGTAGAAATCGCTGTGACAGGGAATGAAGCTCGTATGCGTGCATGGCGTACGGTTTGATGAATATCGCCTGCTCTTTAGTATACGGGTGCGGTTTGCCGTCGATGATGACGCGGCCGCCCGTGCCGGAATAGAACCACACGAGCTCCAGGGTGCCGTGAAAATGCGGACGCACAGCAGCCCGTTCGGCGACGGTCACCGAACGCCGTATCATCAGCGGTGCGCGTTCGGTGAACTGTGTCACGTCGTTCTCGTAGAACGGGTCGATCGCTGAGCCTGATTCCATGACAAAAGTATACATCATCAGCGGCAATTGGCAACGCATATGCACATTGGACACGCGCTCTTGACAGCCTGCCGCGGTAGTGTAGTATCGCACCATATCGTCAACAATCCACGGGAGGAAACCATGAAACATATAGTGTCAGTCATCGTTATGGCAGCGCTCATACTCGGCTGTGCCGCTGAAAAAGAGATAGTAAAAACCCCCGAGGTAAAGCCCGCGATAGGGTTTGCCGGATTCACCTCAACGGTGGTTGGTGAACGTGAGAAGCGTCAGTATTCGGAAACATTTATTCACGCAATGAAAGCGTCGAAGAAATTCACCTCGGTGGAGCGCACCGATGCGCGCGGGAAACTCATGACAGCCGCGAATGCCGGTACCATACCGAATATCACCGCAATCGCCACGGGAACTATTTCCATGATCGGCGGAACCTATTTCATCAGCATCGAGGTCACTGACGTCGCTACGGGGCAGATTACGCAGACGTATCGCGAAAAGACCGGAACGCTTCAGAATATCGAGAATGCGTTCTGGGCGATAATCCAGAAGATGTGAATTGTTATTTCTTTATCTCGGTCAGCGTAAACTCAACGCGGCGATTTTTTGCGCGTCCTGCATCGCTTGTGTTCGGCGCCACCGGTTTTGAGCTTCCGGCACCCGTTGTGGTGAACCGCTCGGCGGGAAGTCCCGATTTTGAGATTAGATAATCCATCACCGTTTTCGCCCGGTCTTTCGACAGCGTCATATTCGCCGCATCGGCGCCCACATTGTCGGTGTGTCCTTCAATCTGTATCGTGTACCAGTTGTATTTATTGAGTATGCGCACCACGCGGTCGAGCAATGGATACGACCGTGTCTGAATAACCGCTTTACCGATATCGAACTGCAGCGTTGACATTTTGAATGTCAGGAGCCCTCCCGCAGTGATTATTTCTATCTCGGATTCAATAATGTCTTTGTTGCTTTCCCATGTTTTTCCGGCCTTATCGGTTCCCGTGAGCATGACCGTGAATATATCGCCGCCGGGGACGATGTCGCCGGCATTGTCCCTGCCGTCCCAGTTGACCGATTCGGGGAGCGGTCCGCTGCCTTTTATAGAGCGCACTGTCTTTCCGCTGTTATTGGCGATGATGACTTCCCAGGAGACGATGCGTGTTCTGTCGGGGTACATAAGCTCAATAAGCACATTCGTTTTTCCCGCGGGGAAGAGCGTTTCCTTTATCGCGATGAATCCTTCCATATCTTTGCCGAGCACGAGCACCGCATTCCCTTTCACCGGTACACGGAATCCGAGTTCACCGCCGATGTCCGCTTCAAGCGTGTAGCGGCCGTCGGGGACGCGTGTCTTGGCGTCGGAGTAGCCGTCCCATGAGATGCTGTCCACGGATGCGGTGCCGCTCATCGTCCGCACAGCAGTTCCGCTTTCGCTTTTAACGGTAAACGTCCATGAGGTTATCCATGCGGTACCGGCGCCTTTGCCGTCGGTGCGAAACGTGCAGGTGAGTGACGGTTTCTTATTATAGAAGAATATCTCGGCTTCCGGTTCGATCGACAGTTCAGGCGCGGCAAGCTGCCGGTAGTACTTGATAACTTCGCTGTCGGTTGGATTCAGGTCGTGCGCCTTCTGGACGTATACACGGGCCTTTTCGAATTGTTTGGCGCGAACGGCGTTTTTCGTTTCGAGCAATGCCTCACGGGCGGCCGCGCGTGCCTGAATACGGGCTCCCATGCTCATGCTTTGCGGTGCCGCCGGGAATAGCGTGCTTAAAACTGCCAGTGCCGTCAGAATGATCTTACGCATATGATACCTCGATGAAATGTCTATTGTCGTTCTATTGTAGCGCAATCGTTCTACAATCGCAAGTCGTCCGTTGGTATACCGACATATGGCGCGATAGTGTTATGCGGTAATACCTGCCTTGACTCGTCGCCGTGCGGGATTATACTATGGATATCAATATGGAGTTACACTATGAAGTATCTGCTGATCACATGCCTCGCCATGCTTACGTTCGCAGCGGGAGATGCTGCCGATGCGCCTGCCATAGGTTTTCAGGCCGGTGATCGATGGGCCGCTATCGGGGACAGCATCACGCACGGGCGGCGTTATCATTCGTTCGTGTATCTGTTTCATGCCACACGCTATCCCGATCGTCCCTTTACGATGAATAACTGCGGTATCTCGGGCGACTCCGCAGCGGGGGCCGTGCAGCGTTTCGAGTGGGACATCGCCGTACATAAGCCCACGGTGGCGACCATAATGCTCGGAATGAACGATGTGAGCAGAGGCCTGTATGCGCCGGGGCAAACGGGCGCGGCAGTTGAAACGCGTCGTGAGGATGCGCTCAAAGCGCACTTCGCCGCGATGGAACAGCTCACCGAAAAACTCAAGGCTATTTCGTGTCGTATTATTTACATCACGCCGTCCATATACGATCAGACTGGCAATCAGCAGACGGAAAACTGCTCGGGCGTCAATGATGCGCTCGGGCTATGCGGCGAGAATGCAAAGAAAATGGCGGAGCGTACCGGCGGCGGATTACTGGAACTGCATCGTCCCATGACGGCACTGAATGCAGAGCTCCAGAAAGCCAATCCCAATGCAACGCTCGTTGGGCCCGATCGCGTGCATCCCGGTGACCCCGGACAGTTGGTGATGGCATATTACCTCCTCAAAGGATTGGGCGTGTCCGGCACGGTGGCTGAATTCACGGTTGATGCTGCCGCCGGAAAGGCGACGATTGAAAATAATTGCAGTATCAGTGACGTGAAATGTCAGGGCGGAAAGGCGGGGTTTGTGTATACGGCTTCATCGCTTCCGTATCCGGTGCTTCCCGCTGCGGAGGAGGCGTTGAAATGGGTGCCCTTCATGCAGGACTTGAATCGTGAAATAGTGAAAGTAACCGGATTGCCTGACGGCTCGTATGCCGTACGTATCGACGGTGTTACCGTTGCAACTACCGTATCGGCACGCGAACTTGCCGCGGGAATTAATCTCGCCGGAAATCCGCTGAGTCCCATGCTCAAGCAGGCGCAGAAGGTCATGGATGCCGAGGAGAAACGCCAGAGTATCGCGGCGCGCATGCGGACATTCGCAGCGCAAAGACATTTTCTGGTGCGGAGCAACCCGGGGCTTGATCCCGATGATTTTGAAGCAATGAAGGCGGCGCTGCTGGCCGATCTGGAAAAGAAAAAAGGCGCCGGTAATTTCGGTTACTTCAAAGGTCAGGTGGATACGTATATCACCTGGAAGCCGCGAGAGGCCGAATTGAAAAAAGAGATGGATGAACGAACGGCTGATGTGTGGCGGCATAATAAGCCTGTCGCGCATCGTTTCGAAATAGAGCCGGCGACGGCTGAGAATAAGCCGGCATCAGCGGCTCAGGCGTCGAAGGATATCGACAGCGGAGAAGATGCTGCCGCCTGGCAGAAGGTGTCGTGGACGGATTGCACGCCGACAATTTCCGTGGTTGACGGATCGCTTGTGGTGAGCGCACCGCGTACGGCCGGACATCGCGATATGCTCGGGATATCAAAGCCGGTGAAGGGCGATCTTGCCGGTGTGAAAAATCTCCGCATCCGATATAAGGCGGATAAGGGCGCACCGTTCGGCGTTGAAGTGAACATCGACGGGAAACTCATCCGGCTGAGAAGCTATGAAAAAGCCACGGGCGACTGGGAAGATCTGTCGCTGCCGGTTGCGGGCAAGAATATGACAAGCGTGTCACTGCTCTTGAACGAAGGCGGTAAGGATGAAGTATGGGCCGCCCCCACGGTGACCTATATGTTCGACCGCATCTGGCTTGAATAAGAGGCGTTACACGGCTGCAGTATCGATCATATTCCGGCAACCGAGAATATTTTTTTCCAATCGAGCGTTGCGGCGAGATCTGCGGCGATGAAATCCTCGAGTGTATGGTCTTCCTGTTCGGTGTCGAACGCCGACGTGTCGGCGTATCCGCCGTTGATACTGAAGGTGATGATGAGAAGCCGTACCGCACTTCGCGGCAGGCCGTCGTTGAAATAGTCACGGTTCACCCGGACGATATGCCGTGCGTTCTCATCGGTCGGGCTGCCGAGTCCCGAAGGATGTTCATCGCTTTCGCCGACGAACACCGCCTGCGCTTTTCGCTGAAGAGCGGATAGCGCTGTGAGTTCGCGCTTCAGCGCCGCTATCCGGTCGTCATAGATCTTTTGATTCTGCGCACGTATATCATCGCCGCTTTCCTTGTGCGATGCGGCTTCTTTTGCGAACTGTTTCTCAGCCTCATTGAATTCTTTTTTCGCCTGTTCCGCCTCTTTCGGATTTGTTTTTTTGAGCATGAGATATGCTTCAGTGAACGCTTTCTCCCGTTCCGCTTTTCCCGAATCGACGATCTCTTTCGGCGACAGAGGGCCTTTCATGCCGGCAAGCGTTTTGTCCCGCTCGGCTTCGGTACGTCTGATGTGAACGGTGATAAATTCTTCAGCGCTCACCGGAAGCCAGAGCGGCTTCTTCGACGCGTTGAGGACAATCATACTGTCAACATCATGGTAGCGCGGATGGCCGTTGAACGTACCTGTCTTTTTCGGCTGATAGAAAAGGTCGTCACCGGCGCCTTCGTTGTAGATGTGCATGCCGGAGAATACGAGCATGAGGCTGTTGATATGCACCACGACGCCGGCGCTGGTCGAGATGGATTCGTGATAGCCTCCCTTGCCGTCGTCACCGAAGTCGCGCATGGTGAGCGAGCAGTCTGCGATGAGCGGCATGCCGTTGGTCGCCAAAACCGCACTGCTGTATTCCAGCGACGGAATCATGACGGTGTTGTATGCATTGAAACCGCGCGGAGCCGCCATCAGCGGATGCCGTGCGAATACCGATGCGACGGTTTTGCATACGGCGAGGAATGCTGTTTGATCGGCCGCGGAGGCTTTGTACTCGGGCAGATTGTCAGTCTTGATCTGCGCGGTGACGGTGCCGCGAATACCGCCGAATTTGCTGCCGGCGCGAACGTCCTCAAGCGTACGTGCGCAGATTATGGTCGATAATGCCATGAAGCAGAGTGCGAGTGAATAGATGCTTTTCATGATATTCTCCGTGCGGACTTGTCTTTCGGTCAGGTCTCCTGATGCGGGCTCAGTATAATTGATAGAGGACCGGCGTCAACGGGATGTGACCGTTCCTGCAGTCGTCTTGATTAATAATCCACATGTTCTATAATAACGTATCGAAGTACCGGAGCTAACCATGAATGAATACGTAACAGCCGCGGCTCAGAAAGCGAAAGATGCATCGTTCGCTCTTGCGCGCCTCAACGGACAGGACAAGAACCGCGCGCTTCATGCGGTGAGTGACGCGCTTACGGAACGGCGCGGGCAGATCCTCGCCGAGAACGCACTCGATGTGGCCGCGGCGAAACAGGCGGGCAATCCGTCAGCGTTCATCGACAGGCTTACGCTTAACGAAAAACGGTTCGACGGTATGCTCGCGACGATAGCGTCCGTCATCGCGCTTGATGACCCCGTCGGCGCATATACCGAGATTAAGAAACGGGCCGACGGCCTTCTCATCGGCCGTGTGCGGGCGCCCATCGGCGTCGTGTTTTTCATTTTCGAAGCGCGTCCCAATGTCTCCGTGGATGCGTTCGCGCTGTCGCTGAAAAGCGGTAACGCGGTGATTCTGCGTGGCGGCAGCGAAGCGGTGAAAAGCAATACCGCCATAGTCAAGGCGATACGCGCCGGACTCAAGAAATCCGGCATACCTGAACACGCGGTGACAATGGTAGAGAATACCGACCGTCAGCTCATCGCCGATTTCGTCAAATGCACGTCGTCGGTGGATGTGGTCATCGCGCGCGGCGGAGACGCGCTCATCAATTTTGTCCGCGCGGAAAGTCTTATTCCCGTCATCTGTCACGACAAGGGGCTCTGTCACACCTATATAGAAAAAGACGCCGACAAGGCGATGGCGATGCATATTGCGGTGAACGCGAAGACGCAGCGACCCGGCGTCTGCAACGCCACGGAAACGCTCCTCGTGCATCATGATTTTCCTCATACAAAAGAGATAATCGATGCGCTTATTGCCAAAGGCGTGGAGGTGCGCGGCTGTTCGCGTACCATGGCTATCATCCCGGTGAAATCGGCGGACGCGGCGGACTGGGACACCGAATATCTCGATCTGATAATCTCGGTGAAGATAGTCGACAACATCGAACAGGCGATAGCGCACATCAACCGTCACGGTTCGCGCCATACCGAGGCGATAGTCACCTCGTCGCTTGCGAACGCGGAGCGGTTCAAAGAAGAGGTCGATGCGGGTGTGGTGATGGTGAACGCATCGACGCGTCTTGCAGACGGCGGCGAGTTTGGACTTGGTGCAGAGATAGGTATATCGAATCAGAAACTGCATGTGCGCGGTCCCATGGGACTGCTTGATATGACAACGCTCAAATATGTGGTCACGGGTAACGGGCATATCCGCGAATGAAGATAGCCATGCTCGGCGGGAGTTTCAATCCCGTCCATATCGGTCATCTCATACTCGCCGGGGAAGTCCGGCGCACGCTCGGTTATGATAAGATAATGTTCGTGCCTGCGTACATACCTCCGCATAAACAGCCGCTCACCGATGTCCCCGCGAACGAACGCTGCGATATGGTGCGGGCGGCGGTACGCGGGAACCGGCATTTCACCGTAAGCGACTTTGAGCTTCGCAAGAAGGATATTTCCTACACATTTGAGACGATAAAATATCTCTATGCATCCGTCGCCGGTGTGAGCGGACGCATCGGACTCATTCTCGGTGACGACCTCATCGCGGGGCTGCCGCGCTGGCGTAATATCGATAAGCTTGCGGAACTGGTGGACTTCATCGTCGCTACGCGTGATGAGACCGAGGCCGGAGCAAAGGCCGCCATGCAGTTTCCCGCATCGTTCTGCCGCATGCCGAAGATAGATATTTCATCCACGATGATACGTGAGCGTCTCATGCAGGGCGACGACTGCCGGTATCTCCTGCCTGACGGCGTGTACCGGTTTATAAAGCAGAAAAAATTATATAAGAAATAGTATAGCGCGGGCTTCATCCCGCGAAAAACATCCCTACGTCAGTGGTGACAATCGCAATCGTCACCGCAGCCGCAGTTGTTATCGTTCCCGTCGTCACGATATCGTTTGGTGATATCCTTGAACGCGTCGATGCGCCTGTCGCGGAAGAAAGGCCAGTTACGGCGTATGTTCTCCATATGCGTTGTGTCGATATCGGCGATGAGTATTTCTTCTTTGTCCACCGACGCCTGTGCGATGATCACACCCTGCGGATCAGCGATGAAAGACGAGCCCCAGAATTCGATACCATCGCTGCGGTCCGCCGGTTTTTCCAGTCCGATGCGGTTCGCCGCGGCTACATAGATCCCGTTCGCGATGGCGTGTCCGCGCTGCACGGTCATCCATGCGTCGAGCTGCGCCGCGCCCTTTTCACGTTTCTCGCGCGGATGCCAGCCGATGGCGGTGGGGTAGCAGAGCATCATGGCGCCGTCGAGCGCAGTGAGCCGCGCCGCCTCGGGATACCACTGGTCCCAGCAGATGAGCGTTCCCACGGCACCGTGCGCGGTGATGAACGAATTGAAGCCGAGATCGCCCGGCGTGAAATAGAATTTCTCATAGTAGTTCGGGTCGTCGGGTATGTGCATTTTCCGGTACATGCCGGCGGCCTTGCCGTCCGTGTCGATGATGAGCGCGCTGTTGTGATATATTCCCGCGGCCCGCCGCTCGAAGAACGGCACGATGATGACCGCGTCGATTTTTTTCGCGAGCGGCGCGAATGTCGCAAAGCTCGGGCCCTCGGCGGGTTCGGCGAGGTCGAAGTTCATCGCGTTCTCGGTCTGACAGAAATACTGCGAGCGGTAAAGTTCCGGGAGACAGATGACGTTCGCTCCTTCGCGTCTCGCTTTGGTCACCATTGCTACGGCCTTTTTTACATTGTAGTCGGCGTTTTTCGTCATTCCCATCTGGATGACGCCGAGTACGGTGCGCTCATCCTTTTTACGTGCGGTCTTTTTCATGCGGGTGTCCTTGCGATGTCTGCGGTGCGGTTGATATGGTATTATAGGGCGGGGCGGGGGAGGAGTCAATGAGGGGGAGGTGTGCGCTACGATCGCTCGGAGGGGATATCTTTTTCCTCGACGTAACGCTCGGTGTGCATCATCCTGATGCATCACTCGCTCTCGCGGCATCCATGCCGCTCGTACGCCGAGGAAAAAGATATCCCCTCCTTCGCTAATCGCGCGCTGTGATAAATGGATGGTGGTGGTCTGGGGAGATAGTTGATGAGGAAGCGTTATTTGCCGGAACCGGTTGCGGGCTTACTGATAAAATCTTGAGGTGTGTAGTAGCCGCCGAAATTCCATGTTACTTCAAACCGCAAGGCGATGAATGGTCCGCCAAGGACTGCGTTCGGCGTTTGGTATACGAACTGGTTGATGATAAAGGAGTTGTCCTTTATTGAAATGTCGGCAGCATCATAACCTGCGCGGACATACACGGCGCAGTAGTAAGGAAATACACCGAAGCGATATCCGCATTGAACATCATATCCTAAATGCCAGTGTGTCGGCGTTGTGTTGAAATCGGGCGTTCTCAATTTATCGATATTGAGACTCATGCCGGCAAAAACCTCCGCGCCGATGAAAAAACCGCGCGGTATGCGGTCCATCATATACCAACGGATATCCGCAAAGAGCACATTGTGGATGACGAGGTCTGAATAGTGAAGCAACGATAAACTGTCCCCAAAGCCGATTTCAACTGCTTCAAGCGGCGGGAGTGAATATCGGAAAAATCCTCCCGTCAAAGACAGCGTAGAGTCAATGCCGATAGAAACCGCGCCTTCAGCATGAATCAATGCGGCTGAGTTTGTATAAATGATGTATGAGTCTTTGTTCATGGTAATCACTGCGATATCATCGACCGCTAAACTGACATTGCCAAAGACGCTTGTTCCGATGCAATTGCCGTTGACAATTGAAATATCAGAAAAAAGCCAAGATGTTCTGTCTGCAAGGTACACTTTGTATGGAGGTGCGAGGAGACTGTATCTTCCCTGCGTAGCCGCAATGGTCGTACGTAACGATACATCTTTTTTAACTTGGTCCGTTTTCGCCGCATCTTTTGAGGTGGAGACAATCCATATCATTGCGCCGACACCTAATCCGATCGCCAATACACCTGCTCCAAGTACTACAAGTCCCGCAAATACAGCAATGCCGGGATCCATGGCATATGTCCGTTGCGGTGTAATCGTTACGAGCGTCAGGATAGCCGTGCAGAGAAGGACCATCCGTTTGAGTTGTTTCATCCATGAATCCTTGCACGGTATGCTCGGGAGAACATATGTAGTATAGATTATGGTGATAAAAGCGTCAATGAGGGGGCGCTCTGGGGGACAAGGGAGCATGCTCCCTTGTCCCCCAGAGCGCCGTGCCAATAAATTCTGATGATAAACACATTCAATACGGTCAGCGGTCAAAAAACAAATTGCAGCGGCGGGTTTCATAGTTGCAGCGGTTCATTTCTTAATCGCAGCGGTCGGTTTCAATATCGCAGCGGGAGAATTCTTTTCTGCAGCGGGAGGAATCGCAATTGCAGCGGGCCGTTTCTATATCGCAGCGGCGGGTTTCATGATTGCAGCGGTCCATTTCTTCGTTGCAGCGGCAGGTTTCATGAATAGACAACGAAGGCGAGGATATATATCCTCGCCTTCGCCTGGTGAAACTTCTTGATGCATAATACTTTTACGGACAAATTATGAATGATACCGTCGCTTTCGCAATCCATCCTTGGATTGCTTGCGCTCGGCGCTGGCGCGGGTATCGCTTTTTTCTCGGTATCGTACCGCATCCATGCGCATAAAGATACTATCTTTTATTCGATTGGGATAGATACTTCCCCGCGCCGGTTCTATTTCCCGTTCTTTATCATCCTGAATTCAAGTTTCGCGAGACGTTTGAACAATGGCGATGATGCGCCTTCAACGCTTTTGACATACGCCTTCACATCCCGGAACATCCGGTACGCGGATGTATCGCCCGTGTACATGATCTCGTTGCGTTCATCAAGCGCGGTGCTTCTCGCATCAAGTGCCCGGGTCGCCGCCGCGTTGAGCGGGACAAGCGAATCGAGATATGCGGTAACCGCGTCCGGTTTCAGGTCGCTTTCGTTTGGTTTGAATTTCGTATTTGCTTTCGCCGTTGCCGCCATGGCGCGAAACGATTCAATACGGTTCGCGCGGCTCATCTGTGACTGCGATACCGTTGCTGACTTTTTCGCTCCTTTTCCCCGCACCTTGTCGGCCAATGTCTTCATGCCCTGTTTCGCGCGGTCTCCGGTCATATAGCCGTAGGCATTGAGGAAACGGGTGGCGTATGCGCCCATGCCGTCGAAGGCTGCTTCAACCGCGTCAACCGCAGCGGCAAACGATATTTTCGCGTCGCGAACAGCCGTAAGCGCATCCCGCATCCCGTCGCGTTTTGCGGTGAGAGCTGCAGGCGTTATCGTCTCGCTTCCCGGCTGATATCGCGCGCCCATATCTCCGACGATGACCATTGCACCCTCGAATGCCTCATGGTTTTTCGCGTGTCCGCTTTCCTCTTTGGACACCTTCGCCTCGGTTTTCGCGGTTGCCTCCTTAGCCGCGGCAGGCGCGGCTTTTTCTTCCGACTTCGATACTTCCGACATAAAACACTCCTGAAAATTTATTTTACAGCAGAGCTGTAATTCACCGTGTAAGGAGTGCGGTTGAACCATGTCTCGGCCACAGCAGAGAGCACCGATTATTGAACAATCCAAGTGTATAGTATTTGGTTCATTCACACCCGCATCAAATGTATATCTTCAAGTCCCACGTACAAGTATCCGGGAATTTATAACAGGAGATTTATTTTGTCAATGATCGGGGATGGAAAAAGTATCAGGTGTCCGGCATGGACTATAGTGAAGCTTGTGTTGACAATAGTTCATGCCGGGGTATTATGCGTTTTATGGTTGGTATTTAAGAATTAATATTTGTCAGGTTATAGCGGCGGACAAGGGAGCATGCTCCCTTGTCCGCATAAAAGATGGAGGATACGATATGGGGGGGCAAACACGTGAAAGGATTGCGAAATTGGCTGCAAGTAAGATTAATATGTATCGTTATGTAATTATATCAGTGCTATTCAGTATTAATATATTCTGCAACGATATTTTTTCAAATTATATAAATAATAGGCCCCATACAAAGTTCTCATTGGTTGGTGTAGAGTTTTATACAGCAGCGAATTATCTTAATAAAAGAGAATTTAAAAATAACATCTTTTTTAATATTGACATTGGGGAAGTTGCATTAGGGGATATATTATTACCTGGGTTAACCGTTTTGAGGTTGGCCTATGACGGACAGTATTCGTTAAATATCATTCCAGTACAAGTAGTATTCACTGTATTTACTGATCCATCGATGGTCTATGCCGCTAACAAGGTGCCGACATATTGTTTGAATTTAGTTTCGGAAATATCATTGTTCAATATTAATTTTTCAAATATTGATTCCAAATACATAAAACAGTCAATTGAACTAGCACTTCCATTTTTCTCTAGTTACATTGACTTCAAATACTATTTCCGCAATGAATTATTTATTAATATAGGCGTGAAAGTTCATTTGGGGACATATTTTACGTATTTATTTATTTAGATACAACATCGTATGTTACCATACCTTCTCGTAACAGCGGCGCACGGCATTTACTTTTTCGACTGCGACGATGCTTAAACGGATTTGTAAGTGCCCCTTCCTCCAACTGGCCTCGGCTGCGCTCGGCCCAACGCCATTCCCCGCGGTGCGGGGCAGGAGAGCGCCGGATGCATGATGAAGGTCAATTCTCATTTTTCTCATTTGCGTTCAAACCGGCGCAAGAGAAAAAAATGCAACGGCCAATCCGATTCCTTAACTCTATTTTCACGCGTTATTCCACCCGTTACAGACATTTATATCTTTCTATACTCCACATTTCCGAAACACAAAAATGAATGAAGCCCGGATAGGATGGGGTCTTGCTTTCGCGTAGCCGCAATTGTCAAGTCCCCCGGGACTAGTTTTGCGGCGTAGCGAAAGCAAGACCCCATCCTGTCCGGGCGCAATCAGCATAAACCCAGCCCCGCGCCTCCGGCGCCCCACATTTGATTTTTATCCATAATACGATACCCTTGCAAAACATCATCACCCCGGGAGTCCCTCATGAAACGCACGAACGTCTTCGTCATCGGCAACAGCTTTTCAGGAAATGCGCTTACCTATTTCGGCGAACTCACACGGAGCGCGCCGATGGACATTATGGTGAAACACGCCATGATCGGCGGCTGTTCGCTCGAAAAACACTGGAATATTTCGTGCCTGTCGGAGAAAGACGCATCAGTACGTCCGTACGGCACCGGCCATTACATCAATGATAAGGAAGTCCGTTTCAATCTGCCGGAGACGCTCGCGTCCGTACCGTGGGATATCATAACGCTTCAGCAGGTGAGCTGGCGGAGCTGGCAGGCGGAGACATTCGAACCCGGTCTGGGCAATCTCGTAGCGCTCATCAAAAAGCTCGCGCCGACGGCTGAGATAGTCATGCATCAGACCTGGCCGTACCGGAGCGATTCGCCGCACTACAAGGAGTGGGGGATAGGGGATGATCAGATGTACAACGGCATCAGGGATGCGTATGCGTCGTACGCAAAGGCATATGGCTTCCGGGTGATACCGTCGGGCACGGCGTTCTATCGCGTGATGAAGATGAAAGGACGCACCTTCACCGCCCCCGATCCATCATTCGATTATGAGCATCCGGTATATCCTGCGCTGCCGAAACAGGAACACACACTTCATGTGGGCTGGCACTGGCGCGAGATAAATACCGATAATGGTCTCCCGGTTGTCGGATACGATCATGGACATGCGAACGACCGCGGCTGTTATCTTGCCGGATGCGTCTGGTACGAATTCTTCACCGGCCTCGATGCACGCAAGCTCACGTTCGTTCCGGGAAGCATTGCGGCCGATGACGCGGCTATGCTCCGCGAGGCGGCACACGACGCCGTTGCTGAGCACAGAAAATAGTATTGAAATTTAAGCCTGTTGCCGTATAATCTCGTTATTCTTAGGCAAGGTTAGCACGTGGCAAAAAGCGGAATCATAACAGGTCTCGATGTCGGTTCCTTTTCGGTGAAGACCATCATCGCTGAACTCACCGCCGAAGGCGAGGTGAACGTGCTCGGCACCGGGTGCGTTGAATCGAAAGGCGTACGTAAAGGTGTTGTGGTCAATATAGACGCGGCATCGCAGGCCATAGCGGCATCGATAGAGAAAGCCGAGATCATGGCCGGCACCGAGGCCGGAGGCGTTATCGCCTCAATCGGCGGTGACCATCTTCTGGGCATCAACTCAAAGGGTGTTATCGGCGTCACATCGCGCAACCGCGAAATAACAGAGACTGAAGTTGAGCGGGTAATGGAGTCGGCGCGTTCGGTGCGGCTTCCCGCGGAACGTGAGATTATCCATCTTGTGCCGCAGGAATATTCCGTTGATGACCAGGACGAAGTGAAGAATCCCGTCGGCATGACGGGTACAAGACTTGAAGCGGAAGCGCATCTCATCACCGGGCTCAAGACAGCCGGCGACAATCTCATGAAAGCGGTCGAGAAAGCGGGTTTCTTTATAGAAGATATCATCGCGGCTCCGTATGCGGCCGCTGCAGCCGTGCTTGCCGGTGATGAAAAAGAACTCGGTGCCGCGCTCATCGATATCGGCGGTTCCACAACGACAGTGATGCTTTTCGTCGAAGGTGCCGTCTGGCATACTGCCGTCATTCCCGTGGGCGGCATGCACGTGACGAACGATATCGCCATGGGGCTTCGCCTGCCGCATATAGCCGCCGAGGACGTGAAAGTGCGTTACGGCACGGCAATGCCGGAACTTGCAGCCGACACCGATATAATAGAAATCCCTTCACTCGGCGACCGGCCTCCGCGTACGGTACCCAAGCGGGCACTGGCCGAGATAATAGCGCCGCGTCTGGAAGAGATATTCCGTCTGGTGCAGAAAGAGATTGACAAGGCGGAATGCCGTGAATTGTTGGGTGCGGGCGCCGTTGTTACCGGCGGATTGGCGCAGCTGAACGGCATCAGCGATATGGCGGAAGCGGTGCTCGGTACCATGCCGGTGCGCGTAGGCCATCCGAAAGGCTTTACCGGTATGCTCGATGTCACGCAGAACGCAGGTTTCGCCGTCGCCGTGGGTCTTGTCATCAAACGGCTTGAAGAAGAGGTTGTCCCGAAAGCGCCGTCGCAGCGCCGTGAACGCGCCTCGGCAAAGAGCGATTCTGGCTTCGGCAGAAAGATAGGGGACTGGTTTAAAGAGTTTTTTTCATAGCACGGGACTATCTCAAGCTCTCTATTTTTCCAGAACAGTTATTCAAATTTAAATACGCACACGATGTGCGAAATATTGAAATACCCCCGTGCTACGCTAGCGCCAGCGATGCCGGATGCCGTTGCGGAGCCGTACGCGGCGACCACGCGAGAGCGACAATAAATGAGATGAAATGCTTACTCATAGAAGGCTGATTTTGATATAAATTGGCATAACACGGGGCTTTTTCCCAGCTTAACATAACCCGAAAAAAGTGATATTGCTCTTCAGGATTCGACCGATAATAGCAGTGTACTATTATCATCGGCGAAGGTAGCTTATGAAGACAAAAAATCTTTTCCCGGTTTCGATTGCGGTTGCGGTCATCCTTGCAGTTACAGGATGTGTACCGCCGCCCATCAATTTCCAGGGTTTTCGCGACCGCGATCGCGATGACACGACGAATTTTACCGTGCATAATGAGCGGGCGCTGCCGCCAATGGCGAAAGAAGAGCGTTCCGTGGGTACCGCCGACGTCAGCGATGACGGTCTTGCGCGGACGGGGCGTGTAAACGAGATACGCATGATACTCAGACGGGGAAGTCTGTCTGAAGCGCGGCGATTTTTCGACCGCACATCTACCGAACAAGACGGTGCGGATTCGGCCGACCTGCTCCACTTCAAGGGTGTGACATATTTCCTTTCGGCGGAAAAAGACCGCTCGTATCGGGATATGGCCGTATCGGCTTTCTCTGATGCCGTTGAAACGACATCGAAAAGCCGTGTGCGCGCGCTATCGCTTTTGTGGCTCGGCATGACCTATTATAAATATTATGAAGGTTCTGAGAACCTCACGAAGGGCCTCACCGCTCTTGACAGGGTCATCGATGAATATTCAAGCACGCCGTATCACAACGACGCCATTCTCTATAAGGCGCTCATCAAACGGCGGCTCGGCGATTCTTCGACGTCAAAAGACCTGCTGCGTTCACTTGAGAACAATGAATACGCCGACGGTTATGTGTACTGGATACCGTCGAAGCGTTATGCCCGCACCCGTGATGCGGTGAACTATTACCTCCACGGTACGTCGTTCCATTATGCGACGTCGTCGGGTTCGTCTTCGTCGAAGTCCAAGGCTGCAGCGTCCGGCGGATCGGCTGTAATTGCCGATATGGTCGGCGGTGTGATGCTGACCTCCCGGAGCGTTGAACGTACCGCGGTTGTCGGCGCCCGCATCGGCGTGGGTGATGAGATATCCACGGGAACGAACGGCGAAGTTACCATCTCCATGAAGCCCGCCGGTATCATCATGCTCGGCGCGAATTCCGCGATGCGTGTTTCCGAGATGAATCCGAAAGGTTACAAGGCGGCCGTCGAATATATCCGCGGCGACGTGAAGTTCGCCATCACCAAGCTTCCGAAGACCGGCTATTTCACCGTCCGCACTCCGGCGAGTTTCCTCACCGTTCAGGGGACCACGTTCATGGTCTCGGGTAACGGCAGCTCGGTGAACGTCTCGGTATTGCGCGGTGTTGTCCGTGTGGCGAATGCCGCCGGTGCGGCGAGCGTTGGTGCGCTTGAAGAGGCGAATGTCGGTGCTCCGAACACGGCGCCCGTTGTCGCAACTATCAAGCCGTCGAACGTCGATGCGATGAAGAAACTGCTTGCCTATAAGGATATCGCCAACTATGAGAACATCGAGGCGTTGAATGATAAGCTCGAACGCGCCGGCTCTAAGGCGGCAATTGAAGCGGCGACGGTAAAAGCCGAAGCCGCCGAACGCGCCAAAGTTGATGCTGAGGCGAAAGTAAAAGTCGAAGCTGACGCACGTGCGAACGCAGAGGCGAGGGTGAAGGTAGAGGCTGATGCCCGTGCCAAGGCTGAAGCGAACGCCCGCGCAGAGGCTGACGCCCGTGCGAAGGCTGAAGCGAAAGCAAAATCGGAAGCGGATCTGCGCATTGCTGCGGAAGCGAAAGCGAAAGCCGAAGCGGAAGCCCGCGCGAGAGCTGAAGCGGACAAGGCTGCCGCCGATAAGGCAAAAGCAGCAGCAGAAAAGGCAAAAGCTGACGCAGAGAAGGCAAAAGCCGACGCTGACGCAAAAGCAAAAGCCGCTGCGACGACAACGACTACCACCACTACAGCCTCTACGAATAAGGCGGCGACCGGCGGAACTGCCACAAAAACGCCCGCGAAGAAGGATGACTGGGACTGGTAGGCGGTATGCACGCAATGAATAAAAACAGGATTTTAGACTTGATTTTTTGGACATATTGTCCGATAATAGAGCTGACTTGAAATTTACAATATCACACCGGAGGATTCCATGGGAATGAGAAAAGTTCTTTCGCTGCTGGCGCTTCTGGCTGCAACGATGCTCGTCGTTGTATCCTGCAAGCCCAAACATGCCGAAGAGGATGAGTTCACAAAAGACTTCAATGTCATGAACGAGAAGGGCAAGGACGGTAAAGGTAAAGACGGCAAAGGCATTCAGGCCGACAAGGGTTATGAGCCGTCAAAAGACGTGCCGACGCTCACGGGACCGGTGAATGATATTCGCATGATACTCAGAGGCGGCAATCTTGTTGAGGCTCGCGCTTTCTTCGACAGGCTCAACATCGAGACAGCCGACGCCGACAAAGGCGAGCTGTATCACTTCAAAGGCGTCACGTATTTCCTCTCCGCGGTTCGCAACAAGACTTACCGCGAAACGGCGATACAGTCGTTCGAAAAGGCCGGCGAGATAACCGGTAAAGAGAAGATCAAGGCATTGTCGCAGCTCTGGCTCGGCATGACCTACTATAACTTCTTCAGCGATGCCGACAACCTGAAAAAAGGCGTTGCGGCGCTTGATAACGTTATCGATAATTATCCGAAGACGCGTTTTGCGAACGATGCGGTTATGTACAAAGGCCTCATCAAGAAGCAGCTCGGTCAGACTTCGGAATATCAGGAACTGCTCGCCAAAGTCGAAGGCGGCGGATATCCCGATATCCATGTATACTGGATCCCGACGAGCCAGTATGTACGCGCAAAAGACGCGGTGAATTATCTCCTTCGCGGAATACCGTTCAGCTACGGCGGCGCATCATACGCCGGCGGCGGCTCGGCATCTGCGGCAGCTCCGGTTGCCAAGGCGTCCATTGCCGATATGAAAGGCACGGTTGCGGTTACCGCCAAAGGCGTTGACCGGAAAGCCAAAGTGGGATCGTTCATTGTAACCGGTGACGATATCGCCACGGAAGCTGACGGCGACATCACTGTTGATATGAAGACCATCGGCGTCATGCAGCTGAAATCCGGCAGCACGGTGAAAGTCATCGAACTGAGCCTGGCCAAGAAAAAGGCTGTGCTCCAGATAACCAAAGGAACGGCGCTTTTCGCTGTTCCGAAACTTGACAAGAATGCGCAGTTCTCGGTACAGGGCTCGGCCGCGCTCATCGCGGTTACGGGCACTGCATTCGTGGTAAACGACGACGGTACCGGCACGAAAGTCTCGGTTCTCCGCGGAAGCGTGAACTTCACGAACGATGCCGGCGGCGTAACTGTTGCGGATCTTCAGGACGGCGCGGCTGCGGCATCCAATGCTGCTCCTGCCGCTACGCCCTTCACGAAAGCCTCAATCGATGTTGCGAAACAGCTTCTTGACATAAACGGTGTCGATAAGTTCGAAAGCAAAGACGCGATGAATGACAAGATAGAGCGTATCACGATGCGTTTTGAGAAAGAAGAAGCTGAAAAAGCCGCTGCCGATGCGAAAGCCGCTGCCGCTGCCGCTGAAGCTGCAAAGGCTGCTGCTGAAGCGAAGTCGAAAGCGGATGCGGATGCACGTGCGAAGGCTGAAGCAGCCAAAGCGGCATCCGACAAGGAAGCTGCGGACGCGAAAGCCGCAAAAGCAAAAGCGGAGTCAGATAAGGCTGCTGCCGAGAAAGCGAAAGTGGCTGCTGAAAAGGCGAAGGCTGACGCTGAAGCAAAGGCAAAAGCCGCTGCGACGACGACTACCACTACGACCACTAAGCCGGCTACGACTACGACGACCACCACGACGGCTACTACCAACAAGACTACCGCACCTGCGGCCAAGAAGAAGACGGACGACGACTGGTAGCAGCGCCGTCACGGAAGACGTGATACATGAAGAGCCGAATCCGGGTAACCGGGTTCGGCTCTTTTTTTTTATGTAGGTATCCGGTCGGTCACTTCGACTGCGCTCTGTGACCGGTGTGACATTGCATACAGCATCCATGCATGACTGTCACACATGACCCATACTCATCATTTGCCCATACGCGTGATATGCGAAGGGGCGGGAAGTCTTTCGAGAATCCGGAGCGACTGTTTGAGTAAAAGCTACAATAACGGGTAGCAGACATACAATAGCGATCACAATCTGGATCATGAAATAAAAACAATACGCGAGTTTCGCTCCGTTCTCGAGAAAGACTTCCCGCCCCGAGCAAACTACCGCGCTTACTTTTTTTCAATCTCCAATAATCTATATAAGGTCGGGAAAACGCTTGGTTACCGCGGTGATTATCAGAGTTTTGAACTGATTCTCGATATTGATGAGTTTCTGGAATTCCTTGAAGACCTTCGCTACATTCTCTTTCTCGGCGGTCTCGATGAATGTGATAAGGTTGCCTTTTTCAAAGACCAGTTCATACACCGTCTTCAGCATCTTCCGTGCGTTGGTGTTCTCTTTTTTCTCCACCATGCGGTTCAGGTGCGGGATAAGGTTGATGAGACCTATCAGCAGAAGCTCACGGTTGTATTTTATCTCGCCGTCGGAGAAACCGGCCATGTCCGCTTCGAATTCCTTCAGGAGAAGCTTCGCTGCGAAATAAAGGAACGGTTCGGTGTATTCATTATACTTGAGGATAATGGTGTCGATAGCCTGTTCAAGCACTTCGATCTTGCCCATCTGGATGAAACGGCGCGTGATGATGTGATGATTCTTAACCTGCGGCGTATACAGCAGCGATTTCAGTATTTCGGTCCATCGGCGCGGGAACTTCTTGATGATGGCGCTTACCCAGCGTTCACGGAACAGTGCGGTGGGCAGATGTTCATACACTTCAACGAAGTTATCCACTTTTTCAATGACGCTGTCGATATCGATGGAACCCTCGGTGACAAAGCGGTATTCTTCCTTCAGCAGGTTGATGATGAATATGCTTTTCACCGTGCGGTAGGAAACCGGAGTCTTGCCGGCGGTTGTTTCGAAGTACGAAACCATTTCCCTGGACTCGGTGCAGTTGATGTCCTTTGCATAGTTCATGTAGTTGAGAAAAATATCGAACTTTGCATCGAAATCCGCTGTGCGTTCGAAATTGTCGAGCACTTCCTCGTCATACGTCATGCCGCCCTTCTTGAATACGAAGGTGTTTTTGACGAATTTGATCTCATTACTCGCACGTATAGCTTTCTTCGCGTCGTCAAGCCATTTGTTGTAATTGTTCTCCGGGATGATGTCCGGGCTTATCACATGCTTGAGGTCTTTTGAGGAGATGCGCTCGCCGATAGTGTACTTGAGTACGAGCTCGATGACTTTATCCGGAGACGTCTTCGCGAGCTCCTGGAGTTCCTTCAGGCGATACGCCTTGAAAACCTTGATATCGCCATCGTCGAGTACGGAAACCGATTTGAGTACCATCTCGAAAGTCATGCGGTGACCGGGGCTTGCGGCAAAGTCGATGACCATGTCTTCCGTTGTCAGCGACTTTACGCGGCCGACGCCGAAATTGCGGTGAAAGACATAGGTGCCGACATCGTACTGGATGCGTTTTTCAAATGCGTCGATGCACAGCTGCGGTTCGCGTGCAACGTTCAGAAGCTGCGCTATCTTCGCGAAATCGTCGAAAACCGTGTGATTCGGATACAGCGCACGATAGACATCCTCGATGCGGTGACGGAAGAATTTCGCCTTTTTCGGGTTCGCTTTGGCGATATACTGCTCGTAGGCGAGGATGTGCTTGATTACGATTAATCCCTTTTTCGTGTCTTTCAGCTGTTCGAAATAGTGAAAGAACATCGGTTTCCATAGGTCGATCATGGCGTCGGGCGTGAGGAGCTCGGCGAGTGATGTCTCGATGTGCAGGAAAAAATCGAGGCTGTCGGGTTTCAGCTCCATAATCTTTTTAGCGTTCGTCTCGACAACGCGATCGCGGCGTTTGGCGATGTTGCGCTCAAGTGCGATCTGGTAATACTCAACCGCCTTTTCGGTGTTCTCTTCTTTTTCCTTGATATGGGCGATGCGTTCCGGAAGCTCATAGTTGTCGGTGTCTATCTTCACCAGACGTTCAAGTATGTCGACGGCCTGTTCCTCGCGGTTCATCACTTCGTAATACTTAGCCAGATCGCGGAGGGCGTAGTCCGTTTCCTTGTACTCCAGCACTTTCTGGGCGAGGAATTCAACGATAGCCCATTTTTTTATGTTCTTGAAAATAGAGAGCAGGCGTTCAAGATGCGTATCGTCATAATCGCCGCGCTCGAAATTGCAGAGCCCGGCCACATATCCCGCGGCAATGTGCTGCGAGTTGCGCGTCAGATGCGCCATGGCGGTTTCATACGCTTCGCCGATCATCTTTTTTTCACGCAGACGCGCGAATACGGGTTCAAGCTCGGCGAAGTATTTCACCGTATGATTGATATGCGGTTTACGCGTAAATGTCTCTTCGACAAATACATCGTCGATCTTTTTAATGTCCTCGTCCATCATGTCCTCCGTTGTCATCACTGCGCCACAAGCGCGGTAAAGCGTCTGCAGAGCGGTTCATTCACCAATACGATTTTGTTCACTAACAGCGTCAGTTCACCGGCAATCCGCTGCTCATCAGCACCCGCATGCGCGCGGGCAGCGATGAGGTGACTTGCAAGCCAGAAATACGCAAGCAGCAGTCTCGGTTCAGCCTCTTTACGGGCTTCCAGCCGCTTGAAGTCAGATTCAAGCCGCGCGCAGTTTTTCCGTATCGTAAGCACTTCCTCGTCGTTCAGCGCCCGTTTTACGGTGCATTCCGGCGACACTTCGAAATAAACTCCGAGCCAGCGGAGTGCATCATCCTCTTCCACAAATCCGTTGGTCCGCGCTTCCTGCATGAGTGATGCAAAAAGCGGCATGGTCATACTGCGGACCGGAATCGCGGCGGGATCATAAAAAAGCGCCTCCCGCAGGAACAGACGCGAACGTTTGTCGTCGCCGGAGCGCCAGAGCGATTCCGCCAGAAGTGCCAGGATATACGAATTGCTTCGTTCGGATTTCCAGATATGTTCAAAGGTATCGGCGGCTTTTGCATATTCGCCGAGCTCGAACAGTGAACGCCCGAGATCATGAAGCAGCGTGCGGTCTCCGCTTTCCGTATAACCGGTTTCCAGTTCAGTACGTATTTCGGAAAACACATATACACGTATCGGTTCGAACGCCGCAATGGCCGTGCCGCCCTTGCGTTCACAGAAACCCTGGAACGTATCGAAAAAACCGATGAGCAGATGTGCGCGGTCACTGCCGCTGACTGCGGCAATTTTTGCCTCACGGTTCTTCCAGAACGTTACTGCGCGCATGTTATCAAAGAGCATCGGGTAGTTGAAGTCAAGCCGCATCACTTCGTCAAGTATATGAAGCCCTTCGGTAAAACGTCCCGAGCGCAGACATTCGTCAAAAGAGCTGAACAAAGCCTTGACATTGTCCTTTTTTTCAAATTCGAGTTCATTCTCCGGCATAGTCTTTTGGCTTTAACGTAAAATGTGCCTTTCCTCTATTAAACCGGCGTTCGTAAACGGGTTATCTACGAATTTATATAAATAGGACTGCGTCACATGTTACTTTTCACGGGGAACTCCCCGTAATGCGCAGACGTCTAATTTTACATGCAACATACATATTGTACAGCAGAACGTATTTTTGTCAACATACTGCGGGCTTCATTGCGAAGGGCGCATGTGTATTCCGGCGTTTTTAGGTCCCTGATACTGAAAAACAAGGTATTCCAATGGGAGTTCACTATTGGAAGCTTGACTTATATTTTATTAATTACTATAATTGTGACATAATATAATAGGAAGTAAATGTATGAAGTGCGTGTTAAACGTTTGCATCATAATTGCTATATTTATACCTTTTTTGCATGCTCAGAAGCCGGTGCGTCCTCCGGTTGACGCATTCGAATCAGAAACGCTGACAACACCGCTCACTGCGATTGACAGGCATGTGTTTGCAAAGCTAGCAAAAACCGGCGCCAGACCAACATATATGATAACCGATGAGGTCTTTCTTCGCAGAGCGTATCTTGATACCACCGGTTCACTGCCTAGCGTGGGTAACATCAGAAAATTCATCGCCGACAAGTCGACCAATAAACGCGCGCTTGTCATTGATGAACTCCTTAACAGCGAAGGATTTGTCTCGTATCAGACTATGCGCTGGTGCGACATACTCCGGGTGAAATCGGAATTTCCGATCAATCTCTGGCCGAATGCGGTACAGGCATATCAGCGCTGGATACGGACAGCGATACAGAACAATCAGCCGTACGATCAATTTGCGCGGGATCTCCTCACCGCGAGCGGTGACAATTTTCGCGATCCTCCGGTGAATTTCTATCGCGCGCTCAGCAAAAAAGATCCTGTTACCATTGCGCAGGCCGTGGGTCTGACGTTCATGGGCGTTCGCGCCGAAAAATGGTCGAACACGGCGCTGTGGGGAATGGCTGCATTCTTTACCCAGGTAGCGTACAAGGCCACCGCGGAATGGAAGCAGGAAATCGTTTTCTGGGATCCCGACCGCGCGGTAAACGCGCCCGACGGTAAGCCGTTCGCGCCTGTGTTCCCCGGCGGGAAAAAAGCGGTGCTCATGCCGAACGTCGACCCGCGTGTACAGTTTGCCGACTGGCTTATCACGAAAGAAAATCCGTATTTTGCGCGGAATATCGTCAATCGTATCTGGTACTGGCATATGGGGCGAGGTATCGTAAGTCCGCCGGATGACATGCGGCCGGATAATCCGCCGCAGAACCCCGAGCTCCTCGATTATCTTGCTGCTGAACTGGTGTCGCATCAGTATGACCTCAAGCATATTTACCGGCTTATCCTGAACTCGGGTACGTATCAGCAGTCATCAATACCGCTCGATGCTGATAATAAAGAGACGAACTTCTCATTCTATCTCACGCGCCGTCTCGATGCCGAGGTTATCATCGATATTCTCAACAAACTCACCGGGACGACGGAATCGTATTCGAGTCCCATACCCGAGCCGTTTACATATCTCCCCAATGATCAGGCCGCCGTTGATATCGCTGACGGCAGCATCACAAGTTCGTTTCTTGAGATGTTCGGAAGGCCCACGCGCGACAATGGACAGGCGGA
Organism: Spirochaetota bacterium; assembly: GCA_016214035.1. Taxonomy (GTDB): domain Bacteria; phylum Spirochaetota; class Brachyspiria; order Brachyspirales; family JACRPF01; genus JACRPF01. Next base: position 122,099 of record JACRPF010000021.1, on the reverse strand, counting down.
GGAGCGTAATAATACGCCGACACCGGACCAGCGGCTGCATATGCTCAACTCGAGTATGGTTCAGGATAAACTTCGTACCAGCGCCGTTATCCGGAAAATGATGCTGGAAGCGAAAGTCATCGACAAGCAGCTTGAGGTGCTCTATCTTGCAATACTTTCGCGCCGGCCGAGCGACGAAGAAAAGAAAGTCGCACTCGACTATTTCATCGATAAATCGCGCAAACCGGTCGACAGTCTTTCGGACATCACCTGGGCGCTGGTAAATACGACGGAGTTCATCACGAAGCATTAAGTCATCTTCCGGAGGTATGCTATGAGAGAGCCGAAATATACATCGATATCGCGACGGGATATGCTTAAGCTGCTTTTCAGCGCGGGCGCGGCGAGCTGTCTGCCGCTGAAACTTTCCGCGCAGCAGCCCATCAAAGCGAAAGCCAAGGCTGTTATTCAGATATGGATGTGGGGCGGACCTACGCATATCGATACCTTCGACCCGAAGCCTGACGCCGGCAACGATATTACCGGGCCGCTCAATAAGGCGATAGCCACCAACGTTGACGGCATACAGGTGAATGAACTCCTGCCGATGCTCGCGCAGCGTGCCGACAAATATTCCATCATCCGCAGCATGACGCACGGCAATAATGGGCATGAAACCGCCGCATATATGACGCAGTCGGGATGGATGCCGGGCGGAGCGCTGGTGCATCCGAGTGCCGGTGCTATTGTGTCGCTTAAGAATGGATATGATGCGGGGTACAAGGGTCTCATCCCGCCGTATATCGTGCTTACCAAACCGCAGGGGCGCTTTTCAGAATCCGGTTTTCTCGGCCAGCGCTTCAAACCCTTTGCAACCGGCGGCAACCCCGGCGACCCGAAGCGTTTTTCCGTTGAAGGTGTTGTATCGAAGGATATCGGTCCCGAGCGGCAGCAGACACGGCGTGAACTGCTCGGGCAGATGGACACGTTTGCCAAGGCGATGGCGGGAAATCCGCTTATTTCTCTGTTCGATAAGAATGCCAATGAAGCATGGGATCTCATACTCGGTTCCGCCGGCAAGGTGTTCGATTTGAACCTTGAAAAACAGGATGTACGCGACAAGTACGGCATGAACGTATTCGGCCAGGCCTGTCTTGCGGCGCGGCGTCTCGTGGAAAGCGGCGTGCCGTATGTGACGATTAACTATGAAGGCTGGGATACGCATAAACAGCATTTCCAGACGATGCGCACGAAACTCCCGCAGTTCGACCGCGGTATGTCTGCGCTGCTCGACGATCTCGGCGAGCGCGGACTGCTTGATACTACCATCGTGTGGGCGGGCGGCGAGTTCGGCCGTACGCCGCGTGTGCAATGGGAAGCGCCCTGGAACGGCGGACGCAATCACTTCGGGAAGGTGTTCTCGCATGTGGTGGCGGGCGGCGGATTCAAAGGTGGCAGGGTAGTGGGTTCGACGAACGCCACCGGTGAAGATGTGCGCGACCGGCCGGTGTATCCCTGGGATCTCATCGGCAGCATGTATGAACTGCTCGGTATCGATCCGGACGGCACGATACAGCATCCGCAGGGGTATGCGGTGCGTGTGATCCCGGGTGCCGAAGAAAAAATACCCATCGCCGGAAGACTCAAAGAGATAATGTAACCTCCAAGGGGAAGATTATGAACGCCCGACGCCTGCTTGCATGTGCCGCTCTACTTGCTGCTGTGACGGCGGCTGACGTATTCGCACAGACACGCCCGCATATCGGGTATGTTTATCCCGCAGGAGGGAAGCGCGGTGAGACGATCACCATAGCCGTCGGCGGACAGTTCCTTGAATCCGTCACGAACTTTATGATATCCGGCAGCGGTATTGAGATGAAGCAGGTGGGTTTCACGCGCTGGATGGAAGGATTCCAGATACAGAACCTGAAAGACAGGAAAATCGCTTACGAGAATCAGCTTGCGGAATTTGAGTCGCCGAAAGCGTCGGCAACAGGTGCCGGTTCGGGTGACACTATGATGATGACCGGCGACAGCATGATGATGTCCGGCAGTAATGCGGACGCACCGGTCAAGTCCGCGGCAGTCAGCAACGCATCCGCGGTCAAAATTCCGCCTGCCACCAATATCGATCAGGTGCGGCGTAATCTTTCCAATGTCATCCGGGAGCTTTCCTATGTGGAAAAGCAGCCGGATGATCCCGATACGATGAAATTCATGCGCGAGATGGCGAAAAAGAAACAGCCCAATGTGCAGCTCGCCGATACCGTCAAGATTGAGATGACCATTGCGGAAGATGCCGCAATCGGGCAGCACGAACTGCGGCTGGCCACGGTGCGCGGTGTGTCCGAGCCCTTGACGTTTTTTGTGGGTTCGATACCCGAGATCGTTGAACGTGAACCGAACGACGATCATAAAAAGGCGCACATGCTCCCCGCTATGCCGGTGATTATCAACGGACAGATACTTCCCGGGGATGTCGATCGCTACAGGTTTTCCGGCGTCGCCGGTCAGAAGCTGGCGTTCGTTGTTCAGGCCCGCGAGCTCATGCCCTATCTTGCCGATGCGGTGCCCGGCTGGTTTCAGTCGGTACTCACGCTCTACAACGCGAAGGGCAAGGAAGTCGCCTTTGCTGATGATTTTTATATCAATCCCGACGCCGTGCTCATCCATGAAATAAAGGAGGACGGCGAGTATGTTCTTGAGATCCGCGATTCGATATACCGCGGCCGCGAGGATTTCGTCTATCGCATCACCGCCGGTGCGCTGCCGTATGTGACCGGCATCTCTCCCATTGGCGGCCCGCGGGACGCCAAGACGGCCGTAACGCTTCGGGGTGTCAATCTGCCGTTCACGAATTACACCGTTGCGCCGGATTTAAGCGAGTCGGGTGTCATTCTTCTGGATGAACTGACGGAACTCGTCCATAACCCCGTCTATTTTTATGCCGATGATCTCCGTGAGGTTAATGAGCGCGAGGATAATAACACGATTTCAAACGCGCAGGCATCGATATTTCCGTGCGCGATGAACGGCATAATCAATAAACCCGGTGATATCGACATATACAAATTGTCACTCAAGGCGGGTACGAAGTTTGTCGCCGAGGTTTATGCGCGCCGGCTCGGTGCACCGGTGGACTCGATGCTTAAGCTCACCGACGCGCGCGGAACGGTGCTGGCAACGAACGACGACACTGTGGACAGTTCCATGGGATTGACGACACATCACGCCGATTCGCTCATCACCTGCACGATACCCGTGGACGGGACATACTATGTGACCATCAAGGATATGCAGAACAAGGGCGGCGAGCTTTATAATTACCGGCTGCGGATGAACACACCGCAGCCGGATTTTAAACTGCGCGTGACGCCGTCAAGCGTGAGTGTGCCGCGCGGCGGTACGCTGCCGGTCACCGTCCATGTGACCCGTCATGGCGGGTTTGACGGAGCGATTACCCTGTCGCTTACCAATGCGCCGAAGGAGCTGACGATTTCAGGCGGTATTGTACGGTTTAATAACAATACGCTCAGAGTGACGCTCAGCGCGGCGCCCACGATAACCACGAACCAGCTGATGCCGCATATCGTAGGCACGGCAATGATTGACGGCCGCGAGGTCAGTCATATCGCGCTGCCTGCGGAGGACATGATGCAGGCGTTCGCATACCGGCATATCGTTCCGTCGGAGAATTTTTATCTTACCTGCGTGGCGCGTCCGCGTGCGGCGCTCATGATTGACACCAGTGACCCCATCGTCAGTCTGCGCCCGGGTGAAGAAAAAACGTTTCTTCTGAAAATGCTCTACGGGAACGTAAAGGTCACGGCGATGCTGCCGAAAGTGAGACTCCAGTATGAGCTTGAGACCGATATTCCCGGCATGACGCTGCTGTCTCCGGAGCCGGTGGCCAACACGGCGCCGGTATTGGTGGTAAAAACCGATCCGGCGATAAAAAAAGGACTCCGCGGCAATATCGTTGTCAACGCATTTGTCATCTCGGGGCAGCAGAAGGACAGCCTCGGAAGGCCGATACCGCAGAAGCAATTTCTCTGCACATTCCCCGCGTTGCCGTTCGAAGTGGTGCAGCAGTAGCGCATTCCCGTGTCTCCGGCAGAGATGTCCTTTTTTTTCAATTTTATGGATTACAATGTCTTTTTTATCCAACACCCTTTTCACGTTATTTGCATATACTACCGGTATAACACCCGCTGAGCGGCGTCCGTAATTATTTTTTGCCGGGAGCATGTATGCGATCATATTCATCGGTTTTTCAGTATCTGTCTATTATCATATCTGCCTCCGGGTTATTGCTCGGACAGGCAATTGGTTTGGAAAAATCAGCATGGAGCAGCAAGGATAACGGGAAGGTGTCTTTTGTTGATGACGGCGGACGTCCGGCGGTACGTTGCGATGCTGATTACTCGGCGGCGGCGTATTCGTGGTTCCGATGCACGATCAACGGCGGTATTAATTCTGAGACATGTGCAGGCCTCCGTTTTTCGGTAAAGAGCGATGATACCGAGTCCATCAGCATAACCTTCGTTTATCTGAACGGTAAGGAAGAGGTGAAGTTCATGAAGTCTGCCGCGGTGAAACCGGCATGGTCTTCCGTTACGATATCGTTCCGCGAGCTTGTCAAAAACGGCAGCGCCATTACCGCCGAGGAACTGAAACGGGTGAAATACATCATGTTCGGCACAACGGAGAAAGCGAACCGCAGTACGGTCTTTCTGCAGGATGTGTCGTTCACCGCCGATATCGGGGCTTCACCGGCATCGGTGACGGCTGTCATCGATGATATGGAAGGTGATCTCCGCTGGAGCGGTGCTGCGGTGTTTGCAGAACAGAATGTGAAGAGCGGCAGGCGATCGCTCCGGTTCGATGCATCGACAAAAGAGGGCATCGCGATAAAAGAATTCGCCCACGATCTTTCGGCGTTCAATACGATCTCGTTCGACTGTTATTCTGAACAGGCTACGGGCGCACGCATCGAACTGGTGTGTACCTCCGAGGATGACGGCAGCAAGGGCTGGGACTACTATCGGTACACGCTTGCGGTGGATTGGAAAGGATGGAAGCGTTTTGAACTGCCCTATGCGAAATTCTCGAAATCACGCTCACCCGTGGGATGGAAAAAGATCGACAGCATCGCGTTCGCGTCCACCTGGGGCGATCACGAAACGCCGGTAGCCGGTACCGTGCTCCATATAGATAATCTCGTTGCGATGATGCTTGAGGAGAAAGACCCGATGCGGAGTATAAAGGTCACTGAAAAACATGCCGCCGATCTCGTTCTCATAAAAGGACGGCTTATCGATACGCTGTCACCGAAACACGGTGATGTCATCGGTGAGGCTTCGGTACCGGCGCTGGCCATTGCGTCATCGTGCTCCGCCGACGGCAGCTGGACGGGAATCGCGTATGATGACCGCTCACGCGCGCGATGGGCTCCGCAGAAACATCTCGACAACATCTACGCGATGACATACGACTATGTGCGGATTACCAATGAGAACGCAACGCAGCGTACGATGCTGAAGTCGGTCATCGACCGCGCGCTTGCATACTGGTTTTCCCGTGACCCGAAGTCGGATAACTGGTGGCATAACGAAATCGGCGCGCAGCTGACACTCACGAAGACAGCGCTTCTGCTCGACGGAGAGCTGACACCGGAGCAGCGGGCAAAAATCGTCGTCATCCTTAAACGGAGCAGCACCGACCGGATGACCGGCGGCAATCTCACCTGGACCGCGGGCCATACCGTGGTACGCGGCGTCATCGAACGCAATCCTGCCGTCGCGGCGTACGCGTTCAAGCTCATTGCCGATGAAATACGCGTTGCTTCCGGCGATGATGAGGGTGTGAAGACGGACGGGACATTCCACCAGCATGGGCAGCAGATCTACAATTCCGGATACGGCGCCGTGTTTGCCGTTGACGCCTCGCGTTTTCTGTATTATGCCGCCGGTACGGTGTTCGAATTCCCCAAGGAAAAGCTTGATATACTCACATCCTATGTGCTCGACGGTTCCCGCTGGATGCTCTATCGTAATCTCATTGATTACAGTTCGCGCGGACGCGAGATCACACGTGCGTCTGGCGTTCCCGGCGTTAACTTTCTCGGCGAGGTGTGCAAAAACCTGAAGACACAGCGGGGGCCCCGACAGCCGGAGGTTGCCGCTTTTCACGAAGAGCTTACAAATAAGATAAACTCGCTTGTCGGGAACAGACATTTCTGGAAGTCGGATTATATGATACACCGGAGGGCATCGTGGATGATGTCGGTGAAGATGCTGTCGCTTCGCATGCAGTCAGGAGAGCTTGTGAACGATGAAGGAAAACGGTCGCATCTGCTGTCGGATGGACTTACCTACATTTATACCGGTGACGGCCTGTCATATCATAACATATTCCCCGTATGGGATTGGAAGCGGCTGCCGGGAATAACCGCGGTCTGGTCGCCGGAGCCGCCGGAAGGCAAGGTGCCGTCGCGCGGGGAGAAGGATTTTGCCGGCGGTGTGTCCGACGGAACGAACGGGGTGTGCGGATTTTTTCACACACGCAAGACGCTTGCCGCGCACAAGGCGTATTTTTTCTTTGACAATGTCTGCCTTGCGCTCGGTGCCGGTATATCCGATACGAGCGGTAAGCCGGTGTATACATCGCTCAATCAATGTCTGCTCAAAGGTCCGGTAACGATCGGTACGGGTGATGCGCCGCGTGCGCTGTCACGGGGAAAAGAAGATGCGGCAGATGCGAAATGGCTTCATCACGACGGCGTGGGGTATCTGCTTCTGGGTAACCGCGTTACGGTGAACGCCGATGCAGAGCAGGGGAGCTGGAAGGATATTTCAACATCGGCATCCGGCGATGTGATACGCACGGATGTGTTCAGTGCATGGATTAATCACGGTGCGAACCCGGAGAACGCGGCATACGCATATATCATCGCTCCGGGAACGGGCGATGATATAAAGAAATTAGCCGCCGACATGCCGGTGCGTGTAATAACAAATACGGATCTGGTGCAGGCCGCGGAAGACAGCGCTCGGGCCGTCGTGCAGGCGGTGTTCTTTCAGCCGGGAAGCATCGTCACCGCGGACGGTCTTTCGGTCACCGTCGACCAGCCGTGCATGCTGATGCTGCGTTCATCGGGGAATGTGCTTACGGTGAGTGCGGCCAATCCGCGGAACAAACCGCTTACGCTCGGCGTAGCGGTAAGCCGGAAACTGTCGGGAACGGGCGCTGCGTGGGAGTCCGGTCTCGGTATTACCCGTATACGCATGCCGTTGCCGGATGGTGATAATGCCGGACAGAGCATCACTCAGGCATATAAAATAGAGCGATAATACGGCCTTTTTTTGAGCTTTTTTACAGACGCGCAGAATTGTACCATAAAACCCCGTCTTTGTTCTATGTGATACCGTACACGCATATTACTATTGTGCCATACTTAATTGCTGTACCCGGAGGTACTCACATGGACAGAAGCTATTATATAAACCTTGCGCGTGAAGGCGTCAGCATGCCCATCGGCACGCATTTGACCCTGCACGAATATCCGGATCCGAATGCCGTGCTCCATAACGGTGCCATGCTCGGCAAAGTGATGGAGGAGACTGCCCGGCGCTACGGGACGCCCATCGCCGTTCCTGTGATGGATCTTACCATTGAAAAAGAAGCGATGCTGAAAAAACTGGGTGTCGCCGCGGGTGATATTCCGACATTCCATTTTTCAAGTCCCCCGGAAGCCGATGCTGCCGCGGCACTCCTTGACGACGCCATGCTTGCGGTACCCCGGTTCAAGGCGCTGCTCGACGCGCTTACGTATGTATCGTCAAAGACGGATCTTCTGCCGGTGGGCATGTGCATAGGACCGTTCTCGCTTACCACCAAACTGCTTGCCGATCCCATCATCCCGATATTTCTTGCCGGTGACGGCATGACGGCAGCCGACAGCGATGAAGTGAAACTCATCGAGCGCGTGGCGCTTCTCGCACGGACCATCATCGAACGGTCCATCGCGCTTCAGTGCAAGGCCGGAGCCAAGGCTGTTTTTCTCTGTGAACCCGCGGCGAACCTTGTGTTCTTCTCGCCGAATCAAATGCATGGAAAAGACGATGTGTTTCAGCGGTATGTCATCGAGCCGAATATGAAGCTGCGTGCCATTCTTGAATCGTACGGCGCCGACCTGTTTTTCCATGATTGCGGCGAACTTACAACCGCCATGGTTGAACGCTTTGCACAGCTCGACCCCGCCGTGCTCAGCCTCGGCAGTCCGGTTAAGCTCTGGGATATGGAACCGTTCGTGCCCAAGCAGACGGTGCTGTTCGGCAATCTGCCGTCAAAGAAATTCTTTTCAGACAAAGAGATTACCGTTGATCAGGTGCGCGCGCTTGCCGACGAGCTTTCCATGAAAATGAGCGCAACCGGTCATCCGTTCATACTCGCCAGCGAATGCGACGTACTGAGTGTTCCTGGATGTGACGAGGTGATCCATTCGAAGATAGAAGCATTCTGCGGCTGCGGCATGCATGCGGCGCATAAGACGGCATAGATAAAAATATATCAGCGGAGGATGAGGAAGTAGAGCAGCGTCGCTATTGCCGACAGGAACAAAAGTCCGCCGAGCGACCAGACGATAATTTTGATGACGTTGTCTTCTTTGCTGTCCTTCGCCGCCGCAACCGGTGTCATCGTCGCGGCGTCATGCGGCCGTTTGACCTTTACCGATTCCGTTTCAAGTATCTTGGAATACACATTATCGGATATGCGTGCCAGCAGAGCACATTCGCCTTTTTCGCCCATGCGCTTGTCCACGATACGCGCGGGCACGGCGAGTATTTTTCCGTCGGTGACAGCGTTCAATCTCATATTGACCGCTTTTTCACGTTCGGTATTATTATTGACACGCACCATGACGTCATTGCCGATGGCGATGTCATATATGGGCGTGCCGCTGACCGGTGCGAGTACGAGCGTTGTGGATACGAAGATGCTGTCGCCGTCGGGAACGCTGAGGCTGTCGAGAAGATTGTTCGATAATGCTGTCGACGATAATCCAGCATCCTGCGCGCCGGACGGTTCGTCGACGCTTACTGAATCCGCCTCGACGGTCTCAAAAACCCCGTCAAAGAGAATATTGGTGTCGCCTATCACTTTCGTCACCGCATCACTGACCAGCGGGAACGACTGCGACGGGTCGTTGTTCTCCTCGTTCAGAAGCAGTTCGTCAACCGCGTCCTCGGTAATGGACAGAATGATGCTGTTCTCAATGTCTTTCGATAATGCGGCGTTCAGCTCGTTCTTCGCCCGTTTTGCGCTTATCTTTTTGGCTATCGTCGGCCAGGTAATACCCGGATTGATCTCGTCGAAGAACGACGCATAGTGCGAGAATGCGGCTGTCATCTGCTTGAATTTTCTGAGCCGTTTATTGACGATGATGGCAATAATGCCGTAGGTGCTGGTGGAGATGGAGCGTATACGTATCTTCAGTACCGTTGCCGGTTCCCCGGGGACAGCTACCGACTGATCGTCAAGTGTCGAATCACCCATAAATGAGCCGTACGTTCCTTATCAAAGTTTTCATATTGTAGCTTAATGCATGATTTAGTCAAGACGCGTCTGCAGTGTGCGGGCGGTTTACATAAGCCGGCGATGTGATATACTCCGGAGACCGACAAATACATCACCACGCTGGTCTTATGCTCGAACGTTCATTCATGCAAGTGCGTCTCATCGGGGAAAAACGTGAGCAGCAGCTTTGGGCCAGCGGTATATCCGCATGGAAGGATCTGCTGCCGAATATCGATCGTGTCGATATGCCGGCGCGGGTTATCGAGCAGCTCAAGCGCGGCATCGCCGAATCGGCCGAGCGGCTCGACGCAAAGGATTATCTTTACTTTGCAAACAGACTCCGGCATAAACACCTCTATCGCGTATATCCGTATCTCGCCGACCGCACGCTGTATATCGATATCGAGACCACGGGCGGGCGCGGGGGAGCACCCGCGACCATCACGCTCATCGGCTGTTTCGACGGCACAACGGCGCGTGTGTTCATCGCCGGACGCGACCTGTATGAGTTTCGCAGATATATTGAGGCGTATGATCTCGTGGTGACGTTCAACGGCACCTCGTTCGACATACCGAGCATCGAAAAAGCGCTCCGGTTCACGGTGCGCCAGCCGCATATCGATCTTCGCGTGGAGCTGACGGCGCTCGGTATAACCGACGGTCTGAAGAAACTTGAAAAGGTAATCGGGATAGAACGTCCTTCCGGGATAGATGAACTCAACGGTTTTTCAGCGGTACTGCTCTGGGAGCGCTACAAACGTAAAAAGGATCAGGCCGCGCTTGACACGCTCATCCATTACAATCTTACCGACGCGGTGAGCCTTGAGGCGCTCATGCGGTATACCTATAATAAACGCATGGAGCGGTACGGCTTCAACGAATACTGTATCCCGGAGAAACCGGTTCCCGGGATTGATCATCCGTACAGCCCGGCCGTGGTGGAGCAGGTGCTCGTGGTCACCCGGCGCGTGACCGGCAAAAAAACAAAGAAGCCCCCGGATCCGGGGGCTTCTGAAGAAAAAGCGAATTAAGTTAGAACCAGAAACGCGCGCCCACCTGCAGCTGAATGCCGACAGTCGGAATGCGTAATGAATTCCCGATACCGCCGACGCCGATGGCGAGTGCCGGCTCGATGAAAAGTTCAAGCGGCTGCAGGACATAGAACTGAAAGCCAACCGGGATGCGGAGACCGGCATCGAGGTTGAAGCTGCTGCCGAGAACAAGATTCGCATAGATGCCGGGGCCGACGTACATGAAAACATCGATGCTGCCTGTTGCCAGCGCAGCGCGGTACGACCACCAGTCGGCAGTGAGACCTACGCCGAGTGCACTGCCGCCGACGGCCATGGACACGCCGAACATCGGCGGTAATGACGGGAGCTTGAACGTAATTGCAGCATTGTTGCCGAATGCGCCAAGTCCGTTAACGAATCCGTAATTACCGCCCCATTCAACACCAAGTGCGAGCCCGTCGGTTTTTACGCTTTTTGCAAAGACGCCGGTGAGGGCGACCGCGGCGAGCGCGAGTACAAGAATCAGTCGTTTCATGAGAACTCCTTTTGCGCGATTGTATTTTTTTATGAACGTTCTGTAATTTAACAAATTCGGAAATTATGTCAACAGCGTCGATGATGCATGTATTCCGTTTTTACCACAGATAGCACATGATGCCGAAGTCAACGCGGTTGCACATGTTGACCAGATTTTTCGTGAACAGATAGAGGAATGTCTCCTTCACTCTGATTGAAATATCGGGCGCGACGAACGCCTCAAAACCGAGATGCGCCCCCGCGCCGAATCCGTTGCCGCTCACACTGGTGGTGATGAAATTCGAACCGAACGGTATTGTAGTCGATACATCCTGCATAAGCCATGATCCCGAGATGCCGAAAAAGAACAGGAACGTCGTCGGGCCATTTTCCTTTCCGGCGCCTATGGAAAGGTCCGCATCGAGCACGAACGGAAAGCAGGTTGATGTAATCCGGTACGTGTCGGCGAACGCCGCTTCACCGCCGAAGATATCCGCTCTGATGCCGAATCCCCAATTCCCCGGTCGCGGTATGGACGCGAAACCAATTGAAAAAGCCTCCCCCATGCCGATGGGCCATGCGAGACCGCCCGATACCGGATCGGTAACACCCATGATGTCGAGTTCCGCCGCGTAACCGAGCGTGAAATATACGGGATCAGCGTTCTTTTTTTTCTGCCCCGGATCGAAATAGCTTCCTTCCATGCGCCGGTATTCGCCGGGCATCGAACAGCCGGTGAGCACGATGAGCGCCGTACCCGCGATGATGAAGAGAATACGTAATGATGCCATAGTAATAGTATACAACAATCGAAGCTGAAAGGGAAGGATGTGCTACTGACCTAAGGGGATGTGCGACCACCCTACGGACAATAGTTCTTATACACTTTCGCTGTTGGGGTGGATGTCGTTCCAGATCCGACGAGTATAATATCCTGCTTGCCGTCGCCGTCGATATCTCCACATACCGGTTTTACATATCCATTTTCATTGAGATTGAGCGAAGTAAACTGCATGTTTCCGTTGTTCTGGTGAATGAAGCATTTCTGCCAATCCCCGGAGATGCCTGCCCCCGGCGCGATGATGTCCTGATCTCCGTCATTGTCGATGTCGCAGGATGCTAAAAACGTCTGCGTAAAATATGAAAATGTTTTTGCGACAGTGAACCCGTTGCCGGTATTTTTAAATATCGTTAAGTTGAACATTCCGTTGCCCCCCGCAAGCACGATGTCCTTAAAACCATCTTTGTCGATATCGATGAGCAGCAGTGATGGATTTGATGCGCCAGTCAATTGCCCGGCGAAGGATTCAGTGAAATTGGCAAAACCGTCATTTCGAAAAATCTTGGTGACTTGTGCGCCGCTGACATTTTCGCCGCTGAGAAGTATATCCAGATCAATGTCATTGTCTATATCTCCGAGAATAACAGACCCGGATTTAACGCCGGATAACCCCCGATTTCCAATGTTTGATAATTGCGCACCGCCGACATTGATTAATATTTGTGCCACAATTTCCGGGGAAGACTGCCCTGTTTGGATAATGTCATTACTGCCATCTCCATTGACGTCACCAATCGCCACTGCAGGACTGTAGAAGTTGGTGGCACCTGCGTTTGATAGGGCAAAAGCAAACGCGAACATCCCTGAGCCATTATTGGTGAAAATAAGATTGGTCTGATCACCGGATGTATAGTAAATATCTATGAAGCTGTCGCCATTGATATTGCCGACAGCCAGTGAGGCAAACGGTCCGCCATCCGGTATGCCGCTGTTATATTCCGTGAAAGAACCATTATTATTCATATACGTTTTCGTCAATCCATTGATGGCGGATATAGTTAATGTACCGGTTATGATCAAGTCTAGGTCGCCGTCATTGTCAAAATCTCCAAGTGCAGCATTTCCGTGGCACAACGGCGTTATCGTTGTGCTCATTTCCCGGAACAACGCCGGACCCGTATTGCCCGGATCGAACGGATTGTCGCGGGCGAATTCCGGTTTCGCTTTCTGATCGCCGTGGATAAGGCCGCCGCAGGAGACGACGGAGAGCGCGAGCGCCGTGAATACGATTATCGTGATGTATTTTTTCATGGTCGGCTCCTTAGAACGAATAGCGGAACTGCAATGCGAGGCGGTCAGGCGCAAGCACCGGAATGATGCTCAATGCTTTTTTACGCTGCTCGTACATGCCGCTGTAATTAAAATAATCGAACCACATCCATGCCGACCAGCCGAGCGCGAGGATCGCAGTACCGAGTGCTATGTCGCTCGTGAGGTACATGCTGTTGGCGAGCGAAAGATGGGCGTCTATTTGCTGCGTGTACAGCTGCTGGGCGGCAAGCGCATCCTTAGCCGCGGTGTACGCGGTTTTGTCGGTGCGTGCGTTAGCCACTTCGAAATCACCGATCTTCCATGCGCCGGCAAAAACCGCGAGACAGGCGAGCGCGCTTCCTCCGGAAACCATGCCGAGCATGAACGCGCCGTTGCGCTTTTCCTCAGCCTCTTCGATGCCGATGCCTTTCATGAGCGATATGTTGATCTCTTTTGTCTGGCCTTCTTCGACGGCAGTAGTGAAGTCCTTGGGCAGATAGCCGTCACGGACAAGTTTTACCTTGTATTCGCCTTTGGCCATCTCCTGCATAAATGGAGTAAGACCGGCTTCCCTGCCGTTGATGAGCACTTTCACGTCGGCGGGACTTGCTGATTTTATCGAGAGTACGCCGTTGCCTTTTGCCGTGTATGATTCCGTCTCTTTTTTCTGCTGTGAGCCGGCGATGTCGGCAACCAGTTTCTTCACCGCGCCTTCCATATCGTCGTAGCTTTTGACGCTCTGACGTGCCGACTTTTCTATCTTACCTGTTTCTACCTTGATCATCTCAACCGTGACATAAAACGAGCTGCCCATTTTCAGCACGATGCCGTAGAGCATGTATTCCATGTTGAGCACTTTACCGATCTGCACCGCACAGGCCGTCTCGGTACAGCCCGTCTGCTGGAAGGCCTGCTCCTTGAGCACGCTATCCATATTATTGCGGTCGAGCACATCGAATTTGCCCGAAGCGACGAGTTCGTTGCGGAACAGGTCGCTCACTGCGGACGCCTCGATGGCGGAGACTCCTTTCGGGGTGAAGTCGAGCACGCCGGCGCGGGTCTTTTTATCGGCGCCGAATACGAGGGCAGGCAATGAACATAATGCCAGGCAGATGAACATGCGTTTCATGTGATCTCCTTAACTCTTCGATATATAGGCGATTTTATATTCGTATTGCTGTTTGTCAAATAAGATAACTTCACATGTTATAACGGTATTAATGCATATCGTGCAGCATCACAATCCGTTTTTCAGTCGCGGCACAATGACTGTTCCGTTGCGCAAGGTAAAAGGCACAACGGCGTTCGAGCGTCGGAATGACTATCATCAGAATACTACCTCATTCTCATTTCAAAGCGCGTGAAAGCGATGGAAGGAAATGTCTTTTTCGAATTCGGCAAATGTTCGAACAGGAACTGCAGTAATTCGTATCGGGATGATTATGCTGGAACTGCAGCAGCGGGTAACCGGCGGAATGAAGTTTTTGCCGAATTCGAAAAAGACATTTCCTTCCGAGCGATAACACGCGTTCCTCTCCGCGCTTCGCGCGTCAACGCGCCTTGCGTTCTCCACTTGTTCTGGTATAATCCGTTCCGGCAAGGCAAGGAGTGATCGTCAGTGGCGAATGTTGAAAAAACACGGAGCAATATCCGCGTCGGCGAACTTGATGACCAGGAACGCAAGGAACTGTTCGGCAAGTTTGTCTCCGGCGGCGGCAAGGTCATCACCGAGCGTGACGAACGCGCTGCAAAGCTCAAAGCATCAGAAGATAAGATAAAGCTTCTGAGAAAACGTCTTGACGACCGTATTGAAGCCCATAAGAAAAATGTTGAAGCGGGGACGCCCGACGATACGAAAAAGAAGACAGATAGCCGGCCTCCCGTACATGAGGGGGGGCTGTTCAGCCGGATGATGCTGAAACTGTCGCTGTATTTTGAAGGACTCTTTTCCGGCGTTACCGACAGCTCGGGGCGCATCATCAACCGCGGATTTCTGCGTTTTATCGACGGTACGCTGCTTACCGATCTGCTTGAGGCGGAAGCGCTCATAACGGCGACCATTTCCCCTATCGATGCGTCGAAAGAATTGACCGCGGCGAAACAGGCCCGTATGCGCGCGCATTTTGACAAGACGTTCAAGTTCGAGATACTCGAGCGGTTTCGCGATATCTATGATGAGGAGCAGTTCGCGCTCCTGCTCGCGGAATACAAGATACTCAAAGGCAACACGACCGTCACCGTATTCCGCAAACGTGACGCGATTCTCGCGCTTTTCAAGCGGATGTACATCCTTCATAATTCGCTGAGCAGTCTGCGCGACGCTGTTGTCGAATCGCTGCAGGAGTTCGCGCGCATCGAGAACATGGACCGGCTCGTTGTCAATCAGCGGCATACGGTGATACGGCGCGCCATCGACAGCGTATACTATAAATTCTTCCCGAAACTGTTCGTCCTCGTGAAGATAATAGCGGAACGGAATTTCAGCATCGACGACAGGGAACTTGCGGCGTATATCGGCATGCATGAGGAGGATGTCATCGGCTGGCGCACCGCCGAGATGAAGCGGGAGGAGGCGGAAGCGGCTCTGGCGAAAGAGAATGCCCGCGAAGAGGAGAAGAAAGCCGCGGGTACGTCTGATATCGATCAGTATGCGAAAGTGGGTATCGGGCTTATCGAGAAACTCATCTCCTTCTCGAAAGATGATAATGGCGTCAAGGACGAATCGCACAAACTTTTTTTTCTCAATCATCGCGATAAAATATACCGCGCAAAGCTCATCCTCGATTTTTTCGACAGGGAATATTCACTGGCGCTTACGACCAACAAGATCAAGTTCAACATCATCCTCACCACGGCGAACAAGACCGACTACGGCACCATGTTCAGTAATTCGCTTTCAACGCTGAGCGATGTCAACCGCCGCATCGACGACTACGTGAAGGTGGTGCAGGAGATCGCGAAGATCGACGGCGACCGTGAGATGCAGTTCACGCACCGCGCCATGCTCACCCAGACGAAAGAGGCCACGCGCTCACGGTTCGCGAAAAGTGCGCGCACGAGCATCCTGCAGTTCGTCCGTGAGGTGAAGGAAAATCTCGGGAAACTGCTGCTTGACCGCACCACGCGGGAATCGGTGCTCGCCAACCCCGGTGAAAAGCTCATCTTCGATACGCTCATCCACGGCGACAAGCGGTTCAACGGCTACAGCGCGCTTGAGGCGCTTACGGAGACGTATTATTTCATCTGCGGATTTCACTATCTGCTCACCGAAGGAAGTCTCTCAGGATTGGGTCTCCTTATCGATGATGACGTGGCTGAGGCCGAGGAAAAGAAAAAGCCGCAGCCGGAAACGGCGGCTGCTGGTGCGGTGGGTGGGGCGGACCTGCTGGCGCGCCTGAACAGTCTGCCGAAGAGCGGCGACGCATCGGCAGTGTCAAAGGGTGCGTCGATTGACGATGCTGCCGCTCAGATAAAAGTGAAAGATATTCATTTTGAATATGACGACACGATAGAGATTGAAAAGGATGATACGCCGCAGAACGATGCGGATGATAAGAAAAAGGCGCCGTAGAATATTATTCCAACGCACGCTGATGTGTACTGCCGATACGAACGTTTTATACAAGTCCGTGGCGGAACTGTATTCTCGATAATTTCGCATAGAGACCGTTCTGTCTGATGAGCGCATCGTGCCGGCCGCATTCCGCAATGCCTTTATTGTTCAATACCAGTATCTGATCGGCCTGCCGTACGGTCGAAAGCCTGTGCGCGATGATAATGGTCGTGCGGTTTTTTGTAAGATGCGCCAGCGCTTCCTGGATGAGCGCCTCGGTCTCGGAATCCACCGATGATGTCGCTTCATCGAGTATCAGTATCGGTGTTTTGCGGAGCAGCGCCCGTGCGATGGCGAGGCGCTGTTTCTGGCCGCCGGAGAGCTTCACCCCGCGTTCCCCGATAATGGTCGCATAGCCGTCGCGAAACTGCGTGATGAACTCATGCGCCCGCGCGTTTTTCGCCGCATCGATGACGGCGCTTTCAGTGGTGTCAAGCGGCGCGCCGTATTGGATATTGTCGGCAATCGTTCCGTTGAAGAGAAAGCAGTCCTGCAGCACGATACTTATCTGTGAACGGAGCGACTCAAGCGTGATGCCGCGGATGTCGTGGCCGTCGATGAGGATGCGTCCTTCCTGCGGATCGTAAAACCTCGGGATGAGACTGATGATGGTCGTTTTTCCAACGCCGGTGGGGCCTACGAGCGCGAACGTTTTTCCTTTTTTTGCGGTGAAGCTGATATCTTCAAGTACTTTATCTCCCCGTGCATATGCGAACGATACATGTTCGAAATGGATAACTCCCTTTACCGGCGGCAGCGAATGCGCTCCCGGTTTGTTCTGAATATCCGGTTCAGTATCGAGCACTTCAAACACACGTTCGGCGCCGGCGAGTGACGTCTGTATCGTTTCCACAATGCCGCCGATGGCGGTTATGGGGCCGTAGAACATGCCGAGGTAGAGCAGGAACGCAACGATATCCTCGACGGCAAGCTCTCCGCGAATCGCCATACGCGCGCCCATCCATATGACCACGAGCGTGCCTATGGTGCCGCAGAACTCGATGACCGGATGATAGAATGCCGTTTTTTTAAGCGATTCCAGGATGCCGCTGGTGTAATCCCATGCGGAGCGGTGTACCCGTTTGCTCTCGCGTTTTTCCTGGGTGAAAATCTGAACTTCCTTGATGCCCGAGAGGTTTTCCTGCACCACCGCGTTGAGGTCGCCGAGTTTCGCCTGCGCCTCGCGGAGCACCGGACGTATTACTGTGTTGAACCTGAATACGAGGACGATAAGGAACGGCAGCGGCAGGAGGCTCCAGAGCGCCAGCGCGCGATGCTGCGTGAAAAGCATCACGGTAACGCCGGTGAAGAGGAGCGCGTTGGTAAATGCATCGGGGATGGCGTGCGAGACAAGGCTTTCAAGATTGGCATTATCGTATACCGTGCGCGACAACAGCTGTCCGGTCTGTTTGTCGTGAAAATAGCGCAGCGACAGTTTCTGCAGATGGTCGTAAGTTATCGTGCGCATATGCGCCACCAGCCGCCAGCCGCCGACGTGGCTGAAATACCGCGCGGCGAACTGTGCACAGGTGCGGATGACATATACGGCAAGGAGTATAAGGCTCCATCGCGTAATCTCGGTGATGATGACGTTGTGGTCGGTGCCGATGCGGATTATTTTGAGTATGTTCTTTATGACAAGCGGTGTATAGATGTTGATAAGTGTTATGCACAGATACGCGCCTACGGCTAACATGAAGAACGGCCAGTACTGGCGCGCCTCAAGCCAGAGCCGCCAGAGCGTTTTCAGCTGATTGCCGGTGGGACGGTCTGTTTTTCCGAAATTCTTGCCGCGCATTGCCATGCCGGCAGTATATGCGTATTTCCGGTTGTGTCAAACAGAGCGAAATACATCTATTTTCTAGATGGTCATATTGAGCAAAAAAACGGTTGAAAAACGATAGTCGCTTCCGGCACATAGGATTACCTTATGGTAAAACTTCCGTGAGGTATGTTATGAGCGAAAGCACCACGATACGCATTGCCACCGTCGGCGTAGGCGGTATGGGCGGCGCGCACCTGAAACATATTACCGCCAATAAAAAGGCGAAACTCGTCGCCGTATGTGATGTGGATAAGGCGCGGGCGGACGATGTTGCCGCGAAGCATGGTGCAACCGCGTATTACGATCACCGCGAGATGTTCAAAAAGGAAAAACTCGACGCGGTGACGATAGCTACGCCGCATTACGATCATCCCGGCATTGCAATGGATGCGTTTACGCATGGACTCCATGTCCTTTCGGAAAAGCCTATTGGTGTGTACGTGAAAGCAGCGCGTAAAGCCGTTGAAGCGCATGAGGCGGCAAAGGCGAAATACCCAGGATTAGTGTACGCGATAATGTTTCAGGAACGGACCTATCTGCATTACCGGAAGATGAAGGCGATGATACAGGCGGGCGAACTCGGCAGACTTATGCGTACCACGTGGATAGCCACCGACTGGTTCCGTACGCAGTGGTACTACGACCACGGCGACTGGCGCGCCACCTGGAAAGGCGAGGGCGGCGGCGTACTCCTCAATCAGTGTCCGCATACGCTCGATATGTTTCAGTGGCTTGTGGGCGTTCCCAGTAAAGTAACCGGTCATGTGTCGCTCGGAAAATATCACGACATTGAAGTGGAGGACGAGGCGACGGCGTTCTTTGAATATGATAACGGCATGATAGGTCATTTCACCGCAATAACGGCCGAATCGCCCGGCATCAACCGGCTTGAGATCGTCGGCGAGAACGGCCGGCTCGTACTTGACGGCAAAGCACTTACATTCCACCGCAACAGCGTCTCAGGTTTGAAGCATCTGCGCGAGGCCGCATCCAGCTTCGAGCGTGCGCCGTTTGTCACCGAAACGGTGGATTATGATGACGGACAGCCGACGGGGCATCATGTCGTTGTGGATAAATTCCTCGACGCGATACTCGACGGTACACCGCTTATCGCCGAAGCGAAGGAAGGCCTCAATTCACTTGCCATGAGCAACGCGATAATGCTCTCATCGTTCACCGGAACCAAAGTATCAGTCCCGCCGGATGAGGACGCGTTCAAGGCGGAACTCGATAAGCGCATCGCGACATCAAAGTTCAGGAAGCATGCGGCTACTGCGGCGGCTATCGATTTCGATGCATCTTGGAAAAAATGATACGGGCGCATGAGCGCTGCACAGGAGAAACAGCATGTACTATTCAGGATTTGCCGACGAAGTGAGCATGGATATCGACGAGCAGATACGCGCGACGAAGGCGCTCGGCTGGAGCACTATCGAGATGCGCGGCGTCATCAACGGTAATCTCACCGACATATCCGACAAGGACTTCGACATCGTCTGCGAAAAGACGGCGTCCGCCGGCATCACGGTGAACTGCTTCGGCAGCGGCATTGCCAACGGGCGGAATATTCCCGAGGGCGTCGATGAGTATGAAAAAGCGATTGCCGATATGAAGCGCGCGATACCGCGCATGAAGCGCCTTGGCTCAAAGATGGTGCGCGGCATGAGCTTTAAAGTGCCATCGGCTGAAGGCGACTTTTTCGGTTCCGTTTATGAGCAAAAGGTATTCGACACGTTGAAACGCATCACCGCACTCTGTGAAGACAACGGCGTCACCTATGCCCATGAGAATTGCGACGGTTACGGCGGCCTGTCATACGAGCATTCGCTGAAGCTTGTCGATGCCGTACGTTCGCCCGCATTCAAGCTCATTATCGATACGGGGAATCCCGTGTGGCACGAGCATCATGTCGGGGACAAGCCGTACCGGGGGCAGTCCGCCTGGGAGTTTTACGACAAGGTAAAGGAATATGTCTGTTATGTCCATATCAAAGACGCAGGCATGACGACAGACCCGGTTACCGGTGAAAAAAAGAAGATGCACGTGTATCCCGGGGAAGGCGAGGGAGATGTGAAACGCATTGTCGCCGATATACTGTCGCGCGGTTATGACGGCGGGTTCTCAATGGAGATGCACATGAAGCCCGAACAGTACAGGGAAAAACCGGCATTTCCCTCGGAGAGTGCAAAGTTCAATCTGTACGTCGAATACGGCAGGCGTTTCATGAAACTTGTTGACAGTGTGAAAAAGTAGCAGCCGGCCGGCATATCAGAAATACGATTCCGGCGGCATCCCCTCAAAAAATGCCGGAAAAACCGGCGCACGATGCGTTTTATCGCCGATTTGTCAGTTTCGCTTGCATTTTTATCTATTTACCGTATATTTAAGTTGTCTGAGCAATGCGGTAATTGCCGCATTCGTTTCATCACCATCGTCAAACAAGCGCGAGGAATAAGCTATGTGCACTCAGTCTGACAGTGTGAACGCAAGCCTGAAGCAGGATCTTGAAAAAGCTATCGCCGAACGCGACCGCCTTGCCGTGCTCGTCAAGAATTATGAGAATATCATAGCCATGTTCGATAACGCACTTGAATTCTCCCGCACGGAACTCCTTGGCGCCGATAAAATGATACACGCACATGAGGTTGTCGAGGGCCTCGCCCGTGAAGAGCAGATGTACAAGGATAAGCTTATCCATGCGCATGAGACGCTCGGTACGCTTACACGGAAAGAACTTATCACGCAGGACAGGATTGAGAAGGCGTATGAGCGCAACAGCGATGTCGCGCGAAGCGAGCAGATAGAAAAGGACCGCATCATCCACGCGCACGAGACGGTTGAGGATATGTCGCGCGAGGAAATGCTTGACAAGGAAAAGTTCATCGAGGCGCAGGACAGTGTGCAGTCGTTGTCGCGTCAGGAACTCATGTCCGCGAAAGAGACCATTCAGGATATGGAGAACCGCTTCAGCAAGCTCCGCGACGATATCGTGAACATGTTCAAGGAAGGACCGTTCAAGGACGAGTTTACGAAGATACGCGAAGAGAATTCACGGCATTTCAAGGAGCTGGTCTCCTCATACGAAAAGAAAAAACGGCCGCCTGAAGATGATATTAAAGAGATGCTCACGGCGATTCATGAACTTATCGTCGTCGGCGGCAAGAATGCAAAGCCCGTGCGCGTCGTTAAAAAGTCAGTTCCCGCAAAGAAAAAGAAAAAATAGCGTTTTGCTGCAGTATTGACGCGTCAGGATATGCGCGCGGCATCATGCCAGAGATTTTCCAGCTCATAATACGCCCGCCCTTCGGGTGTGAACAGATGCACCACGATGCCGCTGAAGTCTATCAGCGACCAGCGTGTGCCTCCGGTCTCCGGCGGTGTGAGCGCCGGACAGCCGGCCTCTTTGGCGTATATGCAGAGCGCGGTGACACACGCCCCGATCTGCGGCGATGATGATGCCGTTGCGATTAGGAAAAAATCAGCGAGCGGATTTACTCCCGCCATATCGAGCAGAAGGATATCCTCGCATTTTTTGTCATCGAGCAGACCGCGCATCGCGATAGCGGCATTTTTGATTTCAGGCAGTGTCATTGGTTTCCTTTTGAGCTGTGGGATATGTCCCGAGCTATGTTTATTTCCCGCTTTGAATGCGCGGGATTTCATAGTAATCGTCGCCGAGAACAAGCGCCGCATCCTGCAGGAGACTGCGGTCCGTGCAGGCGTATACGAGTTTTGTCTTTGCCGCATCCGCGACCATGAATCCCTTCGCAGCAGAGCCGTTACGGATGAGCACGAAGGTGTTGGGGCAGTGAATGCCGGCGTTGCCGAATTCCGTGGCGCTGAAGCCGCGGTAGCTCATGCGGATCTTGATGCGGTCGGCAAGACCGCCGATAATGGTTGCGTTGCGTACCGCGAGCTTGATATCCTGTTTGCCGTACGGGGTGATATCGAGCGGCATGAGCACGTCGCGCGCAATGTCCTTGGCGGACTTCACCGCATGACGGCCGTTGAGGAGCGGTGCGAGCATGTTGGATGATGATGTCGGTTCGCCGCTCATCGTGCCGATGGAAAAGCCGGCCGGGAGCAGGTTGGTCGCGGTGTCGCCGAAGGCGCGGTAATCGACCGGACGGAGATTGCCGTGAAGCCGCGCGGCAAGCGTCATGGTGAACGGCAGCGTGGTGAACACTTTCTTGAGCGACGGGTCTCCCGCAAAGCCGATGCAGAGATTCATCACCACATCCTCGAGACGCGAGAGTCGCTCACGCGACATGTCCGGCGCCGCGGCGATGTACTGTACAGCGCGTCCGCCGTCAAGCAGATGCAGGCCAGGCGAGAAGGCGAGGTGGATGCCGTCGGCTTCACGCACATAGGATACTTCATTTTCGATGAATATACGCACACCGCCCATGAGGTCGATGATGTCCGCAAGGTCGCGCTCCTGCACCACGATGCGGTAGGTCAGCGGCATGCGGAATGTACGGGATATCGCGTCGAACACGGATCGGTACCCGCCGCGCGTATACCAGGCCTCAAGCGTGTTCAGCTGCGGCGAGTCGCCGCGCCAGAGTCCCATGAATGACGGGATGCTGACCATGCCCGTCCTTCCGGTTGCCGGGGCATAGGCGCCGATGAATGCGGCATACGGAGTGTGTCGCGCGGATGTGAATACGAATGAAAAATAGACGGCATCGCGTTTTTTCTGCGCCGTGCTGATGGGGCTTATGAAAAAGAAGTAATAGAACGACAATACGGCGAAGACGATGCCGAGTGCAGTGACGATAATCGCCGCTGTGCGATGGTCTTTTCTCATGCGCAGTTCATTCCGCTGCTGAGCGCACTGATTGCGTGTGCGTCATGCATTGGCTTTATCGGCCTGCACGGCTTCGAGATACCGCATTTCAAGATTGGCGATGGTAGCCTGTAACAGTGCATCTTCGGTACCCGAGAGGTTCCCCCGGGTTTTTTCACGCATCATGCGAAGAATGTCGATATGCAGTTTGGCTACGGGGATATTGCATTCCACGAGACCGGTGGCGGGGTTCTTTACCTTGCCCAGATACATAAGCACGTTTGATGAGATCATCATGATGTATATCTCGAAGTTCATCTCCGGCATTTTTTCATCGGTCATGCGGCGTGTCCACTAGTTGAATTATTCATAATGGAATCATATCATAAATTCCCGTTTTTGCCAGCAGCACATCGCATTCATGGCGTGCTGCCGTGTTTGAAAACACCGGGGCATGATATATACTCAGTCGCATGAAAACGATGCGGTTCGCGTTCATCAATGACAGCGTCAATTTCCGGACCATCGATCCGTCCGGACTGCATTTTCATTACAATATTCAGAACGGTGTTTCCGATGCGGTAGAAAAGATAGGCTGTCAGGGGCATTACTATGATGACACGCTTTCGCTCACACAGTTCGTCCGCGAACGTGCGTATGCCCAGTATGACGGTATCGTGCTCCTCTCGCAATGGAGTTCGCCCGCCGTTATGAAGGCCCGGTGCGTGCTCGCGCAAAGCGTACCGTGCGTGTCCGTCACCACGGAGACCATCGGCTGCGGCGGACCGTATGTGGGGAGTGACGAGACGGCGGCGGTAGACGGCATTATCGCGCATCTGGTACGCGAGGGATTCAGAACCATCGGCTATGCGGGCACTCGTTTTCAGTCATATTCTCTCCGGCGGTATGCGGCGTTCCGTGCCGCGCGCAGGCATCATGGGCTTGCCTCAGGTTCGAAGCATCTGTTCGGTCCCGCTCATGACTATTTCTGTTCAACCCGCCGTTTGTTCCCGGCGCGGGCCGATGACATCAGCCGTTTTCACGATCTTGATTTGAAACATGAACTGGCGCTGATGGAGCGAATACTGCATGATGCAAACCGTCCCGAAGTGATGCTGTTCGAGACCGATCTCGCGGCGAACCTGTTCTACACCTGTGCGCAGAAGGCGGGTGTGCGCATTCCCGAGGATATAGCGATAGCGGGGATAGACGGCAACCGCATTCTTTTCGGTGAGCGCGGATATCATTTTCTCACCACCGCAGAGCAGGATTTCTATGATATCGGCCGGACCGCGGTGCGTGTGCTCTATGATGCGGTCACCGGCAGACGAAGACACGGTGCGGCACGGACGCTGATTCCGCCGCGTATTGTCGTCCGCGCGTCGTCACGGAGTGCCGCAAAACTTTCGGATGACGCGGGTTTCAAGAACGAGGTTGCCGCGGCGATAGAGCGCGGGTTTGCGGCCGAGGATCTCGCACGGCAGATAGCCGATGATTGTATGCTGTCACGCCGGTATTTTCTCATCAAGTTCAAGAAAGTGTTCGGCGAGGATTTCACTGAATTCATGAACAATTACCGCATCGACCGGGCGGCGTTCTATCTCAGACACACCGATAAACCGGTGAGCGACATACTCTGGGATACCGGGTATCACAATCATCAGAATTTCAATAAGTTCTTCAAACGCAGGACCGGCTTTACCCCGACCGCATACCGCCGCCGTGCCGACTAATCGGTACGCGTATTACGAAAGTTACATTCACTGTCGCTGAGTAAAATTGTTGCAGAGACGTGAAAAGCGACTATACTGAATACATCACTATTATCCGGAGGCGTCGTATGAACATACGATCCATGCTGTTTGTATTCATTCTCATTACCGGAGGCATTGCCATGGTCGATGCACAGATCATCAACGGATTGAAGATCAAGAAAGAAGGACATATTGAGATTGATTCGATGCGCATCGGCGTGCAGCTCTTCGATGATGCATGGTCGGCTGTCGACCAGAGTGCGGATACGATAACGTTCGACGCGGGCTATCCGAAAATGGAAGCGGCATCGTATGAACTGAAGGGAACATTCAAACACAAAAACGGCGGGACGTTCAAACTCAGCGAACGGATCGCGAAAGCCGGAGAGACGAGCATGAGTTATGTTGCGGACATGAAGTCGCCCGGGTTCAGCGCGAACTCGCTTGCGCTGTCGATCAACATTCCCGCGGACGAGATTAAAGGCAAGGCAGTCGTAATCGACGGCAAACCGGTGCTGATGCCGCTGACACTCGGTGAGACGGCAGTGTTTACCGGCGAATCGAAGAAAATGGTGATTCCGCTTTCTACAGGCAAACTCTTTTTCGAGGGTGCGGTGAAGCTCATGATACAGGACAGCCGGAAATGGGGTAATAATTTCGAAGTGCGGATTTATTTCAGCGCATCCGCCGGCGTTATCAAAGAATCGTCGATTAAACTGAATATCGGGTATGAGTCATTCGACAGCACGACGATTGATATACGGCCGTACGCGAACATGGGGTTCAGGGATGAGGTTGACGGCGATAAAAAAGGCGGCTGGACGGACCAAGGCAGCGAGAACGATCTTGCCGGCCTTAAGCCGGGCAGGCAGATATTCGGCGGGCTCACGTTCGACGTCATCGATCCGGCGAAGAACAGCGGCAAGTCGTGTCTCCTGTTCGCCGGGCCCGATCGCGGTTATTTCCTCAAGGACGTGTCGATTAAGACGGGCGGTAGCTATGAATATATCTATCTGCTCCATGCGATAGCGTGGCCGCCGAACGGAAAGGCCGAGATTGGCAGCGTGAAGGTGTCATATAAGGACGGCAGCAGTACGGTGAAAGCAATCGTCAATGCCGTTGATGTCGCCAACTGGTGGGCACCGGATGATTATTCCAACGCGATGGTGGCGTGGACCACGACAAATAAATCGACGTTCGTGGGGCTGTATATCACCAAGATCAAAGTTGAGAGAAAGGAGATCGCATCTATCGAACTTGTTCCCAACGGCAAAGCGGTGTGGGGCGTTGTCGGCATCACCGCATCGATGGATAATATTCCCATGGCATCATCATCGCCCACGTATATAGCGGTGAGCCCCAAGTGGCAGCCGGTAAGCAGAATGCCGGGCATCGCCAAGGGGAGCGTGCTCGATTCGTCGTCGCTTATCTCGCATGCGCCGGCCGGAAAATACGGCGATGTGATCATACGCAACGGGCATTTCGAACTGAAAGACAAACCCGGCGAGAAGATAAAATTCTTCGGACCGAACGTCTGCTTCACGGCGAACTATCTTGAAAAACCGGAGGCCGAAGCGCTTGCGGATCTTTTCGTACGCATGGGGTACAACACGATACGTTTTCATCACTACGACGGCGATTTCGTCGACAAGAATGCTGCGGATTCATATACGATGAATGCCGCAAACGTTGACAAGATCGATTATCTTTTCCACTGTATGAAACAGCGGGGCATCTATGTCACAATAGATCTTTTCACCGTGCGGCGCACCAAGGCGGGGGAGATACCCGAGATCGGCAACCGTTCGGCGGAGATGACCGAATACAAGGCGCTCGTGAAACTCGTTCCGTCGGCGCTTGAGAACTGGAAGAAATACGCAGCAATCGTGTTGACGCATAAAAATCCGTACACCGGTCTTGCGTGGAAGGATGATCCGGCACTGTACAGCATCAATGTGCTCAACGAGGATAATCTGTATCATACCTGGCAGACAACACCGGAGGTGAAGGCCATCGCGCTGAAACTGTTCGACGGCTGGTGTGCGAAGAACGGCATCGTCATCAAAGACGAGGCGGAGCGCCCGAAACTCATCGTCCGTTTTCTCACTGAGACCGAGATCGGCGCCTACCGTCAGATGCGCGATTACCTGAAAGGGATGAGCACCAAAGCGCTTTTAACCGACAATAATTTCATCGGCACCATCGCGCTCGCGAAATTCCGCGGCGAAGAGCTCGATTTCGTTGACGACCACGGCTACTGGGACCACATGTCCTTCCTCGAGAAGCAGTGGTCGCGTCCGTGGAAATTTCATAATAAGTCGGTCATCGGCGAACGTGCGGCACTGCCCCGCGGCAATTTCGGAACGCGCATACTCGGTAAGCCGTTTACGTTCACGGAGTTCAACTACGTGGCTCCCAATGATTACCGTTCCGAGGGCGGTCCGGTGTTCGGGGCCTATGCGGCGCTCCAGGACTGGGACGGCATCTACCGGTTCGCGTACTCACACAACCGGCAGAACATCGTGGAGTCCAACCGGGCCGGCGCTGCGGGCGGCTTCGATATCGCCATCGACCCGATTAACTTCCTCTCCGAGAAGATTGCGGCGCTTTTCTTTCTTCGCGGCGATGTGAAGCGGGCAACTACCGAGATACCGTTCGTCGTTAATAACAGCTATATTGAAGGCGAGGGTCTTACCCCCAACGCATCATTCCCGTCTGATTTTACAACGCTCGGTCTTATGGTACGTATAGGCAGTTCTTTCATCAAAGATAATACGCTGCCCAAAACCGCGGCCGCTGTCGTTTCGGTTCAGGAAAGCCTTAAAGCGAAAGGCGCGAAACTTCCCGACGGCGAGCTCCTGCCTGCGCTTATCAGCGGGGGTGTCATCCCTGCCGCGCTGTATGATGCGGATAAAAAACGATACCGGAGCGAGACCGGTGAGATAATGCTCAACGCGACTGAAGGAACGTTCAGTGTGGCAACAGCGAAAAGCGAAGCTATGGTGCTTCCCGAAGGAAAGACCGCGCAGACGGGCGTTCTCTCGGTTACGAACGAGGAGCATTTCGGCACCTTTTTCGCGGCTGCGGTTGACGGCTCTAAACTTGCCGACAGTTCGCGCATTCTATTTGTTCACCTCACCGACGCAAAGAACAATAAGATGCGTTTCCGCAACAAGGCGCGGACCATCGAGGAGACGGCGGGCGAGTGGCCGGTGCTCGTTGCGTACGGCAAAGCAAAGGTGACGCTTGCGGTGAAAAAAAAGCTGAAGGTGTTCGGCTGCGATATCGACGGAACGCGCATCGCCGAAGTGCCGTCAACGACGGGCGCAAACGGCATATCCTTCACCGCCGAGACCGGCAGCGGCGGAAAGATGAAGTATATGGTGTATGAGTTGGCGGAGAAATAGCGCTGAGCGCGGGCATTTTCGCAACCTAATTCTGAATAACGGATGGCATCCACGGGTGCACGGATGCGCTACTGTAACGGGGAATGAATGATTCCCGCGCTAATGCCGAGCGCCAGCCGTGGGGCTTGGATGCCCCGAGGCGAGCGGCGGCACGGATGCCGCTTGGCGAGCAATCCATGGATGGATTGCGAGAGCGACAATATATTTATTGAAATGATCTATTTGGCTAATTAAAAATGTTACAGGAATACGTACCGTTATGGATAAAAAATCATTTTCAAAGAAAGCGCGCGAGATGCTCCGCGATCAGGAACAATTCCTCGATATTCCGAATAAAGCAGTACCGGGTCACGGTAACGGCATCTATGAACGTTACAATAATCCGGTTCTCACCCGCGATCATGTTCCGCTCAGCTGGCGTTTCGATATTAATCACGACCGCAATCCGCATCTTCTGGAGCGGCTCGGCATCAATGCAGTGTTCAACGCCGGTGCCATCGAACACAACGGCGCTATCCATGTGGTGGCACGTGTTGAAGGAAATGACCGTAAGTCGTTCTTTGCCGTTGCATCGAGCGAAAGCGGCATCGACCGTTTTCATTTCGCCGCGAAACCCGTTGAGCTGCCGCTGACTGATGAGCCCGACGTGAACGTGTATGACATGCGGCTTACGCGTCATGAGGACGGGAACATCTACGGTGTATTCTGCACCGAGCGAATGGACCCCAAAGCGGCGCAAAACGATACCTCGAGCGCGGTAGCCCAGTGCGGCATCGTCCGGACGAAGGATCTTGTTTCATGGGAGCGGCTTTCCGATATCAGGACGGAATCACCGCAGCAGCGCAATGTGGTGCTGCATCCTGAGTTCATCGACGGGCAGTATGCGTTCTATACGCGCCCGCAGGACGACTTCATTCAGTCAGGCTCGGGCGGCGGCATCGGATTCGGTCTTTCAAAAACCATCGAGCGGGCGGAGATATCGAAACAGGTTGTCGTCGATCCGCGAGTGTATCATACAATAAAGGAAGTTAAGAACGGCGCCGGCGCTCCGCCGATAAAAACGGCGAAAGGCTGGCTGCACATCGCCCACGGCGTGCGCAATACCGCGGCCGGCATGCGGTATGTGCTCTACGTGCTTCTCTGCGATTTGAACGATCCATCACGCGTCATAGCGTCACCTGGCGGCTATTTCATCGCTCCGATGGGAGATGAACGCACCGGTGATGTGTCAAATGTGGTGTTCTGCAACGGCGCGGTTGCCCGTGATGACGGCAGCGTTTTCATTTATTACGCCTCAAGCGATACACGGCTTCATGTGGCGACCAGCAGCGTTGAGCGGCTTCTTGATTATGCGCTCAACACGCCGCCTGACGGCTTGACGACACAGGAATGTGTCAAACAAAGAATTAATCTTATTGAACGGAATGTCAGACAAAAGACACAGCGGCGTTCGAGCCATAACATACAATAGCCAGAATTTACCACTTCCTCCATTTATATATATCAACGCGCGATTGGCGAAGGGGGGAAATGTGTTTCCGAGCGCCACGCTTCATGTAACAACATCGTGTTAGATTATTGTACTTAATCATCAATAAGGAATATCGAGCGCCAGGATGGCGCGCATGCGGCGAATCTGTCCACGGATGGACAGCTGAGCCGTGCGTGGCGCGAGGAAATACATTTCCCCCCGAGCATTAAACGCGCGAGCCTCCGGCCCTCCCGCCGTTCCTTTTTGTCCATCGGCAGTCATTATTGTCCATTGCGTATGCGGCGGGGATTTGGTATACTGTACGGCAGGTGGTGCCAATATTCAGCGGCAGGAGTATCGTATGAAAAACATTATTATCGCATGTATCATGATGGCGGCGGCCATACCGGCATTGCCGCTCACGCTTGATTTTGAGAGCGGCAAGGCGGAAGGATTTGAGATCAACGGCGAGTACGCGCGCATCGGCGAGAAGAGTCCCGTTTCGGGAAAGCGGTCGCTCATGATCAATTCAACGGAGGCGCCCAGCGAATGGACGTGGTGTTTCCGTACCGCATCGGGTGTACTCAAGGCCGGTGCCGAATATACCGTTACGCTCACCGTTCGTGCCGTGTCGCTCGATCCTGAAGGCAGCATGGTGCATTGTCTCGTGCGGCTTCTCGATCCGCCGGATTACAAGCTCGATATCGGCGTGTTCAATGTCACCGAGACGGGCGATAAAAAAGTGACGATGACGTTCAAGGTGCCCGCCGACCGGCCCAACTATGCGTTCCAGATACATACGCGTTACAAAGTGAAGGCCATCATCGACGATATCGTGATCACCGAGAAGGGCGCTCCCGCAGCCGCACCTGCCGTGTCGGCTGGAGTGACAAAGATCGATTTTGAACAGGGAAAACAGCCGACGTTCACCTGCGTGGAACCGTATGGCCGGGTTTCCGGAGAGAGCGTAATCGCGGGAAAGGGCTCGCTCCTCATCGATTCGTACTCGGGTGAAAACGAATGGACGCCGTGTTTCATGACCGCAACCGGTATGCTCAAGCCCAATACCGAATATACCGTGACCTTCAACGTTAGAACACTTTCGCTTGAAAATGATTCATATGTGCATTGTCTCATCCGGCCGCTCGATCCGCCGGATCCGAAATTCGATCTCGGGGTATTCAACATAAAGGAGACCGGCGATACGAAGGTGACGCTTTCGTTTAAAACACCTGCCGACCCAGCTACCTATGCGCTTCAGATACACACGCACTTCAAGGCGAAAGCCGTCGTCGACGATATCGTCATCACAGCGAAGGGTGCGCCGAAAGCTGTTGCAGCGGTACCGGCGGCGAGTGGTGCGATAAAATTGGATTTCGAATCCGGCAAACAGCCGTCCTTCACGCTTGTGGCGGGGAACGCGACCATCGGCACAGCCGACGCCATCGCGGGCGGTTCGTCGCTGATCATCGACACGACGGGCAGCGCGAACGAGTGGAATCCCTGCTTCATGACGGCTCCGGGGGTTCTCAAGCCGGATGTTTCCTACACAATATCATTCATGTATAAGACGATTACCGGCGACGAAGAAAGCTCATATCTGCACTGTATCGTGCGGCAGCCCGACGCGGACGATAAAGCCGATCTCGTGCATGTGGATATCAAGGACGGCGGCGGGACGGCGAAACGCTTTGAAGCGAAGTTCAAGGTGCCGGCGGGCGCCGCTAATTATCTTTTCCAGCTTCATACACGCAATAAGGTTCGCGCGATAATCGACGATATCATCATAACGCCGACGAAATAATCGTTGCGGATTTATATTCTGCCTATAAGCCTGAGGAGTCCGTTGATGAATGTTAGCGGATGTACGGGGCATCCGGGTACGTAGAGCTGTGCGGTGTTGCTGTCGATAAACGAGCGGTTGACCGCTTTCGAATCCGCGAATACGCCGCCCGAAATTGCGCAGCTTCCGAAGAGGATTATCAGCTTCGGTGTGGGAAGTGCGCGGTAGGTTTCTTCAAGTGCGTACGCCATATTCCCGCTTACCGGCCCGGTGATTACCATGCCGTCAGCGTGACGCGGTGAGGCGACTATGTCGATGCCGAAACGCCCCATGTCGAAGTTCACGTTGTTCGATGCGTTCAATTCCATTTCACAGGCGTTACAGCCGCCCGCGGATACCGACCTGAGCTTGAGTGATCTGCCGAACACGCTTCGAATCTCTTTGCTCACATGCACGGCGGCGGCTTCGTAATTCTCCGGCGTCATCCCGTTTTTGATGACAAGCTTTTCCCGCGCGTCGGCGGCGATGTGATGTCTGTTTGTGAACGTTATCGCTCCGGGACTGCATGCGCGGACACAGTCGCCGCAGAAAACGCATTTTCCCATATCGATGGCAAGCGGTTTTGCGGTGATAGCGTTCGACGGACAAACCTTCGTGCACGCATCGCAATTGTCGCATTTCGTATCGTCCACAATCGGAAAGCCGCGGAACATCTCGTTGACGGCGGCTTTGGTCACGTCGGGAACGTATTGTGTGCCCTGTCGTATCCGTATGTTTATAAGATTCGGCATAGTGTTTACCTAAAGGTCAAATCCTGCGTAAGATAAATCGAAGCTTTTATTGCAGAGCGGGAAGTCCGATATTCCTTCCTCGCGGAGCGCACAGGCGAGGCCGAACCAGTTGTGGAACGATGCGTCTTTCACCTTGTAGCGGACAACAGTTCCTTTGGGGCCGGTGACAATCGCATGCGCAATCTCGCCGCGCGGCCCCTCATTAAGTGATACCGCAAAACTGTCGGCGGCACATCGTTCCGGCTGCCGTGACAGCTCGCCCCCGGGCAGGTGCTGCAGTGTTTCACGGACGAACCTGAGCGACTGCTGTATCTCAAGGAAACGGATATATGCGCGTGTGAATACATCACCGCCGGGCAGTGAGAATGTATGTACCGGGGTGAGCCGGTATGCGCCGGACGGATGCGAACTTCTGACGTCGCGTTTCAATCCCGATGCTTTTGCCGCAACACCCACAAGGCCTATCGCATGCGCGGTATCACGCGAAACGACACCGGTGTTCTCGAAACGTGAACGTACTCCTGCCGAGTCGAACATCGCTTCACCCATCATGATGCAGTCGTCGAGTACACCGTCGAGTATGGACACTATGCGTTTC
This sequence comes from Spirochaetota bacterium, assembly GCA_016214035.1. GTDB lineage: Bacteria > Spirochaetota > Brachyspiria > Brachyspirales > JACRPF01 > JACRPF01. The sequence goes on along the minus strand of JACRPF010000021.1, from coordinate 88,889 downwards.
GCTTTGGCATTGTCGATGTCGAACTGCACGCCGCCGGTACGGATGAGCCCGCGGCCGAATCGGCTGCCGCATATCAGAAGAAGCGCGTTGATGACGCTTGTACGGCGCGCGGAGAAGAATGCGTTGCCGGTGAGATAGCCCACGTCGTTGGCGAGTGCCGAAAGTGTTCCGATGTGAATGGCCGTGCGTTCCAACTCAAGGCAGAGCGAGCGTATGTATTGCGCACGTATCGGTGACTCGATGCCGCAAAGCGATTCGACCGCCTGTGCATAACTGAGCGTATGTGCGAGCGCGCTGTCTCCCGCGATGGACTCGGCGAGCGCCGCTTTGCCGAGGATGCTGCCGCCTGTGCAGAACAGCTCTTCCACGCCGCGATGCTGATAGCCGAGCTGTATCTCAAGATGATGAACGGTCTCCCCCGTGCACTGGAAACGGAAATGCCCGGGCTCAATGACGCCGGCGTGTACGGGACCTACCGCAACTTCGTGAACGGCACTTCCTTCCATATGAAAGAACGGATACTGATGAAGCTCTGTCGAGTCGTGACGGCCATGGCCGAAGCGCACCGGTTTCAGCCATGGATGTCCTTCCGGAACGATGCCGGTCTCTTCCCAAAGCTCACGTTCGAAGAGGTGTATCGACGGGATGTCAGTTGTTAACGACGGGTAGGATGTCAGGTCAGTGGTGATGCGTGATGATCCAGCATAGAGCGCCGAACGTTCATCGTCGGCGAGCACTGCATAGATGGTGATGCCGTCGGGTTCACGCATGCCGAAAAAGAGCACAACGCGAAGTCCGCGTGATACGAGCGTTCGTATTTCGGTGCAGAATTCATTCATCGGCATGACGGGCACGGTACTGCGGCTCACCGCGGTGAAATTTCTGAAACTGATGAATTGCATCTTTACCGTCCTACCCACGCCGCGGCTGCCGTATATATATTGCGGAGCCACGCCGGCATGGCGATGCCGATGACGAGTGCCGCGGCAAGCAGGATGACCTGCGGGAGCCAGCGCACCACCGGCGTGCGGTAGGTTTTGTCATCAGGCGCGCGGCCGAACGACATCGATACTGTTTTCGACATGAGGCCGTAAAGTATTATCGTGAGGAGCACAGCGACGATGATGGTGATGACGAGGTGTTTCGCGAACAGTTCCTGGAGGACAAAAAACTCGCTGAAGAAGAGCGAGAACGGCGGGAATGCGCAGATGGCAACGCAGGATATGAGCCAGAGCCATCCGGTAACCGGCGCGCGGCGTGTGAGGGCCGTCACTTCATTCGTCTTTTTCGTGCCGAAGCGGTCATATATCGTTCCCGAGGTGAGGAAGAACGAGGCTTTCGCGAGTGAATGACCGGTCATCTGCAGGAACATGGCGGGAACGGCTGCGCCGCCCGTAGCGAGGGCTACGGCAAGAATTCCCATATGCTCTATGGAAGAATATGCGAGCATCCGCTTATAATTCTTTACACGGAGCACGAACACCGCGCTCACGAAGAGCGACATGAGGCCCATTGAGAACAGGACGATGTTCGCGAAGCGGACGAATCCGGCTTCAGCGGCGATGCGGTATATTCTGATGATGCCGATGAACGCCGTATTAAGGAGCGTCGCCGAGAGCATGGCCGACACCGGGGCGGGCGCCTCGGAGTGAGCGTCGGGAAGCCAGTTATGCACCGGCGCGAGACCCATTTTGGTGCCGAATCCGACGACGAGGAAAGCGAATGCAAGCGGCAGATAAAAACGTGATGCTGACGGACCGTTCTTTATCAAATCGTCATAGAAGAGCGACGGCGCGCCGGACATTCCCGCTGATATGAAGATGATGCCGATGAACGACAGCGCGATACCGATGGAACACATGAAGAGATATTTCCACGTTGCTTCGAGTGCCGCGCGTGTGCGGTAGTAGTAGACAAGTACGGCGCTTGTAATCGTTGACGCCTCCAGGCTTATCCAGAACACGCCCAGATGCGTGGCGAGCAGCCCGCCGCTCATCGATGCGACGAAGAGGAGCATGAATATCGTGTAGAATGTGGTCCATCGGGCGTCGTCGACCGCATGTTCGAGATAATCGATGCTGTAGATTGCCGCCATCAGGAATACGAGCGACAGCACGGCGAGGAATAAGATGTTCAGACTGTCGACGCGGAAGTAGAGCGTGAACTGCGACGGATGCAGCATGAGCATGACGGTGGCGTACACCTGCACCAGCGCGGCAATGACGAGGATGATGATATTGAGCTGCCGTTTACGGAACACGAGCGCGATGAGCGCAAGCACGGCGGGTGTTATCAGAAGGAGTGCTATCATCGTCAATCCTTAAGGTCGGTGAGCGTGTCGATATGCTGGCGGTTGAACGTGCCCTGGATGCGGCGTATGAACATGCCGGCGAGGAATACGCCGAGGAATATATCGAGCGAGACGCCGAGACTCACCATGATGGGCATTTCCTTTGCCACGCCGAGTGACAGCAGGAATATCCCGTTCTCGATGACCATGTATCCGGCCACATGCGTCATGAGGTTTTTGCGCGTGATGATGAGGAAGAACCCGGTGGCCACCGCCGCGAGCGAAATGCCGAAGAACAGGGGCGGTATGACGCCGAGGTCTTTCACGGAGAAGGGCAGGAGTATGCCTACGGCGAGGATGACGGCAACCGCGATGAGCGAACTCAGATGCGACGCGTGTGCTGCTCCTTCACGAAGCACGTCATTCTCACGGGTGACCTTGGTCATGTACCACGGGATGATAATCGCCTTCAGCCCGAGCGTTTCAACGGCGATGACGATGGTGCCGAGTGAACGGAAATGTCCTTCGAGGATTATGCCGGTAATAGCGATGAGAAAAAGACACAGCCCCTGCAGCGCCGTCATTTTGATGTACGCCTCGATGCGGCTGACGACGGCAATATAGAGAAGCGTTGTGCCGAAGAGTACGGCGAGAAGCGATATTATCATATGCCCCCCTTGTAGACCGCTATCAGCAGCGCGCTGATGGCAGTCATTGCCGTGACGAGGAATATGAACTGCGGCACCAGTGTCATGCGCAGACGCGCGAGTATCGATTCTAAAATACCGATGACGACTGCCAGAGTCGTAAGCACGAGCGCCCATGCGGCGGCGTAGTAATACCATGCCAGATGGGACGGGATGACAAGTGCGGCAATGAGTGAGCCGAATAATATGACTTTCAGATGTGACGCATACAGCATGAACGCAAAGTTCACGCCGCTGTTGTCAAGGACGATGACCTCATGAATCATTGTAAGCTCAAGATGCGTGTTCGGGTCGTCAACGGGCATGCGCGATCCTTCAACCAGCATGAGCAGGAATAGCGCTATTGACCAGAGACAGATGATGAGTATGCCCCACGTCGTGTTGCGCTCTATTGCGGCGGTGATTGCGGTGAACGATGTGTTTCCCGTTGCCGCGGCAAATGTGCCGAGCAGAAAGAACAGTCCCGTTTCGGCGAATGCGGCGAATGTCGCTTCGCGGCTTGCGCCCATGCCTTCAAAGCTGCTTGCCACATCGAGCGCGCTCAGAAGCAGGAAAAACCGCGAAAGCGCGAGCAGATAACAGAAGAGAACGATACCGCCGTTCAGTGATATGACAGCACGTCCGGCGAACGGGATGAGGAGCGACGCGCCGAGAACGGCCGATGTGCAGACAAGCGGTGCAACGGTGAATATGAACGACGCCGAGGCGCTTATCACTTCACCTTTGCGAAGGAGTTTGATGAAGTCATAGAGCGGCTGGAGCAGCGGCGGACCTTTCCGTCCCGCCCAGAACGCCTTGACGCGGATGATGATACCCATGAAGAGGAACGGCGCGATGGAAAGCGCGAAGATATAGAGAAGAATGCTCACCATTGTATACCAACCGCCAGGAAGATGAGTACGATAAGGAACAGAACGCCGAAGAGCACATATTGCCGTGTGCTGCCGCTCTGAATCCAGGTGAAGCGCCTGAGAAATCGGCGTACGGCGAACGTGGCGGGCCGTACCGTCCACCGGTCGATGATGTCCTTGGTGTGCGCCCGGAACGACGCGTGCGCCGGGAAGAGCCCGTGCGGATTTCTCCGGTGTGCGGTGAACGCGATGAGCTTTCTGACTATCATGACGAGTGGAGACACATACGATGCCGAAGTGTACTGCATGCGGGCGTTCGGTGCACCGTAGCCGCAGCCCCAGGTGGGCGCGCGCGTGACGGTTTTTCCGCGCATAAGCAGAAACCGGATACCGGCGAGTAAAGCGAATATTATTGCGATGATTGCGAACACCTGCATGAACGTGGTGAGTGTGTGATGCATCAGGCCGTTTACGGGAGCTATACAGTTTCCAACAAGCGCTTCGACCGGAGCTGTCGACAGTCTGAGAATACCGGGCGCGACGCCGAGGATGAGCGCGAAAGACCCCGCGATGAACATAGGTATAAGCATCGACGGCGATACTTCGGTGCTGTGAATATGTTTATTCCGCTTTTCGCCGAGGAACATGATGCCGAACGTTCTCGTGAAGCCGGCAAGGACGAGTGCTCCAATGAAGGCGAACAGTGCAAATGAGGTGATATATGCGAGCGGTGTCACACCCGTTGTGTCGGTGATTCCGCTGAGCATCGATAGGTAAATGAAGAACTCGCTGATGAAGCCGTTGAAGAACGGTATGCCGGATATCGCCAGAGCGCCCGCGAGAAAACACACGGCGGTGAGCGGCATGGTCTTGATAAGTCCGCCGAGTTCATCGATATTCCGTGTATGCGTTTTCGTGTAGACAGCGCCTGCCGCGAAGAACAGGAGCTCCTTGAACACCGAGTGGTTGAGTATATGCAGTATCGCTCCGGTGAATCCAGCAACCGCCATCACCATATTCTGATGCGCCATCCCGAGCATGCCGAATGCCATGCCGATGCCGATGATGCCGATGTTTTCCACGCTTGAATACGCAAGAAAGCGTTTCACATCGCCCTGTGCTATCGCATAGAGTATGCCGAAGAGTGCGGTAACGAGCGAGGCGATGAGGAAGGCGGTGATGAACCATACCGGCGGAAGACCGAAGAGCATTTGTGTGCGGAGCATACCGTAGATGCCGAGCTTTATCATGACGCCGGACATAAGCGCCGAGACGTGCGACGGCGCCGCGGGATGCGCTTCAGGAAGCCACGTATGAAACGGCATGAATCCCGCTTTGAATGCGAACCCGATGAAGAACAGAATTAAAAGCGCATTGGTGATGCCGTTGCCGCGGAGTGCTGCGAACGAGGCCATGTCGGGACTTCCGGAAAAGCGCCACGATAGAAGGAACGCCGCGGTGAGGAGGAGTACGCCCACATGCATGGCGATGAGATAACGCACCGCAGCTTTCAGTACGCTTTCCTTGTTGTCCTCGAACATGATGGCGAAAAAGCTTGCTATCGTCATTACTTCCCATGCGGTGAGGAATACCAGCACATGCGAAGATACAGTAACGAGCATCATCGATGCGATGAGGAGCGGCAGAAAGAAAAAGTGTCCGCCGCTTTTATGCGAGGCGTCGCGATATGGTTTCGTGTAACCGACTGCATAGATCGATGAAAGTGCACCCATGACGGATATAATAAGAATGAAGAATGCGGATAATGGGTCGAGGACGAAAACAGCGTTGCCGAATGGATGGGGCAGTAAGATACTTGCCGAAAGAGCATCGCGCGTGAAGAGAACAGGAAGTGCGGCGATGAGTGCCGGAATTGCCGCGATGGTTGTGCATATGGCGCTTAGATACGGCTTGGCTTTTTCGGGAACGGCAAGTGCTATAAACCCGCCGAACAGGATGATGCCGATGCTGACTGCGAGCATTATCATGCGGCACGTCCAGGCTTTATCGCCGTTTCGATGTAGGAAAGTATGGTTCCCATCGACGCGCGGTTTTTCAAAAGCCCCGCAAACACTTCGTTCCGGCAGAGATATGCTATGCGTGACAGCATCTCAAGATGCCGGTTATGATTTGCGCTAAGTGTTATAAAAAAAACATGAACGGCGATACCATCGCGCGCCTTGAAATTGATAGGATGTTCAGGAAATATAATGGCACAGCGCTCGTTTCCGATATCGGTCATGACAGGACGGCGCGGATGCGGAATGGCTATTCCCTTGCCGACGGCGGTGGGCATAAGTTCTTCACGTTCAATGAGCTGCGATGCGACGAGTGCTTTATCGATTCCATGCGGCAGCGGCATGATATCGACCGCGTTCCTGAGCACTTCATGGACAGTGGTTCCGGCAACGTGATAGAACACGCCGCCGGCGCGTATGTTATTGACGATGTCTACGGGTGTTTTGCCGCTGGTCAGTTCGGCGAGTTCCGCGGTTGATGCGATGCCGGACGCGAGCGCCCATTCGCTTATTTCCGCCCGGTCGAAGCGGTATTGGTGGTGGATGCGGTATACCGGTATCTTTTTTTCGCGTATCCAGCCGAGAACAGTTCTTTCCGGGACGTTGAGAAAGCGAACCAAATCCTTTATTTTCAAGTCCATAACAAGAGCGTCCGGTCATGATAGATATCGGTACTATATGTTTTTCAGTTGGATTGTCAAGAATCTGTGTTTTTTTATTATTTTAAGGGTATTTGCCTGGCAAAATCTATCCCGTTATTCCCAGATATCCCGGTTCAGACGAAGAATGTCAGAACCGGGATGGTCAGGATGGAAGGATGGGCGGGATATGCTGAACAGCTTCGGGGAATTTCACCGGATATTGTAAACCCCCCAAAATACTATATACTCACCGTAAATCAGGCGGTAATCATGCGTTTCAACTATAAAGGCATCACCAACGACAACGGGAGTCTCTTCCTCATCGCGGGGCCCTGCGTCATAGAAAGCGAACAGATGACCATGCGCATAGCGGATTCTCTTGCGGGACTTCAGCAGAAGACCGGCATGCGCGTTGTGTTCAAGGCCTCGTACGATAAGGCTAACAGGACGTCCAAAGGCTCATTCCGCGGTATGGGTATTGAAGAAGGGCTCCGTATCCTTCAGAAAGCCCGTGAAGCGACAGGTCTTCCTGTACTCACCGACGTTCATTCCGCTCAGGAAGCTACGGCGGCCGGTCAGGCGGTCGATATTGTCCAGATACCGGCGTTCCTCTGCCGGCAGACCGATATACTCCGCGCCGCATGTGAAACCAAGCGCGCGGTGAATGTAAAAAAAGGTCAGTTCGCGAGCGGGGAGGATACACGGTATATCGTTGAGAAATGTTCCGATGCGCTCAAGGAAGAGCGGCTGCTCCTCACCGAGCGCGGTAATTCATTCGGGTATAATAATCTCGTGGTTGATATGCGCAATCTCGTCATCATGCGCCGGTTAGCGCCGGTGGTGTTCGACGCCACGCATTCGGTGCAGCTTCCGTCCTCGGGCGGCGGTGTGAGCGGCGGCGGACGCGAGTTCATCCCGGCACTCCTGCGCGCAGCGGTTGCGGCGGGTATCGACGGTATATTCATGGAAGTTCATCCCGAGCCGGAAAAAGGATTATCCGATGCCGCCACGATGTTTCCGCTTGATAAGCTCGAAAAGCTCATCATCACGGTGCGGGACCTGAACGTAATGATCAAAGGCACGCGGGGCGACAATGTTCTTTAGATTCAAAAAAAGCGCCGAACCTAAATTAGATAAAAAACAGAACCAGAAGCCTGAGCATAATCGCAGTGATAATGTGGGTTTGCTCATCGGCGGAAATATTCTGCTCATAGCCATCATCGGTGCGCTTATCGTATTGTTCGGGCTTCGCATCAATGCCATTTTCTCGCCGATACTGCTGTTCGTTCTCATTATCGCCATGCTGCTGCCGCTACTGCGGTTCGGCTGGGCCAAGGCGCTGATGTTCGCATTGTCCGCGATATTCCTGCTCTGGTTTCTCAAGAATACAGCCTCGGTACTCACGCCGTTCATCCTTGCCGCCATCATCGCATATCTTATGTATCCGCTGGTATTGATCATCGAGGGGCGTTTCAGGAAGATATCGCATTCCGCGGCGGTTATCATCGCGTTCGTACCGCTGCTTCTCATAGTCGGCGGACTGTTCGCGCTGGTGATACCGCTGTTCATCCGCGAGGGCAGCACCTTCCTTGCGAATCTGCGGACCTATGTTTCCGGCATAGAAGGTACGCTGGTGCGTATCATGACGGCGCTCAACGAATTCCTTATCCGCAACAATTTCCCGCCGGTGGCGCAGTTTGCCGATATTCAGGATAATTTTCTCACCAACAATGTTGTTGCCATCATCGAACGGGCCGTGAGCTCGTTCTTCGCCAACATGACGCAGGGGCTCGGCATGTTTGTCACCGTTGTGCTCTATGTCGTCGTAACGCCGATACTTTCGCTCTACATACTTCTTGATTACCGGCGTTTTCGCGGCATCATCTCCCGTTATATTCCGCGCGCCCATGAATTTGAAATACGCAATTTCATCATCAGAAGCGAGCGCGTAGTGCACGATTACCTCGGCGGCATGGTGCTCGCATCGGCCATCATCGGATTGGTGTTCTATTTGATGTTCCTCATCGCCGGCGTGAAGTACGGGCTGCTGCTCGGCATCATACGCGGCGTTTTCAATATGCTGCCGCTCGTTGGCGGCATCGTAGTTGTCCCCACATTCATCATCGCCGCGTTCTCGGCGGACCAGGTGCTCTGGGTGGGCGCGCTGAAAGTGGGCATTATCTATGCCATCGGTCAGATCCTCGACTCATGGGTGGTAACGCCCATGGTACTCGGCGGCAAACTCAAACTCCCGCCGGTATTCATCGTCCTGTCCATCATACTCTGCGGGTATTTCTTTCACTTCGTGGGTATCATCATAGCCGTGCCCATCGCCGGTGTGGTCAATCTCGCGTTCCGTAAACTCCAGGCGAATTATCTGCGCTCGCGTTTCTATCGCGGCACCGATATCTGAGCTCCGGTCATGGGGACGGTCATTATTCACACCGACGGCGGCTGCAGGGGAAATCCCGGCAAAGGCGCCTGGGCGGCGATCATACACGACACAACGGGCGGTATGAAGCTTGAGATAGGCGGAAGCGCACCGCACACGACGAACAATAAAATGGAACTTTTGGCGGCAATCGAAGCGCTGGCAAGGCTTACCGAACCATGCGCCGTGACGCTCATCAGCGACAGCACCTATCTGGTGAAAGGCATGACGGAATGGATAACCGGCTGGGTACGGCGGGGCTGGAAAAAGTCGGATAAAAAACCGGTGGAGAACCGCGACCTCTGGGAACGGCTCATCGAACTTTCGAAACCGCATCGCATGAGCTGGCAGTGGGTGCGCGGCCATGCGTCCAATCCCGGCAATGAACGCTGTGACGTCATCGTCAATGAACTTATGGACAGGGCCCACGGGTCGTCGATAGTACGTCATGAGCGGCAGGTTCAATAGCGCTCATGAGTCACAGGTAAAAGGATAGCCCGGCATGGTTTTATTATTTCTTATGCTTACAGTATTGCTTCTGCTTATGAATGCATTCTTCGTTCTGGCGGAATTCGCCGCGGTAAAGGCCCGTCCAACACAAATGGACGCACTCGCCGAGAAGGGGAACCGGCAGGCGAAGGTGGTACAGTACATACAGACGCATCTGGACCAGTTTCTTTCGGTGTGTCAGATAGGAATAACGCTTGCGAGTATCGGCCTTGGATTCGTCGGCGAACCGGCGTTGGCAAGGCTCATTAAGCCGCTGCTCGCCTGGCTTCATATGGGTGATGCCGCGGGGCATACCGCGCACGGTATCTCGGTGGCGGTGGCGTATCTGTTCATCTCATTTCTGCATATCGTCATCGGGGAACTGGTGCCCAAGTCGATGGCTATCCGCAGGACGGAAAAAGCGGCGCTGTTCACGGCGTATCCGATAATCGTTTTTTATTATATCTTTATTGTGCCGTTGTGGATACTGAACTCGGTCTCGAATGCGCTGCTGTTTTTGATGCGCATTCCCGCGACGAACCGGACGGATGATCATTCCGAGGACGAAGTGCGCATCATTCTCGAGCAGTCGCAGTCCACCGGCGTCATGTCGTTCCGCAGACTGCTGTATATTGAAAATATCCTCGATATGGGCGGTTTGACCGTCCGCAATGTGATGCAATCACGTCACAAAACATGCAGCATCGGTTCGAAGATGACGCGGGAAGAGGTTAACGCTATCATCGCGAAGTACCGGTATTCACGGTATCCGGTGATTGGCGAGGATGATCGTCCGGTGGGCATTGTCCATGTAAAAGACCTCTACATGCGCACCAGTATTCCGGTTGAAGCCGGTATCTGCGGCTATGTACGCGCCTGTTTGAAGGTGCGCGAGACTGACACGCTGGAATCGGTGCTTACCGATATGCAGCGGCGGGGGATGCATTTCGCTGCCGTCTACGACGCATCAGACAAGTGGACCGGACATATCACCCTTGAGGATGTGCTCGAGGAGATAGTGGGAACGATTGAAGAGGAATATCCGCTCGAGAAGCCCGAACGCTTAAGCGGCGCGCTGTCATCACCGGATCAGATACTTCTGCAGGTCGAAGGACAGTCGATAACGTCCGCCGCGCACAACGCGCTTTCCCGTCTGCCCAAGGGCATGCTGCCGCTGCCGGTCACCGAGATTATGCCGCATATCGCCGAACGCGAACGGCTCGGCAGCAGTTATGTGGGACGGCATCTGGCGATACCGCATGCGCGTCTTGAGAATATCACGAGGGCGTTCGTATTCGTTGCCCGGATGAAAACGCCTATCGCGGCGCCCACCAGTAAAAGCAAGGACACGATACGCTATCTCTTCATTCTTCTGACCCCCGCGCAGGCGCCGCGGCTGCACCAGATACTGCTGTCGCATATCGCTAAGCTCTTTGACAGCGGCTATTTCGAGGACAGGCTTGCCGATGCGGTTTCACCGAAAGAATTGTACGATACGATAATCGCCGTTGAGCAGACGACGGATATGTCATAGCGCGGACTTCTTACAACCCAATATTATTAGCCTGTAGCATCCATGAGCGCACGGATGCGCTGCAATATCGGGGAGAAAGTAAACATCCGCGCTACGCTGAGCGCCAACGACGCAGGATGCGTCGTGAGAGCGACAATAACGTATGCTGAATAAGCTGAATAAATGAAATACAAAAGTTGTAAATATTGACTTTCCGGTTGTATGCCATACAGTAGCCTCATGAAAAACCTGTTCATCATAGTGCTTATCACCTGCATCGCCGCCCATGCCCAGATGCCCGTATCACCGCGCATGCCGGTTGAGGTGACGCCGATAAAATTGACGAGTACATTCGCCGAATACCGCAATGATCATTTTCATAACGGCATCGATATCGCCGGTGATCGTCTTGAGATACGTCCCCTGTACGCCGGCGAGATCATTTTCTATACCGATGAGTTCGATGATCCCACGCGTTCGCCCACCGGTACCGGCAATATGGCGGTCATGGAACATCAGGGAAAGATACGTACCTACTTTTACCATCTGACGGCAGGAACGTTACGCCGTGAATATGCGCTCCTCGGCACCAACGATGTGCTTGCGCTTACCGGGAATACCGGGCGTTCCGGCGGGGCGCATCTGCATCTTTCCGTTGAAGACATCGCATCGAACCGGGTTGTCGACCCGCTCACGCTGCTGCCGCCGGTTAAGGATGCCCTTCGCCCGCGCATCGACGGTATATTCATAAAACCCGATCTCAAGCTTGAGCATCTGCGTTCCGGAAGCATAGTCCGGGGGCGCGGCGAGATGAAACTGTTCGTCAAGGCATATGATATCGCCGAAGGCAATTTTCAAACGGGCCTCAAGCATCTGCGCATCAGTATGGACGATACGGTGCTGCGCGATTACGACTTCTCGTATCTGATTAAAAAAAACAATGAGTATTGCGTTGCACCGGGGTATCCGTTCGACGATGTGTACGGCGCCGACAAGTATTTCTACCGCGGCGGTCTCATCACGCCGTCAAAAGCGCGTCATGTGTTCAGCGCCGAGGCTGAGGACTTCGCCGGCAATAAAACGGAACTGTCGGTTCCGGTATATTTCAGACGATAAGAACGACGGTAGTCACTGCACCGAGAACGAGCGCTTGCCGGGGCGCGTGAACGGTTTGTTCACCGCAAAACCTTCGCCGCCGATCGAATCACGGCGTTTGCCGTTGATGAGTATGACAACCTGTTTTACGCCGGGAAAATCCGTTGCGGTGTAGATAATCTGATAGAGCTGCGCCTTGAGTCCTTCGCGTCCGAGGGGATTGAACTCGAATGCGCTGTTGAAGTCGAGATATACCGTATCACCTTCCCGTTTCACATCGTTCAGGTGCGCCTGTTCCGGGATGCAGGTGATGACATTCTCGTCCTTTTCCTTCGCATGCGGCCCTTCGAGAAGCGCATTAATCGCCTCCTTAAGTTCCACATGTTCACCGAGCGTCCGTTTGCGGGGTGTCAGTTCTATGCTGCCTTTTTCCTCGTCATATTTGATGAAATAGATATCCGGATTTTTCAGGGTAGGCTCGGTCTCCGTACGTACGGTCCTGGCCACGGTGCGTTCCGTACGTTCCGTACGTTCCGTACGTTCCGTTTTTGAATCGCTTTTCGATGCAGTTACCGCATCCTCGGCGCGATGAAAGGCTTCGCGTGATGCTGCGGATTCGGCAGCGGAGGCGGTCCGCTCATGCCGCGTTGCAACGGTGCGTTCATTGGTCCGTGTCCGTTCACGCGGAAGGGTTACCGTTTCACGGCGTACCACTTCACGCTCGTTTTTTTTGGTGACCACCTCAAGTCTCCGTTCAGGCTGTGCGGCCGGGACGTCGGAAAAAAACTTTTTAAGCGCCGCCGACATGCGCTTGCTGCGTTCGTCAGTTTCGGTGTCAGACTTTTTCAGCATCGCTGCGGGGGTGGGGGGGGTATGGAAAAGAGCCGCTATCTTCTCTTTTCCGCCGTTTTTCAGGAGATAGATACCGCCGACAATAAGCGCAATGATGATGATATTACGTATCAGCGCGGAATTATCGGGACCCTTTTTCTTCTGCGTGCGGGCGAAAAAGCGGTTTTCGCGGATGAAATGTTCATGTGAACCGCGGGGTAGCAGTCGTTCCCGCGGGCGGTGTTTGAATCGTTCGTAGTGCGGCATGGTTAGACCACTCCTCAGAGATTTCCTTTCTATTATCGAACAACGGTGAAATATGTTTACTAAAATATATTCAGTCGGGTAATGCGTATCTTTTCCATAGTATATGCTATGCCGCAACGCTTGCATTTTTTTTCAGTTACGCTACAATGGTTTCGCGTGCCGGCAATTGCCGCCGCCATCAACAAGGAGCGCCCATGCTTAAAGTCATCGACAAGATCAAAAAAAATCATATATTCGAGGACGTAGCGGTTGCCACGAAAGACGAGGCGCTTAAGCTCCTCAGTGACAAGATCGCCGAATCCACTGACGGTGACAAGAAAAAGATTCTATCGGCGCTTGAGACACGTGAAATCGAGGAGTCAACGGGCATCGGCAACGGCATCGCGGTGCCGCACGGGCGCATCAAAGGCGTAAAGGAAACGGAAATCTTCGTCGCGATTCTTAAAGAAGAAATCGATTTTCAGTCGCTTGACGGACAGAAGGTCAAAGTTATTTTCGTGCTTATCGCCGATGAGGACAATGCTGATGAATATGTCAGCATACTTTCACAGTTGATATTCCTTATCAGCCAGAAAGACATCATGTCGAAATTGTCCGTGGCGAAAGGCGCAGACGATATTCTCCGTACGCTCGGTTCGGCAAAAGAACTTGAATCGAAATATGAGACAGAAGGACAGATAAAATATCTCATCGAACTGCAGCGGGCGGACAGTCAGGTCTACGCATATGAGCTTTGGGAATCCACACAGAAAAGCAAGAACGAGACGATAATTCACGAATATCAGATGTACAAGAAGGCGCTCGAGTCGAAGATCGACCGGAGCATATTCGAGCATTATACGCGGATCAAAGAGAAATACAGCGGCAGGGCGCTTTCAAAGATCGAGAACGGCACCTGCTCTGCATGCCATATCACCATACCGAAGATGACGGTCAACGAAGTACGGCGGCAGAATCAGATCATCGTCTGTTTCAACTGCGGCCGCATTCTTTTCACCAACTGACCGATATCATATCTTTCGCGAATGAGGGAGTGCACGATGAGATCGATACTGCTGGTAATGCTGTTTGCGGCGGTGAGTGCATTTGCCGCAGAACGGATCACCATATCCGAATCCGATTTTCATTCATATCCGAATCCGTTTACGCCGGCTTCCGGCTCGGCGACCTTTGTCGTAAGTACGACCGGTTTTCAGTCTGCGGTACTTGCAATTTATAATGCTCAGGGCAAAGTGCTTTACACAAGCGATGCCGCGGCCGTGTGGACAACGGTGACCGTCGATAAACATTCGCTACAATGGCGCGGTGTCGACAACAGCGGAAAGATACTCCCCGCGGGGATGTATTATGGAAAAGTCACCGTCCGTACGACTGACGGCGATGTCCGCACCGCGTTCACCAAGGTGGTGCTGCGATGAAACGGATATGTTTTTCCGCACTATTATGTGCCGCCGTCTCGGCGTTCATGCTTTCCGCAGTGGGTACAACAGCGGTACGCGAACTTGCCGTTGACGATGTCACCTCGGCGCGCGACGCCGCAATGGGCGGCGCATCCGAATCTATCATCGATGACCCGAATGCGATATATATCAACCCCGCGCTCATGCCGATGATTATGAGAAGCGGCATTTCGTTCTCGGCGGACTATACCGCGTTCGGCGGTTATCGCGGAACGGCGGCGCTTACCGTGCGCGACGCGGAGAATGCATGGGCGTTCGGGCTCGGGGCAAAAGGCGATTATACCGTCGGCGTCGGTCAGTATTCAGATACCGATGTTCACACCGGCAATTTCAATTACGGAAGCTTTACCGGCATCGCCGGTGCCGCGTTTGATCTCAACGACAATTACATCGGTGCGTCGGTGAAATATTATCACACGCTCCTCGATGCCACCGAATCCGCGTGGGGTGTGGCGCTCAACGCGGCGTTCTCTCGCTCGCTGTTTATCAAAAGTCTGCAGCTTGCCGTGGTGCTCCGGAATCTCGGCGTGTACTACCACAACACCTTGTTCGATCTCGATTCACGCATCATCGTCGGGCTCGGGTTCAAGTCCGAGGGCAAGTTCGCCGTGGGGCTTACGTTCAGTTACGCGCTCCCGTCGTCAGATGTTGATTTTGCGCTCGGCGGCGAGTATAAGGTTGTTTCATTCAACGGCAAACCGGCGTCCAACGAGGATCCGATTTCGCAGGGTGTGTTCATCCGCGCGGGGCTCAATAAAACGGCACCGTCCATCGGCGCAGGCATCGCTTTCTGGCATGTACGCATCGATTACGCTTTGTATACCGACAGCTATTCGCTCACCGGTCTCAATCATACGGTGGGCGTTGACGTTCTGTTCTAATATCCGGAGGAGACTACCATGAAGTCCGCAGGCATCGCTCACAAATTCGGCGCACACGTCAATACCGACGAGATAATCCCGGCGCGTTATCTGAACACATCGGATCCCGCGGAACTCGCCCTGCATTGTATGGAAGACATCGATAAGGATTTCATGAAAAAAGCGAAGGCCGGCGACATCATCGTGGCTGCCGAGAATTTCGGCTGCGGATCGTCGCGCGAGCATGCGCCCATCGCCATCAAGGCCGCGAACATCAGCTGCGTCATCGCGGAATCGTTCGCGCGCATATTCTACCGCAACGCCATCAATATCGGTCTGCCGATACTTGAATCCAAAGAGGCTTCGGCGGCGATAGCTTCGGGCGACAGTCTCGAGGTTGATTTTGAGAAAGGCGTCATCCGCAATATCACGAAGAACCAGTCCTATACGGTAAAACCGTTCCCGCCGTTCATGCAGGAGCTTATCAGCGCCGGCGGACTTATGAACTATGCCAGGAAGCGGGTAACCGCCGCTCAGTAAGCCGTTTCTGCGAAACATAAAGATAGGAATTCGATTTCCTATATCATCAGAACGCCCGTTCCCGCTGTTGCATTATATGTTTTTTTATATACATTAGCACCGCCGCATCTGTGTGGGTAATACATACCCGGTGCGAGCACAAAACTAAGGACGACCCGCATGGAAAGCAATCTCGACCGGCCGCTGGTGCGCGACAGCAAGACGAACAGGCTCAAGGCAGCCCCCGACCACTATCATCTCGTCGATGAAAAAGAGGGTCAGTACTACCGGAACATTTTTCCCTATACCGAAATACCAACCATACCGTTCAACGACCGCGTGGTGCCCATGCATACGCCGAAGGATGTGTGGATAACCGACACCTCGTTCCGCGACGGCCAGCAGGCGCGTCCGCCGTATGCGCAGGACGACATCGTGGCACTGTTTAAACTGTTGAGCCGGCTCGGCGGGCCCAACGGCATGATACGGCAGACGGAGTTCTTTCTCTACAGCGAACGCGACCGTTCGGCGGCCGAGGCGTGCATGGCGCTCGGGTATCGCTTTCCCGAGATTACATCCTGGGTGCGTGCGACCAAAGGCGATTTCGAACTGGTGAAAAAAATAGGCATGAAGGAAACGGGAATTCTTACCTCGGTTTCCGATTATCATATTTTCAAGAAGATGAAAACGTCGCGGGCGAAAGTGCTCGATCAGTATCTGGGTATCGTGAAGGATGCGCTTTCCGCGGGTATCCTGCCGCGCTGTCATTTTGAAGACATCACGCGGGCCGATTTTTATGGTTTCGTGGTGCCGTTCGCAACCGCGCTCATGCGCCTTGCGGAAGAGTCGAAGATGCCCATCAAAATTCGTGCCTGCGATACGTTAGGTCTTGGCGTTACATATGCCGGCGTGGCGCTGCCGCGTTCGGTGCAGGGGACTATATACGGTCTTCGCGAGTACGCAGGTGTGCCGTCGGAACAGATCGAGTGGCACGGACACAATGATTTCTACAAAGGACTCATCAACGCGTCCACCGCGTGGCTCTACGGCTGCGCGGCGGTCAATACCACCATACTCGGTTTCGGCGAGCGCACGGGCAACACGCCGCTGGAAGGCATGTGCATCGAGTATGCGCAGATTTTCGGCACGACGAACGGCATGGACCTTTCAGCGATTACCGAAATACGCGATTATCTCGAGGCGCACACGAATACGGTTATTCCGAGCAATATGCCGTTCGTGGGCAAGGATTTCAATACAACCCGCGCCGGCATTCACGCCGATGGACTCCTCAAAGACGAGGAGATCTATAACATCTTCGACACGACGAAGATACTCAACCGGCCGCCCGAGGTTATGATTACCGACAAGTCGGGTACGGCCGGCATCACCGCGTGGATTAATGTGTATTTCAATCTTGACCGAGCCCATGAGGTTGCCAAGGATAATGCGGGTGTAAAGGTTATCTACGAATGGTCGGTAAAGGAATACGAGGCGGGACGCATTACAGCCATATCCGACGACGAGCTTATTGAAATGGTGAAGAAAAATCTGCCCGAGATATACAATGAAAAGGTCATTACCGACAAGCTCGTGAAGATAAAGCCGAAAGGATAGACGCCGGAACACGCTTTCTGATATCGGTATTCAAGTTGTTTATTCGCTTCGCGGTGATTATATTTAACATCGGGAGGTAATCGATGATGCGATATATAATCGTAAGCGTGGTAAGCGGGATTATTTTTGGTGTACTTGACGGGCTGATCAATGCCAATCCTCTTGCGCAGAAACTGTATGCCGCGTATAAGCCGATTGCACGAACAGCGGTCAATATGCCTGCCGGATTTATTATCGATGTCGTATACGGATTTGCATTGGCGTGGTTGTTTTTACTGATCTATAACAGTCTGCCGGGACAGTCGGGGCTGGTGAAAGGAATATGTTTTGCCGTTATAGTCTGGTTTTTTCGTGTGGTGATGTCGGCGGCTTCGCACTGGATGATGTTCGCCATTCCCGTGAGCGCCGTTCTTTACACGCTCGCTGCCGGAATATGCGAGTTGCTGATACTCGGTATTCTCTACGGCCTGACTCTGAAGCCTGCGGCGTAGTGGTAAGCAGCTCCGGGGGGGGGGGCTATCCCGGCGGCATCTGAAGCGCTTTCAAAAAATCATTCCACACGCCTGCGGCAACGCTTATTGATAATACCTTCTGTCTGCTGGTAGCGCCGCGGATGATGGTGATGTCCCGCTTGGGGATGTCGAGTGCGTCAGAAAAATATTCGATGACCGCTTCATTTGCTTTGCCGTCCACCGGCGGACGGTTGATATACAGTTTAAGGCTGTTATTCTCTGACTTGAGCAAAACCCGTTTTGCGTTCGGGACGACCTTGATGCTGACCGAGACCGGCATTAAAGCCTACAGCCCTTTTTTACCGATATCCGTCCGGTACTGCATGCCCACAAAACTGATGCCGTTTTTGATGAACGCATAGGCATTCGTGAGCGACTCGCTGAGCGTGGAACCGGTGGCGGTAACCGAGAACACGCGGCCGCCGTTGGTGACATATCCGCCGTTCTCGAAACGCGTGCCGCAGTGATATACGGCTATCTTTTCATCAAGCCGGGCGACATCGCCCGCAATGGGAATACCTTTGGGGTAATCGCCGGGGTAACCGCCCGACGCGAGCACCACGGTTGCCGCGCTCATGTTCTTCACACCGAGCGTTATGCCCGAAAGCCGGTTCTCGCATACGGCGTCGGCAAGTTCGTAGAGATCGCTGCCGAGGAGCGGGAGCACAGCTTCGGTCTCAGGGTCGCCGAGACGGCAGTTGAATTCAACGACGCGCGCCGTGCGGTCTTGTATCATGAGTCCCGCATAGAGAACGCCTTTGTAAACGATGCCTTCCCTGCGGAGCGCCTCTATGGTCGCTTCAATAATGTTCACGCGGACGTTTGCGAGGAGCGTCTCGTCAAGCAGCCGTGACGGCACAGGAGCGTATGCTCCCATGCCGCCGGTATTCGGTCCCTGGTCGTTGTCGAATATCCGTTTGTGGTCCTGCGCGGGCGCGAGCATGCGGACGTCTTTCCCGTCGGTGAAGGCGAGGAGCGACGCTTCTTCGCCGCTCATGAATTCCTCGATGATGATTTTGTCGCCGGCCGCACCGAAACGTTTTTCCTGGAAGTACTGTTTGAGCGCATCAACACCCTCGTCGCGTGTCGCCGCGATGATGACGCCTTTGCCCGCGGCAAGACCGTCCGCTTTGAACACGAAGGGCGGCTGATTAGCCATGACGAATGTATGCGCCCCGGCGTAATCGGTGAATTCCTGATACTGCGCGGTGGGGATGTTGTATTTCTGGAGCAGCCGTTTGGTGAAAATCTTACTGCCTTCCACCTGCGCCGCACGCGCCGACGGACCGAATACTTTAAGCCCGGCGGCGGCAAATGCATCCACGATGCCGTTGACGAGCGGATCCTCGGGGCCGACGAAGGTGAGCGCTATGCGTTTTTCTTTTGCGAATGCGATGATGTCGGTAAACGGCGGCTGCACCGGTATTGAGACATTCTCGGCGATGAGCCGCGTGCCGCCGTTGCCCGGAGCCGCGTATATCTTTCCCACCGATGCTGAGCGTGACAACGCATGGATGATGGCATGTTCACGTCCACCGGAACCTACAACGAGTACATTCTTTTTTGCCATAGCGAAACCCCTTACCAGCGAATGAGTGTTGAACCCCACGAGAAACCGGCGCCGAATGCCGAAAGTACCACATAATCACCGGTACGGATACGTCCTGCGGCGAGCGCCTCTTCGAGCGCAAGCCCAATGGACGCGGACGATGTGTTTGCGTAATGTTCCAGATTAACCATGAACTTATCGGCGGACATGCCGAGTTCTTTTGCGACGGTCTTGATGATGCGTATGTTCGCCTGATGCGGAATGATAAGCGCGATATCCTCTTTGCGAAGACCCGCTTTCGCTATGACCGCTTCGATTGTTTCCGTGAACCGCGGAACCGCATTTTTATATACGTCGCCGCCTTTCATATGCACCGTGGACATCCTGTTTTTCACCGTCTCGGCGGTAACCGGGTTCTTTGAACCGCCGGCGGGGATACAGAGGAGCTCAGGTTTGCCGCCGTCGGTGCCGCCGTGCATGGCTATGATGCCGTGTCCTTCCTCGGCTCGGGTGAGCAGTGTAGCGTTGGCGGCGTCACCGAACAGGAATGCGGTGCTCCTGTCCTGCCAGTTGAGTATTGTTGAATATTTTTCGGTGGCGACAACAAGTACGTTCTTATACTTGCCGGATTCGATAAAAACCGCGGCGGTATTGATGCTGAAGACATAGCCGGAACAGGCCGCAGACAGGTCGAACACGCCTGCATTTGTCGCGCCGATGGCCGATTGGATGATGCATGCTGTAGCGGGAAATACCATGTCAGGTGTCGATGTCGGAACAATGATAAGATCGATATCCGCCGGATTTATCGGGTGTTTTTCCAGAAGTTTTCGCACCGCTTTAATGCCCATTGCCGATGCCGGCTCGTCATCCGCGGCGATATGGCGGGAACTTATGCCCGAACGATCGAATATCCATTCATGTGAAGTATCAAGGGTTTTGGTAAGATCGTGATTGGTCACCACTTTTTCGGGCAGATAGCTCGCGGTAGCGGCGATAGTTGCTTTATAGAGCGGCACAAGTGCATCCTTACGTAAAAATGCCTAAAAACCCTCATACTTTCAGTGCGGGTATGCTATCACATCATGTCAAAAAGTCAATAATTTTATATGGAAATATGGAAAGAATCACGTATTTTGTGTATATTATTCATAGAATATTATTGTTTTTTTCAGGATTTCGATTACACAGGAGGCATTCATGGAAATAATGAAAGGCTGGGAACCATATTCGTATAAACGGGCGTCACGCATCGGTGTACTGGTGCTGCACGGCTATACCGGTTCCACGTCAAGTGCGCGTCCGCTTGGCGATTATCTGGGCAGATATTACAATGTTGAATCGCCGCGTCTTACCGGACACGGGACACGGTGGCAGGATCTTAATAAGCTTTCGTATAAAGACTGGATAAACGATGTTGAAACGGCGTTAGTTAAGCTCAAGAAGCGGGCGAAGCGCATTTTTGTAGCCGGTCTCTCGGTGGGCGGGGAATTATCGCTGTATCTGGCGGAACATCACCCGGAGCTTCTCGGCGTGATTATTGTGAATCATCTTCTGATAGTTCATAATCCGCTTCTGCCGTTTCTTCCGGTATTGAAGCATCTCGTCCCGTCAGTCCCGGCTGTCGGAAACGATATCAAAGATACGTCTCAAACGGAAATAGGCTATAAATGTACGCCGCTCAAGGGTCTTGCCGAAGTGATGCGTCTTGCCGATGTGGTCAAAAAAGACCTTCCGAAGGTCACGCAGCCGGTGCTCATCTTCAAGTCGAAGGAAGACCACGTGGTCCCCGCGGTCAATGCGACCTATACGTATGAGCGTATCAGTTCCGCGGACAAAGAGATCGTGTGGCTCACGAATTCATATCACGTCGCGACGATGGATTTCGACAAGGATATCATCAACAAGAAGACGCACGAATTTATCAGGAAGCACAGCTGACAGTATATTCGACCGCACAGCGACAGATATGCAGTTCTATGCCTTAGTCAGTATCGAGCATCCGTACGGCGGTAATGTAAGGGTGCCGTGAACACTGCTGTTTGCAACCATATCGCGATAGGTGTCTTTCAGTGCAACACGTTTCTGGTTGCCGGTGAAATTCATGACAAATACATAGTCACGTTTGCCGTCCGTGCGGTGCCGCGCGGTGACTCCGGCCGGAAGTTCGGTATCCAGCGACGGCGTCAATGACAGACGCTTGGCGAGACCGCGGTAGAAGTCCTCAAGGAAACGCATTTCCATGCGCGCGCCGTGATAATATGCGCGGCCTTTACCCACCGTGTTTACCGTATATGCCGGGCGTTTCGCGTAGAACTCCTTAGTGTACGTCCCGAGCACGCGTGCCTGTTCCGCATGCATGAGATCGCAGACCACATGCGCCTTGTAGTCGCCGTTCAATCCGAGTTCACCGTCGCGGACAGCTATGGTGTTCGATTCGGTCGCGTCCAATGCGTCGGTTTCTTCAACCCATATGCCGAGTGTTTTGCGGAGCGGTCCGGGCCAGCCGTTAAGGAAACAGAGGTCGCTTTCATCTACGATACCGCTCAGATAAGTGGCGACGAATGTGCCGCCGTTTTCGACGAACGCGTTGATACGTTCCGCGACGCCCGGTTTTACCATATAGAGCATCGGGGCGATGATGAGCGAGTACTTTGAGAAATCCTCGTTCTGGTCGATGATGTCGGCGGGAATACCCATGCGCCAGAACGGCCGGTAATGATCGACGCAGGTCTCTGCATAGCGGCGCTCGTTCTGACTTACATATCCCGCAAAGTCGTCGATGGCCCAGCGGTTTTCCCAATCGTAGATGATAGCCGTCTTGGCCGGGGTCGTGGTGCCGATGACGTCGTCGAGCTTCGTGAGCGCACTGCCCACATCGGTGACATCTTGAAATACGCGGGTGTTCTCATGGCCGACATGGTCTACCACCGCACCGTGAAACTTTTCGTAGCTGCCGCGGCTTTTACGGTACTGAAAATACTGCACCGAATCCGACCCGTGCGCAACCGCCTGAAGCGAGGCGAGATAATGCATGCCGGGGCGTCTCAACTTCGCCATGCGCTGCCAGTTCGTGGGGCTCGGCGCGCTTTCCATGAGCAGGAACGGTTTGCCCTGCTTGAGCGAACGGTTAAGGTCGTGCACGAAGCCGAAATATTCGGCGATGGTCTGGTCGCTCTGATGCGCATCATGCCACGGCGGATAACTGTCCCATGATACCACGTCAAGATGCGGGGCTATTTTCCAGTAATCGAGGCCGGTGTAAAAACCCATGAGATTTGTGGTGACCGGCACATCCGGCGTTATTTTTTTTACCGACGCTATTTCCATGCGGATAAAATCGGTGGTCTGATGCGTCACAAAGCGTTTCCAGTCGAGATTGTGTGCGTGCACTTTGTTCTCGCCGTGCGGGGCGGGTGATTCGACCTGCGACCAGTCGGTGTAGGTGTGGCTCCAGAACGCGGTGCACCACGCTTTGTTGAGCGCTGCAAGGTCGTTATGATATCGTTCCTTGAGCCATGCGCGAAACGCATCCTGACAGAGATCGCAGTGGCATTCGCCGCCGTATTCGTTGGAAAGGTGCCAGAGCGCGAGCGCCGGATGATTCTTGTACCGCTCGGCGAGACGGGTGTTTATTTCGGAGACTTTGCGGCGGTACACCGGTGAGGTATAGCAGTGGTTGTGACGTACGCCGTGCAGATTACGTACGCGGTTGCCGCCGACGCGGAGTACTTCCGGATACTTCTGCGACATCCATGCGGGCCGCGCGCCCGACGGCGTGGCGAGAACCGCCACCATGTTCTGTTTTGCGAGCCGGTCCATGATGTCGTCGAGCCATTCGAACGTATAGGTGCTGTCCGACGGTTCGAGCGCCGTCCACGCGAATATGCCGATGCTCATCGCGTTGATGTGCGCGAGTTTCGCGAGGCGGAAATCCTCGTTGATGATTTCGGGCATATCGAGCCACTGGTCGGGATTGTAGTCGCCGCCATGGAGCATATGCGGGAATTTCGGGCTGACGGCGGGAAATCGTGCTGTGCTCATGTGTTACCTCGGTGTAGTGGTGCCATAAATGTATGTACGGTCTGCTTTTTTGGCAAGAGGAATATAGTGCGCTTTTCTGGACAATAGTGCGGCGGGATAAAGTCCCGCGTTATGCAATCTTTCCGCGCGCAGCGTATTCGGCGCGTATTTTCTTATAATTGATTTTCGGGTCGAATACCTTGTAGCGGTTTTTTCCGGCGAGTTTCGAATCATAGAGTGCATCATCCACTTCATGCTGCAGTGCCAGATATCGGTCTTTCATCGACTCGGCATCGATTTCCTTGAGGTCGGTGTAGGGTATTCGCAGAAGGCTGATGCCGGCGCTCACCGTGACATGCAGCGGCGTGCCCTCAAATACGAACTTGGCAGCCCTGAACGCGTCATAAATGCGGTCGATATATACCAGTGCCCCGTCGATGTCGGTTGCGGGAAGTATGACGTCGAATTCCTCGCCGCCGAAGCGTATGTTGTAGTCGGTGGGGCGTGAATTGTCGCGCAGCACGGATGCGAACTTGATGAGTACTTCATCGCCGAACTCGTGGCCGTATTTATTGTTGATGTACGAGAAATCGTCGAGGTCGAAGCGGATATATGATATGACAAAGTGGTCGGTGAGCGCCGGGCGGTCGAGCACGCGCGATGCCGTCTTGACGATCATGGTGACATAGTCGTCTTTATATTTCAGAAGATTTGTTTTCTCGTCAACGTTTACCCGCTGTTCGAGCACATCAAGTTTGTCGATGAGCGAGTAGTATTCAAGTTCCATCACATGCAGCGCATCGATGGCCGCGTCTTCGACCACATCATGCTCAAGCATATGACGCATTATCTCTATGGCCTTGAGACTGAATTTGGTGATCTCTTTCATGTATGCCGCTGCCTCGCGCTCATGAGCCCGTCCGCGGGATTATTATGTTAATATCTATTGTATTCCTTTTATATATTATTGCAATAGCGGCTTTTCATATCTACGCATTTTGGGTCAATAGCAGCGTATCTCGAAAACCCGTGCGCTTGTACCCCCGGCATGTACCGATGTTACGGTGAGTTTCACCGCGTCGGCTTTTACCGGTGCAAAATCATGTGATTTGAACCGGTTTCGATTATCTTCAACGGTTACGATGGTTTTCCATTTATTGTCAGAAAGTACAGATAATGTATACGATTTTACCATATAGTCGATTGGTTCGATGGCGGGATGCGGCATATCGAGATCGGTGTCAAAGACGATGCGGACAGATGAAATCCGTTTCGGTTTTTCCCACGACAGCGTGATATCCTGAGGCAGCGGCTGCGACGGGTCTGATATCCAGAGGTCGGGCAGTGCATCGGTGTGCGATACGCCGCTCGTTATATTCGCCGGAGCGTACGGGTTTTGCCGCGGTGTTATTTCGACGAACGGAAGCGCAGGATTGCCGCGGTCGAGACTTCGTCCATAGTGATACACGCGATGACGGAAGATACGGTGCCATTCCACGGGCTTTGCGTCGGGCGTTACCATAATCGTTTTCTGCACCGCATAAAGGTTTTCCTTCGTGTCCTTCGACGGCGTGAAGTAGCGTTCCGGGTCATAGTAACCGGTGTATGCGCCGTACGGTTCGATGCGGGAACGGAGCCACTCGACAGTGCCGTCAGTCATGACGAGTACGGCGTACAGCCCCGGGTGAAGGTTTTTCGCGTTCACCGTGAAGCTCACATCGTGTACTCCCGGGGCAAGCGATACGGTTTGCTGGGCCAGCGGGGTATGATGGGTGAAATGATTCGGGTGATTGCACTGTGAGAAAAAGAGCGTCACGTCGGTTTTTGCGGTGCCGGTGTTTCTGAGCGGCATGACGATGGTGTCTACACTGCCTGCGGTGACCGGAAATGAAAGCGAACGTCCTTTGCCAACGGGTATCCAGTCATCGGCGCGTTCAAACGTGAGCGGTATGCTGCTTGTCGCCGTGACCGACGCGGTACGCGCATGGTCGGCGGCGTCATCGCTTGTCACGCCGGGGATGAACGATCCGTCTTTCAGAATTTCCTGCTGCACCGTCTTGTAATACGTTTTTGCTGTCTCACGTGCCGATAATGTTTTCGTGAAAGCTATGGCTGCGGCGATGCCTGCCGCGTGTCCCGTGGTGCCGATGGTGCCCTGCAGACGCGTCGCGCCGAGCGCCACATGCGATACGCTCATGTCGCGTCCCACGAGCCAGAGATTGTCCATGTCCTTCGCGTAGAGCGTTCGAAGCGGTATGGTGAATACCCATGGAAAGAACGCGTGAATGTTCGGTTTGAATCTCGATTTAAAGCCGCCGGGTACGTGTATGTCGATGTTCCATCCCGCATAGGCAACCGCATCATCAAAGTGACGTCGTTCGGTTATATCACGTTCGGTGAGGATATAGTCGCCGATGATGCGCCGGCTTTCACGTTTCGCAGGTGTAATGCTTACCGTATCGAGCGCATAGTTCGCCATGTTGCGTTCCGGATCGTTCTTGAAGTATGACCAGACGCCGTAGACGCATTTCAGAAGTTCCTTGCGTATGGTCTCATACTCGCCGATGGGGTCGTTCTTGTCGCCCGCGTACTCAATCCACCAGTGGCCCATAGGCTGCGGGCCTTTCCCCATGGTGAGCCGGAAGGGTAGATCATCCGGTGTTTTATATTCATATGCCCATTCCGGGCGCCTGAATACCGTCGGATGACTTTTCTCACTGGCGCGGTAGAGAAGCGATGCCCCCATGATGCCCTGGTCGGCCTTGTCGGGTGCGAGCACTTCGTTAAATGTTTTTTTCGCTTCGCGGCCCTGCATGAAGCCGCAGCCGGCGAGGAATGCCACCGTGCCGTCGCCGGTGGCGTCCACGAACTGCGCAGCGGTGAACCGGTAATTGCGTTCGGTGCCGCTCTGTGAACCGGTAACGGAGACCACACGGCGCTTATCCGTCTGAACACCATGAACATTCAGCTCGGAATAGACATCAACCTTTTCCTTTTCGCACCAGAAGAGCAGTATGCCGCTGTTCTGGGTGTTCCGGAAATACGGGTCTACGGCGGCGATCATTTCTTTCAATTCCTCAACGGGTCCGCCCTCGCGCATATTGGCGAAGAAACCGAAGAACGTTGAGCCGTCGATGGATACTCCAATTTCGGACGATGCATTACCGCCGAGACCGGCTTTATTGTCAACGAGCGCGGTTTTCAATCCCCGGCGTGATGCTGTTATCGCGGCGATGGTGCCGCCGATTCCGCCGCCAACGACGACGAGATCGTATTTTTTATCGATGTATGTGAGGGCGGGTGGTGCGGCTTTCGGGCGCGGGGAGGATTTCTTCTGTTTTTGGGTTGGCTTCTTTTTCATGTGTGGCTCCTGGTTTGGTAGGCAAGGGGTCATGACCCCTTGTTCTCTGATTTATTGTTCTACTACAAACTTAATTGCTGATACTCTCGTGTTTCCAGCGGTTTTTTTCGTAACCGTGACACCTTCGCCCGCACCGCCGGTGAACGAATAGCTGCCGAGTTTCACCCATTCGGATTGTCCTTGTGCCGTATCGACGACTACGGCGGAGACACCGTCTGTATGACGTATGTCAACGGCTACTGCCGTGTCGTTCTCGGCGGTATGCCATACCTTGTAGAAATATACATTCACTTTTCCCTTAATTTCCGGCATAATCTTCCATCGTGCGGAAGCGCCGATATCCGTTGTGTATATGGTCTTTTTTCCTTTAAAACCTTTCAGGCCGCTCGATTTCCATTCGCCGGTGAACGCGCAATCATCGTCAGTGATGCCGAGTATGTATTCGTTCGCCGCCGGTGTATCTATGCGCGCGCGGACGCTGTTTCCATTCGTTGTCACAATCGACGAGCATTCTACGGAGATGACGCCGAGGAGCGTCCGTTTGTCACTGATGTCGTTGTTCTCGATAGCGACTCGCGATGATCGGCTTACAGAAATCGGCACCGCATTCTCGCTGGTTGAAAGGAAATGTGACGCTTCGCCTGTGATGGTGTTGGCTCGCACTGTCACATTCGACGCTGCGCCGATGATAACCGCACCTGTCTGCCAATTGACAATGCGGTTGCTCTCAATGGTGATATTCCGCTGCGCCGGGGCGCCCGATTCGCCTGAAAGCCGTTCGAAATTTACGACAATCGACCCCTGACGGAGCGTATCGATGGCGCAATCCGCGATGAGATTATTTTTTATGAGGAGCGAATCGCTGTACGAGCCGTTACGCCAATGCGCCGGCTCGTTACGGACGATGATGCCTGCCGAACTGCATCCTTCATAGCGGTTGTTTTCGATGACTCCGTTCACGCCGCGTATGACGCTCCCGTAGCGGCGGATGTTGTGGATGTAATTGCTGCGTATCATGAAAAGCGCGTTAACCTTGCTCCGGTTGAACGCCTGATCATTCTCAAGCGGTCCCTGTGCTGTCATCACATCGATGTCAAGCGCGGGGGTGAATGTCACCAGCCAGTGCGCGCCGAAGCCCGCGTCCTTCTGCTTGAAGGTTACGGTTGCCGCCGTCAGGCCGTCAGCGGGGATAACGCCGTCCCGCGGATTGAAGATGCAGAAACGATCGCCGGGTTCGAGGTAAAAAATATCGTTGGAAATACGTATCGATGTGGTTGATGTCTTCTCAAGGATGAACATCGCCTTGTTGTAGATGGCGATGCCGTCGTCGCCGACTCCGTTGAACTCGCAGCCTTCAACCCACGGGCCGATGCCGTTCGCGCGGGTGTGCACGCCGTC
The DNA here is from genome assembly GCA_016214035.1 of Spirochaetota bacterium. Classification (GTDB taxonomy): domain Bacteria; phylum Spirochaetota; class Brachyspiria; order Brachyspirales; family JACRPF01; genus JACRPF01. Next base: position 60,457 of record JACRPF010000021.1, on the reverse strand, counting down.
CGCGTTACCGCCCCAGAAGCGGCCTTCCTTTACCGGCGATGCGCAGTGTATCACTTTATAATCGCTGCCGTCGATGTTGAGGTAATGTCCGGCGGGCGTGGCGTAATTGATGTTGTCGTACATGACCACGTTCGACGATTCCGTGGTGAAGGTGAGCCCCTGCGCCTTCTCGCGCGCGAACTGCAGATAGCGGTCGCCGATGGAAAAATATGCCGACGGGACGAATGATGTCGTCAGCGTGAACCGGTCGCCATCCCGTTTCATATCGTCCTTTTTCGTGTTGAGGATAAACGGGACGTTCGCCTTGAGCCGTCCGCGTACCAAGGGGTCGAGTGCAACGCCCCAGGTCCAGGACCGCAGTATCTGCGGCGAATCGAAATCGGGATGTCCGGGTTCGGGGATGACGGTCATCGTTGTTGCAGTCATGGCGACCACTTTCGCCACGGTGTAGGGGAGCGGGTCATAGTCGATGAAAAAGCCGCGCACCATCACGTTCGTCGAACGGTTCATGCGGAGAAAGCCGATGGTGTTTGATTTGATAATGAATGTCGCCCTGTTCCCGTTGAGTATGAGGTCGCGGGCTTTCTGGACGGTAATCGCGTTCGGTCCGGCATCGATGATGTAGCGCCCGTTCAAGGCGAAATCGATGCGCGCCGAAGCCCCGCATGCAATGGCATTGCTGATGACGGCGGCTATTCCCGCAGTTGTGGCGCCGTCGGGAACGCTGAATACATGTGCCGGTTCGATTATCGTGAGCGTTCGCACCGCCGACCATGAACTTGTCGTCCCGTCTTTCGTTGCCCGGACACGCCAGAACACGGTACCCGATAGCGGTTTGTCGGGAACATAGCGCGGAATGTCGACGATATCCTTGTCGATGACTGTTGCGAACGATGCATCAGAGGCAATCTGTATCTCGTATCGTACGTCAAATAATATCATCGGTTTATATGGTATAGCGGCGTTATCCCAATAAAATGACGGGATGGGAATGACTGTTTTTTCGCCGTCGGAGGGACCGACGATAGTAGGCGTTTCGACCGCCATAAGCGTCGAGACGGAAAAAACAATCACAAGTAATAACCGGCAGTGCCGTCGTTTCGCTCGTGCCCATTGGGTGATCAGTATTTTTGTGCCCATTGTATGCAGCTCCCTGTTATTTATTCATCGCATGTGTAAGCCATGCGTCGACGCGCGATTTTGCTTCGCTTGGTACTGACAGCCATTTGTCGGTATGCGGATGCATGATGATGTCGTTCGGTATGACGGGAAAAATATCCTTTATCGGCACGTCGAGAAAAGTATATGGTGCCGTATTCGTCATGTCACCGATGAAACGTTGTATCGTGCCCGTAGAACCGTTTCGCATAACGAGTACCGGTCTGCCCTTGAGCCGATGGAGCCGTTCGCGGGCCTTTTTCTGATAAGTCTCAAACGGTGCCCCCCAGGAGGTGCCCTTCCATTCCTGTTCGCCGTCGTAATGATCGTGCGTGATGAAGCCCCGCCAGAGCGATGCTATCGTGTCGTCGCGAAGGCCGATGTAGTTGACCGCGATAGCCCCGCGTGAAAAACCGCAGATGAATACGTTTTTCGGATCACCGCCGTATTCGGCGCAGATACGTTTTACCTCACGCAGGCAATATGCGGCGGTAGCGTTTTCGTCGCCCCACCATTTCACGGCGTTCCCGCGGTGATTCGTTTCAATGAACGGCAGTACGGCCCAGATGAATCCTTTGCCGGCGGTAAGCCCGTAGCCGAGATTCGCATCCTCCACTTTTCCCGTGCTGCCCGATGCCGGAAAATAATTTCCGGTGTATTCGATCATCACCGGATATGTTCCGTTCGGTTTCCATTCAGGCGGCAGGTACAGCGTATGATGCACATCGGTTCCGGCGTATTCGGGAACGATTACCTTGACCCTGCTGCCCGGTGCGGGGTTTCCTGTCGTCATTGCAGGGGTTTTCATCTGAGCGTAGACAATTCCTGTGAACAGGATGCAGAGCGCGATGAGGTGACGTATCGGCATCCGTTCATTTTGCCGCGGGAAGAATTTCGCCGACGATAAGAAGCGGTCCTACATAATAGTTCATGCCGTCGGGTATTTCGCTGACCTCAAAGCGCACCGTGTGTTCACCCGGCGCCTGCTCGGGGATGAAAAAGAACCGCCCCATCGTCTGTTCGGTGCGATACGCGTCTTTCCGTGATAATGTGATTGGCGCTTTGCCGTCAATGACCGCGGTAAGCGTTGTTTCCTTCGGTCCCGGGATGTCGATGAATCCCGCCGTTGTGCCGTTGAACCGTATGGTTATCGATGCTCCTTGTGCCGATGTTTTCACCGCCGCCGGGAACATTTTCACTGAACGTACACCGCCGCGTGCGATGATAGCGTCTGTTGCGATATCCACCGGCGACCAATCGGTGCTGAGTAACGCCGCGGTAACCGGTGCCTGCTTCGCCTGCGTCCACGATCGTGCGTCAAGCTGTTCCGGCATGGCATGCGCACCGGATGTGCCGGCGGTTTTCATCGAAGCGAATGACCGGACGATGACGTCACGATAGATGGTGTGTCCTTCATCGCCCGGATGCGTACCGTCTTTCGCGAATATCTTTTTGCCCTCGGGCGCTTTATCAGCCTTGAATATAAGCGATCCGTCCTTGACCTGACGTGTCACTTCAAGCCCGAAGTCTATCGTCGGTATGCCGTACCTGTTTGCGACGGTTTCCTGTATCGACCCGAAGGTGACGTTTTTTCCCGATGACAGTGACGGCACCATATACTCGCTGATGGTATACACGAAACAGATATCGGTCTCGGGGTTTTTCGCCCATGTCTGCCTGACAATGCCTTCCATGGATTTCAGGTCGCCGCCGTTCACGCGGAATTCGACGAACAGGAGATCGGGATTGTGGCGGAGTACGTGGTCGGGGAGGCGGCATGCGCCGTAATCGGACCCGGTGCCGGATATCGCCGCATTTATCTCGATGATGTTCGCCTTCGGATATTCGGTGCGGAAATGCGCGAGCGTTTTCACACGCCAGCCGTCGGCCATCGTGATGCTTCCGCCAAGGTACGCGATGCGCACATCGCCGCCGCGCGCCAGTTTTACGAAGAAGTTCGGGAGCCCATCGCGCACACGGAGCTCTTCAGCGGTTTTTACATCAAGGTCATATGCCGCGAATATACCCGAAGCCGCGATCATGCACACGATGAGTGCTCTCATTTCCAGCCTTCCTTATGTTCAACATTGCGTTGTCCGCCGATACCGTTTGGCGTGAATGCGGGGTCTGTCGTTAGCAGCATTTTGTCGCAGCGCGCATAGAACTGCGAGCTGTCGATGAGCGATATCGTCGTCATGCCCGCGGGAATATCGTATACGCCGCCGTCCTGCCAGGCGTAGCCGTCGACGCCGTGTGTGCCGAATGTCGTTTCGGAACGCCTGCCGTTGATGCCGACGTTGAACGTCCGGGTGCCCTGGCCGTTTTTTATGAAGTCGCGCGCGCGTACCCAAAGCCGGTATTTTCCAGCCGTCATCACGTCGATGGCGGTACGTGCGGTGAGTTCGGCTTCCGTTTTCTTCGGGTCTTTTTTCTGCTGACCGCGGAGCACCGCCGCGCCGCTTTCGCGCTCAACGGTCCATGCGCCTTTATCGATGAAGTCTTCGGCTTCTATCCAGAGGTCGAGTCCCGCCGAGCGTGATGCGCCGCCGGTTTCAGCTGCAATGCGGTCGAGTACGGCTTTTTTACGCGCCGGATACGCGGATGCCTCAAGTTCATAACAGCGGAGATAATCGAAGTATGCCGCGCCGTGTTTCGCCTGGGCGTTCGACATGGTGGCGATGGTTGTAAGCCAGAGATGAAATCCCGTCTGGCCGACGCCCCGTATGTCAACCGCTTTTAAGAGTTTTCCGTCAAAATAGTAAGCAATGAAATCATCGTTTACCTCAAATCCGTAGGTATGAAAGGCGGCGGACAGATCGTCATCCGTGGTGTGGTAATCACGGTTAATATTGCCCTGCAGCGGGTACCACTGTATGGTGCCGTACGTGAATTTGAATCCATCGTATGCGCCGTAATGTTCGAAGCAGTCAATTTCAATGCGCGGCTTTTTTTTCAATTCAGGATTAAAGACGGCTTCTGTGCTGTCCGCCCAGGATGTCCAGAACGCCTCATGCCAGCCGGGGCCTGCGTCCATCTTTGCGGCTACCTCGAAAAAACCCTGTGTGTATTTCTTTTTTGTGATAAGCCCGCCGCCGCTGTAAACACCGTTGTTTTCCGTGAGCGATATTTTCATCGCGCCGTTCGCAACAGTCACCGCCGACGCATCGCATACGGATAACTTCGCTTTGCCGATTCGGTAATTCCACGCATTGGTATTTACCGAGGTGCCGCTGAACTCATCGTTCCAGATGAGCTTGTATTCCTGAGGAATATATGCGGAGCGTTCTCCGGCGAACAGGATGAAGCCGGTGGTGATGAAGAGAAGCAGCAGTCTCATGTCATGCCTCGTGTTCCGGTGATATCGTACCTATGCATGATAGTATAGTGCAATAATAAATCAATGGTAGTGACTATATTTACCGGTGTTTGGACTATTTTGACCTTGCCCCGGACAGTGCCTGCCGTATAATGCGGCCTTTGCCGCCATGCAGCAACGACATTATCATATCGGCAGCTTCATCCGGCGTTTCATTCCCGAGCGGTACCGCACAACCCCGTTTCGTGCTGAAATACGCTGAGCTTTCAATACAGCGCTTGATCACAAAATCAGGATAATATCCGTTGTTTCTTTCATGGAGACGTTCCGGTTCAGTTGTGATGTTGTATATGAAATAGTCGGCTTCGTCGTAGTGGAGCAAATCGATCAGCTCGTCGACCGGAAGTTTTTCGGCATAGCGTTCAATCACATCCGGCCACGGCATTCTGACTGTAGCGGCGCTTACACCCGGCAGGCAGTGATGCGGTATTATCGTATGCACATCGTTTTTGATATTTGCAGCAAATATATTTTTAATATAGTCGTTTATCAATCCCGATCTGTCTTTATCGTCGGATAACGTATTCGGGGCGATGTTCATGGCGATCTCATCGATATCTATTACCGAATGATCCGCATATTTGTGTGAGATCGCGCGGGCTATGGAGCTTTTACCTGCACGCATCGGTCCTGTTAAGAAAAGTACACGCATCGTGTTCCTGCCGAAATGGAATTCAGTCGCATCGTATGGATACACATAACTGTACTCAGGAATCCTGCCTGGCTGCAACACCGTTTACAATATTTTGCGGCGAACCTGATAGAAATCCCCGCACATTGGCGGCCACAACGCCGATTAGGCGTGACCGCGCGGCCTTCGTCGCCCATGCGATGTGCGGTGTGATAATGCAGTTTTTTGCGCCGATAAGCGGATTGTCCCGCGCGGGCGGTTCGGTGGAGAGCACGTCGAGTCCCGCACCCGCGATACGTTCCGTGTTGAGCGCTTCCGCTAGGGCCGATTCCTCGATAAGCGGTCCGCGTCCGGTATTGATGAGATATGCCGTCCGTTTCATGCGCGCGATGAATGCGGCATTGACAATTCCTTTGGTCTCGTCGGTGAGCGGGCAATGAAGTGATATCACATCGCTTTCCGCGGCAAGCGTCTGTATGTCGACAAAGCGCACGGGGATGTCAGAGGGTTTCCGGCTGCGGTTATATACGATGATGTTCATGCCGAACGCATGCGCTATGCGCGCAACCGCCTGGCCGATGGCGCCGAAACCGGCGATGCCCATGGTAAGTCCCGCCAGTTCCACGAGCGGATAGTTCCAATAACAGAAATCTTTCGAGGATGCCCAGGCGCCGTCATGCACCGTCTGCGAGTGATGCCCCGCGCGGTTGACGAGTTCAAGGAGCAGCACGAACACCTGCTGCGCTACCGACATGGTGCTGTATGCGGGTACGTTACAAAGCGGGATGTTCCGCTTCGCGAGCGCAGCACCGTCGGCGGCATTCGTGCCGGTGGACAGAAGCCCCACATATCTGAGCTTCGGTAATTGTTCAATAATTGCGCGGTCGAGTAGGGTCTTATTGGTTATCACAAGCTCCGCGTCCTTCGCACGTTCAATGATGCTCTCCCGCGGAGTGCGTTCATGTACGGTAAGTGCTCCGAGTGCGGCAAGCGCATCCCATGAGAGATCACCGGGATTGGTTGTGTATCCGTCGAGGATGACGATCTTCATACAGGCTCCTGGTCGGGGATGAGTATGGGTGTATCTTATCATACTCCGGTGAAAAAACATCATGGCCGCGTCCATCGGCGGAGATGTCGCTTGAAGAAAACGCATCCGCGGGTACAATGTGTCATCGTGAGAAACGATATCGCATAATGCGCGCCCGGGAAACTACCGTCAGCAGGAACATATGGCCGGAGTCAATTACCGCTCAATCGATATAAAGACGCTTATCAGAAAGCAGGAGCTTGCTGATTTCTTTACCATTTCAAAATACGGTTTTTCTCCCTACCGCGCATGTGAACACGGCTGTTCATATTGCGACGGGCGTGCGGAGAAATATTACGTGGAGGGCGAGTTCGATAAGGACATTGTCATACGTAAAAACGTGCCGGAGCTGCTTGAGCGGGAGATCACCAGGATCCGTGAGCGGGGCTTTCTCTGTATCGGTTCGGGTGTGAGTGATGTGTATCAGCCGGTCGAGCAGCGTGAAATGATAATGCGCCGGTGCGCGGAGATACTCGCTCAGTTCGAAATTCCGGTTGTCATACTTACCAAGTCGTCACTTATCATGCGCGATCTCGATCTCTGGGCACAGATCAATAATAAGAGCCGGTTTTTATTGATGATGTCATTAACAACTACTGACGAGAGTGTCCGGCGGCAGTTTGAGCCAAACGCATCACCGGTAGAGGAGCGGCTTGAAACATTGCGGCGGTTCAAAGACGCCGGGTGCAGTACCGGCGTACTGGCGATGCCGCTCCTTCCCTATATCACGGAAACGGAAAAGAACATCGATGCGCTGACGGATGCTGTTATCCAGGCAGGCGTTGATTTCTTTATGCCGGGAGGGCTGACGTTACGGCCGGGAATTCAGAAAGATACGTTTATGAAAACCGTACAGCGCTGTTATCCCGGGTTCACAGCAGAATATGAACGCATTTACGCAAACAGCCTTTCTTCGGGTGCTCCGGACAGGCAGTGGATGAAACGAAACCAGCCGTTGTATCAACGCGCCATCATGCGTTCCGGTGTGTCCCCGGTGGTGCCGCATACGGTATTCAGAGGGCTGGTGCAAATCTATGAAGAGGTATTCCTGGTCCTGTCGTTGATGAAAACCGCATATGAATACCGTGGTGTTGATACACGGCGGCTTTCACGCGCGATAGGATTGTACCGGAACCGGGTGTCGGAAGTACGAAAACCGATTCCCCGCTCGAGGTCATTGTCATTTGATACGGTCGATAGAGAACTTGCCGCTATCTGTAAAAGCGGAGAAATACGCGGGGTCGTTCAAAATGAAAAAACGGCTGCATTCATCACGTCTATCGTTCTGGACAGGAAAATATTTGATTTTAGAGATATGAAATTTATCGGCGGCTCCTGAAATGCTTATATCTCGTCGAACACCCGGACATAGTCCACCTCGAAACAGTCGGGAAGGACAATGGTATCGAGCGCCGGATTGGCCTTCGGATTCACCGCATCACGGTAGCCCATCGGTTCAGTGGTCACCAGGATGAACTGTTCCGTTTCAGATACGGGGCTGTCAACACGGTTGACCTCTTTCCCGTCGGCGTAGAACACATAACCGTCTTTGCTCCAGTCAACCCCGAAAAGATGCCAGCCGTCGGGGGTATCTTCTATAATAGGGTGCTTGTGGCCGGAACCTTTGCAATTCTTTCCATAACCGTTCCATATATTGCCGCAGCGTATTGTCTTATCCTGCGCGTATTCCTGGCTCTCCATGATGTCGCATTCTATCCCTGCGCGGCGCGGATCCGGATGCGCGCCGATGGATGGCGACTGCAGCCAGAATGCCACCCACCAGCCGAACTGTTTATTCAGACGGCAGCGGATCTCATAGTAACCGAACTTGTGCAGGAATTTCATCTCTTTGTACGCACCGAACGGCCAGAACGATTGCGGGTTCTCCTTGGGGATATCATATACGATGCCGCCGGTCTGCAGTTGTGCCGAGCAGTACGATCCGTCCGGTCGTCTGATGAGATTGATTTTCATGTGACTGTTTCCGTCGAGTTCAACGCCTTCATCGGTGAATGCGGGGAATCTGTTTCCCCAGAAGTGCAGCCGGAAATTCCATTTTGAGGAATCCAGTGCTGTGCCGTCGAACTCGTCGTTCCACACAAGTTTCCATCGTTTTCCGGCAGGAAGCAGACTGTTCTCATGGCCTTCAACTGCGCGTATCTGCTGCATCATGTGCTGCTCCTTCTCATACGCCGGTATAGCATCGGCGAAATGATGATGAAAATATATACCGGGAAATCACTGAAATCCAGGTAAATCATCCGCCCGGAATATGCTTATTTACCGTTCTATGCTTACCCGATGCTTCGGCAGGTACAACAACCGCAGTATTATCCTTTGATATACGTCACCAGATTGTCGATGACCCTGCGTATGCGCCACTCAACATTGGCTTTGTAGGTGTCCATGGTGAAGAAGAGACTGAAGAACGAGTTCACCGATATAATCGTGTAGAAATGAACGTCAGAACCGCTGCCGCTCGGGGACATGGTGAGTATCACCACGGCTTCGTTTACGAGAATTGACGGCGTGGAGAGTGCGAAACGGATGCTTCGTGCACGAATCGTGTCGCTGTCGGTCACGCCGAGTACGAGCGTGTTCTGCCTGCTGCCGAACGGCCAGATGAGATTCACGTCATAGGCTACGGTAAACACGTTGGCCGCCGCGGCATAGGTGAGGCCTTTCAGCAGAAGAACGAAATTTTTGGAAACCTGATCATCACCGCTCAAACCACGGAACGCCCATGCGTTGTAACGGTCGAAGTCGGTGAGGTAATGGCGGATATTCGTGTACGGTCTGTCGAAGTGGACGGTTCCCTCGGAGACGTACCGGTTGTCGTTGCTTTTATAGGTGCGTATCGGAAGTTCCGCTGCGGATACGGCCGCGAGCACAAAGATGAACGCCAGCACTGTTGTACGGAGCGTGGCTGCGGCGAAGGTGATCATATCGAGCAATATAACAAATATTACGCAGCGGTCAAGTGGTAGCAGGATACGCTATCATTGCAGCTGTTGCTTGACTGGTTCGTACGTGTGTTATATAGTCAACAGTATGCGTGATAGAAGGAATGGCAAGTCTACGGCGCTCAACGCACCGCGAGCGGATAAGCGGCCGATAGCATATATCACCGATATGCAGTTCTCCTCGGCGCTTCATTTTGTGCCGAATGAAAGCGTCATCGCCGGCATGAACAAAGCGGCGCGGGATAACACTGTCTGGCTCGATTTTTACGACGGCACCCATGACCTGAAGCACTGGTATCGCGCGAAACACTATCGCTCATATGCCGGTTTCATCGGGACTATCGGCGGTACGTTTAAAGCGCGTGAGAACGTCTGGCGGCAGCTGTCAAGGGACGTACCCTGCGTGCGCTGTATGACGCCGATGGATGAGCCGGGGCCATATGTCGGTGTTGATGAGCACGCCGGAATGGAACTCGCGGTAAAGCACCTGTATGATGAAGGACACCGCCGTATCGGATTTGCGGCGATAGGGACGGCGGCATATCATGAGGCGCGGAAGAGCGGTTTTATCGCAGCGATGCAGCGATATGGGATGGAAGCCCGCGAGGCGTGGATGTACGACTATACCGCGACGGCAGAAGAACTGACAGCAACGGATTATGTGAAACGCATGTCGACTATCGCAAAATTGCTGGCAAAGCAGCTGGCGGTGAAAAAGATGTCAGTCCAGGCGATCGTTTGTCCTGATGATATCCTCGCCCGGTGTTTTGCCGATGAAGTGCGTCGTCTGGGCATGCGCGTTCCGCACGATATCGCAATCACGGGATTCAACGACGACGGCGAGTTCCGTGACGATGCAAAAGCGATAACCAGCATTCATCAGGATTGGACGCGGATAGGTTATGAAAGTGTTCAGCTGCTCGTGGAACTCATCGCGCAGAAACGGCGGCCAACGGATGCCGCCGCCGTGCGTCTGATACCGCCGAAGATTGCCGTCCGCCGTTCGTCGCTGAAAAGCTCGCTCGGTATCATGCATGACGGAACATTCCGCGATCGGGTGTACGAATACATAAAAGCGAATTATACCGACAGTGCGGCGATACGGCGCATGCACGAGGTTTTCGGTCTCAGCAAGGACCACTTCAGCGACCGGTTCAAGCGCGCGTTCGGCCGTTCGTATACTGATATCGTCACCGATTACCGGCTGACCATTGCCGCCGAGAAGCTCAGATTCGCCGCGCATCCCATCACCGAACTCTATCGCGCCTGCGGTTTCGGAACCCATCAGCATTTCAGCGCGCTTTTTAAACGGGTATACGACATGACGCCGTCGGAATACCGCGAAAAACATCTCTGCGTGAAAGAATAGCGGATGCCGCTGCCGCATAATAAAATCCGCGCCGGCTGCAATCCCGAAATAGTTTCAATGCTGAAAATCCCGTACTATTTTGGATTGAGGATATAATTATGTCATATACTGACAGCATCGTTGAGGAGATGGCCATGGACTACTTACATCGGATACGCGCACTCGCCGCATATGGCATACTGACAGCTTTTCTCGGTGCGGCTGTCATGCACGCACAGCTTGCGGCGCCTGCGTTCGGACTGGACGGGCAGAACAGCGGTATCGAGATAATGCCGGGTGAAAAGTCTGCGGGGGTATCGTACTTTTTCAAAACATGGGGCCCGGAGGAAAAACGCAAGCAGGGTGTCGGTATCAATATTCCGATAACGGCGACCGGATGGACGAACGCATGGTTTTCATTCAGCGCGGATAAGGATGGATCGGTTGACCTGTCGATATACGGGCCCTATGTCAGCGAAGGCGGAAAGAACAAGCGTGTCGATCTGCTGTTCGATGATATCATGGTCGAAGGGGCGTCGATAAAGAACGGGGGATTTGAGCAGAATGTCAACGGGGCTCCCGCCGGATGGCGTCTCTACGCCCAGGATACGAATAACGGACCGCGATATCTTCTCAAGCGGGGTGTCAATAACAGCGCATGCGTGATGACGTGGCATAATGGAAACTTTTCACAGACGATGTCGGTGAAGAAAGGCGACACGATAACCGTTCGGCTGAGGTGTAAACGTGCGGACAGCGGCGATATCGCATTTGCGCAGGAGGAGAATAGAATGAATGAAAGCACGGCTAAGAATCTTGACGGTAATGATTATCCATTGAACCTTGCACAGTATGCAAATATGGATTTCAAAGACGAGATTGCCGGTGACGGCAAAGGCGGCTGGTCGGACCAGGGTGCTGAGAATGATTTTGCCGGTTTCGACGCTGCACGGACGGATTACCGGCGGATTACTTTTTCAGTTGTTGATCCGAAGCGCAATGACGGTAAAGCGGTGCTGACGTTCAAAAGCGAGAATATCAACAGGGCGATAACGCTTGATCGTGCGGTCATCGAAGCCGGCAATGTGAAGGCGAAATATCTTTATCTGCTGCACACCGCCTGCTTTGCCAATACACAGCGTGAGACCGCGGCGACAGTCACTATCCGCACCAAAAACGGACGTGACGTGGAACATACGCTTATTGTCGGCAGGGACATCGCTGACTGGTGGAATCCGGGTCATCTTCCCAACGCACTGGTCGCGTACCGGAAGATGAATAAAACATCGACGGTTGGTCTTTATCTTTCACGGTTTGCTGTCGGCGAAAATGCCGAGGAAATAGAATCGGTGACGCTGGCAACCGCGGGAAAGGCGATTTGGATTGTTGTCGGGGCTACATTGTCCGAAAAGGAGATTGATTTCTCTCCGCCGAAGTTCACCATAAAGAACGGCGACGGCTGGAAGCCCATCGATATGTCGAGCGTGGTAATTGAGCCGAAGAGCGCGCTTGATTTCAGCGGACTTGTGGAGGACGGTCCGGCCGGCAAACATGGCCGTGTCATCGTTAATGCACACGGACAGATGGCGTTCTCCGACACGCCGGATGCGCCGGTACGGTTCTTCGCGTTCAATACGTTCGCGAATCATATTTTCGGTTATCCGGAAACAAAGCTTGCCTCATCCGATGAGGCTCAGGTGAAGAGTAATTGCGAGCGGTATGCCGCGCTGGTCCGGCGTCAGGGATATAACATGATCCGGTTTCAGGGTGTTGATATTCTCATCTCGCCGGGCAATAATAATGATTTTGAGATTAATCAGGTGAACCTGGACCGGCTCTGCTATCTCATCCATTGTCTGAAGCGCGAAGGCGTGTATATCAACCTGGATATGTGGAGCTATAACGGTTATCTGAAGGGAGCCTGGGATGAGGCGTCTAAACGGGGTCTCTGCGAACTCCTGATGGTGGACCCCGCGTCACGGACACTCTGGGAAACGGGAGTCCGTAAGCTCATGGCACATAAGAATCCGTACACGGGTACGACATTCGCCGAGGAAAAAGCCGTCGCGCTGGTGACGATGTACAACGAGCAGGATATTCCCGTCGTGATCAATGTATTCAACAGTCCGAAGATAAAGCCGTTCGCCGAAGAACGATGGCGGGAATATCTGAAGAAGCGGTACGGTGATATTGCCGGCGTCGAACGTGCGTGGGGAAAACCATTTCCTTCAGGAACTGGTTTGGACAATATTCCGCTTTTTCCAAAAGGCAGCGAGTGGGAGCGTACCGTCCGCGGCAGCGATGTGGGTACATTTATCTACGAACGCCAGCGCGATCTTCTGCTCTGGTATCAGTCAACGCTTCGCGCATCAGGATATACGGGGCTTTCCACGCAGTATGATGTGATAAAGTATTTTCGTGACCATGCGGTGCGCAATGAAAACCCTGTCATCGCCATGCATACCTATCATAATCATCCGACCGATATCAGCGACGGCGCGGGTTCACGCATGGGACAGGACGGCGCCGTGCTGACGTCGGCAAACTATTGGCGCACGCAGGTTGCCGCCCGCTATCTCAACAGGCCTATGTGCATCACCGAATACAATACCATGTACTGGCACCGGTACCGCCATGAGGAGGGAATTCTCTTCCCGTCGTATTCGGCGCTGCAGGATTTCTCTATTATAACAGCGCATGCGCAGTCGGTCATTCTGCAGGCGGTGACGCCGCTTGCGAGCGGACTCATCGGGCGCGATCCGATCGGGCGCGCGGGACAGGTAATGGCCGCACACCTCTATGGGCGCAGAGACGTGGCTTCATCGAAACATACGGTGGCGCTTGCAATGAACGACGCGTATATCTTTACGAACGGCAATATGAACTACGCGGTGAATTCCGATCAGAGTAAAATTGCGCTCATGTGCCGGTTCGGACTGCAGTATGACGCTCCAATACCCGCCGGCCTTCCGCCGTATCCCAAAGCGGACATGACGGTGCCTCCGGCCGACGGTGCAGCCATTGTGGCTTCGCAGTGGGCGGCAAGCGTGCTTGACAATGCCACCGGCAAAGACCTTGATACGCTCATCGATTCGATGCGGTCGCGCGGCGTGCTGTCGCAGGATAATCTGTCGAGCGCAGCGAACGGTGTTTTTCAGAGTGATACGAAAGAGATACTCATGGATACCCGTGCGGAGCAGATGACCGTAGTCACGCCGCGTTTCGAAGGCGCAGTGCTGAAAGAAAATAAAAAGGCGGTGCTTTCCAGTGTCCGTATTGCGAACACATCGGTGGCGGCGGCGGTGAGTGTCGCATCGCTTGACGGCAAGCCGGTGTCACAGAGCAGCAGGCTTCTCCTTGTCTATGCAACCGATGCGCTCAATACCGGTTTTGAGGCGTCGGATGATCGCGTGACGCTGGTGAAGAACGGTACACTGCCGGTGCTTATGCAGACCGGAGTGCTTAAAGTTGCGGTGAAAAGTGAATCCGCCGCTGCAATGTTACTCTGGGCGCTGGGGCTTGACGGCAGCCGTAAAGAGCAGATACCGCTTGCGGGCGGTGCGGCAGGCGAGATAAAGATCACGATAGACACCGCCGCGCTGAAAAACGGGCCGACACCGTTCTTTGAATTGGCTGTAGCACAGTAAAGCACACTGATTGCAATAGGCGTCTGATGATGGGCTTTTTTACTAGTGTCAACGATACATTCAGATGTTTTCTTCGATACAACTCAGGGAACATCTGAGCTTGTCCTGCATGTATAATTGAAATGCCGGTAGCTGAGTGCCGGTGTACTCACCGGTGTATCGAAGCGACCGGTATTGTTGCCTATTATTTTTGTTTGGACTGCTTGTTCCACCCGCGTATATTTGCAACATCATCTATCCACGTATATAATGGCGCCCAGTTTTATTCCGCTATCATGTGCGCAAGGACATAGCTGTGCGTAACGCAGGCATATCATTCAGACATTCTAAATCGTCAAGCAGATTGCGTCTTTTCGCGCTGCTCTGCTGTACGGTATTCATCAACTGCGCCGGAGTCTCCGCCGACCGGAAGCCAAAACGCATATTCATCGATCCCGGACACACCAAAGTGACGAACAGTGTGAGCGGCATCGTGGGGGAGGAGTACATCGTCAATTACCGCGTATGCCGGTATCTCAAGGAAATGCTCGACGCCGATAAACGCTTCACCGCCGATCTGAACCGCGATGAGACTGACTATATTCCCGGAATCAAGGCGTTTCACCGCTCGAATAACACATTTCTCAGGGGCGTTGTGGCGACGGTGGTGCCCGGCGAGCACCGGAACACCGCGATGACTGCGGAGCAGAACGCCGAACTTTACGCCGTCCGGCATTATGCCATTTCAAACCGCTATGATCTCCTTGTCAGTGTCCATTTTGATTATCTGCTTGAACGTTACCGTTCGCGGCAGGCATCGACGAAGGGTTTTCATGTCACCGCAAGTCCGTTCAACCGGCGCTTTGATGAATCGCTCGGGGCGGCGTCAAACATTGCCAAAGCGCTTGGCGTCCGCTACAAACCCAACCGCGCCATCGACCACGACACACCGTTCATAACACCCGAACACAAAAAGAATTATCCTTTGGCCGCGTTCCTTGCCGACGGTGTCGTTATCAGGAGTCTCATCATCCTCGGTGATGCGTTCGAGAACTCATATGTCAAAAAGAATAGGATGACAGCCGTTGACGATGTGCCGTCGGTGCTCATTGAATGCGGATTTCTGCATGAGAAGCAATTCTGCGACGATGCGGAGCTGAAGGAACTTGCCCGCATGATCTATAACGGGATAGTGCTTTTCGGCGCGGAATAAGCCGGGGTTTTTACCGGCTCCTGATCTGCATTATTTCACCGCAATCTGAAACTCATCTTCATATACGATAGTTCCAGCAGAATCGGTATATACGATATCATAGGGGACCGCATACTTTTCCAGCAGTTTCATAAGCGGCGTAAGTTTTTCTATCATCATTCCGGCTTTTTCAGTCTTGAACCAGGTGATATATTTTTCGGGGTTTCCTTCGGCATAGAACGGCGGATTGGGCAGATGCAGTTCGAACCAGTCTTCAATCTCCTTGAACAGTTTTCTGTCATCGTCGGTGGCGTTGAACGGGTGGTAGCTGCTATGCACCACATGGTGACACGCGCCGAATATGCCCACCGGTTTTCCCGTTTTCCCCGTATAGCGGACCTGTATCCTGACATACTTCTTCATGAACTAGTAGTCTCTGCCTTTTTTGATTTTCTTTGCGTATTTACTGATGTCTTTCCAGCGCGCTTTTTCTATCGCGCTTGCTTTCATGGTCTGACGGTCCGTCAGGTACGCCGACTCTTTTTTCAATTTCAAATAATTCTCAAAACGCTTTTGCTCGATAGTTCCGCTTTCAACAGCTTCCCGTACGGCACAGCCGGGTTCATTCACATGGCTGCAGTCTCTGAACCGGCAGTTTTCCGCAAGAACTTTGATATCATCAAAAACCTGTTCAAGTCCTTCGTCCTCGCCCCATATTTGAATCTCGCGTATTCCGGGTGTGTCAATGACCATGCCGCCGTCCGGCAGGAATATCAGTTCACGGAACGTTGTGGTATGACGTCCGCGGCTGCCCAAATCACTGACCGTATTCACCTTCAGCCGGTCGGTTCCGAGCAACGCATTGATGAGCGTTGATTTTCCCACCCCGGATGAACCCAGAAACGCAATGGTTCTGCCGGGCGCGATGTATTTCTGCAGACATTCAAGATTATTCTGATTAAAGGCGCTGATGGCAAACACATCATGGCCCGCGGCGATTGATGCAACTTCCGTCATCCGCTGTTCATACTCGGGGCATACATCGGACTTATTGAGAAGCAGTACCGGTACGGCTCCGCTTTCCAATGCCATAGCCAGATACCGTTCAATTCTCCGCACATTATAGTTCTGGTCCAATCCGGTGATGATGAATATGGTGTCGATATTTGCCGCGACGGGCTGTTCTTCGGTAATTTCGCCCGCAACTTTACGGCTCAGCATGCTTTTTCTCGGAATGAGCGCATGTATCATCGCTTTTTTTTCATCGGGAATAATGGAAACCGCAACCCAGTCACCCGCCGTCGGGAACTGGCTCTTGCGGGTATGTTCATATCTGAATGTGCCTGTTACTTCACATGCATACTCGCCGGTATCATTGCAGGCGGTATAGTGCTCTCTGTTTTCACGTATGATCCTCATTGCCGTGAGGCCGTTCTCACGGAATGGCGTGAAGTGGTCTTCAAAAAAAGAATTCCATCCGATATCGGACATCTGCATCTTATTGTATCCTTTTTTATTGCCGGATGTTACTTTTTCGAGCTCTTGGCGATATGCAACGGTCCTTCGACTCGATACGCTTTGGTGGTGCCGCATTGATACATCAGCGCAGCGCGATTGGTGTATGTCCCCCGGAATGATTCCGTATATGCCGGAAATATATTCGCTTCGACGATATACGTCAGTTCGTTTTTACCGTCGTATCGCTCATTCCATGGAACATGCGCAAAAAATTCAGCAATACCGCGATAGAGCGGCGGTGTATTGAATGCCCCGTATCCGGCCTCAGGGAACTGCACATAATCCGCAGTAACGATGAAAAATGATTTGTCATGCGCATCTTCGGATATCGCACGCACCATGGCGATGCTGTTTTTCATATTTGACGGCACATATCTCACCGCTGTAAAAATAAGATTGAGCGCAATCAATGCGATGAAGTTTGCAACATAGAAAGCATAGAGCGGCGTCACCCATCGCTTAAGATAGGTATGGGCTACGCTGAATGCGATGAGCAGCGGCGCGAATGTCAGCGCGAAGATGAAATAAAAATAGTGCCACTCGGCCGGCGGGAGCTTAAGCACGCTGAAAACCACAAGTATCACTGCCGCAGTCATATATCCAAGAAAAAGAAGTAATTGCAGAAACTTCGGAAGTACGTAGTTCTGCAGGAAACGCGCACGCAGCGACGGGACGGCAGCGATGACTGTAATGATATTCGCCGCTGCACTGCCGAGCAGCACGATTACGTTCAATACCAGATGCAATATGCCGACAGGGTTGTCCTTCATGTAGAAGCGAATGATATCACCGGCTTTCTGGCTTATCAGATAGCTCATTTCATTCGTGGGAAATATGAACCAGCAATAAATCTGGGGAAGAGAAAAACTCGTTTTTCCCAGCTTGCTTACCCCCAGCATCAACCGCGTATTGTGAAAGCCGTTTTGCAGTTCGGCGGCCAGGTACGGCAGATAGAGGATACATGCAGTTACCGCTCCGAGAAAAAAGGGGAGCCACCGTATGTTTTTACGGTAATACAGGCACCATAAAATCGTAAGCGGACCAGCAACAAATACGTTCGAAAAATGAATCTGCCCCGCTATGGTGAGTACCGGCAATAAGAGAAATGATACTACGGATGAAGATGTTCCCTCTCCGCAGCGGATAAACAGCAGTATCAATAATAAATTCGGAAGCAGCGCATAATTCGCATTCCATACCTCGGATGCGATATTCAGAAAAAAGGGATTGCCGAGCAGTATGAGCGAAAGGAATAACGCTATCGGCGCACCCGCTTTTTTATACACCGTTTCTATGAAAAGAGCCGCAAAAGCAAAAGCGCAGATACACGAGAACAGGCGGAGGGCAAACAGCGATTTCGAGATTGCGAATATGCCGAGCATGATATAATAATACATCCCGCCGGGTACGCGGGCGCCCATGCCGCTCATGCTGGTGCCGGTTGCAAAGAATTTGCCGTTTTCGTAAAGCTTCGAAACTTCCGCGTAATGATATATGTTATCAAGTGTTACTGCCCGGTTGAATATCATCCAGACACATACGGCAATAGAAACAGCGAACAATGAAACGATAATCGGTATAACGATATGGTTATTTTCATACCATCGGGCGGCATTGTCTTGCATAGGAGCTCCGGAATACTATACAACAAGATTTACATTGAGTATACATATATCATGCCAATTGTCAAAGTGCGCATATGATGAGCTTTATCAAGCATTTTACACCGCGTATTCAAGGCGCGGCAGGCGGTAATTGCCGTATATCAAGCACAAAAGGTTCCTTTCCGGACCTGAAACGGAGCGGGTGTCTATCTGCTACGGCGTGTTTAAGTGCAGGCATAACGGATGTTGCGGCATCTTCATCCTGTTCTATGCCTGATTTACCGGTCATATACCGGCTGATATACAGATTATACCCGCTCATGTTCAGATGCTTCGCCGCCTGCGACCAGCGCCGCTGCTGATCACGGTCATGCGTCTGCCAGGAGCGAACCGCTTCGGCGAAGGACCTTCGCTGTGCCGCCTGCGCAGGGGTGTTGCTGGTGTTGTGCGGTACATGCCGGCGTACATAGTGAATGCCGCGCCAAACGGAGAACACTACATCCCAGAACCTGCCGCGGATATCAGTTACTATCGGTGAAAAGATTGCGGTTGTCATCAGCCAGTGTAACCTCCGGTTTATCATATACTATTCAGCATGGTAATTGCTGGACTCATGTATTCACAGAAACTTTGACGGTACATGAAAACATGTAAACATCGCTGTATCATGCTGTCAAAAATAAAAATAAAGAGCTTCGAGTTAGATATTATGGATGTGTGATGTTAGTGAGAAAACGGGCGAATACTGTCCTGTAAAAGATAATCGGAGGAGTAGCTATTGTATCATTAGATGGATAGCGCGAATTCCAGCAATGGCTGATAATTCATAGTTTTGTCAGCAGTACGTATCGCAGAGAGATACTTTTCGCGTTCATCGCCAGTTGCAGATAAAACGCCTCCACCCCAAGTGAATCTATTCTTATGAAAACCATGATGAATCAAAATGTCAGCCATCATTCGAGAATGTCTGCCATTGCCGTTTGCGAAAGGATGAATCCAAACCAGACGATGCTTATATCGAATTGCTATTTCTTCTTCTGAGAAGCTTTTATTCTGTATCCAATACTCACAGTCGTCAATAAGCTTCTTGATTTCAATCCCGATCTGGAATTTATCAGCTCCGATATTTTTGTCTGATTTTCTGAACTCTCCAGCCCATAACCATACGTCAGAAAACATCCTTTTATGAAGGCTTTTAATGAACTGCTCTGAGAGAATAGCATCAAGTTTTATCTCTCTGCGTGTCATGGTCCATTCTTCAGCTTTCTGGATATTAATCTGCTCGTACTCGTCAAGCTCGGTTTTGATTGAGATTGTTTTTATTCTCAACCCGGCCTTTTCATCTTCGTCCAGCGGTGATTGCCCATCAATGTAATTGAGTGTCAGTCCCATAAGAATTTCGGCAGTTCCTTTTTAATTTCTTCAGCCTTATTTTTTATCTCTCTTTCGAGTCTGGCCTGTGAATTACCCTGATCCTCAAGCTGCATGTTCACGGCAGTTCGCATGACAATCTTTTTTGCGGCTTCATACGCCTTTTCCTCAATCATTTTCTCCAGTGATTCGCCCTTTGGTACAAACCCATAGACAAGTTTCATCTCAAGTTTATCCGCAGCTTTTTTCAGGCTGTTTATGGTAATTGAGCCGTTTCGTTCTCGTCTTTCCAGTCCCTTTGCACTTGGGATACTTATTCCTAATTTTATGCCCATCTGCTTAAGGGACATGCCTATAGCCGTTCTTACTGAATTAATCCAGCCTTGTTCGGGTGGGATTATTTTCTCGATGATGCGAATTGCTTCAAACTTTCTGTCTAGCTGTTCAATTGCCAGCATTTTTTGTTTTTTCATATGCGTTCCTCAATATGATTATTGTCGGATATATTAGCATAAAAGCATAATATTTTACATGTATATTATGCTTTTATGCACCATATATGTTATATATATTAAGCTTATAAGCATAATATATTGTCGGTATATTTCAGAAAAACTAAACTATCCTTGCTATGTGCATGACCCGTTGACCCGATAGGTATGAAATTTTCAATTAAAATCAAGAAATTCACGGATAAAAAACGTTCCTAGATTAAAAAAAATTGACATGGTATATTTTTCACACTATACTGCACTCATAACGCGAAGCAGTTGTATAGGCAGCGGAAAATCATCAGAGGGTGTTTTTTCATGAATATATCCCGTTCGTTTTCCCGGCATACGTATCATACCGACGTAAAAATTATGGCACGTCTGGATATTCTGCCCGATTCTCTCCGTCACACCATCCCGAAAGCGAATATCAGCCGCTGGAAACGTGAGGACCATTCCCGCGATATCGGATATGACGCTCTTTCACATAATGATATTGCCACGGTTGTCCGGCTTGCCCGGCATACATATTTCATCAGAAAAGCCGCCGCATTCTTTCGTATGAAAGATGCCGCGATAACTATTCTGAGAAACCTAACATCGTCTCTGACAAAAGCAAATCTCAAAAAAATAGTCGTTGCCACGGTGCAGCGCGTCAAGGATATCATCGGGCTTGCGCGCGCCGCACGGTATTTCAAAATCACCGTTTCCACCTTTTATGCATGGGCGCATGAGGTCGCTTCGATGTGCGCGCTTTCAGTGCTCGACAGGTGCCCCCGTGTATAGCCCAATCAGCTTTCCATTCGCGAAATAGAAACGATGAAAAAGCATTTCGAAGACCCGGAAAATAAACATGTGCCGATCTATGTCGTTGCATGGCGGGCAATTCGCGACAAGGCGCTTTCCGTCTCCGTTGCCACGTGGTATAACTACGCGCGTATACTGGGCTATTCCCGTCACGCGCTGAGCTATCGCCGTCCGCGCCGCCACGGCATACGTGCAGCGAAACCCGGAGAGATTGTTCATGCCGATGTAACCATATTTCGCCCGCGAGATAATACACGTGTCTATATCTATATTATCATTGATAATTTTTTGCGAAAAATTCTTGGCTGGCACGCTAGTATGAGCGCTCATGCCGGGGAGTTTATCTCCACGCTGGAAAATGCGTTTACCTGTTTCATTAAGCCGAAATTGCATGCGGGCGAACAATCTATCCTGATGGTCGATGACGGCAGTGAAAGCAATAATGAAACGGTTCAGCATTTCCTTGACGGTACGCATGGCGCTCTGCGGAAGTTAGTGGCGCAAAAGGATATTATATTTTCGAACAGCATGATAGAGGCATTCAACAAAGTACTGAAGTATCGCCATCTTTTTCATCACGACATTCCCGATTATAACGGTGTTGTAAAACATCTGAACGGATTTATTCATGAATATAACAGCCGTCCGCATTGCGCGCATCAATTCGGCCGGACACCCGATGAGGTGTTTGATGGGAAAAATCCGCCGATTACCGACATTGCTGGGTAATTCAAACAGGCGCGGCTTCTGCGGATAGAGGAAAACCGAGCCTTGCGGTGTATTCCGGCGGTACGAGGATAAAATATATTTTCCGGGAGGCACATGTATGATGAAATAGAGTGGTGTGAGTAGGTTTTCAGGGGTATATTGCATGGTTCCGATTAAGAAACTTTTACTCTAGAAATCTTTTGTGCTTTGCTGCGCACAACGCAGACGCGTTCAGGGAACACCCCCGCCGCGCCCTCCAGCAGTGCCACTGCCCGGTTCATTGTTCGCTTCGCTTCCCCTTATTAAAAAATCTGCACCAACTATCTATCTAATCAGGAGAAGTTCATGCCTCCGGGCACTCTCTTCGCGCGTCAGCGTAACTCGCTTTCATATTTTTTACGTTATTGCTTTTTCGGCACAGCGCGTTTCTTATCCGTTATTGCGTAGGCTATGCTCGCACAACGCAGACGCGCTCAGAGAGCGCCCGAAGGCATTCGCCGGACAAGAATTCAGCATGGTTGTCATGCTGGTATGATTTATGATTTACTTTTCAAAGAACAGCTATTTCAACGCCAACATAAGATTATTTATGGAAGATCTGCTTTATAATATAGGTATTTGCAAATTAAAGTTATATTTGTGTTAAATGTCCTCTCAGAATTATTTTTAATGAATGTGATGCTAATATATGCTTGAATACGGTCGCCAATATTGAGGTCAGTTGCGGATAGTTCACTTTCAAAAACATATAATGCAATTCTTAACCTCCTCTGAAATCATAAACCCATACGGATCTGTGTATTTGAGCGGGTTATTATTCGCATACGCATACCAGTTTTTCCCTGATCGCATATCATCCGACCTGTCGAAGCGGCCGAGGTTGGGCATGTAGTGACGTGAACGGTAGTAGTAAAGACCCGCGTCGCGGTCGTACTCACGTCCGGTGTATGTGTAGATATTAAGGTCTTCACCGGTGATGGAGGGCGTGCCGAATGCTGTGTAGGTGTAATTCTGCACGATGTTCTGCTTGTCGTCCGTCAGATAGGTTACGTTGTTCTGCGCGTCTGAGAGGTGATAATATCGCTTAACGTATTGTTTTGCAAACATGCCTTCGCCCGCCACCAAGCCTCCCCGCCCGCCCGGCTGCGCTCACGTTGCCGTGCATTGTCACGCTGTTCGGGCTTGCGGGGGTATTCCCTTCACGCGCTAGCGTAACTCACTATCATATATTTCCCGTTGAGGCCGTACCGGCATAGTGCGCCTGTTACACGTTATCGCGTAAGCTATGTTCGCACAACGCAGACGCGTTCAGGGAACACCCCCGCCGCGCCCCTCCAGCGGTGTCATTGCCCGGTTCATTGTTCGCTTCGCTTCCCCATAATAAAAAATCTGCACCAACTATCTATTTAATCAGGAGAAGCTCATGCCTTCGGGCACTCTCTTCGCGCGTCAGCGTAACTCACTATCGTATATTTCCCGTTAAGGTTATACTGGCATAGCGCGCTGGTTTCCCGCTATTGCGTAAGCTATGTTCGCACAACGCAGACGAGCTCAGAGAGTGCCCGAAGGCATTCGTGGCATGTCGTGATGTTCATATCAAGCGTCATTATTCGCAGATTGCGCTTACGTGCAAACGAGCTACAAATAAATAATGCACCAGGAATAATTTGTCAGCCGCATATTATCTATGCGGTTAACGCTGACGGTTACAGGCCGTTATTCATTGTCAAAGAGCGCCGTTATTATATATTCCTTAAAGAATAATCGTTCTTCAGTACGGAATATAAGATATTCTTTAAAGAAGATGCATTCTTCTTTAAAGAATAATGGTTCTTCTGTACCGAAGATAAGTTATTCATTAAAGAATAACCATTCTTCTGCGCTGAAGGAACATTATTCTGCACAGAATATCGTTCCTTCTGTAGTCAAGAATGTTCCTTCAGTACCGAAGCAACTCACTTCGCTTTCCGCGCGCCGCGCGCTTTCACGTTCGAAATTGCCGGACGCATCGCCTTGATCTTCTTCACGAGCGGGTCGTCCTTACCGAGCGCACCGGTGATAAGCTCGACTATATCGGATGCTTTTTTATATACTGCCGCGGTGGCCGCTGTTGTAGCCGTGGTTGCTTTCTTCGCTTCTGCTGCTGCGCGGAGCTGCGCTTCCTCAAGCGAAAAGGCGTTTGTGAGGGCATCCTTAAGCGCGGTCTGCTTTGCCCTTGTGTCCACGCCCGCCTGTGAAAGTTTGTCCGAGTTTGCGTTCACAACGTCGAGTATGCGTTGCGCAAATTCGCGTTGTGTTGTTTCTGTGAGAGCCATTGTCCACTCCTTAATATATTTTTCATATCTCAAACTGGTGTGTTTGATTCATTTTTGTAAATCTTCTGTTCATCTTCATCTAAAAGCTCCGGTGTTTTGCCCCTCTCTATCATTTCTCTATCATCTCATAATTAGATATATTTTGATCCCATCTAAATGTTTTTACTTTTTCGGATATTATATTTTTAATATTTACATTATCAATATCGTTGATATTATTTGCCACGAGCATTTCGTTTTCTGTTACCAATAAATCAATTTGAGGAAGATTTTTGTTTTTGAAAAATCCTATTTGCACTTTTGTCGCAATATTATAGCTATTACTGGTTGTCGATGCTAGTATTGACATTTTATTGTATATGCTTACAAATTTTCCATTTTCTATTTTAAGGATCTCGTTCCATCGCATATCGAGTATGCCTGGCGACGGGAGAAAAATAAACATATTTGTTATAATAATGAGCTGTGTAGGGGCTGCTGAAAGATTTGTAAAAAATATGTTTGAAGACGAATAACCGCTTGTCCTAGATTCAATTTCGTGTATATCTATTTGTTGTCCTTTTCCATTATATAATATCAAAATTCTATTTCCTAATGGATATTCGGTTGCAAGAATGCTATAATCTACTGTTTGGCCATTGTCAAGGAACGGATGCTTGTAGATTAACATCTCTTGGCCGTTCCATGTGAATATTTCAGCACAATCTTGACGCCGCTGTAAAAATGTAAAATCTAAATAGGTTGAATTTGATAATGGTTGGAAAACAGAATGATTTGTGTTGAGATATATGATTGATGAATTTATTAGGTAATTGACAATAAATTTATTTTGCAATCTTGATTCTAATTCAATTATAGCGTCTTCTTTTGTTTTTTGTTTTGAGCAGTGTAATAATATCGTTGATGAAAATACAGAAAGAATAAGTGCAGGGATAACGATTTTAATCAACTTCATAGGTAACTCCTAATTAATACCATTGCAGAAAATCGAGGATGAGCGGGTTTTCTTGTATTGCATCATAAAAAATTTCGAAAGAACGAGTAAAAGCTTCATCGTGATTGTACATAAAAGTTGTTGTGCCGTATTCTGTAGTATCTATCAAATTCTTTGCAGCCCATCTTTGTAGTTCGTATATATGAGTAGAAGTTAAATGGCTTGTAGCACTCCAATATCTTGCGCCTTCTGGGTGTTGCGCAGTAATTGTGGGGTCATTTTCAATGCCATTAACAAGATTATTTAATGCGTCTATTGCTGCATTAATATTATATGAAAATGAATCCATTTCACTTTTAGTTCCTGGGCGTTTGCCCATAAAGAATCGATAATCTTTAGTCTGATGTGCATTGCCTGTTATGACCTCAATCTGACGCGGTGCTTTTAAAATGTTTTCCATATTATGGATATTCCCGCTTGTCCACCCTTTGGAATCGGATAATCTGTTCAATAATGAAGCTGCAATACCCAAAGATTCAGTTTGGTTAATAGCCCCTATTGTTTTTCCGTCTTTTCTTTTGATTTTTTCTACCCCAGTCTCAGATGCAATAGCTCCAATTGTAATTGTAATTTCATGTTTTGTTAAAGTCAAGGTACGCTTTCTATATGTGAAAGTAATACTACCGCCGAAATTTTGTCTTCCTCTTGGCTGTCTATCAAGAAACATTTGTGTCCATTTATTTGGATCATTGAAAATGCTCGCTTTTATTTGAGCCGCATCCAGTGGCCCTGCCATCATTGCCAGCGGATACAACATGGCATCTGCCGCTCTGCATCCAAGCTCCGCCGCAACCCTTAACGCTTTACCGAAACTATCTCGCGATGTCGGATTATTTCCAGCGTTTGGCACAGCACCGCTGGACCTTTGCATACCTGGTTTATTCTGTTGCGCTTCTACATTTTTCTGGGTGTCTCGCTTGTCTTTTTCATTTTGAGCATCTATTGCGCGTTTCGCGTTAGCCATATTCATGTTCGCGTTGTTCTGAGACGATTTTGATAAGTATGAAGTACGGCTGAATGCATCGCTTTGTCTTTGAGCTGAGAGTCTGTTGTTCGCCGCAATGCCGCGAGCACTACTGGCATTTTCATCATCCCAGAACTGTTTTGTGTCTTGCTCAAGCTGTCGCAGTTCTTCTTGAGAAGGTCCATAGTCAATGTCTGAATCGCCACCGCCTCCTTCACCGCCTGCTGTCGTTGTTTTGCCTGTATCTTTGTCGGGAGGGTTGAACTTTGAAAAATCAAGCGACGTGTCTTTTTCTTTTTTTACAATCTTTGAAGCGTCGACTTCATGGCCTACGCGCATGTTTCTCGCTTCTGCCTCGGTCATGCCTGTTCCAAGGTCGCGCCAGCGTGATGTGTCGCCATATATCTTTTTTGCTAAACCGCTGAGCGTATCTCCTTTTTCTGCAACCCATTTTCCGTTTTTATATATCCAATATCCATACGGGTCAGTGTATTTCATCGGGTTATTGTTCACATACGTATACCAGTTATTCCCGCTGCGCATGTCGTCTGAGCGGTCGAAGCGGCCGAGGTTAGGCATGTAGTGACGTGAGCGGTAGTAGTAAAGACCCGCGTCGCGGTCGTACTCGCGTCCGGTGTATGTGTAGATATTAAGGTCTTCGCCGGTGATGGATGGCGTGCCGAATGCTGTGTAGGTGTACTTCTGCACGATGTTCTGCTTGTCGTCCGTCAGATAGGTTACGTTGTTCTGCGCGTCTGAGAGGTGATAATATCGCTTAACGTACTGCTTTGCAAGGGTGCTACGTTTTGCGGGATATGTTTTCTCGTTTATCTCAACGGCTATGGGTGCGTCTATGCCGGGGCCGTGGATGAAACGCTGCTTTACCTGCGTGAGTGCGGCGTCCGCGTAGACGTAGGATATATTGTCGCCGTCATAGAGGTAATAGTTGGTGCCGGAGGAATCCACTTTTTTCATGCGCTGGAGGAGTGCGCTGAAGGTGAACTCGTTGGTGAGAATACTGCCGTTCGTGAGCGGAACGTTGATGGTTGCAATGCGTCCGTCGGGGAGGCGGGTGAAGGTGTTGCTCATGCTGGCCTTCGCCCACCACCGGCCTCCCCTCCCGCCCGGCTGCGCTCACTTTGCCGTGCAGTGTCACGCTGTTCGGGCTTGCGGGAGTATTCCCTTCACGCGTCAGCGTAACTCACTAAAGTATATTCCCCGTTAAGGTCGGTTCGGCATATCGCGCCAGTTCCCCGTTATTGCGTAGGCTATGTTCGCACAACGCAGACGCGTTCAGGGAACACCCCCGCTGCGCCCATCCAGCGTGTCATTGCCCGGTTCATTGTTCGCTTCGATTCCCCTTATAAAAAATATTTACATCACCAACTTATTTTTAGGAGATGCTCATGCCTTCGGGCACTCTCTTCGCGCGTCAGCGTAACTCACTATCGTACATTCCCCGTTTAGGTTGACTCGGCATAATGCGCCTGTTTCCCGGTATTGCATAAGCTATGTTCGCACAACGCAGACACGCTCAGAGAGTGCCCGAAGGCATTCACTGCGAATTAACTTTTCAAAGAACAATATATTGAATAGCGAACATGATGACTCAAGTCAGCGTATAAATTGTTGGTTCTTCTTTACCGAGTCAATAATTTTTCGCGGATCAAGAACTATTTCATGCAGGCCGGTTCCATCAATGTTCATCTCCAGCAGCTTTACACGCTCCTTGTGTCGCGGCAATGGTAATATCTTCCAGGCATAATTGTATCCAGAACCATCATCTATTAAGAATATTATTTTTTTATTATCGGGAGACACAGATATCCCATAAACCATTCCACTTTCTACAACTCCTATTTCTTTTGTTTCTTTTTGGCCGTAGGATTGAATAAAAAAGTGCTCTTTTGTATATTCGCCTTTTTTTCTGGCGTGTAAATAAATGTTCTTGCCATCACTTGAAAGGCAGAAGTTTATATAATCATATGAATATCCATCAGAAAATAGATATCTCTCTTTTTCCCAAGGAGTAATATAGTGTTTTATTCCATCCTGAATATGCTGGCTAACAATAGCAACAAGCGATGAATATAAAATACTCTTACAATCAGGCGATACCGTAAGAGAGTTGATTCCGAGATCGCCAGCGCCGAAAAAAGACATTTCATTCACGCCATTTTCATCGACAACTCCAATGCCAACTGATTTATTCATCGAATAAATGTAGTATATTGTCTTGTTGCACTGATTATATACTGGTTTCCTTCGATACCTATTCGTAGATCCTATAATTTTATTTTTCCCCAAGCCATTGCTTCCCATAGTCCATATTTCCGTGTATTCTCTGCTTTTTGATTCCACCACATAATATATTTTGCTCCCGTCTCGTGTGAATTTTCCGTCATATGCGCGAATGCCGTAAGTTAAACGTACAATGTCATGTGAGTCGATACTATATTTGATAATAGTTGGCTCGTCATCAATATTTGCCGAAAGTAATATGCTTTTCCCATCTTGTGAATACTGCGGATCACTGCCGGTCGTTAATGAAATTGATTTCGGGAAAAGCATTATTCCCGATAGCGATATAATACATAACGCTCTACCTGCGTAACATTTTTGATTCATAATTGCTCCAATCGGCTTGATCTTTTTTCGTTTTTAATAGAAATGCGTGTACTACTAATTCTTTATACGCATTTGCTGGCATTGGTATGGGAATTGGTATTGGTATTCGCATTGCAGTAGGAATTGGAATGTAATACTTTCCTATCGCGCACTTCGCATAGTCCATTCCTTTTACATCGCCTAATTCTTTCATCCTGTTTATCAATAACTTATCTGATTCGATTTTCGCCCTGAAACTTGCATAGGGGGATAACAAGTCTGCAATGCTTCCTTCCATATCATGCATTCTTGTTTGTTCATCAACCATATCGCGTGATCTTTCAGAAAACGAATCGAATTTTGGATCTTTCCTGTCATGAGTTCCACCACTAATAAATGCCCCCGCATAATTCCCATATTCTGGGAGTATTTTATACAACCATGGAAATTCTGCGGTTCTTGGTTCCTCGACACCATCAATAGAAACACCTTCATACATATTCTCAAAATCCATATACTTAAGCATCAAACCACGAAATTGCGCACTTTCAATAGAAAAACTATTTAACATCATTGAGACACTATCAGGAATTGTTGCTGATTTCCCTGCTTTTTCTCCACGTTCTCTATACATTTTTTCAAGCCATGCCCTTATATCATCTACTTTGTCCAGATGTTTTGATGCTGATGGATTCAGGTCTACCCTCAAATCAGTTGCACTATCCCCCAAAATTAATCCTTCCAATAGTGAACGCTTTGTGCTTGCTCTAATCGTCTCTTGCTGGGTATCACCAGCAGGCACAGCGCCGCTATAACGAGCCTTATATGCCCCCAGATATGATATTGCATCTTGGAGCATCTTATCCCTTGTGTCACGTTCTTCTGCGAGATGCTGATTCCACGAACTTTGCTTCTGATTCATCGCATTGTTATAGGACGACTTTGACTCATTCAACCTCGCATTGATATTATCACCGCGTAATTGATCAGAAAGCCTGTTGTTCGCCGCAATACCGCGAGCGATATTGGCACTTTCGTTATCCCAGTAGTTCTTTTCATCCCTATCCATCTGCCGCAGTTCTTCTTCGGATGGGCCGTAATCATGGTCATAAGATTTATTGCCGGAAGAAGAATTTGCAGAAGCTGGAGCTTCGGGTATGTTGATCTTTACGCCTTTTTCAACAAATAATCCTTTGCCTTCTGGTATTGTAAACCTGGAACGGTTATTTTTATAGTATAAAAGATCATCCAAAGAAATCTTCAGTTTGGCCTTTTTAATCACATCGTTTAGAAATGCTTCACCACCTTCGCCGGGACTCGGAGAATATGTACCGTCATCATTTTTTACCGCATACCCATAGGGATCAGTGTACTTGAGCGGATTGTTCCCGCAGTATGCATACCAGTTGTCGCCTGAGCGCATGTCGTCCGACCGGTCAAAGCGGCCGAGGTTGGGCATGTAGTGACGTGAGCGGTAGTAGTAGAGACCTGCGTCGCGGTCGTACTCGCGTCCGGTGTATGTGTAGATATTAAGGTCTTCGCCGGTGATGGATGGCGTGCCGAATGCTGTGTAGGTGTATTTTTGCACGATGTTCTGCCTGTCGTCCGTCAGATAGGTTACGTTGTTTTGCGCGTCTGAGAGGTGATAATACCGCTTAACGTACTGTTTCGCAAGCGTTGAACGAGCGGCGGGATATGTCTTTTCGTTTATCTCAACGGCTATGGGTGCGTCTATGCCGGGGCCGTGGATGAAACGCTGCTTTACCTGCGTGAGTGCGGCGTCCGCGTAGACGTAGGATATATTGTCGCCGTCATAGAGGTAATAATTGGTGCCGGAGGAATCCACTTTTTTCATGCGCTGCAGTAGTGCGCTGTAGGTGAACTCGTTGGTGAGAATACTGCCGTTCGTGAGCGGTACGTTGATGGATGCAATGCGACCGTCGGGGAGGCGGGAATATGTGTTGCTCATGCTGGCGGCTGCGGTGTTGTCAGGATTCTTTTCGATGAGGAGCTCGGGTTTTGAGAGGAATGGGGCTGTGGTGACTACGGATTTTTTCGTCATCTCGCCGCTCGCGTTATATGCATAGGTTATCGTCTGGGCGTTGGTGTTGGTCACGCGGACAACGGTGGTGAGAATGCGGTTGGCGGCGTCGTATGCGTTGGTGATGGTCTTCGTCTCAACGCGCTGATACCAGACGTGATTGGTGCGGTTACCCGCGGCGTCATACGCGAAACGTTCGTGATCGCCGGTGGTGTAGACGGCGTTGGTGAGGCGGTACAGTTTGTCGTAGAAATAGCAGTTGCTGCCTTCGCGGTTCGAGCGGGTGGTGATGTTGCCCATGGCGTCGTACGCGTAGTTGATCCTGTCGATGAACCTGCCGTCGGACTTGCGGTAGAAGATGTTGGTGCAGTCGTACACGGCGTTGTAGGCGTAATCAATCTTCATGCCGTTGGGCAGTGTCATATTGGTGCGTGCGCTGCCGGCGCTGTATGCGAACGTTGTTTTGAGCATGGCGCCGGTGTACGATTCGGCGGTGATATTGGTGATGCGGAGCATTTTGTCGTACATGAAATTGTTGGATAGACCTTCGTAGTCCACGGTGCAGATGCGGGCGTTGTTGCTCGCATAGAAGTGCGTCATCTGTTTTGTCACGCCGTTCATGCGGGTGAGCTCGTTGGTGACTCGGTATAACTCGTCGTATGCGAAACCGAGTGCAACGGTGCCGTCGTTGATGTTGGTGATATTGCCTATGGTGTCGTATGCGTAGCTGATGCGGTGATGTTCGTTGGTGGCGCCGCCGGCGATGACTGCCTGTATCTCATTGGTTACGCGTGAGAGAGCGTCGTACTGATAGGTGAACGCGGCGGTGGGCTTGGTCTTTTCATAGACACGGCCCATTGTGTCGTACTTCATCGTCGTGACGGTGCCCGTGGGGTCGGTCTCGCCGGTGATGCGGTTGAGCGCGTCGTATGAATAGCTGTATACTTTGCCGAGTGCATTGGTGAATGCGGTCATGTTGCCCATGGGGTCGTATGCGTATGCGACTGCATTACCCAGAGCATCCACTTTGCGCGTTACGCGTCCGAGCGCGTCGTAGAAGTTTGTGGTGCCGTTATTGTTGCGGTCCACATAGTTGGTGAGATTGCCCGTCGGGTCGTATGCGTATTTTGATGTTCTGCCTGCGGCGTCGATGACGCTGGCGAGAAGTCCTGTTGCGTCGTATTTGTAGGTAGTGACGTTACTCATTTCATCGATGACGTTGGTGGCGCGGCCTTCGGCGTCGTATAAGTATTTCATCATGCCGCCGAGGGGATTCATGACGTTGGTGACGAGTGAGCGTGCGTCGTATGCGTAGACGGTTGTGCCGCCTGCGGGGTCTATAAGGTTGGAGATGTTGCCAGCGGCGTCGTACGTGAATGCGGTGATGTTGGTGAGAGAATTTGTTTGAGCGATAACGCGGTTGAGCGCGTCGTATGCGAAGTCTGTGGCGCGGGCGAGCGGGTCGGTGAGGCGTAGCACATTGCCGGATGCGTCGTAGTCCGTGCGCCAGATGTTGGTCGCGCGGTCGATGTGCTGGATGCGGCGTGAGAGTGCGTCGTATACGAACACGTCCATGCCGCCGTCGGGGTGCTTTATGTTGGTGATGTTGCCGAGTTTGTCGTATGCGAATGAACGGGCGTTGGTGAGCGCGTCGATGGTGTTGGTGATGTTGTTCATGGCGTCGTACGCGAACTTCGAGGTGTTGCCGTTCCTGTCGACGAGTGCGGTGAGGTTGCCCGTCTGGTCGTAGGTGTATGCGGTGACGTTGGTGAGTGCGTCGATGATGCGGCGTACACGCCCGAGCGCGTCATATTCCATCGTCGTTATCATGCCGCGTGCGTCGGTCATGTTGGTGCGATAGCCCCGGAGATCGTATGCGAAGGATGTTACACGGTTGCTCGCGTCGGTGACACGGATGATGCGGCCGAGGGCGTCGTATTCATACTTCGTGGGGAAGCCGTTGCGGTTCGTGAGATAGGTGAGGCGTGAGAGTGCGTCGTATACATAGGTCGTGGCGTTGCTGGCGCCGTCGAACGAGCGTTTTATCCTGCCGAGTGCGTCATATTCGAAGCTGCTGCGTATGCCGCGCGCATCGATGATGTTGGTGAGGTTGTTGTTGGAGTTGTATTCGAGCCTGGTAACTCCGCCGAGTGCGTTCGTTTCAGCGATCAAACGTCCGATGGCGTCGTATGCATACTGCGTGATGTTGCTGCGCGCATCGATCTTTTTAATGAGATATCCGGCTGCATCGTAGAAATACTGCTCGTTGCTTCCGAGCTTGTCGATACGCATGGTAACGCGTCCGAGCGCGTCATAGACGAAGCTGTTGCTGTATCCGTCGGGATCGGTGACGGCGGTCACTCTGCCGAGTATGTCGTAGGAGTATTGTGTCGTGTTCGTGCGGGCATCGATGACGGCGGTAACGCGGTCCGCGCGGTCGTAGGTGTAGCTTGTCGCACATCCGCGCTCGTTGGTGGCGGAAAGGACGTTGCCGTTCGCGTCATATACGTTTACCCGGGGGCGCATGGATGTGTTGGTGTCGGGATCGGGAAGTTGCGTGCTGATGATGCGCCCTGACGGGTCGTATGAAAGCACAACGGCGTTGGTCGCGGGGTCGATGTTCGAGATCATGCGGTTCATGGCGTCGTATGCGTATGATAGTGCAGCGGTTGTCGGGAGGACGGTATTGGTCATCCGGTTGAGCCTGTCGTAGCTGAAGCGGGTGTTCTGCGTGAGCGAGTCGGTGATATTGGTGACGTTCCCGGCTTCGTCATACATGGCGATGTTGGTGTTGCTGAGCGCGTCGATGGTGCGGATAAGGCGGTTCCGTGCGTCGTATTCATATTTCGTTCGGTTGTTCATACGGTCGATGACGGCAGTGCGGTTGCCGTTCGCATCGTATTCGAAATATTCTTTATGTCCCAGCGCGTTTTCGATGCGGATAAGCTCGCGTCGACGGTTGTAAAAAAATGATGTCTTCTGCTTGCGGGCGTCAGTCAAGTTAGTCATCAGGCCGGTCTTGTCATACGAATACGAGATCGAATTTGATAATGCATCCTGAATACCGGTAAGGCGGTTCCGTACGTCATAGGTATATTTTGTGCGGTTGCCCAGATGATCGATCATTTCGGTGCGGTTGCCGTTGTCGTCATATTCATAACCGGTTATCCTGCCGGTCGCATCGATGACCGATATCAGACGGTTGAGACAATCGTAGAGGTATCTGTTTGTGTTCGAGTTTTTGTCTACGTTGTATATCAGATTACCCGCGGCGTCGTACCGCATTATTTCCCTGCGCCCCATCTCGTCGGTTCGGTTGGTCACACGGCCCATGGCGTCGTATGCAATGCGCCGGACGGTGCTGTCAAAGTTGGCCACGGAGGTCAGGCGGTTGCATCCGTCGTATGTATACGTCATAGCGCTGTCGACGGCGTTGATGACCTGATTCGGCAGATTATTAGCGCCGTACAGATACCGTGTTACAAAACCGCGTTCATTTGTCTCGGCGATGATATTGCCGTTCGCATCGTTGGCTAATGATCGTATGATGTCGTTCCCGTTGGAGACCGCTTTGCCGGATACTTTGGTGAGATGGTACGCCGTGTCATATTCGTAGTACGTGCTGTTGCCGCGCGGGTCGAGGGAGGTGATAAGTTCGCCCATGGCGCCATAGATGTAGGTGGTCTTATTGCTGAGTTCGTCATAGGTGAATTTTGGGCGGTCTTCAAGGTCGTAGGTCACTGCGGTGCTGAAACCGTTTTCGTCGATCGTACGCTGCAGCCGTCCCAGCGGATCATATATTCTCCGGATAAGGGTTTTGTCGGGGTAAACGACCTCGGTGATAAGGCCGAGGCCGTTGTAGCTGTAGAACGTGGCATTACGGTTCATATCCTTTGACCAGATCATGCGTCCGATGCCGTCGTAACCGAAATCAAGACGCGGTGTCCGCACGCCGTTTACGGGGAAGGGGTATTCAATACGTGTAAGGTTCGCGTAATCGTCGTATGAGAACAGCTTTTTATTGCCGAGTTCGTCTATCTCTTCGCTTCTCAGATTGTAGCTGTTGTATGTGTACTGGACTTTTGCGCCGGTGGGGTATTGTATCGATGCGCAATTGCCGTTGGAGTCATACGTATATGCCGTACAGTTGTTATTGCCGTCTTTGATCATTGAAACGGCGCCGTCGGCATTGTAGAAAAGCGTCTTTTTGATGCCGGTCCGCGTATCCTGATCAGATATTTTCAGATTGCGATTGTCGTATGCCATCGTGTATCTGTTGCCGTTCTTGTCGGTATATGCGGTAAGGTTGCCGGATCCGTCGAACGAATACGATTCCTGTCTGCCGGCCGTGTCTATGGCGTGGTCCAGTTTGCCGTCTGTGGTGTAATAATAA
The DNA here is from genome assembly GCA_016214035.1 of Spirochaetota bacterium. GTDB lineage: Bacteria > Spirochaetota > Brachyspiria > Brachyspirales > JACRPF01 > JACRPF01. The sequence continues at coordinate 25,260 of JACRPF010000021.1, read as the reverse complement.
TATGTACCGCGGTCCATAGCGTCGAATACGCTGGTGACGAGATACAGGTTTCCATTCAATGAAACTTCTTTATTATATAGATATTCCGTCTTGCAGTTTTCACTGTTATATTCGCGTGCCACGCGATTGTACCAGTCATAGGTAAAGCGCCGGTACTTTTCACCGAGCGGCGATTTCGGGTCACTGCGCATAACCAGCGTGTGATTGGTACTGTACATATACGTTGCTTCATAATCCGGACCGGACACCATGATAAGATTGGTGTTGGCGTCATACGTGTAGGAATAAATATCGCCGATGGGTGTCTGTATGCGGTTGATGCAGCCTGAATTGGTATCATACCCGATAGACAGCGAGCGTCCGCGGATATCGCTGATGCTGCTCAGCCTGTTTTGCGTGTCATACGCGTATATTGTCGGTATGCCGCGGTCACGCACTTCATTGAGAAGACCGTTGGTTCCGAAATGATAACTGACCTTCCGGCGTGTATCCATGCGGTATCCGCCGGCTACTATGGTAAGTGTATCGGGATTGCCGCTCATCGGGCGGAGATTGGTAGGATTTATCTTCAGCGTTCCGTCGTTTTCATTGTAGATATCGGACATGTAGATCAGAACAGCTCCGTCACCGCGATGAAAATGAACTACCTGATTCGAATATATGTTCACTTTGGGGTCTCCGCCGCTTATGGGAAAACCGATGTTCGTGGCGAGATAATTGGTGAATGTCAGATATTCATTGCAGTTGAAATACCATCCGTATCCGAAGGGGCCGAATTCGGTGTTAAGCGAGTTGTAGGTGCGTTCGATGGTGAGCGGAAGACCGATGGCATTGCATGAAAAATCGCTCACGGCATGATGCAGGTTGCCGGTGTAACGGTTGACGGAGAACCGGGGATCGCCCTGTACGCCCATGCGCTGTTCACGGTAGACATAGGAATACAGGTCTGCATACTCGCCGCCCTTTTCGTTCGGCGTGCTCTCGGAGATCATGAACACACGTACCTTTACATACAGCGGTATATCCGCAAGCGGTGATGTAACAGTGATGGTATCGTCATAATTTCCGAAAAGCGACGGGATGTAGCGTATGCGCACGCCGGAACCGGTGATGGCCGCAGTGACCTTTCCATTCGGCGCTGAACATACTATCGGAATACCTTCGACCGGTTTTCCTTCGCTTTCCACGCCGATGTCGAGGACCGCTTCTCCGGCGGAGAAATTCGTTGACGTTCTCTGCCACCCCTCAAATGTATATGTAGGATAGCTGATGCACTCATTGCAGTTGCCGTTAGCGTCGGCGTTTTGTCCATTATTACACTGCAGCCGCATGGTGCTCGGTGATGTACAGAATTCACCGGCGGAATTTTGACTCCATTCGTTGCAGCGTGAAGCCATTGGTACAGGATATTCATAGCAATAATTTTTCATGGAAACGGCGATTTTCGGGGTATAGCTGTAGGTTTCCTTGGCCCATGTCGTCACCCCGTCGCCCCGGGATACCAGTTTCACCGTCCCGGCATATATTTTCACATTCGTTGTACCGAATGCGCCGGTAATAGAAACAACATTGTCGCCCACTGCGGGTCCGCATGTCATAGTATATGATATAGTTCCATCACTATCGTTCGATAGTATGAATGGTGATGTTGTGCCCTGCGCACTTCCTCCGCCGGAAAGGTACTGTATCGTGACCGGCATCGGGTCAAGATTCGTCACCAATCCCGAGAATACACGCATGCGGGCTGAGACCGTCGTGGACTTGCCGGGGACTGCAGGTCCCCATGAAATAGTCAAACCGCTCGGTGTTTCAACCGGAATCGTATCGCTTTGCACGGATTCCTGGGCATGGTCGTCAACCGATGTCAGGCGATAGAAATACGTCTTGTTGGACTGCACGGTAAGGTCAAGGAATTCGTAATTAGTAGTCGTTCCGAGCGGAGTATACGTTCCGTTCTGCTGCTCACTGCGGTATACGGTAAAGTTGGAGAAAGGATACACTTCGTTTGTCGACATCTGGCGCAGCATCCATGACAGGCGGACATAATTGCTCCCGATGCGGTGCGTGATGAGCTCCGGCGGGAAAAGACGGGCGGACGGGGTCGCATTGGTCTCCGCGGACCAGCCGCTTGCAAGGTCGTTCGTGAGCCCCCGGTTCTGCATGCTCGCGTCGTCTATGGCGCGGACACGCATCCAGTATTTCTTTGTGTTCGTCAGGCCGCCGAGCATGGTAATGATCTTTCCGGCCGTATTCGTGAACGGCATATCGATGACGGTTATGGGCGTGCCGGGATATGCGCCGCCGTCGACCCGGAGGTATATCTCATATCTGCGTACGTTGAATGAACCGTTGACCGACGGGGTGAATTTGAGTTCGATGATGCTGTTTCCTGCTGTGGCCTGAAGTCCGGTGGGCGCGAACGGAGAGACATAGGGTGGTACTGCGGATAATTCATACTGAGCCCACGTGCCGTTCGTTTTATTGTCATAGGCGCGTACGTTAAAAAAATAAAGACTTCCCGGTGTAAGACCGGTGACGGAGTAATTGGTGTTGGTCAGATAATTCGATGTCCCGGACGCGGTCGTCTCATAAACGTATGATTTGTTCGTCCCCTGGAATATCTGATACCCGAGCAACGGGTAGGTTCCCTGCGTCGACATACTCCACCGGAGGGATACACTGGTGGCGGATATGCCTCCATAGGTCACCGGGTTTGCTATCTTCGGCGGTGTCGGCAGTACCACGCTCGGCGGCGGCGGTTCGGACAGCCAGCCGAATGCTGTCGCATTGTTTGTCGATTCATACTGTTCGGTATCGTATGCCGTCACGATATACGCATATCGTTCCTGTGCGATGACCGCGGTGTCGGTGTAATTGGTCGCGGTTGGATTAGTGACCACCGCAAATGCCGAAATCGCGTATACATTTGTGTTGGATTTTGTCGTTGAATTCGTCATGTAGGTGACAATTTCTGCTTTCCCGCGGTATAAACGGTATCCGGCAACTGGCAGGCTTGATGTAACGGGCAGCTGCCAGTTTATACGTATCGAGTTAGTGTTCGTCGTCGTGTTTAATGCCCGCGGAGCGTAGGGATGGAACTGCAGCGCAGGCTGTGCAAGAACAGCATTGCCGGAGAAATTGTAGTATTCGGTGTTTTTACCGAAAGCTGTACCTTTTGTCTGAATGGGAATTATGACACTCGCTTGATTTGAGTATATATTGTTGCCGGATATTTTCCCGCCATTATCGATTGCGCCAGTATGTTGGTATTCGTTGTTAGTTTGTTTAGGATAAAGAAGAAATGATTGAGATATGTTTAGTATCAAGAAAACAGCAAATATACTGGTGTATCTTGGTTTATTACTCATTATATTACCTGATAATTATAGAGCTATGGAAGTATCGTGGGTGGAGTATTATTTGCACCATAATTCAAGATGCCTTGAGCGATGATGCTATTAGTTAAAACTTTAGCGCCAGTATAGTTTGTGGATCTTCCGCTACAATCCCAAGATTCGCACATCCAATGAGTTGAGGTGGATGTGCATTCAGGAGTTATTTCTGGGCAATCCGGAACGTAACCGCAGTTGTTTGAAGTGCACTGTTCTGCAACTGTCAGGTAAACACAATTATATTCGCCCTTGATTGCACCTATGGACATAGTGGAGCCAGAGAAGTTGTTATAAAGAGAAGATGCGTCAAAAATAAGACCAGTAACGGTTCCTGTACAAAAACCGGATACAGGATTGACGATATTGATCGCAGAATTATAAACAGTATTGTACATTGAATTCTTAAATGATACACAGCTGTCGTCTAATTGCACCTGCGGTGGATTGTAGACAGTGTACATAATCTCATGTCCCGAAATTGCAGTCGTTTCCAAAGGAATAATAGGAGAAGCGTATGACACCGTACATGATTTGAAACTGTTGTAATGTGAGTTTGATAACCGAAGATTCGAAAATGTAACATTGTAAAAAGAGTTGCTCGTTATGCTTATAATACTGCTCGGAAAATTCCCGTTACTGAATACGCATCGCGTTACGTTGCTGTAGCTGCTTATGCTGCATGAAAATGATCGACAATTATCTGAATTTTGAATTGATGCAGTATATGTGTTGTAAAAATAGAAGCTGCTATTGGTTGTGTGTGATATTTGTACTGTGCCGCCGGTGGTTGATGGTAGATAGATGCTGCTGTTGGTGGTATATGCAATTGTACAGCTGTTATTATTTGCATAAAAGGTGTTGTTGGTAATTTTACAGCCAGCGGCATTGCTGAGTAATAGTCCTTTGTATACAGGTGTTGTAGAAGTACCGATCACAATATTCGACAGTATAATATTCTTCACCTGGTTGGCATTGTCTCCAGCTATCTTTATTGTGAAATCATTCATTGATGGAATGATTTGCGGGGCAGTAGCATCAAAGCTTTTAATTGTGACATTGCTCAATACTTTCCCGTTGGCTTTCAAAGTGATAGACGATGAAATCTGATAAATCCCAGAATAAACCCGTATAACGGCGTTGGTTATATTATTGGTGGCTTGTCCGTCTGCCACTGCTTCCAGCGCAGACTGAATATTGTCGAAATCATAACGGCCGCTGGCATCAACGATGTAGTTAACAGTTCCCGGGACAGCGGCTGTGTTTGTCGGAGTTGCAATAGTACCATGCTTAAGCAGGTTGTTGCTCATGACTGTACTATTGCTCGATGTAACCGATGAGTAAATATCATATGCGATTACTGATGGGCAGTATCCGGACAAGGTATTGTTAATGACTATGTTTGAAAGTCCTTCAACTGAAAGCGCATCTCCACTATTGTTTTCGATATAGTTATTCATGATGCGGTTGGAATTGCCTTTTACCGAAACGGAAGAATAGACCGTGCAGTTGCTGATCTTTGATCTGTGCGTGTTCCAGTATACGCCGCGCTTGAGCGGTAATGCTGAAGTGCCGAATGAGATGTTGGCAAGGAGTATATTCGTCGGGCTTGTGCCGGCAGTGTCCGCGCGAAGGGCATAATCATCGAAGCTGCTGACGACAACGGGGCGGTTTATTGAATCACCGATTATGGAAACATTATGCAGTATACGTCCATTCGGCGTATAGGTTATCGGTGCTGTTATCGGATATGTTCCGGAGAGCACATATATGGTCGAGGAGGTTAAGTTCAGCGATGCGGCACGGTCCAAAGCTGCCTGAATATCGGTGAAGTCATAGCGCCCTTCACGGTCCACGAAAAAAACATTGCTTTTTCCAACATTTCCCGCGGGAACTCCGGCAAGCGGTGATGTCTGCCAGAGGTTCGACGCCATCACACCCTGGTTGGACAAAGCCGCAAGCTGCTGAAGTACCGGAGGCATGGAGAATGCGAGCAGACCGGGCAATATCCTGGTGCGGGGAAGCAGTTCACTTCCCCAGTTCGTTGCGCCGTTGGTGCGGACGTATACACCGAGATACCATGTGCCGTAGAGAAAGTCGATAGTGGCAGGGAAAGCGGTCTTTGATCCCAGTTCGATGCTGTAATAACCTTTCTGGATCTGAACACCGGTCTGATGTTCCGTCCAAAGCGCCGAGCCGACGGATATATTGGTGAACAGCGAGAATTGGAAATCACGCGTTCCGTCTACGGGGACGCCGAGCGATGTCGTTAACTTGCCCTGATAATTCAATAACCTAGGCATAGTCTGCGCAGTCAGGACATTGATTGCCAGAATAGTTCCGAAGATCACCGCAATGCTCTTTCTCATGTTATGTTCTCCTGTTGGTGTTTTCATGGTTTAATACCTATTTGCTGTGTGATAAGATTACTTGCCATTTGTGCTGAGCCGCGGAAGCGTTTCCCGTTGATGAATAACGCCGGCGTGCCGGTGACATATACCCGTGTTGAATCATCGATGTCCGATGCAAGCTGGGCGATGATGTTCGATGATTCCATATCTTTTTTAAATGTTTCCATATCGATGTCTATTTTTTGAGCAAATCCATAGATGTCTTTTGTCGCAGTGTTCGTGGTGAATAACAGGTCTGCCATATCGGCATACTTACCCCGTGCTTGCGCTGCAAGTGCTGCTCGTGCGTAAGGGTCGTTTGTTGTGGATGCCATATGCTTTATCGTAAGCGAGATCTCATTTTTATATTTAAGCGCAAGTTCTTTTACCGTGTTATACATCACCGAACAATAAGCGCATGTGTACGAAAGGAATAGAACTGCTTTCACCCGCCCGTTCACTGATCCGAATGTCGGTGATATGCCCGGTGTAAAGCCATACGATACAAAACCCTCGGTAAAGTCGATGCGCGAATATCGTTCTTCCTGTCGCGAAAGTATGATTTTTGTGATCTCAGCGCGCTGCATGTTCTGTGAAGCCAGGAACAATATGCCTTTGGCGATGTCTTCGCATTGCCGGCAGGGTATAGCGTTCGAGATCGTGTCATACAGGGACATAGGCAGCCCATAGGGCGTTTGCCATTCACGGAGCATTGAAACGGCGACCGATCTTTGCTGGTCGGTCAACTTGTAATTGGTAAGCATTGAATTTATATCCGATGCAGATATCGATAGGCAGAACACAGGAAGTACGAGAATAAAAAAACGTGTACGCATAGATGTCATTCTTTTCCCGTTCCTTCACGGAATACAACTTCATCCGGATCTGATGCTAATGATGGCCCAATATTCAGCGGGACTGCCTGCTGCAACGTCATCGGAACAGCATTTGTGGTTTTGGGTGATGCATTCGTCACCTGCGGGATATAGAATGAATACAGCGAGGCGATCTCCTGTTCGCTGAGCGCCCGGTCGTACACGCGCGCTTCATCCATATATCCTTTCAGTGTCTGCCAGCTGCCGGATAGTTCACCGGCGGCAAAACACAGCCAGTACATATCGCTGCGCGGTGTGCCTGAGAGTGCGGTGCTGCCCGTTTTTATGCCGTTCACATACATGGCGGCAGTCTGTGCGCCGAAATCCCAGGTGAATGATACATGTGTCCAAATATTGTTCGTCCACCAGTTCGTTCTGTTTGTTGCAATGAAAGCTTTCTGCTGCGAGTTCTTGACGCTGAAGGTCAATCCGTTCGTGCGTGTTACATGCGCGGCAAGCATGTCGAGACTGTTGGGATTATTGTTCAAGGTGAAAAGGTAGTTCCCTTTTACCTCCGGCGTTTGCCATGCCGGTTTCACCCAGAACGAAACAGTACCTTTGTCGGCGGAAATGTTGCTCATAGACCGGTACTGTACCACAACGTCGCCGGATGTGATACCCGGTGCAACGCAATTGCTGATGAACCCGCCCTTCACAAGCGTCCGGACACCGGAGTAATCGTTTGAGTCGCCTTTCGCGAATGAAGCTGCGGTCGTCTTATCGAATGAAGCGTAGAGTAACAGGTTGCTTTGCGGATAGAACGGACGGATGGAGAACTGCACGCGGTTTGACACCGTATTGCCGGCGTTGTCCTGCATGAAATGGGTAAGACTATATGTTCCCTCATTGGTGACGGGGCCGATATGGGTGAAGAAATGACTGATATTGTTCTCATCGGCCGAGAAAACGAGCGTGGTTATGTAATCATTTGAGTTGAGCGCGAGAGAACTTTTCGAGATGTTCAGATTGTCCTCATAAATACGGACATCTATGGACGCACGTGTATAAGCTGCATCGTTGATGACGCCTTGCACGAGGATAATCGGAAGAGTTTTGTCAATCGTGAAACGTACTTCTTTCATCGAGGTGTTTCCCGCGGCGTCATATGCTTCCGCATGAATGATATAGAGCCCTTCCGCGGACAGGGTAATGCTTTTTGTAAGTGGATTCCCGTTCAATGTAGCAAACGAACGGCTCAGATTCTTATCGGAAAACGAGGACGATACGGTGACGTTTCTGTTATAAGATCCGTTATTAGTGACGCCTGTAACGGTGATATCGGGTGCCGTTCCGTCCACAGTGAAGGTTATCGATCTGTTTGTCTCGTTACCGGTGGTGTCAACGGCATATGCGGTGAGGATATACAACCCGTCTTTTTGAACAGGTGTGCCGGATGAGAATGCCATTCCGTTAAGCGTAATGACCGTGCTGAACACACTGTCATCTGTTACGGAGATGAGCGGTGTTATGCCGGGAGCGTATATGCCTCCGTTTGTCACCGTGCCGATGGTTATCTTCGGGGCGGTTGAGTCATTATTTATGATGATCTCACTCGGCGGCATGATGACCGGTACAGTTGGTTCTTCCGGTACAGTCTTTCCTTTTGATGGTGCCGGTATTGGCCCGCCATTAGAGATATACATCGATGATGCCGGAGCTGCAGCCGCCATCATCATGACCGGCGGTGCCGGTGTCTCAAGCGATATGCCGGCGCGAACTGGGTCATTGAAATAAATAAGGTAATGTTCGCCGATATATGACAGGTTGGTATATCCGGTACTTGCGGCGATATACGGAATTTTCATCGCGGTACTGCGGACGATATTGCTTGCAGGATTGATGATGGTCACCTGGAAACTGTTCGTGGAACAGATGTTGCCGAGTTTGTCCTCGGCAAAATAACGTATCAGATGATCGCCTTCAGGTAAAGAAAAGGCCGGCGAACTGCTTCCGGTATGCCCGGAAAATGGTGCGGTATCTATTGAATAGAAAACCGATTTCATGCCGACGGCGGCATCGGATGCAGTGACGCGAAACGCCGTAGTGGTAAGCCCGAATGTCATTGTGGGCCCCGGAAATGTCGCAGGATCTGCGGTATGCCCGGCTTCGGGCGGTGTGTTGTCACGGATGGCAATAAATCTATTCGTGTTGCTGTTACCTGCGTTGTCGTAGCTTGCGTACCATACCGTCAATGGTACACCGTCCGCGAGCGGGATAATGACCGGATTCACGTAGGAATACCACGTAGTGCCGTTCGTTGAATAGCAGCGGTTGCTTATGTCCGACATGACGCCATTTACATTCGTATCGACTGCGTTAACGATGAGTGAAAATGACGCATTGCTGATGTAATTCGTTGTGGACGCACTGTTGGTCACGGAATTGATGACATATTTGGCGCTGATGATCGGTTTCGTTCTGTCAACATAAAACTTGTTGGTGCCGGTTGAATATAGCCCGGCCCGGTCGTTCGTATCCCAGGTGCGTACACGCAGAAAATAGGTGCCGTCCGATACTCCCGTTGCCAGCGTGATGTTTGAATTCGTCGATGACAACTTTCCGCTGTCGTAGGAGAGCGAATAGAAATCTGTATTTGTTGAAAATTCGTATTGGTACGCGCTCTGCTTCTGTCCCGTCTCGGTATGGTTAAAGCGCCAGGAGATTTTATCGTTGATGAGGTCAATGATCGGCGAATTGGTATTATTTACACGTATCTGGTCCGGCGGGAGCACAGCTTCAAAGGCATTGCGGACGAGCATTACGCGTCCGTCAACGAGCGTCGTGACCATGCCCCGGTCGCATACAGCTATCTCATCGGAGATCATATTCGGTAATGCGATAGTGCTTATCAATGATCCGTTACCGAGGTTGCGAATAGCAAGAAGATTGTTTGTCGTGCCGACCGCTATACGGTCTCGGACAATCGTGGGTGGCGTAGTGATGCCGGTGCCGATATTAGCCATGAATGTAACCGCGCCGTTGGTGATGTACAGCGAACAAAGGTCGCCAGATGCGGATGCGATGATAAGTCTGTTTGCCCACGAATAATATGCGGCGTACGGAATCACATTGGACATGCCGGTATACTGCCACCGCAGCGTGCCGTTCGTTGAGATGCAATATACAATACCGCTGTCGTCGATAAACGATATATAATTGGTATTATTGATGACAGCGCTGATGATGGAGCCGGTGACCGCATTGGATGCCCGGAATATTCCGATAACGTTCGTTGTATTGGTGACTATCGTGACCGTTCCATCGTCGGCACCGGATATGGTCAGCCCGGCATTGATGGTGAACGCAGCTCTGGAAAAACCGGTCGTCGTCCGTTTTCGTGCACCGAGCAGCGTAGCGCTTTTTCCATTGCGAAGGACAAGGTTCGTTCCGCCGTTCGCGATCAGTATGCCGCTCACAAGCCCATCGTTTATTTTTATACGTTCGCTGATAATGCCTGTTGTCCTGTCGATGCGGTGGATGAACCCGTCGGCACCGGAGACGAATAAAGCGCTTGAATAAATATAGAGCGGAGAGATGGTATACGTGCCGAGGTCGCACTCGAAAATATTGGTGAGGTTAATCGTGTCATATCCGTATACATAACGGTTTTGACGGACACCATAAATAAGATGGTCGCGTGCGGCAAATGAGTAGCTGGAGACATAGTCGGTATTGCTCGGACGAAGTGTGTCAATTGCATAGTTTGTGCCCGGAATATAAACGGATTCGAATGCATAATTATTTGCGCCGCGGAATGTGGTCCATGCCGGAAAAGATAGTACGGAAATGGAGAGCAACATCCCCAGGGTGACGCATGCAATCTTTTCTACCGGTTTAACGTTGTGTTTGAGGCGCTTACTTTTTGATGAATAGTGAATCACTATATCTCTCCACATGGTAATTGTTCATACGTCCTTCACAATAACGCTCAATATTTTATGATAAAGTATACCGAGATGTTTTTGGGGCGTGTTTCCGATGATGCACGGGGGTCTCCGTTCACCGTATCGTTGAGGAGATCTTTTGCTTTTGCTGGCGCGAAATTATGCGTGGCACCGGGATTTACAAAACCCGATGTGCCGTTTCCTCCAGGCGCAATACAGCTGTCATTGTAATAATCTCTCCGGACAAGATGCCAATGTCCTTGAAATGCGTCTTCTTGAATACTTCCAATACGGTCGCCGATGATTGTTCCCGATTCATTTTTTCTCATCGATGCATCCGGGTCTCTGTTAGTTCCGTCATTTATACCGCGCAAAAATCTGCCGCGCATGTCAGGCAATGCAATTATATTGCCGGCCTCCCATGCCGTTTTCGCCTGCTCAGGTGTTTTGTTGGTATTGTCCACAAGATAGATCTGTATAAAAAGGTCTTTATATGCATTATTTGCCCTTGTCGCAGGACTTCCGGATCTTCCAATTGTTGCCCCGTCGCAAGGTAAATAGTGATTATTATACATGCTGTTAAGGTACGTTTCGGTTCCATAAAACGGGAGTATTGTCCCGACCGGATTTGAATCCAGTGATCGTTCTGCGGCGAATGCATAGGGTACGGAAATAAATTGTACGCGTGATGCATTCGTGCCCCATGTCCCGCCGGATATTCGTGTCATGATCTGCAGATACGTGCCGTTGCCCGTCCAGCGAATATTGGTCAAAGGGTTCTTTGATCCTAGCAGATAGCTGTAGACACCGGTTATTACTTGAACGGTTTCCGCAACGGGATTTGCAGCATTCGTGCTGGTCCAGAGCGGATTGCCGTTGCTCGGATTGTCGTACAAGTGGAAAACGACATCGGCATTTCCCGTATAGGGAGTTCCGTTACTGGTGATATAACCCTGATAATGCATGACGGCCGGTATCTGTGAGAGCGCCGCTGCGGACAGTATCATGAAAGAAAGAATGATTTTATGAATAGCCATCTGGATCTCCTCTGCGCTTTTTTTAATATTTGATGATGTAGTTTATTGAAATATTCTTTGGTCTTGTTTCATTTGTATTTCGCGGGTCTTTATTTGAAACAATCGATGTGTCGGGTAACATATCTTTAGCGATTGCTCCGGTGAAAACATGCGTCGCGCCGGGGTTGACAAATCCGGTCGAGCCATATCCGCTCGGAGATATGCCGGAGACATTTGTCTCATCCTTCCGCAGTTCATGCCAATGGCCCTGAAAGGTGTCCCCCTGCACACTGCCTATCCTGTCGCCGATTATCGTTCCCGTTTCGTTTGACCGTGCCGTTTTATTCGGATCGCGTCCCGCACTGCCGTCATTCCCGCGTAAAAATCTGCCGCGCATATCGGGTAATACAACGAGCCGGTTATTCATCCATGCATTGGTTGCTGCTGCATAATCCGCATTGCTGTTTATTTGGTATATCAACAGGTATAAGTCCTTATAGAGATCACCCGAGTTCGACGCACCGCTGTTGCTTTTACCGATCGATCGTCCATCGCAGATAAGATACCGGTTGTTGTACGTGTTTGTCAGATGATTTGCATTTCCATAGTAGGGCAGGATCGTTCCTACAGGATTTGAATCAAGTGACCGTTCGGCAGCAAAAGCGTAGGGTGCTGCAATAAATTGTATGCGTGATGTATTCGTTGTCCAGTTACCTGTTCCGGCGGGCATTTTATAAACTATCTGAAGGAACGTTCCGTTCCCTGTCCAAAAGAGATTGGTAAGTGAGTTGCTGGAGCCAAGGATGTATGTGAAGATGCCGTTGGATACTGCAAGCGTATCATATGTAATTCCATTTGTGCTTGACCAGAGGAGAAATCCGCCAGCCGGTGCGTCGTATATTTGAAAGATGAAATCTGCGCTCCCAGTATATGGCGTACCGTTGCTGTACATGAATCCCTGGTAGCGCATTATGGTCGGTATCTGAGCGAAGATCGATGCTGAGAAGAGGATGGCCAAAAAAGATTTGATTATCATCGGCACACATATATCCTTCGGATTGCTGCTTTTTATTAGTTTCAGAAACATTGTCGATCCTTTCTGTATTAGTTCCCGGCCAGGCGAAATTGTTTATACTCATGTTTCAATGCGCGGCTCAGTTTAGCGAAATATTTAATTATTGTCAACACAAAACAGGGAAAAGTTTAAAAAATATGAAAACGTTTGCATAAACTATTGTGATTATTTAAAAATCAGTCACAAGATGCATGTCAGAAAAATAGAAGTGATGTTACTCAGTGTATATCATGGTGGATGTGTTTTACGTTTTTTTTCAAAATACGGAATGTGGCGAATAAATTCTTTATAATGCCTATATAATGGTGCATATAGTGTTGTGTCTCGACGAGTAAGGAATATCTTGCAGTTATTCAATAAAACGATCAGCAAAATTTGTTTTGGCTATCCGGAATGCTTTTACATTATCAATCCATAATTTATTTGCATCAGCGAAATCAATACTGCTTCCCATCCAGACCTCACCGGAAGTCGTAGTGCCCCATGTGGATGTATTTGTTGCTGCTACAATAGTCCCATTCAAATAAATACGAAGCCGGTCAGATGTACCTCCGATACCGGTTCTGTTCCAAACGAGTGCAACGTGGAGCCACTGATTTAAAAATCCATGTGCATTCCGCACATTGGTCGGTGTATATGAGATCGCAACAGATGCCCCGTTAAAATCAACACTTCCTGCAAGCCACTGGTTGTCAAACGCCGGATCACAAAAGTACAGATTGGCACCGAAAGCCGCATTGGGATTATATGGTCCGTTCCATAGCCAATACGCGCCATGCGTGTATGCTTCCGGATCATCCGCGATCTTTACCCACATTTCAATAGTCCCGATCTCGGCATTAAGAACCTGCTCCGCACCGCTAAAATAGACAAGACCGCCGGAACCGCCGGTGCTGGAGATGCCGATAGCATTACTGTGAACACCAGCGACGAAACTGTAATAACATTGATCCGGAAAATTAAGATGCGGTCCGAAGCCATTGTTCACCATATCGTCGCCGTTGTTCAGCGTATTCCAGAAGGATAGCCCATCGGGGATCGCAAGTACAGTGACCTCATTTGTAAAGATGCTCGCGGCACCTTCCGTATCGGTCACGTTCAGTACAATTTGATAGTTGCCGGTATTAGTGGTGAAATTCGTTGCATACGTATTGCTTGTTACCATTACATCATAGATCCCGTCGCAATTGAAATCCCATAGATATAATACAATGTTGCTTTCAGCGTCTGAACTCGCCCTTGCATTGAATTCATATACAGAATTTGTAGATCCTTTAGAAGGAGTAATGGTAAAAGCGGCACAGGGTGGGGAATTCGTGTGGTAACATATATTGCTTGCCATGTTCGTAGTAAAATGGTCTTTTACATACAATACCGCATACCCGAATCCAAAATTGGTGAAAAGGGCCGTGTATATCATATTGCTGATTGAAAACAGGGTATCAAGCGTACCATTACCGTCAAGATCCCAGGCGTATCCGGTAATGGAATCGTCAGGATCGTAGCAAGCCGATGCATCGAGTTGTATATTGGTAGAATTGATATTACTGATCAAAAAAGATGCCGCCGGAGCTGTATTTGTCCTTGTACATACATTTGTTTTTACATTTGTTGAAAAACCATCAGTTACATAAAGCACGACATTGTTTGTGCCGAGGGTTTGATAATAAAAGGTCAATAGTATATTGTTAGTGCTGAATGATGTGTCGATCGAACCGTTGCCGTCAAAATCCCAGGCATATCCCGAGATTGAATTATCAGGATTGAAGCAGGATGATGCATCGAATTGTTTATTTGTAGGGTTGCTGTCGATGATAACAAATGATGCGGTCGGTACGACTTTTATCCGTGTGCACACGTTCGTGCATATATTCGTGGCGAAGCCGTCGGACACATAGAGCATTACGTTGTTCGTGCCGAGTGATGTATACCAGTTGGTGTATAAAATAAAGCTGTTGCTGAATCCTGTGTCGGCCGTGCCGTTCCCGTCAAGGTCCCATGCATAATACAGAGTGCCTCCGTCAGGGTCAAAGCTTACGGCGGCGTTGAATATTTTGTTGGTCCAGTTGATGTCGGTGATGGTGAATTGGGCCACGGGAGTGATGTTGGTCCGGAAGCAGATATTCGAGACGATGTTGCTGTATCCAAAACTGTCTTTGACGAACAGGGTGATAAAATTTGATCCGAGCGAAGTGAAAACTATATTGGTTGACGCTGTTGTGGAATAGGGTATATCGATATTCCCGTCGCCGTTCGTATCCCATGCATACCAGAGCATAGTATCGTCCGGATCGTAAGAATTGGTCGCGACAAGCAGCTTGTTCGTCCAATTGACGCTGATGATCTGAAATGATGCCGTGGGAGATTGATTCGATACAAAGAATTGTTTCGTGATGACCGGCGTTTTTTTTCCGTTTTTATATCTGAATCGTGCCTGCAGGGTAAGGTCACCGATGAGCGCGTTATGCACGGTGAATGAGTTTTGAAAAGGGATATACTCCGATTCATCGATGTCGCCGCTGAAGGTATATGCCATACTGTCGATGATCGACGGGCCGATGCCGCGGACGGTGATCTGTAAATTCGTCCGTACGCTGTAGGTAACGGTAAGGGCTATATCCGGAATACCGTCATGGTTTGCGTCAATGGTCTCAAACCCCTGATAATTGGTTGCCTTCCGGTCGGTTGGATTGGCGCGTTCATACCCCGGCAATGTTTTTTTATTGCGGTTGAACAGGATGGACGCAAAGAGGAACGGGACGATGCTGGAGATGATGCAGATAAGGATGGCTTTTTTCATCATTATTATTCCGTGGACCTGTCGGAGAAATTGGTCTTTGCTCTGGTATAGACTTTAATATTATCCTGTCTGAATTTATTTGCGGGATCCCAATCAACGCCGCTGCAGATGTATGCATTTCCGGATGCAACGGTACCCCAGTCAGATTGATTTGTCGCGGCGACTGCGGTTCCATCGATGTACATCCGCAGCCGGTCGCTTGTGCCTTCAATGCCTGAACGATTCCAAACCAAAGCAACATGTGTCCACTGGTTCAGATGGCCATGTGAGTTACGGGTTGAGGCGGGCGTATATATGACCGATACTGTAGTGCCGTTGAATACAACAGAGCCATAGATAAGCCCCAGCATTTCCGGATCGAACATGCATAAATTAACGCCGCCGGTTTCGCACTCTGTTCCTGGTCCGTTCCATAGCCTGTACTGGCCATACTGAAATCCAAGGGGGTCTTCCGTGAAGTAGATCCACATTTCAAGAGTCCCATGTTCGGGATTCAGAACCGGTGTGACATTGGACAGACGCATGACGGAATTCTTGTCATTATCGGTCATGCCGATGCCGTTTCCGTGGGCTCCGGGATAATAGCTATAGTTCCCGGTATCGACAAATACGAGATTCTGCCCGAACGCACTGTTGGTCACCTCGGCATCACTGCCGAGTTTGTTCCAGAATACCAATCCATCGTTGCTCTGAAGTACTATATTGATCTTATTTGTCCTTATACTATACGCACCTGCAGCATCGTTGATCATAAGAACTACATTGTATTGCCCGATAATATTAGTAAAATTGGTCGAATAGGAATTGCTCGTGCTGATCACCTCGTAGGTGCCGTCGCAATTAAAATCCCATCGATACGTTGTTATATTGCCGTCCGGGTCGGTGCTTACGCCTGCGTTGAACATAAAGACCGAGTTGGTAGATCCGAGTCCCGGGGTCACGGTAAAATCAGCGGTCGGCCAGAAATTGGTCCGCATGCAGAGATTGCTTGCCATGTTCGTTTCAAAGGTGTCCCGTACATAAAGCGCTACGTGACCAGCGCCGAGATTCGTAAAATAGTTCGTAAAGAAGATGTTGTCGAGGGAGAACGGCGTGTCGATGACCCCGTTCCCGTCAAGATCCCATGCGTAACCGGTGATGATGTCGTCAGGGTCATAGCTCGATGACGCATCGAATATTTTGTTCGTTGCATTTATTTCGGTAATCGAAAAAATGGCAATGGGTAAAATGTTTGTATGAAAGCATATATTGGTCACGGAATTCGTAGCAAAACCGTCGAATATATAAAGAATAACATTATTGGAACCGATCCCGGTGAAATGCATGTTATAATTGCTTGCCGCACTGCTGAACGGGACATCGATACTGCCGTTCCCGTCCGTATCCCAGGCGTACGTCAATGAACCGCCGTCCGGGTCGTAACTTGCCGATGCATCAAAGACTTTATTAGTCGCGTTGGAGCTCGTGATCGTGAATGATGCTACCGGAGCGGTATTGGTACGGAAGCACAGGTTGGTCGCGGTGTTCGTTGTAAATCCATCGGATACATAGAGGATGACATTGCTGACGGCAAGCGTGGTGAATATATTTGTATATATCCTGTTCGAACTGCTGAATGATGTGTTCCGTATTCCGTCACCGTCCGTATCCCAGGCGTACATCAATGCTCCGCCGTCGGGGTCATAACTCGCCGAGGCGTCAAAGACCTTGTTCGTCCAGTTTGCATTGCTGATGACGAACAGCGCAACGGGCGGCAGGTTCGTCCGGACGCAGAGCCGTGACGCGGTGTCGAGATAGCCTGCAACGTCCTTGACATACAGCGTTACCGTGTTGGTTCCAAGCGTGGTATAGTAGTGCGGCTGTATCGCGATCGTACTGTATGCCGTATCGATGTTCCCGTCGCCATCGGTGTCCCATGCGTAGTAGATAAGTGCATTATCAGGGTCGGATGAGTTTGTAGCGATGAATATCTTGTTTGTCCAATTGATATTTGAGATGAAGAACGAGGCGGTCGGGTACTGATTGGTGATCTCGATCTGTCTGAGCACGGTCGGTGCTGTTCTGCCATTTTTAAACTTCAGTCTTAACTGGAATGCAAGTGTACTTACCAGGGTATTCGATACGGAGAACAGATTCCGGAACGGGATATACGCAGCCGTATCGAGATCGCCGTTGATGATGTATGCCATTTCGGTGACGATGCCCGGACCGACCCCTTTGATGTCTACCATGATATTCGTCCGTGAGGTATGTGTCAGACGCACGGTAAAGTCCGGAAAGCCGTCCTTGTCCGCATCGACGGTTTCAAAACCCTGATAATTCGTTGCCTTTTTATCGGTAGGGTTCAGGCGCTCGTATTCTGGAAGTGTGTTCCTGTTGCGGTTCAATAGAAACGATCCGAATAATAGCGGGACAATCCCGAAAATGAATATCATCAATAGCGTTTTTTTCATCATCATTCCGTAAGTCTATCTGAGAAGTTCGTCTTGGCTTTGGTGTAAACTTTCAGGTTGTCGATCCAGAACTTGTTTGCAGTATGCCAATCAACACCACTGCCGATGAACGTGCTGCCCGATGCGACTGTGCCCCACGTGGAAAGATTTGTCGAAGCAACGGTTGCTCCATTAAGATAGAGTCTCAAGCAGTCTGATGTTCCGCCTATTCCGGATCTATTCCATACAAGCGCAACATGCATCCATTGATTGATGAATGCATGTTCATTCCGGTTTGCGGCCAGATTATACTGCACCGATACAGTTGTCCCGTTGAACGCAACGCTCCCATTGAATAAACCGATGAGTTCCGGATCGAGCATACACAAATTCGCACCATTGGTTTCCCACGGTGTGCAAGCTCCATTCCACAGGAGATAACCGCCATATTGGTATCCAAGCGGGTCTTCAGCTATTTTGACCCACATTTCGATCGTGCCTTCCTCGGGGTTAAGGACTGATGACGCATCGTCAAGGAACAGGAGGTCTTTCAAGCTGTCATCAGTGAGTCCTATTGCATTGCCGTATTTCCCGGGCACGAAAGCATAATTGCCGGTATTGGGAAATGACAGGTCCCGGCCGCATGCGCTGGTGGTGACTTCACTCACGCTGCCCAGCTGATTCCAGAGGACAAGTCCGTCATTGTTCGTGGAGATAAATACCCGGTTGGTCGTGACACTGAACGCCCCCAGCGTGTCGGTAACCTTCAGTGCGATATTGTATTGTCCGGCGATATTCGTGAAATTGGTTGCATAGGTGTTGCTTGTCACGCTCACTTCATACATGCCGTCACCGTTGAAGTCCCACTGATATGTGGAAATGTTGCCGTCCGAATCAAAACTCCCGCCCGCATTACATGCAAACAGTTGATTCGATGTGCCAATTTTCGGTGTAATGGTGAATACCGACGTGGGCCAGAAGTTGGTTCTGAAACAGAGATTGCTCGTCGTGTTCGTCACGAACAAGTCCCGTACATACAATACAACTTGATTGGTACCGAAATTCGTATAGTAATTAGTATATATCAAGTTCTCGAGCGAGAAAGGCATGTCGATTATTCCGTTCCCGTCAAGATCCCATGCATATCCGGTGATGCTGTCGTCAGGATCGGTACTCGCAGATGCGTCGAATATTTTATTCGTGGAATTTACATTACTTATTGAAAAAACGGCAGCCGGTGATGCATTCGTATGATAGCACATATTGGTCGCAGTATTTGTAATAAAACCGTCAAATATATACAGCACGACATTGTTCGATCCAAGTGCAGTAAAATACCATGTATACCCGATGTTCGCTGTACTGAACGGAGTATCGATGGCGCCGTTCCCGTCCATATCCCACGCGTATGTCAATGTTCCGCCGTCAGGGTCGTAACTTGTCGACGCGTCAAATGCCTTGTTCGTCGGGTTGATGTCTGCAATGGTGAATGATGCTGTCGGAGCGGCATTCGTGCGGTAGCACAGGTTCGTCTTTGTGTTCGTTATGAATCCGTCGCAGACATAGAGCACCACATTGCTTATGCCGAGAGTGGCGAAAAAATTGGTGTAGATCATATTCATGCCGCTGAATGTTGTGTTTATCATTCCGTCACCGTCCGTGTCCCAGGCGAACGTCAGTGTACCGCCGTCGGGATCATAACTGGCCGACGCATCAAATACTTTGTTCGTCCAATTTATATCGGTAATCGTGAAGGATGCCACTGGTAAGACATTCGTTCTGTAACAGACATTCGTAGCCGTATTCGTTACAAAACCGTCAAAAACATACAGCACCACATCGCCTGTGTCGAGGGTGGTGAAGATGTTGGTGTAGATCATGTTCATGCTGCTGAATGCAGTGTTGAGCAGGCCGTCGCCGTCGGTGTCCCACGCGTATGTCAACGTCCCTCCGTCAGGGTCATGGCTTGCCGTCGCGTCAAATACTTTGTTCGTCCAGTTGATGTTGCTGATGACGAACGATGCAGCGGGCGGTACGTTCGTGCGGATGCAGCGGTTCGATACGGCATTGCTGTATCCGAAATTGTCTTTGACGAACAGCGTCACGAAGTTCGACCCTAATACGGTGTAATACACCGTAAGCGTCGCATTGGTGCTGTACGTCACATTGATGGTCCCGTCTCCGTCGGTGTCCCAGGCGTAATATAATAATGTATCATCCGGGTCGAATGAGTTCGTGGCGATGAACACCTTATTCGTCCAATTGATGTCGGTTATGTAAAAAGAGGCGACTGGAGGCTGATTTGTTATGACCATCTGCTTGATAACCACCGGCGCTGTCTTGCCGTTCTTGAATTTCAGTTTGATCTTAAAGACCAGCGCATTGACCTGGTCGTTATACACGGAGAATATGTTCTGGAAGGGGACGTATTCCGTGGTATCGATATCACCGTTTATCGTATACGCCATTTCGCTGACAGTGCCGGCGACAACGCCTTTGATCTCGACGGTCAGATTCGTCCGTGCACCGGCTGCCAGACGAACGGTGAAATCTGGAAATCCATCGCCATCCATATCGACGGATTCAAATCCCTGATAGTTATTGGCCTTTTTATCGGTCGGGTTGGTCCGCTTATATTCCGGCAATGTGTTCTTGTTGCGGTTGATCAGGAACGATCCGAATACCAGCGGAATAATGCTCAGTGCGGTTATGATGAAGAGTGCTTTTTTCATGTTCGCCGTGGATGTCAGAACTTCATGCTTACTTGAATATTTGCTCCATCGCGGCAGGGGTGGATATGAAGTGCGAACGGCGATATCCTGCTTGCCGCATCAGCGTACTGATTCCATTGTATGAAATCGATGATCGAAAATGTCAGGAACACGGCGCCCGCCACCGCAAGGCTTTCAGTGGCATAAAAGAACGCATCAGCCATATCAAAATGCTTCTGATAGGTATCGCCGAGTTGCGTCGATTCACTGGTGATATACGCATTGTTGTATTGGCTGAAGATCTGATCACCCTGTTCATTGAAGTAATTGCCGATGATGGCACTGCCGATAGCCATTCCGGTGATCGCAGCGGTGATACTACCGTTTCTGATGAACCCCCAGAAATAATCGTTCCGTTTCCGTTCCGCTTCCTCAAGACCGAGGCCGGCGGACAGTGATTCATTGATCTCATTGATCAGACCTTCCTCAACGGTGAATTTAAAACGCTTTGAAAGAAAGCCGTCATGAGAGATAGTGATGTCATACGTCCCTGCTTTCGCTTCGAGCAGAAGCGGGGTCTGTCCGGTACTTCTGCCGTTGATGATTATCTGGGAGCCGGCCTGTGCGCAGGTGATCTTGAGCATGCCGTTCCCTTCCAGAATGTTTTCTGCGCGTTTACGCACCTTGCTGTTATCCGCAAGCTTTTTCACTATATCGGGTATATTCTGGATGATGTTTTCAATACTGGTGAACTTGTCATCGATACTGATGATGGTCTTCGAAGATTCGATATGTATCATGGTGATCGTAAGATAAAAATTATCCGACGCCTGCATGATCGTGCCGTAGATCATATATTCCATATTCAGGATCTTCCCGATCTGCACGGCGCACGAAGACTCGGTACAGCCGGTGTTCTGCAGCTCCTGTTCCTTGAGGATGCTGTTCATTGAATTACGTTCCAGCACATCGAACACATCTCTGGTGACGAGTTTACTTCTGAATATCTCGCCGATAGTCTCGGCATCTGATGCGGATACGCCGCCTTTCGTTGAAAAATCGATGATACCCACCCGTGTTTTGTTCGGTTTCTGGCCACCGAAGAGCATAAGCCCGGCAGCAAGTGCGATGATGAGTGTAAAAACAGTTTTAGAAGACATACATACCTGCCTGTGAAAGAATGTTTGCATTATCTGAGAACGGATGCGGGCAAGCGACGCATATGCTCGCATATCGATTGAAATTGAACATGGTTTTTTTCGGGCCTTCATCCGTATACTCACGTCCCCGGAACCGGTATTTGCCCGGTATCCAGCCGCAACGGTCTCTTTGTGGATAGAAAACGGAGCGGGTACGAATGTGAAATATCCGTAGCCGGTATCGGTACTGCGGGCAAATGGTCATTTTTATCCGGCATCGCGGCGGTCTTTTCGATCAGATACCGGCTGATGAACAGGTTATAGCCGCTCATATTCAAATGCATTGCCGCCTGCGACCAGCATCGCTGCTGTTTACTATCGAGCGTCTGCCAGGCGTGTACTGCCTGAGCGAACGACTGCCGCTGTGATGCCTGCGCCGGGGTGTTACTTGTGTTATGCGGTACATGACGTCGGATATAGGGAATACCACGCCATACAGAGTAAACAATATCCCCAACACGGCCGCGGATGTTATTCACTAATGGGGAGAACGTAACAAGTGCCATCACGGTCTCCCGTTGCGTATGGTATAGCTTTTTAATGTACTCATGAAAGACCCTTTCTGTTTCCTTGCCGATGCTGTCTGAAGATGTTCTGTGCTCATTGCCTCGTTACGAATTTTATTTTAGCTAGAAAATTAATTAATGTCAATACAGGAGTAAAAATAATTGCAGAATAAAGAAAACGTTTACATAATCTGCAACTTTTTTCTGGAAAAGTATTGACAGCCTGTTGGTGTACCTGTAATATGCAGCCGTCGTTTGCGAGAAAGTATAAATAGAAATCTTCAAACGGCAAAAAATATCAAGGCATGACGGCGGATGAATATGAGGTTTTCATTTTTACTCCTTGCAATGACTTCGGTGTGTTTCGGCGCGGCGACGAACGTCAGCGTTCCGGTTACAATTACAAATTATAAACCTGCTTTTCACTCGTCACCGGTACTGGTAACGCACGGCGACATGGCGTACGGCATACGTGAGAACAGATTTGTCTACGGTGCCGACCTGAAACGCAAGTACGTGACATTTGAACGGGACCTGATGACCTTTGTGCATAACGATATATCAGTTGCGGGTGAACGGATCATCGTGAGTTGCGGCGACGGCGTGACGTATGCACTATCCGCTGCGAGCGGCGCAACACTTGAGCGCTGGCGTACCGCGGACAGACCGAAGATATCGATGGCAAATACGAGTGCTGTGGTGCGTACGGTCACGAACGTATCATTTCCCGGGAAAGCGGTCAGCGGATTCTTTCATACGCGGCGGGGCATTGCGTTTCTTGCGAAGAACGGTGTGGAAGAGGCGCTTTTGTTCATCAAGGCGTCAAATCTTGCGCTCCTGACACCGGCGGAAACGTTCATCAACGGAACGAACATTTTTTCGACCAATGTGATTGTCGATGCGATATCGGTTACATGGCGTTTGACCAACACAAATGAAAAGACCACCGCGTATCAGGTGCAGCTCTTCAATGCCAGCAACGCATCAAACGCGTGTTTCGATTCGGATAAAGTGATTGATGGCGGCTCGGTATGTGCGGTAAAGGTCATGTGCACCAACGGTTTATATTTTTCGCGTGTGCGCGTGTGGAATGAGGACGATGAACCGGGCGCATATTCGCCGGATGCACAACTGACAATAGCCATATCGAATACTAATGGTGCAACGAACACCGCTCCGGCTGTCACGGACCCGAAACCGCCGGTGAATGAGACGCCGCGTGACAGGACTGCGCCGGTTATCATAGTTGCCGGGGTTTCGAACAGCGGTTATTACCGCGCCGGGGTGCGGCCGCAGGTAACGGTTACCGACGAGTATCTCACCGCAGCGGTCATCACGCTTGACGGAACGGCATATGAGCCGCTGGCGCCGGTGATAAAAGACGGTATTCATACGCTAGCTGTTTACGGCAAAGACCGCGCGGGAAATGAAAGCCGTTCAAACATCGTGTTTACTGTTGACGGCACAGCTCCGGTTATCAGCATAACAGGTGTTTCAAACGGCGGTGTGTACAGCACCGGTGTGATACCGCTGATAAAAGCAACCGATGCCGCGCTTGTAGAAACGATACATGTACTTGACGGGATGCTCTTTACGACGGGAACAAAGATTACCGCCTCAGGATCTCATGCGCTTGCCGTATTCGCCATCGACAGTGCGGGGAACAGTGCGGAACAGCGTATTGAGTTCTGCATCGACACCAAAGCGCCCGATATTACGGTGAGCGGTGCTGTCGACGGTACTGTATATTCGAACGCGGTAAACCTATCGGCCATGATTACCGATGAAAACCTGAGCTCGTACAGTATATCGCTTGACGGCTCCGGCATAGGAAAGAGCTGTACGGTTTCCATGGAAGGCACGCACAGTCACCGCATTGCGGCTGAAGACAAGGCGGGGAATAAGTCGCTTACGGTGGTGTCGTTCAGTATCGACAGGACATTTCCGGTTGTTCTCATCGACGGGATAACACAAAACATGAAAGCGATGCGGGCCGATATTCGTGTGCGAATTTATGATGAAAACTTTTCAGCCGAACGGACGGTTGTTCTTCTCGGCACAAACCGGCTTGACGGGATGCTAGCGTCCGCGATTGACGAGAACGGCATGAGCAATAGAACTTTATCGCTTTCCGTTACCAATGCCGGTTCGTATATCCTTTCATTCGATGTGTCTGACAAGGCGGGAAACCGCGTTACGAACAGCATATCATTTGCCATCGTGAAGTTCGAACCTGTCTCGAATATGACGTTCTATGCCAATTACGACCGTCATCCGAACGCAACGTACGCACGCGGAGATTCGAATGAATATTCATCATGCAAACGCATTGTCAGCGGCGGGTATATCTCCAACTGCGTGAACCCGGGCGGAAGTTCGCCTGACCAGGTGCAGCGGTATCACAGCGCGTCGAATATCGTTGAACAGTCCGGAACGCTCTCGCTGTGGGTGAAGCCCAATTGGAGCACGCCGGAATCCGGCAGCAATTATTTCTTTGCGCTCAAAAACGCATATAATTCCGCGCTCGATGTGTACAGCATTGCCGCGTATGCGTCTCGGGCGAATACGGCGGTTCTCACCGTGAAGAACAAGAATAACACGGTGTACGCGGCACAATCGACGAATCTGTGGTGGCGCTCGGCGGAAACGCTTTCGAACAACGGCTGGACACAACTGCTGTTCACCTGGGATTATACGGCGGCGAAAGCGGCGCTTTTCATCAACGGCGTGAAAGCAGGCGAGGTGACGCTTGCGGGTTTGCCTAAGTACAACGCGCAATGGCTTGTCATCGGGGCGGGACGCGAATATGGGAATGACCATCGCAGCTTCAATGGAAGGATAGATGAAACGAATGGACTGCACCCTGTAAACTGTACTTAATTTGAGATAAAATAGGAGTCTGTCCGAACAACGACAAGGAGTTTGGAAGATGAAGAAGTACAGGTTTCATTCGGATGAGTTCAAGCGGGAAGTAATCTCGGCG
>JACRPF010000010.1 GCA_016214035.1 Spirochaetota bacterium | reverse complement strand
GTAATCACCATAAATAAAAAGCGGCGGCAGGCGCGCGATGCATCGCGCGCCTGCCGCCGCTTTTTATTTATGGTGATTACCTATTCAAATTTCTTCAATGCGAGTGTCGCGTTGTGCCCGCCGAATCCGAATGAGTTCGACAACGCATAGTGAAGTCCTTTCACTTCCTGCGCCTTATTCGGAACATAATCGAGATCGCACAGCGGATCCTGATTCTCGATATTGATCGTCGGATGGATGATGCCGGTCTGCAGCGTCTTGATGCAGACGATGGCTTCCAGCGCACCCGCCGCTCCGAGCAGATGCCCGGACATCGATTTGGTCGAGCTTATCTTGACCTTTTTTGCATGGTCTTTCAGCGAATATTTGATGGCGCATGTCTCGCCGATATCGCCTTTGGGTGTCGATGTTCCATGTGCATTGACATAGCCCACGTCTGACGGATTGATGCCCGCGCATTTCATGGCCTGTATCATAGAATTACCGGCGCCGGCACCGTCATCACGCGGTTCGGTAAGGTGATGCGCGTCGCCGCTCATGCCCACGCCCACGACTTCAGCGTATATCTTTGCGCCGCGTTTTTTCGCGTGCTCATACTCTTCAAGGATAAGCGTTCCCGCGCCCTCTCCCATGACGAAACCGTCGCGGTCTTTATCGAACGGCCGCGATGCCCGAGTCGGGTCATCGTTGCGCCGGGAAAGCGCATGCAGCGAACAGAAACCGCCAAGCCCCACCGGAGCGATAGCGCCTTCCGCGCCGCCGGCGAACATGACATCCGCGTCGCCGCGCCTGATGATATGCATCGCTTCGCCGATAGCGTGATTCGATGTAGCACATGCGGTTGATATTGAAAAATTCGGTCCCTGACAGCCGTATTCTATGGACGCGATTCCCGGCAGAATGTTCGTTATCAGCATGGGGATAAGGAACGGGCTGATGGTACGATGACCCGTCTTGAGCATATTTTCCATTTCCCGGCTGAACGTATGAATACCGCCGATACCGCTGCCGAGAAGCACTCCGCAGCGCGTGGGATCTTCTTTGGTGATATCAAATCCCGAATCCGTAACCGCTTCACGCGTTGCAATCATCCCCAGTTTTACAAACCGGTCCATGCGCCGGATCATTTTCTTGTCTTTATAAATACCGTCCTCATTGAGGACCTTGACCTCTCCGCCGATATAGGTCGAGAATCCGAGTTCCTTCGGATTGAAATTCGCCGTAATTTCAGATACGCCTGATTTTCCGGCGATAAGATTATTCCATGTTTCTTCTACATTAGTCCCGACCGGGCATACAACCCCGATACCGGTAACAACAACTCTGCGTTCACCCATAAATTACCTTCCAGAAAAAATCATATGTGAGTACACGATACAGATGTGAGTACATAATAAAAGAGGATAAAGCTTTCACTCTATCCTCTTTTATTATATTGCTCTTAAAAAAAGCCGTTATCGGCCTATTTTTTGTGCTCGTCAATATATTTGACGGCGTCAGTGACGGTTTTGATCTTCTCGGAAGCTTCGTCCGGAATTTCTATGCCGAATTTCTTTTCGAGTTCCATAACGAGTTCGACCGTATCAAGCGAATCAGCGCCGAGGTCGTCGATGAACGATGCGGTCTGTGTGACCTTGCTTTCATCTACACCAAGCTGGCTGACGATCACTTCTTTTACGTCTTCAAATGTTCCCATTGTGTTTCCTCCTAGGAATATTTTGTTTTTTATAGAAACGCGACCCAATGGGTCACATTACCATTCCGCCGTCTACCGGAAGCACTGTTCCGGTTATGTATCTCGCGAGATTTGAACAATAGAACAACACCGCATCTGCAACCTCATCCGGCTCGCCGTAGCGGCCGAACGGGATGACCGTAAGGAATTTCTCGGTCACTTCCTTGGGAAGCGACTTGGTCATGTCGGTATTGATGAATCCCGGGGCAATCGCATTCACCGTGATGTTCCGGGGAGCAACTTCTTTCGCCGTTGTCTTCGTAAGCGCTATTACGCCGCCTTTTGACGCGCTGTAATTCG
This sequence comes from Spirochaetota bacterium, assembly GCA_016214035.1. Taxonomy (GTDB): domain Bacteria; phylum Spirochaetota; class Brachyspiria; order Brachyspirales; family JACRPF01; genus JACRPF01. The sequence goes on along the minus strand of JACRPF010000010.1, from coordinate 116,616 downwards.
CCTGTCCGGCGTTACCCATGATACCGACAACAGAAGCGATATTGACAATGCTGCCGCTGCGAGCTTTCATCATATGCCGTATCGCCGCTTTCGTGCAGTTGAAAACACCGGTAAGGTTGATCTTTATGACAAGATCCCAATCTTCGTCTTTCATACGCATCATAAGCGTATCACGCGTTATACCGGCATTATTAACGAGAATATCGATTTTGCCGTATTCCTTCATAACGCCGTCCATAACCGCTTCCGTAGAATCGGATTTGGATACGTCGTGCTTGAATGCAACCGCTTTTACACCGTATTTCGAGGCTATCTCGCCCGCAGTAGCCTTTGCCATCTCTTCATTAACGTCGGTAATAACAAGATTGGCACCTTCAGCGGCGAGTTTCTCGGCTATTGAACGTCCGATACCGCGTGCACTGCCGGTCACAATGGCAGCTTTTCCTTTGATTCCAAAATCCATCGTTACTGTCCTTAACTTTTATTGTACTGTCACAATGTAGGCGTCATTTATATGCTACATTCCGGATTTTGTCAATAGCGGCCTGTCGACTGCTCGGTCAACCCATATGGGCTTTTTTAAGAATCTGCTCCACATTGACAAGATGGTGCGCTTTTTTGCCTTCTATCTGCGAAAACAGCGAATAACCGCACGGAACAACGAAAAGCGTCAGGAGCGTAGATACAATCATACCGCCGAGAATGGTGACACCCATCGGAATTCGGCTTTCCGCCGACGGTCCGATGGCAAACGCTATCGGAAGCGCGCCGGCTATGATGGCCATCGAGGTCATCAGTATCGGCCTCAGCCGGACCGGACAGGCCTTGAGCAATGCTTTGGTGACATCTTTTTCGCCGTCTTCACGGATACGGTTGGTGAAATCGACGAGCAGGATAGAGTTTTTCTTCACCAGACCCATAAGCAGGATAAGACCGATGAGGCTGTAGATATTGAGCGACTGGCCGGTGACCAGAAGCGCAAGGAATGCTCCTGAGAACGTGAACGGCAGCGCCATAATGATCGTGATGGGATCGAGATAGCTGTTGAACTGCGACGCGAGCACCATATACGCGACGATGATACCGAGCAGCATCGCGAAAATAAGGTCGCTGAACGCATCCTGAAAGACCTGCGAATTGCCGCCAAGCGTGATGAAATAACCGGCCGGAAGCTTCTGCCTGGCGATCCTGCTGACCGCGTCGATGGCTTTCTGCTGTGATTTTCCCGCTGCAATGTTCGCAGAAATGGTTATGGCCCGCTGCCTGTCCCTGCGCTGTATGGACTGAAGTACCGGCTTGATGCTCACCTTGACAACGTCATACAGCGGGGTGAGCTCGCCGCGGTTGTTGCGGATATACAGCCCTTTGATCCGTTCTATTTTATCCCGTTTATCGTTCTCAAGCTTTACGCGTATATCATAGCGGTGACCGTTCTTGGCATAATCACCCACTACCACACCGCCGATCATCGCATTGATGACCTGACCGATGACCGCCACGCTCACGCCGTACGCGGTAGCCTTGTTGCGGTCCGGCACCACCTGTATTTCCGGCTGACCCACGCGATAGCTCGTATCCAGGTCCGCCACCAGACCCGTTTTCCCGAGTTCATCCATCATCATCTGTGAATTGCTGATCAGTGTCTCCCAAACCGGACCCTGCACCTGGAATTCAACCGGCCGGCCGCCGCCCACGCCGAAGCTCTGCACCGACGGGTCCATCAGAATAAATCTCGCATTCGTGATACCTTTCAGTCCTGCGCGTGTGATGTTCATCATGTCAACGGCGGACGGCTCACGCTTCAATTTTTTATCTATGCCGCGCTTTCCTTTATCTTTCAGTGACACCATGACATTCCCGGAACTCACGTCGTTCCCGCCGAATCCGCCGACAAACGAAAAATAGCGTTCAACTTCGGGCCGTTTCGAAAGGAACGCTTCGACCTCCCTGACCCTGGCATCGGTGAACTCCAATGCCGAGCCGGGCCGCGTCTGTACGCGGACCATGAAGCGCCCCTGATCTTCAGTAGGCATGAATTCCTGTCTGAGCAGCGGCACCGTGAAAAAGCTTACCGCGAAGAACGCGAACGCCGCGATGATCACTTTCCAGCGGTGCTGAAGCAGAACGACAAGGATATCATGATAGCCTTTTTTGAGCCACTCGAGGAATCTCGTGACGCCTTTACCGAACGCTGTTGTCCGTTCACCGACGGACAGGAACTGCGAGCAGCGCATCGGCGTGAGCGTGATCGCCTCAAGCAGCGAAAGCATGACCGCGATGCCGACGGTAACACCGAATTGAAAAAAGAACCGTCCGATGACCCCGCGCATGAAAATTACAGGCAGAAATATGGCGAGGATGGCGATACTCGTGGCGATGGCCGGAAACGTTATCTCCCGCGCGCCGATAAGCGCTGCTTCAACCTTACCCATACCGTGCTCACGATGCCGTATGATATTTTCCATCATCATAATGGCATCGTCCACAACGATACCGATAACAAGGCTCAACGCCAGCAGTGTGAACGTGTTGAGTGTAAATCCCGAAAAATACAGAAAGATGAACGTACCGATGACCGACGTCGGTATAGCAAGGAACACATTGAACGTCGATGAAAACGACCCCAGAAAAAGCCAGCAGACAAGCGCGGTGAGGATGACGGCGAGAACGAGCGTAAAACGCATATCCTCGATGGCACGTTCAGTGAACTGGCTATTATCGAAATTGATCGCCAGCAGCATGCCGGCAGGCAGCTTTTTATTGAGGTCCTTGACTTTTTCGCGAACACCGCGGGCGACGTCCACTTCGTTGACACCGCGCTGTTTGATAATGGCAAGACTTACCGATGATTTCCCCATAGATCGGCTCAAACTTCTGACATCGGCAATGCCTTCTTCCACCCGCGCCACCTGTCCGATTTTGATGGGGCGGTAATTCGGCTGACCGCCGCGGGCGCTGATATTTAAATTCTTGAACTCTTCGACCGTTGAAGCCTCACCGAGCGTACGTACATTGAATTCCTTCGGTCCGCTCTGAACGAAACCGGCGGGTATTTCCGAATGCTCGTTGCCGATAGTAGCAATCACATCGTTGACGGATAGATCATAGTTACGAAGCGCACTGTCGGATATCCACACGCGGAGGTTCGGGTCCACATAACCGCCCATGGTCACGTCACCGACACCGGATAATTTGGTGAATTGGTCGCGAAGCACGTCGCGCACATACGACATGAGCACTTTACGCTCAAGCGTCTCGCTTTCCAATGTCATGTAGATGATCGGCTGATCTTCCGGATTGGTCTTGGTGATGCTCACCGGGTCCATATCTTTGGGCAGCCGCCGCTGTATCTGCAGGAGTTTACCCTGCACATCCTGCTGAGCTACGTCCATGTCGCGACCCATGTTGAACTCGATGACCACCCGGCCGCTGCCGTAACGAACGGTGGAGGAGATCGACTTGATCCCCGGTATCGTCATGAACGCGCCTTCGGCGATATCGACAATATCCGTTTCCATGATCTCCGGCGATGCGCCCGCGAGAACGAATGACACGGCGATAATCGGCGCATCAACGTCGGGAAGCTTGCTCACGCCCATGCGGACGAACGCGATGCCGCCGAAAACGATGAGCGCAAACATGATCATCCATGCGAATACGGGACGTTTAATTGAAAGATCTGATAATGTCATCGGTTACCGCCTATTTGCTGTTGCGCAGCATATCATTTGAACGTACGCTGATCGTCTCAAGTTTTATCAGGTCGTTCTTCGCGGTAAACCGCATCCGATCGAGCGACCGTTTGGTGTCCTGGAATGAAATAAGCGCGTTGAGCACGTCCTGTATTTTCACCAGACTGTAATTGTAATCATTGAGCGTTTCTTTATAATTGCGTTCGGCAAGCACCGAGGCCCGGGTGAGCGCCGCAAGCTGATTGATATCGGCAGAAACGACATGATACAGTGACATGATATCACGCTCCGCAAGACGCAAGGCCTGCGCATAGGCAAGTGCCGTCTGCTTCTCCTGTGATTCCGCCTCACGTATTTTTGAAAAAAATACACCCGCAGTATCAAGCGCATATGAAAAGCCGAGCTGAACACCCCATGCGATGTCACTCGCATTTGTTGTTGCAGTCCCGCTGCGGTTAATCGTGACATTCGCACCTGCATCCACTGATGGAAACAAAGCCGCACGCGCGACAATTGCAGCAGCCTTTGCGGCGTCCCATTTGCGCTGCATCGCACGGACATCCGGACGCTTCACCGCCATAACGCGATACGCCGCCTCGTTATCAAGTGAAAGCGGCAGTTCGGCGTCCTCTGTCAGTGCTGTTTGACGGTCACGCTTGGTGATGTATGCAAACAGATCACGCGCGGATTCCAACTGCGCAGACACAGCTTCGATCTGCGCCTGGAGTACCGAACGTGCCGCATCAACAGTCAGCACTTCAGTTGCACGTGATTTCCCTATTGCGATACGCCGATTTAAATCATTGATACGATCGTTATACACTGCCTCCTGTTTTTTTAGAAGCGCGCGGTCATTTTCAAGTGAGAGCACCGTATAAAACACCGTTGCCGTATCGACAAAAAGCAGTGCCAAAAGCCATTCCCTGTTCTCTTTTTCCGCACCAAGCGCATTCCCGGCAACATCAAGACCCGACAGCAGCCTGAAACCGCGAAACACAGGCTGGCTCAGACTCAGTTTCAGCCCCTGTGCGTCAGCGTTCGCATAGCTGCTGTTGACAACACCGTTATGATACATGTTCTGCTGCAGCGAAAGCGTACCCGTAGCCGTAGCCGCGGGAAAAAAAGCGCCGAATGCCTGCCCCGCACGTTCCTCAAGCTGCGCCAGCGTTTCACGCTCTATCGCCATGGATTCACTGGCCGCTTTTGCCGCCGTATAGCATTCGGCAAGCGAAAGCGTCTGCGGATAAAGTGATATCATCCCGTACAGCAGAAGTACCGGTATAAATATAAAACGGAGCATTGTGTGTTTCCTTCGCCCAAAAATATCTAGTGCAGAAAAACGCCATCTGCCGTGCATACACGGACACACATAGCATATGATATTACAAATAATTTGTCAATAACTGCTTGACAAATTATCAGTTATAATTATTATGGTAATAAATATTACTAATAATCGGAGCGCTATGCCCAAACGAGAATTCGCACACCGCCTGTTCCACGGCCAGCCGTCGCTGATGCGCACAATAATTGGAGATTTCCGGCTCACCATCAACGGCATGGAATTCAAGAAAACAGAACGACGCACGCTTATTATGCTCCTTTCCGCGGAATCAATGACGCTCACCGCCATTGCGGCGCGATTCGGATTTCAGAAAGGCGGTCTCACACCGGTTTTGGATCGTCTTGAAAAGAATAAACTCATCAAACGGATACGAAGCACCGTGGACCGCCGTTCAGTTGATATCGCATTGACCGCGCGCGGCAGAAGCATCGCAAAAAAAGTACGCGCCGCCGTGCACGGGCACGTGGTAAAAACAACCGCGCTGCTCCCCGCAAGAGAACTCCGGGAACTTGAGAAAGCCGTTGATACAATATACCGAATTTCGAATATATTGAAACTGTAATTTCAGTTTTTTAGAAGCAGCGCGCAGGCCGCAACCGAACAAAACCGCGCCTGCATCGGCTCAAGAGCGACACCGGCTATCATGAGCAGCGCAAATGCAAAACGAAGACGTATCGTCTCGTTTGCTGAACGCACATCGAACAGCGTGTAAAAGACCATCAGAAATACGGCGACAATGACGCTGCCGAGCACCGGTACCGGCAGAAGTACCCGCATGCCGAGTATGACCGCGGCGGTTTCCACAACTGATGCCGCATAATGTGAAAGAATGGCCGATGCCGTCATCACCGCGATGAGCAGTACCGCAAGCGCCAACGCAGCCGTATTTATGCCGTGCTCCCGAATATCATTGACCACCTGCCGGCCGAACCATACTGCCACGGCGATATAGCACCACCCGGCGAGATTGCTCAGGTAGCGTATGCCGGACGCCAATATCCCGTCACTTGGATGCATCAGCGCGAACAGTGCCGCAAGCGCAGGCGCAACAACCGCCATACCCAGCATCACAAATGAGCCACGGTCCAATTCATGTTCGGCACGCGCAACCGCGGCAATAATCATCGCTACAACAGCGGCGCCGTACGAAACCGTAAACAGCGTACCTGCGAGTACCGCCAAAACGCCTGTGCGAAAAAAACTGAGCATAAATCCGGACGCAAGCATGATGCAGAGAGAAATGCCGGCGCTGAACAGGTTTTTATCGCCGCGCTCTTCAGTTATATATGAATAGGCGGTCAGAAAAATGAAGAGCACACCCATTAAAAAAACGAGCGCACTGATCACGGTATTCAGAAGCCGGAACGATGCAAGTGAAATGAATATGCGATTCAGAAAAAGATCGGCAAGCGCCGCAAGCACCAGCAGACGGATTGTTACCGTGTGCCGGAATGGCAGTAGTTCCTGAAAACGCATACTACGTTTCGCCGCTTAATAGCGGTAATGCTCGGGCTTATACGGTCCTTCTACCGGGACGCCGATATACGCGGCCTGTTTTGCGGACAATACGGTCAGCTTCACGCCGAGTTTTGCGAGGTGCAGCCGCGCCACTTCTTCATCGAGTTTCTTTGAGAGCCGGTACACGCCGGGCTTATAGCTGTCTTTATTCTTCCATAAATCAAGCTGCGCAAGCGTCTGATTCGTGAAGGAGTTCGACATGACGAATGACGGATGTCCGGTAGCACAGCCGAGATTCACCAGGCGGCCTTCCGCAAGAAGGATAATGCAATGGCCGTCGGGGAAATAGAACTTATCGACCTGGGGTTTGATATTTACTTTCTTTACGCCCGGATATGCGGCAAGTCGCGCGACCTGTATCTCATTGTCGAAATGACCGATATTGCAGACGATGGCTTCATCCTTCATCTTCAGCATATGCTCAAGTGTGATGATATCGCTATTGCCTGTGGTGGTGACGAAAATATCCGCTTCCGATATTACATCTTCTATTGTCTTCACTTCATAACCGGCCATAGCCGCCTGAAGCGCGCATATCGGATCGATTTCCGACACGATGACACGCGCGCCGAATGCGCGGAGCGACTGTGCGGAACCTTTGCCGACATCGCCGTAACCCGCGACGAAAGCGACTTTTCCCGCAACCATAACGTCGGTGGCGCGCTTGATGCCGTCGGTCAGCGATTCGCGGCAGCCGTAGAGATTATCGAATTTTGATTTTGTCACCGAGTCGTTCACATTGATGGCAGGCACAAGCAGTTCGCCTTTTTCATGCATCTGATACAGCCGGTGAACGCCGGTTGTCGTTTCTTCGGAAACACCTTTCCATTCAGCCACAACACCATGCCAGTATTTCGGATTTTCTTTATAGACACGGGCGAGTACGGCATACAATGCCTCTTCTTCCTCGCTTTCAAGTTTCTTCTGCAGCAGTTTCGGATCATTTTCAATGCGATATCCGAGATGTATCATCAGCGTGGCATCGCCGCCGTCATCAACGATAAGCTCGGGTCCTTTACCGCCTTCGAATGCCAGCGCGTTATAGGTGAGCTCCCAGTATTCCTTTAATGTCTCCCCTTTCCAAGCAAATACCTTCCGCCCCTTCTCAACCAACGCCGCAGCGGCATGATCCTGAGTCGAAAAAATATTGCATGACGCCCAGCGCACATTCGCGCCGAGTTCAACGAGTGTATCGATGAGCACCGCCGTCTGAATCGTCATATGCAGCGAGCCGGTGATACGGACGTTTTTCAACGGTTTTTCTTTGCCGTATTTTGCGCGTACCGCCATAAGTCCCGGCATTTCCTTCTCGGCCATCTCAATCTCTTTATGTCCCCATTCGGCAAGCGAAAGATCCTTGACCTTATAATCTACGCCTTCAGTCAGCGTTATTTTTGTACTCATGCAATTACTCCTCAAGATGTTTTACGGACCACTATACTATATGACGAATAAAAAATGTCAAAACAAATGGCCGGCTTATTTTACGGTAAGCGACTCAAGAATTTCTGAAAATGCGGACAATGCCGCTATCTCTTTTTTCGGCGCCTGCACGAGAACAAAGACGGTCGCCTTTGATGTGCTGATATCGGCCACCTGTGAAAAATAAGGAATCGTGAAAACCGGAAGCTTGACGATGAACTCATTATAAATTCCGGTGAAACTTCTTTTCTGCACTGCGCCTTTGTTCACCATCGTATTCTGCATGATGACCTTTGCGAGACGTATCGGCCCGATTCCGTATGTCTTTGGCAGCATCTTTTCACGGTACTTAACCCATGAATCCGCATACTGCGCGATGCTTCCCGATGATTTCGGCTGCCAAACCGTGATGAACATCGTTGTATTTTTTGATGACTCCAGTGATATGATTCTTGTAGTCGTATCGTCTCCGGAGGTTTTATCGCGGGTCACCTTCCATCCTTCAGGAACTGTAAAAGTAACGCCGTCCTTTTCATACATACCAGCGGCGCCGAAGGCCATAGAAGCTGTCAGAATCATCATTATCAATTGTTTCATAGAGGCTCCCGGTTATTTTTTCTTAAGCATATGCAATTGTATCAAAGTTCATGATATTAGCAAGCAAATTTTAACCTTGACAACTTAGACGTATTGTAGTATAGTTAATGCTATATTGCATTATGTCATTAGTTATGAACATTAAAATCAATAAAAAAAGCGCTGTGCCCATTGTCCAGCAGATACGGGACAAAATACTGGCGCACATCAAGGATATCGGGCTTACAGCCAACGACAAGCTTCCTTCAGAACGGGACATTGCCCGTAATAACAACCTGAACGTAAACACCGTAGCCAAAGCGTACCGCATGCTTGTTGATGAAGGCTATCTCATCCGTGAGGTCGGCCGCGGTACCTTCGTCAACACTACGCTTACCAAAGGGAAAATACTGTTTCTGGTATACACGCTGCATTATCAGCCGGGCGCGATTTTCGGCCGGTTCATCATCGATGCTGTTGAGGATATTTTCAGAGCGCATGGATACGGCACGGAGATTATTGAAATCCCGTATCAGGACGACGAACGAATCGATGAGCACCACACGCTTATAAATGGAATAACCGGCAAAGTCTACAGCGGCATTTTTATCGGCGGTATGTCGCTGAGCGAGAATACATCCGCGCTTCTCAGGGAAAACAGAATACCGGTGGTCGGACTTGATTCAGGCAGAACAGTACATATTCCCGGCGATCATTATTACATCGACTTTCATGATTTTTTCAAAAAGTCGGCGGCCTTCACCGCGTCACACGGCTATGGGAAACCGCTCTATATAGGCGCAACTGAAATACTTGATAATGGAGTATACACATCACCGCTCACCTGTCTTCATAATCTTTTTGCTGAGAAAAACATAGCGTTCGACGACACCATGGCGCTGCGATTGTCATTCAAAGATATCACAGATCCGGAAGTGTACGCCCGCATATGTTCATTCATAGCAAACCGTGACTTCGATGTCATCATATCAGACAACGATATTTTCAGCGAGATGATACAGCTGTCACTTCTGGCAAACCGTGTCGATATGTCCCAACGTATTCTTGTCACTCATGCGAACCGCGACCTCGACCGGCTCATCGTCATTCCCGCTAAAAAAATATATTTTGATTCACGCGATTATGCGGCACGCATCGCCCGCCGTATGGTATCGCTCGTAGAACAGTATGAAGAACCGCAGCCCAAGGCGATTCCCGTCCCTTTTTTACCTCAGGAGTGAACATGAAAAATATCATGCTTCTTTTTATCTCCGCGCTGCATTTCCTCGCCGCAGCACCGAACCCGCCCGATATCACCGCATGGGATGAGCGAATAAAACAGAGCCAGCGCGATGCTGGCGCAAAAATGATCGCCGCACTTGTTTCCGCATCCCAATCGAACGCGGCATCATTCCTCATCGAACCCGGATATTACCGCTTCACTGCAACATCGAACGGCTTCGCGACACTTACACTATCGAACATCGGTAACATGCGCATCAAGGCCGATGGAGCCACGTTCCTGATCGAAGGATTCAAATTCGGTTTCTGGATAAAAACATCGAGCAATGTTGTGGTCGAAGGACTTTCCGTCGATTATGACCCGCTGCCGTTCACACAGGGCCGCATTGTCGATATACACGAAGAGGACGGCTGGGGTAAATGCTGGCTCGATATCGACGTTGATCCCGGGTACATTCTACCGGACAAGATTATGCAGGACCCCGTGACCGGCAGAAAAACCGGAACGCTTCCTGTCGTTGTTTTTGACCGTGACGGCAGAAACATAAAAATGAATGCCTGGGGTAAGCCGTCGAAAATCGAACGGATTACAGATACACGTTTCAGGATATTTTCTCAACCTCCGGCATATCCGCACCCGAACTTCAAGGTATTCATGCGTTACAGCGACTACGGCATCATCAAAGGTGATCGTTTCCTGATGATACACCGGCAGGCGGACTGCGCGGTATTTACGTCATCGGTGGCGAACATCGAATTCACCAATGTGACCATCTTCGCATCGCCGGGACTTAATTTCGTTGAGACAGGTCATAAAGACTGGGCGGGAGGAACAAAATACCGCGGATGCAAAATCATTCGCAGGCCGGGAACTGATCGGCTCATATCAGGGAACTGCGACGGTTTCCATATGCACTACACTAAAAAAGGCCCCGTCATAGAAAACTGTACCGCGGAATATATCGGCGATGACTTCATCAATGTCCGAGGCGCCATGGGCATGATCATCGAACAAGGGAGCGAACCGAATACCGTGTATATCGCATCCCGGCAGGAGTTCGAAGGCGATCATGTACTGAGAAACGGCATCGGCATTCAGGTCATCGATCAGGACACCGGCGCGGTAAAATCTGAAGGAACGGTAGTCTCGTGTACCAAGGAACGCGGCTCACCATGGGTTGATATCGCGACCAATGTGAAGAGGGCAGTGAACCCGCTGGTCTGGGAGAACAGCGGTAAAAATGTTTTCAAAGCGGTATTTGATAAACCGATGAACGTACGCCGCTATGATTACTTCGTCTACAAAGATAATATCGGTGAAGGTGCAGTTATCCGCGGCAACCGTTTTTCATATAATCTGGCGAACGGCATACGCATGCAGTCGCGTAATATGCTCATCGAGAACAATACATTTGAATTTGTGCGCGGTGTCGGCGTGACCGTGGCCGCATACTGCCAGTGGCTTGAGGGCGCGGTGGCCGGGAACGTTATCATCCGCAGCAACAGCTTTATCGACTGCCAGCGCGGAGCACATGAAAGGTCCATCGGCTACTCCGAATCACTCGGCACCATATCCATACGGACGGGAGCGAGACTCGGCGTGGAGACTCTGCTGCCCGGCACGCTCTACCACGACATTCTCATCGAGGGAAATACTATCGTCAGGCCGGCGGCTGCGGCATTCTTTGTTGCAAACGCATCGAATGTCACCATACGCGGCAATCGAATCATCGAACCGTCATCGCTCATGGCATCACATGCCGGCGCCAACTATGGATTGAACGGGAATTTCGGCGTCATCATTTGTGAAAATCCTATTGAAAAGAACATCATCGTTGAAAAGAATCTATTTGAGAAGAAACCGTCGGGATTTCCCGGCGATGTATTCTACGGCAAATAATACAGGAGAATGAACAACATGAAAAAAATCATCCCGCTGTTTTTAATCGCATCAGGACTTTTGACTGCGCAGGCGCTTTCCATCAAAGAATTGAAATGGGCAAAAGACACGTTCGGATCGATGCAGTTCTCCCCCATCGAAACCGGCGTACTTGTAACCGCGGATCTGTCTGAAGTCCCCGCGGGTAAGGACCTGCATTGTTTTACTGTCTGCTATATGCCGTCAGAAACCGACTTTTCTAAATATAAGGGAATATCGTTCACCGTATCGTTTAAAGAACCTGTATTCTCCGGCATCGGGATCATCATCACCGAACGTAAGACGGGGGCAAAGCACTATTCAGGTGATCTGCCGCTCGGGACTATACCCGGAGACACTACGCTCGTCGTACCGTTCTCAAAATTGGAGCTGCCGCCATGGGGCCGCGGCAAGAAAGCGGCCGGTGATAACTCCTTCGACGCAGCGGATATTGTTGACATCCGCATCGGCAGTACATTCAAGGAACGTGTATCGGGCAAATTCCTTATCAAAAATATTACGCTGCTTACCGATATCCCCTCGGAAAATAAGTCGGCGCCGGAAGCACCGCCGCAAGGGAAAGCGTCTATTAAACTGCTCGTACCCGCACTGAAGACAGCCGCATATGCCGTCGAGAGACCGGGCGGAGTTCTGCCGTTCAATCTGCCGGACACCACTACGCTGCGCGCATCCGCAAAGAAAGTGTTCGCCCACTACCATATATTCGCCAAGAACATGGGCGGCAGCACTCGTCCGATAGAAAGCGATTATTATTCCGCCGGCTGGCTGCATATCAACGGTGAAAACAACAAGCACAAAACACAGGGAGGATATCTCCGCGACCGGCCGCTCTCCGTTCCGCCGAATCCGTCGATGAATGATGAAGACTTTGCAAAACTCTGCGCCGAGACCGACATAACCGACGGCATCAATGCCGGACTTGACGGCTTCATCATCAACTTCACATCGGCGTCAACAAACGACAACTGGTGGAAGGGCACGTATCGCGGCGTATGGGAAGCGTCCAAACGCATCGCTCCATGGTTTTCGATGATGCTTATGCCGGACTGTACGATTGGATTCAAAGACGGCGATGTGAACAAGTTCCTCGAGCTGCTCAACCGCGTCAAAGATGAACCGAATGTATTCCGGCACGACGAAAAAATTGTGTTAGCCCCGTATTACGGTGAAAAGTACAGCCCTGAAAAATGGAAGGAAATGCTCGCTAAATTCAACGAGAATGGAACACCGGTATTTTTCATCCCCTGTGTCCAAGGCTTCAGCCGTCTGGCACCGACGTATGCTGGTACGGCGCACGGACTTGCCGAATGGTCAGCCATCTGCGACACGGTGGGCAACGCGACGAACGAATCCGCACGCACGGCGACAAAGCTGGTGCACGACGCCGGTTATTCAATATGGATGCAGCCGGTGCGTCCGCAGGATTTCAGGCCGCATGCCGGCACGGTGAATGAAGCAGGCAACACAACGCTTCTGCGCGAATCATGGATGCGGGCCATCGAAGGCGGCGCGGACTGGGTGCAGATAGTCACCTGGAGCGACCACTACGAATCGTCGGCGATTCGGCCGACCGTAGGCGCGCAGTATCTCTTTTCTGACCTGTCGGCATATTACTCCGCGTGGTTCAAGGCCGGAAAACCGCCGGCGATAACGCGCGACGCGCTCATGTACTGTCATCGGCTGCATTCGTCGAAAGCTGCGCCCGACACCACATTGCAGACGAAAGGCCTGCCTATAAAATTCCGCGGCGGCAACCCCGTCGACGAAATTGAAATGCTCGCATTCCTCACCGCTCCCGCAACACTCACCATCGTCATCGGCGACAAAACATATACGCAGAACGCAGATGCGGGACTGTCGTCATTCACGGTACCGCTTGCCGAAGGACGGCCAGTATTCTCAATTGCGCGCGGCGGCAGGGATATCGTCCGTACGCGCAGCCGCTATACGATAAGCGACAGGATCATTTTCAGCGACTTCATGTACTTCGGCGGCTCAAGTCTCCGCGAACCGGAGCTTGCGGTAGCGAACCCGGAACGTTTTATCTCGGGCGCAGTTCTCGAACTGTCCTGCAACGAAGTCTGGGGGCCTATCCTGTATGATTCGTCGGGATTCGGCAATCATGCCGTCGCATATGTGATGACCAATGACGGAGAGGTGACCACCATCACGCACACCTACGGCAGGGAGGGCAACGGCATCTATCAGCTGCCTCGGGTGCGTCTTGAGAAACAGCTTCGCATATCGTTAACCCCGCAACTCGCACCGGAGACATTCACGGTATGCGCATGGATCAAACCGGCAGGCGAAACGAACGGGAGCATCATATCATCCCTGGACGGCACGCTGGGCTTTGCGTTCGGATTCACCGAACCCGGAAAGCTCGGTATCACGACTGGAGGAAAAACATTGAGCTCACGTATCGTGGTGAAAACGAATGCCTGGACACATGTAGCCGCCGTTTGCGGCACATCGTCGCGCGCGATCTATGTGAACGGCGTGAAGCTGGCGTCGGATACGGGTGCATCATTTGAAAAACGGACTGACGGCACCATGTTCATCGCCAAAGATTATTACGGCGGATTGGATGAGATTGTAATGTATCCGCGGGCATTGACTGAGAATGAGATTAAGGCGATGGCGAAGTAATAACAGTGCGGAGGAGGACAAGGGCTCATGAGTCCTTGTCCTCCTCCGCACGCCGTTGCTTCGGCTCATTACAACGTTGTTTTAACTCATGTTCGTTAATCTAATCCACTGCAATCAGATCGCGCGATGTAATTTTATTTTGCCTGAAAAAAGTAAATTTCATCCAATCACAATCCGCAGGAGAAATATATAAAACACGAACCTTACAACAGCTATTTTTATAATATTCAACGTATTATAAGATTTGTTAATATACTTTTCTTGTCTTTATCAGTCCATCCGGCATATATGTACCATTTTCCAGATTCATTGGAATTGATTCCATAATTCAAGTCGTTATAGGGTTTTGCTACTTTTATTTCACATATTTTCTTTGTAGACAATAAATTATAAAAACTGATTGTAATATAACAGGACTCATTCTTTATCGTTTTATAGTAGATGTTAATATTATCACCAACAGCATTCATTTTCTTAATACATCGTCCATATTTATCAAAAAAACCATATAAATCGACTAATATGTCTTTACTTCTTTCCTGGTGTGAGTCCGCACCTTGTATTAAAATGTAGTTTGTATCTTCAGAGAAATGATAGTTCTGATACTTGCCTTTTATTAGTTTGCAGTAAATAGTACCGGTTTTATCGCCATACTTGTTATAAAAATCCGTTGCATAAAACGGTATCGTGCTTTCACCCATTAATGAAGCAAGATAACGGCCATCTTTTTCATTGTCAGCAAAAAAACCGAATCGTTTCTGTATAATAGCACCACCATCATTTAATTTTTCAAGAATTTGCATCTGCTCATAATAACGTATAGCTTTTCCCGCCCTGCAAGCTTCAACAGCATCTGAAACTTGTGAAAAGTCGGAATATGTCTGTTGCAATACATCATAATCGTTTTTTGAAACAAGAATTGATTTCTGATATATTTTATCTACGGCTTGATCGTTATTATCGTTCAAGTTTTTACCTAATGGATGTTTTTTATTTCCGATGTATACAAAGTTATTATCTTCTGATATATCAGCAACACTTTTAGGCTGATTATTCCAGTCGGTGTAATTACTTAAATCCTTTTTATAGACCCACCCAAACGTCTCGATTTTTGGCGTTGATATCTTGACAAAATAACTTGCAACATCAACTATTTGTACCAAATAATTATTTGCTATTGTATCAATAACAGTGCTTGATATATCCGGACGTTCATAAACATTGATTTTATTAGTCGAAACTGCAACATTTTCACAGAAACCGTATTCATTCGTCTTCACCAGCGGCGGAACTTTTGCCGGACTGATGTGAACCCATGTCTCAACACCGTTTATGCTGACGAGGAGGCACCCGCTTTTCTCAGCCAGTATCGGGTAGCGGTCATAATCGGCGACATTTGTAATGTGCGCCGGCTTTTCCAGCATCCACTCTTTGTCGGTCATGGTATGGGCAGCCGTTCTGGAAGGCGGAGTGCAGGCGAGAAGAAGCGGAAGAAGAAGTACCCCGATGCGGAATAACATGTTGTTACCTCGGATAAATATCTGATTGGTGCAGTATATCATGGTTATACGGCGTGGGAAGATGGTGATACTCACTCACCCACCCCGCCGCGCGGTACGCGGCACCCCGCCCTCTCTCAAGCCTGGGCTCGGAGCCCAAGGCCGAGCGGCGGCATGGACGCCGCATAGCGAGGCATGAGAGAGGGCGTGGTTTGGCCTTACCCGAGATGATTGTACATTGTCTTTTTTGATGCTGCTTCCGGGATGTTGTTCACGGAGCGGTAAAATAATTTATGAAAATATTCGTATTTCTGGCAGATGGTTCATGGATAATGTTGTTTATATGTGAGGAGCTTTTTTATGATTGTATGATTTCTCCCAACGCTAAACGACGAGCGAGAAGCGTCGATCGCCTGAGAATTGCCATTGCCGTCACGGGAAGGCGGTATCGGGCTTAGGTGCATATTCGGGATTGGCGGGAAGTGTGGTTTCGTGATTTTCAAAAACATTGAGGAAACCAGAATGGTGAAGATAATGCTTTTGATAAATGTACGGCGGCGTCGGGGGAAATATACGCTCCTTGCGGCGCGGTTGACGGCGGGACCAAGGGAGAGGTTTAGGTTTTTCGAAATATAGATTGATTCAATGAAGTTTTTTGAATAAGGTCATCCGGACTTTTCGGACGATCGGGGAAATGTTCCGGGCGATCGCCCGGAGCATCCGGGCAATCGGGGAATTTGTCCGGACGGTTGCCCGACATCCTATCCGGTCGTCCGGAGCTTTCGGACGGTCACCCGGACAGTCCAGACGATCGGGGAAATGTTCCGGGCGATCGTCCGGAGCATCCGGGCAATCGGGGAATTTGTCCGGACGGTTGCCCGACATCCTATCCGGTCGTCCGGAGCTTTCGGACGGTCATCCGGACAGTCCGGGCGATCGGATAAACTCTCCGTCTCACCGTCCCGCTGAAATTCCTTGCGGTTTTCGTTCAGTGCAGCCGTCCTGAACTTCCGGGCGATCGTTCTGTAACCCCGGGCAGTCGCTGCCGATGTCCCGACGACCACCCGGGACCTTGTCCGATCGCCCGACGTCTCCGGACGATCGGAAAAAAATCAGCGGCGACACCGAAGGAAAAAACATGCTTTTTTTTGTGGTCGTCCGGCGGAATCAAGAGGGACGTCTATGTTTTTAGAACTATTTATAGACCACATTTATTAACCATCCAACGCGCGTATAGCGAAGGCTGGGATGTCCTTTTCTGAATTGCACGAGCGGCACGGATGCCGCGAGAGCAAGCGATGCAACACTATGTTGCACACCGAGCGGTGCAATTCAGAAAAGGACATCCCAGCCGAGCGACAAGCGCAACCCCTCGCCACTCACCACGACAACGCCGTAAGCGCAATCAATATCGGCGCCTGCACTTTGCCCGAAGAAATGAAATCCACGGATGCCACCGGCACATCGTTCTTCTTATTCTCCCACTCGAGCACACGCACATACCGCCATGCGGGCTTACCTGTTGCCGTGTTCGAAACGCGTATCGGTACCGGCCTGGTTATTTCTTTGGGATCATAACCGTTCCACCAGTTATGTATCGATCGCGGGACATCGAGCGATATGGTCTCGCTGGAACCGTCGGCATAGTTGACCACGTATGAGCCTGCGGTGCCCGGCGTACCCCATGCGGCGGCGTGCAGAAAATAGAGCGCGCGTACTTTTTTGCCGACGGGAATACCGCGCACTTCAGCCGGCTGATTCGGCGTAATATTCGCGCTTTTCAAGGTGATGACCGACCTGCCGTTGTTTTCGCGCGGATCGATTATCCTGAACGGCACGTTGTAATAGTACTGCATGCCGAGCGGAAAATCGCGCATATCGTTAAACGGGCCTTCGTCGCCCCAGCCGCCGATACCGTCACCGGCTTTCTCATCGGCAAATCCCATCGTACAGAACGGTTTGAGGTCAATCTGCACGATCTTATCCGACGAGCCTTCGGTAGGCGCCACGAAACCCGGAAGCACCGGCACCGCGGGTTTATCATCCGAAGCCACAGCCTGCGTCACCGATGCTTTCGCAATAATTGCAGGACGGGTATTCCTGAATACATCATACGCCTTTTCCGCGGACATGCCCAACTTGATATACACCGGTTCATCGGTCACCGCGAGTACGCCGTCCGGTTTCTGATTCCCCATAAGATCGAATACACGGGCGTCGGATATCCCGTCGATGTTCATCTTGCCGCCCTCGTCGCAGAACACGGCAACAAGCGACTTATCGGATGACGGTTTTTTCCAGAAGAACGCCCAGAGCCCGGTCTCCTCGTTGTGTATATATTTCCCGAGCGGGATGAGACCTTCGATCATCGATGCGAGCATAACGCGAGCCACAAGCTTCGGCCGCGGAGCATAGGTGAACTCGAGCATGCCCGTGTTCTCGAACACCGACGGACCTCCCGGGATGTTCTGGAAATAGAAAAAGTGCTTCTCAAAACCGAGCCCTTGTATGAGCATCTCGCCTTTCGCCACCGCCGACGCGCCCGCGAGCGCGTGTATCTGGTCGGGAAGCGCATCCGTTGCCTTTGCTTTGTCATAATCGATATCGAAGAGCCACGGCGTGTCCGAAGTACCGCCTTCGGTTGTCCACATCGGCAGCGGTTTCCCTTTCCCGTATTGCACGCACATCCTGTTGAAGTGGTCGATGATAGCCTTCGATTCTTTTTCAAACCGCGAGATCGGCGTGCGGGGACTTCCATAGGACAGATGTATCGACACAACATCGCAGTACTTATAAGCGCCGGCTTTGGCGCTTTCCTCATGCCATGCCCAGGGCGGCGTCGTCGAGCCGCCCATCATGACCACGCAGTCCGGATCGGCCTTTTTCGCGGACTCATATGCAACGCGGCAGAACTCGGCGAATTCGGCGGGTGTTCCGTTCCAGAACATGCTCACCTCGGGTTCATTGCCGGTCTCCCAGTATCTAATGTACGGAGAGAAGTGCTTCACGGTCTCGTATACATATTCGCCGAACGCATCCCAGCGCGGCACATACGGCTTCGGGTATTCGCTCTTACCCGCTTTCGGCGCGGGACGCTGCGACGCCCAGTACGGCACGCCGAAGAACTGCCCGAGCACCGGCATGCCGTAACGCTGCACGTTGCTCAGCTGAAAATCATGAGACCAGATAAACGCTCCCGGCTCAGGCTGCACGCGCTGCCACCAGGTGGACTGCAGCATATTGTGTCCGCGCATCCAATTCTGTCCGAGACGCGCGGCCTGATCTATCATCGGCCCCGACCATGAATTGACATGATTGCCGAAAAAACTGTTCTGGTTCGACGTGGACGTGATGTCGCGCGGGAGCACGGCGAACGATCCGAGATCGCGCTTCGCTCCGGACACCGCGGTGGTCGCCTTGAACACGCCTTTTTCCGCTGACGAAAACCCGAGCTTTATCGTCACCGATGCATCGGGAGCGAGATCCAGGCTGAACGGCACCTTCATCTTTTCCACGCCATGGATGTCGATGAGCACCGCGTCATGCGCGCCCCGGTAATGCGCGGCGCTCCGGTTCTTCACGGTAAATGTCAACGTGCAGGTCTCGCCCGGTTCCACGACGGATGCCGGCGGATCATCCTTGAACGGCGTCAGCGTAAATGCGAGCGGAAAGAGCGCTTTTTCAGTTGTCTTTGTCACCGTTGCCGCGTTTACGCCGCCGGCGATAAGCGAAGATATCTCGCCGTCATCGAGCACCCGTTCCCATACGCACCATTCATCCACACGAAGCGACAGCCCTTTTGCGCCTATCGTCATCACCTTATTCCCGGTATATCCCGGATTCAGGAGCTCCGTTTCCGCATCGATCACTTTTTTTCCGTCGATCCACATCCATTTATGCTTCGCTTCAGGGTCCCAGGCGATAGCTACATGGTGCCAGTCGCCCGCTTTCCAGCTGTTGATGCCTTTGTATTCCGTGTAACTCCAGGCGAACCCTTTTTCCTTGATGGTGGCGCCGGTCATGAAAAAAAGCACCTGCTTCGCCGTCTGGTAGTTGAGCCGGATATGATCCGTGCCGAAAAAGAAATCCGTGTTCCCGGCGAGTTCCTTCACCGGCGCATCGAGGCTTATCCAGAACGATGCGGTCCCGATCTTCGGCTGAATGTTTTTGATCGTCGGAATGCCCACGGCGGCCTTATCAAGCACGGCGCAGTTGCCCGATTTGCCCGGGGCGAACGTCACCCGCTGCTTATCGAGCATCTTCTGCCCCTGGTACACAACCGGATCCGCGGAGTCCTCGAACGGCACATAGAGTATCAGCCCGTCGGTGAGCGCCGCGCGGATGAACGAGGCGCTGATGATGAGTACAGCCAGTATACGATGTATGTTTTTCATCGCAGAACTCCACAGATGTTTATAGGTGAGAATAATATACTACAGAACTGAGATAGCAATCAACACGAAAGACAATATCCTGAATTCACCAATTCCAATACTACCTGACCAGACGATTACGGTAATCCTTCGGCGCACAGCCCACCTCGCGCTGAAATGCCCGGTAGAAATTCTGCAGGTGATGGAATCCCGACTCATAGACGATCTCGGTCACCGCTTTCTTCGTACCGCCGAGCAGCGCTTTCGCCTTGTCGATACGCAGTCTGTTGATGAACCGGGTGAACGGCATGCCAAACGTTTTGGCGAACTTAATGAGAAAATAATCATGAGAATATCCGCACGCTGCTGAAAGCGCCTCGGAGAGCTTCGGCTCGCGATACCGCTCATACACGAGCGCGTAGATGCGGTCGCGGAAATCGGCGCCGATATTCATAGCTTCATTATATGAGCGTCGCATCGAGGATGTGCGGATGATGATGTCCGGTCTATGGCGGATGACATTGCCCTTCGCGCTGCGCACACCGCTGAGTATTTCGAACAGAAGCCGTGATGACAGACGTCCTATCATGGAAAAATCGGTGCGCGCGGTGGTCACCCGCATATCGGGCGCATCGGGTGCGGCGCGGTCATCAAACCCGGTGACGGCAAGGTCCCGTGGTATCTGAATACCGTTCTCAATTGCATATCTGACGATGTGATACGCGAGACCGTCATTCGCACATACAACCGCTTCGGGGCGGTCTCTGCCTGAGCAGAACGCCGCCGCATGACGCTCAGGATATTTCCAGTCATTCGGCGAAAGCGCATACCGTCCCGCCGCTGTATATCCATACATCCATGACGGCTTGATTGCCATAGTGTGTTCGTCGGCGTATGCTTTGTATGCGGTAAAACGTTCATATGCCCACGGCAGGTTTATCGTATTGAAAAAACCGATGCGCTTGAATCCTTCTTCCGCCAGATGGTCCATAATCGCATGCAGTGCGCTCTTCGAATCCACAAGTACCGCATTCGCGTCGCGCCGCTTTGTCGGTGTGAGTATACGTACCGACGGGCGCTCTTTTGCCAACGTGTCGAAGTACGGACAGGGGTCATGTATCGCCCAGAAAAGATAGCCGTCATACCGGATGTCGTTGCGATGTTCTTTCAGATGACCTTTCACACCGCTGAACACATCGCAGCTGATGCCGAGCGATTCACACTCGTCCACAATGCCGGAGATGACTTTGAGGATATAGGTACTGCCGCCGGAAAGTGTTATCGGTGTCTCGGTGATGCAGGCGAAACGCACGGCGTACGTCCCGTTATGCCCGGCAGCCCATGCTGACGGCGCTCACCGACAGGTATGACGCTCCCGGTTTCAAGTAATTCATGTGATGCTCCGTACGGCTGAATATCATTACCCGGCAGTATAGCAGGTCTCATGGCAACGTCAATCACTGTTGTATTTATGTTTTCATTTGTTATACTGTATGCCGATAATAAAGCATATTCATTTCATGGACGGCATCTTGGAAAAAACGATAGTAGCAACACAGTTTTTTAATTTCCCCGCGGGGGTCTCGCTTGCGCTTGATTCGGGGAAAACCCTATCCAATGTAACGATAGCATATGAAACCTACGGCACGCTTTCCGCAAAAAAAGACAACGCGATATTGATATGCCATGCGCTATCCGGCGACGCACACGCTGCATTCTACTCGTCCGCAGAGGATAAAAAGCCCGGCTGGTGGGATACGATGATAGGCCCGGGCAAGCCGTTTGACACGGAGAAATACTTCATTATCTGCTCGAACGTCATCGGCGGCTGCAAGGGTTCAACGGGACCATCGAGCGTCAACCCCGAGACCGGCAGACCGTACGGGCCGTCATTCCCGTTCATCACGATAGGCGACATGGTGCGGGCGCAGGCGCATCTGATCGACCATCTGGGCATCGGCCGGCTCTTCGCGGTGGCCGGCGGCTCCATGGGCGGCATGCAGGCGATGGAATGGGCCCGATCGTACCCGAAACGTGTCCGCCTCTGTCTGCCTGTTGCCACGGCGCTCTATCAGTCAACGCAGAACATAGCGCTCCATGAGATCGGCCGCAAATCGATCATGAGCGACCCGAACTATCGCGGCGGCAATTTTTACGACGGCGAGCACCCGAAAGCCGGACTGTCCATAGCACGCATGGTGGGCCATATCTCGTATCTTTCAGACGACGCGATGACGAAAAAGTTCGGCCGGCGCCTCCAGAACATGGAGCGATACGCCTTCGACCTCACCGACGAATTCGAGGTTGAAAGCTATCTCGATTATCAGGGCGAAAGCTTCATCAAACGCTTCGACGCGAACTCATACATCTACATCACCCGCGCCATCGACTATTTCGATATCGGTTATGAAGCGGCATCGCTCGATAAAGCGTTCCCGAAGTCAGACGCACGTTTCCTGGTGATCTCGTTCTCATCCGACTGGCTGTACCCTCCGTACCAGTCCGAAGAGATCGTCACCGCGTGCAAAGCGAATCACCGGCCGGTGACCTACGTCAACATCACGACCAACGCCGGGCACGACGCATTCCTCATCAGGAACCAGACACAGGAAGCGGTGGTGCGCGATTTCCTCGACAACGAATACCGGAGCATCGCAGAGGACCGTTCACATCATTTCATATCGAGCCAGAACGATATCCCGCGTTTCGACCACCGGCTGATCTTCGACGAGATCCCCTCGCACAGCCGTGTACTCGACCTGGGCTGCGGCGACGGCTTTCTCATGCACATGCTCGCGAAGGAAAAGGGATGTCTCACGCAGGGCGTCGAGATAGACCACGCCAATTTTCTATCCTGCGTATCCAAACGCGTCGATGTCATCAAGCACGACTTCAACGACATCTTCAACGGTTATCCGGACAACTCATTCGATTATGTGCTGTTCAACCTGACGATACAGATGACGATAAACGCATCGGAGGCGCTTGACGCCGCCGTCCGTGTGGGCAGAACTGTCATTGTCAGCTTTCCGAATTTCGCGTATATCGGGAACACGGTGGCGTTCCTCTCGCAGGGACGCATGCCGAAATCAAAGTGGCTGCCGTTCGAATGGTACGACTCGCCGAACATACGCATGGTAACGCTCAAGGATTTTGCGGTCATGTGCGAGGAAAAAGGATACAACGTCCGTGCGCGTTATTTCTACGATGAAACGGATATCGTGTGGCTCCTGCCGAACATCTTCGCCCCGTACTGTATGTTCGTCTTCGAGAAAGGCAGATGAGCGAGCGTCACCCGCCGGCAGACATAACGATAATCACCGAACACCGTCAACGCGTTGACAAAGACAGGACGAAAGCTCTTGTACACGCTGTTTGCGCAACACTGAAACTTCGTGGTTCTATCGGCATCCTGTTTACTAACAACGCCGGCATCAGAACATACAACCGGCAGTTCCGCAATAAAAACAAAGCAACCGATGTACTTTCATTTACCGGCGGCACCGACGGTCATATCGGCGACATCGTCATCTCCTGTGAATGGGTACGGAACGCATATGCACCGGCGAAACGCCGGGCGATGACCGATGAGCTTATCATCCATGGATTACTGCATGTATCCGGCGAACATCACACCTACAGCACGGCATCGCTTGCAAAAAACCGCGCCCGTATGGATATCATAAAAAAATCGATTGAGACAGTTATTCGGCTCCGGTAATGGAAAGCCCGTATGATTTTGAACTTGCCGCCGGAACACGGGCATCACCCTTCGTCACATATCCGGTAATATAGATGTAATACTTGCCGGGCGAGAGATTTGTCGTCATCGATGTCATCGGCACGATACCGGCATCAAAAGCGCCGGACTTCACGCCGGTTATCGTACTGAGTGCGGCATGCACGCTGATATCGGCCGGCGCCCGTAGCTTCATCGTCACATTCGTTGCACGCGGATTTTCAAAATAATACACGTCGATATCGGACGCATAATCGATCTTGCCTTCATACGCGATGTTTGCGACGATATGTTTCGCATCCGTTTCATTGTTGTTCGGTTCATACTCAAGCGTTTCGCTCACCGAACGGCGCCGCGTACGCAGCTGATACGGAAATCCGGCGTTCTCCTGAAACGGCGCGCTGACGATAATATATCGTTTGGCTCCGGCGGGAAATCTCATATGCTCGATGATCTCGCCCTCGCCTCTGCCGTTTGCGTTCTTGTCTATTACCATATTCTCAAGGTCATCGACAACCGACAGACACATATCGATACCCGGAACCGCCGAGACCTCAATCTCAAGCGCCGCGTCACCGGACGTACTGTCATTGGTGAACACGAAATAATCGCGCTCTATACCCGCCGGCGTGGCAGTACCCGCAGCAAGGGGATTCATAGCGGGGGCGACATATCCGTTCATCGTCGCGTCAAACCCGATGGGGTTTGCCTCTGCGATAGAGTCGTTCGGCTCGTGCTCAAGCATGCCGTCATCGCGGACGGGGGCCAGTGACAACCGGTACGATGTCGGCGTTTTTTTCTGCATTGACCGGTCAATGGCGATATAATGATCCCCGGGCGTGAGATATATCGCAGGCATATGCAGGGAGGTGTTTTCCTGGGCGCCGGCCGGAACCGCTATCTGCTTTATCGGTTCTCTAAGATCGTTGTATACGGTAAGCGACAGCCGTTCGGAAGCGGTAAGCGTGATTGCGATACAGCCGGCATTCTGCATGACGAAACGAAAGTAATCTATCCGGTTATCCGCTTTACCGTCCACCATGCCTGCCGCGGGAATGCTCATGGCGTTCTCTATCTCATGATTGCCGTCGTGTTCGAGCAGTGCTTTTGTACATGACACCGCAAGCAGCGTCACCATGAAGAGCAGGTGCTTCATCAGTAATCAATCCCCCGCACCGCTTTTCCGCCTTTGGAAAAATGATGCCGTATGCATTTCATTTCAGTCACGATATCGCCGGCATCCATGAGACGGCGCGGCGCGTTCCTGCCGGTGCAGATGACATGTGTTTTTCCTCGAGTCTTCAAAAGCGACAGGAGATCGCGGAACCGCAGCAGTTTCAGTTTCACCGCCGTATTCACTTCATCGAGCACCAGAAGATCCGCATCCTTCATCATGCGGCGCGCGGCGGCAAGCCCTTCTTCCGCAAGCCGCGTCTGTTCATCACGCTCGTGTTCATGCGTGAAAAATCCGCTGCCGGCCCGCGCGAGTATGAATTTCTTATATTTTTTCGGAAGCGCGCATTCGGCGCTCATCATGCTCCCTTTCAGGAACTGCACCATGGCAACACGCTTCCCGATGCAGAGCATGCGCATTATCACTCCGATTGCCGCAGTCGTTTTGCCTTTGCCGTCACCGGTGTAAATCATCACAATCCCGCGCACTGGTCACCCCGTAATATTTCCTTATTCAAGACACCACACGTCATTATATTGCGTTTCATAGGCATCGTCGCCGCTCCCGCCGAGGATCCAGATGCTCCCGTTGAACGACACCGCCGCATGCAAAAACCGCGGACCGAACAGCTGTTCAGGCATTCGTGTCCACGTTTTACCGTCGGTCGATCGCCACACATCGTTCTTCGCTGTCCTGTCCTCCAGACCGCCGATGAGCCACATCGCGTTGCCGTGCACGAGAGCCGCGTGTCCTGAACGCGGAGAAAAAGCGGCATGCAGCATAACCGGCTGCCATGATTTCCCGTCATCCGATGACCATACGTCATTATAATTCGTTCTGCCCTCGCCTCTGCCGCCGATAAGCCACAGTTTATTATTGAACACCACGGCCGCCGCGGCGCTGCGCTCATTGAAACCGGCATGTTCCGTCAACCGAATCCAACCGGTACCGTCGGCCGACGACCACACATCGTTCTTCGGCTCGCGGAATTCGAATCCCGCTATCAGGGTAAGTTTGTTTTTGAACGGGAGCAGTGCGTGACCTTCGCGTATCGTAAATGCCGAGCTTTTCAGCGCATTATCCCAGTTCGTGCCGTCCTTCGATTTCCAGACGTCATTATACGCGCCGACATTCGCCTGATATCCGCCCGCCAGCCACAGCGCATCATTGAACGCCGCAACACCGTGACGGTTACGGTCGAAAAAGCCCGCCGTCTTTGCCGCGAGAAACCAGTTGGTGCCGTCGGGCGACCGCCACACATCACGCTTCGTGGATTTTGTCGCATTCTCGTAGCCGCCGGTAAGCCAGAGCGATCCGTTATACACGGTGACCGCCATGGCGCTTCGCGCCGAAAACGGAGCGTTGCGAAGCACGTTCGCCCATTGCGCCGTTACACCGATTTTACGCGGAGCGATTCCCGCAAGCTGCGCGACTATTTTCTTTACGCTTGCTTCTGTCTTTTCTATCGCGTCACACTGCTCACGCGCCGTGTTGACCACTTTCCCGGTTTCAATATCAACCATACCTGTCGATACAATGTACGCGCGGCCGAGTTTCATCACCGCACCGTACATCATATATTCCATGTTGAGCATCTTGCCGACGTTGACCGCGCATGTGCTTTCGGTGCAGCCGGTCTGCTGGAACGCCTGCTCTTTTAAAAGCGAATCCATATTGGAACGATCAAGCAGGTCGAAACGACCCGAGGCTACAATCTCGCTGCGGAAGAGTTCCTCGACGATGCCCGCCTCGGTGGCGGTAACGCCTTTTGCAGCAAATGCAAGAATACCGACACGCATCTTGCGCTCGGCAAACACCGGCAGCATACCGCAGACGAACATCAGCGCCAACAACATCAGACTACGTTTCATTACCGCCTCACCTGCCGAACGATATCACATCCGGCAACTCATTGACATCATCATGCTGATACGGAAAATGATCGCGAAGCGCCTCGCCGATGAGCATCACGCCTTCACTGATACCGACGGCGAATTCATTATCCGCAAACCGCGCGGTCATTGCGTGCACCGCTTTTCCCCAGAGTTCATCGCCCGCTTTTTTATATATCCCTTCATCACCCAGAATTGCGAAACTTCTGTCTTTGATTGAAAAAAAGATAAGCACGCCGTTTCGCTCGGCGGTATTCGTCATTCCGAGTTTTTCAAACGTCCGTGCCGCGGCGTCCATGATATCGCCTTTGTGCGAAGGCACCATATGCACGCGTATCTCGCCGGATGTATTTTTTTCTGCGGTGCGAATGGCGTCCTCGATGAAGCGCCGCTCTTTTGCCGAGAAAAAGAACGCCGGAATAATCGTGCGTACTATCTTTCTACCAACGTCCACTGGCACCTCCCCCGCCGAAACTGCCGCCGCCGCCCGAGAATGAACGACCGCCGCCGCCGCCGCCGCGTGCCAGGAGCGCATAATAGGCTATCTGCAGAATAAGTTTCAGGAGAAAGAGCACGATACTGAACAGCAGAAACCATTCGATGAATGAATAGGCCTTGTCATATCCTTTTTGTGCGCGCTTATATCCGCTGAACCGTATGATATCAACGATAAGCAGCGCGACGATGAGTATGATAATGATAATCACTATTTTTCTGATATCGGCATCATTGAGCACATTCTGCTTACCCGCATTATCCGCGGTGAACTTCCCCTCGGCCGCTTTTGCCAGCGCGCTTACACCGGCAATGATACCGCCGTCGTAGTCGCCATCCCGGAACTTCGGGACGATGATGTTTCTGATAATGGTCGATGCCGTCGCATCCGGTATCATATCCTCAAGACCGTAGCCCACTTCAATACGTATGGCCCGTTCTTTGACGAATACGACAAGCATCACGCCATTGTCTTTTTTCTGTCTGCCGATCTTCCACTGCTTTGCCAGACGCATTGAGAAATCCTCAAGCGATTCCTCTTCAAGCGTGGGAAATACCGCGACGACGATCTCCGTTGATGTACGTGTATCGTATCGATCAAGAAAATCTTCAATCGATGCACGGGTATTCGCGCGTAACAGCTGCGCATAGTCGTTGACGCGACCGTCAGGTCTCGATGGTACGGTGAGCGCCGAAACAAAGGCTGCGCTGATGATGAGGCAGACGAGTAGACGCAATGCCTCGTCCTATTTCGAGAAATCGACCTTCGGGGCTTTCTTCGCGCCTTCTTCCGCCTGGAAGTAGGCCTTTTCCTGAAAGCCGAACATACCGGCAAGCAATATCGTCGGGAACGTCTGACGTTTCGTGTTATATGCCTGCACGACTTCGTTAAAGCGCTTGCGTTCAACGGCAATGCGGTTTTCGGAACCCTCAAGCTGGGCCTGAAGATTCATAAAATTCTCGTTTGCTTTCAGGTTCGGATACTGTTCCGTGACCACCATGAGGCGTGACAGCGCGCTTGACAATTCACCCTGCATCGCCTGGAATTTCTTGAACGATGCCGGATTATTGAGAACACTTTCATCTATCTTGAACGATGTCGCCTTGCTGCGCGCTTCGATGACAGCGGTGAGCGTAGCACTTTCGTGTTTCGCGTAACCCTTCACGACCTCAACGAGGTTCGGGATAAGATCCATTCTGCGCTGATAGACATTCTCAACCTGTGCCCATGAGGACTTCACGCCCTGATCGAGCTTGACGAGCGAGTTATATGTTCCCGCGAACGCACCGCCGATGATGAGAAGAATGACGAGAAGAACGCCCGCGACGCCAGCCGCGATAAGACATCCTTTGCTAAGCATTGGTTTTGCCGGTGTATCAGCCATATTCGAACTCCTTACGTTGATGTGTCATCCGTCCGACGGTGACCGGAGCATTATATCACGTACGGATAAAATGTAAAATCGAATATACAAACCTTGTATCCCATGATAGAATGCCGGCATGATGATGATTCGAATCATTTTGGCCGCCGTATCGGGCCTGGGCATAGGTTTTTTCTGCATCAGCGCGGGAACAAAATATTGTCACCCCGCATCACGTTCACTGCGTATGTCGCCGTTCAATACGACATGGCTCATTGCCACCGCTCTTGCGGCGATCGCAGGAATGATTTGCCGGCCCGAATTATTTGCGTGGCTTATGGTCATACTTGCCGCGTCATCACTTATCGCATATACAGACATTCGTGTATTGCATGTGCATCCAGTGGTGTACGGCCTCATTATCGCCGCAGTCCTCATGCGTGCCGCGCTTGCACCCACGTTTCTGTATGCACTGTATTATATTATCGGCGGTATTACGGCATTTATCGTGCTTCTTGTTATTTCGCTGCGAATGCCGCACGGCATCGGCAGCGCGGATAAATATGCCGCTGCTGGATTCGGTATTTTACTCGGTCCCTATGGGATATCACTTGCGATTGCTCTTGCATCGGTATCCGGGCTTATACTGTTTGCACTTCGCAAAGGCAAACACAACAGCAAAATGCCGTTCGCCATGTTACTGGCGGCATCGGCATTCATTCTGCTCTGCTTTCGACTTGATTTTCCGCGTTTTTTCGATATACTCGCGCCATGAAAATACAGAAGCTTCTTCTACTTTTACCGTTGCTCAGCGCCTGCACATCAATGCAGGTGATACATATCACGAACCGGACAAACACGAACACGTCCGTTCGCATTGACAGCAGAAATGACGATACCCGTGACGCATCGCTCACGCTTGTCGCCGCAAATGACCACTACACTATCATCGCGACAAACGTCACCGCGTTTTCACTTGCCGCACCGAATCATTTTTTTGAAGTTCATTTCAAACCGGAACATGCCGCTGAAAGCAGCCTTATCTATTATGGCGTTCCCGTACCGGGAAATATGATCTATTTCTACAATGATGGAATACGTAACGTATGGCGCCGTGGTGAAACGTTCTCGAATGCGGCAACACTCTCTTCTGTGTCAGCACCGCAACCACCGCAGCCTGCAATTACTGCTGCACAATCATCCGCAGACTCCGCCGCTGCAACAGCCAACACTAACGCATCTCCCGCGGCTCAAGAACAGCTCATTGGCACAAACACAAACGCCGCAAGGCCTACCGTCACCATAGCCGGAAATGTACGTGATGAAAAGAACAATCCCGCCGACGCCGATGTGGTGCTCTTCAGAAAAACCGGCGAGGGTGCGGTTACCGTTGCAGAGCGCACCAACGCCCGCGGCGATTATTCGTTCACGGTGCCGGACAATGCCGATTATTTCATCGTCGCTACCGCCAAGAATAAAATGCCGGTGGAGCAGGCCGTCGCATCGCCGTCGAGCAATACCAATCGCGTATCCGATCTCACCATGCCGTCCATCCGGACCGGCGGGCGAATGACGTTCGAGAACGTGCTTTTTGAAAAAAACAAATGGCTTCTCCTGTCATCTGCACGGCCCGTACTTGACCGCATCATTGCCTTTCTGAAGGAAAACCCGTCCGTCTCCATCGCCATCATCGGCCATACGGACAGCACCGGCGGCAGGGACTTCAACATGAAGCTCTCTCAAAAACGCGCCGAAAGCATGCGCGATTATCTCATCAGCAGCGGCGTTATCGAACGTTCAAGAATCACCGCCAAAGGGGCGGGTGATGCATCGCCGGTCGCGCCGAACAGCACGGAAGAAAACCGCATACTTAACCGGCGCGGTGAGATCGTAATCCTGAAGTAACCTCTGCCTCAGTGAAGTAAATACCGCTACCCGCTGGCGTGGACCGGCGTTTGCAATCATTGCCGATTCCTGTACAATACGGCCACCTTACTCAGGAGCATTTCGTATGGAATTGATTTTTTCTGAATTTCTTTTATAGTAGTAGATAGAAAATAATTTGAACTTACAATTTTGCACTACAAGGAACATCAATGGCTAAGAAAAAAAGTACCGCTGCTCCGGCACGGGCGGTAAAGAAAAAGGCACCATTGAAGGTCAAGGTAAAAGTAAAGCTTGTCAAAAAGGTGCGCATTAAAAGCAGTGCATTGAAATCGGCCGCTCCGAAGCAGGAACCTGAAAAAGCGGTACATGCCGCATTTGACGAAAATGCCTGCAGGGCTATCCTTGAAGAAATCTCATCGGCGAGCAAACCCCTTCGCTCACGGGAGATTGCCGTCAATATGAGCACGAAACTCGGACTGCGTATCGGGCGAAGCACCATCAACCGGTATCTGTTCGGTCCGCTTGCGGATCAGGTAGTCAAGGATGAGGAACACCGCTGGTCTATCGTTAAGACAAAAAAGAAATCCGTATAATATATAATAGCTGTTAGTTCATCCATGCTTTGACTTCTGCAGACGATACTGTGCCGGCGAAATACCGGCGACCTTCCGAAAAACACGCGTGAAATGATACCGGTTTTTAAAACCAGATTTCTTTGCGGTATCCTCAATGCTCATCGTAGTCAGCAGTTCTTGTGCGGACTCGATACGCCGCCGCGCCAGATAATCGCGGAACGGCATTTTAAATTTCCTGCTGAACATATGCGTGACATATGAAACACTCTTGCCGACATATTTTGCCGCGCCGGCAATACTGGCGCCTGATGCGGCATTATCGTTGATATATTTTTCAAGCAGCGCGACAGGATCGGTGTGCTGAAGCGCGATGACCCGGTTACGAACGATATTCTCGGCGAACACGCTGATAAGCTTACCGATAAGCGGCAGCTTCGACTGTTCGATGACCGGCATCGCGTTATATAACCTGGTGATTGCCGGCAAGTCGGGATGTCCGGACAAACCGCATTCAGAAATCACCGTATCAAAGCTCTTCTCGGTGCGAACCTGTCCAAGATGAATGAAACCGGCATCATATCCGTCGATATTGAGCGGGAGATACATCTCATATAAACCATTGTAGCACTGATACCAGAGCGGCTTTCCCTCGCGCTTAGCTTTTTCAAGAAAATCATCGTTCGACCTGTCACACCGAATGGAAAAGTTTTTACGCACGGCGAGACAGTATTCGCAGTAATTATCGCGCCGGTTCACGATCATTTCCCAATGCGGCTGCGGCGTACCGGGAGCGTTGTAGAAATACCCCGCGCGTATGCCGAAAAGATGCAATACGAGATCAAGCAGCTCCCGTATTTCCTTTTCATTGACAAGAATATATCTATCATTGACCATAGGCAGAAGTATGACATTTTATTGCCGATTGTCAATATCCTGATATTGCCTGAATAGATACATATCGTGCCGAAACATACATTTACGTATACTGCAGTATTTTCTATACTAAAATAACAACATACAGTCATCTGCCGAAGATTTTTATATGAAGAGAAAAAAATGAGATCCTCAGTTAGATTTCTTTTACCGACTATCCTTTTTATATCATCATTGTTCTCAATGCCTTCATATAATGACGTGCTGCTTATTATAAAGAGCGGAGATGCGGCATCGGCAGAGATCGGCAATTACTTCAAAACCGCTCGTCAGATACCCGACATCAATGTTGCCACCATTAACCTGCCGGGATCACACGGGACTACGGTCAGCATGGCGCAGCGCGACCAGTTCACGGCGGATATCAGCAACTACATCCAGGCGAACGGCCTTGCGGGAAAGATCAATTATATCGTTCTGTCATCGGGCTTCCCGTCCAAAGGCACGGACAGCGCCGGTGTCTCTTTTCTCGACGTATACCTTATGCATAAATTATCGAAGATATATCCTACCGGCTGGTTCGCGAACAATCCGTACGCGTATGTGCGAAAAAGCAATTACACAAACCGCGCTGACATCAAATTCTCGCGGGAAAAATACGGCTACTATATCGTTTCCCGTCTCGACGGCCCGAGCAAATACGGTATAAAAAAAATGATCGACAATTTTGGCCCGTCGGTATTCGATACCTACACAACGGGCATGAAATATATCATCGACTCTCAGGTACAGTATCAGGCGAATACGACAGCAGCGGAACAGCACCAGGAAAACATACGCGCCAATATCGAAGCACGCGGCGGCACCTTCGTGCTCTGGCGTACGAATGACGGGTTTGCGCATGACATCGACAACATCAGTTTTCTCGACTGCGACTGGGTGATAGGCGCCGACAATACGTACTCCCGCGGATCAGTCATCGCGAACTATCCCCACCAGTGGAAACGTCTGTCGTTCAAGCCCGGGTCGCTCATGCAGGCATACCGTTCATTTCCCACCGGCAACGGATATTTCACCACCCGTGAACAGGGGCTGCACTCGTACTCATCGGGAACACTCACCAGCGTCATGGCGGCCGACGGCAGCGATTTCGAGTACAACAACATGGCGGGCATCACCGTCAATCCGGAAGACCATACGCTCTGGTGCGCGAGTTCAGTACGGGCCGACCACAGCGGAACGAGTTCGTATGATTTCACCTCTCCCGATTATGAAAGCAGGAACGGCGCGGGTATCGTTGTCTATGATAAAAGCGGCACGGTAATAACACGGTATACAAAAGAAAACACCGGCGGCGGACTCCTGTGCAACGCCGTATTTACCATCACCTACGACAAATATAATCACCGCATGTGGGTAGGCGGTTTTACGGGAGTCAGTTATTTCAACCTCATCACGAAGACATGGCATACACCGGCTGGATTATCGCATACCGAGGGCGCACGTGTGCTGCAGATCTACGTTGACCCGACGACAGCGGGAACGAATGTCTACGTGAGTTTCACCGGCGGGAACAATCAGAGCAAAGCGTATAACAAACTCGCAAACTGGACACGCGTGTTCGAACACAATACCGCTACCGGGACAACGACCGCGCGTACGCTCGGCATCAGCGGGACCATCTACAGCCCGTTCATGGTGAAGACGGCGCCGGACATCATGTGGCTGCGCTATGCCTCCAACAATACCGTCACACAGCAGTATCTTCGCAAGATCCAACTGTCAACCGACACCGCACTGCATGAGATCAGCTTTGCGAACATCGACGGCATGGATTACCGCGTCCATGTGAGCTGGTCGTCGGCGAACGCCTGTTACCACAATGTCATCGCCGACGCATCGAGCGGCACGACCTATATCTATACGCCGATAGCGTCGACGAACGCATCGGTGACGGTGAAAAATGCGGTTCTGCGCATAACCGACGACGGTTCATCATACATAAAACAGATATGGGGCGCCACGAACTGGTGGTCTGCGGCAAGCTCATCCACTTCCAACATATCGGCATATAAGCTCATTCAGAATCCGCTGCATCCGGAAAAGATATATCTGATAACGCGCGAGCGCAATGTCATGCGCTCTACGGGCGGCAAGGTCATCGAATTCAGCGCCGCCAATACGAACGGCACCGAACTGAAGGCCGGATCGTCATCGCTCATCAACATCAACGATGCGGTCTTCGACGATCAGACCGACGGCAAACTCTGGTTTGTCAGGTATCAGTACAATTATACCGGCCAATATGCGCTGTACGAACTTTTCAACTACGGACTCACCGGCGCTATGGGCGGTTTCACTCACGACTCATTTTATTACGACGGTTCAAGCCTCTACGGATCGACGACAACATCCGAGCTTATCGCGACCAATCTGCTCGATTATCATCTGTACAGCGCCGAAAGCGGCGGGTATCCGACACAGATGGCCATGTATCAGATGAAAGGCATGGCGATGCTCCTGCTCGATGGTTTCTATTTCGCCGAATCACGCTTCGGTTCGCTTGCAAGTTACCCGATACAGGGAAACGGCGGCCACTATTCCCATATGCTCGTTATGGACCCGAAAGCCGCGCCGTATGCACCGCGTGTTGATTTTGCCGGGACTTCGGGCGTCATCACACGTACCGGCTCTGAATACCGCTGTTCCGTCAAGCTGCTCGTACCCATGGCACTGCCGACGAATCGGCAGTTCATCGCATCGACGATAACAAGCAGCACCGTTAAGCTTTACGACGCATCGAACAATCTCATGTCGGCCAAATCGGTTTCCTATGATTCCGGAGCGAACGTCATCACGTACGTCACTGAATCGCCGATCTCTGCGCTGCAGACGTATAAGCTGACACTCACCTGCGGCATCAACGGGATTAAATGCGTCACCGGCGCGTCGCTGGTGAACACACGGGCAGCCGAATTCCGCGATGATGTATCAGTTGATGTCTCACTGCCTGATGCAACTGCCCCGATTGTTTCCGGCGCGCCTGCAAGTTTCATCACCAATAAGTCATTCATCGTCACGCTTTCAGTTGATGATAACTATGGATACTGGTCGACGAACGGGTCGGCATACCGGTCATTCCCGGCTTCGAATACGAATATCACGATAAGCGGTACAACAGTATTGTCTTATTTTGGAAAGGACATCTCGGGCAATACCAGTGTAACGAATACACGGACATACACCTTTGACACGAACGCGCCGGTCATCACCGGACTCCCGGCAAGCTTCACGACAAACGCTTCTTTCTCCCTATCGCTTGGACTGAACGAGAATACCGGATACTGGTCGACGAATGGCGGTGTTACATATAACCCGTTCACCACCAATGGAACAGTCCTGCTTTTTACCGTGTCACGCACGGTGTATTTTTACACGTCTGACGCATTCAGCAATAACAGCGGAACGAATACGCGCGTCTATACCATCGGCGCAGGATTGCCGAACTCACCGTCGGGGCTGACAGCAACTGCAGAGGGAAGCACGATCCGTCTATCGTGGGCCGATACGGCAACGAATGAAACAGCATTCCGCATTTATCGCAGTACGAACAATATAAGTTTCAGCCATATCCACAGCACCGCTGCCGGTACGACGTCATATAACGACAACAGCCTTGACCTCGACACCCGATACTATTATCGCGTCACCGCTACGAATGCTATCGGTGAATCTTCACCGGCCTCAGCTGATACGGTAACACGCATCCTGCTTACATTCGCCGACTGCAGCGTAAAAACGATCCCGATGAAGCAGAGCATCGTCGTACGATACACATTCACCAAGAACTGCGCTCTACCTGCGATGGCTGATTTCTTTTATGCAGTCTCAGGAAGCACTAATTTTATTCCATGCATGTCATCAGCGATGACACTTCCGGTAAACGGCAGCTACTCGAATGAGATGACACTTTCGAATGCCGACAGAAACAGCCGATACGATATTCGCATCACCGCGACCATAGGGACAAACAGATCGGCGTATATCATCAGCAATATCGACCTTACAACATGGTTCACCGTGTCATCGAATATTGCCGATGCTTGTGCGGTTAATAATCCCTATCGCGGCGACGGTTATGTCAGTTTTGTGAACATCACCGCCGCCACCACAGCAGTTATATTTTCGATATCAGGCAAGCACATAACTTCTCTTCCGGCGCCCGCAGATGGAAGCCGCATACTTTGGAATGCAACAGCATCCGACGGGACAAAAGTAGCACCCGGCGTATATCTCTGTATACTAACATCCGCCACAGACAGAAAAATTGTAAAAGTGATGGTCTTACGGCATTAAACACACCCGCAGTATCATTCACACACAGGTTAGCCGTGAATTGCGATGGATTCTGCAGTAAGTTGTATTCTTCTTCGAAATGCATATAGTCACGTGATAGTTATAGTAACCCATATACAATTTTCTTGACATACACAGGAAATGTTACTATACTATGTAATCTGCTAAATATAGTTTAGCAGATTACATTTTTAGCTCTACCGCCATTCTTGACGGTAGATGGAGGCATCATGAAAACATTAGCCATGCTGGTTCTTGCCATATCCGGCAGCATTACCTTCACGGTATTTGCGCAGGCACTGGTTATACCTGCTGGAGGGAAAAGTGTTATTTCCGAAGGCAGTGTTTCATCATTTTCATCGGGCGGAAACGCCGACGCGGTTGTTGAAAAAGTAAGCGTTATCGGACAGCATTTTTCTGAAGCACTTCGCATCACTACGAAAGCAAAACCAAAAAACCCATGGGATATGCAGTCGGGAACGAAAACCGCTTCTCCCGTTAAAAAAGGCGATGTGATGCTGGCTATCATATCGGTACGTGCACTAGAAACGAGTGATGAAATGGGTGAAGCTACAGCAGGACTTGTATTTGAGAAGGCGGGAGCTCCGCATACGAAATCTCTGGATCATACTATAAAAGTAGGCAAAGAATGGAAACAGTTTTTCATACCGTTCATCGTTTTGGAAAGCTATGACGCCGCCGGTGCGCAATGCAATATTAAATACGGATATATGCCGCAGACCATCGAAGTCGCAGGTATATCGCTCATCAATTACGGGACATCAAAAAAGCTCCAGGAACTTCCCAAAACGATTATCGCCATAAAATATCAGGGACGGGAACCGGATGCCGCCTGGAGAAAATCCGCCGATGAGCGTATTGAAAAATACAGAAAAGGCGATCTTACCGTCACCGTGAAGGACGCGTCAGGTAAACCGGTCAATAATGCATCAGTAGCCATTACCATGAAACGCCATGCGTATCACTTCGGCGCGGCACTTACCGCACAATTGCTCACCGCCGACAGCGACGACGGCAGAAAATACCGGGATATTGTAGAAGCGAACTTCAATAAAGTGGTGCTTGAAAACGATTTGAAGTACGGGCCCTGGGAATACAGCAAGACAACCAAACCGTCGGAATCATATAACATAAGCAATACGTTCAAGGCACTGCAATGGCTTAAGGAACGCGGAATTCTCGTACGCGGTCATACATTTATCTGGGGACCGCTCGACCCGAGGTTTTATCCGAAATCCCGCGGCTTCGACCTCGATGGCGGAAACTGGGAAGCCATGAAAAAAAAGCATATTGCGCACATCGACGAAAAAGAATCGGCAACAAAGGATTACATCTACGAATGGGACGTGCTCAATCATCCGGTCGCGACCTGGGGAGACAAGGGACGAACCTGGGAAACCGTACTGGGACGTGACTTTTATTTTGAACTCTTCAGGCACGCGCGTACGTTGAATCCGAATCAGTTACTCTATATCAACGAAGGCTCAGACTTCCCCGGCGACAATGAAGATATACGGGCTAAATACGAAAAGCTCATCGGCGATATCATCGCTGCGGGCGCACCGATAGACGGCATCGGTTTCATGAGCCATTTCGGCGAGGCATCGCTTAACGGCATGGATAATATCTATGGACTTATTGATCGTTATGCGAAATTCGGTTTAAAACTCCAGGCGACTGAACTCGATGTAGGCACCGGCGGTGATGAAGCCGGACAGGCGGATTATTACCGCGATTTCATCACCATGTTTTTCAGCCACCCGTCAACCGTGGGCATCATCATGTGGGGATTCTGGGAAGGACGCCACTGGTTCCCGGAACGTGCGTTGTGGCGCAAAAACTGGGACATCAAACCGTGCGGACAGGCATGGCTCGATCTTGTGAAATTAAAATGGTGGACTGACGTGAAAGGCGCGACTGATATGAACGGATCCATTGCCGCACGCGGCTTTCTCGGCGATTATGAGATTACCGTTACCGCGGGCGGGAAGAAAAAAACGGTACGTTCATCACTGCCGAAAGACGGCGCAACGGTATCAGTTACGCTCGATTGACCGCTTGTTGATGTTAAATATACGGAGCTGCTATGAAATCACATATTCCGGCGACTATTACATTCATATGCATCATGGCCATGACTGTATACGCGCAGGTAAAACCAATACCTGCCGGAGGAAAAAGTATCTACGACGGACCGCCGCTCAAGGCGCTCACCCTCACCGGAAAAACAGATTGCGGCTCAGCGGCCATTGTCCCCGTTACAGGCATGCCGTTCAGTGAAGTATTGCGGGCGGAAACAACTGAAAAGGTAGCCACCACATATGCACTGCAGTTGAATTCGCGCAATAAAATAGACCTTGCAAAAGGCGATGTCATGCTCGCGGTGTTCACCATCCGTGCGACGAAAGCGAGTACCGAGGAAGCTGCTGCAAAGACATCGTTCGTCTTTGAACGGGCATCTGCCCCGTATACGAAATCTAAGTCATTCACCTACAGCGCCGGTTTCGAATGGACCACGGTCTATGTCCCTTTCAAATTGGAAGAATCTTATAAACCCGGTGAAGCACAGGTCAATTTCCAAATAGGATATCCTCCGCAGGAATTCGAGATCGGAGGGTTTGACGTGCTCAGCTTCGGCAAAAGCGTGAAACTTGAGGATCTTCCGGCAACGCAGCCGAAATTCACCTGGGCCGGCCGGGCAATGGATGCTCCGTGGCGCATCGCGGCGGAAGAACGCATTGAAAAAATCCGCAAAGGCGATCTTCGCGTGACGGTTACAGACGCCGCGGGAAAACCAGTCACGGGGGCATTGGTCAGCGTCTCCATGAAGCGGCACGCGTTCGGATTCGGTTCAGCAGTATCGGCCAAACGTTTCATGATGACAAACGACGACGGCGAAAAATATCGTGCGATAATCCTCAGCAACTACAGCCGCATCGTTTTTGAAAACGACCTGAAATGGGGCAGTTTTGAAAGCAGCAGAAAAAGCACGAACATCAATGACGGCTACAACATCAGCAACACCATGGCGGCACTCGCCATCCTTGAAAAGCACGGCATCGAGGTTCGCGGCCACTGTCTCGTCTGGCCGGCATGGCGTAATGCGCCGAAGTCGCTTTCGAACTACGCGGGAGATGTCCCCGCGCTGCGCAAAACGATAACCGATCATATCATCGATGAAGTATCATATTTCAAAGGCAGGCTCGTCGACTGGGACGTTGTGAACGAAGTGTACGCCAACCACAACATCATCGACCTCATCGGCAACGGACCGAGCGGCTTCGACGAAATTGTCGAGTGGTTCAAACATGCAAAAACAACCGATACGAAACCGAACCTCTATGTGAACGACTACAGCATCCTGTCAAGCGGCGGCAATGACACGAAACACATTGAAGCATACGAGGCCCTCATCAAACACCTTATCGATGCCGGAGCACCGCTCGACGGCATCGGCATGCAGTCACACATGGGATCCGCCGTGCCGCCCGAGACACTGCTGAAAGTGCTCGACCGCTTTGCAGTCTTTGGAAAGAAAATATCGTCAACAGAATTCGACATGAGCAATTTCGATGATCTCGGCCAGGCCGAATATCTCAGGGATTTCATGACGGCGCTTTTCAGCCACGCATCGGTAGACGGCATCATCATGTGGGGATTCTGGGAGAACGCACACTGGCTGTCCAATAAAGGCGCACATCTATACAAGAAAGACTGGACGCCGAAACCGGCGGCGCTGATATGGATAGACCTTGTCAAAAAGAAATGGTGGACGGACGTCAAAGGCAGCACCGATACTCAGGGCTCATATTCCGTTCACGGTTTCCTCGGCGATTATGTGATAACGGTGCAGGCAAACGGCAGAACAAAAACCGTATCTGCGAAAATAGTCAAGGAAGGCACCGGATTGACGATATCAATCGAATGAAAAAGAGATCGAGGATCGTGACTCAGAATTCCGGCATCAAAACACCGGTGACATTCCAGGAGATCAAAACCCGTATCATTGACGAAGAGATTCTGATCGCGTGCAGAAAAAACGGCGACAAGCTCCCGCCGGTACGTCAGCTCGCGGATAATTTCGGAACCAATCAGGTCACCGTCATACGCGCAATCACTGAACTCGTTGGCGAAGGGAAACTCTATACGCTTGAAAAAAAAGGCGTCTATGTAAAAGACACCGCACGCTGCCGCGCCGCCGCCGTGCGAAACCCTATCGTCGCCGCCATCCTTCCCGCCATCGGACCGTCCGGATATTATTTCAATACGGTGCTCCGCGGCATAGAAACCGCGCTCGGAAGCGACTACCGGCTTCTCGTTCAGGACCTTCGCTGGTCCGCACGCGATATCGATTCATTTCTCGATGATTACACCGGCTTTTACCGGGCTTCCGGCATCATCGTCCGTGTCCCGGAAGTATACGCTCACCCCGGGCGTCTTGCATCACTCTGCGACGCCGGCACCGCCATTGTCGTCATCGACAGCACGCTGGAAAACATCAGTGTCGACCGGGTACTTGTTGATAATTTTCACGGCGGCAGGCTCGCGGCGAACCATCTGATAGAACACGGCCACACGCATCTCGCATTCATCCGCGATGCGCTGCCTGAAACATCCGGTCGCACGGTTATAGAAAACGAACGTCTCCGCGGATTCAGGTCGGCGATTGAAGAGCACGGACTCGTGTTCGAGCCATCATACGACGTTACCCTGAACGAACCGGTTGATACGTATGACGGGACAGAGATTATCGAACTTATTCGCAATGGCGTCACCGGACTGTTCGGATATAATGATCACAACACCACACACATTATCCGTCATCTCGTGCGGCACGGAATACGAATACCCCAGGATGTTTCAATTATAGGATTTGACAATATCCGCATGGAGAATGCCGCGCATGTAATCCTTACGTCGATTGATCCATATAAGGAACGGATGGCTGAAAAAGCCGTTGCCATGCTCCTTGAACAGATGCGGCACCCTGAAAAACGTTTTGCCCGGTGCGAGATACTTACACCGGAGCTTGTTATCGGAGAAAGCGTACGCCGTCCCGGCTAGAGAACGCCTTTGGTCGAGGGAATGGTGTCTGACACCACTGCCATGGCGCGTTTGCAGGCGACCGCCACTCCTTTGAACATCGCCTCGATAACATGGTGCGCGTTGGTACCATACACGACATTGATATGCAGTGTTATCTTCGCATTCACCGAGAATGCGCGGAAAAAATCTTCAACAACTTCGGTATCGAACTCGCCCACCTTTTCGCGTTTCAGTTCGGCGTTGTAAACGAAATATGGACGACCGGAAAGATCAAGCGCAACGTTCACGAGCGTCTCATCCATGGGAAGCGCCACATCGGCGTACCGGGCAATGCCTTTTTTATCACCAAGCGCTTTGGCGACGGCCTCGCCGAGCACGATTCCGGTATCTTCCACCGTATGGTGATGGTCCACATCAATGTCGCCCGACGCATCAAGTGTCAGATCGACACCCGAATGTTTCGAGAACAGTTCAAGCATGTGGGTAAAAAAGCCTATCGGTGTTTTTACCGTATAGACGCCTTTTCCATCGAGATTTATGCCGAGCGATACGGCAGTTTCCTTTGTTTTCCGGGTTATCGTGCTTTCGCGCATGGCTCCGCCTTGATTCATAGTTTCTTTTATTATCGGAACGACTGCGTCAATAATTTACGGCAGTATTACCGTTTTCTGATCCCGAGTGATGCCAGATGCTTTTCGAAATGACTCGACAAATTCGCATAATGGTCACCCTCAAACCGCGCGAGCGTTTCAAAAAACGGCGCGCGAAGCTCGGAATCATTCAACAAACCGCCGTAGGTGATATGCAGCAGCTGACGAGATTCGTTCGCCTGCAGATAGATGCCGAGATCGGAATCCTTCATACCGTCAAGCGGCGGAATCTTTTTGAAATCCGCGGTGATATGGTACAGTTTCAACGCATCGGGCGCATACGAGAACGCCTTTTCATGCATACTGCGGTACAATGCCGGATTTTTCATCGCAATGGTGCGCATCGCTTCAAGCCAGCTGGTACCGGCCGTCTTGAGATGAAGCCTTCCGCCGGTATATTTGCCGACAATGGGAAACGCCGAAAATTTATCGCTGCCTGAATGCACTGAT
The DNA here is from genome assembly GCA_016214035.1 of Spirochaetota bacterium. GTDB lineage: Bacteria > Spirochaetota > Brachyspiria > Brachyspirales > JACRPF01 > JACRPF01. Next base: position 73,839 of record JACRPF010000010.1, on the reverse strand, counting down.
ATTTTATAATTGCCGTTCGCTTTGGCGATGGCGCAATGCACGCGGAACTGCCGTTCGAACTCGTCAATCGAGCCGATATAATCGATGCCCTTCTGGAACTCGCCGATAAAGCGCGGCGCGAGCGAGTTTACAAGCACCGAGCGGTGATTGAGTTCTTTAATGATATACAGGTGATGCGACGGCAGCGTGGGTGTTGTCGTCTCATCGATGCTGATCTCAAGATCATACGCCGTACCGCGCTTTGCCCTGATGTGTTCATTCACTTCCTTAGAAAAATCCATCGCGGCGCCGTACATGAGCGCGCAGCGCTTCGCCTCGATTGCGCTCAACGCAACGGTCTCGGATCCGCAGCGGAATGTTTTTCCCGCATAGGAACGCACGATACGATTCTGTGTATCGGCCGGCAGTTTCGCGAACGCGCTTTCCACTTCATCATCGCTCAACGCCGCGGCGGAAGGATTCATGACATTGGTAAGATCGAGCGTGATCATCGGCATACCGGCGTCAAGTGCCGTGTCGATATCAGCTATTGTTTTCAGGTGATCGCCGTCGGCACCATAGCCGCGCTCATAACCTTCCTGAAATACGAGGAACGCCGCGTCTGCGACAACGTGCTTATAGGTACGTTTGGTAAGTGTCAGTTCGCGTATTGACTGCTGCGCTAGAACCGGATATGCGTCATATCGCGCGATGGCGCGAAGCTGTCCCGGTGTCGCTTTGCCAAGCCGGTCTCCGCAGCCTATCGTCGTCCGCTTTTTACGAAGAGACATCGGTATAATGAAGGGAAAATTCTTTTTCAATACCAGATAATTTTCGTACGAGATATCGCCTTTTTTCAGGTGTATCTCGTTCTCAAATACCGTGGGGCCGGTAATACCCGTTGACAGCGGGTCACGTGATGCAAGAAAAAGATTCTTTTCGCCTTTGATCGTGCCGATGAAATAGATAACATTTCCATGCCGGTACACCGAATTCCTATAAATAACCGCATCGCCGAGTGATGAAACACCGCCGTCCTTGCTTCTGCGTATCGCTCCATTCGAGATATGAAGGAGGCGTTCCTTGGCTATCAGCGCGATGATCTGGTTCATATACTGCTCCGGTAAAAAAGTGTGGACAGTATATACAGATGGCGTCAAAATGCAATGTACAGCGCGGCTTTCCCGCAACCAAATCCTATGTGCCGATAACTTTTTTCACGGTCTCTTTGAGTTTATCCGGCGTAAACGGTTTTACGAGCCAAGCGGTGGCGCCGGCAGATGTTCCTTCGACGCCCATGCCCTTCTCCGCTTCAGTGCTCAGCACAATGATCGGCAGAAATTTGCTTCGCGCATTCTGACGGATGTTTTTGATAAGCTCAATCCCGCTCATCTCCGGCATGTTAATGTCGGTGATAACGAGATTCGGTGCTCTGCCGGATATATATTTGAGTGCAGAAACACCTGAATCCGCCTCCACCACATCATACCCGTAATCCGCAAGCGTGAAGTTCACCATCTGGCGCATCGACGCCGAATCGTCCACGATAAGAACCTGTAATCCCATACCATCCTCCTGCGACTCACTACATCACGCGCTGTAGCTCCGCCGCTAGCAGCACGGACCTTTTGATGTGCATCATACTTTTTCTGCCCAATAACGAGCAAGTAGCATGCCAAGAGAATTTGAAAACTTCAATTCCGGAATTAGTACTGCATTTTATTCAAAAATCATCATTTCATCACAATTCTGCGTACTATATCTGTTATCTGAAATGAAAAACGGGTGCCGATATTTTTACAATTCGTAAGAAACTGCACACGCCCTCACAGAACCGATAATCCTTGTTGATTTTTCAGCTTTTATTTATATAATGACTGCATCATCTTGTGCATAAGGATTTCCCGTGTCCTATAAAACTTACCATGATCTGGGCGAAGAGTGCGGGATTTTCGGAATCACCAATAACGCTGAAGCATCGAATTACGCATATCTCGGACTGCACGGCTTGCAGCACCGCGGACAGGAATCATGCGGCATCGTCACCGCGGGAAGCGACGGTCTTCGCAAAGCCGTCGGCAAAGGCAAGGTGGGCGATTTTTTCACGGAAGAAAACCTCAAGCCGCTCACCGGCACAGCGGCAATCGGCCATGTACGTTACAGCACCACCGGCGGATCGAACATAGTCAACGCACAGCCGCTCGTCATGATATCGCATCGCGGATCACTTGCGGTGGGTCTTAACGGCAACCTCGTGAACGCGAAACCGCTGCGTGAAAAGCTTGAGGCCGAAGGATCGATATTCCACACCACCACCGACAGCGAGATCATTATCCATCTCATGGCACGCTCGCGCGAGAAAAACACCGTCATGGCGTTCATCGAGGCGATACGGCAGATCGAGGGGGCATACTGTTATATGCTTCTCACTGAGAAAGAGCTTATCGCCGTTCGCGACCCGCACGGCATACGGCCATTATCCATCGGAAAACTCGGTGATTCACATGTCATCGCGAGTGAAACATCCGCGTTTGATATCATCGCCGCCGAGCATGTGCGCGATGTGGCCGCCGGAGAAGTAATCTCAATCGATCTGACAACGAACGAGCTCCGCTCGGATTTTCCGTTCAAGGAAACGCACGAGCATATGTGTCTTTTCGAATATGTCTATTTCGCGAAGCCGAGCAGCGACATACTCGGCAAGAGCGTTCATTCGATACGTTACAAATCAGGTATAACGCTTGCGAAAGAATATCCGGCGAAGGCCGACCTTGTCATTCCTGTCCCCGACTCCGGCGTTTCCGCCGCGCTCGGATTCAGCGACGCAAGCGGCATCCCGTTCACGATGGGCCTGGTGCGCAGCCATTACGTCGGACGTACGTTCATTGAACCTTCACAATCGATACGCGGCCTCGGCGTGCGCCTCAAATTCGCTCCGATACGGAAACTCCTCGACGGCAAACGCATCGTACTCATCGAAGACTCCATCGTACGGGGCACCACATCGCTTCGCATCATCAAGATGCTCAGAAGCGCTGGCGTCAAAGAAGTGCATATGCGCATTGCAAGCCCCATGGTGAAATTTCCCTGTTTCTACGGCATTGACTTCGGCACCTACGAGGAATTGATCGCCAATAAGAAATCGGTTTCCGAAATCGCCGAGATGATCAACGCGGATTCACTCGGATTCATATCACTGCCGGGACTGCGTGAAGCATCCGGATTTGCGGCGAACGAGCTCTGCGACGCCTGCTTCTCCGGACGGTATCCCGTTGCCGTGGAAGAAAGCCATTCCAAACTGGCGTTCGAAGTCTAGAGGACCATGACAAAACTCCGCGCACTGGTCATCGACGACTCTTCGCTCATGCGAAAGCTCATCTCGCAGATACTCTCCCGGGACGGGTCAATCGAGGTCATCGACACCGCGCATAACGGTGAAGCGGGACTTGCCAAGATACGCGACCTGAAACCGGATATCGTCACGCTCGATATAGAAATGCCCGTCATGACCGGACTTGAACTGCTGGCGGCGCTCCGTGCGGCAAAAATAAAAGCGCGCGTCATCGTGGTAAGCGCACTCACCAAAGCGGGAAGCCGCATGGCGATGAAAGCGCTCGACCTGGGCGCCATGGATATCGTGCATAAACCGTCGGGCAGCATCTCGGTAGATATAGAACGCGTGGGCGATGAACTCATCGAGAAAGTGAAAGCGATAGCATCGCTCAAGGACCGGGAAATCAATCTCGATGTTTCCCCGCTCCCGCCGATGAGCTTGGAGCCTACGGCAGTTCAGCCGTCCGCAGACGCTGCGCTCATGAAAAAAAAACGCCCCCTGCTCCTCGCCATCGGCATATCCACCGGCGGTCCGCGCGCGCTTCGCATCATATTCCCGCAACTGCCGAAAAACTTCCCGCTGCCGGTTCTGCTGGTGCAGCATATCCCCGACGACTTCGTCGAATCATTCGCGGAAAGCCTCGGCGAACAATGCGTTCTTCCGGTCACCAAAGCGGTTGACGGCGAAGAGCTCAAGCCGGGACACATCTACATCGCGCCCGGCAACCGTCATCTCGGCATCAGCCAGAAACGCACAGTGCTGTCCGCAAATGTAACTGAGACAACGCCGGTATCCGGCCATGTACCGAGTGCCGATTATCTGTTCGACTCGGTATTGAACGCGGTATCGGGAAACGCCATCGGCGTCATCATGACCGGCATGGGAAGCGACGGGGCGAAAGGCCTGCACCGCCTCCGCCAGAACGGTGCATACACCATCGCACAGGATCAGGCCACGTGCACCGTCTTCGGCATGCCGCGCGTAGCCATCGGGCTCAACGCCGCGGACAAGATACTGCCGCTCAACGCCATCATCCCCGACATCATCGACTATCTTGCGCGAAAGCCGTATGAGAGCTGATAAGAAATCCCGCACCGGCGACACTGAGCTCAGCGGCGGCGACATCACTTGGAAAAGCGATTCTTTTTTCCGTAATCCGGCTTTCCCATTTTACATACAACGATTCGGTATACGGCCGTTCAAACCGCACGCCCACGATTTCATCCAACTCGTCATCATCGAGCAGGGCACGGTCACGCACACCATGTACGGCACCACCGTGAAACTCCGACCGGGCGATGTCATCTTTGTTCCGCCGCTCATGAAACATACGCTGAAATGCCGCGACGGGTCTGCCGTATCAATCGTTAAAATCAGTTTCGCGCCGTCCGTCATACATCCGTCATTATCAGCGCACCTGTCGTTCATCACCGCCGCTGAACCCGAAGCAGCGTTCCTTCATCCGCTTGCCGATATGATACGCGCCAACCGGTATCGCGCTATAAGTTCCGGCGCCGATTTCCGCAATGTCCGTACGCTTATCGACGGGATGCTCGACCGGTTCACGAAAAAAGATCTGTTTCACGAAATAAGCATCAAAGCGTATCTCCTGCAGCTGCTCGCGCTTCTTGCCGCCGCGTATCAGCAGCCGGTGCAATCGCCGCGCACACACACCACCATGAAACACAGCGACGCTATTGATACGGCTGTACGATTCATAGAAACACATTGTCAGGACGATATCACTCTCGCCGATGCGGCGAAAGCGGCTTCCATGTCGTCATCATTCTTTTCGCGGTCATTCAAGTCAGTCATCGGAAAACCATTCGTGCATTATCTTGCCGAAGCCCGCATCGCGAAGGCCTCAGCAATGCTCGCGCAGAGCGAACGGAGCATTACTGATATCTGTTATGAATCCGGATTCAACGACCTCAATCATTTCTGCCGGACATTCAAACGTCTTCTCGGTGTGACACCATCGGATTATCGCCAGCCGCAGACGTAACTATCCGTACAGTACGAACAGCCGTATCGTAAGCCGGCTATGTGCGGATTTCAAGCAAAAAAAGCCGAATCATAGTCCAAAAAAGATGAGCCGCCGCGGCATTCCGTGTGTATGATATATCCATAAACGAACACGGAGGCATTGTATGAATACGATATCCCTTAAACCCAAAGACGTTCCACTGGTGCGCAATGTGGACGTACTCGTCGTCGGCGGCGGTTATGCCGGTTTCGGCGCCGCACTCGCCGCGGCAAAAACCGGCGCGTCGACACTGCTCGTGGAGCAGATGTCCGGTCTCGGCGGACTGGTGACACTCGGGTATGTGGCGCTCACATTCAGCTATATCGAAGGCGTCGGCATCGACCTCTTCGCAGAGCTGAAAAAACACGGCGCGGTGAAAGGCCGTTTCGTGGACCCGGAAAAGACAAAAGTCATATTCGAGCAGATGCTCCGCAAAGCGAATGTCGAAATACTCTACAACACATCGGCTATCGACGCTATAACCGAGAACAGCACGATAACCGGCGTCGTCATCCATAATAAAGGCGGACAGCAGGCCATCATGGCAAAACGTGTCATCGACTGCTCGGGTGACGGAGACGTGGCAGCCTATGCGGGCGCGCCGTTCGAAGTGGGATGCGACGCACTCTCCAGTTACAATCAGGCGACATCACTCGTCATGCGCATCGGCAATGTGGACATGGAAGAATACCGCAAAGTACCGAGCATGCACACCTACTGGCGTGAGCGTATCGAGGAGTCGGTGGCGAACAACGAATTCCCGTACATGATAGACAAGCGCGTGAACTGGGTCGTCGTACTTCCCGGACGTGAAGACAGACATCAGGAACTCATGATATGTTACGCGCACAGCCGCAATTGCCGCAATCTCGACGGCTTCGACCTGTCGCGTCAGCTCATTGAACAACGGGAACAGGCACAGTGGGTGATGGAGTTCTGCAAAAAGCGCATCCCCGGCTTCGCGAACGCCTGGCTCATCGACACGGCACCGATGCTCGGCGTACGCGACGGCAGGCGCATTATCGGTGAATACAAGCTTACCGGCGAGGATGTGGTCAACGCGAAAAAGTTCGACGACGCCATCATGCGCGCCATGCATTCGTTCGACGCGCATCACCCCACCGAACCGGGACATATCAAGCACGTTGTCATGAAGAACGCCGACGGTGTTGAGGAAAAGCGGTATGCCACGCCCGGCACCTGGCGCGAGGTGCCGTACCGTGCGCTCGTGCCGCTCACGATTGAAAACCTGCTTGTCGCTGGACGTAATTTTTCATCCGACTTCATGGGACAGTCGGCAAACCGCCTGGTGCTGGAGTGCCTCAACATGGGTCAGGCTGCCGGTGCCGCCGCGGCATTGTCGGTAAAGGACAATGTGTCGCCGCGCAGGCTCGATGTAAAAAAGCTGCGCGCACGGCTTGAAGAGATGGGTGTAAATCTCACCCGTGACCCGCGCTACGGCGTGCAGCGTGTTGAGACCAATCAGAAGGTGTCAGCAGACGATATCCTCGCGCCCGAACAGAATCCGAGCGGACAGGCGGATATCGTAATCAAGGACGATGCAAGGAATAAATACAAGATCGTCTCCGCGGACGCGGAACTCGCCGAAATAGGATATACGAACACCGGCGGCGATGTGGGAACGAACCTCGAGTAGCTGCATTTTTGACATGCGTAAACCTATAACTGACATTGACAGAACTGCTTTGCATGGAGTATGCTGATGTCAGTTATAGCATATTATCATCACGGAGCATACTGTTATGAAAAACTTCTCATGCCGGAAGCCGCTGCTCATCGCTGCGGCAGGTATCATCATCGGAGCCGTTATGCTGTTCAGCCAGAATGACATCACCGCTACCGATATCCCCGGAACACGAAGCTCTGTTTTCGAGCTTCGCGTGAACGGCATACCGGTTCCGGTGATATCGTTTAAAGACATCCACTATGCGCAATTCACCATGTCGAAGCAGGCAACGGTTGCAGTGACATTGAAAAACGGCACTCCGTCAAATGCCGCCGTACAACCGACACCGTTCGGCATCAGTACGGATATCAAAGACAATACTGTCCGTTTCACGATACCGAAACCGATGCAGACCGTGGTTCAGGTTGACACGCTTGAAAAACTGTTCCTGTTCGCGGAGCCGATCGCCGAAACACCTGCGAACGACGCCGTAAATGCAGTATCGGCGGGAGCTGTCGGGGACGGCATCACCGACAATACCGCGGCGCTGCAGAAAGCCATCGATGTGCTGCCGAAAGGAGGAACGCTGCTTATTCCGGCGGGGCATTTCCGTTCCGGGTCGCTGCTGCTCCGCTCCGACATGACGCTGTTCCTTGCACCGGGCGCGCTACTTCAGGCGGTTGACGATCATACAAAGATAACACCATCACCGGGCGGAAAAAACCAGATTGTATTCATTACAGCCGCGGGCGCGACGAACCTGACCATCGCCGGATACGGCATCATAGACGCAAACGGCTACGTGGTGCGCAAGGCGTATGAAAAAAGCGAAGGCGTGAAAAAGAAGGCGGGACGGGCGCTGGTGATAAAGAACGCGACGAATGTAACCGTACGCGGGATAACCGTACGCGATTCGTATTCATGGAATATCGACGCCATGTTCGTGGACAACCTGACGTTCAGCGGCGTGAAAATCCTGAGCGACGTTCGAATATCCAATCACGACGGCTTCGACATTGAAAGCTGCTTCAATGTCCTCGTGGAGAATTGCTTCGTATTCAGCGAAGACGATGCGCTCACGCCGAAAGCGCGCGTAGGCCGCGATATCGTGGCAAACTACACGTTCAGGAACTGCGTACTCTGGGCGCATAAAGCGAATGCGATACGCATCGGTAGTGAATCGGCCTGCATCAGCATGAAGCATTTTTTATTTGAAAACATCTACATACTGAACGGCGCTGACGGCATACGGCTGGACACCACCGAAGGGGCCGTATATGAGGATATGACGTTCCGCAATATCTGGATTGAAAATCTGCTGCAGTTTTATGACGATGCATACGAGCGCAACCGCGAACGCAAGCCCATCGACCCGTCGCGTGCTTTGTATTTCTGGGTATCGCGGACCAAGGATGCGAAAAGCAATTACTCACCGCTCGGCAGCATACGGAATATCCATTTCGAGAATGTACATATCGCCGACGAGCGTATACCCTCACGTATCGACATCGGTGATGCCGTGTCGCGGTATGCACTTGAGAACGGCACGACACCGCTCATCAGCGGCGTATCGTTCACGGGATGTACGCGGGGCGGAAAACCGGTAGAGGAAATAGCCGGCATCGGCTTTACTGCACCGCTGGAAAAATATGGAAAACTGGTATCGAATTTCACGGCAGCCGTGAAATAACGTCAACCGCATCCGTCAACGTTTGTGCGATCAGTCTCTGTGGTACTCGGTCAGCGGGATATAGGTTACCGGCGGCGTGTGCTTTTTGAACAGCTTCCGCGTTGCGGGTGAGAGTTTCCGGAACACCTGCGGCGTCATTGCAAAACCGTTCGATTTTATCCGGGCCGCAATATTCACCGCTTCCCCGATGACGTCGTTCATCACCCGTGATGAATAGCTGAAATCGCCGTACATCACCTCGCCGCAGTGGCATTGTATGTGGACCTGCGATGTAAGCCCCTGCTTTTTCAGCCAGGCATCGATCTTCTGTTTGCACGACACAAGCGCTTTGACCCCGGTGTCGGTATTCTCCTCATCGAACACGATGAGCGCGGCGTCTCCGATGAATTTGATGACCTCGCCGCCGTTCTGTTCGATGACTTCGCCGATGAATCGATAATACTCGGCGATGAACTGTGCTACCGCTTCCAGACTCTTTTTTTCGACTGCCTTGGTAAAGCCGGTCACATCGGTGAATGCGACTAATTTGTTTGTTTTGGTGAATTTGTCCATACGAACTCCATTTTTGTTATTGAATCAGCGGCCCGTATGTCCGCCAGTGGAAGGAAGTCATCGCCGGCCCGTACGTCCGGCAGTTTTGTTAACGGATGCAGTTAACATATAAAAATATAATTGATGTCATCTATTTTGTCAAGCGAAACTGCCGTGGACTTGCACCCGTATGCAGCTTGAACGCTTTTGAAAAATGAAACACATCGGTGTAGCCGCACTCCCGCGCAATATCCCCCACCGGCATGCGTGCGTCCTCGAGCAGATACCGTGCGTGCTCCATACGCAGTCGCGTGAGATATTTCATCGGCGGAATACCGAACCAGTGCGTAAACTGTTCGATGAAATACGCGCGCGAATACCCGGCGTCAGCGGCAAGCTCGGCTGTCGTCAGCGGTCTGGTGAAACCGGCGCGCATGCGTTCATAGACGGCACGTATGGCATCGGGAACCGGAAGCGATGAACCCTTCATCCTTCGAATTTCCCGGAGCCACGCGCAGAGAATATGCTCGACGATAATATTATCCGCATCCGGACATGCAAGTTCCCTGTCGGCTGCCAGCACATACCGTTCGCTGATATCGGCAGAGCCCATCGGCATGGCTTCATAGGTGTTCAGTCCATTCTCGCGTATCCAGAGCGGCACGGAAGTACCAACGACACGCAGCCACGTCTGCCGTGTCCGGCTCGCAGCCGCTGTCATATGCATTATCAATCCCGGCGGGAATATCATCACTGCATGTCCGTCCGACGATACCGCGCCATCCGGGGTATGCACCGTAATGGGTTCATACGAATGGATGAACGACCACGCGTTCATCCCCTGCGGATACAGCGACGGCCGCTCAAATGCCCAGCGAAATCCGGCTACCTGCGCGCGGAACCGTTCGTTTTTCTTTCCGGGCTCAAGCCCGTAAACATGCCTGAATGATTTCATATCCGACAATTATACAAATTTATCAGAAATATTGCCATACAATAAAGTATGGTTTTATCGTATTATTATTGTAATAGTCACCCCAAGGATTCCATAGTATGAACTTTATCATCTTCAACCCCGACGAGTGTCGCGCGGAAAGCGCCGGCTGTTACGGACATCCGCTGGCACCGACACCCAATCTCGACCGTCTTGCGTCGGAGGGCGTGCGTTTCGACCAGTGCCACGTACAGCATACCGTCTGTACGCCGTCCCGGGCAAGCTTCATGACCGGCTGGTATCCGCATGTACGCGGCCATCGGACGCTCTGGCATTCGCTTCGCCCCGATGAACCGAACCTGCTGCGCTATATGAAAAACGCAGGCTACGACGTACTCATCGGCGGTAAGAACGACATGCTCTCACCGGAAAGCACATTCGACAGCGTTACCGACTGGAACCTGGGCGCACGGTCGACGCGGTACAAGCCCGGCAAGGGCGGCATGCAGGAATACGGCATCGATGACCCGCGCTATTATTCATTCCTCCACAAACCCGGTGCATCGGAGATCGAAGAGCTGCACGACTTTCGCAGCGTAGACGGCGCGATTCAGTTCCTGAAGTCAAAACCGGCAAAACCGTTTGTCATTTTTCTGCCGATATCGTTCCCGCACTGCCCGTACTGGGCACCGGGAAAGTGGCATGACCTCATCGAACCTGAAAAACTCCCGCCGCTGCGTCCGAAGGATATGCCTGGAAAACCTGACTTCCATGCGCTCATCCGGCAGTACCGTCGTCTCGGCGAGATTGATGAAGCGATGCTCCGTAAGATCAACGCAGTCTACCTCGGCATGATAGGCGTCGTTGACCATATGCTCGGCGAACTGATGCAGACGCTCGCCGACACCGGGCTCGACAAGGACACGGCAACCTTCTTTTTCTCCGACCATGGCGACTATGCCGGCGATTACGGTCTTGTTGAGAAATGGCCGTCGGGCCTAGAGGATGTGCTCACACGCGTGCCGTTCGTGGCAAAAGTGCCGGGCAACAAGGCCGGACATGTCGTCAAAGAACAGGTGGAGATGTTTGACATGATGGCGACGATAATGGACCTCGCCGGTGTGAAAGCGGAACATACGCATTTTGCGCAGTCGCTCGTACCGCAGCTGAACGGTGCTGCGGGAGACAAAGAACGTGCCGTGTTCGCCGAGGGCGGATATGACACTCACGAACCGAACTGTTTCGAGGGACGCCCCGGGACCGACCAGGGTTTACGCACCAAAACGAACATCTATTACCCCAAGGCCTTGCAGCAGCAGGAACACCCCGAAAGCGTCTGCCGCGCAACGATGATACGGACGATGGAATATAAACTGATACGCCGACCGAACGGTATATCCGAACTCTATGACCTCACGAACGATCCGCAGGAGCTAAATAACCGTCACGACGATCCCGCGTACGAATCGGCGCGGTCGGCACTTGAAAAACGCATGCTTGACTGGTATATTCATACGGCGGATGTTGTTCCGCACAATGATGACCCGCGCGGATTCCCGCCGATGAAGATAGAATAGTATTCGTTATATCCTCAATACACCGGAGATCACTATATGAAATGTACGGCTGTTTTGCAGATAATGGGCATGGGCCTGCTCTTCACAGCACTGCCGTCCTTCGGGGCGGGACCGACAACCGTCGTGGAGAAGTACGGTCGGCTCTGCACGGTCGGCAATAAGGTATGCGATGCCCGGGGAGAGCCCGTGGTGCTGCGCGGCATGTCACTGTTCTGGAGCCAATGGATGGGAAAGTTCTACACGGCCGAGACCGTGCGCTGGCTCAGGGATGATTGGAAGTGCACGGTCGTACGCGCGGCTATGGCTACGGGCTCGAAAGACGGCTTCAACGGCGCGCCGGAGAAGACAATGGCCGCGCTTCGGGCCGTCATCAAGGCGTGCGTTGATACCGGCATCTATGTAATAATCGATTTTCACAGCCACAATGCCCACAAGGAAACCGAGAACGCGCTGGCGTTTTTCGATCAGGTCTCGAAGGAATTCGGCGCGTATCCCAACGTGATCTACGAGCTCTTCAATGAACCCCAGGACGTACAGTGGAGCACCATCATCAAGCCCTACGCAGAAACTGTGATCCCGGCGATCCGCAGGAACGATCCATCCAACCTCATCATCGTCGGCACACGGACATGGTCACAGCGCGTCGACGAGGCTGCCGCAGATCCTCTCGCCGGGCCAAACATCGCCTACACCATGCACTTCTACGCGGGCACACATAAACAGTCCCTGCGGGACCAAACCGCCCGGGCCCTCGCCGCGGGTATCCCTGTTTTTGTCACCGAATATGGCACCTGCGGCTCCTCGGGAAATGGAAAGTTCGATCCCGCCGAGACGGCCGCCTGGTACGAATTCCTCGAGGCAAACCATATCAGCTACTGCAACTGGTCGGTGGCCGACAAGGCAGAGACAGCCTCGATACTCATCCCCAATCTGAACAAGCTCTCCGGCTGGACGGATGAGGAACTGACCGAATCGGGCAAACTGGTAAAGGGCCAGCTGGTGAAGATGAACACGCCGATTTTCGAATCTCTGGGGAAGTGAGTGGAGTAAAGCTAATGACAAAAATTTCAATCATGATTTCGCTTTTATGCGTATGCAGAGTCCTTACCGCAGAAACAATTGCCCCGGATGATTCCCGTATCGCCTATGACGGTGTCTATTTCCCCTCAATGTCAAACGGCTATATGACCATGCCGCGCTTTGATGCCGCGACACTCGCGAGCAAAGACAAGACATTTAACAATGACAGGGCGCTTACCACCACCGGCATTGTGATACGCTTTAACGCCGACGCCAGTGCTGTCACTGCGAAGTTTCTGTTTCCAACCGCAGGCAGAGGCGTGAGCCGGTTCAGCGTTTACCGTGATACGGTATTCGTCACCAATCTTGTGGGCGGAACAGCAGGTTCGCCGTTTTCACTGTCTATTCCGACAGCCGCCGGTGCTGCGCAGTATGAGATTGTGATGCCGAACTGGGCGAATCCGGTTTTCGGCGGACTTGATATTTCCGGTGAGCTGCTTCCGAAAAAGATGCTTCATCGAAAATGCTATATCGCCATCGGCGACTCGATCACGCACGGCACCGGCCAGACAATGACGGCAGAGACCTATGCGTTTCAGATCGCACGGCGGTTCGGCTGGGAGCTGTTTAATCTTGCGGTCGGCGGCGGACAGATCTCACCGGCTGTTGCAGCCATGATCAGCAATAAACAGGTTGATGTCGTAACCATACTCATCGGATATAATGACATGAACGGGATCAATTCAGTCGAGTCGTATGAGAAGAGTTATCATCGCATACTCTCCGCACTGCGAAACGATCATCCGAAGGCGCAGATTTTCTGCATTACACCGACGTTTTCAACGACAACCGCAAGCGGAAATAAAACCAAAACGAATGTCACGCTTGAGATGTATCGCGAGGCTGTGCGCCGTGTTGTTGCCGACGAAACGGCCAAAGGCGGCACCGGTATGTACTGCATTGAAGGGCCCGCCTTCACCGATGCCGACGGGCTTAACGATGCGGTTCATCTCAATGTCGCCGGAGCGGCTCATTTTGCGGCAAAGCTCGGTGACGCTATGGAAAAGATACAATGATATTCTGTTCGATAACTCGTTTCCCGGCAGGGGCAAAATAATCACTTCCCCGTCAGCCTGTCCATAAAACTGCCCGGCGTCATGCCGTAATATCGTCTGAACACCTTGATGAAATACCCGGCATCCTCAAAGCCGCAGAGTTCCCCCACACGATTCACCGGATACCTGCCTTGTCTGAGATACCGTTCAGCCTGTTCCAACCGCAGCTCCGTCAAAACATCATTGAACCCGCGGTCGCCGTATTTCGCAAACAGGTGTGTGATATAATCCGGTGACAGTCCGAACTCTTCAGCCGCAGTTCCGCGGCCTATTGCATCGGTACACTTCTCCCGCATGTAATGCATTATCATCTTGTATGTCGCATGAGCACGCGTCTGCGGATCCGCACGGTCATCCGTTATCATGGAGCGTATAGTCATGAGAAAGCTTTGAAACAGCGGAAGCAGTTCCGGCCGTTGACCGGCGATGAAAAAATATTCGATGGCACGAAGCGTATGCATGCCGCCTACATTGAGCGGGCGCGCGGTATGATACGAGACGCGCGGACTGCCGAGTTTATCCGCGGACAACCGGCGCGACCGGTAGCATTCGATGCCGTCACGATGCAGATTGATCGCCAGGAGCTTGCGTTCGGTATCCATATCGCGCATCACCCCGGAGCCCGGGATAATATACAGCACGCCGCCGCGGCAGAGCGTTACGTTTTCATCGCCGTGTGCGGCGGGGAACGTCAGCGGCAGCACACCCTTCCGGACTATCTCGATGTGAGGAAAACCGGGAATATAGAACGAGGCATCCGGCGCAGCTTTTTTTTTATGACTGCAGTGAAATACGAGTGATTCATCCCGAATGAGCATCGCCAGTTCGTGTGCAATGATATCCTGTTCGCTTTTCTTTTCCATTATCTCATCCGGCAGGAGAGCAGAAAATTACTATTTATGACGGTATCGTACGATTCAATTCCGGCGTCCTGTGTATAGTATATCACCATACCGCGAAAGCGGCAAATACCCGTCGCCGATGGCCTCAAGCCGAAGGCGCCATCAGGAGCATGGCCGATGCAATTACAGATAACCGACCGGATACCGTATGGAAATGTCTGCGCTGTAGAAACCGTGACCGAAGCGGCAGTCAATGTGGTACGATTCGCCGCTGCAGCACATGGAGGCATCGAACGATTATGGTTCTGTTTCCGGATAGACAATCCGTCACCGGAGACGCTTCCGGCTGAGACACGCATTGAGATGAAACACGTTACCAGCATGCTCGGCAATTCGCGGGACGGTATACCGGTGATCAGATATGACGGCGGGGAATGGACGCGCTTATCAGCCGGTACCGAAGTAATGCGTACTGACGGTCATCGTTCTCTCTTTTGGAATATTGCCACTCCCGGAACCTATGCCGAGATCGCCTGGTGTTATCCGTACGGCGAAGCTGAAATCGACACGCTGATCGGTGATTGTCACGGCTTCTGGAACAATAATGAAATCGGCGTAAGCCAGAACGGAAATGCGATCAAACGACTCAGTAACAGCTACGGTGAAAAGAACAGTACTACGCCCGGCATATATATAACGGCACGTCAGCATTCGGCGGAAGTAAGCGGCTCATGGGTGCTTGATGGATTTTTACGCCGCATGGCAAATGCCGGTGCTGAAGCGCCGCTCATCTGGTGCGTACCGCTCACCAATATCGACGGCATTCTCGCCGGCGACTACGGCAAAAATCCGTATCCGCATGACCTTAACCGCGCATGGGATCCGCGCGCGCCGATGCGTCATGAGACAAAACTGTTCATGGCGGACCAGAATATCTGGAAAGACCGATGTGCACCGGCGCTGTTCCTCGATTTTCACAGTCCGTCGATGGGAGAAAAAGACATCTATTGTTTCACATCAAAAACCGCGGCGGAACATTTTCCGCTGTTAGCACCGCTCATAAATGAATTGAAGAGCAGACTCATACCGTTCGGCAGCACTGATTTTGAACGGCACGCCGATTATAAACCATTTGATGTATGGGGACAGCATCAGAACGCAACCGAACATGCTGAAAATGACCTGCATATTCCCGCCATATCATTTGAAACAAGTTATTATATGGCCGGAAACAAAATAATGACCATACCTGATTACCGTCATGCCGGAACGCTTATCGCTGAGGCCGTACTCGCCGCAGTTCGTTGACGGATGGGCATGATATGCCTTATACTGTCTATGACCGTATAAGGAATTGATATGTCACCTGTGCTCAGACAATACATGCGCCTACTCATAGTTATAGCTGCAATGATTACTGTTTCTGCCGCCGCCGCTGAATACCACGTTGCGACGAACGGCAGTGACGGCAATAACGGCACCAGGGACAAACCATTATTGACCATCCAGAAAGCGGCTGACCTCATGAAAGCCGGCGACCGCTGCATCGTCCGCGCGGGGACATACCGTGAAACGGTGACCATAAGGACGTCGGGTGCTGATGAAAACCTCATCACCTTTACAACAGACGGCGGCAATGTTGTCATTACCGGCCTTGATGAAGTGACCTCAGGCTGGACCGCGAAGGAAAGCGGCGTGTATCAAACGGATGTCGACGGACCTGTCACGCAGGTCTTCTCCGGAACAACAATGCTGTACCTCGCCCGTTGTCCCAATGCTCCGCTCAACGATCTCATGAACCGTTCCTGGGCGACGGCCGGACAGGGAACGGATTACGACATACTCGTCGACACGAATCTGCCTCCCGGCAACTGGGACGGCGCAACGGTGTTCATCTGGCCGGGGCATCGCTGGTATTCAAAGACACCGAAGACAACAGGATATCAACCGGGCACTTCGCTGCGGTTCGATCCCCCGTTCCAGCGTTCGAAGGGAGATGCGTACCACGGCACCGTGGACGTACACCGGCCTGTGGCAGGAAATCCCTATTATCTTTACAACAGTGCAGCGGGGCTTGATGCTCCGGGAGAATGGTTCTTCAATACTCAGGAACGATTGCTCTCGCTCATACCGCCCGACGGCAAAACTCCGCAGCGCGGCAGCATAGAGATACGCCGTCGGCCTCTGGCACTCGACATCACCGCCGATCATATATCGTTCACCGGGTTTGTTTTTTTCGCGGGCGGTGTTCAGCTGAAAGGAAATGACAACAGACTTTCATCCTGTGAAATACTGTATCCGGACAGTCTTATGCCCAACGGCAGTTTTTCCGGCGGCTGCAGCGTACAGGGCGACGGCACTGCACTGGACCACGTACGCCTTGCCTACGCGGCCGGTCCCGGCATCACCGTGCGGGGAAACGACAACCGCATTCTGCAATGCGTGATGCACGACCTCGATTACTGCGGCGGATATTACGGCGGCGTGAACGTCTCAGGGACGACGAACACGACGATAGACGCCTGCACGCTGTACCGGACAGGCCGCGACATCGTCCTACATCACAAAGCGCGCGGCCTTCGCATCACCGGCTGTGATATTTTCCTCGCCACCATGCTCAACAATGACTCGGGCGCCACTTACGCATGGGGCACCGATGGCGGCGGTTCCATCATCGCATCGAACTGGGTGCATGACTGCCTCGGCGAAGCGGCTGCGGGCATTTACCTTGACAATTTCTGCAGCAACTTTTATATGCATCATAATATCATCTGGAACATCAACGGCGACGCCATACGTCTCAACAGCGATTCACTGAACAATCTCGTCGCCTTCAATACGATAAAAAATGTCAACCGTGCCTTTGCTACATTCACCTATACCGGCCGCATACCGACCATGCTGGGAACACGTATCGTCAACAACAATGTAATAACGCCTTATGAACAGAAAGATCCGTCTACCTTCGTACAGGGAGAACGCGGTCCGCTGCTCAGGTCCAATTTTGACGCAGCCGTTGACGCCGCAGGAGTTCCTGTCAGCGGTTCAGCCGCCATTGCAGCCGCATTCCCGCTCGATGAGTTTCCAACGTTCAGTGGACAGCCGCGTGATGTAGGCGCAATGCAATCGGGCGGTAAACCGTGGCGGCCGGGTGCATCGTGGTGGAAGACCGATATACCGGGAATAAAACCGATGGATCTATCATATAGTCCGGGCGCCGGCGGATTCCCCACATCGGGATTACGTCTCTGGCTGGACGGAGATCATACCGATTCGTTCGAGATGGGTTTTGGAACAACCATAAGAACATGGAAAAGCCGTACCGCCGGTGATGAACGTTCTCTCACAGGAACGGACGGCATCACCAGAGAATCCGGATGGAACGGACATTTCTTTGTCCGCTTCGACGGCACATCCGCTGTGCGGGCCGGTACGTTCCGCACAGAAACAGGCGGCTACACACTCTTCGTCGTCGCGCGTTCCGACGGCACCGGTGGCCAATGGCAGCGTTTATTCTCAACATGGAACGGCACGATGCACGATTATCAGCCGCCGAACTGTTCACTGATGCGCCCTGACGCTCAGAAACCGCAGCCATTTCCCGCGCGATTATTCTTCTCAAGTGCCGTTATCGGCAGAAGTCTTGAAGCAGTTGTTATCGGAGGCCAGGCTGAAATCAAAGACAAGATAACGCAGTGTTTCAACGGCGACATCGCCGAGATACTGCTCTATGACCGGAGTCTGTCGCCTACGGAAAAAATGACCGTACAAATGTACCTCAAAAAGAAATGGGGATTGGAATAGCGCGTAATCCTCTATACACAATATAGTCCACCTTTTTGTCAATGAAGACTATTCCCCGGATGGTCGTACAACGGTATATTTGTCTTCAAGAATGTGATTAATACCGGATATCGTCCGCGGCAATACATCGCGATATTTTTCGGATGCATCCCGTTCAATTGCAACGTATACGACCCGGGTAGAAAACGAGGAGTATAGAATGAATACGATGGGTACCATCAAAGCCCCCGCATCAATTGCATGGTGGCGTGAGGCTCGATTCGGCATGTTCATACATTGGGGACTCTATGCGCAGCCGGCCGGCGTGTGGAATGGGAAAGACATACACGGCATTGGTGAATGGATAATGTACAACGGCAAAATTCCCGTATCAGAATACGAAAAACTCGCCAAAACTTTCAATCCTGTTACGTTCGATGCTGATGCGTGGGTATCATTGGCAAAGCGTGCGGGTATGAAATATCTCGTCATCACCGCCAAACACCACGACGGCTTCGCCATGTTCAATTCCCCATCCAACCCGTACAATATCGTGGATGCCACACCTTTCAAGCGTGACGTTGCGAAAGAACTGGCTGATGCATGTGCGTGCCACGGCATCAAGATGTGTTTTTATTATTCGCAGGCGCAGGACTGGCACGCCCCGGGCGGCGCCGGACACTGGGAAGAGGTCGGCGACAAGGGATGGCACAGCGCGACCATGCCGGCGGAACATTTCGCCCGTTACCTCGAGACCAAGGTCAAACCGCAGCTTCGCGAACTGCTCACGCAGTATGGCCCCATCGGCCTCATCTGGTTCGACACACCGGTAGTCATCACCCGTGAACAGAGCATGGAGCTCAGGCGTTTCGTGCATTCACTGCAGCCGGACTGCCTGGTAAGCGGCCGCGTTGGCCACGACGCGGGCGATTACGGAAGTCTCGGCGACAATATGATACCCTGCGGTCCGGTGAAGGGAGACTGGGAATCACCGGCAACGCTCAATGACACCTGGGGATATAAATCAAAAGACCATAACTGGAAATCGACGGAAACGCTGCTCGGGCTGCTCGCGGAACTGGCGGGCAAAGGCGCCAATTATCTTCTCAATATAGGCCCCACCGGCGAAGGTGAGATACCGCCGGCCACCGTGGAACGTCTTGAGGCTATCGGCACATGGATGCACGTGAACGGCGAAGCCATCCATGGTTCCAGTGCAAGTCCCTATCCGTACGACCACAGCTGGGGTTCCATCACACGTAAGGGCCGGCGGCTCTATGCAATCATCTCCGCGTGGTCATCGACATTCACACTGCGCGGATTGAAAAGCCCCGTGAAAAAAGCATGGCTGCTCGCCAGCCCTGAAACGATGTGTCCCTTTACTGAAACACACACACCCGACGGTTTTCATGAGCTCACCATCACGCTGCCGGAACAGGCGCCCGGCGGACTTCTCCCGGTGCTCGTCATCGAAACACGTGACGAAATTTCGGTGGACGATCTGCCGCTGCAGCAGCCCGACAGACACATCATGCTGCCGGTACACATGGCGTCATTTCACACCGCAGCCGGCATTCGTCCGCCGGACCTTACCAGAAACGGCCTGCTCACCGGATGGACACGTTCAGAAGACCATCTCGCGTGGTCGATGCGCCTTAAGGAATCCGGTACGTTCACCGTACGCCTTGTCCTTGGTTCCACCGAGTGGGAACGGCCAGTCTCCTCCGGCCATCGCGTTACCATTTCCGTTGACGGCAGCACATTGACCGGCGATATCACCTCCGATGAACCGATACGCAACGTACGGACCGTACACAATTTCCAATCCGCGACAACGATTGGAACCATTATTGTCCCAAAAGCGGGCGTACATGAGGTCACTCTTCATGCTGATATCATCAATCCGTCAGCAAAGGAAGGCCTGACACTGCTCTCGGTTGAGCTTATCCCCGTACAACGCTAGTAAAAAAGCCCGCACACGCGACTGCCATTTACCGGAATATATACCTTCGTATTCTGCCGACAATTGTACAAAAATATCCGATGATTTTCCATTTCAAATTCAGTTAAAAATACCGTATACTGTATATAAGAGTTTCATCCTACGGAGGATCGGCATATGGATCGTCGGTCATTTCTTTCAACAGCTGCGGCAATCACCGCGGGCGCGCTTGCGTCCCGGCTCTTTTCACAGACATCGGGCAAAAAGCCGAACATACTCATGATACCGGTTGACGACCTTAAACCGCTGATGGGATGCTATGGCGACAATGACATCCTTACGCCGAACATCGACAGACTCGCCGCACGCGGCACGGTGTTTCTCAACAATTGCTGTCAGCAGGCCGTCTGCGGTCCCACACGGGCGAGTCTCATGACCGGCATGTATCCGGACCACACCGGCGTCTGGGATCTGGAAACACGCATGCGCGATGTGAATCCCGACATACTCGCGCTGCCGCAGTATCTGATATCACAGGGATATGAGACCACCGGTATCGGCAAGACATACGATTACCGCTGCGTGGATAATAAGGCGGATGAGCCGTCGTGGTCGATTCCCTACGGAACCGAAAAAGTAATGGTCGATCAGACTCTCGGGCCTACCGTCGGCGGATACCGGAACCCGGAAACTATTGAAGCGATGAAAAAGGGCAATGAGGCGCTCAAAGGACAGAAGTTTAAAAGCGGTAGCGCCAAAACCGCCGCGCTTGCGAAAATAGCGGGACCATTGGCGTCTCCGGCAACCGAATGCACCGATGTCCCAGATAATGCCTACTATGACGGCGCGCTTGCGGAAGCGGGATGCCGGCAGCTTGAAACATTATCGTCCGCGGGAAAACCGTTTTTCCTCTCGGTGGGATTTCAGAAACCGCATCTGCCGTTCATCGCGCCGAAAAAGTACTGGGATATGTACGACCGGTCAAAGATAAAGATACATCCGTTCCAGGAAAAGGCGAAGAACAGTCCGGAGATAGCCTATCATACGTCAGGAGAGCTCCGCTCATTCAGCGATATCCCCGATGTGGGCGAGCTGACCGCTGAAATGCAGCTGGAACTCATTCACGGCTACCGCGCCTGCGTGTCGTATGTCGATGCGCAGATCGGCAAGCTCCTGAAAAAACTCGACGACCTCGGCATTGCCGACAACACCATCGTTTGTCTCTGGGGCGATCATGGATGGCACCTGGGTGACCACGGCCTCTGGTGCAAGCATTCCAATTTTGAGAATGCAGCACGCGCGCCGCTCATCATCACCGCCCCGGGAAAACCAAAAGGGAATAAAACGAATTCCCCCACCGGTTTCGTGGATGTGTTTCCCACGCTCTGTGACCTCGCGGGTCTCGCCGTCCCTGCACATCTGCATGGAAAAAGCCTTGCGCCTGTTATGGACAATCCGAAAGCCGCTGTCCGTGATGCCATACTGTCTCAATACCCGAGGACCATCGACAACAAACCGGTGATGGGCTATACGCTCCGCGATGAACGATACCGGTATGTCAAATGGCTGCAGATGGATTACCGCAAAGGTGCGCGTGCGGGGCTGCTTGTGGCGAATGAACTCTATGATTATCAGAACGACCCATTGGAAACGGTGAGCCAATCACAGAACACCGAGTACAAACCCATCGTCGACCGGTTCGAAGCGTTTTTCAAAAAGATGAATGTCGCACAGCATACCAGAGAATACGGCAAGACCGCGGCGGATGCAGTCACACACGGCGTTGGTCCCGTGCTGCTGAACGGGGACGGCAAGTTCTGCGTCTGTAAAACCGTTACCGTTGAGGGTCAGCCGTTCGCAGAGGCGCATGAGGTCACCGTAGCCGCGAAACCGGAGAAAATATCGGATGCCGCATACAAGCGGATGATAATGCTCACGCTTGAACCTGAAAAAAAGTACCGCATATCGTTTTACTGCAGGAGTGATGGTGGCGGCGAGTTCAATGCGATATTCCAGAAGAACGGAGCGCCGTATACCAAACTCGCCGACGCAGCGGTAAAAGCCGATGCATCCTGGAAAAAGATCGAACTTACCGCGGTGATGAAGGAATCGTTTAAACCGGGCGGGGCTGTGCTGACATGCCATATCGGCACCAAACCGCAGACGATACTGTTCGCCGATGTCCGCGCAGAACTGATCTGAAAAACGCTCAGCTGTTCCGTATCGCCGACGGTGTCCTTCCGGAAAACGCGCGCATGCATTTTGCAAAATAGCTGATGTCGGTACAGCCGACGCGTCCGGCTATCTCCCGCACCGTGACGGTTTTATCGCGCATAAGATCGATATATGCCGCAAGCATTTTCGTATCGTGGATGTAGCGATGCAGGGTCACCCGCGCCGCATGCCTGAACAACCGGTTCAAATGCCGCGATGATATCCCCACCGCCCGCGAAATCGCCGCCGACGAAAGATCTCCCCGTATATGTTCATTGATATATCTGACGGCGTCGCGCATGCGGCTGAGCTCACGTGATTGTGCCGCATCGGTCTTTTCCGCTTCGGGATACTGCCGCAGTATATCGATTAAGAGCAGCGACAGGTAATGCGCAACCGAATATTCATAGCCGCTGCCGCACCGTTCAATCTCGCCGGCGACAGCGCTGATGAAACGTTGTGCATCCGGCACAGTTACCACCTTGGGTACATCTTCACGGAACGACGCCCCGGCAAATATCCAATATCCGTAAATGCGGCATCGCTTGGGGCAAGTTCTTATGTGCGCTGTATTCGGCGGGATGATGATGGTCTCTCCGGCACATACCCGATAGCGCTTACCGCCGATGGTATAGACGACCTCACCCGCCGTGACGGTACCAATCTCGCAATGCGCATGACGATGCTGCGCAATCCGTGTACCGGGAGCATCCTCGGTAAGAAGAAAATTGAGTATCACCGCCGTTCTGCCGCCGACGGTTATCGCACCGCACCGGCGCACCGCGTCATATACAATACTGTTGTACTGTTGGGTATTCATAGCCATTATCCCGACATCCTACGTGGCCGGATATTTTTGTCAATGTCCGTTTTTTCGCATTTGCACCCCGTGCGTACCTGCAGTATACTTACCATATCGTTATTCGTATCCCGGAGGCATTACCATGACAACAGCACATCATACATCCGGCCGCCTGCGGACAATACTCGCAGCCATTGCACTATCGACATGTGCGCTGCTTCCCGCCGCCGCACTGGATGTACGGCTTTCTGATATCGCAAAGGCGAGAGAGCTGCCTCCCGGGGCACCGAAAGCGAGCGACGTTGTCATGCGTAATCTCATGCCGCACCCGAGGAACAGTGCAGACCCGTACGATTCCATCGCCGCCATCAAGGGATTTCATATCACACGGCTGGAATGGACATACACCGAGAATAAAAGTTTCATTGATAAAGTTCATGCACTCGGCGTATGGTTCGGCGGAGCGGCATCCGCCGGCAACTACAAAGGAAGCGTGCCGAGCGAACAATGGAACGTCGTCGATATCAACGGCAAACCGGTGTATGCGACATGGATGCGCGCATGGAAAAAACCCAATCCGTGGGGTTGCCCGAACAATCCCGAATTCCGCGCCGGCCATCTGAGGTTCGTCATCGCCACCGTCGACGCCGGAGCCGACGGTCTTCAGCGTGATGAACCGGCACAGAGCAAACATGCACTTCGCTGGGGCGGCTGTTTCTGTGAGCATTGCATGAACGGGTTTCGCACCTATCTTCAGACACATGCCGATGCCGCAAAGCTCAGAGAACTCGGCGTCATCGACCTTACGTCATTTGATTATCGTGCCTATCTAAAATCAAAAAATGCGCCTGAAGGCGACGATTTCATGAAAGGCCCCGCCGATTATCTACGCTCGCAGTTTGAAGCCTTCCAGATAGCGTCTACGATAGCGTTCAACCGATGGTGGCGTACCGAACTCAACAGACATGCCGGCCGCAGCGTCTCCGTCTCATGCAACAACGGCGTTCGCGACTGGGGCGATATCGAACTTAGCTTCGACTTCTGCATCGGTGAACTGAATGCGTCTGACGCCACACCCGAATATCTCTACGCGGCGATGAAACGCGCCTCGGATTTTAACCGGAGCCAGACGGTTACCATGCCGCTGCGCAGCGATACCAATGAAACGGCCGATTACATTGCGCTGATACGGCGCACCATCGCGCTTGTCTACGCCGTCGGCGGCCACATTGAAGCGCCGTGGGACACCTACCTTCCCACACCGAAAGGCGACCGTTTTTTCGGCGCTCCCGCATCATATGCAGATCAGTTCGCATTTATCCGCGGAATGTCAGGATATCTTGACGGTTATGAGGATGCATTTGTCACCGGAGGAAATCTTGATGACCGTCGATGGAAAAACGCGCCCGCACTGGTGATTTCAGGAAACACAAAAGGCATCGCTGCGTTCATACGCGCCATTCCCGGAAAACAAACGGCACCGGCGGTGATTCACCTCATCGATACTAAAAAAGAGCCGGCGCCGTTTTCGCTAAGTCTGAATCCGCAGTCATTCTTCGGCGAGCGGCCGTTCCGGGTACGCATGTGCACACCGCTTCCGTACGAAAAACAGGCGCATGACCGTGCGTTTACCGTTAAAGATTACGGTACATTAGTCCGCTCCGTGACCGTCTGCGAACCGTACCGGACTGACATTGCAGTTCCCGCGCTGTCTCCGAACGTCATACTTGTTGTTGAACCTGCCGCAGATGCCGCCGGTGGTGTCTGGCAGCCCAACTTTATCGGTGACGACATGCGTTTCTATGACGCTATGACATTGACTATCGGATGCGCAACGGCAGGCGCCGCCGTACGATATACGCTTGACGGTACGGAACCGACGGAACGTTCAGCGTTATATCAGAAACCGATGGTTCTCACGGACACGGCCACCGTACGCGCCCGTGCGTTCACCCGGAACGCGTCATCCGCAATCGCATCGGCACATTTCATCAGGCGCAGCCGCCCGCTCAATCTGATACAGAACGGCGAATTCGATGACGGTATGAACGGCTGGAAAAAAGTCATCTGGCCGGGCAAAGGAAGCGATAAGGCGCTGCTGGCTGATATTGATGCAGCCGCAAAAATCTCCGGCAAAAATTCGATGAAACTTACTGTAAATGAAAAAACGGGCGCCGTGTACCATCTCAGACTGACGCAGCAATTCACCGCAGAGGCGCAGAAAGAATATGTACTGACATTCCGCGCGGCGGCATCATCACCGGTAAAATGCCGTGTGGGATTGCAGGGCGCAGAGCCGCCTCATAAGGTCGTCGGGATGCGCGAAATGGCAATCGGTGAACAGCCGTCATTGTATCGCCTCACCGGTGAAAACAGCGGAGACACGTTCGAAGCGCTGGTGCAGTTCGACCTCGGCGGTGTCGACCCCGCAACCGATATCTGGATTGATGATGTTCGTCTTGAACGCGTGGCAGACTGACGTCTTTCCAAAAAGTGCATATAATTTCCAATTTATGTATTGCGGTCTATGGGGATAAAGTATATAATGTACCCCATGGAAGCATCGCTATAAGGAGTTCTATATGAAGCATCTTTTCCTTTTCATCGCCCTGTGCATCACACTCCCCGTATTCGCCGAGGAAGGCCTCATCGGCTACTGGCCGTGCGATGAATCTGAAGGTACAACGGTAAAAGATGTTTCCGGCAATGCGTATAACGCCACCGGCGCGGTCACATTCGCCCCGGGCAAAGTGGGCGGAGCGGTTAAACTCAACGGCACCCCTGCCGGAGCATTGAACTTCAAAGTGCCGACGGATAAACAGCCGGGCACATCGAGCTTCTCCGTCGCCATGTGGGTTAATCCGTCAACGCTCGATATCGACGCAAAAGAAAAACGCCGCCGTATGTTCGGCATCGACCAATGGCCGGCGATATACGCTGTCGTGGATGTTAACACCGACGGCGTCCCCAACTTCTCCATCGGCTACAAGAACGAGGATGGCAGTAAAGGCTCATCCGGCGTGAGCGCAAAGAAAAAAATCGCGATCAACGCATGGTCGCATATCGCGGTGGTATTCGACCGTGAAAACATGAAGATGAAGTTCTACATCAACGGCATCGTTGACGGCGAAGGCGACATACCGAAGGACTTCGCCGGTGTGGTTGCGACAAAAGACCGTCCGCTGTCCATCGGCAGCGGCTGGCAGAACTTTTCCGGACTTGTCGACGAGGTCCGCTTTTATAAGAAAGCCATTACCGCCGACGATGTCGCAGCGCTCTCGAAATAGCACGAAAGTCAATTTTGCATAGGCATGTCAATCACACGCATTTACAGACGATACACAGTACAGTATACTGCAGTAACACTTGATATGAAAAACGAGGTGCTTCCATGAAACGAATCCTACTCCTTCTGGCGCTCGCCGCCGTCACCGCTTTTGCCGACACGATAGCCGCGAGTACCGAAGAACCGACTGAACTGCGGTTATGGAACGTACCGTCAAGTTTCGCCGGATCGCCGGACTGGATTTCCCGCCGCGTAGTGTTCGATGAATTCGTACGCCGCCACCCTGAATACCGGGTGAAGGCGCTCGTACCCATCAAAATCGATGCGAACATGGGCTCGGAAAGCACCGAGTTCCTCTCCGTGGCCGGGGGCGTTGCACCGGACGTCTTCTATCTCACGGAACGGAAAGTGTCGGACTACCGCACGCAGGGATTCCTCCTCTCGCTCAATAAATATCTCTCGGACTTTGAGAAACGCACCGGCAAAAAATATGCCGGCATCGCGGCTCCGTCAAGCGTCTGGGAATTGTGCCACAGCGGCGGAAATATCTATACCGTGCCGTATTACTATGCACCTGAAGTCATACTTTGCCACAATCCCACATTCGCGCGAAATAACCTCGCAGGCAAACGTCCCAAAAACTGGGACGAACTCTATGAATTCGCCCGGAAGATGACGTACGATCCTTCCAAAGAGGAAAAGCCCGATCCTTCTATGCCGCTTACCTACGGACTCATGCCGCAGTACCCGAGCGCCGGTGTCGGCTGGTTCTACCTGCAGATGGTATGGGCTGCCGGCGGTGACGTGGTCGTCCCCTATTTCGAAAAAGACGGAAAAGAGTTCGAAGTGCCCGTACCGCCGGTCGACTATCGCCGGCTCGGTATCGAGGTCAATGATGAAAAGACCTATTACGCGCGTGTTGAAGAGAACAAGAAAAAACTTGCCGCACTCGGCCTTCCCGCGGAATACAGCATGGAAGCTGTCAAGTGGAAAATGCACACCGAACGCCCGAAAGCGATGCGCGCACTTGATTTCTATCGCCGCGTCATCCATCAGCCTTGGATTCGCCACAAAGGCCATGAGTTCGACGTCACCCCCGCCATGATCAAGCAGCGGGTTGCTGTCGATCCGTTTTCGGGAGACAAGTTCGATCTCACCGACAAGAAAGTGCTCAACCGCATCTACTACGGCGTCATCGATATGGGCACCTCGCAGGTAGGACGCGACGTCAAGGAAAAATATTACGGCATGCGTTTCATCTTCCTCACGGAAAGCGGAACGCAGGACGTCAACGCAGACCCGACCGAATGGACTATTGCCAGCATTCCTTCATATGAAGGCGAAGCGCTTGCCACGACAATCGGCGGACACCACCTCGGCATCAATTCAACTATTGCGGCAGAAGACAAACCGGGCCGCGGCGACGCGGACAAGATACGCGAAGCGGCATGGAAATACATCGAGTTCATGACCGGTCCGGAAGCGCAGGCGATCAAAGTTAAAGTGTATATCGACTTCGGTGTTCAGGAACAGGTGCGCCCGTCGATTCTCAAGAGCGTCGGGTATGAGGATATTCTGGTCCGCATACCGAAGGAACGCCTTGAGATGTGGGAACATGTCGATAATTTCGGTCACATTATCCCCTATCCGCGCGGGTTCATGCACGTGCTCTCGCGCGAGTTCAGAAACACCGTTGACGCCATCGCCAACGATCCTATTGACATGGTCACCGGTGAATACAAAAAAAACACGACCAATGTCATGACCGCGATGGTCACCCGCGTAAACGACACCATACTCGGCAAGATGCCGGAAAAAGAAGTGAAGCGCCGTTCGGTGTTCGGCTGGATACTTTTTGCACTCGGCATGGCAGGCATCCTCGGATTCGGAGCATTCATCGTTCGCGCGATGATCAAGGCGGAACGCCGTCGTAACGATGAAGGATTCGGTGTCGGGGGACATCCGGGACGGAGGCGAATGTACGCGTGGCTGTTCCTTATACCCGCGGTTGCAACAATCATCATCTGGGCGTATTACCCGCTCATACGCGGTACGCTCATGGCGTTCCAGGATTATAAGATACTCGGCGGTTCGAAATATGTCGGGATGCGGAATTTCGTCGAGGTCGTTTTCCAGGCTACATTCTGGCAGTATCTCCTGCAGACAGTGCAGTATGTGGTTCTATCCATCGGCCTGGGGTTCCTTGTCCCCATTATGCTGGCGATTCTGCTTACGGAAATACCCAAGGGCAAAGTGCTGTTCAGAACCCTCTACTATCTGCCCGCAGTAACCACCGGCATCGTGACTATGTTCCTCTGGAAAGGACTGCTGTTCGATACGTCAAAACAGGGCGTCATCAACCAGTTCATGCTCGCGTTCAACGGGTGGCCGATAGGACTCGCTGTTGCGGTAAAACTCCTCATCTGTATCGGATTTGCCGTCATCGCCGCGCTCTGCATGACACAGGTTTTCAATAAACGCAATGAAAAACTTGAAAAGTCCTTCGCCGGCATCATCGGCGGACTTATCATCCTCTTTATCGGATATCTCCTCATCAACACGATGATACGCGAAGGTTTCGGCGGAATATTCCGCATGTTCTTCAGCGCATTCGATTTCAAACCGCAGAAATTCCTGCAGGACCCGAACATGGCAATGCTCTGGGTCATCGTGCCCGGCATCTGGGCGCATGCGGGAGCGGGCTGTCTCATCTATCTCGCCGCGCTCAAAGGCATCCCCGATGCCCAGTACGAGGCAGCCGATATTGACGGCGCCGGTTTCTGGAAAAAGATGGTGCATGTCACATACCCGAACCTCAAGGCGCTCGTCATCATCAATTTCGTCGGCGCCGTGGTTGGCGCCATGCACGCCTCGCAGAACATATTCGTCATGACCGGCGGCGGCCCGGAAGACAAGACAACGACGGTGGGACTCGCCATCTGGTTTAACGCATTCCTCTACCTCGACTTCGGCATGTCCACGGCAATGGCATGGATCATCGGATCACTGCTCATCGGCTTCACATTCAACCAGCTGCGCATCATGAACAAACTGCAGTTCAGAAGCACCAGCGTAGAAAGCAAGACCGGCGGCGGAAGCGCCGGCAGCCACTGACCGCGGTCACGGCATTCAAGGAGAACAGCAATGGCACTCATAAGCACTGTAGGAAGAAAGCATATAACCGTTCGCCTGCTCATACTCTCGCTGTATATCATCCTCATGGCGGGAGCGGTCACCATGGTGTACCCGTTCCTGCTCATGGTTACCATGTCCACCACGGGCAACTCAGACGTCATCGAATACCGATTGATGCCGCGTTATTGGACGAGCGATCCCTTCCTGTTCAAGAAGTACATCCTCGACATTTCCCCGGACTGCATGAACGTATCACAGGGCAATTTCCGCAACAACCCGAATATGGCGGAATTGTCAACCTGGTTCGGCAAGGACGACTGGTTCACTCCGTTCGCCGTCACCGACAAGGATCTAGCGCCGGTGCTCACCATGGATCCGGTGAAACGGAAAGCAATGGCGTCCGATTTCGCATTTTTCATCACTAATAACTGTTCCAGCGAATACAAATTCCCGGCGTTCCTGCGCGACGCAAGTTCACCCTACAATTTCCGTGACATGTACATCACCTGGCTCTTTGCAAAGTACAAGACGCTGCAGGGCATCAATAAAGCCCACAATCAGACCTACCAGAACGTGAACGATATCGCTTTTTTCCCGCAGCAGCAGCATCGCAGACTTGATACCAATTATACCGCGGCGAAAGACAGCATCACCTTTATCAATTCCCAAAAGCCGGAATCGATATCGCTGTTCAGCGCGGACGGTGCACTTTACGCATTCATGTCAAAGACAAAGATGCCGCTCCCGGCGTCATTCAAACCGGAAACGAACATTTACGGAAAACCGAACCTGGCCAAACTCACCTATGACGACCTCATGGCGGGACGAATGGGGCCTGAGATAAAGGACAAGTTCCTCCGTGGAGCGCCAACGCGATTTCTCAGAATTGACACAAAGAAAGCCCAAGCGTCATGGCTGCAGTATCTTAAACGCCGCGGCACCGCATACTTCCCGCTCACTGAACGCCTGCCGTTCGTCGAAGCGCAGATGGGTGTCTGGAACGTCTTCGTTGCAAGCACAAACTATTGCCCGCTCGATGCGCTTTCCCTTGCCCGTCCTGAAGAGGAATACCGTCCGTTTCTGATAAAAAAATACGGCACATTGTCCGCGCTCAACAATACCTATGGCACGAAGTACGGTTCATGGGAAGATATTCGCCTTCCGTATGCGGCCCTTCATGCGGAACGTTTTGTACGGGAAAAATCACAGATGCGCTGGACCTATTTCTCCTACAATTTCCTCAAAGGATTCAACTTCATCGCGCTTCACGGTGATGCGCTCATGGTCACGCTGATTTACATCATACTGTCGATTGTATCAACGCTCACGGTCAACCCCATGGCCGCATACGCCATGTCGCGGTTCCGGCTCAAGGAATCGCATTACATCCTGCTGTTCCTGCTCGGCACTATGGCTTTCCCCGCGGAAGTGCTCATGATACCGAACTTTCTGTCGGTAAAAGCGTTTCCGTTGGTGCAGATACTGGTGGTTGCTGTCTGCGCATTGTTCTTTATAGCGCTTGTCATCAATCTTCAGAAGCTCAAGATAAAGATACCCCTCTGGCTTGCGGCAACCGTCGGTTTCGCCGTTACGCTCTTCCTCGCGGGATATCTGGTGCCGAATGTCGCCAAACAGTACGATATACCGCTCTCGGTAACGCTCATGAACAGCTTCTGGGCGCTCATCCTTCCGGGGCTCGCAAGCGGCTACAGCATATTCCTTCTCAAAGGTTTCTTCGATACGATACCGCCGGAATTATATGAAGCGGGGCTTATCGACGGCGCCAACGAGATTCAGCTTTTCTGGAACGTAACACTTCCGCTGTCGCGCCCCATCATGGCGGTCATGGCGCTGAACGCGTTCACGCATGCCTACGGCGCATTCATGCATGCGTTCCTCACCTGTCAGGACCCGAAGATGTGGACACTCATGGTGTTCCTCTACGAATATCAGATGTTCGCGTCCGTACCGATGCTCATGGCGTCGCTCGTGATCACGTCGATACCGACACTCATCGTATTCCTTATGGCACAGAAGGTCATCCTTGAGGGGATTGTCATTCCGACGTTTAAGTAGTAGTACACAAAACATAAAACGCAGGCGCGGTGATATCACCGCGCCTGCGTTTTTTTTATCGCTGTATTACCGACGTTCTTCAACCATCTTCACGAACGTTTCGGCATCCATAATGGCTACCCCGAGTTCGGTTGCTTTTTTCAATTTACTGCCGGCATCCTCGCCGACAATGAGGAAATCTGTGTTCTTTGAGACGGCGGACTGCACGTTCGCGCCGAGCCGCTCTGCCGCTTCTTTCGCCTGCGATCGGGTCAACCCGGTTATCGAACCGGTAATGACGACACTTTTGCCGCGAATCGGAGAATCGATAATCGCGACCTCAGTATGTTCCGGCGTCACGCCGAGTGCGATCAGCCGCTCTATCAACGCTTTGCTCTTCTTGTCAGAAAAATATTCCGTGATGCTTTTTGCGCTTTCATCTCCGATTGAATCCATGGCGATGAGGTCTTCATGCGTCACCTTCATAATCGCGTCAATTGAGCGGAACCGTTTTGCAAGAAGCGCCGCTGTTTCAGCGCCTACATGACGTATACCGAGCGCGGCGATGAAACGGGCAAGCGTTGTTCTTTTGCTCGCATCGATTGCCGACATCAGATTTTCCTTAAGCTTTTCACCCATCCGTTCAAGCTTGAAGAAATCTTCATCCTTCAGCGCATATATATCGGCAACATTCCTGACCGAACCCTGAGCTATGAGTCCGGCGACGAACTCCTTTCCAAGGCCGTCTATATTCATGCATTCCTTTGAGACAAAATGCTCGATTGATTTCTGTATCTTTGCCGGACAGCTCTCACTGATGCAGCGCACGATGACATCGCCCGCGGTAATCGCGGTTTTCCCGCCGCATACGGGGCAGCGTTCGGGAAACGCATATGCGCGCGATCCGCTTTTCCGCCGTGCAGCATCCACCCGGGTAATCTTCGGAATAACATCACCCGAGCGCACAACGTATACCGTATCGCCGATGCGGATGTCCTTTGCCTTAATCTCCTCGGGGTTATGCAGTGTAACGCTTGAAACCATGACGCCGCCCACACGCACCGGGGCAATCTTCGCCACCGGCGTGAGCGCACCGGTACGCCCCACCTGAACGGCGATATCCTCGATAACGCTTGAGACCTCTTCGGGAGGAAATTTGAACGCCACCGCATAGCGCGGTGAGCGGGCAATAACACCGAGTTTTTCCTGCAGCTGATAATTGTCCGTCTTCACCACGAGCCCGTCTATCTCATAAGCGAGCGCATGCCGTTTTTCCTGAACCGCACGGAAATGCGCGAGTACCGCCTGCGGGTCCGCGGTGTGCAGACTGTTTTCTGAAACAGAAAAGCCTTCTTTCGACAGAAACGCCATCGTCTCCTGTTCACCGCCGAGACCGTAATCCCGATGATCGGCAACCTGATACGCGAAAAAAGACAGTTTTCGTGAAGCAGTGATCTTCGCATCGAGCTGCCGGAGCGACCCGGCGGCGGCATTTCGCGGATTTGCGAACAGCGGTTCTTCTTCCGCCTCGCGTTCCTTATTAATACGCGCGAACTCGGCCTTGGTGAGCAGCACCTCGCCGCGAACCACAAGCTTTTTCGCCGTTTTCAGTTTTTTAGGCACCGTGCCGAGCGTGCGTATATTCGCCGTGATGTTTTCACCGGTAGTACCGTCACCGCGCGTTGCAGCCGAAACAAGCGCCCCGTTCTCGTAAAGTATCTCCACGGCAAGCCCGTCAAATTTTTCCTGCACGGTATAACTGATATCACTGCCGCCGTCGCGGAGCATGCGCTCGTGAAAATCCAGAAATTCCCGCTCATTCATAACGTTCGCAAGCGAGTACATCGGGTACGCATGTTTCACTTTCTCGAATGTTTCACCGACAGCGGCGCCGACGCGCTTCGTAGGAGAGTCAGCCATCACCAGCGTCGGGTATTCACGCTCCAGCGATTCAAGTTCACGCATAAGCGCATCATACTGCGCATCCTCGATGGAGGGATTATCATTGATGTAATATCGCCGGTTATGCCCGTTAATCTCACGCACGAGTTCCTGTATGCGTTTTTTTGCCTCGTCACCTGTCATAAATGATTCCTTTTCAGTAAAACCCGTGATATGCAGCTACTGTTTTTTTCCGTTACCGAGATATCGCCGTCCATGATACACCGTGAACGACGATACCGGTTTTCCGTTACGCAGTGAATCAAACGACCTCAGCATTTTAAAATCCGTGAAATGATTTGACGCTGCTATGATGCTGGTATTATCCGTCGACGGGATGATGATATACATATCCTCACCGATGAAGGCGCTGTCGCGATACCAGAAATTGAACACCGTGGGATGATACGTCCCGAGGTCAAGGCACACCGCCTCTCGCTTCGGTTTCAGATAAAAGTTCGCCAGGGACGGCACCTGATAATTGAGTCCCGCTATCCGTGTGTTCGTATCCATCGATGTGCTGTAAAAGTCCTTGAGCGAACCGTTGAACGCCTGATAATAGTGATACCGCCGTGTAACATCAAGCTGTTCAGAGACCGGAAGAAACGGCGTTACTGTATGTATGAGCACTGCGGCTATCGCGGCAAAGGAGATGATATTATTCACGGTGAATACGCCCATCCGCCAGCGGCGCCGCTCAGAACGGGCTGTCAGGAAAAGCGCCAACAGCACGGTCACGCCCGGATAGATGAATGCCGGCCAGTTCGCCTCGACTTTGGCGGTAAGCGACTTATAAAAAATATAGCAGAACGGCACGAACGATATGACGGCAAAGAAAAAACGTTTCGCGCTGTCGTCTTTTTCATCGGGAGCACCGGTAATCACGCGGCGTACGGTGGTCAGGAGCGTCACCGGCATCAGCACAGCCAGTGAAAAAAACATGACAGGAAAATACAATCCGAGCTGTCCGCCCCAGGTCTCAAGAAGTCCTTTCAAGCCGCCGCCGGCTTTTTTAACCTGTCTGCCGAATGCAAAATCAAAAAACGCCCATTCATTCTGTGCGTTCCAGATAAGAAACGGCGTATAAACGAGAAGAGCAATAAGTACCGATATCCACAACTCTTTCGAGCGAAGATACACGAACCGTTTGCCGGATGTCAGCACAAAAACCGCAATCCCGAGACCGACGCCGGCCGCGGATATACGCGAGAACAGCGCGAGTCCGAGCGCAAGCCCGGCGATATAAAAATACCGTTTATCCTTGAAAAACGCGTTGTGATACAGCCATACCGCCGTGAACAGAAACAGGAGCGACGGCGTATCGGTGGTGACGATGAATGAGTTTCCCGCAAAGAACGGCGTCAGGTTCCAGAGTATCACGAGCACGAATCCGGTTGCCGCATCCCGTACGTCTTTGCCGAGCAGATACAGGACGAACGATCCCGCAAGATGAACGATGATGCCCCCGAGACGAAGACCGAATGATGTCTCGCCGAAAAGCGTGGTGAACAGCAGATTCATATACGCTATCATCGGTTCGTGGTCAAAATAACCGAGCGCCAGATGATGCGCCCAGAGCGCGTAATGCGCCTCGTCGTCGGCTACCATGGTATTCGTGATAAAAAATATTTTTATCACGAGAAGTATGGCTGAAAGAACAACACCGAATATGAGCAATGGATTCTTGCGAAGTGTGTCTAGCGCATTCATGTCGTTGTGCGTTACCGGATACGGATATCGGTATTCAGTTCAAATCGCACGTCAGATCTCATCCCATTTGGCTTTCTTCTTGGAAATATCCTTTGAAGAAACGAGATCGAGTACTTCAGAAGAACGCGATTCCATGTCGGTGATGAAACTGTTCACGCGCTGCTGAAAATAGCGGTACAACGCCACGGCGGGAATTGCCACGATGAGCCCGGCGGCAGTTGATATCAGCGCCTCGGAAATACCGCCCGCCATCGCATGAGGATCACCGGTACCCTGAACGGCGATGACATTGAACGCGCGAATCATGCCGAAAATAGTGCCGAGCAGTCCGAGGAGCGGTGTAACACTGCCGATGGTGGCCATCTCGGGAATGAACCGTTCAATGCGCGGCATCTCAAGACTCGCCGCATCCTCAATAGCTTCGCGTATCAATGCGCGGTCGGCGGTATCGGCTTTTTTCAATGCGGCCCGCATGAGATTCGCCATCGGTGTCGGATTTGCTTCACAGATGGCTATCGCCTCCATGACTTTTCCCGCTTCTATGGACGCGCGTATACGGGCCATAAGATTATCGACATCGATGCGCACACGGCGCAGATAGATTACTTTTTCGATGCAGAAGGCGACCAGCAGTACCGAACAAAGGGCGATCGGATACATCGCAATTCCGCCCTTTACAAAGATATCAACAATGCTCCACATAGATGCTCCTTAAGCGCCTCACCTGATGAAATAGCCGCACACGCGCCAGACACCGTCCTTCTCATTCATGACGGTAACGGTCTCCACCGCGGAAAGTTTCTGTTCGAATACCGTGGTGAACTGGAAGACGATATACTGCCCGTCCGGCGCGCCCGGCAGCGACTTCTTCTCAACCCGTGATGTTTCCGAGCGGGAAACCGTTTTACCGAACGGTTTGCGAACGCCGCGAAGCATTTCAGACCATCGGTCTTTTTTGATGGCTTTTTTGAGATACTGCGCCGCGGCATCGTAACTTTTGTCATATTTCCCCGCATCGACGACCGAAAGCCACGTTGTCGCCGCGGTAAGCGGCAAATCAATTCCGTTTGTAACGGCGGTTTTTGCAGCACAGGGAATAATCGCCGCAGCGAAAATGAGAACCATGAACCGGTGAATCGTTTTCATAATGCCTCCCGGATTAAATCTTGATCCGTATGCCCAGATGGAACGTACGCCCGCTGTGCGGATACAACTGCGGCAAACGTGCATTAACGTCAAATATATTATCCATTTTCAGATTTAATGCAACCGCTTCGAATGTCTTCTCAAATTCTACGTACGGATAATAGAATGCGCCGCCTGCATGACTTGAACGCAGATACTGAACCGACAGCGGCAGCCCCGCCTGCGCCGACACCCCCCACTCGCGATGCGTAAAAATAACCGTCAGCCGCATATCGAAGAGCGGATAAAAATCATACAACAGCGGGTCATCGAAAAATGCCGCACGCATGGTGAGCGTAGTGCGGAAAAAGCCGGTCATCATCTCGCCGTCGAATCCGCCGCCGAACCGGCGTTCCTTCGCCCGTTCATTGATATACAGCCCCGCATCATTCGTCCTGAAAGCGGAAGCGTCATTTGCGCGTAACCCTTCCGCATATGCATACACGGTCATACTCAGCAGATTCGGCTGTTTGAACTCAATGCCGAGCTGCGCGTTATCCATACGTGTGATGATACCGCCGGCGGGCACCACCGGTATCTCGGCCTGAACGCATCGCGTACGCAGGGGCGCTATGGCATCCAGCCCGTCATAACGGACGAACAGCGATACCGGGGCGGTTATCACCCAGCGGAAAAGACCGCGCGGATACCATGAAAGGACATTATCGGATGCATAATGGAGATTCAAGCCGAATGAAAAAAAGAAACGGCTCAGGATCGAGAAACCGTCACGCACATCGGCGCCGAAAAGATAGCTCGTGCCCGCGGTGTGGTCGCTGTCATGTTTCTCAAAGGCGCCGGTCATTTTTGCTTCAAAAAAGTTCTCGTCGGAAAACAGATAGCCGAATGAAACAGCCGTGTCGGCAAAATAGTTCTCGGTATCGGCGTCAAACAGCGAACTATTCGTGTATGCCGCGCGGCCGCCGAGTTTCACATTATTGGCGTCGCCCGTAAGGAGCCAGGTGAGCGTTCCCTTCGGCAGCACAAGAAAATCGTTCCGTATCGTCAGCGATACGGACTGCCGGTTTATCGAAGTATAAAATGCATTGTCGAATAATCCGCGTTTATCAGCGTTGAATGAAAAGAACACATTCCCGAGCCATGATGATTGCGCCGACCCTACGGTCACATCAAGCCGGGAACGGTTGATATCGCTGTTGTCATAGACATGATTATTCGAACCCGCACCATCAACGCGACGATGTTCAAAATTCACGAGGTAATTGAATGACGTGAGCGCCCTGCCGAACGACAAAAGCGCTTCGAGCTGATTATAACTTCCGTATCGGGTGAAAAATTCAGCCACGCCCTGAGTTGGGGTATCGACTGACAGGTCGAATTTCACTGACGGGTCGGAAAGCTTTATCTTCCGTGACAACTCCTGCTGTTCACGAAGATTCGGAACCGCATTCGTTTCCCGCTTTTCGGTGAGTTTATCCCCCGCAGTTCCTTCAACTTTAACGTCCGGCAGTACCAGCCCGCCGTCTATATCTTTCGGCGGCGCAGGCGGTACCGCATATACTATTGCAGCACATAGTAACATGCCAAGAAAAAGCTGTCTCATAGGTAGAGTATACCATATGGATAAAAAAATGCCACGCAAAACCCAGCATCCTGAAATATTACCCCATTATGATTGTTGCGTTTTGACTAAAAACGACATACTATATGTTTCAAATAGGATTACATCTATGGCAACAATAACATTCACTCCGACCGAACTTGAGGGTGCGTACATCGTGACTCCGCGTGTGTTCCCCGACGCACGCGGCACATTCCGCATGACCTATGTCCGCGAGGAATTTCTCGCGCAGGGAATAGCCGCTGATTATGTGCAGACAAATATCTCCACATCCAAACCACGGCACACGCTTCGCGGCATGCATTTTCAAACCGGTGCAGCGGCGCAGGACAAACTGGTACGATGCATCAGAGGCATTCTGCTTGATGTCATCATCGATATACGTCCGGATTCGCCGACATACTGCAAACACATATCCGTGACACTGGACGCCGAGAAGGACGAGATGCTTTTTGTGCCCAAGGGCTTCGCTCATGGCTTCATCACGCTCGTCGAGGACACGCATCTGATGTATCAGGTCTCATATCCGTATACGCCGTCCGCTGAAAGCGGCATACGCTGGAACGACCCGGCATTCGGCATCGAATGGCCGTCGGATTATCCGCTCTTATCAGAAAAAGACTCAAAGTACCCCGATTACGACATTTAAGGAAAGAACATGGCAACGATAATGGTCACCGGCGGCGCCGGTTTCATCGGAAGTAATTTTATCCTGCGGTATCTCGGCGAGCATCCCGATGATACCGTCGTCAACTATGACGCGCTCACCTACGCCGGTAATCTTGAGAATCTCGCGGCGGTAAAGGATGACCCGCATTACCGTTTCGTCAAAGGCGATATCTGTGACGGACAGCTCGTCTCCCGAACGCTGGCAGAGAACGATGTTTCCATGATAGTCCATTTCGCCGCGGAGTCGCATGTTGACCGCAGCATCACCGGACCAGATGCATTCATCAAAACGAATATCGAAGGTACTTTCCGGCTGCTTGAAGCGGCGCGCGCGAATAAAAAGATAGAACGATTTCTGCATGTATCCACCGATGAGGTATACGGTTCGCTCGGCGCTACCGGCTATTTCACCGAGGAAACGCCGTTCGCACCCAACAGCCCGTATTCGGCATCAAAGGCTTCATCGGACATGCTCGTGCGGTCGTATTTCCATACATATCATATGCCGGTGCTTACCACAAACTGTTCAAACAATTACGGACCATATCATTTCCCCGAAAAACTCATCCCGCTCATGATAATAAACGCATTATCAAACAAAAAGCTTCCCGTATACGGCGACGGAAAAAACGTGCGCGACTGGCTCTAT
This sequence comes from Spirochaetota bacterium, assembly GCA_016214035.1. Classification (GTDB taxonomy): domain Bacteria; phylum Spirochaetota; class Brachyspiria; order Brachyspirales; family JACRPF01; genus JACRPF01. The sequence goes on along the minus strand of JACRPF010000010.1, from coordinate 34,151 downwards.
GTGCGCGACCATTGCACGGCCATCGATATCGTACTGCACAAAGGGACTCCCGGAGAAACGTATAACATCGGCGGGAATAACGAAAAGATGAACATCGATATCGTAAAAACGGTGCTCAAGCTCCTCGGTAAAAGCGAAGACCTCATCGAATATGTCAAAGACCGCCCCGGGCACGATCGCCGGTATGCGATAGATGCATCCAAGATACAACGGACGCTCGGCTGGTCACCCGCGTACACGTTCGAACGCGGCATCAAAGAGACCGTCGATTGGTACCTCGCCAACCGCGCCTGGTGGGAAAAGATAATCAGCGGCGATTACCGGCGCTATTACGAAACGCAGTACAAACAGTAGATTGCACATATGGAAGGAGGTTGTGAATGACGTTTGAATATCCGCTACAACCAATCGAAATGATCATCCCCACGTATGCAACCGGTGTACTTGCCTTAGGCACGATTTTTTTCTGCTATATCTATTTTACCACACGCGACAAACTGCAGCTTGCGGCGGCTATCACCGGCGCCATCGGTTATCTGTTCGCCTCCGGCGAGATGGTCGTCGTCATTCTCGGCGGCGTCAATCACATCGCCTCACCGACCATGCGTATCTACAGCTTTGAAATTATCACGACACTCGGATTTCTATTCGCCTTTCCGTACATGGTCATCCACTTTTTCAAGCTGGACAAAAAATGGCATCGCATCAACAAATACGCGATGACGGTAGGTATTGTCATCATCTCCATATTCTTTCTCATTTCGCTCATCGTGCCCGATATGTTTCTTTCAGTGACCAGGCAGGCGGATGATGCGCTCAAAGTAGAATCGCATTTCGGCCGCGGCGCCATCGGCCCGTTATACAAAATCCGCGATCTCATCCTCACGCTGCTGATGGTCTACTCGATAACAATTTATATTGTGGAAATCCGTAAGCACGGCGCCAACAGCGGCCTGATGGTGCAGTTCTTCGGCACGATCTTTATCATCTACGCATCGATTGACGACCTGATTCAGGTATATACGGGGACGAATATCGATTTCTGGCCCAAGACAAAATTCTCGCGCTTCAGTATCGGGGTTACCGTATTCGTCATCGCCATCATGATCAGTTCGCTCATCAAATTCGTTCAGACATTGATGAAAGCAAAAAAGGACGAGGAAGAGAACAGAATACTCGCCGAACAGAACCGCGCAATCATCGTCTCGTCACAGGAAAGCATCGTCATACTCCGCAAGCAGAACGACACTATGAACAGCGCAATGGCGGAAAGCGCCAAATCAATTGAAAGCATGTCGGCGAACCTTGCCGCCATCGCCGCAAGCATGGCGCGTGAGCGTACGCATGTGAACGAAAACGACGCAAGCAATCAGGAACTTGCCGGCAACGTCAAGCGCATCATCGCATCAACAGATACCATGATCACTAAAAATGCGAACTTCAAGAAACTTGTCGGCGAACAGGCGATGACCATCAACACCGTATCGGCATCGACCCAGGAAATATCCGCCAACACGGCAAGCGTGCAGTCGGTGAGTGAAAAAGCGAGCACCGCTGCAGCCGCTCTTAACGGCATGGCGGAAAAAGGACGCGTTCTTATGAATGAGACCGCCGCGGGGATGTCAAAAGTCCTCGAAACGGTCGCATCGATACGCGATTTCACCGGCATGATAGCGACCATCGCCTCCCAGACGAATCTCCTTGCGATGAATGCGTCAATCGAAGCCTCTCATGCGGGACAGTTCGGCAAAGGATTCGCGGTTGTCGCCAACGAGATACGCAAACTGGCAGAGATGTCGAACACACAGGCGGAGAACGCAAAACGCTCGCTGAAAGACGTCGAAGAACATGTATCCAGAACATCAACGGCGCTCACAACAACGAGAGAAAACTTCGGGAAAATCGTCGGCGAGTCGGCCAATGTGGCATCGGTTATAACGCAGGTAACGCAGGCGATGGGCGAACAGAACGCCGGAATATCGGACATCATACGCGCGATGACGGAAGTGGCCGCGGCAGCGCAGAAGACCGCAAAAGGCTATGAAGACATCGATGAGTTCATCACCGGCGTCGTTGCGTCATCACGGCAGGTAGAACATTCGTCGTCGCATATGTCGACAACGCTTGCCGCTCTGAAAAGTATTTCAACCGAGATCAACAACAGTATCAATGCGATCGGACACGAATCCGAAGGCATTATGCAGGCGATACACAAGGTCACCGCTCTGTCGATCGAGGCGTCACTCAGCATCGAAAAACTGGCCAAAGCGGTACGTCAGGACGGCGCGTCTGTGTCACCGGCTGCCGCGCAGGCGCAGACTGCGTAAAAACAGCATCCCGAGGAATGCGAGTCCGAAAAGCGACATGAACGATTTCGTCCGCGGTTCGTATTTTGCCACCGTGCCGACACGCACCACGCCATTGGTATAGACGCCGTCAAACGAAATGACATTTCCTTTTTTCAACCCGTAATCTTTTCCTGCGGTATCAAGCATATAGCGTCCGCCCATTTCAAGCACTGTCAGCGGGTCCACCGATGTAACCCGTGAGATACAGAATGCCACACGCTTTCCTTCAAACGATGCCGGATTTTCATAAAACTTCAGATAGTGATATCCCGAATCAACCAAACGCTGTCTGGTCACTAACGGCAGCACCGCAACAAGAGCGACAAGCACAGCCGCAGGCAGAACGCGCTTCCATGACCACGTAAAAATCGGCACCGGCACATGACGTTTCCATATAAGCACAAACGAAGGCAGTAAAACAAATGGCGCGGCATAGAGCATGGCCGCGTTGAACGGAATGAAACCGCGATAGAGCGGACGATAATAGAACGGATAGGCGTGGATGATATAAATGCCGTAGTGCAGAACGAATGAATCAAAAAGGATATGCAGAAGCGAGAACGCTGAGAGTACAAGCCATGAACGGAGCACATCGCGCGTGAACAGTGCGATGACGAGTGATACCAGGAGCATCATGAACGGAGTATGCCATGGCACGGTGTAGAGCATGAAACTGTTACCGGACATCGAAACAAGATCACTGGCTGCGATATGCAGCGGCATCCATGCATCGGGCAGAACCGCGCCGAGCAGCATGAGACGAAAATCAACGGTACGCTTCGGATAGACCGCGGCGGTCGCGATATGCGTGATCCAATCGGGCATTTTATAATCCTTGGTGCGCCGATTATACGATGCGGGTTAAAAATTGCAAAAACCGTGTTGACAAAAATACAATATCCTGTATTATGCCGTCCAGCAACCGGACAGGTAGCGAAGCGGTCAAACGCAACAGACTGTAAATCTGTCGGCTTATGTCTTCGCAGGTTCGAATCCTGCCCTGTCCACAGAGCCAAAAGCAGCATACAATGCTGCTTTTTTTTTACCCCGACGGGATTGCCCGCCGGCTTATTGTCTTTTTCTGAATATTAAGTATGATAATGTCACGTTTCGATTTGATTTACGGGGCACCACATGGACGTGAAAAAAACAGGCACGCATACCGTGCTCGTTCTCGACGGCGATCTCACCTCGGACGATATGATACTTGCGTTTAAAGCAAAGATGCAGGAACTTATCGACGGCGATCATATCCATATCGTCCTGGACTTTGTGAACGTACACATCCTGAACAGCAGCGGCATCGGGAAGGTGCTGCTGTTCTATAAAAAACTCAAAGAGAAGAACGGCAGCATGTCATTTGTACATCTGTCGCCGTCCATTGAAGACCTGTTCGATAAACTGATGTTCCTGAACCTGTTCAAGATCTATCGGTCGTACGACGAAATAAAATAAGTTACTGATATACGCTGATGGGGCCCTCCGTGGCTCCATCGATGAACTGCCTGAGCACCGGATGTTCCGTCCGCTTGAGCTCCTCCGGCGTTCCGCCGTCGATGATTACACCATCATGCATCATGAATACGCGGCCGGCTACGCGGAACACACTGGTAATATCATGTGTAATCACGATGCTGGTGACATTCAGTTCCTGTTTCATCTTGACGATAAGTTCGTCAATGGCCCGCGACATGATGGGGTCAAGACCCGTGGTGGGCTCATCGTATAATAATATCTCCGGGTCCATGGCGATGGCGCGCGCAAGTCCCACGCGTTTGCGCATGCCGCCGGAAAGATCGGATATGCTCTTTTCCTCGATGCCGGGGAGACCCACCTGGGAGAGTACTTTCGCCACCTTCTCCCGTATATCACGCTCCGGCTGTTTGCGCACACGGCGCAGCCCGAAGCTCACGTTCTCATACACATTCAGCGAATCGAACAATGCGGCACCCTGAAAAAGCATGCCGAACTTGCAGCGCATGCGGTCAAGACCGATATGATCCATCGTCGTTATTTCTTCGCCGGTAACACGGATACTGCCGCTGTCCGGTTTCATAAGCCCGAGAATGTGTTTGAGCAGTACGCTTTTGCCGCAGCCGGAACGCCCGATAACAACCGCTGTCTCGCCGCGATTGACGCTGAAGCTCACCCCGCGCAGCACGTCATGATGATTGAAACGCTTGTACAGATTGTCGACGACGATCACCCGGAATAACTCCTTGCGTACTGGGCGGGATTATAAAATATCCGCCGTAAATAGCAAATCATGCCGCTGTTTTTACTCCAACGCGACGGCATTAATCTTTACTTTTACTCCCGTTTATGGTAGACTGTGGTTACGCAACAGTTCGAGAGGAGGATCTTCCATGAAAATCCGCTGGCAGGCAATTCTCGTCGGTTTCGCGACAAGCGTCATTGTATACCTCGTATCGTTAAGTCCCGTATTTCTCAAGGGATTTGAAAAGGCTTTTTATAATTTCCGTTTCTGGTTCCGCGACGACGCCTCGAATCCTGCGCGATATCATGAAAGTCCGTACACATCCAAAACCGCTCAGCGCGTCACTGAAGTACGCGGCAGTGAAGTGGTTTCTGAAGAGCGCTGGAATCAATACAAGGCCATGGTCGTCATGATTGACGATCAGACACTCGACACCTTCGGCGAATGGCCGTTCCCCCGCGACGTGCATGCGCAGTTCCTGCGCTCCGTCAGAAGCGCCAATCCGAAAGCCGTACTGTTCGATATCCTCTTCATCGTCCCGCAGAAAATACCCGCAAGTCTCCTTGCTGCCACCAAAGACAATCCCGCGCTCGGTTCACAGCTTGAACGCATTTACGGTGAAATGGACAACACGCTCACCCGTGAAATGGAGCGGTCCGGCAATGTCATAATAGATCTTTCACTGCTGCAGATGGAGCAGAAAGGACAGGATGCGGAAATTGTCTCACGAAAACGGGAATTATGGAAAATACTCGAACGCCATTTCATCCCGATCAACGAATACAACAAACGCATGATACGCGAAGAGTTCGAAGGATTTCAGCCGCTGCTGATACCGTATGCGCGCGCGGCAAAAGGCTCCGGTGCCATCAATTTCCGAGAAGATGTTGAAGACCGCGTGGTTCGCCGCTTTCAACTCGTCTATCCGATGAAAAACGGCAAGTTCATTCTCGGCAACATCATGCTGATGCTCCTTGACCAGTACGGAGCCACAAAAAACGACGTATCCGTGAAGATGGGTGAATACGTCAAGATCAAGACCCCGACCGAGACAAAGGTCATTCCAATCGATGATCACGGCAATGTGCTCATCAATTACGCCGGCCGGGAGACTATTTTCTTTGTTGACAACAACGGCAAGCGCGACAAAGCGCATGCAATCCGGTCGGTGTCATACCGCGATGTAGTCCAACAGAAACCCGATGTGATGGCCGAACTTCAGGGAAAAATGCTCTTCGTCGGCGCATTCTCGCAAGGCATGTCAAAAGACGTTTTCCAGACACCGTTCGGCACCATGTTCGGGATATCCATTCTCGCTAACACCTTCAACACGGTGCTCACCGATAAATATATCACCACCTCACCGCGATTGATTGACACGCTCATGATATTTATTATGGGCATCATTCTTTCCATCGCGTTGAGCTATACACGGATTTGGGTGGGCGCAATTATTGCCGTGTTCACGTTCATCGGCACCGCGACCGCATCAACGGTAATCTTCATCACACATGACTACGCGCTCACCACGGTACCGGCACTCCTCACCGCACTGCTCACCTTCATCAGCATCACCGTATACCGGGCGCTCACTGAGGAAAAAGACAAGCAATTCCTGAAACAGACGTTCTCAAGTTATCTCGCCCCCGAGCTCATCGATATCATGTATGAATCGAAACAGATGCCGAAGCTCGGCGGTGAAAGCCGCGTGAACACCGCATTCTTCACCGATATTCAGGGTTTTTCTACATTCTCAGAAAAACTGACGCCGACGCAGGTCGTTGAACTCCTCAACGAATATCTCGGCAGCATGACGGACATTCTCCTTGCCGAACGCGGTACACTTGATAAGTATATCGGGGACGCGATCATCGGCATCTTCGGTGCTCCGATGATGCTTCCCGATCATGCCATGCGCGCGTGTAAGGTAGCTATCGGCATGCAGACCAACCTGGGGCGTCTGCGTGAAAAATGGGCCGCTGAAAAGGCCGATCCTTCCGAGCCCAACCGCAACTCGAAAAATCTCCCGCCGGAAGAATGGGAGCCGGGCGCAAAATGGCCGCGCATCGTGTGGGACATGCGTGTGCGCGTAGGCATCAACTCCGGAGAAATGGTCACCGGAAACATGGGTTCATCAATGCGTATGAATTACACCATGATGGGCGATACGGTGAACCTCGCTGCCCGTCTCGAAGCGGGCGCCAAGCAGTTCGGCGTTTATACGCTGGTGGCGGAAGAAACCCTCAACATGTCATGGCAGGATGAAACCGGCACTCATGTGGTTAAGGATATGGTCGAATCACGCTTCATCGACCGCATCACGGTGGTCGGAAAAACAGCACCAGTTGAAGTATATGAAGTTATTGCGCTCAAGGGTGAGCTTACACCGGAACAGAAAGAGCTGTTCACCCTATTTGCCGAAGGCGTGAAATACTACCAGGACACCGAATGGGACAAAGCACTCGCGATATTCAACAAGACCAAGGATATCGAGCTTTACCCGAAAAACAAATTTACGCCTTCAAAAATGTATATTGAACGCTGCGAGGAATTCAAGCAGAATCCGCCGGTAAAACCGGGTGAAAAGTGGGACGGCGTATTCAGGATGACGCAGAAGCACTAATCACGTATCGGGGAGTTCAACGCGGTATACGGGTAAGCATCACCGTAACTGCGGCATTAGATCCGATAGGATACTCTTCGGTGATGTTCGTATAATATCCCTGCGCGGCGACGAGAAAATAGACGCGTTCGAGACCCGCTTTTTTGATGGTTACCAGCGCCATACCGTTCGAATCGCTGTATGACCGCGATGTCATCGTCCCCCAGGTGCCTTGCGCCCCGCGATACGGTTCTCCGTAACATTCCGTCGTAATACGGGCCCTTCCTATAGGTGCCATATCGGCAGCATCTCTGATTACAAACGAAAACTGCACAACAGGCGCTTCCGCGGATGGCAGTATCGCCGCACGAGGCGTCTGACATGATGTGATTGACAGCGCAAACCCGGCAATGGCAGTGAAAACGAGTGTTTTATATGCGATATGCATCTCCGGATAGTATACCGGTATCGTTAAGTTACAAGCAGTGACCTGAAAAAACCGTTCCGGGACGGTTGACAAAACTTCACCCAGCAGATAGAATACTTTTTCGTCACGTAAAACAGTATCATACCGGCGAATGTGCCGGTACTCCGGACATCCGGAGGATAAATGGCAAAAAACGAGCTTTAAGCCGAAAAAGGACAGCCAATGAAGTGGTTCATCAAGCCTAAGTACACTATCGTTAAGACACAGGCCAAAATGGAGCCTGATACGACACAAAGCCAGTGGGTACGCTGTACCTGCGGAAGCGTTCTTTATGCGAAGGACCTTGAAGCCAACCATAAGGTCTGCACAACCTGCGGCAATCATTTCAGACTATCGCTCACCGAGCGTATCGAACATTTAACGGAACCGGGAAGCTTTAAGGCCTTCAACGAAGGTATCACATCGGCCGATCCGCTCGAATTCATCGACGGCTCAGGCGGGTATGTCCAGAAAATAAAAAAGGCCGTTGAAAAGACAAAGACGAATGAAGCGGTGACCACCGGTTATGCGATGATCGGCAGTCATAAGGTGACGCTATCGGTCATGAATTTCGATTTTCTCGGCGGCAGCATGGGCAGCGCCGTGGGTGAAAAAATATATCGCGCCATAATGAAGTCATATGAAGAGAGCATTCCATGCCTCATCATCTCCTGCTCCGGTGGAGCGCGCATGCATGAAGGAATTCTGTCGCTCATGCAGATGGCAAAAACATCCGCGGGTCTCGCCAAACTGGCAGAAAAAAGTGTGCCGTTTCTGTCGATACTCACCGACCCCACGACGGGCGGCGTAACGGCAAGCTTCGCCATGCTGGGTGATGTGAACATAGCCGAACCGGGAGCACTCATCGGTTTCGCAGGCCCCCGTGTCATCGAACAGAACATCCGCCAGAAACTTCCGGAAGGTTTTCAGCGTTCAGAATTCGTGAAAGAGCACGGCTTCCTGGACATGATAGTAGACCGCAGACAGATGAAGGAAACCATAGTTAAAATACTTGACTTTTTCGTAAATTAGGCGTAAACTACCGCTGTATTTGCGACAATCTAACAACCGAAGGAGCCGGGCCATGTCAAAAGTTATCCTTAAGAATGTGTGCAAAATTTATGAAGGCGGTGTGAAAGCCGTCGACAATTTCAATCTTGAAATAGAGGATAAGGAATTCGTCGTACTCGTCGGCCCGTCCGGCTGCGGAAAATCAACGACGCTGCGCATGGTCGCCGGTCTTGAAGAAATATCAAGCGGCGAACTGTACATCGGCGAAAAACTCGTGAACGATGTTCCGCCCAAGTCGCGCGATATCGCGATGGTGTTCCAGAACTACGCTCTCTATCCGCACATGACCGTTTACAAGAACATGGAATTCGGCCTTAAGCTCCGCAAATATCCGCAGGAAGAAATCGATCGCCGTGTACGCGAAGCGGCATCAATCCTCGGCATTGAAGAACTCCTTGACCGCCAGCCGAAAGCGCTCTCCGGGGGACAGCGTCAGCGTGTCGCACTCGGCCGCGCCATTGTCCGCAAACCGAAGGTATTCCTCTTCGACGAACCGCTCTCCAATCTCGACGCAAAACTCCGCGTGCAGATGCGCGCTGAAATATCAAAACTCCACGTACGTCTGCAGGCGACGATGATTTACGTCACGCACGACCAGGTAGAAGCCATGACCATGGCCGACCGCATCGTTGTCATGCGCGACGGTCTCGTACAGCAGATCGGCAATCCGCTCGTCATCTACGGAAACCCGCGCAACAAGTTCGTCGCCGGTTTCATCGGTTCACCCCCGATGAACTTCTGCGACATCGACGTTCTCTCCGAAGGCGGCAAGCTGTACATCACCGACGGAGCCTTCAAGGTAAAGGTTCCCGCAGAGAAAGCGGCGATAGTCAAAGCATATATGGACAAGACCGGCAAAAAGAGTTTCTACTACGGCATCCGCGCCGAGGACATCCTCGACCAGAAGTCATACGCCGGCACGGTTGACGAGAATACGCTGAAAGCGAACGTAGAAGTCGTCGAGCCGATGGGCGCCGATACACACATCTATGCGGACAGCGGCAAGACACCGCTTATTTTCAAACTCGACCTCGAAGCCGGCCTCATGAAAGTCGGCGACAATGTACCGCTCGTCATGAACGTCGGCAAAGGCCACTTCTTCGACCGCGATACCGAAGCGAATATAGCAGAATTGCTGTAATCGTATCGCAACAGTTTCTTTGTACAAGCAAAAGGCGGCCTTAACCGGTCGCCTTTTTTTATATCACGAATGATTTCGCTGCAAAGGACCGATGATGAACACAGTACAGATAGCCCCTTCCCTGCTCGCAGCCGATTTTGCCGATGTGGTTCCGGCGCTTGATGCTGTCGCCGCCGCGGGTGCCGATTGGCTTCACCTCGATGTGATGGACGGCAATTTCGTCCCCAACATAACATTCGGCCCGAAATTCGTTGCGGATCTCCGCACCCGTTCATCGATACCCTTTGACGTGCATCTGATGATAACAAATCCCGATATGTTCGCGCCTTTGTTCATCGACGCCGGCGCCAACATGGTGAGCGTTCACATTGAAGGTGCGCTTCACCTGAACAGAACGGTAACGGAAATACGGAAGCGGAAGGTGAAAGCGGGTGTTGTGCTGAATCCGCATACACCGGCGTCATCGCTTGACGCCGTCATCGAGGATATCGACCACGTGCTCATCATGACGGTCAATCCCGGATTCGGCGGTCAGTCGTTCATTGAATCGTCATTCAGAAAGATTGCATCGGTACGAAAGCTCATCGATGACCGGCACCCGGGCGTCACGCTCGCCATCGACGGCGGAGTAACCGAACAGAATGCGGGAAAGATAATCGCGGCAGGAGCAGATTTTCTCATCGCCGGCACAAGCTTTTTCGGCAGCGCCGATAAAGCCGCCACGGTAAAAAAACTGCGTTCAGGTGCATAATGCGCTCGCGCCGGCATTCCATACTCACGGTAAGCCTGCTAATCTCACTCAGCTGGGGATTGTCCGCCGCTGAAGCACTTACCAATAAAATAAATGCATCGGCCGCTGAAACAAACTACTACGTGCAGATGCTCGAGGAATATGCGGATAAGCATTACAGCAATGCATATGAGCATGCGCTGCGCGTGCTTTCAAACACACCGCCGCAAAACCTGATGTATCTCCGGGCACAATCACTCAGCGCGCGCATCGCGGCCGATTATCTGCGCCAGAGAGACGACAGCGGCATCGTAATCTACTATGTAGGCAATATCCTGTACGGTTCAGGCATAGGCGCTATCACTCCGTTTATCTTTTCTGATGACATATCGTCATCTACCGTGGCTCTCACCACGCTCGTAGGCATCGGTGCCGGTGTCGCCGGCTCTATTTTCAGCACCTGGGATACATCGATGCCGCTTTACCGTTCATTTGCCATTGAATGGTACTCTATGCTGCCCGGTATTCATGCAATGACATTGGTTCAGAGTTTCTTTCCCGACACCTGGCGCAGGGCATCGTTGGCGGTTGAAGTAACATCTCTTGCTGCTGGACGCATAGCAGGCATTTTCTTCAGTAAAGCGGACAGACGGTCGCCGGGATTTTATGCACTCGCCGCAAGCAGTTTCGCCTGGACGATGTTCATCGGTCACACCTTGATTGATCCATATTATGACTATACGCCTTTCTATGTCAATCAATTGGTTCCGCTTCTTGCGGCAGATGCAGCGGCAGCAGCATGTTATATGCTTTACCCCTCATTCCCGTTCACCGCCACGCGTGTGGGACTTGTCGATGTCGCAGGCGGCGTGAGTGCAGGAATCGGCGGACTTGTACAACTGATTTTCTCGCTGAACATGGAATCACGATTCTACGGCATGTATTACGCGGCATGGGCGCTGACCGGGCTTGCAATCGGAACACTGGCGACTATGAACATGCCGCCGGAAGACATGACGCAATTCATATCCCGCGGAAACTCTCATTTCTTTATAACGCCGTTCGTTTCCGCAGGTACTCCAGGTATTCACGCCGCTTTTTCACATACATTTTAATGCCCATCTAGCATATAAATACTCGTTTTTCAAGCATTTTGCAAATAAATATATACACACATATACATATTATTGACTTTTATTCTTTTTCGATTATCATATGAACCATGAACGTGCACGACAATGTAAAACCGCTTTATGCATATCGCACCACAAATGCCATCGATCTGTCCGCGGAACCCCACACACACGACTTCTTCCAATTTCTGTATATGATTCATGGTCAATGCACCGTCACGGTTGAGGATGCGGCGCTCTGTGTAAAACAACACCATCTGCTCATACTAAAGCCGTCGATGCGCCACGGACTCACCTTCCCGAAACCGAAAACAGTACGCTGTGACGTATTCCAGATGAAATGCTACCTGAACGATGCGCTCTTGGAAAAATCGTTCCCGATGATAATCGACTGCACGCCGTACATGGCGGAGATGGAGCACATCACGTTCCTCTTGATACGCGCCTTCGCCGATACGCCCGTCAATGGATCCGCCGCCGCTGAAAACCTGCTGCGATACCTGTACACCATACTTGAACGGTGCTTTCACCCCGACACCAAAGAGAACGTGACTCATGATCCGCGTTTCGCGCGCGTTATCAATTACATCAGCGCTCATCCTGATGAGGACATCAGTATCACCACGCTTGCGGAAATGGTGTCGCTCAACCAGAGCTATTTCATCCGGCTGTTCCATAAAGTGATGGGCATATCCCCGGTACAGTACATCATCAAGAAGCGCATGGAATATGCGCGTAACATGCTCATCTTCTCGTCCGCCAAGCTTTCCGATATCGCGAATGCAGCGGGCTATCATAACTATCATCATTTCTCAAACCAGTTTGTAAAGCTTTACGGCTGCCGTCCGAAGGATTATCGCGGCAGATCAGAGCTTGCACAATAGAAAAAACGGAGCACCAATGAAAAACAAAAACATCGCAATCGACGGCAGCGGAAAGGCTTTCATCGAATCCGGAGATCTCGGCGATCCCGGCGAAGGACAGCTGCAGGTCAAAATGGAGAAAAGCCAGATAAGTGTGGGCACCGAGATGATGGGTGTCATGCCGCGGCGCAAAAACCCCAATCCGGCCGCCGCACCCATGCGTCCGGGATACTCCATCTCCGGTACGGTAATCAAGACCGGCACCGGTGTTGACGGCTTTTCAGAAGGCGATCGCGTCATGACGATGGGCGCCGGCAACGCTACGCACGCGCTCTACAGCAACGTCAATCAGAACCTGACGCTCAAGATGCCCGCGGCGGTATCATTTGAAGAAGGCGCGTATGTTGCGCTCGCGCTCACCGCTATGCAGGCGGTTCGTCGGCTTGACCCTGAGTTCGGGAAAACATACATCATCGCCGGACTCGGGCTGGTAGGACAACTGTCCGCGCAGATTCTATCGGCTGCCGGCTGCGCCGCTGTCGGGCTGGATATCTCCGCATTCCGTAACGGCATTGCGGACAACAACGGCATCGATCTCACCGTCTCCTCGCTTACCGATGAGTCGTCGAAAAAAGATATTTTCGCGCTGGCGAACGGCGACGGTGTTGACGGCGGCATTATCTGTTTCGGCGGCGACGGCACCGAGACACTGAAAAGCATTTATAATCTCATGATAACCCCGCCCGACTCACATCGCTTTGGCCCCATCGTTGTCGTCGGCGGGTGTGTATTCAACAATCTCATGCTCGCCGCTGCGCTCGGGAATGTCGACATCAGAAGCGCCGCACGCACCGGTCCGGGATATAAGGACGACAGCTGGGAACGCGGACGCGATTACCCGAAAGGCTGGGTACGTTGGGATACACAGCGGAATATGCGCTACTTCAGTTCGCTGCTTGTGAAAAAACGGATGAACGTAACATCACTTACCACGCATACGTTCAAGCTGGATGATGCGCCGAACGTGTACGACGGCCTTGCGGACGGATCGCTTAAGGATTCACTGGGAATATTCTTTGAACCGTAATCTTTGAGATAACGTCAGCGGACGATAAACGCGATAAGCTTCTGCACAAGCGGTATCACGATAAAAAAAAGCGAAACCGCTGATAGATTTATTATACACAGGAGCACGGTCCCGGACATGATATCTTTTACGATCTCGATTGTTTTGTCATAGCGTTTCTTCACCATGTGATCACAGACCATTTCTACAGCGGAATTTATCATCTCGCAAATAACGAGCATTCCGGCGGAAAAAGCTATAGCCATCCACCGCAGCGGTGTGGCACCGGCAATGGCGGCAAGAATGACAGCGGCGATACCCATGCCGGCTTCTATCTGAAGACTCCGCTCGTTCACGAAGGCGAACTGCAGCCCCTTCATCGACCACACGAAACTGTTCGCAAGCTTCTTGAAAACCGAAGGGTCGCTTCTTTTCTGCGAGTAAATCTTGTTGATAACTGCCCGATGCGCCGTGCCGCGCCGGTTTTTTATGAATTTTATTCTTGGTCTTTTCATAACGACAGTATATCATGCCGGTACGGTTCATCAAGTGGCAAAGCAGTCAAATGCAGACGATTAAAAATCGAACGGCAGAACGAAATGGTACGCATACCCGAACGAATGGCTCGTTATCGCATACTGTCCTTCGATATACATCGTTACCGGAAGCCACGAGGTGATATCGAGCCATGTTCTCACGAATACGGAGTGCAGATAGTTCCCGCCGGTATACGCCGCCCGATATCCGGCAGTACCGTACCATCTATTAAAATAGAGCGGCAGTAAATCAATGCCGTTCTGCATCTCCACGTTCCATACAAGACCCGAGCATTCGGCAGCGGAATAATATCGGGACGCTGCCGCATAGCTGCGATATTCGTTATACACCGGATAATGCAACGATGAAAAATAGAACGGCAGTGCCCCGGGAGTAAATGCGTCATGATCGCTTATCGCGCCATACACGGACAGTGATGCCGGCATGAATGGAATGAAATACCGGAACATGGCCTCATATTTGAACGCATTATACCGCAGACTGTAATCCGCATAATGATACGTTTCAAATCCGCGCGCCTCATAGAAACGGTTCTTCACACCCGAATCTTTTTTTATCACCGATGAATATCCCGTGTTCACACCGAACGACGTCGTCTGCCGCTGGTACGGCCATTGATAGATATTCCCTTGCTCCTGCGGGGCAATGAACGAATGCTGTGCGGTGATACCGAATCTGAAAAAAGCGCCGTCATTCCCGGCATCAAGCCGGTATGATACGCCGCAGTACGCACCGGTCACCCGATGATCGGCATATTCGGCAAGATCAGCTGTCGTATCATAGAGTCCCATATCGATACGCATCGGCGTGGCATCATTACGCCATTGCACATCGATGTTGGCAAACCGGCGGATATAATTATATGTTACGGTAATGAATCCGGTATTCTCTTCAGCCGGGTCGATGAGGTAGAGCAGGAATCCGGGCTCTGCGATTATATTCGTATGTGTCACATCTAAATAAGTCCGCGCATACGGCAGCCACATCCGCGGCAAAAGATACGCAAGCGGTGAATGCTCAATAATATTCGTAACTGATACCGATGTATCATCTATGTTTTTTTTAGAAATAACCGTGCGGAAGGTCACCGGAGACTGCACCATCGGCAGCTCATATCGGACAATCGCATCTCCTTTGGAAAACTGCGCAACGCCGTATAACTTTCCGCCCATGAGCATCGGCTCGGTGATGCCTCCGAGCGGCCGCTCTGCCATAACCGACATCGTCATTCCGTCGATTATACCCGCCCGGTTCAGTGTACAATCATTATTGTATGTCACGAGTATTTTGCCGTCGACTGCGGTAATTGACTGCGGATATGCCGCCGGGATGACATACTCCATAAGCGCGCCGCTGGTCATATCAAAACGCCACACGACCTGCTTTCCGGCTTCACTGACAAGAAAAACCATCGTAGTCGGTGTAAGCATCTGGGGCTGCGCATAATACCGGTCAGACGTCCCGGCGAGCAGCACAACCATAGTCCCATTTGTGTCAATACGCACGATGTCGGTCATATATCGCCGGTACCGTATACCGATGAATCCGTCACGCGCAAATGAACATTCACCGATGCGCCCGCGTACTACGTGTTCTCTGAATGCACGTGCGTTCAGATCATAGATGACCGTCTCCCTTCGTGTAAGACCTTCACGAAACTGCTCCCGATCAATTAACATCAGCGCACCGTCAGACGATATGGCGAACGACTGCACACCGGTGATGTCAAGTACCGAAGACACCTTCCCTGCACTATCCAGATATTTTATAGCGCGGCCAAGTCCGTCATAGAAATAGATTCGATCACCGAATGCCCGCGCGCATGGAATGTATGACAGCGGTGTCAGAACAGAGCCATTCGACACCGTCACTCCAACGGGTTTCATCAGCTCATAGAAATCATGCCAGGCATGTTCGAGCGAAATTCCATTCACCTGCCGCAGTGCGTCATCAGCGCCGAATAGAGAGCCCCCCATGACTTCCCACAGCGCGGAAAAATTCGACGCACCGTAATGCAGATAAATATATCGATTAAAAAGACCGCCGTAGTAATACTGTATATACCCGCCGGGAAAAAGATCGTATGAACCCGACGACTGCGCAGTCGTTTTGAAACGCCCTTCGAGAATGTCTTCCGTAACCATCGCATGTACCGACGGATGGTTCGCCCGCCCCGTTCCATGCATGCTCTCCATGTTCACCGCGACGCCCTCCACCATATACGTCGATGCGGCTGCGGATATCGATACCCATTGTCCGAAGATTTTCGACAAGACCGAAAAAAACGGACTGCGTATATTCATGGCCATCGCGTGTGTCAGTTCATGCGTGAACAGTGTGCGCATATAATTGCTGTAATTGAACGTCGGCTGCATCGGAAAATCATAGAGCACGATGGTGGCAGCCGGCAAGAGCGTTTCATATCCGTTGGCAGTCTCCATATCACCGGAGATAACCAGCGTGATACGTCCCGTATCAGCAGTTGGAAATGTTGTTTTCAGGTCATCATATACAGCATCCGCCGAGACTGCCAGCGACAAAGCAGTTTCACGCGACGCATCAGAAAAAATGATATCAAAATATTTTGTAGGCACCTGGTATCGTTTTGTAAACGGCGCGAATACACGCGCATCAAGCGGCAGCGAAACACAAAGAACACCTATAACAGCAATGCGGAACATAACGAGCATCGGTATCGGTTGCGGTAATGCGCCCGAGTTACGACAATGATGCCGCAAGTTCAAGAGCCTTCATCAGCGACTTCGCTTTATTTATCGTTTCCTCATATTCTTTTTCAGGCACCGAGTCATAGACTATCCCCGCCCCCGCCTGTATGTGAATCTCATCCCCGGCAACATATATTGTACGAATCATGATGCCGGTATCCATGTTGCCTGAAAATGAAAAATAGCCCACGCATCCCGCATAGGGGCCGCGGCGGACCGTTTCAAGCTCATCGATAATTTCCATGGCACGCACCTTGGGCGCACCGGACACGGTACCGGCGGGGAACGCGCTTTTCAGCACATCGATATTCGTTTTGCCCTTCGCAAGCGCCCCCTCGACATTCGAGACGATGTGCATCACATGCGCATACCGCTCGATGATATTGCGCTCGGTGACCGAAACGCTGCCGTACTCGCTCACGCGGCCGACGTCGTTGCGGCCGAGATCGACCAGCATGAGATGCTCGGCCATCTCTTTTGTGTCGGCAAGAAGCTCCTTCGCAAGCGCCTCATCCTCGGCTGCATTCGCTCCGCGTTTTCGTGTACCCGCGATGGGACGCACCGACACCCGTCCGTCCGCCTGTTTGACGAGTATCTCGGGAGAGGAACCGATGATCTCTATGCCGCCGAATTTGAGCGAGAACATATACGGCGACGGATTGATGAGCCTGAGTGCGCGGTAAATATTCAGCGGATCAATACCCTTTGCGGGCACCGTGAACCGCTGCGAAAGCACTACCTGGAAAATATCCCCGCAGCGTATGTATTCTTTCGCCCGTTCCACCATAGCGCAGAAACTATCTTTCGTATAATTCGACGAATAGGTTATCTCTTTTGCCGGGGCGATATCGCGCTTCATCAGCGGCGCCGGGGCATTGATGGCCGATATCATCGATGCGATGTGCGCCTTCGCCTGTTCGTACAGCGCCTCCACCGGAGTACCGTCGAGCAGTATGTTATAAAGTACATGTATGCGGTTTTCAATGTGATCGAACACGATAATTTTGTCAGTGAACACATAAAACACATCGGGACATTCAAACCCGCGCGGATTATTATCCGGGATACGCTCGATGTAGCGGACAGCATCATATGAGAAAAAACCCACCGCACCGCCGTAGAATGGCGGCAGCCCCTCCACCGGAACACCGCGATACGACAAAAGCCGTTCGTTCACATAGGATAAAGGATCAGCATGTTCGAACGAGGCAACGGATCCGTTCTCATCAACAGTAACCTTGTTTCCGGTTATACGGATTACACGCGACGGATTATATCCTATGAACGAGTACCGAGCGAGGTTCTCACCGCCGGTTATGCTCTCAAGCAGAAACGCGTAGTTATCGCTTCTCAGCCGGGAATATATCGCCGTGGGTGTGTCAAAATCGCCCAAAAGCTCTGCGTACACCGGGACAATATTATAACTGCCTTCATCAGCAATTCGTTGAATGTCATCAATGGCCGGCAATAGTTGCATGTGAAAATCCATATTTTTATAGAGCGAAGTGATTCTATCGCCAATCAAATGATTGTCAAGTTGACATTTTCCTGTCTGTGATTTATAATTTATCGTATACTTGATTACGGGAAGCCCCCCTTGTATCACATTAAAGGAACTTGTAATTTCGATGGATGATGAAATCACACGGCTGATACATAACGATCAGCAATATATCATACTTGAGATGCCGCTGCACCTTTTCCGGGATAATGTTGAGGACATTGTCACAACACTCACCCCTGAAATACAGAACGGAAAGTTCCTGGTCATAGACGCCGCTCAATGTCCCTACCCGAGCACTGAGGCAATCGAAGTCATGCTGCGCATGCTTAAACAGTTTGTCGCAAAGAAAAAAGGCTTCCGGCTGCCGATTGCGAACGGCAATGAAAGCTGGCGGAAAGTATTCCGCATCATCAACATCACCACGCTGTTCCAATTCTACGACAGCATTGCCGAAGCAAAGGCGCATTACGCCGAATAGCATGGAAGACTCCCGCGGAAAAGAACGCCCGCCGGTAGTAGCCGGTATGTTTTACCCCGACAGTCCCGACGTGCTTCGCAACGACATTACGCGATATGTATCACACGCCGATACGGCACTGAGAACTGAAGCGTTCGGCATTATCGTTCCTCATGCGGGATATATCTATTCGGCGCCCGTAGCCGCTTATGCATATAAAGCTGTCTCGGCAATTGCATATGATACCGCTGTCATCATCGGCAGAAGCCACCATGCCGCATTTCATGGCGCAGCCCTCGACAATGCATCGGCATATCGCACCCCGCTCGGGGCGTCAGCGATCGATGATGAGATATACGCATTCTTAAAAACGCGGGACTTCATCGTATCGCATCAGGCGGCACACCGGGAAGAACACGCCATCGAGGTGCAGATACCGTTTCTGCAGGTGACGCATCCGGCACTGCGCGTGGTATCGCTGCTGCTCGGAACCGAGGAAACGGATATCGTGAAGACCGTCGGCGGCCATATCGCCGATCTCGTCATGACGTTACACACAAAGCGAATACTCATCGTCTGCTCCACCGATCTTTCACATTATCATGATTATAAAACCGCGCAGCATATTGATGACGCATGCAGGAAGGCGCTTATTCGCGGTGATATTGCGGAACTCGAGCGCGGCTTTTCCAACGGTGAGTTCGAGGCCTGCGGCAGCGCTGCAGTTATGACGCTGCTTATCGCGGCAGCGCGCGCCGGTGCGAAAAAAACAACAGTTCTGGATGCCCGCTCATCGGGTGATACCGCCGGCGATAAAAGCAGAGTCGTCGGATATCTATCCGCGGTGGTCGGTAAAAGCTGATTCCTACTCCCGTCACAGCTTGTTACGATACAAGAAAATATCCCACATCGAATTTATGACCGGTACTTTCAGGGTGCTTTCTATCGGCAAGAGTAACGGTTACCATATGCTCGCCCCGGGGAAAACGCCCGAGAACATGAATCACCGTATGTCCGCCGGCCCATACCGTCTGACGCGCAGGCCTGAAATGTCCGTTCAATTCAACCGGCACACCGCCGTCAACCGCTACTTCCGCAATACCGAAATCACCTCGAAATTCCTTATACCCCACAGCTATATACGAACCGGACAGTTTCACCGAAAACCGTGAACCCGGCGTCTGTGATTGAAATCCCGTGTATCCGGCCTTGTGTGGACCTGTATCCCATCCGTGATTGTCGATAACCGTCATCATTCCCGCATCGATGATATGCCCATGTTCGTAGATTGCGGCATCTTCGTGCAGTCGAGGGGGCAGCACATGGATACTTTGCTCCTTCACTGCATGCTCCTTGATAAACCGCACAACCATACGCGCGATAAAATCATGCCCGTCATCGTTCGGATGCACGGTATCCGGAGAATATTCCTTCCATGAAAGTGTCGAACCGAATTCCTGAGCAAATGCTTTTTTAACCGACAGAAGCGGCACACCATAATGCTTCAATACCGGCAGATGAGTATCCTCGCAATTTGCATATTGATCATTTACCATGGCCACGGCAATAACTGCAGGAGATGATTCCGATGCCAGACACTGACGTATCAAGCCTTCATACGCAAGAACCGTTTCAGGGTTCGTCGCATCGTTGACCGCATAATCAACGACGATAAGATCCGGTTTTTTCGAGAGAATATCCCTGCCCGCACGGAAAGCCCCGAAAAGACTGTTCGACGCACCGATGCCGGCGTTCACGGTTATAATATCTGTCTTGTATTCCGCCGCGAGTAATGCGGTCAGGCGATTGATATATCTGTTCTCCGGTTTTGTCGCCGATGCCCCTTCTGTTATCGATCCTCCAATAGCGCCTACAACAAGCTTTTCCCCCGCCGTAAGCCGCGAAAGAAAGGCAGTAAGTCGTGTATCATCGCCCGCGGATACGAGTGCATTGGTGTATCGTATATCGGTAAGTGCAAGCATAGCTGCTCCTGAAAAATGATGTTCAGGCAGTATAAGGTATCTTCGGCAGGGCGCAAGTGCAGTCTATACTCTGACATGCTTAGACAATCACGGAATCCGTCACTTCCTTCGATACACGCATCCGTTCGCACCGCACTTTGAGCAGTCGCACCCGGCAGGCTTACCGTCCTTGGCGCAGGCACGACGACGGCGCGTAATCGTCAATTCCCGGTAGACAAATCGAATGAGATACACCGCCGCAAGTGCCACCACCAATCCAATAACGATATATTCAATCACCATAATTCATCCTGCGCCGAAGAATCTGCCGACCTGAAAGACGACGAACGATACTATCCAGGCCAATGCACTTGTGTACCCGACGAGCAGGAGCACCCACTTGAACGAACCAAGCTCCTGCTTGACAACGGCAAGTGTAGCCAGACAGGGAATATAGATGAGCACGAACAGCATGAGCGTAAATGCCTTAAGCGGCGTGAAGGACGGGTCCGCCCTGAGGGCCTCACGAAGCGATTCATCAGGGTTGCCTTTCACTTTATATATGGTACCCATGGATGACACGAGCATTTCTTTCGCCGCAAAACCGGTAATGAGTGCGATTCCCGCTTTCCAGTCAAACCCGAGCGGCGTGAGCACCGGGGATATCAGTTTCCCTATCTGACCGGCGTAGCTCATCTCAAGTGCCCGTGTTTCATGAACGCCGCCGATAGGCGCGTGATGCTCCCGCGGGAACGTGGTAAGAAACCATATAACGATGGATGATGCGAGGATTATCGTCCCCGCTTTCTTCAAATACATCCATGCCTTCTCGCCCATATGCCGCGCCATTGCGTTCGCCGTTGGCATGCGATACGGCGGAAGCTCCATGACGAACGGGCTTGATGCCCCGCGAAACAGCACCTTGCGGAAGAAAAGCGCCATGAGTATCGCCAGCAGAATCCCGATGAGATATATCAGGAACAGTATATTCCCGCCGAGTGATGCAGGAAAAAATGCGCCGATGAGGAGCGCATAGACCGGCAGACGTGCGCCGCAGCTCATGAGCGGGATGATGAGCACGGTGGTAATGCGGTCTTTATCGTTACGAAGCGTCCGCGCGCTCATGATTGCCGGAACAGAACAGCCGAACCCGGTGATGAGCGGTATGAATGACTGCCCGTGAAGACCGATCCGATGCATCACATTATCCATAAGAAAAGCCGCACGCGCCATATACCCCGTGTCTTCGAGAAATGAGATGCAGAAAAACAGGATAAGTATATTCGGCACAAAGGTGAGCATTCCGCCCACCCCGCCGATGACACCCTCGACAATCAGATCTCTCAGAATACTCGGCGGCACGCTGGCGGTGACCGCATGACCAAGCTGCGAGAACAGCCATTCGATGAATTTCATCGGCCATTCACCGAGAATGAACGTAAGCTGAAAAATACCCCATATAATCAGAAAGAATATAGGAAGACCGAGCACACGGTGCAAGAGGACAGCGTCGATGACATCGGTTGAAGGAATGCTTTTGCTGTCACCGGCGATAACTGATTCCCGGACCGCGCCGTGGATATACGCGTACCGCTGTTCTGCCACAACGGTATCCGCAGCCTGTCCGAAATGCCGCTCTATCCAGCGCACACTTTTCTCTGTCTGCTGTTTGATTGCATCGACAGCCGTGTGCGATACTATTTTCTCATTTACTTCGGCATCACGTTCCAGGAGCTTCACCGCTATCCAGCGGGCATCGTATCGCCGGACGAATTCGTCGTCACGTTTCAACAGATCGGTAAGCTTCTTCAGCTCACCTTCCACCTCGCGCCCGTACTCCACCTGCCGCTGATGCGAGACAGGATTGAGCGCCAGTTCCACCGCAGCATCAAGCAATGCGTCCAGATTACTTCCTTTATTCCCTACCGTTTTCACCATCGGGATACCGAGTACTGCCGAAAGCTTTTTTTCGTTGATAATCGTACCGCGTGCTTCAGCCTCATCGCTCATATTAAGCGCTGCGACCATAGGGATATTCAGTTCCTGAAGCTGCATGCTCAGATTGAGGTTGCGTTCAAGGTTGTTTGCATCAATGACATTGATGACAATATCAGGCTTTTCATCCATGATAAAATCACGGGCGACAATCTCATCGAGCGAATATGCCGTGAGGCTGTACGTACCCGGCAGATCGAGAATACGCAACGTGTATCCTTTGTGCACTGCCGACCCTTCTTTTTTTTCTACGGTAACTCCGGCATAATTCCCGACATGCTGATTGCTCCCGGTAATCGCGTTGAAGATGGACGTTTTACCCGCATTCGGATTTCCGGCTATCGCAATAGTTATAATCAAATCATCCGGCGCATGTATGTGCGTAATTTTTTTTGTTGGTTCTATCCGGACACTCATGTGCGACGCCCCTGTTGCTTATGATTTCCTGTTTTACCGCGCCCATCACGTTTTACCACAACACCGGACGCCTCATCTTTCCTCAGAGAGACATCATATCCCAGAAGACGCACAGCGATAGGATCACCCAGCGGCGCAGTACGGACCACTTTCCCCGCAATGCCGCTGTGAAATCCCATATCAACAAGTCTACGCCGGACTTCCTGTTCACGAATGACGACCCGTTCAATGATGAAATGGTCTCCCCTGCTCAGTTTATCGAGTGTCATTGGTGCGCCTCTTCCCGAAACGTGCAATCTTAACCAGTGCCTCATTGCTGAGTATATGTTCAAGTGCGCACGCATCTTTTTCTGCATTCTCCTCGGATTCCCCGAGCGCGGATATAAGAAACTGTTTGATGACCGTATGGCGCCTGAATATCTTCCTGGCGGCGGCATATCCTTCCGTGGTCAGCCGCACGGTGCCGTAATGTTCCCGCTTCACAAAATTCTTCTGTGTCAGCGTTTTCAGCGCGTGTACCACTGAAGGCTTTTTCACCGACAACCGCGCCGATAGATCGGTCACACGGACATCTTCCGATTCCCCTGAAAGCAGATACACCGCTTCAAGATAATCTTCGACACTTTGTGTCATGATTGATACTCCGCCGGCATGATTGTTAGTCTCAGCTAACAATAGTAATAGCATTCTTTAGCGGGAAGTCAAGCAGCCATAACCCCTGCATTACCCATCCACTTCACGATTTTATTGCTATTTAGTTATTTATATATAGAATACAAAATATGGCTATTCGTGTAATGAAAACAACATACACGCTCGCAGTACTGGGTATGCTTTTACACCTCTGCACAGTCACCGCGGCAACGAACAGCGCCACCAATGATAATTATCCAGGCTTTTTGGCCATGGAAGACCGCCGGCTTCCGCAGACAAATGAAATAAAAAAGCCATGGACATTCGGTTTCGGCATGGGACCGGTCATCGGTACGTTCTATGCGTTTGCACCGTCGTCCATCGTCGCCGGATATGCGGTAAACCTCAGATTCGTGTCATTCATGAATACGGAACCGTTATCCGCATTTTATCTGCAATACACTGTTTCATACCGTACGCTCACGGGCATTTCGAACGCAAAATACGACCTTATGTCGTATGACGGTGCCGAAATCGGGCTTCAATTCCCGAGAACAATCGACCTTTTGTCATTTCCAACCGCGGCTAAAATCGCCTTCAGTTTTTTCCACTACTTTCCGAATTTCACTGCAAACAGCCACCTTCCGGGATATGCCCTGCGCATACCGTTCGGCATAGATACCCACATCATTCCCGGCATTTTTGCCGCTGACGCCTATGTCGCCCCGGGATTATTCCTGCATCGGCCTGTTGCATCCGGCATCACCTCATCCATGCAGTACAATTTTTTCATCGACGCAGGGTTTTCATTATGGATATATCTCTACTGACCCGCGCGCTCATCATCATCTGTTCTGCGCCGCTGATAGCCGTGTCATCATTTTATATCGACCCGAACGACGTTTCCGTCCCGACGAACAGCGCGCCGGTCATCATCATGCCCGACGAGATAACGGCGCTGATAAACCTCAACCGCAGCCTCGACAATGTTGATCGTCTGATCCGTTCAAATGCCCTCGACGAGGCCGCAGCCGCATGTGACGATGCGCAGGGTATTATCCCCAACAATCCCCGTTCATTCTATCTTATGGGGACCATCGGACTTGCCAGAAAAGACATCCCCACTGCCGCACATTATTTCCAGAAAGGACTTGATTACGACAGCCGTTTTCTCCCCAATTATGACGGCCTCGGCACCGTGCACCGAATAACGCAGGATTATCACCATGCGCTGCTTTCATACCTCACCGCATATAAAATCAGAACCAACAGCGGCTATTACCTGAATCTTGCCGGAAATCTGCTGCTCGAACTCGGCGACACAAACGGTGCTGGCAAGTATTTTTTTC
The DNA here is from genome assembly GCA_016214035.1 of Spirochaetota bacterium. Taxonomy (GTDB): domain Bacteria; phylum Spirochaetota; class Brachyspiria; order Brachyspirales; family JACRPF01; genus JACRPF01. The sequence goes on along the minus strand of JACRPF010000010.1, from coordinate 8,913 downwards.
TCGGCGCCTCGCTGTCTGACCCATTCTGCCTCGAAGGCCTCGGCATACTTGCTACCAACCAGCTTGAAGCACTGTCGAATTTTCAGCAGGCCAATGAACGGTACTCCCAACCGGCACCGGGGCTCTCCCCTGCGCTTCGCGAACGGTATGTATCAGGCGCCGAACGTACGCTGCGGCTGATGAACGACGCCCGTTTTCAGGCGTACATCATCGTGATGCGCCGGGAACTTGAAAAAAGCAACTATACGCGTGCCGCCGAGCTTGGCGCTCAGGCATGCGTCATCAGCGACAGACCGGAAGCACGAATGCTGTCCGCACGTTCTTTTCTCGGGCTGAGCCGAACGAACGATGCGATCTCAAACCTTATCCAGGCGGTCATCCTGAGTCCCGAGCTGCCGGAACCCAGGCTCGCGCTCGCGTCGTTATACGAGAAGGAAGGACATCCCCATGACGCCATCGACACGCTCAGAGAAGGTATACGCCGCATAAAGACAAATGCATCGCTTTATTTCGATCTTGCACGGCTTCTTGCCGGCGTTCATGCCGTTACCGAAGCTGATACGGTGCTCAGACACGCATCCCGATTCGGCATTCCGCCCCGGCTTGAACTGAATTGGGCAGCGATTAAAAAAGAAAAAGGCGACTTTACCGGTGCATTTTCACGTCTTGCAAATGTTTATGCCACCAACAACATGCGTACCGTACAGATGAACGCTTCACTTCATGCGATGACGAATCTTGCAAATACGCATGCACTCCTTGCGTCAAACTCATGGCATAAGGCGCTCGGCACTATTATCCATGAAAACTATACCGGTGATGAAGAACAGATACGACTTCATTACATCGTAAGCGGCCTTGAGGGCCTCGGCAGGAGCAATGAAGCACTCAACTTCGTGCTGTCAAACACATCGGGTACCAAAGCTTCCATGATCGTCATGTCGCATCTCAATCCTCTCTTTCAGGCCACGCGCGAGCAGTTGAAAACGGTGACCATCGACGGCATCGATGCTGCAGTTTATATACCGCAGCGTTACGAAGCATGGAAAGCAGCATACGGCTCTTCGTCGAATGCGTTTCAGGAATATGGTGAACACATGCTGATGGCGGGAGAGTACGATGCACTCATTGCTTTCACCGCCGCCGCTTCACGCAATCGTGACGCACCGGTTTCGATGAAACCATACGCCGCTCGTGCCTATACCGCCCTCGGTATTGACGCATATTACAATAACAGAAGCGGTGATGCCCGCGAACTGTTCCTCAAAGCGCTCAGCGAGGACGACTCCTGTCACGACGCACGCTTTTTCCTGAATGAAGTCCAGGCCGGAACCGTTATCCCGCTGTTACGTAACGCCGAAAGCCGCGGGGATCTGACCAATGTCATCCTCTATCAGAAAAATCTCCTCGAACTGACACCCTATGACATCACACCGCTCGTCCCGCTTGCGCGCGCATATCTTGCCGTCGGAGACACCGCGGCTGCGATACGTACCGCACGTGCGATAGCCGGAATATACTCCGACGGATCCGGCCCGGCCATCGAAGGTGATGCGCTCTTCGTCGTCCATGATTATTACGCGGCCCTCAAACTGTATGCCGCTGCGCGCGCACGTGAGCCCGAAAACGCGGATTACCTCATGAAAACAGGCCGCTGTTACTTCGAATTGAAGCGCTATCCTGAAGCGCTCGATTTTCTTTTCGCTTCCATCAACCGTCAGCCGACTGCCGAACGCTGGTTCTATTACGCATCTACGCACTACTATCTATGGAATTACACCGAGGCCATCGACTCGATGGAGAAGGCGCTCGAGCTCGAACCTTCCGAGGCCTATTATCACATGAATTACGGCATCATCCTGTTTGACGCCGGACGGCGGGAGAACGCGCTAACGGCATTCAACCGTGCGCTTGCGCTTGACGCCACGCTTGAAGATGCTTCATACTACCGTGCGCGTACGCTGTATTACCTCAACCGGATTGATGAATCACATGACCTTCTGCAGCGTCTTATCGCTCAAAAGCCTAAAAATCCGCTGTACCGTTTCGCCGTTGCCTCAATATACGAGACAAAAGCGCAGATGCTCTTCTCGTCGGATGTCGCCGAATATATCAATTATGCCATCGTACAGCTGAACACCTGCATCGAGCTCTGCAAACGCGGACGTGACGATGACCTCAGGCAGGAAGCGCTTCGTAAACTCAAAGGACTCAATCCGAACTTCCATGTTATTGCCACTGCGACATTACCCGCATACGCCTCGGCACAGGCGGCTCAGAACGACACCGACCGGCGCATCATCTATGCTCCGCTCAGTAACGGAACCGTTGTCGCGTACAATATTATAGAACAGCGTGTTTTGTGGGAAGTCAAGCTTCGCGGTGTTGCGTCCTCACCGGTACTCTACGCACTCGACCATGTCATGTTCGGCACCGACACGGGCGTCTTCTACATACTGAGCGCAAAGACCGGAAAAACCGTTTCCCGTTTTGAAACCGCCGGCGCCATAACCGAGCCCCCGCTCCTCATTCCCGATGCCTCTGGGTCTCAGAAAGGCGTGAACATGATAGCGCTTCCGTCCTCAGACGGCAGAATATATCTTATCCAATACGTAGAATCCGAAGAGCGTTTCAATATTCAATTCCTGCAGATGGAATCAGCAATCACCACCCCGCTGACGTATTTTCTGGGCCATATCATTTACGGTACCGCTACCGGCGGCATCTATTCACTGAACTCGCGTACCGGACAGATAAAATGGTCATTCAGGGCTGGCGGGCGGTTTCATGCCCCGCTTACGGCCATTGACGGATATATCTATGCGGCATCTGATGACGGCATGCTGTATAAACTGAACGCTGATGACGGCACGACGGCTGCGACATACCGCCACCGGGGCGAAGGCATAACCGAAATCGTCGTGACCAACGGCTATTGCTTCTTCGGTGACGCGGATGGACGTTTCACCGTGCTGGATTCATCACTGAACAACGTGGGTTATGATCAGTTCAACGGTGCCGTTATCGACGGACCGGTGTTCTTCAACGATTATATCATCATCGCAACCGGTGACGGACGCGTGTATTTCAAAAGCCGTACTCAGGGAAAGGACATTGACCGCCTGACATTGCACGATGCGGTACTTCAGAAACCGTTCCGGCTGGGCCCGTCGGTCATCGGCGTACTCACCCGCTCAGGCGTGTTCTACATCATCGTATTACGAAAACCGATGCCCAAGGAAAAGCTGTAGCAATTTACTTGCCGCTCGGTTCTATCTTGACCGCAACGGTGAAATTGCCGCGCTTCACCAGCAGTATATGCGCCTTACCGCCGTCTTTCATCGCATCTTCATAGTCTTTTGCGGTCTTCATCGCAGTGCCGTCGACCTTCCTGATGATATCACCGGGCATGATACCGGCTTCCGCCGCGGGGCTCTGGGGCTGTACCTTTAGTACAATGACACCGCTTTCACCGGCCCTCAGCTGACGCTCCTTGATGATCTCAGGTGTTATTTCGCCAACAACCAGGCCGAACTTTTCAGCGGATTCCGCCTTCTGCCCGTTCTGGGCTGCAGCTACTTTTTCAACGTCGGGCCGTTCGGCTATCTTTACATTATACGTATGCGATTTACCTTCGCGTATCACCTTCACGGAGACTGTCTTCCCCACCGACAGTTCCGTTACAACCGTATACAGATCGCCGGTCCGTTTGATTATTTTGCCGTCAACATCGACAATGATGTCTCCCTCAAGTATCCCCGCCTTCTCTGCGGGTGAATCCTTGATGACGGATGAAACATACACGCCGCTGAACTCATGCGCGTTGAGACTCTTCGCAAAGTCACCTTCTATGTCCTGAAAATATACGCCAAGCCAGCCGCGGGTGACCTTGCCCTTATCGCGCAGTTGAACCATGATGCTCTTTGCAAGATTAATCGGTATCGCGAAACCGATGCCGATGCTGCCGCCGGATGTCGAATAGATCATAGAATTTACGCCGATTACTTCGCCGTAGATATTGAACAGCGGGCCGCCTGAATTGCCGGGATTGATCGGCACGTCTATCTGGATGAAACGCTGAAATTTATTGGCGGCGGAAACATCGTTACGCGCCTTGGAGCTGACAAATCCTGTAGTCATCGTATTGTTCAACCCGAATGGATTGCCGATGGCTATGGCGAAATCGCCCGGCTCAATGTCGTCAGAATTGCCGAGGCGCACGAAGGGGAATTTCCGTCCCTTGCCGTCGATCTTGAGAAGCGCAAGATCGGAACTCTCATCGGTCCCGATTACTTTTGCTTCATATTCTTTGTTCTCATTATACAATTTAATGGTGATCTTCGAAGCGTTTTTCACCACATGCAGATTGGACAGCACAAAACCGTCTTCATCAACAATGAAACCGCTGCCGAGACTGCGCTGCGTTCCTTTGCGCGATGGCGGCGGATTACCGAAAAAATATTTGAAAAAGTCGTCGTCGAAATAATCTGAATACGGGTTGCGCATCTGAACGACGGTCTCGGTTGAGATATTGACAACCGAAGCCATATTCTCAGCCGCTATCCGCCGCAGCGCTTTCTGCACCGCAAGCGCTCCTTTCAACGCTTCAGCATCGGGGACCTCTATCTTGTCCTTGGTCTGTCCGTAGGCGAACACACCATGCTTTCCGCCGCGTTCAAGCGAAAAAACAAAGAACGATATAGCCATACCGACAAGGATGAACAGAAGGAACAGATTGACGAATAAGAATACCCGGGGATTAACGCGCAGTTTCATAATGCACCTCCGTTATGTGCGTATGAATATAACACCGCGTAGCGCGGCAATGTTAAAACGTCATCCCCGACACGGCATTACCCGCGTCACCGCGTTATGCCTTGGGGGCTTCCGCCGGTTTTTCAGCTGCAGGTGCTGCTACCGCTTCCTTGGGCTGTTCGATAACGGCGACTTCCTCCGGCTTAAGCGTGGCAGCGCTCTCAGCCGCAGCAGCCTTAAGACCGAGGCGTTCAACAAGACGCGCCTTCTTGCCCGATTTCCCGCGGAGGAAATACAGTTTCGCGCGGCGCACTTTTGAGCTCCGTACGAGGTCGATATGATCGATGCGCGGAGAATGCAAGAGGAATGTGCGCTCAACGCCTACACCGTATGATATTTTCCTTACTTTGAACGTGCGTCCGCTGCCCGAACCGTTGAACGACATAACCACGCCTTCAAAAGCCTGGATACGTTCGCGGTCGCCTTCGATGATCTTCACATACACCTTGACAGTGTCGCCGGGCCTGAAAGCCGCAACCTGTTTCTTCTGGGCATTACTTACCACAGATACCTTGTCCATTGTCTCACTCCTTATCAATCAAATAGTCAAATATAGTCCGGACATCGTCCGCATCAAGCTTCGCCTGTGCGAGCAGATCGCTCCGGTAACGGAATGTGCGCAGCACGCTCCGTTGTCTTCGCCATCGTTCAATAACACGGTGATCACCGCCGCGAAGTCCGGCATTCACCATGTGTCCCGCTGCATCGGGGGGACGCGTATACTGTTCATATTCGAGGAGGCCGTCAAGCCCCGCCTCGAACGTGTCCGACGGCACGGATGCATCGTTGCCGAGAACACCGAAATACCGTACCAGCGCATCGATGACAACCATCGCCGCCGGCTCGCCGCCGGAAAGCACATAGTCGCCAATCGACAGCGTCTCGTCCGCATAGAGCGTCTCAACACGCCCGTCGACACCTTCATAATGCCCGGCAATCAGCGTCAGCCGCTCATATCCCGACAAGCGCTTGACCACCGGCTGCGTCATCACCGCTCCCGACGGGGCCAGAAGAACCGTGTGCTCCTTCGGCTGTTTGGGATGGACTTCGTAGTACCGCATGAACGGCTCAACGCTCATCACCATCCCCGGCCCGCCGCCGTAGGGGTAATCATCGCATTTATGATGTTTCGCATCCGCGCTGTAATCGCGCAGATTCACGATATTCATATGTAAAAGATCTCTTTCTTTCGCACCGGCTATGACACCGGTCGAAAACGGCGACGTAAAAAAATCGGGAAACAGCGTCAGTATGGTAACCGTCATACTCATTACTGAAACAGTCCTTCAACGCTGCCCGCGCTTATCGTACGCGAAACAGCGTCAACGGTCACGCCGAGCGCCGTCACGAACGGCATATGCACTGTTGTGCCCTTCGCCGTGGCAACCGAAAGCACATCGTTCGCCTTCGTCTGATACACGCCGTCGACAACACCGTACTCGATGCCGTTACTGCCGATGACCCGCATGCCGATCAGGTCCTCAACGAAGTATCTTCCCGCCGCAAGCGGAGGGTAATCCTCTTTAAGGACCGAAACCGTCATTCCTACCAATGCCTGTGCCGCATCGCTGTCGGCGACACCGGCAAGCTCCACGATGAGCGCGTTTGGCAGATACCGCACCGACACGAGATCGAACGCTCTCTCGCCGGAGGTATTCTTCAACACCAGCCGCTTCACATCCGCCGCGAAGCGGATATCGTCGACCGTGCCGAACGGCATCACCTTAAGCGCGCCGCGGATACCGTGAGGGCGCACCACCGTGCCGATACCCACAGTCATCCCCGATTCATTTTTTATCAATGATCTCCAGCACAACACGCCGGCCGGTCTTGGTGGCCGTGGCCGACAGCAGTGTGCGTATGGCATGCGCAATACGTCCGCGCCGGCCTATAATCTTACCCACGTCGTTCTCGCCCACGGTCAGTTCCAGCACCGTGTTCCGCTCGCCTTCGACAACGTTCACAGCCACCTGTGCGGGGTCATCGACGATCTGCTTCGCGAGATATTCAATAAAAAGCTTCTCTTCCATTCGCCGCTCTCCTTAAACGCAGCGGCGTCAGGCCTGTGCTGCTGCTTTGGGAGCTTCCGCAGCCTCGGCTGCCGGTGCGGCCGGCTTGGTCTTCCGGCGTTTCTCCGGATTGCGTACCGCTGACGGTTTCTTCGTCGACGGCTTCGGCGCCGTTTTCGGCAGAACGCCGGCGGTAACGAGAAGGCCTCGTACCGTGTCGCTCGGCTGTGCGCCTTTCGCTATCCAGGATTTTGCCAGTTCCGCGTCGAGCTTGATCTGGTCTTTTGCAGAACGCGGATCAAACCATCCCAGTTCCGCGATGAAGCGGCCGTCACGCGGATTGCGCGAGTCGGTCACGACAACACGATAATGGGGCTGGTGTTTTCTTCCGATCCTTTTGAGTCTGATACTTACCACGCTGTTCCTCCGTAAAAATTTTGTCGGTTGTTATCGCCCTGTTTTCTGCAGAGCGTCGATGTTCATCGCATTCAGGTCAATGCCCATCTTTTCAAGTCCGCCCATCATGCGAGCCATTTTCTTGTTGCTGCCCATGAGATTCCTAAGATTATTAAACTGCTTGATGAGCTGATTGACATCATATACCGTCGTGCCGCTGCCCTTCGCAATGCGCACGATGCGCGCATTCGTGAGCGGGAACAGCGCCAGACGCTCTTTCTTATTCATCGACTGAATCATGGCCTTGAAATGCGCCATCTTTTTCTCTTCGCTGTCGCCGATGGAATCCGCGATTCCCTGCGTCCCGGGAAGCATGGACATCATCTTCTGGATGCCGCCCATCTTCATAGTCGATTCTATCTGAGTTAGAAAGTCATTATAGGAAAAATTGTTCTCGATGATATTCTTGAGCATTTCATCGGCTTTTTCCTGGTCGATGGATTCCTGCGCCTTCTTGACGAGTTTGACCACATCGCCCATACCGAGCATGCGCGATGCAACACGCTCGGCGTCGAATTCATCGATGTCGTCCATATGTTCGCCGGTACCGACGAACTTAACCGGTGTGCCGGTGGCGTACCTGAGCGACAACGCGGCGCCGCCCTTGGCGTCGGAATCATATTTCGTGAGCACAACGCCGGTAATTCCTACCGCATCCGCGAACTGTTTTGCGACACCGTATACACTCTGACCGGCTGTCGCGTCCATGACAAGGAGTTTCTCGACGGGATCAACCGAGTTGGCGACGCGCTTGAGCTCGGCCATCATAGCTTCATCGATCTCAAGACGACCGGCGGTATCAACTATCATCAGATTGATAGATTCTTTTTTTGCGATGAACAGCGCCTTCTTCAATATCTTATGCGGTTTGTCTTCTTTCTTCTCAACGTGACAGCGGATACCGGCCTGTGCGGCAAGTGTTTCGAGCTGTTCCATGGCGGCCGGCCGGTAAACGTCAAGTCCCACCAGCATCACGCGACGTGTCTTTTTAAAATAATTTCCAATCTTCGCGGCCGATGTTGTTTTTCCCGATCCCTGCAAACCGCAGAGGAGTACTACAGAGAGTTTCTCATCCGGTAAAAGCGCAAGTGAAGCATTCCCCTCACCGATGATGCGCACCAGTTCTTCGTGTACAATAGCGATGAATTGTTCATCAGCGTTGACGCCTTCAAGAACTTCCTTGCCGTGCGCACGTTTTGCTACGGCTTTGGTAAACGCCTCGGCAACATCCTGGGCGACATCTGAACGGATCAGGGCGTCATTGATCAACGCAACAGTTTCATCCAGCTGCTTTTCGTTAAGCCTTTTCTTGCCCCGGATCCTGGATAGGGCGTCGGTAATATTTTTTGTCAGCGTTTCAAGCATTTCGGCACTATAAAAGCCTGTTTTTCTCTCAATTTTGAGGTACGGGATTATAACGAAAAGAGGCAAATAAGTCAAGCGGCAAAACCCTTTTTCATCAAAATGAGAACCACCGGCAATACGTTCACCGGCTGAATAATTCCCACTTGCTGTAATTAGACGTATATTTCTGCTTTTACTTTACCTCGATGGAAATGTACCGCAATGGCATCATCCTTAACCAACATAAATATCAGATAAAAGACTGAATAACACCGTTGGCGATGACCAT
>JACRPF010000022.1 GCA_016214035.1 Spirochaetota bacterium | reverse complement strand
TTATGAGAGACATATCTTTAACCCCCGTGCATTGTGACGAAATAATTCGTGCCATTTGGTGCTCGTTGGAGGGCGTTTGGCCCTGCACCTATAGCAAAAATTATAAGGTTTTATAAGGTTGACAGTCTCAGGGGGGCGATTCTGCTGGAACAAGCATGAATTCTTTATGGAAAAACCATATGGAACAGAGCAAAAAGGTATGAAAAAACCATGGAGAACAGGAATTCCAGCAGACGGGATGTACGGAAACCGCCTGCGCCGTTCAGATCGGGAAAATACTGAACATGCAGTACATGATATACGGGAATGTGATCAAGCTCGGCGAAAGTTTTTTCATAACCGCTGAAATGGTGGATATTGAGACAACGAAGATAGTAAAAACATCAAAGGACAAATTCGCCAAACTCGATGATGTGCAGGATACCTTGAAAAAGATCGTGTATGACCTTCTTGCGGTGAGCGGATCAGCGGCGTATACGCCACCCGCTGTGCAGCGCGATGGAAAGCTGAAGATTACCGCACATCCCGCCGGCGCGAAGGTGAGCATCAACGGCAGTTATGCGGGTGTTGCCCCGTATACCGCTTCACTGAAACCGGGCGAGTATTCCGTTGAGGTCTCGTATGCAGGATATGAAATAAAGAAAAGCAAGGTATATATTACATCGGACGAAGAAACACATGTGCACGCAGTACTTACACGGGCGAAAGGCACATTAGTGGTACGTACGATGCCGTCGAAGGCTAATGTTTCAATGAAAGGCATTGGTGAAGGCGAATCGCCGTTCATCCGCGAAGTGGATACAGGCGATTACGAGGTGGTGATTGCCAAAGACGATTATATCACTAAGCGTATACCGGTGACGATCAGGGAAAAGATCACCAATGAGCAGACTGCTGTATTGGTCGAAAAGGATAAAGGGTCGCTGTCGCTGCAGTCAGAACCGACGGGTGCTCAGATATTTCTAGCCGGAAAACCGATCGGCATTACGCCGTGCGTCGTGACGCTGGAGCCGGGTTCGTATGAATTGATTCTGGAAACTCCGGATCTTCCACGGAAAAAAGTCGCTGTCGAGCTGAAGAAAAATCAGACAAATACCATGATGGTGCCATTTAAATTCGAAGTATCGACCGTAGAGTTATTTAAAAAACGACGGGAGACCGGAGACAGTATGTGGCGGAATATTTGGATTACGAGCGGTTGCGCCGGAGTGCTTGCGGGATCGCTGTTAACGGGAATTCTTCTCAATGAAAACGGCAAGAGTGTCTATGCAACATACATGAATACCGTCAGCAGCACGGAAGCCACATCGCTCGGCGACAGTTTCACCTCGCTGTTCAATACCGCCGACACATTATTCTATGTGGCAGAAAGCGCGATAGTGCTCACGGCGGTGTTCGGCACATGGCTTGTCTTTGATATCGTCAGTTTTTCATCGTACGACGAACAGTGCCGCAGGCTGAATGCCGGTGCGCTCAAGCTGCAGCTGTCTCCTGCCGGTCTTGCCGTCGGATATTCGTTGAAGTTTTAGGGGGACGTTATGAAACGCATAGCATTCATCGTTATTTCATTACTGACAGCATCCGTATTGTTCGCATCGCTTTTACTGAATAGAAATTTAAACGACACCTACAAACGGGTAAACCCCGCGGACCGCAAGTCGACAAATTGGATATATGATACCCCCGATACAAATGCGGATGGCGTTCCCGATTTCAAGGTCATTCCGCTCTCCCCCGGGATATATCAGATAGTTTTTTCGATAGGACCCGGGCTTATTGAGAAAGCGGCGGCGCATATCGGCGGAAGCATCACCGCAGCGGACTGGCGGACGGTACAGGGACGCTCGGTCGCATTCGCAAACACGACAAAAGGCGGCGGGGTGCTGAACGTATCCATCCGGCTGAAAGGCGGCAAGGAAATTACTGCAAAGCCCGGTGTATATTCGCTTCATCCCCGATCTGCCGGCGGCGGCAGTTCTTTCACCGAAATAAATAATGGTCAATTCACCGCTTCGGAAGGCGGATGTGCCGTATATGGGGATATTGACGGTGACGGCGATCTTGATATCATCATGACCGGCTGGGCAGGAACAGCCAAGATCACCAAGCTCTATCTTAATAACGGACTCGGTTCTTTTACTGAAGGCAACAGTGCTCAGTTCTCGCAGGTGTATCCGTCGACCGGAGGTTCAAAATCCTGCGCTTTCGGGGATGTCGATAATGACGGCGATCTCGACCTGTTGATCACCGGCACTGATAACTCGTCCGGATATCATGCTAACGTATACCGCAATGACGGCGGCGGAGTTTTTACTGAGATAAGCGCCGGACAGATAGCGCCGGTCACTGTATCTTCCGCTTCGTTCGGTGATATAGATAATGACGGAAATCTTGATCTGATTGTAACCGGGGGCAATCCGTTTGCCTTTACCCCGGGAGGCTTCCGTTCAAAAATATATCGCAACACTGGCGGCGGGATATTCACCGAGATACATACAGGTACACTTATTGATTCCGGCGGCGGCAACAACGTATTAGGCGATATTGACGGGGATAATGACCTTGATTTGATAATTACTTCGGCAAACGCGACAACGGGTTATGCGGCAGCAGTCTACACGAACGCAGGAAACGGGTCATTCGGTCTCAAAACGTCAACACTGACACCGGTATCACAAAGCGCTGCGGTTTTGGGCGACATCGACAATGACGGCGATCTTGATCTTGTTATTTCAGGCGATACCGGTGCAGGATATAAAACAATCGTCTATACGAATACGGGTACGGGTGTTTTTTCAACCTTATCGACGACCATGCTCACCGGCACATATAACGGCGCACTTTCATTCGGGCATATTACTTCGGACAACAACCTTGATGTATTGCTAACGGGCAATAGCGGCGGGCCTGTCGGCGTTTCAAAAATATATAGCAATGACGGCAGCGGCGGCTTTATTGAAATTTTATCGGGATCGCTTACAAATGTTTTTTATGGATTCAGTATCATGTTCGATGCTGACAATGACGGAGACTGCGATGTTTTTCTCGGCGGAAGCCCAAGTAATACGACAAGAACAGTGCGTATGTTCAGAAATAACCCTTGAGCCATTAAATCTCGTACACTTCACTAAGCGCTTCCATCCGTCTGTTCTTCGCCGAATCGAGTACGCATAGAAATCGCCGGTATGCGTAATGTCCGGTGCGCTCTGCCGTCAGATCTTAACGCCGAGTTTTTCTTCAACGGCGCGGACGAGCGAGCCGAGTTTGCGCAGATAAATCTTCGTCAGCTTTTCTTCCTTCATTTCCTGTACCGGCGAGCCCCACATGAATTTGCCCGGCGGTATTTTCGTGTTGGACATGACGCCGGCCTGCGCGCCGATGATGACGTTGTCCCCGATGACGCAGTGGTCGGATATGCCCACCTGTCCGGCGAGTATGCAGCTTTTCCCAATCGTCGTGCTTCCGGCAATGCCGACCTGCGCAATGAGCACGCTGTTCTCGCCTACGCGGCAGTTATGCGCCACCTGCACCAGGTTGTCTATCTTTACGCCGTTTCCAATGACTGTTGATCCGAGTGTCGCGCGGTCGATGGTGACGTTCGCGCCGATCTCCACATTATTGCCGATGCGCACGTTGCCCCGCTGCGGGATCTTTTCGCGTCTGCCGTCCTCAAGCCGGTATCCGAAACCGTCAGCGCCGATGACTGTCCCCGCATGTATGATGACATTGTCGCCGATGACCGTATCGGCATACACGGTGACGTTCGGGAAGAGCACGGTATTTCTGCCGATGGACACATTGTCACCGACGACCGAATGTGCGCCGATGATCGACCCTTCGCCGATGGCTGCCGAATCACCGATGACCGCATACGCATCCAGCTTCACCTTCGCGGCGATGGAACAGTCCTTCCCGACAACAGCAGTAGGCGCCCGGGTATAAGCAACGGGTTTGTCCGGGTACAGGAATGACAGCAGCGTGATGAACGCCTCTTTCGGTTTCTCCACGAGGATCTGTACTTTTCCGGTGTCCATTTTTTCGGCAGTTATTATCACCGCCGCCGCCGAGTTCAGGATGAGTTCGGCGTATTTTTTATCTTCGAGGCAGACTGCCGAACCTTCACTGATTTCATCGATACCGCAGAAATTTTTTATGACCGTGGACGCGTCGCCGAAGATCTCACGCGCGCCGACGGCTTTGGCGACAGCGGCTGCAGTTGTCTGTGTGAAAAGGATACTCATGGGTGTCTCCATCGTAATCTGTGTTCTTGTTTTCTATAACAGTATCGCGCGATTTAAAGGAAATAGCCTTTCCGTTCGCAGTAATGGAGCGATAGAGCTGAGCGTGAGCTCTATTATTTCTTTTCCGCTTCCCGCGCGAGCTTTTTCAGATAATCGATGACCCTGACCGTGATGTCATATTCCGGCTCCGCGAAGATGACGCCGGACTCTTCCTTCATGAGGATTATCGTATAACCGTCTTTGCGCGCCACCGCTTTCACCGCTTCGGATATTTTCCGGAGCGTATCTTTTGAATATTCCTCGCCTTTCTGTACGACGCCCGTTTCCTGTTCCTTCACGAGCCGCGCAAGCTCGTCGGTCTTCCAGTCGATGTCGTTTTTGATCTCTTTCTTGCGGTTGTCGGAAAGCGTGGTGTCCTTTTCGAGTTTCTGTTTGAGCTGATTGACCTCTGCGGCGAGCGTCTCTATCTTTTTCTTCGCCTCGCTCACGACGATATTGAGCGCATCGCGCACTTCCTTGTCCTTGGCGAGCATGACAAAGACCTGCTCGATGTAGATGATGCCCACTTTCGTGAAGCGCTCCTCGGCTATAAGCGACGCCGAGATCATGGCGGCAAGTGATGCGATAAGCAGCAGTTTTTTCATACGAAACTCCTCGTCCGGCAACAGGATTATCTTACGCTTTTCCCCGTGAAATGTCAACAAGAATGCACAAGAACGGAGCCAAGCCGCGGATTACAATACGCGATTCGCCTTGATCACATCGGAATAATACTGCGCGCTCAGTTTCGGCGTACGCTGCATCGTGGCGTAATTGACACGGACGATGCCGAAGCGCTTGGTATAACCGAACGCCCACTCGAAATTATCCATGAGCGACCAGACAAAATAACCGCGGAGGTTCATTCCCTCGTTCACCGCTTTGCTCAGCTGCTCGAGGTGCGTGCGGATGTATTCAAGTCTGCCGAGGTCAAGCACTTCCCCGTTGTCGCGCTCTACGTCGGCGGCGGCCATGCCGTTCTCGGTGATGTATACCGGTATATCCTTGAAATATTCCTTGGTAAACTGCATGGTATAGTACATCGTTTTCGGTGTGATGGGCCATCCCATGTCGGTCTTCGGGAAATCCGCGGGTACGGGTACGGTCTCGTAACCCGCCTCATTGTCGGCGTGCCGGACCGGCGTACCGGAATAGATATTGTAGCCGATGAAATCCATCGGAGCGCCGATAACTTTCATTTCGTCTAGCGTATACCCGGGAGCGTCGGGCCCGAGTTTGGAGATATACGCCTCATCATAACCGCCTTCGAACACCGGAAACAGCCGTGAAAGATTCATGTCCCGGAACGCTTTCTTTGCCGCGGCGATATGCTCGTCGGAATGCCACACCGGCCACACGGTTGCAAGATTCTCCACCAGACCTACGCGCGGCTTTGTCTTCGCATGCTCGCGTATCGCCTGCATTGCTAGTCCGTGTCCGTAGAGCGCATTATGCACGCTCTGGTTCACGGTTTTCGCGTTCTCCTTCCCGCCCGGCGCGTGACGGTCATCGCGATACGCCATTATCGTAAAGCACATGATTTCGTTAATCGTCATCCAGTTCTTCACGCGGTCGGAATATTTCTGCGTCACCACGGCCGCGAATTCCGCAAAGCGCTTCGCCGTTTCCTTGCTTTTCCATCCGCCGTATTTTTCCTCGAGCGCGAGCGGCAGGTCCCAGTGAAAGAGCGTCACATACGGCGTGATATTCGCCCGCAGCAGTTCATCGATAAGCCCGTTGTAGAAATCAAGCCCCTTGCTGTTCACTTTACCCTCGCCCGCCGGCATGATGCGCGGCCATGCAAGCGAGAAACGGTATGCGTTTACACCGAGATTTTTAAGAAGCGCAACATCATCCTTTATCCGATGGTAGTGGTCACAGGCGCGTTCACCCGTGTCATTGTTGACCACCTTGCCCGGACGTGCGCAGAACGCGTCCCAGGTGCTTTTGCCGCGTCCGTCTTCTTCAGTAGCGCCTTCCACCTGAAATGATGCGGTTGCTGCGCCCCAGACAAAATCTTTCGGAAATGTGTATTCAAACATGAGTTGCTCCGTGCAAATAATTATATGATTTCTGTTCTCGAATAATATGTTGTCGCTTTCGCGATCCATCCAGGACCGCTTGCGCTCGACCTACGCGGAAAATCACCTTCTACGTGTTACTGTCGCGCCTCCTGCGCGTTGTCTTCATGATGCTTTTTTTTCATAACTGTGTATGTTACATTCCGCGTATTAGTCGTTTTTCGCGTTCAGATACCGGTCGATGGCGAGTGCCGCTTCTTTGCCGTCCCCGATGGCGAGTATGACGGTTGCTGCGCCGCGGGTAATGTCGCCGCCGGCAAAAACGCCGGGCATTGCCGTCATATGATTCTCATCGATGATGATATTGCCGTGATCGTTCACCTGTATCATCGGCGTCGTCTTCGGTATGATGGGATTCGGATTGTTGCCGATAGCCACGATAACGCCGTCAACTGCGATGTCTTCATATGCGTCTTTCACGGGAACGGGTCTGCGGCGGCCCTTCGCATCCGGCTCACCGAGTTCCATGACCTGTGTGCGTACGCCGTTTACAAATCCTTTTTCATCCCCGGTGATGACGACCGGTGCGCGCAGGAGGCGGAATTCGACGCCTTCCTCTTTCGCGTGATGCACTTCCTCAACGCGCGCGGGCATTTCCTTTTCCGTGCGCCGGTACACGCAGTATACTTTTTCGGCACCGAGCCGGAGCGCCGTGCGGCATGAATCCATGGCCACGTTGCCGCCGCCGAATATCGCGATGCGTTTATGGCGTATCACCGGCGTATCGCTTTCGGGAAACCGGTATGCCGACATGAGATTCACACGGGTAAGATATTCGTTGGCCGAATAGACGCCGTTGAGATTTTCGCCTTCAACGCCGAGAAATGCGGGAAGTCCCGCGCCGGAACCAACGAATATGGCGCTGTATTCCTTAAGCAGTTCTTCACCGGAAACGACAAGACCCACGGGTGAATTCGTCTTGAATTCCACGCCGAGCTTTTTCAAATTCTCAACTTCGTATTCGACGGTGTCGTTCGACAGCCGGAACTCCGGTATGCCGTACACGAGCACGCCGCCCACCTGATGCAGCGCCTCGAACACGGTGACTTTGTATCCCATGCGGATGAGGTCTCCCGCACATGCTATGCCGGCCGGTCCTCCGCCCACGATGGCCACCGAGAATCCGTTTTTCGGCACCGTAAGCGTTTCCGGGGCAACACGCATCTTCCGTTCGTAGTCGGCGACGAACATCTCGAGCTTGCCGATGGCTACCGGTTCAAAGCGTTTGGCGAGCACGCACACTTCCTCGCACTGCGTTTCCTGCGGGCACACGCGTCCGCAGACGGCGGGAAGCGAATTGGTCTCTTTTATTTTTTTTGCCGCCGCAAGAAATTTTCCCTCACGGGTAAGCGCGATGAACTCGGGGATCTTCACCTTCGCGGGGCAGCCGTTCTCGCACGGTTTATGTTTGCACTGGAGACACCGCGACGCCTCGCGTTTGGCGGTCTCCTCGTCATAGCCGAGCAGGACTTCACTGAAATTCTTTACTCGCTGCTCTGCCGGTTGTTCCGGCATGTGCTGGCGGGGGACGCTCCCCGGTTTTACGGTCGCTTTTTCTTCAGCCATCGCATGTGTCCTGAATTGAGATTCCTGCTGCGGGGGCACAACAGCGGCATGATTATAGCGCGGAATATTTTTTATAGCAACGCATCGGAACGCTGTCGCATTGTTTGTTGTTTTATACACAAAACGAGATTATACTATATTATGTCCCGTTGTGACCGTTCCGCCGATGATCGACCGTTCGCCGGAGGGCGTTATGTTCCGATGTATCACCGTCCTGTTTGCGCTGCTTGTCGTGCTGCCGTTCGTCCGTTCATGCACGCCGTCGGTAAAAGAGCCGGCATTCACCGATATCACCGGCATGCTCGACCTCACGCTCAAACGCGGCGATACGAATGACGGCATCGCATTTATCCTTGAGAAAAAAAACGTCTCGAAAAAAACGATTAAACTGCAGACGCATGTCATCGCCGTCTTTATTACACGCAAGGATGTTCCCGACCGTGACCCTATCCGTATCGAGCCAACCGAGAAGGTGATACCCATTAAGCCGGGTGAAACGGTCAAACGCACCATCATCTTCCCTTCTACGGATACGTTTCCGTTAAAAGGGACCTATACGCTCATCACCGTTGCCTACTGTACGATACTCGACCGCAACATGCGCGGATTCGTCCGTTCGAATATGCTTGATATCGATATTAGGTAGCTTTTATTCCACAAGAGCCATATTGTCGCGATGGACGATCTCTTCATAATCAGCGCTGCCGAGTATTGAAGCGATATCGGACGATCTTCTGCCTTTGATCATGGCTATCTCGACATTGCTGTAGTTCACCATGCCGCGGGCGACGATGTTCTTTTTTTCATCGACGATGTTCACCGCGTCACCGAGTGAGAAACGTCCCGCAACGGCGATGATGCCGCCGGGCAGCAGACTTTTATTCTTCTCGACGAGTGCCGTAACCGCGCCGCGGTCAACCGTGATGCTGCCTTTCACTCTGAGATGCACATTGCCCAGTATCCACTTTTTACGCTGCGACACGCCCTGTTCCACGGGAAGAAAGCTCGTCCCCGCGCGTTCACCGGAAGCGATACGCAGAAGCACATCGTCCTCGGCTCCCGGAGCGATAACGCCGGTGATGCCGGCCCGCATGACCAGTTCCATTGCGCGGAGTTTGCTTTCCATGCCGCCGGTGGAGAACTTCGTCGTCTTTCCGGATACTTCACTGCGTATCTCGGGAGTTATCTTTTCCACAACGCTGATAAGTTCACGCGTTTTTTTGTCATTATAATTTCGGTACAGTCCCTCGGTATCGGTAAGTATCACATACCGGTCCGCTTCGACAAGACAGGCGACGATGGCGCCGAGATAATCGTTGTCGCCGAACTTGAGTTCTTCCGTGGCTATGGAATCGTTCTCGTTGATGACCGGTATGACGCCGTTGGCGAGGAGTTCGTTCAGTGTCGCACGCGCGTTGAGATAGCTCACGCGGTCACGGAGCACATATTCGGACAGAAGCATCTGTCCCACGGTTCGTCCGTGGAGTGCGAACGCCCGCAGATATTCCGCCATAAGCGTAATCTGTCCCACGCTCGCCGCGGCCTGCTTTTCAGGGATGGTTACCGGTTTGCGCGATCGATATATCACGCCGCTTCCCGACGCCACCGCGCCCGAGGTAACGAGCACCATGCGATGCCCTTTTCCGGCGAGTGCAACGATGCGCTCAGCAAAATGGTCAACCCGTTTCTTTGCGAGTGTTCCGTCGCTGCCGGCAAGCTGGGCGCTCCCGATTTTGACGACGATGGTCGTCCCTGCTGCGTGTTCGTGTGCTTTCATATGAAACGGAACTATACCACAAAATGTGAAAAAATACAGCGCGCTATTTTTTCACGAAGAACGAGGAAAAGTTTGCCGATTCTTCCTGGCCGAGTTCATTGAGCGTGAACACATAGGTCTTCGCTTTCGGATCGTATGCATACACCTGATATTCGATGCGGTTCCTCTTCACCCCGCGCTGTATCTCGGCGATAAGGAGGTCGAGGTATCCGTCGCCGTTGACGTCGACAAACATGCTGTCGAGCATTGTAGAGAACAGACCGCGCTGATTTTTTATCTCGCTTAAAAAACGCACCTCGGTGATATAGTTGATACTCCGGTCGGCGTCTATACGGAACATATAACATTCCGCGTGACGCTCCATCGGTTTCTGCCGAAGCACATAATATGAAAGCACTTTGTACGACGCCTCAGGTTCCTTATAACCGGCAATATCGAATGCGGCATTCACAAACGGCGATGCGTCGGGAATCGAGAATGTATAGGCGCTTTTCCCCTGCGTGTTGAAGATGGTGTAGCCTTCGTGGCCGTTATTGAACAGCGCGACGATTTCATTGCCGGGTTCGGGAAGCACATCGGCGATGATAAGCGCGCGGACCAGCGTTTTTGACGCACGCATGGTGTCGCGTATACCGGAAGCGCGCGCGTAGTCGCTGGCGTTCATCGGTGTCCCGGCGTAATACGCGATGGCCCCGTTCGAGAGCGAGAACAGCGCCGTAATGTTTGTCTCGGCAAAAACGAATGCGCACGCGCACAGTACGGTGAATAAAAAACGCAGCATCATTTGAATACCTCGTCGCTCAGTTTGGTTATTACCTGTCCGCTGAACGCAATGAACGACGCGACCGGACGTTTCGCGTCATTATCTGAAAAATCGATGCGCGATACGAACGCATATCTGCTGTCATTGCTGTAGGTGATGGCCGCACGCTTGAGCAGTTTACCGTCGTAAAAGAATTCCCCGCCCGTCACCAGGTAGTTTGTTTTGTCGATGGCGAGTACGCCGTAGGCGGACGCATCCTCTTTCAGGTCACGTACCTTAACGCTGTACATACCACCTTTTTCCCTGATATCGACAATACTGTATCGCGTGCTGAATTTCGCATAGCTGTTATACTCGCCGGCAAGCGAAAAGCAGCCGAGGAATTTCAGATGCGGCAGGAATATCGAGAACATGCCTTCGTAGAACGGCGTCACGTTATTCAGTATCATTTTCGGCGCAAAACCCTGCTTGAAATAGAACGTGAGTTTCACCCGGTCGCGGCTCACGGTAAGCTGGTTCTGCGGTATGGTGCCTATCTGTTTGTCGATGATATCGCCGGAAACATCAGCGGTATAACTCGCCGGTGTCGTCGATGCATATGCATACTGCACCGCACGGTAGAGTTCCGCTGCGTCGGGAGGGGCGGTAAATGCCGCACCTGACAGCAGAAGATACAGAAATGATACACGTATATTCATAGTTGTATTATCGGATATTACGGCAGGCGATTGAGTACAATATTCGACAGTACGGCGCTGCGCATTGACTATCTTGGCAATGTGTGCGAGAATGGGTTCAACATACCATCAAGGACGACACCATGGGAAATCTAACAGCACTTGTCACCGGCGCATCGGGCGGACTCGGATATGCTATCGCTGAACTGCTCGGGGCGAAAAAGTTCGATCTTGTCGTGGTGAGCAGAAGCGTCAAAAAACTCGAAACGATGAAGATCGATTTTCAGAAACGCTGGGGCATCACGGTCACGGTAATCGCCGCGGACCTCGCATCGCCGAAAGGAGCGCAGTCGGTCTTTGACGCCTGTCAGAAAAAAAAGATCACTATCGACATACTTGTGAACAACGCGGGCTCGGGGCTTTTCGGCGAGAATATGGACCAGAAGATCGACGACGTGACGTCGATGATACGGCTGAACATCAATGCGCTCACTGAGCTCTGCATGCTTTTCGGCAAGGCTATGAAGGAACGCGGCAGCGGCAGGATACTCAATATCGCTTCGCTCGTGGGGACGTTCGCCGTTCCGTTTTTCAGCGTCTATGCGGCTACCAAGGCATTCGTAATCAGTTATTCACGGTCGCTCCGCAGTGAACTACGTCCGGCGGGTGTGTCAGTTTCCGTTTTCCTTCCGGGCTATATCAAGACGGGTTTCGATGATAATGCGGGCGTTGCATCCGAAGGATACAAGAAGATATCCGGAGCCGCCGGCATGTCGGCGCAGAAAGTGGCGCGTAGTGCGGTAAAAACGGTGCTTGCCGGCAGGGCGCTTGCCGTAGCGGGATTAACCAATCGCATCGGATATTTCGTCATGAAGATTATACCGAAACAGATACTGTCGCATCTTGTTTTCGTGATGATGCGCAACGTTACAAAACGGTAGCGTGTATTTACAGAGCAGCGACAGTGCCGATATCAGATTACGATCGAGGCCACCGCTTTGCTGCGCACGGCATCGACATCGATATCCTGACCGAATCCGGGTTTCGGTTTTTTCATCGCCATATTTCCGTTCGCATCCCGGAATGTCACCTGTGAACGGACACATTCGAGGAAAACCTCGGACTCGCCCTGTTTTTCAACCGCCTCAACCCATTCCGCCTGCGTGCCGATGGCGACCTGCTGCCACGCCGTGAGCGACGGACCGATGAGGCTGTCATCGCCGATCATCAGTTTCGCGCCGAACGATTTCACTTTCGTGGCAAGCCGCACCGCATCGATGACCGAGCCCATGCAGCCCGGATGTATGTTGTAAATACTGCCCATGCCCGGAACTATCGTGTTGACTGCTGCGGCGGCCGGACGCATGATGTGATCGGGTATCAGATCGAGCGTGTCCACTTTTTTCTGAAGCGCTACCCATTGTTCAATGCTCATATCGGCGGGGTCTTCACATGCGTTCAGTCCGACGGCATGCAGTTCCAGGAGCAGGCGTGCGATCTCGTCAAGCGGTTCCGTTGATTTTGTCACGCGGTACCCGCAATTCACATCGCCCACGATATACGTATCGCTGCCCATAACGTTTCGCACCGCGGTTATTATGCTTTTATCCAGATCATGTTTGCCGTATAATTTTATCTTGATATGCGTCTTGAAATTCATCTCTTTGACCGCAGCCGCCATTGCAGCGGCTTTTTCCGGTTCGTTTTCTAGAACGCAATAGAGTCCGGGGACGGGGTCGATGCCGCCGATATCAAGAAGGTCCATTGCCGGTATCCCCCGCAATTACCGGCAAGATCCAACAGCGCCATCTCCGCCATTTCACAGCGGAGTGTTCCCCAGACTTTGAGCCTGTCCGCCACAAGATCGAGCGCCTCGGTGATAGTGCGGCCTTTCAACTCGGCAAAACATGACGCCCATTTCACGATGTCAACATGCTTGTCGTTCGAGGTGATGCGGTTCTCTCCCCAGCCGGAGTGACCTCCGGATGCTATTCGTATGAAACCGATCTGCCGGCTGTCCCAGTTGCCCCAGCTGTAATGCCGCGGCACATCAACGTCGTAGCGGAAAAGCTCGATCTGTTCAACGATTTCGTTCAATCTCGGTTTGATGCGGTCGCTCATTGTCGCCTCCGGGCTATGCTATACACTAAGCACTCATCTGTCGCCGGTCGTTCATCTCTGTTATGCGTGCTCTTTGTGTACATCCGGCTGCGCTATGCGGGTCATGATCAGCGTCAGTGCGTGAGTCATCTCCGCACGGCTGGTCTTTTCGATGTTGTAATCGCCAATTGTGCTCACGTAGTCGTAGTGGCTGATGATGAGCGCGCTGCTGCGTATTTCGTTGAGAAGTGAGCGGCATGCCATCGCCGCTTCATCGCCGGTGGTTACGATGACTTCAGCCTGAGCAAACACATCGCGCTGTGCCGAGATGAACGCCTTGATGGCGTCGCGCCCGTCGCGCTGAAAATAGAGCGCGTCGGCTGAAAACGAAGCGCCGGAGTTTTTCCGAAACGCGTCGAACCCCGCAACGAAACGGTTTTGTTTTGTGTTCCGGTCCTTTCCGGTTACCAGCAGCATGCGCGTGCGCTTTGTCTCCGTCATCACACGCAGCATTTCCTGATACAGCGGCGTGTAATCCGTCTGCACATTGTCGATGCGATACGGGTAATTGTTGTACATGGGGACAACCGGGATATCGTCGCGGATGAAGCGGTGTATATTATGCGCATACACCGGCGAGATGATGATGACACCCTGCACGAATCCTTTGGTGATGAAATCGGCGATCGACGCATTCGCATCGGAGAAGATATCAAAACCGCGGAAGTAGTGCACCGAGAACGACATCTCGGGATGCCTGTTCTGGTACGCGGTGAGCGCCTCAAGATGCGGATTCAGCCATGCATGATTGCCCATGCTGTCTGAAACGAGTAACGCAATGGATATCCGCGTCCTGCGTGTAAGCCCCAGCACGCGGGCTTTGTGTCTGGTGGCGAGAAACGTTCCTTTGCCCGCACGCGACGTGAGAATACCGTCCTTCACGAGCCTTCTCACGGCGTAATGCACCGTGTTGATGCTTGTGGAAAACCGCCTGGCGAGTTCCCGGAACGACGGCACACGTCCGCCGTTCCCTTCAGCCTCGGCGACGATGCGTGTCACCAGGATGTCGGTGAGCTGCCGTGTGTATGAACGTCTGCCCTCGGTGGCTATCTTCATGACGCGGTCACTGCGCCGGGAAAAATACCCACGCCTTCACGGTCACCGGCACGTTCGCCTTCACGGTGATGTTCTGCGATACGTTGCGGTCATGATTCACGCGCACGCTGCGTGTGCCGCTTTTCACCATCGCGGCGTCGGTAATAAGTGTAACCGACTTGCCGTCATCCGTGGGATCGGGCATCCACCATCCGCCAAGCTTGCCGTCGTCGTTGAGCGTCTCAAAACCGGGGTTTGCCGGCGCAGTTGCTCCGCTGACCGTCACGTCGTCATAAATGACAAAGACCGGAAGATTCGATTTTTCGCCTTCGGGTTTGTAGTACGGTCCTTTGAGCTGCAGATTGACGATGCCGTCCATGAGCGGCGTGAAGGTGATTCCCACCTGTGTCCATTCACCGGACTTGACCGTCAGGTCGGAATAGATATTGTACTTTCCGTTCACCTTGTCCCAGCCGTGAATGGCGGCGTTACCGTCTCCCACGGCCTTGATGTTCGTGTACTCAACCTTGGCTCCCGCGCCGTAGACATCGATGCGCGTTTTCTGCGGCACCTCTGCGAATGCAAATACGGCCGCTGCGATGACGAGAAGAACTGCTTTCATGTGATGCTCCTTACGTTTTATTGTTTCATGATATTTTTATTCAGTGACATACACCGGGTTCAGCGTTATCATCGGGGTATTCTCCACGGTAACCGGATTTCCCATCATATCGAACATCTTTTTACCGGCGGTTTTCACCTGCGGCACATCCGCGAATGCAGCAGGTATGCGCGACCACACCACGTCGATATTTTTCCCGTTCTTTTTAAAATGCGCAACGGCTACTTTAGCATCACCCGCGCGTATCTCATCGAGACCAGTGCCCTCGGCGTCTTCGAGGAACATGACGCATACCGCATGGGCCGCCACCGCGGGATTTGCCATGCCGTTAACGTCGAACGTACTTGAACATTCAAGCCGGTTCACCGTGTGTCCTGACTGATGTACATAGTCGGCATAATGGAAGTGCCGCTTCACACCCGCAGCTTTGAGCGACGCCGCGGAACGCACGATGGTGTTCGCCGCGTCCTTCATCCCGAGTGTCGATGCCGACGGAATGCGCATGGTACGTATCCAGCTCACGCCTTCAGACAGCCACATGCCGCCTTCGGTATGCCAGACCTCAAGCGGCTCGCCCTTGCGGTTCACCATCGCCTGCATTTTTTTCGACCGTTCAATGGCCGACGGGCGCACCACGGGTTCCTCCGGCGACGCGTCTTCATAATAGCAATGATACGATGCGATATCGATATCCTTATTCATGCCGTATCCCAGCGCCTTCTCAAGAAAATTCCGGGATAGTCCCGCGACAACTCCGCCGACAATCTTTGCATCGGCGTTCACTTCATCGAGCGCTTCACGGGTGAGACGTACGATGTTCGTGTACACACGCTCTTTTTCAAGCCCCGGCTTCACCTGCAGAAAGCCGCCGTCGGGCTCGTTCCAGACTTCCCACTCCTTGATAAACGGACCGAACACTTTGTAGGTGTCCTTCACATATTTTTTCCACGGCTCGGGCTCTTTCGGACCGAAGCTGTTATACCATGCGCTGTATTTTTCTTTGGGCATTCCCGCGGGGGCGTCGGCGAACTCCGGCGGCACGGTGTCGAAATTCCCGAGAAGCCGGAAGCCCATATCATATGCACGGGCAACACCGTCGGTGAAATAACCGAACTTCGCTATATTCATCCATTTTGTCGTTATGGGAGGATGCAGCCTGAGCGACCGGAATCCCATAAGCTTCGCGATGGCGAGATTATGCGGCGTGAACCTGACATGTCCGCCGAAGAACTGGTCGGTGGATTCTTTCGGGGATTTCAGTTTCGGAACCACGGAGAACATTATCTCGGTTGCCGGCAATGCGTCGGTGTTTTTATCGGTGAACAGCTCGCATTTGAAACCGCCGTAGGTGTCGGACGGAAAGGTGACCGCTACTGAACCGGTGCCGTCTGCCGCGAGCGGAATATCAAGCGTGAATTTTTTCACCGTCTGTTCCCAGGCATTGATGATGCGGCCATAGAGCTTCTGGGCCGGTTTCCTGTCGGCACTTTCGAGGTTGACGCTGAAATCGATACGATCGCCTTTGAAATAGATGTTTGCGGGCCGCGGATCAACAGCGGTGTGTCCGGCATTGAACGGATTCGGCGCAGACGTCACATCACCCTCGCCCACCGTGACCGCATCGATGAGATACTCACCCGGGTCGGCACAGAAGAATTCAAAAAAATACGATTTTGAACTTGAAAGACCCGGCGTAAATGAAAACGAATGATATTCCCAATCATTTTTCGTGCTCACTCCATTTTTCTCGCCGACGACCGTGAGATTCGGAAATAGGCCGTGTATTATCCGGAACGAGAATTTTTTTCCGATTGCCGGAGCCTTCACCCATATGCCAGCCTTCGCCGGATGTCCGTAGCGAAGCGGGAAATAACCGCTGTTTAATGCCACCTGGCATCCGCCGCGAACCGGGACGGACAGTGCGCGTTTGCCGTGCGGTGCATCAGCCGCCGCGACGGACGTGAGCATTGCCGTCGAGTTGCTTTCATCAGAGACATCGCCCGAGGTGCCCCATTCACGGAATGTCGCACACCATTTGTCGATGCCGACCTCGAACGAGCCGTTGAGCACCTGGTTGCCGATGAGCGGCGGGCGCGTATCCTTCGGCGGTACAAGCGTTACCTGAATATCATCGAGCCAGTATGTGTTCTCTTCGTTGAGATTAAAATAAAGCGCTGTGTCTTCGGGATCCGTCTTCGGCGGAAGCATGACGGTGTAGACATATTCCCGCCATTCCTGCGAGAGCGCCGCATCCACCTGATAGAACGTCGTATAGGGCGCGCCCATCTTGCGGAATTGGATGTTGATCGGTTTTGAATTCGGTCTGCCGCGCATCCAGAAACGCAGTTCCATTCCCATGCCCGGCTTCACCGCCACTTTCTGCTGGAACTGCAGGTTCGGCGAATTGTTGATCTTGCTCATGGTGATACGCATGCACTGTTTTCCCGAATGCGGGTTCATGGTGTCAATGCCGCCTTCGACCTCGTTCTTCGCCCAGTTATTGAGCGTCCATCCGGTCAATTCCGATGATTCTTCAAACCCTGCGTTCTGCAGGAGGTTCGCTGAGGCTGTTTTCTGCATATCACCCGTCCCTTCCCCCGACGGCAGCGCCGCACGTGTCTGTGATTTTATATCCGCCGCACTGAGCGCGGCATCGTACAGTTTTACTTCGTCGATGCAGCCGTTGAATGCCGGCATGCCGCCGTCACGATATCCTATGGTCAACGGCGCTTCGTTCGCATTCGGCTGCCATTCGCCCGGAGTATCCTTCACCAGCGTTCCGTCCACATACAATTTGACCGATGACTTCGTGACGGCTACCGCAACATGATGCCAGGTATCATCAAGCAGATTCGGGCCTATCGTTCCGGTGTCGATGTTTTTTTCGCCGCGTATCGCCGTGCGCAGCATGCCGGAATTATGCATGATAATGTCGTATCGATTAATGCCTTTTCCTCCCGCGCCGTACATGAACTTACCGAGCACGCCGGAGTAGGGATTTTTGTCGGAACCGGCTTTCGCCGTTTTGAGCCAGAACATTATCGTAAAGTCGGATGTGAAGTTAAGAGCTGCCGTCGGACCGCACGTCACATGGCTGTCAACGCCGTTGAACCTGAGGGCCTTGCCGAACTTTCCGTCAACCCATTCCGCCGCGCCGGATATTTTTCCGGCATATCCGTTCGGCCCGACGTCTTTCACCGTGTCGCCGGTGCCCTCATCAAAGTTCCAGTATGCGGCCGGAACCGCCGGAAATGCAGTCGGCGACAAAGCTACTACGACAGCGGCCAGTATGGCAAGGGCGGCGGGTAGTGAATGATGCTTCATAAGCACTCCGGATACCGTTTATCTAACATTCTAACATTGAATATACGCAAAGATGCGGAATTTGTCAAGGAATATATGATCTCCATCAGATAAATATATTTCCTTTGCGGACAAAGACAATCCATGGTTTTTGTGCTATTGTAGAACGGCACTATAAATGACGGAGCAAACAAAATGGACCTGAGCAAATTCCCGCGCTATACCGAATATGACCCGAAGGTGCCCGTGTGGTGCGTCACGCCGGAGACGGGCGGCTGTATACACCGTTTTTTCGACACCTCGCCGATAAGTCCCTCGGGACGGTACCTCGCCGTGTTCCGCATGCCGTTCGAAGACCGTCAGCCGGCGCCGGGTGATGCGGGAGATATCATCGTGATCGATCTGGAGACGGGAAAGGAAAAGGTCGTTGCGCAATCATGCGGATGGGAACCTCAGATGGGAGCGAATATCAACTGGGGTTCAACCGACAATGCGCTCTATTTTAACGACGTCGATACTACAGCCGCATGGAAACCCTTCGCATGGAAGCTTGATCCGCTTACCGGCAAACGCGAAAAGATGGAAGGCACCGTGTACCACGCCTCTGCCGACGGACGCTGGCTGATATCGGCGAACATGACAACCATGCGAAAGACACAGCCCGGTTACGGTGTACGTGTCCCCGATGAACATGTCCGCTGGAACAAAGGCGCCGTCGACGATGACGGATTCTATATTACCGACACGTCCACCGGCAAAACGCGGCTGTTCGCGTCGATACGCAGTCTTTTGTCGCGCGCAAATCCGCAGGTTCAGATCGATGATCTATCGAACGTCGAGATATACGGATTTCACAGTAAGTTCAATCCGCAGAGCGATCGGCTGATGCTGAGTCTGCGCTGGTTCCCGATGAAAGACGAACCGCAGTGGGATCTCTTCCGCACAGGGCATAACGACGTCCGCTTCGCGTGGGTGACGATAGGCCTTGACGGCAGCGATGTACACTGCGCTGTCGGTCCCGAACAATGGGTGAAAGGCGGTCATCACGGCACCTGGTTTCCCGACGGCAAGCGGATATCGATGAACCTCAACATCGACCGCGACGTCATGCGCCTCGTGCAGGTGAACGCCGACGGCAGTGATCTTCATAAGATGCGTGATGATGTCATCGGCTCCGGGCATCCCACCGTTCATCCCGATGTGAGCTATGTGCTGACCGACACCTATACTTTTGAAAAAGTTTCATACAATGACGGCACCATACCGCTGCGCTGGATCAGTCTCGATGACGGCAGCGAAAAACATATCGTCCGTATTCAGACAAAACCGCTGGCAGCCGACGGTGTGCTGCGCATAGATCCGCATCCGGCATGGGACAGGACATGGCGTTATGTGACGTTCAACGGTTTTGTCGGCGGAACACGGCGTGTGTATATCGCCGATATGGAAAGTCTATTGAAAAAATAGCAGCGGCTAAATATACCGCTCAAGCTGCTTGGTGATCATATCCGCGATGCCGAACGATTTCGTCTTCGACATGGTCTCGGCGTATTTGTCGTACAGCATGTCCTGAAAGATATCCTCGGCCATGCCGCCATCTATGAATTTCTCTTTATGTACCGATGCGCGCATCGCGTCGAGCATTTTTTTAACGAATATCGATTCCATTTCACCGGCGACCTTTTTGAGCCGTTCGCGTTCCGCACCGCGCGGGTTGCCTTTCGACGCCGTGCGCTGTGCGCTGTCCATGACGCTTTTTTCCATGGGGTTATCGACAAGGGTGTTCTGCACGTTTATCATGCTGCTGCTCCGGTAAAAGTTCGTATCTCTATTATCGGAGAAAAACGGCGGTGATTAACGCTTTTTTATCGACGCAAGCTCTGAACGGGCGTAATCCCGCATGAAACAGTGCGTATCGCCGGTGTACCGCCTGAGTATCTTTATTCCTATCGGCGATCCGCATTTCGCCGCGGCGGCGGCCAGGCAGAGTTCAAGATACGCGAGCATATACCGCGGAGACCTGCCGCTCCCCACCGGCGTGTCGTATCCGGTAATGCCGTCGATGTGAAGCAGTTTTTCCATGGGTTTCAAAAGCGCCGCGCAGGGAATATGGTCTACCGCGAAGGCTATGTTCCGTAAACGCGCGTAGAACGGCTCGGAGATGATATCCTTACGGTTCCGGTCATACGGCATCTGTTTCGGTATTATCACGCCGAGTCCCGGCACCGCAGTGATGACAGCTGCAAGCGGTTTTACAAACTTTTTCGCATCGCCGCTTTTTCCCGCCATGACGATGAGACGGTTAACGATGGAATGATCATCATGTCCGTGTCCGCCGCTGATGAGCGATGTCCGGAGCACTCCCAATCGCGGCGGTGTCACATGACGGCCTTCCGCCACGGCCTGCGTCAGCACCGATGACAGGTGATCGGCACCGACGGACGAACCGTGCCATGCAAGCGCCGTCGCAATGAGCGTCTTTTCTGAAAAATAGACATCGGCTGCCGCAGCCGCGCTCTTGGCATAACGGCGCACCAGTGGCACCACGGCTTCCGAGGGCTCGAGCCTGAGTATGCGATCGAGCTGTACAAGGTCGCCGTCATCGATTTTCGACAGGTCGGTCGTGCGATTCTCCGCAGTGAACGCCCACGCGGGAAGTACACCGTTGTCGCGCAGCTTCTGCTGCAGTGCTTTCATATCGATATCACGGACGTTGCATCCCGCGCCTGCGGCAAACGCCGCCGCGGCACCTACCGCATAGCCGGCATTCTTGATGTCGGCATTCATGCGGCAGAAGCAGGTGGCATCACGTTCGCCGGATATCGCCTTCGCCGCGACCAGCATGCCGTCGAGGCCTTTCGGGATGAAGCATCCGTACGGTATGCGCACCTTGAGCGGTTCACCGGCACCGATGGTCCCTATCTTTGCCAGATCGTTCGACGTGTGCGCATGGCTGTCGGCCGACGTGCTTGCAACGGCAATGACGTCGTCATAGAGCGTGTTGTCGAGAATGGCGCGCATGGTAAGCGCATGTTCGCCGGCGATCCTCCGCGCCTCGCGGACGGTGAACATGGGCGATATATGAAACGGCGAATTGTCACGATGACCGAGCGATACCGCTCTGAGGCGTTCGGAATACACATCGGGCCGTATGATGTCCGGGTCGGTGAGGAAACGGTTGGCCTTGAAATCGGGACAGGGATACACCTCGGTTCCCCACATGCTGTAGGACTGCATCATACCGTCACGGGCATCCCCGATCGAATACGGTACACCGGCAAGCGCGGCGAGGTCGGCGTCACCGGTGGTGTCTACCGTCACCCGTGCCTTGACCGCAAAAAGTCCGTCCTCGTTGGCGGCAATTATTCCCGTTACGTTATTTTTGTCGCGCAGAACACCGCACACACGTGTACCGGTAAAGAAACGGACATTGTGTTCGCCCGCTTTCCGTGTAAGGAGATTGCTGTGGCTCAAACCGCCGTGACCGGGATTGTTCATCGCCGGCTTCATCATGATGACGGCTTCATCGGCAGCGAAAACATTGACACCGCCTTTGTAGCCCTCATAGTATCCTACCACGCGTCCGGCGGTGTATGTGCCGCCCGGTTCGCGGTTCACTTCGAGCGCAGTGACCGAAGAGCCGTGTTCAGCGGCCGCAAGCATCGTCATGCCGCCCCCGGCACCGATACCGGCTACGCAGACATCGGATGAGAACGTTGCTGCGGGTGTGAGCGCGGGAGTCCATGCGAGCGTATGCAGCGGTACCGGCAATGCGCTGTCGACATACGGCGTCATCATGAGCGACCCCGTCTCAACTGAAAAGCCCCGGCCGGTGAGCATTTCCGCTGTATCATTATTTGTGCGGGACAGGGGCGTGAGACCTGCGATGATATACTGGATTGCAGCAGCATTGTCGGCAACAGTTTTGAGTGAAAACCCCCACGGCAGAAGCGGTGCAGCGACTGCATTTTTGTACGGCGACTGTACGCCGGCAATTGAATCCGATATATGCGCTTCATGTGCGATATGGGTAAGACGCGCATCTTTGAACACCGGAATATTCGCGCGCAGATATGCGGCAAGATCTACGGATCTGTTCCGGGCCTGTGCGTCCAGCATGCTTCGTGTTTCAAAATATGCACCGGTTGAGACAGCGGCGAACGCGTACTCAATGACAACGGTGTCGGCACGCTGTGTTGTATGCAAACGGATGCTTCCCTTCGTTAGTCCGTTGTCCGCAGCGATCCGCTCGACCAGTGCTGTGTCGACCGCCGCTATTACAGAATCGACCTTTCCCGGCATTTCCATTTCAAATACCGAATGTGTCACAGCCGCACCCGCAGCGATGTGCGGTATGTCGTTAAGCATGCGCAGCACGTTCAACTGTTCGGTCGCATCGATCACCGCATTACCGGGAACCCATGCAAGACCCGCCGGACAGGCGATCATAAGTCCCGTTATTTTTTTCGATGCATGTGAAACGGCGACGACTTCCGCTTCAAACAATACGGGTATAGAGTGTGCTTCGATGATCTTCATGAGCTGCTGACGGATGAGACCTTCCGGCACCACAAGCTCATTACCGCCGTGCTGGAGGAACAGTTCCTTGAACGGATCCGGTATCCGGCGCAATGACGCGTCGTCTGACTCGCAACCCACAAACGTGTGATTGAACGCCGCTACTTCGCTCCCCAGATATGAACGTTTTTCAATGATAAGCGGATCCAAACCGCGTTTCTTTACGGCAACTGCGGTCATGCAGCCGATAATGCCGCCTCCGATGATCAGAACATCAGGCGTTGCTTTTTTTTTCATGGAATGACTCCGGCAGACATCGGTACGTACTGCCGAGTATACGCTGACGGTGTATCACGTCAAGTCTGGCGCGGGATTGTCCGGAATACTGATTGACGGGACCAGTGGATGATGCTATACTGCGATCAATGAATGAACGGCTGCACTGACACGTATATTCCTCCGACCACAAAATGTCCCGATTAAACTTTAACCTTGAAAAAACAGCCCGCGGGTCAAAAGCCCGTGCGGCGACGCTGCAAACACTGCATGGAGAAGTCCGTACACCTGTATTCATGCCGGTCGGCACCCAGGCGACGGTGAAAAGCCAGACAGCCGAGACGCTGAAGGCCGCCGGTGCGAGCATACTGCTCGCCAACACCTATCATCTGATGCTGCGTCCCGGTGCGGAAGTTTTTAAAAAGATAGGCGGCATCCATCGTTTTATGAATTGGACCGGACCGGTGCTTACCGATTCGGGCGGATTTCAGATATTCTCACTCCCGCATTCCCGGGAGATGAGTGAGGATGGCGCGAGTTTCAGAAGTTACGTTGACGGCACATCGCATCTCCTGTCACCCGAGTCGAGTATCGAGATGCAGAAGGCCATCGGCAGTGATATCATGATGGTACTCGATCAATGCATTCCGTCCACAGCCCCGCACGATGAAACACGGGCTGCCATGGAACTTACCCACCGGTGGGCCGTGCGTTCGCTTACCGCCCGCGGCGATTCACCGCAGGCGCTGTTCGGCATCGTACAGGGTGCCTGTCACCGCGATCTGCGGAAAAAAAGCGCCGCATTTTTACGTGAACTGCCGTTCGACGGGCTTGCCATCGGCGGTCTCGCGGTGGGCGAAACATCCCGTGAGCGGAGCGTTTTCACCGCGGTGGTCACCGATGAACTTCCGGAACATCTGCCCCGCTATCTCATGGGAGTGGGCACACCGATCGATATCCTCGAGGCGGTGCACCGCGGTGTCGATATGTTCGACTGCATCATCCCCACGCAGCTTGCGCAGCGCGGCACGGTTTTTTCATCACACGGCAAACTGCACATGCGCCGCTCCGTATATAAATTCTCCGAGGAACCGCTCGACGCGTCATGCGACTGCCACACCTGCCGCAATCACTCGCGCGCATATATCAATCACCTGGTGAAAGCCGGCGAACATCTCGGCTGGCATCTCCTCAGCATGCACAATCTCGCGTACTATCACCGTCTGATGCGGGAGATCCGTGAAAGCATCATGCGGGACGACTTCGCGGCTTTTTACGAGGCAAAGCGCCCCGAACTTGTCCGTACCGACGAGGAAAATCCGAGTATTCTGCCGCGGAAAGCAAGATCGATACGGGCAGCAAAGCTCGGTGATTATGAAGTATACACTTCGCGGGAGGGGTTTTCGAGCATACGCCAGATCAGTTCCGGCGAGGTGATGCACTCGGTGAGCCGCCCTGAGGATGAAGCGAACCGGCTTTACATAGAACAATCGGCGCTTGCATCCCGGCTTATCAGACATGCGGATGATGAAAAAGAACTCGTCATATGGGACGTCGGTCTTGGTGCCGCGTCGAATGCGATGGCGGCGCTTTTTTGTTTTGAGAAAAGCCTTGTAGAAAATAGTACCGATGCCGTCCGTCCGCTGCGCATCGTAAGCTTTGAACGCGACCTCGATCCGCTCACGCTTGCCGCAAAAGACGCCGGCCGCTTTCCGCATCTGCGCCACGGCGCTCCCGGGAAATTATTGTCAGCGGGGCGCTGGGTACACGCATCCGGTCTGCTCCGCTGGGAACTTTTAAAAGGCGATTTTCTTGATCACCTGGAATCGGCTCCGGTTCCCGACATCATCTTCTTCGATCCGTTCTCGGCAAAGACCGACACCGGGCTATGGACGTCAGCCGTGTTCAGCCGTATCTTCCGGCATTGCGGCACAGCAACAACCGAGCTCTATACGTATTCCGCGTCCACTGCGGTTCGGGCATCAATGCTCGCCGCGGGCTTTTTCGTCGCGAAGGGAGTCGCTACCGGACCAAAACAGTCCACGACGATCGCCTTCACACAGCAGTCGGGTGCAGCGGCTCATCCGGCGCATCCAATGCTGCTCGGCGCGGAATGGCTTGGCCGCTGGGGGAGAAGCGATTCACAATTTCCGAAAGACATCTCCGCAGACGCACATGCCGATTTCAAAAAGCGCATCGAATCGCATCCGCAGTTCAGCGGTGCGTAATCGGTCCTATTTTACCTCAAGCACGTAGACGATAGTGCCGTATTTTCTGTCGGCGTTGAACGAGACGGTCTTTCCCTGTTTCGTCACGGGAACATCGGTCGCCTTCATACCGGTATTGTCTATCGAATATGCGACAACGCTTTCAGGAACGCCTTTCAGATCGATCGATATCGACGCGCCGAAGCATTCCACATATTCCACATTGTCCCGTGAACGTGATTTCGCCATGACCTTCGCGCCGTGATTATCCCCGGGGGGCAGCGGTTCGCGCTTCGTATACTCAAGATATTCCACGTTCTCGTAGCGGTTGCGGCTGGCAAGCGTGATAATGTACGTCCCGCGGGCGCCGATGACGCCGCTCTTGTTGAACGCGGAGAATATGAAGTTCCCGCCCGGCGATGTCACCTTCGCGAGCGACATGCCCGAGAACGAGTATGTCTCGTCGCCTTTCGCGAACGCCATGAGGAGTTTCGCATGCTTCTCGTCGAGTTTGAAAAAACTCTCCTTGTAGTCGTTCGTTGAACAGACCCACTGCGCGCGTGACTCCGGCGAGAGCGTCTGTGCGGCTATTTCCTCGGCCGGTGTACGGGGGTTCTCGCCCACGCGTATCGATACGCGTCCGCCGGTGATGAGCGGCACGGGGAATATCCGCGAGAACGGATTGGCGATGCCCGAGAGCGCGTCACTGAGCATGTTTTCTTTGCTGATGGTGAGCGTGATGTCATTGGCAAGCGGCGCCACGTTGCCCGTGCGGAATATCGCAGCGGCGAACGGGAAGAGATGCTTTTTCGCGAAATTGTTGTAGTAATCGAAATAACCGATGGTCCCCGATGTCGAACCGAAATCGAAGAAGAAGAAACCGTCGTGGTCGTGCAATGCCGCGGCCGCAGCCATGAACGGTGCGCTTTCCGCGCAGTATTCGTTGGGATACGGATGGTCGTATTCGCTTGTGGTGTACGGCATGCCCTTCACCCGGTCGCAGACGACCGCCGTGGTGAGCGTATTCTGGGGGCTGCCCAGCATGGACACGTTCTGCACATAATAGTTGTTGCCGTCCCACGGACGCGCGGGAAAATGCGGATGCTTCCAGTATGCGTGGCGGTCGAGATAATCATAGCAGTACGCGGTGTCGATGTAGCTGTAATCGAGCTGCGTTCCGGTGACCGGCACTTTCACGCCGAGACCTTTCACGAACGTCATCATCTCCTTCCAATACGATTGTTCCATATCATGGATGAAGGTGATGAAATCGGTGCGGAAGGCGGGCGGCATGACGCTGAGCCTTCCCTGGCTCGGCAGCGTGATGTCCGCAATACTCTTTTCCTTCGTGAGCGCCTGCTCAACATACTGCCCTTTTTCAACGCGTACGGAGCGTATGCTGAATTTGTCGCCGCCGGTGAACTGTCTGAACGTCACCCGTCCGCATGCGTCGGCGTCCTCCTTTGCCTTGAATCCCACGGCGTATTCGCGGTAGTCGTCGGACGTGAGCGGAATGGATGTCGACAGACCGAGTCCGGTCCACGGCGCGCGGTCGAACATCGTATTCACGCCGATGATCGATCCCTTTTTGCCTTTCGCCTCGATGATGATGGTATAATGCTCGTTTTTTGCGAACGTAATCCCCGTTTTCATGAGCTGAAAGAACGATGTGCGGTCGTCGCTTTTCGACGTGACTTCAATGGTGTTTCCGGTAAACGTCATGGTGCCGTGCATGGGGTTGACGATCTCCGTACGCCAGTTGTTCTCAGCTGTAAACGGCATGACACCTTCGACAGGCGTGCGCTGCGCATTCGGTATGCCTTTCGCCCACGAGGCCGCTACCGCCGTGAAATCTTTATATTTGTCGGTGAGATATGCCTGCCATTTTTCGCGCAGTACTGCTTTGAACGCATCCGGCAGCGCATCCATCTGGCTGCTTGCATACACGAACCGGAAGAACGCGTTCTCGTTGTTGATCTCAGTCATCGCCATAACCGGGTCGTCCTTGAACGCAAGCTTGGTGTAGGGGTTGACATGATTGAGTATGTCGGTCGCATATTTTTTCTGCATGTCGATGAGCTCGGGCATGAAGTTATCGAGTCCCTTGCCGTACTTGAAGCTCGGGTTGCCGGCGATCACCGCTTTGTAATCGACGTTTTTCGTGCTCGGATAATTCCACGACACATGCAGATTAAGGTTCACATAAATGCCGTTCTTCTTGAGCTGATACACAAGGTAATCCATCTTATCGAGCATGTCGTCGTCGAATTTGTCATACGTGCCCGCGTTCTTGCCCCAGATGTGCCGGTTGTCGATGTGATGGATGCGCACCGCGTTGACGCCGAGACCGGAGAGATGCGATGCGACCTTTTCCGCCTGCTCATGCGAGGGGAACATGGAATCGAATGTGAGGTTCAAGCCGATGAAGCGAACGCGTCCGGCCTTGGTGTGGAATTGCGCGTTCTTGATGAAAACAAAGCCGTTCTTGTCGATGTCAATATCGTTCAGATACCGCATTGAAAGAGCGCTTTCCTTCGCGGGGAAATCGAGCGTATTGCCCCATTTGCTGTACGCGGGCGGCATATCCATGGCCTTGAGCGCCGCGGCTTCATCTTTTTTCTTTATCGACGCCGCTGCCAGCGCTTCGGCCGTGATGTCGCCGGGTTTCACGTTCTTTCCCAGATTGATGATACGTATGCCGCCGATCTCGAGTTCCTGTTTCGCGAGACCGAGAAATATCGCGAGCGACAGTTCGCCGTTCGCATAGCTTCCTTTAACGGTATCCGCGGTTATATGCTGTTTCCATTCCGTACCGCATTTCACATCACCGGTGATGACGGTATTGTACTTGCCGTCCTGCATCTTGAGCCTGAACAGTCCCTCGCCGCTGCGGACCCGCGCATCGAGCACGATGGCGATCGTGTCGCCTTCTGCCACAGCGCCGTTGACGGGCACCATCGCCTGAATGTCCCAGACATTCTTCGACTTCTCGGCGACAGCGGCAAAGAGCGCCTTGGCGTACGGTCTGCCGGTCACAGAGATGAGCGAGAACTTGTCATTCGGCTCGGGCATGGTGCCCTGTATTTCCGCGCCGGAAAGCGCCGCCATGAGCGTACCTGCGGTGAACATGACGAACAGAGACAGTACTGCGATGATGCGTGCGATGTGATCCATGAAAAGCTCCTCGTTATTTTTGCTGTTTAAAACTATAGAATTCATACGGCGTAACAAACTCGAACTTATCGGTCTTCAGCACTTCGACGATGCGCGTGTATTCCGCCCACGACTCGTCGGTCCACATGGCGGGATGTCCCTGCAGCACGAAATATTCGTTCGTCCGCTGCCACTGATAATTTTTTATAAATTTATCCGTCGCCACTTTGCCCACGGCATATTCGAGGTTCGCCGTTCTGCCGAGCACGAGCTTCGACGATTTTGCCTTGGTGTCGCCGTAAAGCCACACTTTGATATCGGGATTCTCTTCAAGGACTTTGACACCAGTAGTGTCAGTTGCATTCCCGGCGGAACCGAATGTATGGAACGTCAATCCCGTCTTTTCATTATATACCTTCATCGCCCGCGAAAAATTGGATGACTGGTATTCATAGGGAGGACCGCTAAACTCGGCGCTCATCTTTGCGCCGTCAAGCGTGAATCCCATACCGTGCGTATAACCGTGATGCCAGAATTCGAAACTGCCGCCGTTGTCAACGGAATTCGATTTCGCCCAGTTCATGAACGGCTCGTCATCGGCTTCAAGCGAATTGCAGATGATGCCGAAGCTCACATGCATGTTATTTGAAAGCGCGTGATCGACGACACGGCGGAAGCGCGCATGAAACACCGTTTTATTCCCGGCGGGTTTGAAATCATCGAACTTGAACATGACAAAACGGCGGTACGCTATGTCCCCGAGCGGCGGAAGTGATATTGCTTCTGTCGGTGCTGCGGGCGCGGGTGCTGTAACTGCGGGAGCGGCCGCGTCACCGGCGCCGGCAACAAGTGATATGCCGCCTATCTCGATTTCCTGCTGCTGCATCCCGAGAAAAAACGCGAGCGTGAGGCCGCCTTTCGGATGATTCGCCGGAGCGTTCGTGGTAAAGGTGAACACTTTCCAGGCACCGTCAAACTTTACGTCCTGCCGGATGAGCGCCATGTTCTTGTCGTCCTGGAGTTTGATGACAATATACCCGTTCCCGCTTGCCGCACGCAGCGACACTGTGAGCGTAAGTTTTTCGCCCGCCGTAACAGCATCGATGCTGGGTATCATGCACTGCATATCCCAGGGGTTTTTCGTTTTTGCCGCGACCGATACGGCCATCGCTTTCGGAAACGGCTGTCCGGCAATGTCGATCATTTTCATTTTCCCGTCAGCGCCTACCGCCGCCGCAGCTTCAAGCGCGTTGCCGGGGAAAAGATGCCGCGCCGTCTGGGAATATGCGAAGGCCGTAATGCATAGAAAACCGAGAATGATGTTTCGAATGTTCATACGCTGCTCCTCTGCGGATACGCGTTGTAATAACAGTATCAGTATACTGCGGATACCGCAGACGCGCAACAACGATTTCCAGATACGCAATGTAAATTTTTCAGCCGGTGTGCTGTTTGCGGTAGCGAAGCGCGGTGACGCCGAATTTGCGCTTGAATAGACGCGTGAAATTCTGATGCGTGCCGAAACCCATATCGATGAGAATACCGACGATATCATCGCCGGTGGTGCGCAATCGTTCAGCCGCTTTATCAAGCCGTATGTCATTGACATAATCCACGTAATATACGCCGAAAACGGCCGCGAATTTCTCGAAAAAATATTTGTGGTTCATCCCGAGCATGGCGGAAAGCGCATGCGACAGGTTATCATCACCGTAATGCCCGGCGATATAGGCGCTCACTTTTTCGCTGAAAACGGCGTCCGCTCTCGGGCGCTTGAGCGATCGCCTGAGCGATGATTCACGCACGATAAGCCGCGGCGGAATCAGCACCGATTTGCTTTTCTGCTGTTTGTCCCTGATCACTTCGTCGAGCAGCGCCACTCCCGCTTTACCGACCGTATAGAAATCCTGTTCCACCGTGGTAAGCTGAACGCGTCCCGAGCCGGGGTACATAATCTTATTGTTATCATACCCGGCGACGGCTATGTCCCCGGGTATGCGCATACCGCGTACCAGCGCAGCCGAGGTGAACATGAGTGCGGCAAGGTCCGTCTCGAAAACGACGGCGGTCGGCAGCTCCTTCATGGAAAGAAACCGTTCACAGTGTATTTTGACGGCGCGCTCAAATGCCGGATCCGGACGGCCGGCATAGAACAGCGTCTGCGCAAGGGGGCGCACCGGTTTCCCCGTGGTGATGCTGAAGCCGTGCACCCATTCCTGCCGGAGCGGCATTTTTTTCTCAAGCATGAACTCGCAGTAGCCGCGGAATCGTTCCCGCGAATAACGCTCATCGGCGATACCGAAATAGCCGATGCGTTCATGCCCTTCGCGCGTCAGATGTTCCATGATGAGCCGCATGCCGGATGCGTCGTCGGTTCCCGCGAAATTGCCCTGCGGCGTTTTTGATGCGATCATCATGTTCACGCACGGGTGTCTCCGTTCAAGCGCGCGCCATGCTGCTGCGGCCGCGGAAAGCGCCGTCGGCACGGTTCCGATGATGCCGTCATACTCGCGAAAGCGTTTCGTGCGAAGCCATGCGGCAATTGGGGTTCGTGCATCGAAGAAATCACAGCGAACGCCGCGGTCACGGCAGCCGTCGATGATGCCGCGGTAAATTTCGCTGTAGATATGAGAACCGAGATAGTATTCGAATTCCATCCCGGCATGCAGATATGCTATCGTTGTCATTACGGGGTAAGCATACGACAAGCACATGGAATGTCAATCCGCAGGGATGTTAACTCAACTCCGCTGCGATGCGCATTCCCGCGCATTAGTCAACGCCGTTTTTGCCGCCGATGCGATGAAGTATGTATCAACACCGAGCGCGATGAATGTGAATCCCTGAACGAACGCCCGGTCGATAGCCGCTTCGTCAGGCACGACCACATGAAGTCCCGCCGATTTCTTCGCGCGCGCACATGCGGCTACGACATCTTCACACGCTTTCACCACCAATGGATGTTTCGTCTCGCCGGGAACGCCGTATGAGCCGCTCATGTCGTACGGACCGATGAACACGCCGTCGACACCGTCAACCGCGAGTATCGCATCGATGTTCGCGACGCCTTCCTTGGATTCTATCATCACCACAACGGCGATGTCGTCGTTCGCGGTGCGTACATACTCGTCGAAGTCGACGCCGTAATTGTTGGGCCGGCAATACGCGAAACCGCGCACACCCTTCGGCGGATATTTCGCCGCGGCAACTGCGGCCATCGCCTCTTCGCGCGTGTTCACGAGCGGCACGATGACGCCCGAAGCGCCGGCATCGAGCACACGGCGTATCGCAAGCGTATCGTTCTGTTCTACGCGCGCCAGCACCGGCAGCGGTTTTATGCCGCGCGCGATATTGGTGAATCCCTCATAGCCGATATCGGTATGTTCCATATCAACGGCAAGCCAGTCGTATCCCGCGCGCGCGAGCACTTCGCCGGATACCGGGTGGCCTATCTGTATCCAGCTCCCGAGCGTTACCGTTCGTTCGCGCAGTGCTTTGCGAATAGTGTTCATTAAAAGCTCCATGGTTCACTGACAATCATGTTTCTCGAGCCGGATCGTACAGTGACAATAAAAATATAACCGCCGGGGCGGCATTGTCAATAGATTATAGGGAAGAATGATGGATATTATGGAAGAAGATGGTCAGATGTTCGATATGCGAATGGCATATGTGCCGGAACCGGAGGAATAGCACCTCACACGCAGATAGACACGTTCATTTCGGAGCGCGGAAATCGTTATGGGCGCGACATATGGGGAATCTATACTGGAATAATAAAATGCGTTTGATTCTCCAAACACATACACATAGATATCTGCCGTATAATTCGTAGCCCCGGAAGCATTTGTCGAACCGTACCTGTCATCAATGTAGAGCGCGTAATTACTTCCGGCAGTCCCCGGGAAATAATACCATTGAAATTGATTGATGACGATACTGTTCGATATCCAGCTCGTCGCTCCGGAAATATTCGACATAAGCGAGTAGCCGACAGGGGCGCTTGCGGGAATACTCAGCCTGCTTGACAGCGGATACGCATATCCCATG
This sequence comes from Spirochaetota bacterium, assembly GCA_016214035.1. Taxonomy (GTDB): domain Bacteria; phylum Spirochaetota; class Brachyspiria; order Brachyspirales; family JACRPF01; genus JACRPF01. The sequence goes on along the minus strand of JACRPF010000022.1, from coordinate 262,142 downwards.
ATGTAATAGCTGTTGGTTATCCACGGCACGATAGGACAGTCGTATGCATCAGAATAGGACGGCGAAGCATACGCACCCATTGAAGCGATATACTGGCAGTTCGTCGAATACCGGTTGCTCCTGAATAGTTTATATGAACTGCAGTTGCTTGTCGCATCCCAGGTGATATCTATTGCATACTGAGAACCATCGACGGACGCATGGACATTTTGAGGTATTCCCGGAGAATTCGTTCCGTTAATATATCCCGGATCGGCAATTGTCTCCGTCCCGAACGGATTATGCAATCCGCATGAGACGAATATGACCGCCGCCGCCAGAAGGGAAATAATCCTGTACGTCATATCAATGTGCATCTGTTTTCGTGTCATAGTAACTTCCCCATTTATATGAGACACCGATACCCACCAGCGGGAAAAGATCGCCGACCATTTTTGAACTGCATTCACACGGATACAGATACATAAGTGCGCCCATCGATAATTTGAGCTCCAGATTCCTCAGAAAATCGAACGGGATGAATACCGCATCGAGCGTGCAGATGTATCCGGTCTCGATCCTGTTCGTCGCCGCGGTATTGATAAGACACAGTGACTGCAGTGCGAAATAATTTTCCAATACCAGCCACGGGAGCAGCGGCGCCTCGATCTTTGAGAATACGTGCGCACCGGCGGCATATCGCACGATACCTCCGCTTGTCCATGAATAACGGGGAATATCGGGTGTATAATGCGATGCAAATTGATAGTATCCTGATGCAAGGGATTCGGCAACGAACGCCAAACCGATCCCGGCACTCATATGCAATGTCCGTTTCCGCATCTTCTTCGTGAGGCTCATCGAATATCCGGGTATATAATCCCAATAAAAGCCGGCAGCGACACTGTTCCTTCCCGCGCTTATCATCTGGTAGTCGCTCAGGTTGGTGCTTACGACAACGGACGAAACGGACGAGTACAGATCGAATAAAAAGATACCGGCATTGCTCTGCAGCTCTTTTTCGATCAAAATCGATGCGGCCATGCCTGAGCTGGTCATCCGATTCGTATAGTGATGATCATCGGCATCTGTTACGGCGATAGATCGGGTCAATGCAATAGAAAAGAACATCGCGGTCAGCTCGATGTCTTTTGACCGTGGCGAAAGATGCTCTCTTTGTATAAGCGCCGGATCCGTTGTTTCAGTAAAGTCGATTGTCTTGATCTTTGTCCTGTCGACGGAGACAGTACCGTAATCCGTCTTTACGGTTACCGTCTGCTCTCCGCATGAAAGTATACTCCCTTTGATAGTGTCGCCGGAATGCAGATAAATGACCTCTGCATGCATACCGGATGAAATAAGAACAAAGAGGAGAATAAATATCCGTCTCATATGCCCGATTATATCAACCATAGCGGAAAATAACAAGAATACTGCCTCTGCAAATTCATTTTACTCAAACTGAAGTATCTGGCAAAAAGCTCATTGTCAGGATATTATCGCAAAGCCGCTTTTCGATAAAGTACATACCAGTGCATTCTCGACAGAAGTCAGGTCAACAACATGAGCGAAACGTTACTCGATTTTGCGAAGTGCCCGTCATGCCATGCACAGAACTGGGAGGATATGCATGAGCTCAAAGCCGATGCGGTTACGCGTTACCGCTGTATCCGCTGCGGATATACGATGACAATAGGTAAATGTTCGGCCTGCGGCAAAAAGGCATGGACGAAATCGGAGATTCAGCCCGGCAAAGTGGGCAGAAAACCGGTGATACGCTACCGCTGCAGCGCCTGCGGCAGGACGATAGGGCTTATCGTAGACAGGATAGGCGTTTAAACGTCCGGTTCAATTTTCAATCCTAATACACAAACGCCGGACATTTGTACACGACGATAACGGGCATGTACACGGTTATGGAATCCTTGTACACAACAGCAATGCCTTTGTACACAATTGCCGGGTCTTTGTACACAGCATCATCGCCGTAATACACCAATACGGAAGCTTTGTACACGGCATCGGTTCCTTTATACACAAACACCTGAACCATGTACACGACGACAACGGAATAATACACGTGAACAATGCCGATATACACACCGGCATTGCTCACGTACACATCGTTGTTCCCGTCAGCGTTTTTTGTTCTTGAACTTTATTTTCGATATTGCCGCATACTCCGGAGAGCCCGCCCCGAACGCCGATTTGATGTATTTCTTCACATCGAGGCCGCGGTCGACCAAAGATCCTTCACCGTCGTAGAACAGCTTGTCTTTCTTGATGCGGTCGGCAGCGACGGTAGTGGACAGACGTGTGGCTTGATCGTTCAGGGTTACCAGCGAATCGATGTGCGTACCGAGCGCCTTCGCGGTGAGATCGGTCTCGTTTGACGCATAGATACCGGTGCCCGCGACATAGCTCACGAGCCTCCGCATATTCTCGATGCGGCTTTCCATCTTCATCTGCGATGTCGATATCGTCTTCGCGTCCGGGTTCTGCGTGTCCTTCAGCCGTTTGCCGCCGCCGCGCACCTTCTTCACGATGGCCTGCGCGTCCGCGGCCTGCTTCTTCGACGCGGCAATATAAAACGCGTTGTACACCCGCGTTGACAGTTTTCCGAGCGCGCTGAAAGCTGCGGCGCGTTTGTTGCGCGCGTCGTCCGCCCGGGAATCGCTTTCCCTGAGCGATTCGAACGCGGCTTTGCATCCGGCCTGACACGTTTTCAGCCCGGCAAGTTTGATCGTATCGTACGCGGGGTTGTACCGTTCACCGAGACCTTCGGCGAATACGATGGTGTCGTCCATCGCGGCGAGGTTCATAGTGTCGCCGCTTTCCTCCTTCGATATCTTCCGCACCGTCTTTGCTGCTGATTCCTTCGCGGCAGCTGGGGCGGTTTCCATTGACTTCGATTTTTCCGACATAAAACACTCCTGATATATATTTTACGGCAGTGCCGTAATTAACCTTTGAATGGAGTGTGTAATGTGAACCGCATACAATACACCGGAGGGAACGGTATCCGGATGCTGTGTTTAGTTCGGTTCGTTTACACGCACCTTTTGTATATCAAGTCCACGTACAAGTATGCGGGGAATTTATAATAGACAGCATTTTTTGTCAAGACGGGTGAAGAAAAAAGTACCATATTCTGCAGCATATGGTATTGTAAAATTTTTGCTTGACAATTTGGGTTGCGGGGGTATCATCATTTTTATTGTTGGTCTTTTGATTATTTGTAATTACGTGAGGGCGATTTATGTCGCAATTGATGACATTGGGGAGATTAGACGAATTTCGCCTATTTGTAGATGTCTGAAATAATGGCGCGCATTAATACTCTTATATAAGGAATTGGAAATGAATGATTCATTTGGACTAGATGGCGAAATAAAAATATTAGAATCAAATATACGAAATATATTTACTCCGCATCAACCAATAAATTCTAAGGAATTTTTTTTTGGTAGAACAGAACAGGTAAGTAAAGTAATTCAATCATTAAATACCCCTGGGCTTCATTTCCTATTATATGGTGAACGGGGTGTAGGCAAAAGCTCTTTAGGAAACATTACTGTTGAGTTAGTCATAAATACATTATACAAAGATTGTACTTTTGTAAAAAGATGTGACAGGCAAACTACAATTGAAGAATTATTTGAAAAACCGCTTGCTTCAATTGGTGTAAATGTTTTTGAAGTGAGTTCAATCACTAAAGAATTGTCAGGTATAAATGCAGGACTAGATTTTAAAGTTGTAAAAATAAATGGCAGTGATGGGAATGAAAAACAAATAACATATAAGCCCAATTCAATTACACCAAGCTATATATCTGAAAAATTGGCATCAAAAAAAGGTGTGTTATTTATTGATGAGTTTGATTCTCTTAGCAAAGAAACAAAAGAAAAAGTTGGCGAGTTAGTTAAGTTATTAAGTGATGAGAAATCACCTTTTAAATTACTTATAGTTGGTGTAGGTAATAGTATTGCTGAATTAATGTCAGGAAATGCTTCAATTAGTAGACATGTTAAACAAATTAAATTAAGCAGAATGACAAATGATGAAATTAAACAATTGGTAGTTTCCGGTTCAAGTAAAATAGGATTAACCTATAATGATGATGTAATTAATAAAATATTAGATGTATCTTCTGGATACCCTCATTTTGCACATTTATTGGCGTTAAAATCTGGTGAAAAAGCAATCAAAAATAATTTAAATGTGGTAGAGTATAAACTTTTAATTGAGTCAATAAATGATTCAATCCAAGATACGGAGGAATTCCTTCAACACACTTGGAATAGTACTATGCAGACGTTGCAAAGTGAAATATATTTACAAATATTAATGGTTTGTGCAGCATTGCAAGCAAATGAAATTAAAGCAAAAGTATTGAGAGAAAAGTTACTTTCTATGTTTAACCTCCAAATCACTCAGAACGAACTAAATCAATATCTAATTAGATTAGTAGCTGATGATGAATCAAAGTTATTGCATAGAATTACAAAAGGCATTTACAGATTTAGTGATCCAAGAATGTCTAGTTTTGTCAAGCTAAAAACAATTGAAAATATGTAATATTTAATGCGCGCCATAACTTCAGACAACAACGTGTTCATGACATGCTCCAATTCGGCTGCACTGCGCGCTATATCACCGAGTTTCCGCACGTCGCAAACTCACGGAGCGTTATATGCCACGCCGCCTTTATGATTTTAAGGAGTTTTTATGGATGAACTAAAAGTCAAACTTATTGAAAAATATATTGAATATAAAAAAACACATAACAAGTCACCTTCTTCAAGAGAATTTTATAAATATGCAAATATTTCTGATCGTACACTTAGCAAGTTATTCGGAAGTAATGCATATGGTAAGCTGGTTATAGAATGCGGAGATGATCCTAATATATTTTCAACGGAAAAAGTGACAAAAGAAAGCATTCTCGAGCAATGGGGTAATATTTTAAAAACGGAAAATAAAAATCCCTCTCAAGCTGACTGGTTGTTTTATAAATGCACACCGTCTATTGGTAATATGAAAAAAAATCATGGGATAAAGTGGACTGATTTGCCTAAGTTGTTTTACGATTATGCAAAAAATAAATCAGAATGGGATGATGTAATAAAACTTATAACACTCACTGAAGCTGATGATAAAACATCATTGATCCTGATTGATGAGAGCGAAAACGACAGTTATAAAAACTATTTGCCTTTAATAATACATGATTTAGAAAATTTATCCGTGAATGAAACTAAATCACTTGAATTTGAAAAAAAAGTAAACGTCGTTTTCCAATTGCTTGGTTTTGATGTTGATGAAATGGGACAAGGCACAGGTAGAAATCCAGATGGAATTGCAAAAAACAGACAAAATCATTATGCTATAATAATTGATTCAAAATCTAGGAAAGAGAAGTATTCTATTGGAACTGAAGATAGAAAGTTTATTGAATATATTAAAAAATACTTACCCATCCTAAAAAAAGAAGGTTATGAATTTTGCTATTTTTTAGTTGTGTCAAGTAACTTCAGTAACATTACTAGCACCGCGATTAATAACATCTTCAAAGAAACAAATGTGAAAACAAGTTTTTTATCTGCAAAAGATCTTTTAAAGATACTTTCTAATAAAATACAGCATCCTAATAAAAATGATTTGTCGAAATTTAAAGAACTCCTTTTCCAAGGTGGTGTGATTGACAGTGAGCTTGTTGAAAAATATCTTGAATGAAATATTTCGAAAGCTAGCAGTAAAGAGGCGTGGCACGGCATATAACATTCGGCAAACGTCGCAACCCCGCAGGACGTTGTGTGAAATCACCATCAATAGGACATTAAAATGAATATTGACGAACTGATAACGCATGCCAAAAGTGTCCTTGGAGAATTCAAGCTTTCAAATGACTATTTTCGTGCCGGAAATGTCAGCGCGGCGATACTGTCATCTACGGGAAAAGTTTATACCGGAATATGCATCGATGTGGCATGCGGAATAGGCTTTTGCGCAGAACATGCTGCAATTGCGGAAATGTTAAAAACATGAATTATTACCATACAGGTTTTAAGAGTGATGTTCTTTTTGTCAGATATCGGCATTCGTGGTAAAAAAAAGGCATCGAGTAAACGAGAATAGCCGGTACCGTTTCTGAAAAATCTGCAATCAGATACAGAATACTGCTTGACAGTATGAAACGTAATACACTATACTGAAGTCAGGAATAACAAGATACGCAATGAAAATACTTTTCCTCCCCAATACGTATGTCATCGAGTCGGCGTTCAATATACCGTCGTTCACCAATCTGCACCGGGGCATCATGGACGCAATCCGCGATATCGACGCCGGCATCATGATCTACGACCAGCATGTGGATCTCAAGGAACTGTACCGGAGCGGCGCCTATATGCAGTTCGACGGCATCATCGGCAAGGTCGATCTCGCGCCGTCATGGAAACGCGATTGCTGGGATGTTATCCGCAGCAAAGTTCCGTCGGTATGCATCATCGAGGAGCATCGGGAACCGTGCCGTTACGTCGGCGTGGATGAGACGGCCGCGCTCGATCTTCTGGTCGGGCACCTTGCCTCGGAGGGATTCAGACGCATCGGTTTTTTCGCGCCCGCCTACACCAGCTACTGTCTGAAACGGTATCGCGGATACCGCGATGCGCTTGCCGTACGCGGTCTGCCGCTCGAGCAGCGTCATGTATACGGCATCGACATAGCGAAAGACTCGTTTTCTACGGAAGTCTATTATCGCCGCCGGCCCCGCGCGAAGGACATGCCCTACTGGGATTTTATACGCATGACGGTCAGGGAATACCTGAAACGGACGCCGCTGCCCGAAGCGGTGATCTGCTGCACCGATGCGATGGCCTGGGTCTTCATGGAGGAGGCCGCCGCAAACGGATTGCGCATCCCCGAACACGTCGCCGTATGCGGCATCGACGACGGCAGATATTTCGGCGAACGCTACCGCGTTCCGGATGCGTATCTCGAAAAGCCGTTTCTGACAAGCGTCTCGGTGCCGTATTATGACATCGGCAGCATGGGCGTCTATATGCTCGCGGATATCGCGTCCGGAATGGATATTCCCGCCGACCGGAAGATTCTGCTGCCGCCGCGGCTGGCCGTCAGACGCTCAACGGTGAAACGGAGCGCCGTACGTCCGCACGGGGATGTGCAGTTTTACAACAGCGCTGCATCGTTCATCGAGGAGCATTATCGCGAATCGGGATTGTCTGAAAAGCTGTCGAACAGATTTGAGATGTCGAAGAAATATTTCTCGCAGAAGTTCAAACGGGAATTCGGATCGACCTTCGTGACGCGGGTGAACGATTTCCGTCTCGACAAGGCGGCGCGGTATCTCGCCGGCACCCACCGTCCGGTAATCGACATCATGTTCGGTTCGGGGTTCAACAGCGTCCCCAATTTCAACACCCTGTTCAGAAAAAAATTCGGATGTACGCCGTCCGTCTACAGGAAGCGCCGTCTGCAAAGCTGAATACGGAGGTGGCTCCGCCGTCATGGATATGGAAAACCGGAAGGGGAAAAGACATAGGACAGACGAGTGCAATTATCGTATCCTGATAACAACGCGATGGAAGAAAGCGCATCGCGCCCCGGACCGGCTGCTATTCGGGACCGGGGAACTATACTCTACGTACCATAAGGAGCGTTTATGCGGCATCTGATTTGCAGTGCGTTCATCATCTTCACCATGTGCCTTTTCGCAGATGACACCGCTGTTCCGAATTATACCGGCAGTGCGAAACCGATTCAGAGGAGAATACGCGCTTCTCAGCCCGTCGAGGACGGATATATCGACACGAGAACCGGCACGCTCACGCGCGAGTACACGAAATATCCGCGGGACAGATTCGGCGGCATCATCACCGAATGGAGCGCGCCCGCGACGGGAACGTTCCGGACGCTGAAGACCAACGGCCGCTGGTGGCTGGTCACACCGGAAGGGAATCTGTTCCTGAGTACCGGCATCTGCGGATTCGAATGCGCCTACGACACATACAGCGAGAACAACGGCGGACGGTTCGACGCATTCGCCGACGCGAAAGCGGTAGCAGCAGGCGAGGGGAACAGACCGTGGGCGAAATTCTTCGGACGCGATCACTTCAGCATGATGTATTATCACGCCTGGAAAAAATGGGGCGCGGATTATGTGAACAGTTTTTACGATTATCAGCTTGCGGTGATAAACGATCTCGGATTCAACACCATCGGCGCGTGGTCGGGTGCCCCGGGATATCTCGAATCGCGCGGGAACATCATCCTGACGACACCGGTCATCGGTTTCCTCAAGGCCGCCGAAAAATACAAAATACCTATGATCATTCCCAAGATACCCGATTTCCGGCATCCCGACTTCCGCAGGGCGTGCGTTGAGCGCATGAAGGATTACAAGATCAAACGCGGTTCGGTGCATATCCTCGGCGTTTTCACCGACAACGAGCTGCCCTGGGGAAAGATCACCGATCCTAAAATCCTGGAAGAACTCGCCGAGGCGTATTACGCCGCGACGACGGCAGCCATACGCGAGGCCGCGCCCGATGTGCTCATCCTCGGCGACAGGCTTCTCAATGTGGACAGCAGCGCAGTGCTTGCCGTCGCCGCGAAATATGTCGATGTCATCAGTTTCAATACATATGTATTTCTCCCGCCCGCGAGCGCCGAGCGGATGAAAAGCGTCGACAAGCCGTTCATCATCGGTGAATGGTCGTTTATCAGCAAAGATTCGGTGCACAAGAACGAAAAGCTCAGGGACTGGCCCGCCCAGCCGGATAATCAGCACGAACGCGGGCTCGCGTACAAGACCGCCTTCGCCGATCTTCTGTCGCGCGGATGCATCGTGGGTGAACACTGGTTCATCCTGCTCGACCAGTCACGCGAGGGACGTCCCGGTGAAAAGAGCGCCGGCGAGGGCAATAACTTCGGCGTCATCGCGGAGACGCTCGAGGTATACCATGATTTCAGGGATCACGTGGTCGAGTTCAACAGCCGCAGTTACGACATCGCGCTCGGAAAACTCCGCTATGTGCCTGCGCCATCGGTCGCCTATACCGCGTCATCGCTTTACGCCGACCTGAAGCAGTTCGTCTGGGTCATCGGCAGTCTGCCCGCAGCGCAGTGCGGCTCGTTCAAAAAGCGGTACAACAATGATCTGTTCACCACGCTCTGGCCCGGCGCGGCGGAACCCGTCTGGGGCGCGGAAGCGGACGGATGGATTGAATACGCGTTCAATGCATACGACATGCAGCAGGCGTCGATATATCTGCGCTATCAATCCGAAAAGGATTATGAGCTGACGATCATCGTTGACGGCCGTGATGCGGGGGCGGTACTGTGCAAAGGATCGGGCAAGGGCGTCGCATTCACGCCGGCAGTACCTATCTTTCCGCTCACCGCCGGAAAACATATCATCCGCTTCGTCACAAAGAATGCGTTTCCGACGGGCGGCGGCGTCGCTATTGACGGCTTTTTCGTCTCTGATAAAAAACTGCAGCCGGTGAATTCGGTGAACCGGCTGCGTCACATCACTGCGCCGAAGCTTGATCTCCCGTAACGGGTGTGCCCGGAATCAGTTCATTCACACCATGAACCGGGAATATACCTTCACCGCAAGCGGGTTTCCCGCAAGCGTCACGCGTCCCTTACGCAGTGTAGTGTTTCCGCCTCCGTTTACCGAGATCGCCGCCGCCGCTCCATGAATGATGAAAGAAATCCCGACCGGAAGCGACGCGCCGTTCTTCGCGATTGTGACCGCGAGTGATGTCCCGTTTTTTTTTACAACTATATCGACGTGTGTTTCACCGCCGCGGCGGTAATTGAAACTGCTGCCGTCGTCAATCGTGTACCGCACCGACGCATGAATTGCCGTGCGCATGAAGATATGCGCTTCGACATCCGTCAGATCGTTTTGGTTATCGGTCCGTTCACCCGTCTGCATCATCACGATGGATCCATCGGCGGCGAAAAGCGGCGTTGCGTCTTGCTTCGAGTCATATGACCGGCGTCTGCCGCCGGATATCCATGCACCCGTCGACAGGTCGTACCACATGCCTTTGGGGAAAACGATATCGCGTTTCTCGGCGCCTTCAGTGATGACAGGCGCATGCATGAGCGCGTCGCCCGCCATGAACTGATCGCTTACCTTCGAAAGCGGCAATGCTACCGTGTCGGCGAAATCATACATGAGCGGCCGGAGCATCGGACGGCCGGAGTGCTCCTGCTCGATGAAAAGATTATAGATGTACGGCAGTAGCTTGTACCGGAGCTTGATGAACTTCGCGATGACATTTTTAGTCGCCGTCGGGAAACACCACGGTTCCTGATGCGGCGCGTCGAGTATGGCGTGATTGCGGAAGAACGGGAACAGGAATCCCGCCTTGTACCATTTGCGCGCAAGTTCCTCCGTGGGTGTTCCGCCGAAGCCGGGAACGTCGGGGCCGTTGAAGGGAATCCCGGAAAGCGACAGATTGAGCGTGATCTCTATGGATTTTTTCAGGTGATGAAAATTGCTGAAGTTGTCACCCGTCCAGACGGCCGCATACCGGCTCGTGCTGATGAAACCGCTGCGCGAGACGAGAAGCGGACGCGCCAACGGGTTTGATTTCAGAAATCCTTCGCGCGTGGCCATCGCCATGCCGAGCGCATACTGGTTGTGATAGCTTTCGTGCGGCAGTTTTCCATTATTGAAGCGCATATCGGCCAGCTCGCTTTTTCCCGTGGACGGATCGTTCATGTCTATCCATGCGCCGTGAATGCCGGTATCGACGAATGTCTTCACCTGTTTCGCCCACCACGCACGCGCCGCGGGAAGCGAAAAATCCGGAAACACTGTCGCGCCCGGCCACACGAAACCGATATACGGCTCGCCGTCGGATGTCTTACAGAACACATCGTTCTTCATGCCGTCGTCGTATACGGCATAGCCTTTCTCGCGCTTGACACCCGGGTCGATGATGGGAACCACATGGCCGCCCGCATCGGTGAGTTTTCCGATCTGCTGTTTTGGAGCCGCGAAATGTTTTTTGTTGTACGTGAAAACGCGGTACCCGTCCATATAATCGATATCGAGCCAGAGACCGTCATTGGGGATATTTTCCTTTTTGTATCGTGCGGCAATCGCGGAGAGGTCATCGTGTGAGCGGTATCCCCATTTGCACTGCTGATGCCCCAGCGCCCAGAGCGGCGGCCGCGGTGTTGTGCCTACAAGTCTCTGGAGCGCGGTGGTTACATCATCAAGCGTAGGTCCCGGAATGATATAGATATCGGGGACTCCGTCCGAAGCGCCGATGACGACACCGCTTTTCGCGCCGTCGGGAAGCCAATCGAGTTTTGCGTTGAGCGTCATGAATACCGGATAGGGATCGTTCACGAGAATACCCGCGTAGGTGTTGCCGCGCTTGATGAGGAGATACGGTACCGACACATACATCGGATCGGTGACGCCGTTTTTATACTGCTCGGGGGTAAAATCGCCCCAGACGTCGGTGTTCCAGAATTTGGTGAACGACCCGGACTTTTCAAAACCGTTGTTCTTTTCGCCCTGTCCGTAGAACTGCATGTCGTTATCGTATACGAACGACATGGCCCACGCATTGCCCGACACGCCGAACGGGAGCGATGCATCGCTTTCGAGAAAACGCTTTCCATTTATCGAAAGCGAGAGCCGCTTGCCGGAAAGTGAGCATGAACACTTCACATCGCGCTTTATCTTTTCTGGTGACAGTACCGCCTGGCTGTGGTTCTTCGTCCAGCGTTTTGACTTCGCCGTGAGCCGGTATATGCTGCTGCCGTTGAGCTTCTCAAGCGACAATTTTACATCGCCCGTTACCTTGAAATTATCCGCGGCATGGTATTTGTGAAAGTACATCATGAACTCCCGGTGAAATTATTCGCGCTCAGCTGTCACGCATCACGCGATTCGCCGCGAGTATAGACCATTTCACCGGAACGTCAAGCAGGGTCGGAACAGTCAGGATAACATTTTATTAGTACCATTTTTTTCTAATTATCTAACGCGCGATACGTGAGGAAGGAATGCCTTTTTCTGAGACGCACGAGCCGCCCGGACGGCGGCGAGAGCGAGTGATTCATCAGGAAGATGAACGCCGAGCGGTGCGTTTCAGAAAAAGGCATTCCTTCCGAACCACTACGCGCGAACTCTCACCGCCTACCCGCCGGACACGCCTGCAGACAACGCTCAATAATGGTATCCGAGTGATTCGGATTCCCGTAACAGATACGCTGCACCGGGTCCTTGAGCTCTTTCGCTTTTTTCCGTTCATCGTCGGTAAGTGCAGCGGGTGCGGCCACATTCGGCACCTGCCAGCCGAGAAGTTCCACGCCTTCGCCGTCAACCATACCGAGCGAACGCGCCCATTCGCATTTCACTTCGTCGCGCGGGAACACGTCATGTGTGACGTTCTTTGCCGATGCGCATTGCAGCGTGCACGACGCATTGAGTGCTTTCATCGGGCAGGCATCGGCGCATGCGGTGCAGCCCTGCGGACACAATGATCCAGCGGCGCGTTTTGTCGGCGTGAGCACGGCGTCGGTTACGACAAACGCATACCGCTGACGCGGGCCGAAATTTTCGGTAAGTAGCAGTCCATTCTTTCCGACAACACCGAGGCCGGCAGCCGCCGCGAACGATGACTGCGCATGCAGATCGGGCAGTACGCCGAGATAATTCGACATAGTCCCGCGTGAATCGAGCGAAAGGTCCACGAGTGCGAGCGCCGCATGTCCCTCAGCCGCAAGATCGGACGCGATGTCCTGCGCCGCCCACGCGCTCTCACGCTGCGACTGATAATGCAGGTACTGATATGACACGCCGCATTCGGCTTCCTGTTTCCCGGCAAGTTCCACCACGCGGCGCGGAATTCCTGCCGATACGGCGACGAGTGTTTTCGCATCCGGCATCGATTCACGGATGGATTTTGCAATTTCAGGCGCGCAGTCGTCGAGCGACACGATAGCGGCAGCATCCACATGGCTGAGTGACGGCAGCGTGCGCTGTGCTATCGCTTCGCCGGTGATGTTTTTATGATCGATGAGTATCTCGTTCAACTCGTCAAGCGGCGCCGTTGTGATAACCGTCTCGGCAATGAAAGTCTGCCCGTCGATCTTCCAATTCGCCTGCGATACTCCGTGTTCGGCCATGGCAGTCGTGCGCCACATCTGCATCGCCTCGTAACCGGCGTCGTCGAGGTAACGCGCTATATCGAGTACCCCCATCATCATCCTGCCGTGCGTGAGAAGCTTTATCGTCTGCGCGTTCTTTTTCGCAATGGCCGGGCCGTCCGCATACGCATTCGATACCGGCTGTGCGATAGTCACCGCCCAGGTGAATGTCCTGAACAGTTCATCCTTTCTGAAACCTTTATAGAATTCGAGCGGAGCGTTCTGAAGCGTTGAGAGCGGCTGAATACTTATGCGATGCGCGTTATTGCGTGCTGCAAGTTCTTTTACCTTCTTAATCAGCGATGCCCCGGATTCCGGCGACAGCGCTTTTTTTCTGCGTGGTCCAGGGCTTAAGGCTTTATCCCAGGTACGTATCGGTTTTGCCATACAGTGCTTGAACGAACTGCACTGATATCCCGCGGCACCCTGACCGGCCCGTTTGACGCCCTCGTTCATAGCCTGGAATATGCCGTGTTCATCTGCTATCGGACGCTTCGCGAGTTCGTTCATGTCGAGGTGACACTGCTCGCCCCAGAAACAGCGCCAGCGGTTCACGTTCGCATACCGGAACGTCTTTCCTTCTATAGTAAACGATATTTCCGGGTCTTTGTTGAGATGCTCCGGCACATAGTTATTGCCCCAGCACTTTTTCTCACAGAGATTGCATCGGTCGCAGAGCGGTTCGGCGTTATAGAGTGGATCGGCGGCAAGCGGCGCATCGGTGATCACCGAGATAATGCGCTGACGCGGACCGTACTCCGGCGACATGACCATGCCGTGCCAGCCATATTCACCGAGCCCCGCGGCAACGAACGCGTTCATGTGGCTGAACGATGCAGCCTGCGCGTACGGAATATCCTTGTACGGACGATGACGCCAGTAGAACGTGCATGAGAGCGGCATCGTGGTATGTCCTTTCAATTCGATGAACCGCGACACGCGGAGCGCGATGGTGTCAAGTTTCGCGATCATGCCTATCTGAAACGGTCCCGAAAAATTCGGATTCGGTTCCCCGGCCCATTCAACCGACGCGTCGGGGTGATGCACCGCCATGACGATAACCGCTTTCGCTTCCGGCAGATGCGCCTGGGGTCTGAGCATATGCGGTGCGCCCTCGTACCGGGAAATCGGTGCTATCCCCACCAGGTCGGCGCCTTCAGTGCGTGCGAACTGCTTTATCTCGTCGGTCAATGCTTGTGCGTTCATAGTCGTTCTCCTTGACGTTATCGGGTACGACAGTATAATCGTTCCGATATGCGCAGTCGGCAAGAGTATTTATGTTGCACCGGAGGGTAATTTTGCGGCATGGCAATTATGATATACACGTGAGACCGGCATGACCGTTTCCGATCTTCACGGAGTCGCCCGCACGCTGCTCGTCCCGCTGGCATGCCGTGCCGTCGAGTCGATACGTCCCGATGCCATCCTCCGCGACCCGCGCGCCGTCGAGATCTACCATGCGCTTGGCGGAAATCCTGAATTCCTGCTGGGTATGCGCGCAACGGATGCGTTCATCACGGTGATGCGCGCCCGGCAATTCGATACATTCACGCGCACTTTTCTTGACACAAATCCCGACGGCCTGGTGGTGGATATCGGGTGCGGATTAGACACAAGATTCCATCGGCTTGACAACGGACGGATGTCGTGGCTCGGCATCGACCTGCCTGAAGTAATCGAACTCAGGCGTTCCGTTGTTCCCGATACCGATCGGGCTGAAACAATCGGGATATCCATGCTGGACGTTTCCTGGCTTGATGAAGCGGCACGCCATAATCGTCCCGTGCTGTTTCTTGCCGAAGGGGTGTTTCCCTATTTCAGCACCGGCGATGTCAAGCCGCTCCTCACGGAGATGGCGGCGCGTTTCCCCGGAAGCGAGCTTGTATTCGACGCGGCATCGCCGTTCATCTCCCGGCATCATAACCGCATGAGCTCCGTACTCAAACGCTCCGGCGCGCGCGCGCGTTGGGACGCCAAAGGTCCCGAAGCGATTGAACCGTGGGGATTTCGGCTGATCGATCGATGGTATTACTTCGACAAACCCGAACCGCGGCTGCGTGCCTTCGGATGGATGCGGCTGTTGCCGTTCATTGCAAAAGCTACCGGCATTTTCCGCTATCACATCGGCGGGATATCATGATACAGCAACATGTCATCTACCGTCCGTCACGGGCGCCTCACGGTGTGCCGTTCGGACTGCGTTCCGTGGGGCGTGCGGTGTTTCAACCGCATGCGGAGAGCGGGTCCCGCCGCATACGTTTCGTGCAGGTGCTGTGGACGGTGCGCGGTGAAGGTTTCGTCCGCATCGGGAAGAACGACTGCCGCGTTTCAGAACATCATGCCGCGGTGTGCATGCCGGAAAGCGAGCATCGTCTTGCAAGCGGCGCCAAACCCTGGGAATACCGCTGGTTCACCATTGACGGAACATATGCCGCAGCCGTTATCAAATCACTCGCCATTCCGAAGACGCCGTTTCCCGCGAATATCACGCAAAAGGATTTCAATCTGCTGGCCCGCGTCATCAGGAGCCGTGCGCGGGGCAGTGAAGCCGCCGCAAGCGCCGAAGTATATCGCATACTCGCAACGCTTGCGACAGCATCGGTCCGTCATGTTCCGGAAGGGAACGATGATGCGATACTCGATGATATCACGAAAACGTTCACCGATCCGGACTGTTCGGTGCAGTCGGTCGCTGAACGGCTCGGCGTCAACAGAGCTACGGTGAACCGGCACTGCAGGGAATTGCTCAGCATGCCGGCAAAGGAATACGTCGACTCGCTCAGGCTCGAGCGCGCGCTCACCATGCTTTCCGAAGGCGGACGCACCACCGCGGAAGTTGCCCGTGCCGCGGGTTTCATCGACCCGAACTATTTCGCGAAATTCTTCCGCAGAAAAATGGGCATGTCGCCGGGCCAGTTCCGGGACATGCCGTAAGGAGCCGATACCGTGTACCGATACGAGACACACGCACACACATCCGAAGTGAGTTCCTGCGGCAAGGTGCCGGCGCGCGAGGCGGTGCGCATCTATAAAAATGCTGGATACGCTGGCATGGTGATTACCGATCATTATTATGAAGGTTTTTTTTCCGGACCCGGCGCATGGCGGGATATGGCGAAACGTTTTCTCTCGGGATATCACGAGGCGTATGATGAAGCGTCCCGTCTCGATTTCGATGTGATACTCGGCTGCGAGATGCGCTTCACCGATCACGCCAATGATTATCTGGTGTACGGCATCACCGAGGATTTTATCATGGAACATCCCATGCTCCACCGGATGACTCCCGCCAGGTTCAAACTGCTCGCGGCTGAGAGCGGTCTTGTCATCTATCAGGCGCATCCGTACCGGAACGGCATGAGCCGGGCGAAACCGGATCACATCGACGGCGTCGAGGTGCATAACGGCAACGCGCGGCACGACTCACGGAACGACCGGGCGAAGGCGTTTGCGGCAAAGCACCGCCTGCGCGAGTTGTCGGGATCGGATTTTCACCGGCATGAGGACATCGCCCGCGGCGGCATCGTCCTCCGTGAGCGCGTGAGCGACAGCGCCGCATTCGCCCGGGCGATCGTCGTCGGTGATTTTAATCTGATAATATAATCTGATGAGGCAAGATGAAAATCGCCGTTATAAACGGATATGATACATGGAGCCATTCACTTCCGAATGGCTACTGGGTAAAGATATTGTCCGGGATCCATGATATCGCGCTGATGGAGCAGGTGCATGTCGCCTGCATTGACATGTATGATATGGAAAAAATGTCCGGAGACTTCCGCGCATTCGACGGATGCATCGGGGCGATACCGGGCGGGTCTGATATCTTCGCGGCGGTGTGGCGTCAGGTCCGTGCAGAACGGCCCTGTATCGCCATCATGTCATGCACTGCGGATGATGAACCGTATGTGGGCCCCGACGAAGTATCGACGGTCCGGAAAATCGTTGATCATCTTGCCGATGAAGGGCATCGTTCCTGTTTTTTCGCCACATTGAGCACGGAGCAGTTCAGCGATACGCGGCGCGATGCGTTCATCCGTTTCGCTTCCGGAAAAAAGATCGGCGTGACGGTCCATGAGTATGCACACTTATACAGGGTACACGGAGCGTACGCCCCCGACCGGGCCGCGGAGGATCTGCTCGCGCACTGCCGCAAACACCGTCCGCATACGATAGTCTTTGAATCAGATTTTTTTGCGTCCCGATTCGAACGCGCCGCCGCCGCGGCCGGCGTGCGCGTCCCTGATGATATCGGCATCATCGGCATGAATGACTCGCCGGAATACCCGATACCGGTGCCGCTCACGACAACGCGGCATGACGGTGTCACCATTGGACGGGAAGCCGCACGTCTTCTGCTTGCGCGTATCCGCGGTGAACGCACCGTGAAGCGCGTACTGGTGGATTCCGCGCTGGTGATACGGCGCTCGTCGCTCAGGCGTACGCTCTACGGCGGACACGTATCGGATTTCAGACACTTTGTCGAGATGTACGTCCGTACCAATTACGCCTATCCTGAAATGCTCCGGGAATTGCCGAAAACACTCGGTATGACGCCGTCGCAGTTCTCGCGTACGTTCAAGAATGCGTTCCGTGTGGGATTTGTGGCATACGTCAACCGGCATCGCATCGGGCAGGCGGAATACCTGCTGAGAGACACCGCGGAATCGGTCACCACGATTGCGATGAACACGGGATTCAACAATCACACCAACTTCATGACGTTTTTCCGGCGGGAACACGGCTGTACTCCCAGCGAATTCCGGCTGAAGCATGCGGGGCGGCGGAAACAGAAATAGTTGCATCATGACGGTGAAATACTTGTAGCCGAAGCCGCGACAACAGGTTACTATATGTATACAGCATCCACTGACTGAAACATCGCGGAGTATCAGTATGACTATTATCAGACCTCTTCTGTTGCAGACCCGGCTGACATTCTGTGCCGTACTGCTTTTTTTCTGCATTTCACTGTTCGCGCAATCGGGCGGACAGCGTTTTTCATTTGCAGACGGAAAACCGCCCGTTGGCTGGTCGAAAACGTCATCACTGACCGTAACGCCGGCCGACGGATACTTTCAGCTCCGCGGAACGACATGGGATGCGAAGATGTGGCACACCGCCACGCTTCCGGCGGGAGACTATCTTCTTTCCGGCAAAGGCTCGGGGAAGATAAAGGTCTATGTACTCAGCAATAATCCGTTCAAGGGCGGTTCGTGGGGCACCATCGCCGGATTCATCAATCTGTCGGGCAGCGATATGCATATCGAGGAACGCCCGTTTTCATTTCGCGGCGGCGAAACGCTGATTGTTGCCCATATCGACGGGCCATCAGATAGCGCCCGTTTGGAGTGGCTTGAGATATCGCCGAAACCAGCACCGAAGCAGGATGCTGCTTCCGTGTCGCGCGAGCAGGCGATGGAATCACTCTTCGCCGGATATGAGGCCGCAAAAAACGAGTCCGGAAGTTCTGCGGGAAAAAAGCTGCGTGAATCCGCTGAACGATCGGCGGCGCCGGGACTGATCGCGATGATACCGCATCCGGCAGCCATGACCATCGACGGCGATGATGCCGACTGGAATGCGATTCCCGTCACCGGAACGTTATCGACGATGAACGGTGCCGCGGCATTGCCCGCGGAAAGCGACGCGTCCGTTTCTTTCAAGGCCGCATGCTCCGATGATGAACTCTTCCTGAATGTCCGCATCACGGATGATGTTCTGCAATTCGCCAAAAAGAATGCGCCGTACGAGAATGACTGCATCGAACTTTTCATCGATCCGCTGTTCCTCCGCCTGCCCCAATACGACGACAGCTCAATGCAGATATTCGTAACGCCGTCAAGCGGCAATGTTCAGGATGTCGTCGCCAAAGGGAAAGTCCCGATGCGTGTAAAAGCGGTGACGGTCAATAACGGATGGGCCTTTGAAGCGTCGCTGCCATTATCAAACGACTATTTCATCATACGTCCCTGCGACGGATTGCCCATCGGATTCAACATCTCGTATAACGACAATGACAGCGGCTCCGGCCGGAGACATAAGATCACCTGGAGCCGGCAGGACACGGGCGACGCGTCGTGGAGCCGTACCGATGTCTTCGGCGCGCTCGTGACGGCAGGCAGCGTCGACCGTCCGTTCATACCCGCGACGGCGTCACCGATGGTGCTTGTGCGGAAAAAATTGCGCACGGCCGGTGAAGCACTTACCAATGTCGCGCTCCTTGAGCGTGAACGCCCCGATCCGCCGGTGGTGCGTGGTTTCATGTCCGGTGCATTGCAGGAAGGAAAGGCGTTCGTCGATATGCGGCACTGGGGCGCGAATGTGGTGCGTCTGCAGTTCGGACCCAATTCCGCGTCCAAACGCAATACTGAATATTGGAAGCCGGATCATCTGCCGGTATTTCTCGACTGGCTGGAAAACGCGGTGTCGAACGCGCAGCATGCCAGCATCAAAGTGGTACTCGACTGTCATGGACTGCCGACGGGAAAACCAGATGAGAGCGCGGCATATTGGAACGACCCCGAACTTGAAACCGCGTTCTGCTCGCTGTGGAAAGCCATCGCGGTACGGATGACGCCCTATCGCAAAACGATCTGGGGATACGATCTCTTCAACGAACCGCTCGACCGGGGACAGCTGCCGTACGCCCCGCGTGAATGGCGGCCGCTCGCGGTGAAGATCATAAAAGCCATTCGAAGCGTCGATCCGTCAACCTGGATCATCTATGAAGTCGGTCCCGGCGGCGGTGCCCGCGGGTTTGATGATCTTCTGCCGCTGCCCGACGCGCGTGTCATCTACAGTTTCCATTTTTACGACCCGGGCACATTCACCCATCAGGGCGTATCCCAACTGCAGGATGCCGGACTCCGTGTGGACGCGTCGCCGGCCGCAGTGTCGTATCCCGGCGTCATCAGCGGCAGCACCTATAACCGCGAGGCGCTTGAACGCGGCTGCAAAAATGTCATTGCGTTTCAGCAGAAATGGCGCGTTCCCATTTTCGTCGGTGAGTTCAGCGTTATCGCCTGGGCGCCGGTGGACAGCGCCGTCGCATGGCTTACGGATGTTATCGACCTGTTCGAAAAGCACGGCTGGTCATGGGCATATCACGCGTTTCGCGAATATCAGGGCTGGAGCCTTGAACACGAAGAAGGCGTATTCCCCGGAAAAGGAAAGACACCGAAACGCGCGGAGAAAGAAACGGAGCGTGCCAAGGTCGTCAAGCGCGGGCTTGCGCGTAATACAGATGCTTTAAAATAAAAAAAACGGTATTGGCAGCGGCAGTCCGGTCATCACCACGCAGAAAATCATATTGCGATAACCATCGAACTGCGTATAATATGCGGAAGAGTAAATAACATCGAGGCGAATAATGAAACAGTCAATCGCTCGTTCCGTTTGTATCGTTACACTTGCATGTATCGCATCATTTTTTATTTTTGCCGATGAAACGACGGGAGGCGCCATGAACCGCACACAGGGAAAGATCACCGGGGGAGCGACGGGCTCCTACGACCCGAAAATACCAGAGGAACTCCGCGTCCGTGACGGACTGCCCAATTTCTTCGCCAAGTGCGCGGCCGGAGGACCGGTACGCATCGCGTATCTGGGCGGGAGCATCACTGCGGCTAATGGATGGCGGCCGAAAAGTTTCGCCTGGTTCAAGGCGCAGTATCCGAACACCGAGTTCGTAGAGATCAACGCGGCGATATCCGGAACCGGCTCTGATTACGGCGCGTGCCGTCTCGCCGGCGACGTGCTCGCGAAGGACCCCGATCTCGTTTTCATGGAGCACCGCGTCAACGGCGGCGGCGGATATGAGGCGAAATCCGCGGAAGGCATCGTCCGTCAGATATGGAAAAAGAATCCGCGCACCGACATCTGTCTGGTGTACACCATTTCACTCGGCATGCTTAA
This sequence comes from Spirochaetota bacterium, assembly GCA_016214035.1. Lineage (GTDB taxonomy): Bacteria > Spirochaetota > Brachyspiria > Brachyspirales > JACRPF01 > JACRPF01. The sequence goes on along the minus strand of JACRPF010000022.1, from coordinate 241,037 downwards.
GGATATTCAGGCGGGTAAAACGCCCTGGTTCGGCGCCATCATGGAAACGGTTGCCAACGCGTACGGCATCCCGTCGATAGACCTCGGCGTGGAGATAGCCAAACGCGAAAAAGCGGGAGAGCTTATTTTCAAAGCAAGCGCTCCTGTTGAAGGAAAACTGGTGTTTTCCGCCGACGGCACGCATCCGGGAAATGACGGGCACGATGTCTATCGCGATGTCATCGCCCGCTCGATGCTCACGATGAAGCCCGAGGGAAAACCTGCGGAACATACCATCATCACGCCGCTCGAAGCGAAATGCTGGGAAACGGCGATGCTCATCCCGGCAACCAACGTTGTCCTCAGCGCCGGATGGACTCCGTTAGACACGGCCAAAGACGCGGTGTATCGCGAGGATTTCGGCCGCACGCATGCGATGCTCCGCGGTGCGGTGAAATGCGACAAGGCAGGCGAGACCATCACGGTGAAATGGAACGGCACGACGATTGGTTTCAGCGATATACCGCAGGGAAGCGGCATGGAAGTTGAAGTGACCATCGATAATGCCGCAACGCCGCTCGTCATCAAGCGTCCGCAGACGGAAAAGATAAAACGATATGCGCGCTTTTTTTATCTGCCGGAACAGGCGCCCGGAGAACACACCGCGGTGCTCCGTATCAAAGAATTACCGGAAGGTATTTCCAGTTATGCCGGACAGATCCTCATCGTCGGAACGGTACTGCCGTAATCCGGTTCGTCACTGCATCGCTTTGGCATACATCACCACGCGGTTGCGTCCGCCGTCTTTCGCCGCATAGAGCGCCTCGTCAACCGATTTCAGGAATGTCTCACGCGTCTGGTCTTTGGCGAAATGCGCCACGCCGAAACTCGCCGTGACCGCATGCGTTGCCGCAAGTCCGGCAGCCTCGGCCTTTACGCGCAGCCGTTCGGCAAGATGCGCCGCCTCCCGGCCGGTATTGTCCGGCAGAAGGATGACGAATTCCTCGCCGCCCCACCGTGCAAACGTATCAGTCTCGCGCAGTTCCTCGGCAACGAGCTTCGCCATCCCCACGAGCACCGCGTCACCGGCGTCATGCCCGCACGTGTCGTTCACGAGCTTGAAGTGGTCCATATCGAACATGATGACGGCAAGCGTGCCGCCGTATCGGCGTATGCGTGCTATTTCATAATCCAGCGTGTCGTTCAATTTTTTACGGTTGCATAGTCCCGTGAGCGGATCGGTGACAGATAATTTTTCGATGACACGGAGTTTTTCCTTGAGCGTGTTGACGAGGAGCACATAGAAAAAGACGAGACCGCCGACAAGCGCGAGCGTTATGATTATCACCGTGAACGATATCGTACGGGTCTGATAGAACGTCCTGAGCATCTCGCTTTTTAGAAACCGCAGACGCACCATGCCGAGGTGGGCGATCTGCTCTTCGCGATGCAGCGTGAATTTCCACACGATAGGATATGAGTACTGGTAATAGGTTCCCGACGAGCCGCCGAAAAAAATGTCCTTCAGGGTGTCGCTGAATTCCGCGAGATATGACGTCGTACTGCTCCGCGCATCTGCCGCCTGCGGCACCGCGTCGTTTTTTCCTTCATCGATGACGAGATCTTTTCTGAACTCACGAATTGCCGCCAGCTCCCGCACCTTGTTATAGGGCAGTGTGTCGCCCGGGCGCCCCGCATACTGATACGCGGCGATGATGACACCGCCGGTGATTCCTTTTTTCCCTTCAACGCGCTCAGAGATGAATTTGACGACGTACGCGTTCGTAAGACCCGGGATGCGCCGTTTCGACAGCTCATTTATATATTCCTGCGTGAGCGGCTTGTTCTGCGCGATCGATTCGATTGCAACGCTGCTCAGGCCCACCGCGATGGTCCGGCAGGTATCGTGCGTGCGTTCGATAAGCGCGTTTCGTTCCAGAAAAAGGAACACAAGCGACATTGCGGCCACAGCAAGAAGGATGATGAGTGACGCGATAGGCGCGAATGCCGCGCCGCGTATGATGAGCGCATCATTGATGCGTTTACGGATATGCGAATGTCCGCCCGCTTGCGGCGGCGTCTCTTTATTCACTGCCGCCCGCGGTTTATTGCTTTTGAGCTTTCGAGTCACCGGAGGCTCCCGCATCGCTTTACATCACCGCTGATTGACTTCAGTATACAACAGAGCAATGGATAAATCCAGCAAGGTTTCCGCCGATGGAACAGCCCGTTCCCTAATATTTTACAAATATCCGCCGCTTTTTTACAAGACCGGAAACGGTTTTGTGCGTATACTTACCATACTGATTCGCAAATCGCCGACCATGGAGCACACATGAATATCAACGGACTTATCGCCGCGCCGTTCACACCGATGCACGACGACGGGAGCATCGCCTTCGACGTCATACCAAGCTATGCAGAAAAGCTCATCGCCGACGGTATTGCCGGCGTTTTCGTCAACGGCACCACCGGCGAGGGACAGTCGCTTTCAAGCGGGGAACGTCTGAAAACAGCGGAAACCTGGATGCGTTTCGGATCGGATTCATTCAGGATAATCATCAACACCGGGCACACCGCGCTGCCGGAATGTATTGCGTTTGCGAAACATGCGGAAGCGATAGGCGCCCATGCTGTTGGTCTCATGCCCCCGTATTTCTTCAGACCGTCCGGCATTGAGGAACTCGTGTCATTCTGCGCCGCGGTTGCGGCCGCCTGCCCGAAAACCCCCGTCTATTATTATCACATTCCATCGCTTACCGGCGTGACATTTCCGATGCTGGACTTTCTCCGCACCGCTGACGGCAGGATTCCGAATCTGGCCGGCGTGAAATTCACGCATGAAAACATCATGGACTATGCGCAATGCCTCTCGTTTCAGAACGGCAAATATGATATACTGTTCGGGCGCGATGAAATACTGCTCTCGTCGCTTGCCGTGGGCGCGAAGGGCGCCATCGGGAGCACCTATAATTTCGCCGCGCCGCTGTATCGTCGCATCATGAGCGCATTCGCCGCGGGTGACATTGAAAGTGCGCGGGCTGCTCAGACAAAAGCCGTTAACATGATTGCGGTGATGATACGGTTCGGCGGACTTCGCGCGGGCAAGGCGATCATGAGACTGGCGGGCGGCATCGACTGTGGACCGGTACGTTTCCCGCTCAGGCATGTTTCAGACGATGAGTCTGCACTCCTCGGGAAAGAGATTGTGACGTTCATCGATACGGCACGAGAGGTGAAATAATGCTTCAGAAATATTCCGTATGCAAAGACGAGCAGTGGTATCTCGCATGGCCGGACGTTGCGCTCACGAAAAGCGGCAAGCTCGTCTGCGTGTTCAGCGAATGCACGCATCACGGCGACCGCTCGTACACACGCATCATGCTCTGCGATTCAAACGACCGCGGCAGGACATGGGGTCCGAAACGGCCGCTGTCAGATGCAAAGCACCGGAAGAGCGAGAGCGATTTGTTCTGGAACTGCGCGCGCATCACCGCGCTTAAAGACGGAAGACTCGTTGCCGTCTGCGATCTTGTCGCCGGTGGAAAAGAAGGATCGTCGAAAGGCGGTATACAGTCGAACTGGATCTGGATCAGCGACGATGAGGGAAAAACATGGACACCGCCGCGGGAGATACCGGTAACGGGTATTGTCCCGGATAAAGTGATCGAGCTCAACAACGGAGATTGGATAGTAAGCGCGCACACGGCGCTTGACAACGGTGACGGCGGCGTATACAAAGAACGCGCATGGATTACCGATGACAAAGGTATTACCTGGAGCGGGCCGTTCACCATTGCCGCGGTCAAAGACCTTATGCTCTGCGAAGGAAGCGTCATGCAGTGCCCGGACGGAACGCTTGCCTGCTTCATGCGCGAGAACTCGGGCCGCGGGCTTGACTGCTACAAATCGATATCACATGACGGCGGACGCACCTGGGAAGGGCCGTATCAGTTTCCGCTTCCCGGCTGTCATCGCCCGGTGGCCGGCATGCTCGCCGACGGTGCTGCAGTGCTCATCACGCACCGGTTCATGCAGGGCGGCAAAGGCTGGCTCGGCTCATGGACACAGAACTTTTTTGCCGCGTTCACCGATGTCCCATCGGCGCTTGCGGTTAAGCGCAACGACGCGTGGACGAGAATATTCCCGATCGATTACGACAGGAGCGCAAAAACGGACCTCGGATATTCGGGCTGGGTTCAATTCGACGACGGAGAGATTTATATCGTCAATTACATCGTCGACGACTGGCCGCGCGGACAGATACGCGGATATTCGCTGTCGAAAAAAGATTATCTGCTCTGAGAAACATCACCGGCGGTCACCACCAGCGGCTGCCTTTCCCTTTCATGGCCTCAGCCGCCTTCTGGCGTATCTGTTCCATCGCATCCGTACCAAGCGGCGAAAATTTTTTCATCGCCTCGAATACCGCGTCCTGTTCGTTGGGGAAGCTCATGCCCAGAAGCGTCACATCGGGATCGCAGGTAAGTGAATAATAAAGACATTCGGCAACACTCAGATGCGGCAGCAGCGGTGCGGTACTCCCGCCGCCTGAACTTACTTTTCCGCGCGGACGCTCCTGCAGCGGGCGATTGTATCCCTCGGTGTCGCCGAGAAGTTTTCCCGCACCAAACGTCTTGATGCCGATGGTGCCTACGGCATGACGCCGCGCCAGCGAAAGAATCTCGCTGATATTCAATTCATCGCAAACGGGGCCGACGGGAAGCATGATGACGTCGCACAATCCGGACAGCACGGCTTCCCGCGCCACGTCGGACCGGTGCGTTGATATGCCGCGGAATCGTGTTTTCCCCGAGCGAACACATTCCGTGAGCTCATGCATAGCGCCGCCGGGTGCAGCGATTTTTTTCCAGGCGTCTACTGATGATACCGCATGAAACAAAAATAGATCCGTATGATCCATCTTCAATCGTGAAAGACTTTCATCCGCCTGCGGCAGTACGGGTTTGTCGTGATGATCAATCTTGTCGATAACGAAAACATCGTCGCGCCGTCCGAGCAGTGCGGCGCCCACTATCTCCTCGCTGTAGCCGTTTTCGTACATCGGCGCGGTGTCGATGATATTCAGGCCTGCGTCGAGCGTCCGGCGAATCGTCGCAACGCAGTCAATAAAAGCAACAGCCCGGTCGGCCACGTCGCCGATACCGAGCTGTGTTGCTTTAAATCCTGTTGTTCCGAGTTCACGCCGCGGAGAGAAAATCTTCGGCATGTCCGGCATACGGTGCTGCTATTTCTGTTTCGCGGTCACGAGATCTGCAATCTTTTCATACACAGAATCCGGCAGCGCGCCCTTGGTCTTCAGCTGTGTCTTGTTCGCATACGGCCGGCCGGCAATGATCTTTTTCGAATACGCGTCGCCGATACCGGGAAGCTTTTTGAGCTCGGCAGCTGTAGCCGAATTGATGTCGATGAGCTCAGTTTTCACAGCAGCTGCATTCGTCACGGCAGTCTTTGCCGGAGCAGCAGCGTTTGTGGATGCTTTCGCGGCGGCAGTTGTCGTCGCAGCCTTGGCGTTGGTGCTTTTCGACGATGTCGTGGGCGTCGCGGCCGATCCGATAAAAGCAACGAGAACGAACGAGACCAGTGAAAGGAGCAGTGAACGTTTCATGAGATACCTCGCTTATGACTTGATACGCTATTTTATGGAATTCAATCGGTTTGTCAAGAAAAACGATGTCCGCTATTCATACTGCGCCGATCAGCGACCCATTATCGAGTAGAGTGAACGGTGTCCGCGAAGGATTATCTCTTTTCCGACGACAGCCGCGGACGCCGAGAACTGATCGTCAAGCGTATTGGTCGCGAGTATTTTAAACGGCGCCGTGTCCGAGATGACCGCGGTAACGCCGTTACGTCCGGTCACATAGACGCGCCCTGCTGCCGCTACCGGCGAGGAATATACGCCTTTCAGCCCCGGGATTTTTTCTTTCGCATACCGGACTTTTCCCGTCTTCGCATCGAGCGAGCTTAATGCGCCCTCGGTGAACTTGATGAAATAGATCGAGCCGTTGTACAGAAGCGCCGACGGCACATAGGATGCATCCTGCGAATATTTCCACGCGAACTGCTTTTCAGCGACTTCGCCTTTGACGTCGAGCGGAATGGCGATGAGTGCGCTCCCGAGGAAACCGCTCATCGCATAGAGCCTCGCTTCGTCATACACCGGCGACGGTATTGTGCTCAGCGTCATGCCGCCCGCCTCCCAAATGAGCGATCCTTTGTCGGCGTCATACGCGCGCATCCGTTTTGTGGCGCTGGTGATGACAATTTCTTTTCCGCCGTGACGGATGACCACCGGCGTAGACCACGACGTCTTCTCGTCGCGCGGCGTGCGCCAGATCTCGCTGCCCGTTTTTTTATCAAGTGCCGCGATGAACGACGGCGTCTCATTGTCCCAGACGATGAATACCGCTTTCTCCGACATCGCCGGAGAACTTCCCTCGCCGAATCCGCGCGCTATTTTCATGCGGCCGAGGTCCTTTTTCCAGAGGAGTTTCCCTTTCATATCAAGACAATAGATGCCGCGCGAACCGAAATGGGCATATATCCGTTCGCCGTCGATCATGGCCGAGGCGGAAGCGAAACTCCCGTCGGGATGGGCGCCTTCATGCGGCTTCACTTCGCACATGGTCTTTTCCCAGAGCACCGTACCGCGTTCCCGATCAACGGCGATGACAACGAAGCGCAGCGTCTTTGCGTCCTTTTCTAACGGCACGGCAGTCAGCACGACGATAGTATTTTCCCAGATGACAGGCGTGGCATGTCCTTTACCGGGTATCGCGAGCTTCCACCGGATATTCTTTTTTTCGTTCCACTGCACCGGCGGTTCTGCGAGCGGCGCAGTACCGTTCACATCAGGACCGCGCCATTGCGGCCAGTAGTTCATCGCGCGTGTTCTGGAATCGCTTGCGGGCGCCGCGGCGAAAACGCTCAGTGCGGCGGCGGCAAGGATAAAGGCATGTTTCAACATCAGTTGCTCCAGAGGGGATAGTAGACTTTCACATCATTGTAATGACGTGTGCGGCCGGATTATATTTCAATAAATGACAACATGCAATACAAAATAAAGGCGCCAGGGTATTGATATTGCGGCGCTGACGGGTAAAATACCGGAACAACATCGCGGCAGTAATCATAAGGAGACCCCATGGATACCATCCCGTTCGGCACCCGAAGCGGCTATACGGTACCACGCGTCAGCATGGGATGCATGCGCCTGCCCGGCGACATCGATGAAGCTGCGGAGCTCATCCGCTACGGCATCGACAAGGGAATGCGCTATCTCGATACGAGCATGGGCTACGGTGAATCAGAGAAAAAGATCGGTGTTGCGCTGAAAGGCGGCTACCGGGAGAAGGTCATTCTATCGACGAAGTGGTCGCCGTGGATAAAAAAGGTCGAGGAGCGCGACGCGGCTGATGTTGATTCGGTGCTCCGGCACATCGAAGCGTCGATGAAGCGGCTCGATGTTGACTGTCTCGATTTCTATCAGGTGTGGAACATCATGAACCGCGACAACTACGACGCCGCGGTGAAAAAGGGCGGATTCGTGGACGGCATACGCGAAGCGAAAAAACGCGGGTTGGTAAAACATATCGGTTTCACAAGCCATGACTCGCCGAAAAACCTGCTCACCTATCTCGATGAAGTCGACTGGTGCGAGATACTCCTCGTCACGTATAACTATCTCAACACCGCATACACCGAAGTCCTCGCCAAAGCGCATGAAAAGGGCATCGGCACGATTATCATGAACCCCATGGGCGGCGGTAAACTTGCCGAACCGTCGTCAGTGTTTTCACCGATGGCCGAACGCGCGGGCTGCTCGTCAACGGCTGAAATGGCGCTGCGGTATGTGCTCGCCAATACGTCGATAGACACGATGATAGTCGGCATCAGCAAAAAGAAGGATGTCGACGACGCGTTCACAGCGCTTGAACGCGGACCGATAGCGCAGGACAACGTTGCCGCGCTCAATGAACGCGCCGCATCGGTCTCGAATAAAAGCGTGAACTTCTGCACGCGCTGCGGCTACTGCATGCCCTGCCCGCAGGACGTCAATATCCCCGAAGTGATGAGCGCCATCTATCACGCGCGCTTTCTCGATATGAAAAAAGCGGCGTTGTCATCCTATAAAGGCATCGGCACGAACGGATGGGTGAAGGGCAAAAACGCGAGTGCCTGCATCAATTGCGGCGAATGCGTCCCCAAATGCACGCAGAAACTCGCCATACCCGACGAAATGGAATGGGCTGCCGGACAATTCAAATAACGCCGGTCTATAATCGAAAAACATAGAAAAATAATCGAATTCATCTCGCTTTCGTCCCGTAATCATCCTATGGTTATAGTGAACGTTATGGAGAACATTATGAGAACACAGGTTATATCCGCATTGCTCAAGATTCATACCGCCGGTCTTTTCGCCGGAGGCTGGGACGCAAAAGCATCATCGGTTCCCGTAACCGCCATTGTCGACCCCGCAATTGCCGATATCACCTCACCGTTCGCTCCGGCTGATGTCGCCGTGTCGGGATTTCTCAATGACCGCATCCGTCGGCATCTGACAAACAGGATGATACGCATTGACGAGGACATATTCCTCGGCGGTTTCAGAAAAAAGCCCGGTATTCATCCCCGGATCTGGGGAACATGTCGGCAAATGGCTTCACGCATCGTGCCTCCTCCGGCAATGCTCGCATGACATCGCACTTCGGGAAAAGATCGAACGCGTCGCGCAGGGGCTTATCGCCGCGCAGGAGCCGGACGGTTATCGTGCCTCGCATACTACAACCCCATCAACGGGTTTAAGGAATTTTCGGAGAACTATCCGCCCGCAAACATGACCTGCTGCAATTCATCCGGCCAGCGCGGACTTGCGCTTGCGCTCACCTTTCTCGCCACCGCCGACAGAGCCGGTCTTCGCATCAACACATTCGCACCGTGCTTCTGGAAGACATCCGTGAACGGAACACCGGTGACCGTATCACTTGCGGGTGCGTTCCCGGCAGCGCTCGAAAGGCATGGAACGATGATGTCTTCCTTGAAACGGACGCCATCGACATGCTCAAGGCAAAACGTGGCGATATGACGCCGTTCAAGACGGTGCGCCGGCCGTTCTTCGATGCCGGTTCGTGGCGAACGCCCTTTACCGTGTGGATGAAATCGCCGGGGTATCAGCTTGCCGGCAGAAGTCCGTTCATGATAGGCCGCGAGATCTACAGCGAGCCCGGCAATGTCAACGGTTTTATCAGCGACGGCGATGCGGGGACGTTCCGCGTGAGCTATAACGGCAAAGCACAGGCAGAGGCGTTCTTCGGCGTCGCCATCGATGCTCCGGTAATGGTGAGCCGTGCGGTGTATACGGCAGGAAATGTATTTCATGACGGCGGCTGGCATGATGCATCGAAGGGAAAACCCCGTTTCGAAGTGAAGCGGACAGCCGACAGCCCCTGGGAATCTGTGGGAGAATTCACGGCGTATCCTGAGACCACATCCACTGATGCGCGCGGGCTGAAACCCGGCACCAAATTCGAGCTGTCGTTCACACCGGTACCGGCCGTTGCCATCCGCGTGACAGGTGTTCCGGCCTGCGGCGATAAACCGCTGCAGGCTTTCGCCTCGTGCGCGGATATTCTCGCGTTCGAATGATTGACAACCGCAGGCGAGGATATCTATCCTCGCTTGCGGTTGTCAATCACCGAGGGTATTGAATTTATCCGATATAATGGGTATAGTCATTCTTCATGACAGTCCGTGGACGATTATCGAACGAGGAATGAATGAAGATAACCGCCGTCATACCGGTATACCGCGATCCAAAACGTGCCGGAGACATCATACACAAACTGCTTGCCGACCGGTATCCGGATAAAGCGATAGTCGTCATCGTTGACGACGCGACCAACCCTGCGATAGAAAAAGCGCTTGCACCGTACCGTAAAAAAATACGCGTCCGCTACAATAAAAAAAGACTCGGCAAAGTGACATCGCTGAACACCGCCGTGACTGCGCTGAAAACCGATGTCATTCTGTTCCTTGACAATGATGTCATCGTCCCCAAAGACGATACATTCCTTGCAAAGCTCGCGAAGGTCATGGAAAAGCACGACATTGCGGAACTCCCGAAAGAAGCGGTGAAGTCGACGCTCATATCGCGGATGATGAGCTATGAATTTCTGTCCATCGCGATGACGGAGTTCATTTTCACCAGGCTTTCCGGCCGCTGCCCGTCAATGAACGGCGCGGCGTTCGCGGTAAAACACGGACTCTTTATGAAACTCGGCGGATTCCGCAAGGTTGTCCATGAGGATATGGATTTTGCCGCGCGCTCGTTCCGTGCCGGTGCGGCGTTCAGCTATGAACCGGAGCTCAAGGTGTTCAACGAAGTCCCTGTTGACATCCGCGGCTGGCTTTCGCAGCGCAAACGCTGGGCGCTCAACAATATCCTCTGGCTTAAGGACAATTTTTTCCTCGTACTATCCCATCTGTTCAAATCACCGTCGTTTTTCGTCTCGGCGATATTCCTGTTCCTGCCGTTCATCATCTACATCGCCGCGTTTTTTCTGATGCGCAATAATCAGCTCACGGTGCTCCTGCCGATGGTATATATGGTCGCCCAGCAGTTCCATGCGGCCGCCGGCGTTTTTCTCTGGATAACACACGCCGAGCTCATTTTCACGCAGGGGTTTATCCCCACCGCCATAGGCGTTGTGACCTCCGGCCTCATCTTCTTCGGCTTTTCGAGATTCTTACGTTTCCGTTTCAACCCGCTTGAATATTTCCTTTACTATTTCATCTATTCACCCATCTGGCTGCTCGCCAACATCATCATGTGGGTGCTGGTGATAATGAAAATCGACATCAATCTCGACTGGAAAGTGTAAGCGCACTCAGACGATGATATCCCGCACGGAGGACTGACGATGAAAACAAGACTGGCATTTATGATATGTATCGCTGCGATGACAGTGTCGCTTACGGCGGCCGGAGAACGGCTTACGGTGATGACCTACAATGTCGGCCTGCTCCGCGCGTTCGGTTCCGATTATGTGGCTGCCGTCGAAGCACGCGCGAAACAGGCCCCCGCTGTCATCGCAGCGTTCGCGGCCGCGTCGTCACCTGACATCATGCTGCTCGAAGAGATTTGGGAGGACGGATTTACCGGCGCGATAAGCAATGCGCTTGCACCGCTCGGATACACGTCCGTAACGCCGCGCGTCCGCAGCATCATCGGGCTTTCAAGCGGCCTTATGCTCTTTGTGAAAACGCCGCTCAAAATCATCGATTGGAAATTCTCCCCGTTTACGAAGACGACATTCATCGATTCGTTTGCGAAAAAAGGCGTCCTTGAGGCCGACCTGAAAAACACCGTTACGGGAACGGAGTTCTTCATCGTGGGTACACATACGCTGGCACTTGATACGACCAACGGCGCGCCGTCGGACAAAGGACAGCTCGATGCATTCACCGTGCAGGCGTCGGATATTCTCTCCGCGGTACGGCGGAGAAGTACGCATGGAAAACCGGGGCTCCTCATCGGCGATTTCAATGTCGGCCCCGGATATGCGGACAGCGCCTACCGGTTGATTGCCGGAACCGATGGATTCATCGAAGCGGGATCGGCCGTCATACCGGGGGAGGCGTTCACAACATGGGATCCGCAAAATCCGCTCATCGCCTATGGAAAATACCCGAACGAACCGCCGGCGAAAATCGATCATATTTTTCTTGTGAATGCGGGGCGATGGAAGGCGCACCATGCGCGGACAACAATGCGTGATGCAATCGACGGGGCACAGCTGACCAATAATGGGCGCGTGATTCCGCTTCCGCTGTCAGACCATTACGGATTTCTCGCCGTCATCACGATCGAAAAATAATACCGCCCGTCAGCGCATCCACGACGGCACCGGAACGTCAACCGCCGTACCGTCATTCGCCGCCCTGTTCATCATGATACCGAGATAGTGGTCGTATGAAGCCTCGGCAAGTCCATAGAATGCATCACCGCCGGACACATACGCGTTCATTTTTTCAAGACAGGCAGCCACGGCTATCTCGTCGTCGGTAAGCCGCGCCGGTATGAACGGATTTCTGTATATCCACTCGTCACCGAACATGATGCCTTTCAGATAATGTCCTTCAAGGTTTCCGTTCTCCCCGGCATTCTCGCGGAAAAACACCGAACGCACCGGCGTACGAAAATCTTTCAAATATCGTACCGTGTCGTTGTTTATCTCGCCGCGATCGCCCCGGACGAGCAGCCTCGGTGAACGTATCCATGAAAAATACTGTTCTCCGGAAAAGTCGAACACGCCGAGCTTCTTTCCGAACGATATATGCGCCACGGTCTGCGCGGATTCCTTAATCTCCTCGACCTCGGGCGGGCCGTTCCTGCCGGGTCCGTTCACGATGGGCGACGTGAAATTGAACGCGCGTATTGATGCGGCTTCCGCGTGCACGCCGAGAAGTTTCCGCAGCATCACCATGCCGTGATAACCGTGCGCGAGCGACGCCTGCACTTGCGACACGATTCCTAATTTCCCGCTTTGCGCCACGGTAAGAGCCGCGGCCAGATGCGGCTGAAACGGATACTGCTCTGCAACCTGCACGCGCGCGTGTTTCGGTATATCCGTCATGAGCTGATCGATCGCCGGGATGTCGGGCGCGGGAGGCGTCTCCGCTAGTACAGGAATATCGAGTGCTGCGAGCTCGAGGATAAGATTGGGTGACGCTTTCCACGGGACCGACAGGACGACAAACGCCGGCTTTGCCGATTTCACAAGTTCTCCGGCGGTACGGAATGTGCGGACATTCCATCTCTTTTCGAATGCGGCACCTTTTGCCGCGTCGCGGACAACGACTCCCGATACAATGAAGCGCGACGGCAGCTCCTCTGCGATACGCATGTAGAACTCGGTGCGCCATCCGCCGCCGATGATACCGAAGTTGATTGTATTCATTCGATGCTCCTGATTATAGCTTGCGCCCGTCGCGTCCGCCGCCCGTACCGCTGTATGGTGTTCCCGGCTCCCAGACTACCGGCGTCGGCGGAACAAAATCAGCGAACGGGAATGTCACCTTGCAGTGATGCTTACTCGACAGATACGATGCTTCAACGAGTTCGAGCGCCATGAGCGAGCTTTCCGGTATCGCATAATCCGGAGTACCGCCGATCAAATCCGCCATTGTCTCCAGATGCCGCTGATGTCCCGATTCGGAATAACTCCCCGCGTCGATGACAGTACCTTCCGGGTGTTCGCGGTTCTGGATGAAATAGGAATTCGACCAGCTTCCGACGGCAATCTGTCCGCGCGAACCCACGATACGGAACGGCGCGCCGCCGGTTATCTCCGGGTCGGTATGAATTGAGTCACCGGTATTAAGTATACACTGAACGCCGCTTTTCGTCACGGCGGATGCAACCGCGGTGGTCTCCACCTGCATGCCGTCGCGGTAGGTGCGCGTGCCTGCTTCACAGAGACACATGACATGATCTATCGGCTCGCGGTCTGTGAGCGCCACGAAATAGTTGAACCAGTGAATGCCGGCGTTCATGATATCCCACTTGTCAGACTGCACCGTGACCGATCGCAGTTCGCCTATCTCGCCCGCGCGGACACGCTTCAGCACTTCCACGGTGCCCTTGCGCACGAGCATGTTGTGCGGCACCGCCATCGGTATGCCGCGTTTCTTTATTGCGTTCAGTATGGCTCTGCCGGATGCCGCGGTGTGTCCGAGCGGCTTTTCTACAAGTATACCTTTGAGCGGAAGTGCGTTCAGCGCGTCCATGGTTATCGGCTCATGTGACGGAGGGAATGTGCTCACGCAGACGATATCGGTCGGGCATTCACGGAACATCTCATTATGGTCGGTGAAGACGCGCACACCGGGAAGTTTTGCCCGCCATGATTCGCACACCTCGGGGCGCATATCGGTTATCGCCGCAAGTTCGAATTTCGCCGATGCGTTGACTGCGTCGATGGATAGCTTGCCGCCGACACCGCCGCCGACAACAGCCACTGAACGTTTACTGCTCATACGATGCTCCTTGATTCAGGTTACATCGTAAAGATAACACATCGCGTCTTTCGGGTAAATGGAAATTTGTGCCGACGGGATGGAATTTTGTGACACGGCACCGGCCGGACGTTTTCCAACAGCGCCCGATCAGGGCCTTTTCTTAACAGCGCCCGCGGCCCGGTATTCGGACGGTGTCATTTTTTCAAGCCGCTTGAATACTTTCGAGAAATAATACTCATCCTCGAAACCAACATCGTTCGCCACATCGCGTATCTTTTTTTCCGTGGACACGAGCAGATGCTTCGCGAGCGCTATCTTTTTCCGGACGATGTGCCGTGCGGGGCTTTCACCCGTCTCTTTTTTATAGAGCTTACTGAAATAGGTCCGCGAAAGATATGCCTGCTTCGCCATATCGCTGACCGAAAGCTTCGCGTCAAACGAAGTGAAATCGGCTGACGGGGGCTGCGGCGCATCGCTCTTTTTTCGCGCGAGCGTGAGGACGATGAGCGCGATATAATTGCCGATGACGCGATCGGCTGCGGTCTTCCGCGATACGATCTCGCTTTGTATCTTCCCGTACAGCGACATGATGTCGCCTCCGGGGGCATCTGTTTTTACGGGCAGGCGTTCATTTCCCGTGAGCGCGCAGATAATCTCTTTCCACCGCGGAAGTTTGAACGCAAAATAATGGACGACGAGTGCAGAGCCGTTCTCCGTGTAGCTGCGGTGTGCATCTTCCGGATTAATGGAGAACAGATCGCCGCGGTGCGCCGGATATGACTTCCCGTTGATCTCCATACATCCGTCGCCCTCACGCACATAGATAAGTTCATTGAATGCGTGCTTATCCGGCTTCGCAGAACTGCGTGTGGATTGAACATCGGAAACAATCCACCAGACAAGCTCGGGGTCGAGGCGCGGAACGGATGAGTGTTCCGGTTTGACGATGCGTGTATCGTAGAGGTTTATGTATTTCCGTGCCATGGATGACATTATATGCCGTCTGTCATGTTTGGCAAACAGGAAGCGTAACGAGCGTACTTCCCTCCCGCCATTTATTGCCATAATACCCCGGCTGTGATACAATAATTTTGTTGACTTTAATAATATTTTGTGAGCTTATTTGAAATGGGAAAACGTATTGCGCTATTCGATACAACATTGCGTGACGGCGAACAGGGCGAAGGCATATCCTTTACCGTAGAAGATAAAATCAAAATCGCGCATTTATTGGATTCGCTCGGTGTCGATTTTATCGAAGGAGGATGGCCCGGATCAAACCCCAAGGCGATTGACTTTTTCAAAGCGATGAAAAAGGAAAAGCTGAAACATGCACGGCTGGCTGCATTCGGGTCTACGTGCCGACACGGCAAACCGGCGCGAGAAGACAAAAACCTGAACATGCTTATCGAATCCGGCGCACCGGTGGCGGTGATCTTTGGAAAAACCTGGGACATGCATGTAACCGATGCGCTGAAAATATCGCTGAATGAAAATATAATATTGATCGATGAATCGGTGCGTTTTTTAAAATCACATCGCCGAACGGTTATTTTTGACGCGGAACATTTTTTTGACGGGTATCGGCATAATCAGGCCTATGCGCTCGAGGCGGTAACGGCCGCGCAGAACGCAGGCGCCGACATGGTGGTGCTGTGCGAGACGAACGGCGGCATGTTGTTTGACGACGTCATGTCGGCAACAAAAACGGTCGTGGATACGCTGCACATACCCGTTGGCATCCACGCGCATAATGATTCCGACAGCGCCGTTGCCAATTCAATCGCCGCGGTATTGGCAGGCGCAGTACAGGTGCAGGGAACAGTCAACGGCTATGGAGAACGCTGCGGCAATGCGAACCTCTGCTCGATTATACCGAATCTGCAGCTGAAACGGGGATATTCGATTGTATCCGAAAAACAATTGCGGACGCTGACATCTGTTGCGCATCATATTTCAGAGATTGCCAACCGCACACCGAATAACCAGCAACCGTTCGTAGGCCATTCCGCGTTTGCGCACAAAGCAGGCATCCATGTGAGTGCTATACAAAAAAACAGATTAACCTATGAGCATATCGATCCGGCATCGGTGGGCAACAAGCAGCGCGTTCTTGTGTCGGAACTTTCGGGCATCAGCAATCTTTTGTATAAAGCAAAAGGGATGAATCTCGATCTCGACAAGGACGATCCGCTGGTAAAAGATATTCTGGCACGAATCAAAGCGATGGAACACGCGGGATATCAGTTCGAAGAAGCGGAAGCGTCGTTCGAGGTGATGGTTCGCAAAGCGCTCGGCAAGCATCGTCCGTTATTTGAATTGATCAGCTTTCATGTCACGAATGAGAAATTCGGCATCGACGATATGTCCGTTGAAGCGACCGTAAAGATACGCATCAAGGGGCGAGAGGTACACACGGTAGCCGACGGAAACGGTCCGGTTGCTGCACTCGACCGTGCATTACGAAAAGCGCTGTGTGATGATTATCCTCAGATCGCAAGCATATCGCTTTCGGATTATCGCGTGCGTGTTCTTGACAGTAAGGATGGGACAAACGCAAAAGTCCGTGTCATTATCGAATCGCACGATGCGAATGATTTGTGGGGTACCGTCGGCGTGTCGAATGATATTATTGAAGCAAGTTGGCAGGCATTAGTAGACAGCATCGAGTATAAACTCGTTTAAGGTGCGACCGCTTCATTGAATCGCACACATTTATTGCCATATTACACTCTCTGTGATACAATCATGTGGTCTGTATCAAATCAAGGAAACAGCCATGAAAGAACTTGCAAAAGTGTTCGACCCGAAGTCTATCGAAGACCGTATATATAATTCCTGGGTAGACGGCGGCTATTTTCACGCCAAGGACAAGGGCGATAAAAAAACGTTCACCGTGGTGATACCGCCGCCCAATGTCACCGGCGTGCTCCACATGGGACACGGGCTTAACAACACATTGCAGGATATTCTTGTCCGCTATAAACGCATGGACGGCTACGAAGCGCTCTGGATGCCGGGCACCGACCACGCGGGCATCGCCACGCAGCACGTGGTGGAGAAGAAACTCAAGGCCGAAGGTACGAACCGGCACAAGCTCGGGCGCGAGGCGTTCGTGAAGCGCACATGGCAGGTGAAGGAAGAGCATCACCGCGTGATCACATCGCAGCTCAAGAAGATCGGCGCGTCGCTCGACTGGGAACGCGAACGGTTCACGCTCGACGAGGGACTGTCAAAGGCCGTGAAAGAAGTGTTCGTGTCCATGTACAAGGAAGGCCTCATCTACCGCGGGAAATACATCATCAACTACTGCCCGCGCTGCGGCACGGCGCTTGCCAACGATGAAGTGGAATACGAGGAAAAGGACGGACATCTCTGGCATATCAAATATCAGTTCAAGGGAACCGATGAGTTTCTCATCATCGCAACCACGCGGCCTGAGACGCTCCTCGGCGACACGGCGGTGGCGATAAATCCCGACGACGAACGATACAAAAATGTGCCGTCGGATACGCTCATACTTCCGCTCGTGGGACGCGAACTGAAACTCATCCGCGACCGTTACGTGGCGATGGATTTCGGCACCGGTGCGCTCAAAGTGACACCGGCGCATGACCCCAACGACTTCATGCTCGCGGGAAAATACGACCTTGAAAAAATAAACATCCTCAACCCCGACGGCACCATCAACGACAACGCGCCCGCGGCGTATCGCGGACTCGACCGTCTTGCCGCGCGCGATAAAGTGGTGGCCGATCTCGAGGCGCAGGGACTGCTCGTGCAGAAGGACAAGCACCGCCATCAGGTGGGACACTGCTACCGCTGCAATGAAGTGGTGGAGCCGTATTACAGCGACCAGTGGTTCGTAAAGATGCAGCCGCTCGCTGACAAGGCGCTTGCCGCGGTGAAGGACGGGAGCATAAAACTCTACCCGGACCGCTGGGTGGGCGTGTACAATCACTGGCTCTCGACCATCAAGGACTGGTGCATCTCGCGGCAGCTCTGGTGGGGTCACCGCATTCCCGTGTGGTACTGCGCTTGCGGCGAGATCATCTGCGAAAAAGAGGCGCCGGCAAAATGTCCGAAATGCGGCGGCACCGATTTAAAACAGGACGAGGACGTGCTCGATACGTGGTTCTCGTCGTGGCTCTGGCCGTTCTCAACGCTCGGCTGGCCCGACAAGACCGAAGCGCTCAAACGCTTTTATCCCACCGACGTGCTCGTGACCGCATACGACATCATATTCTTCTGGGTGGCACGCATGATAATGGCGGGGCTTCACTTCATGAAAGAAGTGCCGTTCAAGGACGTGTATCTGCACGGGCTTGTGCGCGACAAGAGCGGCAGAAAGATGTCGAAGTCGCTCGGCAACGGCATCGATCCGCTTGAGACCATCGATGAATACGGCGCCGACGCGTTCCGTTTCACGCTCGCCTTCCTCACGTCTATGGGACAGGACGTGCTCCTCGACAAGGAGATGTTCAAGATAGGCTTCAAGTTCGCCAACAAGATCTGGAACTCCACACGCTACATCTTCTCATATCTCGACGATTCTTATAAAGCCGACGATGCGTTCGACGAAAAGGGCCGATGGATACTCTCGCGTCTTGCCAACGCCGTGAAACAGGTGCGCGCGGGGCTTGACGGCTACCGCTACGACGAAGCTGCACAGGCGCTCTATCAGTTCTACTGGAACGATTTCTGCGACTGGTATATCGAGCTTTCCAAGAAAGATCTGAAATCCGATAATGCCGCGGTGAAAAACAGGACGATGACGGTGCTCCTCACGGTGCTTCGCGAATCGCTCAAGCTCATGCATCCGTTCATGCCGTATATCTCCGAGGAGATTTGGTCGACCGTGGGCGACGGAAAGCCGCTTATCATCACCGCCATGCCGGTGTTCACCGCCGCGCAGGTGGACGCGTCCGCCGAGAAAAAGTTCGCACTCATGCAGGATATCGTGCAGGCGATACGAAACGCCAAGGCGAACTTCACTATTCCCCGCGAGAAAAAGATGCATGTGACGCTCCGCTCATCGGACGCCGCATGGAAGAGCGTATTCGACGCATACCGCGGCGATATCGCCATCTTCGCCGTGACCGAGGAACTCGTGTTCGAATCCGCCGGTGAACGGAAGGACGGCGCATTCGTGAAAGTGCTCGAGGGCGGCGAGGTGAACGTCGACCTTACCGGCATCGTGGACATGAAAGCGGAACGCGCGCGCCTTGAGAAGGAAAAAACGGCGCTCGCGGCCGATCTTGCCGCCACGAAAAAAAAACTTGCCAACGAGAATTTCGTGAGCCGCGCTAAGCCCGACGCCGTGGAGACCGAACGGCGCAAGGAACGCGAGTTCAGCGAGAAGATCGCACGCATCGACGACGTGCTGGGTGCGCTGTAGGCGCGGAAGTTCGCGCGTATTCCATGAATACAATTTCATGCCCGAAATGCGGTGCCGCTTTTACCCCTGAGGTCATCTTCGAGAATGCCGAGCTCAGCTGGCCGTCACTCGACCTCATCTATTTCCGGTGCCCGAAGTGCTACGCATACACATACATCCGCGTGTCCGTCGGCACCATGGCTACGGTCAACTTATTATCCCCCGACGGGAAACAGATCGAAACGATACAATCAATCACTGTAGAAAACATCACGGTGCGGAAAACGGCGAAAGCCATGACGGTGATCTACAACGGGAATGAGTATGATTACAATGCACTTGCCTGATATGAAACGGAATATACTGCTGTTACTTTTTTCCGTCGGATCATTTCTCATGGCCGCGCAGGAGCGTGTCTACATTGCGCCGTTGACCAACATCGGCGTCTGCACGGAGGCTGAGGACTGCGGCACGCTGCTCATCAATAATATGAAGCGGTTCACCGACGCCGCCGACCACAAAGAGATATACCGTCTCTTGAAAAGCTCGATAGACGAATCATTCGGCGTTACAGAGACAGAATCGGCCCGGACAAGTCTCGACACGATGAAACAGAAACTGACAACGCCCATAGTGTACAGCGGGGCGGTGTGTCCGCTTTTCGATGTACATTATGCCGTGATATTCCGCTCGCACACGAAAAACGGCATCGAATCGTCATGGATATCGCCGATACGTTCGGACGCAGACAAGCAGCGACTGGCGTCGACAATTGCGCAAGCAACAATTGCGCAAGCAACAATTGCGCAAGCAACGATAGCACAGTCGGCGGGTGCTAAATCCAGAGTCACCGCAGCACTTCCGGCAATCGACATACAGTCGCTGAAAGCGGAGAAAGGGATACGCGATGAAGAAGCGTACGTCATCGGCACACTCATCGAGGCCTCACTCGTACGTCAGGGACGTTTCGGTGTACGCCCCGCTCAATCGATCTGCGCAAAAGCGGGAATATATGATCTTCTCCGCAAGCAGCAGGCGTGCGATGTTCCCTATAAACTTGATACTGATGAGCTTCCCGAATATATGCTGTCCGGTTCCTGCACGAAGGAAGTCCGCGGGTATATAGTAAAACTCAGGCTGTTCAATATAAAAACATCGACCATGCTGCAGACCGCTGATGCGGTACTCGCCGCCGGCGATACGGTCATCACCTCGCTCGATGCGATGTGTGCGCAATTCATTCCCAAGTAAATCACGGCGCGACGTTACGTATCCGGCTCCTGTTGCCGAGCTGACCGCATGCGGCCATGGCGGATGATCCTTTTTCCTTGCGCGTCCTGCAAGCCTGACCTTCGTCCTTCAGTATCTGCCAGAAGCGCTGCACGGCGTCGTCGGTCTCACGCGGCCAGGGCGAATCTTTCCGCGGGTTATAGGGAATAAGATTCACCTCAACCGGAAGCCCGCGAAGATAACTGCAGAGTTCATGCGCGTGTGTTTCACCATCATTAACGCCTGGGATAAGCACATATTCAATAAGCACTTTCATGCCGCGTCTGCGCTTCGGGTATGCCGAAAGCACACGTTTGAGCTCCGCCATCGGCCAGCGCTTTGCATGCGGCATGATGCTGCTGCGTATGGCGTCATCCGGCGCGTTGAGACTTATCGCAAGACGGATATCTGAAAAACCTTCCGGCGGCGGTTCGTGCGCAAGTGCCGTAAGCCGCTCGATGCCGGGAATATGTCCCATCGTGCTCACGGTGATATGCACGACCTTAAGTCCGCGCGTATCGCGGAGAATCCGTATGGCGGCGAGCACATTGTCGAGATTCTCGAACGGTTCACCCATGCCCATAAACACCACGTTGCGAATGTCCTCGTTCAGGCGGAATCGCGCGGCCATAACCTGCGATACTATCTCTCCGGCAGTGAGGTTTCGCACAAATCCCATCTGCGCGGTCTCGCAGAAACGGCATCCCATCGCGCAGCCTATCTGCGATGACACGCAGAGGCTTTTATACTGCTTCATGGGGATGACGACGGATTCCGTTTCAAGCCCATCGTCCATCTTTAAAAGGAATTTATATGTGTCACCGTCGCGCGATGTCCCGAACGGTTCGGGTATGTTCAGCCGGAACGTTTCGGTGACTTTGTGTGCGAGCGACGGGTTCTGTACAAAAGCCGGAAGAGCGGCGGGGTCAAGAATACCATTGCGGTATACCTGACGGAACAGCGCCCCGGCATGGAATTCACCTTTGCCCCACAACAGGCCGAACTGCTTGAGCAATCCGTCGTACGGGTAGTCGAGTATTGACATCATCGCCGGCGTCATAGTCACAGTATATCGCGCCTCGTGATGACGTCAATTATAGATAGAAAAATTCACGAAGTGCGATTGACAGCATCAGCGGACGGGATATACTACTCCGCTCAGTACGCAGCAATGCGCATAAACGACACTATGTCCCCGGTGAACCCATGAGTCTGCAAGAAACATTGAAAGAAGAAATAGCCAAACGGCGAACATTCGCCATCATCAGTCACCCGGACGCGGGGAAGACCACGCTTACGGAAAAGTTCCTGCTTTTCGCCGGCGCCATTCAGATAGCGGGCGCGGTGAAATCGAGAAAGATCACCAAGACCACGGTGTCGGACTTCATGGAGATCGAGCGCCAGCGCGGGATATCCGTCGCCTCCGCGGTGATGAGCTTCATCTACCGCGGCTTCAACATCAACCTGCTTGATACGCCCGGGCACAAGGACTTCGCCGAAGACACCTACCGTACGCTTACCGCGGTGGACAGCGTCATCCTCGTGGTCGACAGCGTCAAAGGCGTGGAGGAACAGACGGAAAAACTGATGAACGTCTGCCGCATGCGGAAGACCCCCGTCATCATCTTCATCAACAAACTCGACCGCGAAGGCACATCGCCGTTCGACCTTGTCGACGAGCTTGAAAAAAAACTCAACATCCATGTGCATCCGATGAGCTGGCCGATAAGCCGCGGCAGCAGCTTCAAGGGCGTATACAGTTTCCACGAAAAGAACCTTCATCTGTTCCGTCCGAACCAGGGTGTGTCCGACGACGACATCGTGGCGATACCCGACATCGCGTCTGACGAGCTTGACGCGCGCGTGGGCAATGAATACGCACGCCAGCTTCGCGACGACGTGGATCTTCTCAGCGGCGTGTACGGCACGTTCGACAAGGACAAATATCTTGCCGGCGATCTCGCCCCCGCGTTCTTCGGAAGCGCGCTCAATAACTTCGGCGTGCGCGAGACGCTCGATGCATTCGTCGAGATAGCGCCGCCCCCGGGCGCCCGCATGACCGAGACCCGCATGGTGGCCCCCGACGAGGAGAAGTTCAGCGGGTTTGTGTTCAAGATACACGCGAACCTCGACCTCCGTCACCGCGACCGCATCGCATTCTTCAGGGTATGCTCGGGCCGCTTCGAGCGCAATCAGTTTTATAAACATGTCCGGCTCGATACGCAGCTTCGTTTCGCCAACCCGGCGAGCTTTCTCGGACAGCAGAAGGACGTTATCGACGAGGCGTTCCCCGGCGACGTGATAGGGCTTTTCGACAAAGGCAATTTCAAAATAGGCGACACGCTCACCGACGGTGAGAACCTTTCATTCAAGGGCATACCGAGCTTTTCACCGGAAGTGTTCATGGAGCTCGTGCACGGAGCGGAAAAGGCCAAGCAGCTTGAAAAAGGCATCAAACAGCTTACCGATGAGGGCGTGGCACAGCTTTTCCTCATGGCGCACAGCCGCCGCAAAGTGGTGGGCACGGTTGGGATGCTCCAGTTCGAGGTCATCAAGTACCGGCTTGAGCATGAATATGGGGCGCAGTGCCGCTTCGACCCGCTCAAGTTCTACAAGGCGTGCTGGATAACATCGACGAACGAGGCGCAGTTCCAGGATATCTGCCGATTCCGCTCGGGCTATATCGGCACCGACAAGGACGACAACACAGTGTTCTTCGCCGAATCCGAATGGATGCTCAACTATTACCGCGAGCGTTATCCCGATATCGTGTTCCACTTTACGTCAGACTTCAAATCCGATCTTCCTGCGCTATCCTCCATAAAATAGCGATATCGGCCTAATTCATACCAACTGCCTACCCAATTGTTTTTTGCTTGAATTATTCTTGGATTGTGATATCATTTTCTTCCTCTATTAAGGATAGGCCCTACGACATATCCCCATGAGAGCAATGAAAACTTAAGGAGCTGTTATGGCAAATACCAAAAAAGCAACCGTGGACGGCAACACAGCCGCCGCGCACGCAGCGTATGCGTTCAGCGAAGTTGCCGCAATTTACCCCATCACCCCGTCATCGAACATGGCGGAATACGCCGACGAATGGGCCGCACAGGGCCGCAAGAACATGTTCGGCGAAGTGCTTGACATCGTCGAACTCCAGTCCGAAGGAGGCGCCGCGGGCGCCGTACACGGCATTCTATCCGGCGGAAGTCTCGCGACAACGTTCACCGCGTCGCAGGGCCTTCTCCTCATGATCCCCAACATGCACAAGATCGCGGGCGAAATGCTCCCGACGGTGTTCTATGTTTCCGCCCGTTCACTCGCCTGTCAGTCGCTCTCCATCTACGGCGACCACTCGGACGTCATGGGCGTGCGCAACACAGGCTTCGCGCTCGTCGCGGCGAACAACATACAGGAAGTGCAGGACCTCGGCATCATCTCCCAGCTCGCAACCCTCGAAGGCAAAGTGCCGTTCCTCGCATTCTTCGACGGATTCCGCACCTCGCATGAAGTGCAGAAGGTGGAACTTGCCGAGTACGACACGATCAAAGAAATGCTCGACATGAAATATGTCGAAGAGTTCCGCAAACGCGCACTGACGCCGGACAAGCCGTTCTCGAAGGTGGGCGCGCAGAACCCGGACGTTTACTTCCAGGGCCGCGAAACGGTCAACAAGTACTACACGGCGCTTCCGTCGGTCATCAAGAAATACATGAAGGCGTTCGGCGCAAAATTCGGACGCAATTACAACCTGTTCGACTATGTGGGCGATCCGAACGCGGAACGCGTCATCATTGCGATGGGCTCGGGCTGCGAGACCATCGAAGAGACGGTCAATGCGCTCAGAAAGAACGGCGAAAAGATCGGCCTTCTGAAAGTGCGCGTATACCGCCCGTTCGATCAGGAAGCGTTCATCGCTGCGCTGCCGAAATCGGCCACGAAGATCGCCGTCCTCGACCGCACGAAAGAGCCGGGCGCGCTCGGCGAACCGCTCTATCTCGATGTCGTCACCGCCCTTAAGGACGTCAGCGGCAAAAAGATCATCGGCGGACGCTACGGCCTCTCGTCGAAGGAATTCACACCGCCCATGGTCAAGGCCGTCTACGACCACCTTGCCGGCAAATGCACGCACAACTTCACTGTCGGCATCAACGACGACGTCACGAACCTCTCGCTCCCCGTGGGCGGCGAACTGGTGACCGAAGATTCGGGCGTCATCCGCTGCAAGTTCTGGGGCTACGGCTCGGACGGCACGGTGAGCGCCAACAAGAACTCCATCAAGATCATCGGCGACCACACGGACTACAACGTGCAGGCGTATTTCGTCTATGACTCGAAGAAATCGGGCGGTATCACGATATCGCATCTGCGTTTCGGCAAAGCCCCCATTCAGTCGCAGTATCTCCTCACCACGAGCGATTTCGTGGCGCTGCACAACCAGTCCTACATCGGACGCTATGACATCCTCGAAGGCATCAAGGACGGCGGCACATTCCTCATCAACTGTGAATGGCCGGCGGACAAGGTGTTCGAGAATCTGACGAAGGACATGCAGGAAACGATCATAAAGAAAAAGGTCAAGGTCTACACCATCGATGCGACGCACATCGCGCGCGAAGTGGGACTCGGCAACCGCATCAGCTCCGTCATGCAGACGGCGTTCTTCGCGAAAGCGAACATACTGCCGCAGGAAGAAGCGATCGGCCTCGTGAAAAAAGAAATTGAAAAGACGTTCAAGAAAAAGGGGAAAGAGATCATCGAGATGAACTGGAACGCTGTCGACAAGACCGTTGCGGCCATCGCCGAAGTGAAAGTACCCTCGTCCGTCGGTGCTGCTGCTCCGGCCATCAAGCTTGTTCCGGACAATGCCGACGCCTTCGTGAAAGGCATCATCGAGCCGGTGATGCGCCTCAAAGGTGACGATATACCGGTCTCCCGCATGTCGTTCGACGGCACGGTTCCCACGGGCACCACGGCGCTCGAGAAACGCGGCATCGCCATCGATGTCCCGTGCTGGATGAGCGAAAACTGCTCGCAGTGCAACCAGTGCTCGTTCGTCTGTCCGCACGCGACGATACGTCCGAAACTCGTCTCCCCGGCCGATGTCGCCCGCGCACCGAAGACGTTCACCACCGTGGACGCCATACCCAAGAATGAAAAAGGCAACAAATTCCGCGTACAGGTCTATACTGAAGACTGCGTAGGCTGCGGCGTCTGCGTTGACATCTGTCCGGGCATGAAGGGCAAGAAGGCGCTCAAGATGGTCCCGATAGCGGAATCACGCAAGGCGGGCGAGAACGAGAACCTCGCGTTCTTCGAATCGCTTCCGGAGATTCTCGACGGCGTAAAACTCGACACCCTCAAGGGCAGCCAGTTCAAAAAGCCGCTCTTCGAATTCTCGGGCGCCTGCGCGGGCTGCGGTGAAACGGCGTACATCAAACTCGCCACGCAGCTTTTCGGCGACCGCATGATCATCTCGAACGCAACGGGCTGCTCGTCGATCTACGGCGGCACATTCCCCACCATCCCGTATACCAAGAACGCCGAAGGCAAGGGTCCCGCATGGGGCAATTCGCTCTTCGAAGACAACGCGGAATACGGTTTCGGCATGCGTCTCGCGCTCAACGCGAACCGCAAGCAGCTTTTGACGAACGTGAAGACGCTCCTGTCAAAAGGCACGACGCCGGAACTCACCGCGGCGCTCACCAAAGCGGTTGAGCTGTTCAATAAAACGGACAACGACGCGAAAGCGAACGCCAAGGCGGTTGCGGATCTTCTCCCGGCGGCATTCTCGAAGGCGGCTGCCGACGTGAAACCGGTCGTGGCAAAGATCATCGAACTGAAAGACTATTTCGTCGACAAGAGCGTGTGGATCATCGGCGGTGACGGATGGGCGTATGACATCGGTTACGGCGGACTCGACCACGTGCTCGCGTCGGGCCAGAACGTGAACGTACTCGTGGTTGACACGGAAGTATATTCGAACACGGGCGGTCAGGCGTCGAAGTCCACCCCGCGCGGCGCCATCGCGAAGTTCGCGGCAACCGGCAAAAAGATGGGCAAGAAGAACCTCGGTCTCATGATGATGAGCTACGGCAACGTGTACGTGGCGTCGGTCAACATGGGCGCAAGCCGCCCGCAGGTACTCAAGGCCATGCTCGAAGCGGAAGCGTACAACGGTCCGTCGATCATCATCGCATACGCGGCGTGTATCGCCCACGGCATGCGCGATATGGGCAAGAGCGTGACTGAAGAGAAGCTCGCGTCGGATGCGGGACACTGGCCGGTATACCGGTTCAACCCGATGGTACCGGAAGGCACGAATCCCCTGACATGGGAATCCAAGGAAGTCACCGCGGATTTCATGGCGTATATCAAGGGCGAGACGCGCTACCGTGCGCTCGAGTCGCTCTTCCCGTCGGAAGCTGAAAAGCTCTTCCCGATGGCGAAGAAGGATGCGGACAACCGTTTCGCGACCATCAAAAAAATGCTGTAAAGCATTTGTCCCGGAATCAAAGCCGGCTGTGCAGCAATGCATGGCCGGCTTTTTTTATGGATGAACTAAGAACACGTATGGTCGAAACGGCTTACCGGCTGTTCTTCAGTACAAAATCAACAATGGGTTTCGGGTCATCGAGCCCGTGCGGATGATGCTTCACGCCCGGCTTCACGATGACTTCCACATTGCCGCCCGCTTCGCGCAAACGTCGCACCATTTCATGCGTGTTCTCATCGATAGGCACCGTTTCATCGGCGTCACCGGCCACATGAAGCACCGGTATCTTCGCCCGTGCGATCGTTTCCGCGTTATCAACAGGATTGCCGCGATACGCAATCGCTTCCGCTTCATTCTTGAAACCGTATACCGCCATGAGCTTCTGCCAATCGGCAAAACTTCCCGGACCTTTGCCTTTCCCGCCGGGCCAGCTTTTAAAATCACACACCGGCGCGTCGACATAGATGCACGACACCCGTTCAGGATATTGTACTGCCCAGTTGTATGCGGTGAGCCCGCCGCGGCTTAAACCTATGACTGCCGGCGTTGCCGATAAGGATAACGTCTCCGTCATGAAGCGATAGAGATGCTCGCCGAGCATGAGACCTTTGGGCGAGCCATAGTGATCGTTCATGGCGATAAATGCGAGATACATGCCGCGCTCGACAATACCGACATCGGCATTCGGGAACGCATCGAAGAATTCGGGGCGCCAGGCCCAGCGATTATCATTCCCGCCCGGCGGAACCACGATGACGGCGCTCCGTCCGGCGATGAGTCCGTCGTAGCGGTCACGTCCGTGCCAGCCGCTTTTCTGCCACGATGACAGTTTCGCGGTTACTGCTTCGCGCATCGCTCCACTTCCTTTGCTGCCATGCTGCGCGCGTCCCGATCAACGCCGATGATATTCTCAGGAGTAAGCCGGCGGCGCGGAAATCGTCCGGTGACCGCCGCCGCCACACGCGGGATGTCGGTGAAGCGTATGCGTTCGCCGAGAAATGCCGCCACCGCAATTTCATTAGCCGCGTTAAATACTGCCGGAGCGCTGCCGCCCTGTTCGCCGAAACGATATGCAAGCGCGAGCATCCTGAATTTTTTCAGATCGGGCGGAAAGAACTGCAGTTCGCCGATCTTCGTAATATCGAGCCTATGGAACGGCGTGGGTTTTATGTCGGGATACGTGAGCGCATTCTGAATCGGGTAGCGCATGTCGGTGGGCCCCATCTGCGCGTACATCTCGCCGTCCACGAACTCCACGAGCGAGTGTATGATGCTCTGCGGATGGACGACGACCTCGATCCTGTCATACGGAATGCCGAAAAGATGATGCGCCTCGATGACCTCAAGTCCCTTGTTCATCATCGTCGCGCTGTCGATACTGATCTTCGAACCCATCGACCATGTGGGATGTTTGAGCGCCCGGGCAACCGTGATGCGGCTGAATTTGTTTTTAGGAAGCGTGCGGAAGGGTCCGCCGGATGCGGTGAGTATCAGTTTGTGTATACCCACACCCTTGAAATGCCTGAGAATCTGGAATATCGCCGAGTGTTCGCTGTCGACGGGGATGATGTTCACGCCGTTTTTTTTCGCCAGCGGCATGATGATGTCCCCGCCCATCACGAGCGTTTCCTTGTTGGCAAGCGCCACATCAACACCCTTCTCGATGGCCGCCACCGTCGGCTGAAAACCTGCGCTGCCGACGAGCGCATTCAGCACGAGCGCACATTTCGTTTCACGGACGAGCCGCACAAGGCCGTCGTCGCCGCTGTAGACGCGAAGCCCCCGGAATCGGTAGTGTTTCATGAACGCCGTATACGCGTCCGCATCGGCAATGTGCACCGCTTTGGGCTTGAACTCTTTCACCTGCTCGGCAAGAAGCGTTATACTTTTTGCGGCACTGAGCCCGGCAACGGCGAACTTTCCCGGGAATGCGCGCAGTACCGACAGTGTACTTTTGCCGATGGAGCCCGTCGATCCGAGAATGAGAACGCTTTTCATGCTTCTTTGCTTCTTGTGAAGTCAAGATTGAGGAAGAACAGCACCGAACAGAGCGAGAAGTAATTGAAGAAAATGGAAAAGAGCGTTCCCGAAAGCACGCGGACGGGAATATTTTCGCGAAGCTCGATGAACGGCGTCATGATGAGAAGATTAATCATGTTCGCGCCGATGAGGAGCAGGATGACGAAGGCAAAAACTTCAATCCATTTCCCGCGCACGAGATCGGTGCTGTACTGCAGCGCTCCGGCAAAACCCGTGTTCCGCAGTACGGCGGCTTCGATGCAGAAAATATACCGCACGTACAGGATAACGCCGGGGATGATGAACAGCAGGAGTCCGCCGGCGACTGCGAGCGTGCTCAGAAGATGGGCGCCTGCGGCGTACGGCCAACGCGACAGCGCTTTGGCAAAACCGCTCCTGACGGATGCCCGGCCGCCGTTGACGACCTCATTGGCCATGAATATCACCGCCATGGATGCCAGAATCTCGATAAAGCCGAGAAAAAATCCCACGACATCCACCGCGACCGGAAGCAGTTCACGATATTGTTTCACGAACGTGTCGTACGATGCCGCATCCATTCCCGGTTTCATGCGGGGAAAAAGCTGCTGCTCGCTCACCGAAAGCGTATACGCCGCCGCGCGGTCGTTTACCGGCTTGAGTACGACACGGAGCACGTTCACCGGAATGGAAACGATAATGGTGATGAGAAAAAGAACGCGGAAGTATCTGATGAAAAGCGCATATGCCGCGTACAGAAGCTCGGGAAACGTGAACCGCCGTTTGCGTATTTCGACGGTGAATGCAAGCATGTCCATAGGGTGTCCTTTATCGCGCGATGATCGATGTAATGCCTGTTCTGATGAACATGACCGCAAGGCCGACGAGGAGCAGTGCAAAAACCTTGGAAAGAATACTCACGCCCTTGGTGCCGATGAGATGCACGATGCGGTTGGCGGCGAAGAGTATCGTGTAGGTAACCAGGAGACTTATCGTAAACACAATGAGCGACCACATGAGATTGGTCTCCCGTGTGATGTAGATGATCGTGGTGATGACCGCGGGGCCGACAATGCCCGGAACCGCAACCGGCACGATACCGAACATCATCCGGTCGCTCACGCTGATGCGCTCTTTCGCGGAATCGTTTTTGATGATGGACTGTATCGCGATGATGAGGAACACCAGCCCGCCGCCGATCTTGAAATCCTCCATCTCGATGCCGAGCGCCTTGAATATCCAGAGTCCCGCGACGGCGAAGATGACACCGAGTGACAGTGAAACAGTGAACGATTCAATAAGCACGCGGCGCTGCTGTGGCGCTTTCAGCTTATGCACCGCGGTGAACCAGAGCGGTATGTTCCCGAATGCGTCCATGGCGATGAGCATGGAGACGGCGAACGACAGCAGAATTTCAATGGTCGGCATAGTGGTATTCCTGTTCTATGATGGTCGTACTATGACTTTTCAATTGTCGCTTTCCATGCGGCGATCTTCGTGAGCGCCTCGACAGGCGTGAGCGTGTTGATATCGGTCTCCGCAATCTCCTTGATGAGCGGATGTTCCCCGGGAGTCGCGGTGTCGAACAGCGGAAGCATCTCGCGTGTTTTGAGGACGCGTGCATTTCCCCGTTTCTCGATGATATTCACCTGTACTTCGCCGTCCTTTTCAAGCTGTTTGAGGATGACCTCGGCGCGCGCGGTAACCGTACGGGGCACGCCGGCGAGTTTTGCAGCGTAGATGCCGTAGCTCGATGTTGCGGGACCGTCGACCACTTTTTTCATGAACACGATATCGCCCTTGTGTTCCTTCACGAGCACGCTCACGTTCTTCACGCCCTTGAGCTCTTCAAGGAGCGTAAGCTCGTGATAATGCGTGGCGAACAGCGTCTTTCCGGATTTCGCCGGTGTGGACGCGAGAAATTCGATAATAGCCCAGGCGATGCTCATGCCGTCGTAGGTGCTTGTGCCGCGTCCGATTTCGTCCATGATGAGAAGACTTTTCGCCGTGCAGTTGTTGAGAATGTTCGCCGTTTCGTTCATCTCCACGAGGAACGTGCTTTCGCCGCGGGCGATGTTGTCCGACGCACCGACGCGGGTAAAAATCCTGTCCACTACACCCACGGTAGCTTCCCGTGCGGGGACGAATGAACCTATCTGCGCAAGGAGCACGATAAGCGCGGTCTGGCGCAGATACGTGCTTTTCCCGCTCATATTTGGACCGGTGATGATAAGTATCTTCCGTTCGTCAGCGTCAAGCGAAAGATCATTCGGCACGAACTGATTGGCTGATAGATACTTTTCGACAACCGGGTGACGTCCGTCGCGGATGAGAAGCGCTTCGCTGTCATTTACCGCGGGGCGCACGTAATTATTCTTCGCCGCGCATTCAGCAAAACCGGCAAACACGTCGGTGAACGCAATTGAGTCCGAGACCGCTTTCAGGTCAGGCAGGAGTTCCTTGAGCGCATCACGCACGCGGATAAAAAGACTGTATTCAAGATCGTTGCCTTTCTCGTTCGCCTCGGTGATGACGCTTTCGTGTTCGGAAAGCTGTTTGGTCGTATAGCGTTCGCTCCCCACAAGCGTCTGACGTTTGATGAAATCCGCCGAGACGTTCTTGACCTGGCCTTTGCTCACTTCCACATAATAACCGATGATGTTGTTATAGCGGATGCGGAGATTCGGGATACCCGTTTCGGTGCGATACCGTTCCTCAAGTTTGAGTATCCAGTCGCGCCCTTCACGCCGCGCCGCGTTGTAGGTGGCGAGTGTCGCATCGAATCCGTCCTTGATGATGCCGCCTTCATTGAGCAGTATCGGCGGGTCATCCACAAGCGCGCGCTCGATGAGATCGATGGCTTTTTCGCAGCCCGTGCGGGCGCTGAAACGCTCGTCGGCATATGATGCCGCGGAGAGAATATCGATAACGCGCAGTGCCGCAATGAGCGAGCTTTTCAGCGCAGCCACTTCCTTCGGATTCACGCGGTTTACGGCAAGTTTGGTCGTAAGCCGCTCGATGTCGTGCACGCTTTTAAGCTCGGTGCGTACTGCGGCGCGAAGCCTCGCGTCCTGAAAAAAGAAACCCACCCGGTCGAGACGGTCATTTAT
This sequence comes from Spirochaetota bacterium, assembly GCA_016214035.1. Classification (GTDB taxonomy): domain Bacteria; phylum Spirochaetota; class Brachyspiria; order Brachyspirales; family JACRPF01; genus JACRPF01. The sequence goes on along the minus strand of JACRPF010000022.1, from coordinate 208,759 downwards.
CGCCTTGGTTGTGACGAGCGGGGAAAGCATCATTTGTTTGAGCCGCCGGGCGCCCATGCCGGTGAGCGTTTCGTCGACGGCATTGATGAGTGTGCCGTCGCGTCTGCCGCTTGAGAGGTTTTCGCAGAGTTCCAGCCCCGCCTGCGTTGCGTCGTCAAGAAGCATAAAATCACGGCGCTGATACACCGAGACGCTTCTGATATGCGTGAGCGCCTGCTTCTGCATCTCGGAAAGATAATGGATGATGCCGCCGGCAACCGAGATGAGACCGCTGTTCTCTTCGATGCCGAAGCCCTTGAGCGAATGCACGTTGAAATGCCGCGTGAGCGTACTCCGCGCATATTCCTTGTCGAACACCCATGCGGGGAGCGTGCTGATGTACAGTGACGGAAATCTCTGAATGAGCGCTTTATACGATGCGTCATCTATCATCGTTTCCGGCACGACAATCTCTTTGGGCGAGAAGCGCATGAGCTCGTCGGAAAGGCCGTTGTATCCGTCGCCGATGATTTCAGTTACGGAGAATTCGCCCGTGGATATGTCCGCCACGCCGAAGCTTATAGTCCCGTCCGGCGCAACGATGAAACTGGCGAGATAATTGTTCGCGCGCTGTTCGAGAAGCGTGTTGTCGATGATGGTGCCCGGCGTGATGACCTGCGTTACCTCGCGTTTGACGATGCCCTTCGCGGTGCGCGGGTCCTCCATCTGATCGCATATCGCGACCTTTCTTCCGGCGCGGATGATGCGCGCAAGATACTGGTCAACCGAATGATACGGAACACCGCACATGGGGACATCATGGCGTTTGGTGAGCGTAAGTTCGAGCAGCCGTGACGTCTCGACAGCATCCTCGAAAAAAAGTTCGTAGAAGTCACCCATGCGGTAAAACAGCAGCGAGTCGGGATATTTATCCTTGATCTCGCGATATTGACGCATCATCGGTGTTGTTTCGTCGGCCATAATTCCCAGACAATACTGTTAGTACGCGATTTTTTGTCGCGCGGGGGATTATAACATAGCGCGAGATTACGTGCAACCGCCAAATTCAGTTGATATAATCATTTGTTTATTATACTATCTATACCATTCAACCGTATCGAGGATGATATGTTCATGAAATACACCGCATTGCTCTGTTCTCTTGTCGCGATAATATCCTGCGGCAAACCATATTATGAGAAAGTCGCCTATGAGCGCATCTATGACGGCGCCGTCTGCGAGACGCTTGCGAACGGCCTTACGGTCATCATCAAAGAGGACCGCCGGGCTCCGCTTGTTGCCGTACGCTGCTACGTACGCACCGGCTCCATACATGAGGAGGCGAACCTCGGGTCCGGGCTTTCTCACTTTTTCGAACATGCCATGTTTCTCGGGACGCTAAAACGTCCCAACGCGCAGCGCATCGCTTCGGAAGTGGAGATGATGGGCGGCGGCAATTTCAACGCCTACACCACGCTCGATCATACCTGCTATCTGTTCACCGTCGGGCGCGACTATTACCGGCTGGGCATAGAACTCCTCAGCGATCTCATGGCGAACTCCGTGTTCCCGCCGATACCGGTGGCGAACGAGCAGAACACTATTCATAAAGAAATGGCCATGGGTGACGACGATCCGCACCGGTATTTCAACCGGCTCACCATGCGCTCGTTCTTCATCGAACATCCGTACCGCTATCCGGTCATCGGTTACCGCGAAGTGTACGACCGGCTCTCGCGTGAGGACATACTGTCATATTATTCGAACCGGTATGTACCCAACAATATGGTTGTCGTTGTTGTCGGCGATGCGAGCCGCGATGAACTGCGCGATGCCGTCGCAAAAACGTTCGGCGCCATGGAGCGGCGGGCCCTTAAGGATGTGTATATCCCCGCCGAACCCGAGCATACGACACGGCGCGCGGTTGCTGAATATTCCGACAAGGTGAAAATGCCGATGGTGGAACTCGCGTTTCAGACCGTCGGCATACGCGACAGCGACATGTTTGCGCTCGATCTGCTCGCCTCTATTATCTCCGAAGAGAATGTGGGCCTTTTAAAGCGTACGCTCGTTGAATCGGGAAAGATCGCCTACCGGGCAAATGCATCGTCATGGACGCCGCGTGATCGGGGCGCGTTCACGTTCTACGGTGAACTGATGCCGGGGAAAACGCCTGCAGATTTCGAGAACAGCATCCGCGAGATTGTCGATGCCGTACAGAACGGCGTTATTGCCCGCGAGGAGATTGAACGTGCAAAGACGAAGGCCGTCGTCGATTTTACCACGGGCCATGAAACGGTCGATTCCATAGCCGGATCACTCGGCGGGAATTTCATCTGGGCGGACGATCACCTGTTCGATATACCGTATCTCAAAGGCATTTCACGCGTAAGCGGCGATGACATCAAGCGTGTCGCGAAAAAATATCTGCGCTTCGGCAGCGTCACCTCCGTTGCGCTCATGCCGGAATCAATGAAGAAAGCCGAGGCAAAAACGGCAAAAACCGCCGCCGATAAAGAGAACGCGGTGACGCGTACGCTCGACAACGGGGTACGCATCGTCGTACGTAACAAGAAGACTGCGACCGCCGGATTCGTCGTGCTCATGAAGGGCGGTCTCCTGTATGAGAACGAGACGAACAACGGCGCGTTCCACATGCTGGTGAACACCATGGTACGCGGCACAAAGGCATATTCTAAGGAAAAACTGTACGCAATGATTAACGACCGGGGCGGCAGTCTCAGCGCCGAAAGCGGCAATTATTACACGGCGTTCAGAATGCAGGTGCTCAACAATGACTGGCGCGAAGCGGCGAAGATACTCGCGTCGGTAATCGCACAGCCGCGAATAGATAAAGGCGAGGTTGCCCTCGTACGCCAGGACACGGAATCTCTGGTGAAACAAAAGGAAAAGGATGCGTTCTTTCAGGGAAGCATGCGGTTTAAATCGCATTTCTACGAGCAGCATCCCTATGCGCGCTCGGTGTACGGCACGACGAACACCATCGCGCGTATCGACAGCAGAACGCTCACGGCGCTCCATAAACAGTTCGCCGTGGGTTCAAACATCGTTGTTGCTGCGGTTGGGGATATGCCACCCGAGACACTCGCGGTGCTGGCGAACATGTTCAAGGTGCTGCCGAAACGTGCAGGCGCTTCGGCCGATGCGGCCACGGCACCCGTGCCGGTGAGCCGCTCATACACCGACGAGATGAGCGGCTTTGAGCAGAGCGTTGTCACCATCGGATTCCGGGGGCCAACCGTATTCACCGAGGACGCGTATGCCGCCGAGGTGATGTGCAATATACTCGACGGTATGGGCGGACGTCTGTATGCGACGATACGCGGACAGTACTCGCTCGCGTATGCCGTGGGCTGTTACCAGAGTCCGAAGTATCAGAGCGGCGCCATCGTCTGTTACGCGGCCACGCGCACAAAGGAACGGCGGACGGAATTCGCCGCAAAGCTCATGCGCGACGAGATCACACGCCTGTTTAACGAGAACGTGACGAGCGACTATGAATTCCTCAGAGCCAAAAACGTCTCGAAGACCGAGTTCGATACGAAACTGCAGAACCCGTCGTTTGAGGCCTCCGAGCTCGCTCACCGCATGCTCTGCGATATCGATCCGCAGGACCTGTACCTCATGAAAGAACATTACGATGCGGTACGCAAAGCTGACATCATCGATGTCGCCGGGCGCTATCTCACGACGTATATCGAGACTATTGCAACGCAGAAATAGATTCGATCGCGTTCATACCGGCGTTGACTTCACGAACGCCACCAGATCGTCAAGATCCGCGGTGGCAACGCAGCCGTAAATATCCGCGCCGCCGTAATAGACGAACAGCGTGCCGTCGATGACCACATTCCCGCACGGGAACACGACGCCGTTGTAAATGCCTTTCGTTTCATAATCCGCTTCGGGCTGATAGATCCAGTCTTTGGTACGCGCGATGATTCGCGACGGGTCCGCAAGATCGAGCAGCATGGCGCCGATGCGGTATTTTTTATCGTCGCCTACGGCATGATACAGGAGCAGCCAGCCGTCCTTTGTTTTTATCGGAGGCGTTGACCCGCCGATCTTTTTCTCCCAGCCCGCTACACCTGTTGCAAAAAGTTTCATCCGCTTCGGCTCGAGCAGATCGTCGCTCTCCGCTATCCACATCGCCGGGTGTTCGGTGCCGTACGCAGCACCTTTCCACTGCATCGGCCGGTGCAGCGTGATGAACTTGCCGTTCACCTTCTCGGGGAATATGATCACGTCACGATCGTCGAGAAGCGGGTCGGTCAGACGTCCGGCGCGTATGAACGATTTGAAATCTCTGGTGAGCATAAGCCCGGTTGCCGTGAAATTCTCACGGAGCGCCATAGGGAATTCTGAAGGACAGACGGGCCGTTTATATTTTGACGAACCGTCCTTCACCCAGTATTGCCCCGGCGGGAACGCGCGTGTCGCGTAGGTTATATAATACCAGTCGCCTATTTTTACGATGCGCGGGTCTTCGAGACAACCGGCATCAAAGCCGTCGCTGCTCGGCGAGACGACGGGTTTGTCCGACATGCGGGTGAACGTATAACCGTCGTTGCTTGTCGCAAGACCAAGGTGTATCCGGTGCTCGGCGTCATTTCCCGCGGCACGGTAGAGCATTATCACTTCGCGTGTATCCTGGTTATACCACGCGGCGGGGTTCGTGGTGACAAGCGATTCCCAGTCGTTGTTTGGGTTCGGCGATATGACCGGATTTTTTGAATATCGTGTAAGTTTCATAACGGCTCCTCATACATGATGCTTGATAATACCTCTGTGATGAGCGCCGGGGATTGCCAATCCTGCAAAAATGATTTCTAATTCTGTCGGGCAACAATGGTTGACATTTGCCTGCGCGATAGTACTATTATAGTGACTGCAATTTCATGGGGGAAACATCATGACAGTATATGAACAGGCGAAAAACATGGAAGTCGAAAGCCGGAAGGTGTATGAAAGTCTCGCGGATCTTTCCGCGAATCCCGGATTGAAATCGATATTCACGATGCTCGCAAAATTCGAGCAGAATCACTACGACGTATTCGACGCGATGGAAAAACGTGTAAAAATACCGCCTGTTGCGGTGCTCAAGCCGGACGATGTTAAAAAGATATTCCGCGGCATGAAAAAAAACGATCCGTCATTATCGGTATCGAAACAGCAGGAAACGGCATTCCGTCAGGCGCTTGCGGCGGAGGAAGCGGCTGTCGTATTTTATCGGGCGGCGGCAGAAAAAGAAAAAGACGGCAGCAAGCGGGCGGAGATAATTTCAATCGTTGACGAAGAGAAAAAACACGCACTGTTCGTGGGCGCCATCATAGAATTGATAACGCGGCCGGCACAGTGGATCGAAAACGCCGAGTGGAACCATCTGGACGAGTACTGACCGCCCGGCTGAAAACATTCACCCGTCCGATTATTGATATAATCGCAGCAGCGGACACTCGTCGATCACTTCTTTATAAAATACTGTATCTTTGAATTTTTTATTGAACGTCGCGACATATTCCGTTTCTTTTTTCTTCCAGGAATCTTTGCCGTCGTCATATGAGAGATACACACCGCGGGTGATGGCGATGTTGAGACAGGCCCGCGCAGCCGTTTCCTTATCCTTTGCACTCATGGCTTTCACATACCAGTGCTCCGCCTTGATGAAATTGTCCGTTTCAGCGAGAAACGTATCGTATGAATGCTTCATCGATTCGGTGATTCCGATTATACCGAACGGGAACAGAGCATGTTCATTGTCCATATGATACGGATAATGTCTCCGGTCAATTTGCGGCTGCGACGCATGCGAGGCGTACGTGCCGTGGTCGGTGGTGAGAAACAGAGAATACCACAGATTGCCGAGCGCGAGTGCCGCATCACCGGAAAACGCGACTCCGGGAACACGACGCTGCTTCAGCGTGCCTGACGATGCTTCCGTAATATCCATGAAAAGACGCGCGCCGTCGGCAAGCGATAGATCATAGGTCTTGCAGGCGGCACGGTATTTATCGGAGGACGGACGATGCGACGCATTATTTTTTACCGGCGGGGAATCGAGTGAAACGGCAATCGTGTTGCTTTTCGCGAATTGCGTCGACAGCCGTTCAAAGTGTTTCAGCGCGCCGGCAAAATTTTCGCGCCTGAGCGCCTTCATCCCGCGTACGCAGATTATCTCGTCTTTCGTGATTTTGCTTTCGGCCAGATGCAGTGCATCAAGCGTTCCCGCAGCCGGTTTTACCGTCAGCATATTCTCGAGCGTTTCAAGATCCTTGTCCGTGGCGACACCGTCGACCAGATAGACCGACGCATTATCGCCGACCGCCGAGAATGCGAGTATCGCCCGCGGTATGTTTTTCGCCGCAAGAAAGCGCTGCGCGGCGAGTGTGACCACGGCGTCATGGATGAGCGGATTCGACGTTCCCTTCATCCTTCCCGCCCAGATCAGGTCGCCGGTAAAACGGGATTCGGTTGATGCGGTGAAGGCGGTGCGGTTCTTCTGAAGTTCCAGAAGTGTTCCAAGCATGTGAAGCTGGTCTTTCATCGCCGGTGACAGCTTTCCTGACGCCGCCTGCGCGAGAAGCTTTTCGGCGTTCGCGGTCTTTCCCGCGAGGAGTGACAGGTATGCACCTCCCGCCTGCCAGAGCGCGGGCTGCCGTATGCCTTTTGTCGCGGCGGCCCGTTCACACAGTGCAATAAGATCGTCATACTTGTTTACGCTGCCGCCGTTTGCGGTGAACCGCTGACGGTCTTCGTTCCACTGCTCCTGTTCGATGAGCTGTATCATCCTTACGAGGATGATCTCGGGCTTTGTCTGCGCGGGACCCGTTGCGAGTACGGCTTCAAGCGTCTCGCGGGAGTAATCACGTTTCTGAAGGAGCGCCCAGACGAATGATGCCGTCGTTTTTTTATGGTCGCTCTTCTGCGCGGAACGGTACTCGTCGAATTCTTTTTTGGTCGAAGTAAGATACATCGACTGCAGTGCCTGCGCGATGAGCGGCGGACACTGGTCGAATATCTCCAGATAATATGCGAGCGCTCCGGTGCGGTCGCCTTTCTTGTAGAGTGCCCGCGCTTTGTAGCCGAGCGCCTGGTAACCGATGAGCGCCGAACCGCGCTGTTTTGCCACCGCTGTATCATATGCAGTAATCGCATCATCATATTTCTCGGCAAGCACGGCGAAGCGCACCGATTGAAATCCGTAGCGCAGCGCGAGAAACGCGCTTTTTTCATTCGCCATCGCCGCGGACGCTTTGCGGTAGTAGCCGTCAAACGATGCGACAAAGGAATCCTTCTGCTCTTTGGTGATCGGCTGCCAGGATTCCATGCGCTTCGCTTCGTATGCGCCGAGCACCGGATTGACCTCGCTCATGTAGGCGAGATAATTCCTGAACGAGGCATCGTCTTTCTGCACATACCGCGAAAATGCGGCATAGTTTGTAAGCGTATCCTTCACCTGGTCGCGCGTGAGCGTCGCCTTGTACGCGCTCTTGAAATACGCCTGCCATTCGGCGAGCATGGCGTCTTCGGCGACACGCGGCGGCTCTTTCATATATGCAATTCCGTTTATCGAATCCGGATAGAAATCCTTGAACAGCGGATCGCCCACCACCGACTGGTCGAAGAACGATTGTAAACCCTGCGGGCCGGGGCCGTCATCGGACCATGCGCATGGAAACAGTGCCGCTGCACAAAAACTAACGATGACGGAAAGAATCGCTGCCGAAAAGTTTTTCATGCGAGAACCTCTCACGGATGGATGGTTCATAATGATACAGCACGACATGTGTTTTCGCAACGCCGTCACGGGCGTTCCTGCCGTACCGAGTAATGAGGGGAATAATGCGGCGTACTGCGGCCAAATCGGTATCATCGATGATGATGAAATCACCCCGCATGACACGCCGGCTGTCGATATATGAATCAGTCGAAGCTGCATAGCGGTGAGCGCCGATACGTGTGAACTGATTCGTATCGATATCGTCGTCAGTAAGGCCGTTGATAAGGCGGATGAAATTCGTATGAGCGTTGAACTGCCGTCCCTGCGAATAAAGCGGAAGCGCATAATCAAGACGGAGCGGATAATCGGGAAGATACATGAGATAGCGCATCGCATCGGGCTGATTGTAAATGGCATTCGACGCGGCAAAATCGTGCGGAGAACGTACATTATAGATCATGAGCATGCCCGAGTCCGCGGGCGGGATACCGAGCGACTCCGCATATTTAATCTGATGCAGCCGTATGGTGGATGATACGGCTGTGCCGGGGAACACGCGGGCTGTATGCCGTTGTATGGCGCTGATGAGCGCAAAATATGAGTCTTTTGTGCCGCGCGTCCAGTCGCAGTCAAGCTGAAGCTCATTCACGGACGAGGCAATACCGATCTCATCTGCCATGAGACGGATGCGCGATATTATTTTTCCCGCAAGCGCATCTACATTATTCGTCGTACAATGACTGATCGCGTCCTGCGTGATAAACACAACCGGTACCGTTTCACAGCCGGGGTCATAGGGACGCCTGATATGTGCCGGAGCAGTCGGCACCGTTTCGCCCCGTTGTCGATTATACGTTACATCGAAAAACCTGACATACATACGGGTAATATTGTGTGACCGGAAAAAAGCCCTGTCCTGTGTATCATACTCCACCGTTGTGCGCCAATGATACAACCCGAGTTCGTACGCCGGTGAACGGCTGCAGGATATCCCGGCGGCAATTAAAAACGCGGCTGCAAGTGTGTGCACGGGTTTGGAAATTGTCATACAAGGAGCAGTATAATCCTGTTTTCCAAAAAAAAAAGAGCGCCGGAGAGTCTTCTCCCCGGCGCCCCGCATCGATACCGTGAATTATTCCTGAAAGCGGTTTGAAAAATCTGACTTCGCGTAGTTATATATCTTCACGTTGTCCACGATAACCTTGTCATAATTGTTGCCGTCCGGACCGCAGCCGCCGATGGCGACGCTGTTGTTCGGAAGTGTGCGTGCTCCGGTTGCCCATTGCTGCGTACTCGACGCAATGATGACACCGTCACGCAGAACGCGTACGGTATCCGTGCTACCGTCGATTCCGCTCCGGTCCCAGACCATGGCGATATGATACGCCTGTCCGATGGTCGCTACGAACGGAGTCTCTTCCTTCACGCGCAGTGATGCGGGTTGGCCTTCACCGGAAAAATAGAAGTACGCTGTCAGACCGCCCGTAGCATCGGAGTCACCCCAGGTGAGCATGATGTCATTATCCCATCCGTAATTCCCGTTAAATATGCCGATGGCACCGTAGCTGAACGGCGCCAGGGTAGAGATCTTCGGTACTATCCATGCTTCGAACGTTCCTCTGTCTTTGACCGTGTCGATAATGCTGCCCGGGAACAGAACAGCACCAGCGGTATCTTTCCGTACCGCACCGCCGCCGTATACCGCGCTCTCGAACTGGATGTTGCCGGTGATGATGCCGTTCGGTCCGATCTCGCTGTTTGCAACGGCGAACGCGTTGTCAAGCGTATTCCACATTATCATTTCCTGTACCGTAACACTGATACCGATCGTGCCGCCTTTCGATTTGACAGCGACTTTTACCGGTATGGTGACGCCTTCGGCAACCGCTGCCGGTGATGTCCCTTCAAACAGTACATTGCCTGCCGCATCCAGCATCTTTACCGTAACCGTATAATTGCCCGGAAGCAATTTATTGAAACGGATCGTGCTGCCTGCAGGGGCGCTTTTGGTCAGCGATTCCCCGGTAGCGGTATTTACGATGGTAGCCTCGCCGCTTGCGATCAGGGCGGACTCGACCGTGATCGTCTGCGCCTGGGCCGCACCCGGTAGCGTCACTTCGATACCGGCAGTGGCGCTGTCCTGCGTAAGCGGATTCTTGCCGCAGCCGGTCAGCGCGATCAGCGCAGTGACAGATGCCAGCATGAAAGAAATAAACAGTCTGTTCTTCATGAGAACACTCCTTGAAAATATTTATATCATCCGGATAAACGGATAATATCAAAATAAAAAACGAAGGGCACCGCTGGGGTTTTCCGGTACACTGGAATTACAAGTACTGTTCCCTTAAAAACGAAACGCGCTTACAACCCTTCAAAAAACGATCCTTGATATCTCACTATCAGCGCATAATAGCTAGTTGTAATAATCAGTCTGAGATGTCACCGACCTAAATGTGAGATAAATAATATATCAGATAAAATATATATCAAGTGTCTATTTTAAATTTATATTGAAACCATTCTCTGGTTTGCAATACGGATAGCACATGATATTATCCTTTCGACAAGGACGAACGATATGAATATTCCCTCAATACTGACGGCGCAACGCACGTTCTTTGATGCCGGCACTACGAAACCGGTATCATTCCGCAGGGATGCGCTCAAAAAACTCTGTTCATCGATTAAACGGCATGAGCGAGATCTGGAAGCCGCATTTGCCGCAGACCTCCACAAATGCCCGTTCGATGTCTTTGCCACTGAGACGGGAATAGTACTGGATGAGATCAGTTTTGCAATCAGACATCTGCGTACGTGGGCGCGGACGGAACGCGTACCAACGCCGCTTGTCAATTTTCCCTCGCGGTCATTTCTCCGTAAAGAGCCGTACGGTGTTGCGCTCATCATCGCGCCGTGGAATTATCCGTTCATGCTCCTCTTCGGTCCGCTGGTGGGTGCCATTGCCGCTGGCAACTGCGTGATGCTGAAGACTGCGCCCGCGACTCCGCATGTGTCGGCTGTCATCAGACGCATCATCGAAAGCGCATTCGACCGGACGTATGTAGCCGTGTTCGAAGGCCATCGCGACGTAAATGAAGCGCTGCTGCGGGAACGCTACGATTATATCTTCGTCACCGGCGGTACCGTTATCGGGCGCATTGCGATGCAGGCCGCGGCGAAGTATCTTACTCCTATCACGCTTGAACTCGGCGGTAAAAGTCCCTGTATCGTCGCTCCGGATGCGGCAGTCGCCGTCTCCGCCCGGAGAATCATCTGGGGGAAACTCCTGAACGCCGGACAATCGTGCGTTGCGCCGGACTACTGCCTCGTCCACCGTCCGCTCATACCGCCGCTCATCGAAGCGATGAAGCACGAGATCTTGCGGTTTTACGGCGAACATCCCGAGGCGAGCAAGGATCTCTGCCGCATCGTGAACGATGAACAATACGGCCGCCTCAAAAAATATCTGTCGCAGGGCACTATCGTCATCGGCGGAAAATGCGACGACAGCACTCGGTACATCGAACCGACCGTTCTTGTCGACGTGCCCGTTGATGCGCCGGTGATGCGGGAGGAAATATTCGGCCCTGTTCTGCCGATTATCCCGTTCGATGATATTCAGGAAACGATCGATTTTGTGCGCAATCGCGAGAAACCGCTTGCGCTGTATCTGTTCACCGGAAGTACCGCGATGGAACGCCGCGTACTCGGCAGTGTCTCGTTCGGCGGCGGATGCATCAACGATACAATGGTACACCTGGCGAACCCGCATCTCCCGTTCGGCGGTGTCGGCGCGAGCGGTATGGGCGCCTATCACGGCAAATTCGGATTTGATACGTTCACGCATGTGACCGGCATACTGAAAACAACACCGCTTATTGATATTCCGCTGCGCTACCCTCCCTATAAGAACACGGTGCTGCGGCTGCTCCGGCTCATCATGCGTTGATTCAGTACGTATTTTCCTACGGAGGCATGCATGAATATTTTTCCGCGCGACATCCTCTATCAGACACCGGACACATTTCCCGCCGGGGGTTTTATCGCTGACGGCGTTAAACCGATTTTTTATGAAGGTCCGGCTTGGAACGACAGGCCGACACGCGTCTTCGCCTGGTACGGGATCCCGCCGAGTGAACCCGGACAAAAACTTCCCGCCATGGTGCTCGTTCACGGCGGCGGCGGCACCGCATTTGCGGACTGGGTGCGCCTGTGGAATTCGCGCGGGTATGCTGCGCTTGCGATGGATACCTGCGGCGGCGTTCCCGCCTGGCATGAGACGCCGTATTCAAGAAATCCCTGGCCGAGGCACGCTCATTCCGGACCGCGCGGATGGGGACTGGACGCGGTATCGTGTTTTCCCGAATTGCCGCCGGAGGAACAATGGCCGTATCATGCGGTCAGCGCGGTGGTACTCGGTCATTCACTGCTGCGGTCATTCCCGGAAGTCGATCCCGCACGCATCGGCATCACCGGTGTTTCATGGGGCGGCTACCTCACCTGCCTGGCCGCGGGAGTCGACGACCGTTTCGCCTTTGCCGCACCGGTGTACGGCTGCGGATTCCTCGACAACGACTGCTCGGGACTGGGCGTGCAGCTCAGAAACGACAAGGAACGTCCAAGGCTTCATCGCTGGTGTTCGCTCTGGGATCCGTCGCATTATCTTCCCGCCGCGAAGATGCCCATGCTCTGGGTGAACGGAACGAACGATTTCGCATTCCCGATGGACTCGATGCGGCGGTCATATCGTGCGGCAAACAGCGAGCGTCATCTCGCGATACGCGTACGCATGCCGCATGGCCACGGCGGTGCCGGTGAGAAACCGCCGGAGATACACGCAATCGCTGATATGATATGCAGAAAGACTGCGCCGCTTCCCGTGTTTACACAACAGGGAAATTCCACTGCAGCAGCGTGGGCAGAATATGTTTCAGCACGTCCGGTGCAGAAGGCTGAATTGAACTTCACCCGTGCGGAGGGTCATTGGACAGATCGTTTTTGGAATACCGTCCCGGCTGAGATCAATGCTGGCTGCCGTGTGTCTGCGGCGCTTCCCCATGGTGCAACGACGTATTTTTTCAATATCTTCTATGACGACGGATGCGTAGCAAGCACTGAGCATGTTCTCCCGGGAGAGGCAATTACATACGTATAATACGACAGCGACGACATCTTTATTTTACTCCGAAGAACGGCCCCTCAACTGCCGTGAACTGCGTTGTCACCGATGACCGCACCTGATCACCCCCGCGCAGCTCCACCGTAACGTCATATTGCCCCGGCACTCGTATCCGATCCGCGGGAATGCCGATACGCTTGAAGTCGATAAGGTCCTGTTCAATGAACGACAAAACACGGTTATCCTGCAGCAGTGACGCCCGCACGGAATAGCGGCCGCGTTCAACCGCATTGCCGCCGAGCATGACGAACGATGCGGGTACATATACCGCCGGCAGCGTACAGATCGCGGGAACGCTGACTGATTCTATGACCGGATTTCTGAATCTGACGAGTGCAATGTCATCGAGATAGAACTTCAGTTTGGTGCCGTGCTTATATGCCGACTCTCCGATCCAGAACTGCAGTGCTTTCAGTCCAGTAAGATTCGCCGCGCCGCCGGCGATCGACGCTAGTTCCACCGACGGCACGAGTATATGCATCCACCTCCGCTGTTCGGCTTCATTCACAATACGCCTCGCGAATTTTCCCGCGGAGGTATAGATGTCCATGGTAAACGGCGTCGTGTCGTCGGCCACCTCGTCGCGGTCGGAATCTATCATGAGCCAGAGGGAAACATAATCATATGCTGCGAGGTCAACCGGTGTTTCAAGCGGTACGCGCATACGCGGCCAGCCCACGTGATATTTGCCCCCCTCGCCGCCGTCATTCTGATGGTCAATGGTCACCGTCCAGCGCAGCGCTGATGAACCGCCGTGCATTGTGTCCGTCACCGTTTCCAGTACGCCTTCTTTCGTGCTGTTCGTCCATGCGGAGAAATCGTCGATGCCGAGCGGAAGCATCTCAAGATTGCCTGTGCGCTGTGCTTCGTCGAACACCGACGGTTTTTTCAGGCCCGCACGCGGCGCCGTGTCCGTCACGAGCACCGATGGAGCTTTAACCGAGGTGTCCGCGGGGAATTGCATAAGTTTTCCGATGAGTCGCACCATGTTCCAGCGTAGACCGTTGAAATCCTCGGACGGCCACATGCCGTCGGCGAGATATTTATCCTCTGCTTTGATGCCGTGCCAGAGGTCGCCGATGAATTTTTTCCCTTCGGTAACGAGAGCCCGGCAGGCAGTGTCGCTGTTCTTCTCACGCTGCACAAGCGCTTCTTCGAGCGTATAGATATACCGGGCGTCGTCGACGCCTTCGCGGAAGCATTCCCAGTAAACGGCCGGATTCAGTTCGCCGCTGCGCGTGAGTTTAAAACCCGTGTCGGCCGCGCGCCCGTCGAGATAATCCGCAGGGTCATCCACATCCCAGCGCCACATCCACGGCACAAGACCTTCATAGCCGCTTCTCCAGAAGCCGTAGCCGTAGGTCATGCGTCCGCCCTTCATCATCACCTCGCGCGATTTGATCTCGCCCGAGTTGTGATTGGGATACGACCAGTACTTCACTGCCGATGACCGTGACGCTTCTTCATACGAAACCGAGAACGGCTGTGAACACCAGAGGTCGATGCAGTTCCGGTAATACGATGCATCGGGAGCCTTCGGGTCTTTCGTCGTGTAGACCTTCACACCGGCGGCTTTCACCGCTTCATGCACGCGCACGCCGAACTCGCGTGCGGCGGCATCCACCTCGTCAAGCGGATTGTAGTAGAACGGCGGCCATTTATTCGCAGCACGCTCGGCTTCAAAGCGCTTCGTCACTGCGGTGATGTCGCGGTAGAACTCGTCGGGCATGGTGTTGGTAACCAATGCATGCGGCGGCGTCCACGAGCCGGTGTATTTCTGGTAGAGCCCTCCGATGGGCATCACCGCAAGAAGATACGGCGCGTTGAGGAGTCCCGCAGTACGCATCGCTTCCGCGCCTTCACTGACGCGGACATAGAACGAATTATTCGATGATGCATAACCGAGATAGATCGTCGGCGCCATGGTGAAGCCGTAGTCGCGCATGGTGTTGTATTCGTTCGCGGCGATACGGGCAAGACCCCCGGCGTTGGTGAGCGCGGGATCGAGCGACGCGATCGTGTTTTTGTGCCGCTGATAGATGTCGTAATGATACGCGGTGTACTGTTTCGACGGATCGCGGGAAAGCGTGAACGCCACGACGCGAAGCGATACCGGTATCTCCGTAACTATTCCGCCAAGCGCTGCTGACACCGTACCTTTATAGATGCCTGGCTTTGCAGTCTCAGGAACGCGGACGGTAAGCCAGAACTGGCGGCATTCCCCGGCGGGAAACGAGTGCGTCTCCGATTTTTCCAGAAGCTCCGGCATCCGTCTGAACGTACCTTTCGATGTGTACAAAGGAAATCGCACCGCGGTATGCCGTGCATATCGTACCTCGATATTCGACGCGGGAATCGGCACCGCACCCGACATAAGCGGCGACACTGAGACCGCCATACCGGCGATGTCTTTGAGCGGATAGACGGTAAACACGAACGGTTCGAATTCACCCGCTGCGGCAAAAGCTTCAAGCGATGTGATGCGTTCAAATGATAGCGGCCGCGTGTTCGGATACACCGGTTCGGTGATTGGCCGCGAGAACAGGATGAATCCGCGTTCCGTCTCAGCCGCCGTCGGTGTCGGCTCCGGGGCTGTCTCGCCGTAGGGGATCTCCTTCCAGTCGCTGTATGATGCACCGGCAAGCAGTCCCGAAACGAGCAGTACGAGCAGTGACCGGACGGCTGTAGTACGCATCGTTTCCCTATTTCACGATCTTGACGCGGAACATGGCGCATTCGCCTTTGATGCCGGCCGTGGTAAGCCCCGGTTTGCCGCTGACGGCGCCGTTGCGGTTCTTAAACGTGTATGCCGACCGGCATATCACCGTTCCATCGGCCGTTCTCGCCGTACCGACAATGCCTTTTTCTGTGAGCTCCATGCGAAGCGTATATGCGGTGCCGTACGACCATGGATTTGCGAATCCGTTTATCTCATCTTTTGTATCGGGAACGATGTTGTTCGTATAGCCCCAGCTTCCGTACATCTGTTTGATCTCGAAAAAATTCTTGAGCTTGGACTTGTATTCCTTATCAGGACCGATAAGCGCAAACTGCCAGAAATTCGTTGCATTCTCATAGATGATGATGCCGAACGCCATCCATCCGTCCGAGAGCGGCTCCTTCGGCATTATGGTCGCCTCAATCTTCATCTCCACGCCGGACGGTGCGCCCTTGACGATAAGCGGCACACGATCGGACGGTGAATCGCCGATCATCCTGCCGCCGATCACTTTCCAATTCGCAGCAGCAACCCATTTCCCAGCGGCGTCTGCGCCTTCGGTATATTTTGAAAAATCATCGCTGAACGAAAAGCTCTGCGCCGAAAGCGCTGCCGCCGCAGCGAGAACACCGATAAGATAACGTACCATATATTTTTCCTCCAGAAACAGTTTTATTCAGTATACAGCAGAATCATGCGCGTTGCCATATCCGGATTTCATTTCACCGACACTCTGACATTATCGATATGAAGCGTGCAGTCTTTCCGCGGTTTACTGATATAGATAAAGAATGACCTCACCTTCGTGATGTCGACCGGAATGTTGGGTTTCGTAAGATCCGCGATGACGTTGGTGTTCATGCCCGGTTTGAGCGTCACCGACGGCAGCCACACGCCCTTGTCCGCTTCCAGCTTGAACATGAGCGGTATCTCGTCACCCGAGAGGAACACATCCATCATGATGCTGCTCCTGGCGGACCAGTCGCTCATATCCGCGGGTACCGTCATCAACGCGCCCTGCCAGGTATCCTTGCTGTTCCCGGATATCGTGACCTTCAATGCGGACGTACCGTCACTGGCATGTTCGTTCGCGCGCATAAGTTCCGCCCCGCCCGAAGCCGTGAAGGGATTATCAGCATCCGATTCGAACGATGCAAGCGGTATATCGCCTTCGATCACGGCGATGCCGAAACGTTCGGGACGTTTAAACGACTGACCGGTGGGCGACCATGACGACAGTTCGAACGAATCGACCGGGCGCCGTTCACGGCAGAAATTGATGCCGAAACGCGGCGTGAGTGTCATGCCCGCCGCGGGAATAGCGATCTCCGCCGTCCATTGCTTTTTTTCGCGGTCGACGAGTGCTTTCGCTTTCACCGCGGCGTTCCATGAGCCGGAAGAACTTCCCGTCCAGACTGTGGATAGCGTATTGACGATGACCTGCCGTAATTCCTTCTGTGCACCCGTGGGGTCGATGAACACTTCCACGCAGTCGTCATCCCACACCGGGCCTTTCGGGTCGCGCACATTCGCCGTGAGCTGCGTGATCGCCTCCTCGTCGCAGACAAACCCGATGTATATCATGCCGTCACCGAGCATGATATATGCTTTCGTCGGCATGGCAGGTTTTCCGCCGCCGTCACTCAGCGTAAGTGAAACCGGCCGTATGCTGCGCCACGCATCGTCACCCTCGATATTTCCGTCGATGACCGGAACACCCGGTGCTTTCATCACTTTCGCGAACGGCCGCGTGCCGAGTGACTTTTCCTTCTTTACCTTTTTTTCAAGTGCCGGCGTGAATGACGAGGTTATGCCGACAGCATCCGCTTCGCCCATGGCCGCGAGCATGGCGATGATGTGTCCGGCGACCATCCGTCGTATGGCGTCGTAATCACCGTAGGCAACGCTGTTCGGGAATTTGTAATCGCCGCTGACGTAGCGGTACGCGTTCGTCTCGGTATCGGGCGGCAGATAGTTCCGCGCTTCAGCCGCCGAAAGCGCCGTTGTCCACTCATTGCGATTACGTTCCGCACGCGGATCATCATCGAGCCATTTTTTCAGATCGGCAAGCGCTTTCGATGCGGCTTCAGCCGTTGCCGCGGCAGCGCCGCCTGCGTTCTTCGCCCGGACTATCGTCGATTCACAGAGTGCGATGTATTTCCGGTCGTCAACGCCTTCGCGCGTCGCTTCCCAGCCTATGGACGGTCCGCCGGGATGCGTCGCCGTGGGCAGATAATTATGCACCCAGTCGCCAAGCTGCGAATCGAGGTCGTCGTAGATGCTCCCGTTGCCGCCGCGGTATTCCCAGTTATACGCGCCGTGCAGTCCATGCCGCCAGGTAAAGAGTCCGCATGCCCAGCGGTCGGTCTCGCCGAGATATCCTTCCACGTCAAAGTTATACACGCAGACGATCTTTCCTTCGCCGAGTGCTTTGGCCACCTCGTCGGGCTTGCCGATGACGCCGTTGTAATTCCAGATGTCGGAAAGTTTTCCGGACTCGCCGTGAAAGTACGCGTCGCCGGGTCCGTCCTGTTCGGTGGGAATGCCTGCCGTCTTTAACAGCCGCAGGTGATAGACGTTGCGTTCTTTCGCGTCGCCCGGGTTCCACGCCGGTTCGTCCACCGGCTGAATGTATATCACCGGCCATTTCTTTTCTTTCGCCGCTGCGGCCAATCCTTTATGGAATGCAACGTATGCATCGTCATATCCGGGAGCTTTATATCCGGCTGTTTTCCCCGCCGCGTGCTGTCCCGAATCATTGAGGAGTATCACCGGTTCGGGAAAACCGATGTCGCGATATGCATCGAGCGCATATTCGAACGGCGTACTGCCGTTGAACGCGAATGTGAATTTGCCGCCGCTGTTTGAATATGATGATTCATGTACGCCGATGCAGAGCCCGAGTGTCGTCATCCCGTGTGCGCGCATGTCGGCGAGGTCGTCGTGTATGCGGGCTTTCGGATCGGCGGGAGAGCCGTGCAGACGATAATACTGACCGTACAGCATGCCTTTGGGTTCGGGAAGTTCGAACGGAAGTATGCGTACCGATAACGGGATGATCTGACGGCTGCCGTCGGCAACAACGCTCACACTGCCGCGGTACTTACCCGCTTTCGCGTTCTGCGGCACCTGTATCGTAAGCCAGTAGCGCGCGTTCCTGTCCGCGGCAAGTACTGCGGGCGAAGTATGCGGCGCCAGATAGATGGGCGCATCGGCGTGATAGCGGTCGGACTGATAGTTCACCCGTTTGTTCATATATCCCACGACACGCGGTGTCCATGCCGTCGACGGGATGATATTTCCCGCGTCATCGGTAAGCTGCGACACGGACACGGAAAGTGCACCAAGCTTCCGGAGCGCATATACGTTCACCGCCAGCGGTTCCGTCTCTCCCTTCGCCGCGAAAAGCGAGAGGTCCGTTATGCGCTCCACCGGGCGGCTATTTTCAAACCCGAGCGACAGATAATGCTTCGCATGGACTATGAAGCCGCGTTTTTCATCGTCGGCATCGGCCTTCGGTTTCGGCGCGGTCTCCACAAATACGATGCGCTTGAACTCGCGCGCCGTGGTAGACCAGCGCACATTGTCAATATAGAAGACAATATCCTTCTGCGGTTTGGACGCATAGATGAGCAGCGTCTTTACCTGTGTCATATCCGCGTCGCCGCCGACGGTTACCTCGATGGGCGTGCTTTTATTCCACCCCGGCCTGAGTTTTATCTGCGCGCCGTATGCCGCGCCTTTCCCGGCGGTATCAAGACGGGTGGCAAGTGATGCCGGGTCTTCGCTTGCAAGGAAAATATCCGCAAGGAGCACTTTGCGCTGCGACCAGTCGGGATTGTCTCCGCCCGGCAGCTGCAGTCCGGGCCATGTGGGTTTGTCGGATCCAGGGAACACAACTTTCAGGGATGCCGTGCCTTGACTTGCGTTCTCCGTCATGCGGATGGCCGTCGCGCCGCCGACTGCCGTGAACGGATTGTCGCTTTCTGATTCAAACGAGGTAAGCGGACCCGCGGCGGGTGCCGGTGCGCCCGATGCGGCAACAGCGAGTGCAAGAGATAAGAAAAACATGTTAATCGATCGTCGCATCATGAACTCCCGTGGTATTATCGTGACAGCGTTTCTATTGCCTTCGCTAATTCATGCCGCCGTGCCTCTATGGGCGCCGGATCCGTTGTGAATTCGGTCAATGATCTTGAGATCGATTCCGGGACCACGAGAAGCTGTTCATACCGCATGCGTTCGGACGCGGACAGTTTCGCGCCTTTTTCCGCGATGAGCCGTTTGAGCATGACGAAATATTCGTAGTCCTCGATGCCGTCGCGGAGCATCTCCCAGCGTATGCTGTCCACGGGGCCGTCGAGGACCGGGCCGTCGGAATTGAAAAACGCTTCCGGCGGATAGACGAATCGCCCGTCGCCGTTGCCCCAGGGGCGTTTGTCGCCCGGTTTCGCGTCATAGCCGCTCACCCATGCCATCGGATCGAGATACGGGTTCTGCGGCTTTGTACGATCGGGGTACGCTGCGTCACTCGTCCAGTAGACGCTTTCCCAGACGAGTACGCCTTCTATTTTGTTCTGCCATGTCTGCCATAACCAGACGCGCAGATCGGTTGCCGGGTGATCGATGAATTCCGTAGCATACGGCGCTTTGGGAGAACAGCAGACATACCACCAGAAATGATCGCCGGCAGCCCGCTGTTTTTCAGCCGCCTCATGATTGTACGACGAGGATACCGGGCACCAGAGGTTCGGTCCGCCGATGAGACCGTCTTCGACCTGTTCGGTGAGCATACGACGAAGTCCCGGCGCGTTTTCTTTTATTTTGTTAAATCCGTTCATCACGAACGGATAATCCTTCGGGTCCGGTTCGTCGAACCAGTAGATGTACGCTTTGTCCAGCCAGCCTTTTTCTTTGAGATGCTGCTCAACCATGCCCGCATACTTTTTGAATGCCTCCGCGTATTGCGGTGTACCTTCGGTGAATCCGGCGATGGAAGGTTCGTTCCTCGAGAAGAACGTGCCGCCGCCGAGACCCTGCAGCGGGAAACGCATCGAACTGAAGTTGTGCACGGAGAACGCGCGTTCCATCGCCGCATCCCACGCACTCCAGTCTATGACCGGTTCTGGCGCGGCATGATTCGTCGGCATTTCGCAACGGGATGCCTCCGGAGCGAGCAGATCTCTTGTCGATACGTCTGTCAGCGATATGTCGTCGAACCAGACCGTGCCGGTGTTGGTGCCTTTCTCGCTCCAGAGCGTGGCCATCAGATTGAATTTGAATGCCGCTGCACCGGCGGGGAATTTCGATATCGTCTGTTCGAACATTCGCCACTCACCGCTGCCTTCAATTTTGATATCGTTGTTCTTTCCGGACATCCATTTGCCGCCCGCATCGAGATGATTGAACGTTACGAGAAACTGATGCGCAGGTCTGTCCGTTTTATACCGGAACCGCAGTTTTACTCCGCCGTCCGGTATCGGAATGTTTTCGGAATATTTTGCGCTCACATTGGCATCGTTTTTTTCGTCGCGCAACACGAGTGCGGATGTGCCGCTGTGCTTTTCGTTCGTGTCGAATGATCCGCCTTCCCAGCGCGGACCGCCCGCGGTCTTCCAGGTTACTTTGATCGGGTCAAGCGCGGCGGGGTCGTACGGCGATATATGATGCGCGCTGAAATTGCTGAGATATTTTTCATACACAATGCGTTTCTGCGCATCGTTTGTCAGACGGTGATACGTAAGCGCCCGGTTCGCGCCGAGACCGAACGCAGATTCACAGGTAACCTTGTCGGGGAATTCAAAGTCATACACCGTGACGATAACGGGCGCATTGTATGAAAATCCCGGTGCCGAGAGCGTGAGCACGCCGCGGTATTCCCCCGCCGCAGCCGTTTTCGGCACACGCACGCGTATCCAGAGCGGCTGATTCCTGCCCGCTGCGATGTTCATCGGCGCGGTGATCGGCATAAGCGGATCGGGCCAATTGCCGGCGCAGCCGACGGTGTCGGTGGGTATCTCTACCGGAACGCAGCGTACGGCGAGTATATCAACATGCTCCGGCGAGATAACGCCTTTAGCACCTTTCAGATCGCACATGACAGCGGTGAGACCGCGGAGATCTTTTGCCGGACGAATCACTATCTGCGCGGCATCGGCCTCATTCTTCGCCGCGCGGATAACGAGTGCCGCTCCTCTCGCGGCGGGAGCCGGACGTTCCTCGGATATTCGCCACCCGGACTGGGCCCACCAGACCGCTACCGTGCCGTTTGCGGTGTTCGTAAGTGTTTCTCCGTAGGATGCACTGTAGAGATCGGGAATATAGAATTCGGTTTCAAGAATACTCGCCGGTTTTCCATCGAGTGCGAAGGTGAGCGCGGCCGGTCCGCTTCCCGGAATAGCATATCGTGCGCGGACGACGGTTTCTCCGATCGGCAGTGCAGCCGGCGCATTGGTGACGGAAACGACTGACCGTTGCGTAACGGTAACGCACGGAGTGACGGTGATCGGCGATTTTCCTTTATTGACGATCGTCGCAGTGAGTATATTATTACCGCCGGGCAGCATATCGCCGGCGTCATTGATGGTAATGCCGAGGTCAGGGTGCATTGCGCGTATGCCGAAAAAGCGCGTCATGCCTTTCGCGGTAAGCGGTACTCCGTCGAGTACAGACGAAAACGTATAGATCTGTACCTGCAGCGAGCCGGGGTCTCCCGTGCCGCCCACTTTCGCCGTGGACTGTGTTCTGAGCCTTATCCAGACATCCTTCGCGGGCAACAGATCGGACGGCACTGCCGCGGCTACTTCGCCTTTTTCAGCTCGCCGCGCTATCTCCCGCCATGAAATGCCATCGATACCAGCCTCGACGATAAGCTCACCGCTCTTGTACCAGTTGATCGTCGCGCTGACCTTTGCCTCGCGCTGCATGCGGTCGCCTACGCGATGACGATAGGTCACATACCCGCCGTCGCCCAGCACCCAGCGCTGCGTATTGAAATACCCGCGGTATGCGGTGAGCGGGCGCGAGTGGTTGCGGGATTCGGTGTCATGCGGCGCAAGAAATTTGTATGCAGTGCCGGAAATGGATTCTCCCTCGCCGAGAGTTATGTCGCTGATCTTTTTGTAAATGGGTACAACGCGTTCAAGTGAAATGCGGTCGAATGCAGCTGTGCCGTTCCAATGCCAATGCCCGAATTTCAGATACGCCTTGTCCGGCTCAATCGTGTCGGCGGTGACGAATATCGACGACACATGCTCCCATGCGCCGGTTGTGCCGGTGATGTCGCGGTTGCAGAACGCGGGGCCGGTGACCAGACAGCCGCCGGCGCCGCTCAATACGCGGGCAGAGAATCTGAGCCGGTATGCGGTGAGCGGTTCGAAGGCAATCGCTCCGGTTTTCCAGACGCTCATGTCTTCCCCGTTGCCGCTCACGGCGACAGCCCGCACGCCGTCCGACGCGCCGTTCGTCCAGGCGCCCGTGCCGTCGAGTGTCCAGCCGTCGGGTGCATTGTTCCCTTTTTCAAATGACGGGTTCACCACCAGCGTTTCGGCTGATGTCAAGATCGAGAATAGCAATGATGCTACGATGAATCCGATATACACTCGTCTCATGCGGCACTCCTGTGTCGATCGTTCAATGATGCATTCAGTATAAACACCGGCGGCGTTACCGTCAAGACCGGGAAAGAAGCATAAAAGTTGCAGATAGTAGCAGTGCTATTTTTTCAGTACGAATGTCACGAACCGCGCCGGCACGTTGAATGAAAAACTGAACGTGGGACACAGCGCATAATGGGGACCGCTCAGCGAATGACGGAAGATATTTCCGTATACCGATGAACCGGAAGCAATGCCGTCGGCGATAGCGTTGAGCGGAACCGCAGCCATGATGCGCCATCGGTTCGGCCGCGTATCGACAGCGATGGTTTTAATCACATCCCATCGTTTTCTTCCCGCCGTCGTATACGTCACCCAGTCCGAACGCCCGTCCGGGGCTATCTGCACCTGACGGTACGGCTGCGAACGCGCGCTGCTGAAGAATAATTCCCAGGCATCTCCCTGAAATATCGTGGCGGATGAGGTCAATATCGCCGTCGGTACACGTTCCTCGAGTGCGACGTATATGGAGACTCCGTCATGAAGCATTCTGCCGCTCAGCGAAAGCGGCGTATGACCAGGGGATTCAAATACCGGATACCAGCGCGTGAGTGATATGCCGCGGTCCCAGGGCACGCCGGCAAATCCGCCGGTCACCTTCGGCACACGGGGTATGGCTATCACCGGCGGTCGGTTCAGTCTGCGGTACGCGCCGGGAGAGACACGGACGCGTGCGGAAAAGAATCGGGTGAATGATTTCACATTCGAGAATCCGCTCTGCATTGCCGCGTCGCGAATGGAACCGTTCGCGTGCAGAAGCATTTTCGCCTGCTGCAGCCGGAGCATGTCGATATAGTGCTTCACCGGCATGCCGAATTCCTTCTTGAAGCGCCGCATGAATGAATTGGGATGCAGCCCCGCGATGTCTGCCAGCGTACGCACGGAAAGGTCCGACGCAAAATTCGCCACCAGATACCTGAGCATATCGGAAAACGCGTCCTCCCGGACCGGTATGAAGCGCGCCTGCCCGTTGATGAGGATGAGCGTACTTTCAAGCAGACGCCCCGCAAGTTCGCGGTTCCTTTTCCGCGCGGCTTCGGCGAGGACGGTGGTTAACGCGTGGAAAGCGCCCCGGCGCGGTATCGGTATACTGAATACCGTTGTACCCGGAGGCGATGGCAGTACCGCGGCACGGAATGAATACGCATGATACGGACGCTGCACCGATTGCCGTATATGCACCGGCTGTTCCGGCGGAAACAGATAGAGATGGCCGGCAAGAAGCTGACGGCGGCTCGCACCGTCGAGATACAGCGCTTCGCCGCCCGCAACAATATCGATGCGCGTATACATGCTCGCCGGTTCGCGCATATCCCGCGACGGGCCTGCGGTTATTTCCCTGCAGTCAAGTACATCAACACGGAACATGATGGACCGCCGCGGCTATTTGATGACGCATGCTCAGACTGATACCGCCGTTCATTTCCAGGCGGCAAGTACCGCTATCTCATCCGCACGCAGCGCTTTTTCGTACACACGGACATCGTCAATCGTTCCGATAAAATATGCGTCTTCACCGAGTGTACGTCCGATCTGAAACGCGCCGGGGCCTGTTGCACGATTGCCGGCAAGCGTTGCCGTGTCCGCCGCTTTGCCGTTGACGTAGACGGTTATCGTCTGACCCGTGATGACAGCGGCTATGTGCACCCATTTGCCGCGTTCAATGCCCGGTGAGCGAACGGTACCGAGCACTCGTTTACCGTCACCCGCCGTAACGACGACGGTATCATCCGCAGTGATGCTTACGGCAATCTCATTGCCCGCACCCGCAGCGAAAGGCTTGGCCAGCAGTATTCGCGACGGCGCTCCGGCGGGATCGTCTGCGGCAAGACACCATGCGGCAAGTGTTATGTCGCCGGTCATGGATGTAATATCGCTCTCGATGTAATCTCCGGTGCCGTTGAACGCATACGCACCGCCGCGTCCGAGCCGGTCGGCTGCGGCCGTTGCGCCGTGGACCACGCCCATCGACGCGAACTGTTTTCCCGACGCGTCAACACGGCGGAACGGGAAATATGATATGGTCACGAGATTATCGGGATAGCCTCCCTCGCGGTAGAGTTTGTCCGCTTCCGTGAGCGGCAGTGCGTCCGCGTATACCCGCACGTCGTCGAGCACGCCGCGGTAGAGCGCCTTCGATCCGTACACGCCGCCGACCACCAGATAGGAATGCTCGCCGCCGCTCGCGTTCACCGCGAACGGTTTCGGCCGTTCATTCGTCCCGTTGACGTAGAAGGTGTATGTTTTTTTCGCCGCATCGCGCACAAGCACGATATGCGACCACTTATTTACGGGAACCGCGGATTCGCTTATGACGGACGTGGTTTCGCCGATGCCATTTTCGTGACGCGCAAGCAGTCTGCCGTCGCTGATATAGAGACCCCAGAGTTCATTATCCGATTCAAGTTTTTCAGTACCTTTGAACGTTACTAGGCCATGAAGGCCATCCACCGCCGGGGGCTTCACCCAGACGGACACCGACACGCTGCCGGTGATGGTATTGCCGCCGCGTTCCTTCGGCACCACGATGTAATCGTCAAGACCGTCGAACATGACTGCACACACACGACGGCTGAAACGGTCCATCGTCATGGCGGGTGCGCCGGATATTTCCACTTTATTTTTAAACGAGCTCTGGTCGCGGCCGGTTGCGTCGAACGACTGATAGAGCACCGGCTCATAGATATGTACCGGAGGTCTGTCCTCTTTTTTTCTTGAGTCATAGCGCATGGTATACGTGAAAAGATACGTCGTATCCTTCGTCCCTTTTTTCTTACCCCAGAGGTGCATAAGATATTCGCCCTCGGCGGGAAGACGTATCGTGATACTGTGTTTTCCGCCCGCGGCATTATAGGTGCCCCACATCGTTTTCTTCTCGCCCGTTCTGATGATGTTGTGCATCAGCTCCACGCCCGGAGCGGCGGTGAACGTGAACGTCTCATTAGCGCTTACGTCAATCTTTTTGAACTGATGGCTGAAGTCGGCGACGTTCATACCGAGCGCCGCGAGCGCGTCGGACATGGGTATGCGTTCGCGCACATCCACATCACCGAGTACGGAGAAATTCTTTGACTCGTAGTCGCTCACGGCGAGACGCGGATTCATGAGCTGGAAGCGGTCGAACTTCGGATAATGATAATCCTGGCGTATCATGAGCTTCGGATGTGTGAAGAACATATGCCAGGTGGGGTCGAGTACGCGCCAGATGCCGTCCACCATGACGAGCGAATACGCGTGTTTGCCGTCGTGCGAGGGCACCCATTTCGCGCGAAGTCCCATGGCTGTGGTCAATTCAAGGAACAGTTTTGAATAGCCGTCGCACTGCGTCACGCGCGACTTGAATATCTGATTCACTTCACGCGGGCCTTCGCGCAGATAGCTCAGATTGAGCTGTTCCCATTTGAATACCGCGCGGGCTTTCTCACGTTCGTTGCGGGCGCCTTTGGCGAGATACGCCGCAAGTTCGTCGATGCTCGCCTCTGCCGACTTCGGCGTGTTTTTTACGTACTCGTCGATGCGCGAATAATCGTACTGATAATCCTCGGCGATGACCGATTCATTCGGGAGCGCAGCGCCGGCGAAGAATCGTTTTTCATACTCCTCGTCCGATACCGCACGCTTTGTGTAGCAGTATACGGTGAAGAGGTTCTGAAATTCCGGCTCACCGCGCAATCGTCCGCGAATGGGGACGGCGTGCAGTCCCGGCTCCGAAAAACGGAGTTCAACATTCGCTCTGCCGTCGGTCTTATACAGAAACCCGCCTTCGGTATCGCTGTAATATGAGAACTGCGGCACTTCGAACTGGATATTGTCCTTTGCGGTGACCGTAAAACGGGTGATGCCGTCATTGACGATGAATTTCCGCGATATGCTCACATCGCCCGGCTGAAATCCGTAACGCCTGAACGCCTTTGAGAACGAAAGCGGCTCGGAGCCGCCCGTCTTTTCGAACATCGCCGCGGCCTCATCATCATTCAGCGTACGCGCCACGGTTACCGTATAATAGAAAACGCCGCTATAGGTCGACTGCTTCGTCTTAGACGCATAGATCCATACCGTATAGGTGCCGGCTTTCTTCGCGAAGAAGGTGAGTGTATGCCGGCCCTCGCCCGAATCAAGGTTCACCATCGCGCCTTCGGGGCTTCCTTTGGCTGTTCCCGCCATGAGATACGACGACGGTGAACACGAGAACGATGCGCTGAAGAAATTATCGTTCACCTCGGCGGTGGTCTTTGTAAAACTGGTGATGTCGAACTCGTGCTGCCTGAAGACATCGCCCTGCTGGATGTTTCGCGCCGCAAGGGCCATAGCGAGACAGATGAAAAGGAATACGATCTTCTGCGGAGTGTTCATGATTAACCGCCTTTGATTAGGGAAGTATCTTGGTCATGCTATTATTATAGTAACAATCAGGGAGTAATCAAGTGAAGTGGCGGCTCGCGGGCCGGAGGTTTGCGCTTTTAGTTCGGGAAGAAATGTCTTTCTTCGCACCGTGCGCGACTCAGCTGTCCTTCCGTGGACAGATTCGTCGCACCCGCGGCATCGTGCCGCTCAGATTCAGAATTGGATTGATTCAATGTGCTATACGTTTGGGGTTTGATATCCGATAAGCACGGTGCTCAGAAAGACATTTCTTCCCTTCACTATCGCGCGTTAGATAATGAATAGTGATAGGGTAAGTCTGAATGTTGTTTTCTATCGCTCGAACGCCGTTGCGCTTGCAGCTCGGGAGAAATATATTTCTCGAAGTCGGCAATAATAATACCTCTCGACACCATCACCGCGTATTCGTCCTCACAAAATCGATGCACATTGTTATCTCCGGCACATTATTATTCCAGTTGTACTCATACTCGATGGAGATGTTCCCCTGAAAGTTCTGCCGCTTCAATTCATCAAGCAGACTTCTGATATCCGATACGCCGGTGCCGTACGGAACATCATGCGCATTCGCCGCATTCGTGTTGAGGTCTTTCAGGTGTATGCTGATAAGCCTTCCGCTGAGTATACGCAGACATTCGAGCGGCTTGAGGCCAGAACGTATCCAGTGTCCGGTGTCCGGTGCGGCACCGATGCGCAAATCGCGATTGCTCACCACCGAGAGTATGTAGTTCGGATCCCACACTTTATAGTTCGGGTCTTTATCCTTCCGCGGATGATTGTGAAACCCCACGGCGATGTCATATTCTTTCACGAGCTTTTCAATAACGTCGATGGACCCCGTCGATTCCGTGGTGATGGCGCGTATGCCCATCTTCTTCGCGAAATCAAAGATAACGCGGGCCTTCGCCTCGTCGTTGGGAATGCCCACGACGCCGTAGTTCACCGCCTTCATGCCGTGCGAGACGAGCTTTGTCTGCATCGCGGCGATAGCATCGTCGGATGCGTTATGGTCCCAGCGTTTATTCGTTGCATCAGGCGACAGCGTCTGCCCCGGAAAGAATTCGATGACCCTGCCGCCCGCCTGCGCGTTCTTCTCAACAGCATCGTATGCGGTGAAAAGTCTGAACGACCAAGCCTGCGCGCCGATGGCGAAACCGCCTGTCTTGAAGCGGTCGGGTATCGGTTCCATGGCGTTGACCAGGACCGCGGCGAACATGAACAGCAATATGTTTTTCATGATGCTGACTCCATCGATTCTCACTCTGTTGATGATTCAGTATAGTCAACACCGGCGGTGCTGTCAAACCGTCCGATGAGCTTTCCGTTGAAGTCTTCTGTTGCAGCGTCAGGGACCAAAGACCGCCGCATCGATTACCGCATCGATAGTGTTTTCACGTAAAGGTTCATGCCTCACGGTTTTGCCGGCATCCAGGCCGATGAAAAATTCGCGCGTACCGCCCGATCCGTCGATGATGCTCCGGGCTACACCGAACAGACGATATCCTTCACCCCTTACGAATGAAGCCAATCCGCGCAGCACTTCCACATACCGCACATCATTGTCGATGATTCCGGTTCGCCGTGCGGTCGCATCCTGTATCTCGAACAGCGGCTTTACCAGACAGACAAGCGTGCCGTCGCCGTGAAGTATATCGACGATCTCCGGAATGGCGTACCGCAGCGACACATATGACAGATCTACCGCGGCCGTCGACGGCGTCGGGGAAAGTGAGAGAAGCTTCGGGTCGCCGATATTGTGGTGCTCGAGGTTAACAACACGGATATCGTTCCTCAGCCTGCCGTGAAGCTGCCCCGTACCCGCTTCCACGGCATACACAAGTTTCGCCCCATGTGTTAGGAGACAATCTGTAAATCCGCCCGTGCATGCGCCTGCGTCGAGTACGACGGCATCACGCACCTGAACGTTCAGTGATGCGAGCGCGCCTTCAAGCTTTTCGCCGCCGCGTCCCACATATTTCCGCCCGTAGTTCTTTATACGGATGTCCGCATCCGGCGCAACACGCTGCGATGCGTAACGCATACGTTCGTTGCCGATGTATACGCGGCCGCAGCGTATCCAGCGGTCCGCAATGTCCTTGTTTTGAAAATAATCCGGAACAAGTAATTCCCATGCCGATACACGTTTCCCCATATATATGCTCCATAGATTTTCTTCGAAAGAGGAAGAAAATCCATGGAGGGGCACGGGATCGTGCGGCGAAGGAGAGGCCGCCGCGGGAGTGTCAACGTCAGAGCTTGTCTAACAACATGATAATACAATAACCGCTGCGGCGGCAAATGTCAAATATAAGGATGCGCAGCCGCACAGCGGATATACGCATGATGTTTGTTGGCTGGTCGCTATTTAAAATCGCCCCGGAAGTTCCTGACCTCGTTCACCATGGCGAAATACCGCGCCGGCGGAACGTATTCGGGGATGGAATTGCCGCTGCCCATAGCCATGCCGCCGTTGCCGTGCGTGAGCTTGAGCACCTCGCGCACATAGGAACGGATGTCAGTCTCGCTCTGCAGCACCAGCACGTTCATGTCGATGCCGCCGAAATTGCCGATGCGTTTCCCGTAGCGCGTTACCCATTCCGAGAACGGCGCGATGGCATCCTCGTTGGAGTGCTTCGCGTCTATTTTCGCCCCGTCGATGATGTCATCGAACACTTCGAGGAGATTTCCGCATGAATGCAGCAGGAACGGTTTGTTGTGTGCATGAACAAGATCAACGATGCGCCGGTATTGCGGGATGATGTGTGTGCGTATGTCATCCGGCGAGAGCAGTGTCGCCTGTTTGAATCCGAGGTCGTCACCGAACCGCGGCAGGCAGTAGAGGTCGTCGTAGCGTTCAAGCAGACGGCTCCATATCGCATGCATCATATCGCCGATCTTTTTGAAAAGCGCCGCATACAGTTCGGGATCGTCGGCCCGGAGCATACAGAGTTCCGTATACCGCACAAAATCCTGCGCTATCTCGAACACGCCGTTCGACGCACCACCGACGCATTTCATGCCTGCGGGGATGACGTCGGCAAGCGCGTCGAACATTGGCGTATACCGTTCGAAATACCGGTCAGGCACTTCGTCGAAGGGAAAGCGCTCAAAATCAGCGCGGCATTGTATCGGGCCGGGTTCATGCCCCGAGAGCGACTTACCCCCGTTCACCAGGCCGTTGATGCCGCACTCATACGACACCGTATCGTAGCCCATCTCACGGAAGAAGCGCGTATAATGCCGGAAGAATTCACGCTTATCCGATGCGTTCCCGGATGCAAGGTTGCCGAATTTCACGCCGAGCATGTTCTCCATGGAGCCGACATTGACGAAATGTTCATAGAGCGGCAGACGCTTTGCCTCGCGGTTATATGCGGCGTCGACAATGTTCATATAATCAGGTTCAAACGGTTTCATACTACTACCTCAATGTTTGATAGTGATAAGGTACCCCGATCGGGTAAAAATAACAGTGGCGCGACATCGGAAAAATAGTCTTTTATTGCACGCCCGGGTCAAGCGTATAAGCTGCAGGTATCCTTGACGTATGGATGGTGAGGAATATACTTCGGGTTATGTTCAATAAAAGAAAAAAAGTTCCCGCGGCATCGGGAAGCGGGATGGATCCGGCATTGGAAGAACTTCTCTCCCGTCTTGACGGCAGGGACCGGAAACTCCTTCGTGAGGAACTTCTGAAATACCGGCTCGTGGTCGAACGGACGCACGACATGGTCTGCATGACGGATTTGACGGGACACTATATCTACGTGAGCCCGTCGAACACGAAAACGCTCGGCTATGCGCCGGAGGACCTGCTCGGCAAAGCGGCGGTCGATCTGATCCATCCGGACGACAGAGTGAGCCTGCTGAAAACTCTTAGGCGTTACATCACTCCTTCGGGGAAAAAGGCCATCAACAAAAATGACGAAGACATCAGCGAGTATTTTCAATACCGGTTCAAGTCGGCTTCGGGCGAGTGGCGGCATCTGGAGACAACGGGCAATTTCCTGGGCGATAAAATGCTCTTTATCTCGCGGGACATCACTGAGCGCAGACAGGCGCAGGATGCCCTGCAGCAGAGCAAGGAAGATCTGAAAAAAGCGGTGCGCGAGCGTACCCAGGAACTGCAGGACGCAAACGCATCACTGCAGCAGTTAACCGACCAATTGAAAAATCTCAATGAGAACATCGCGGACGGCATGGTGTATCAGATCAGCACCGGCGAAGACGGCGCGTTGCGGAGATTTACCTACCTGAGTCCGGCCGTAGAAAAACTGCACGGACTGCCGTATGACGAAGTGGTGAAGAACCCGTCGCTTATCTACAGCCAGATGCTGGAATCGGATCGCGCCGAGTTCATGAAAAGAGAGCAGCATGCGATAGACGCCAGGACTAAATTCGAGGGCGCGGTACGGATGCAGATGCCTTCCGGAGAGATACGCTGGCATCAATTCGTATCGGTTCCCCGTACCGAGCAGGGTCACGGCACTGTCTGGGACGGGCTTGAGACGGATATCACCGACCGCGTCCGGCGGGAAGAACTGCAGCGCATGCAGTATGAACTCATCCTCGAGCTCAATGCGTGCGATGATATCCGTCAGGGATTTGACACGATAATAGACACCGTGCTCCGGCTGGACTATATTGATGCCGGCGGTATGTATCTGGCCGACCCCTCAGACGGCTCGCTCAGCCTGATTGTTCATCGCGGATTGTCGAAGGAATTCATCGAACACGTTTCGTATTATCCCGGCGCATCGTCGCGGGTCGAACTCATCGCGAAAGGCCGTGCGCTCTACGGCAACTATACCGAGGTCAATCCGCACGCCGACACGGTGGAGCGTCGCGAGGGAATTCGTGCAATAGCGATAATACCCATTATGAGCAAGGGTAAAATGATCGCCGTACTGAATCTTGCATCACATACGCATGATTCCATCTCGGACGCAACGCGCGGTGTTCTTGAAACCATTGCGCTTCAGATCGGCGGCACCCTGATGCGCCTTCGCGCCGATGCCGCGCGCAGTGAAACCGAGGAGATATTCCGGCGGTTCATGGACAACAGCCCCATCTACGTATTTTTCAAGGATGACGCCATCAGATCGCTGCGCTTGAGCAGTAATTATGAGCGCCTCATTGGAAAACCGATGCATGAACTGCTCGGGAAGACTATGTACGATCTGTTCCCGTCCGAATTCGCCAAAAAGATCGTCGCTGATGACATGCGCGTACTTGCTGAAGGAAAGCAGATTACGCTTGATGAAGAACTGAACGGCCGTTTTTATACGACGATTAAATTCCCCATACACATCGACGGAAAGCCGCGGTATCTGGCTGGTTACACGATAGACATCACCGATCGTAAACTCGCGGAGGATGCCGTCGCCGCTGAAAAGGAACGGCTCGCTATCACGCTTCGCAGTATCGGCGACGGGGTGATAACCACCGACACCCGGGGCGCGATTCTTTCCATGAACAAGGTTGCCGAGGAGCTCACCGGCTGGATGCAGCATGATGCGCGGGAGCTGCCGCTCACCGAGGTATTTACCATCGTTGACAAAAACACCCGCGAACGGCGTTCAAACCCCGTGGAAAAAGTGCTCGCGTCGGGCGGCATCGTCGAGCTCGCCGACAACACGCTCCTCATCGCACGCGACGGACGCGAACGCCTCATCGCCGACAGCGGCGCACCGATCAGGGATTCCAAGAACACGACCATCGGTGTCGTTCTCGTCTTCCGCGACATGACCGAAAAACAGGAGATGCTCGACAATCTGCAGCGCATGCAGAAACTCGACGCGCTCGGCGTGCTTGCCGGCGGCATTGCGCACGACTTCAATAATCTCCTGACCGGTCTGTCGCTGAACATCGATCTCGCGCGCATGCGGGCGCAGGCGGACTCCCCCGTAACCGCGTATCTTGATAAAGCGATGACGCGGTTCTCACGCGCGAAAGGCCTCACGCAGCAGCTCCTTACCTTTGCCAAGGGCGGAGCGCCGATACGAAAGACCGGCAGACTTGAACCGATCATCCGCGACAACGTGCTTTTTGCGCTGAGCGGATCGAACGTGTCGTGTACATTCACGGTCGCCGCGGACCTGTGGACCTGCGATTTCGACGAAGCGCAGATTGGTCAGGTCATCGACAATATCGTCATCAACGCGAAACAGGCCATGCCCGCGGGCGGCACCATATCGGTGACCGCGGGAAATGAAATGCTTTCTGCTGGATTCATCGCCCAGCTTCCAGCCGGCGCGTATGTGCGCCTGTCAATCAAAGATCACGGAGCAGGAATTCCCGCCGGAATAAAGAACCGCATCTTTGATCCGTTCTTCACGACCAAAGAACAGGGCAACGGACTCGGACTTACGACAAGCTATTCAATCATACGCAAGCATGACGGGCTTATCACCGTCGAATCGGAACCCGGCAAAGGCAGCACGTTCCATATACTACTGCCCGCATCCCGGAAGCCCCTCGCCGCGACTGACACCATGAATGCACAGGAACAGATCTCCGGATATTTTCTTATTATGGATGATGACAAAGACATCCGCACTGATCTTATGGAAAGCCTTAAGGCCCTCAATTGTACGGTTGTCACGGCCGGCGACGGACGCGAGGCGCTTGCATGCATCGCCCGCGCGCAGGCGGCGGGGCACATGTTCGACGCCGTATTCCTTGACTTTACAGTCGCCGGCGGCATGGGCGGCATTGAAACCGTTTGCGAAATACGAAAAACGCATCCAATGCTTCCGGTGTTCGTCATGAGCGGATATGCCGATGACCCGGTGCTGTCAAATCCGGCGGCCTTTCATTTTTCCGGCGGCCTTCAGAAACCGTTCGTCATCTCCGATATGCTGGAAATATACCGCGCGCATAAAAAATAATAAATGCCGTTCACCGTTGAGCTCCCTTCCGGTAATCACGCGGAAGTACGCCCGTATATTTCCTGAACGTCTTGGTGAAATGCGCGGCGTCGGCAAACCCCACCGAATAGGCCACATCGCTCACCTGTTTTCCGGTGTGCGCAAGCAGTTCTTTCGCCTTGCCGACGCGTATACGCGCGAGGAACTCCGGAAACCCGCCGGGATACGCCGATGAAAAATGGCGCGACAGTGTGGACGGATGCTCGCCGATGGTTTCGGCGATGCCGGTCAGCGTCACTTTTTCCGCGTAGTGCGATTCAAGATAATCCATCACCTTCACCGCGTCAAACGTATCCATGGGCTGTGTGCCCTGACGGAACGACGTGAACAGCGGCTCAAGCGACAGGAGCGATCCGATGCGCGCTGTCGGCGACGAGTCGTCCAGTGCGATGATGCGTTTGACGCCGTCACGATCGATACGCTGAACGGGATCGAGCGTATACAGCCGCGCGAAGAACGGGCGTACGATCTGTTCAAGCAGGGAATTATGGAACAGATCGGACGCCGCACGCGCGTCGACCCGCAGGAT
The DNA here is from genome assembly GCA_016214035.1 of Spirochaetota bacterium. Classification (GTDB taxonomy): domain Bacteria; phylum Spirochaetota; class Brachyspiria; order Brachyspirales; family JACRPF01; genus JACRPF01. Next base: position 173,645 of record JACRPF010000022.1, on the reverse strand, counting down.
GATATGTTTCTGACGGACGCTGTCGAAACGATACGCGTGCAGTGCATACGGCCGGATGACGATGAGCCTTCCCTGCGCATAGCGGTACCGTACACCGTCGATGGTCACGGCGCCTTTTGCATCAAAAAAATACACAATCTCCGCGGACGGATGAAAATGCGCCCGCACTTCGCGTGCACCCGGCGGCGTGACGCGCACATAAAGACGAAACGGATGCTCTGTCCCGAATGTCATATCCTCGGAATAGAGGCCGATGCTGTTTCTGTTCCTGCCGCCGGTCATACTCATATGCCTATTACATGCCGGATGACGCGGAATACAAGATGCGCTTGTGCCGCGTCGCCTTGTTTTTTTCGTCCGCAAATGATACCATGTAAGAACCCACCGCGAGGAGGATTCTGATGCCGCTTCGTATCATTGCACACATACTGCCGCTCACGCTGCTGCTCATGTTCATGACGTCCTGCATCCCCGCCAGCCGCGAGGAAGCGCTCGCCAAGGGCGGCGAAAGCATGAAGAAAGGGTTTGAACTTTACGAACAGAAGGAATACAGCGCCGCATACCGGCCGCTCCAGAAAGCATACAGCAGCGGCATCCGCACCGGTACGCTTCTGTTCCGCCTCGGATACTGCACGGAGAAAGAGGCAGGCGACCGCATCGCGGCGAAAAGATTTTACGAGGAATCACTGGAATATTTCAAGAGCCATCCCGAAGAGGATGTCGAGACCTACATGAAGGCGTATTATAATTTCGGTTCGCTGTATTACTACATGGTCAACCGCACGACAGATGTGGATAAAAAAAAGAACTTCCTCATGCGCGCAAAAAAAATATGGGACGAAGGTCTTGCGCTGCATCCGAGCAACAGTTACATCGCCAAACATTACGATAAACTCGAAGCCGATATCAAGCGGATGGACGCCGGCATCGAGTAAGTTGTGAAAGGCTGGTTTGTCGCACTCCTGACGGGCATCGTACTGCTCGTTTTCGGCGTGCTCATAGCGGTCGTCTGGGGTATCGCAACCCATGAAAGCATCATCACGCTCGAGGAATCGGTTGACAAGCGCTTTACCGCATTGACCGAGGCATACCGTCACCGCGCCGATTTGGCCGGTGCTTCCATCGGCGGATTCCGTTCCTGCGCCAAGCTTGAGAAGGAACCGCTCCAGCAGCTCGTCACCGCCCAGTCAAATGTCATGAGCATATCCCTCGACATGAATACGCTGGTGAAACCCGCGTCGCTGTCGATGTACCAGGAACGCCAGAACGAACTGGGGTATGCGCTGCGCCGGGTGAGCATCGCCGTAGAGAAATTCACCGATTTCAGAAAAGGCGAAGTATATCAGGCTATCAAAAACGATTTGCGCGAGGCGGACCGGGAGGTCGTGAAAGCGATCGCGAACTACAATGCGGTCGCAACGGAGTATAACAATAAGGTCACGCGCGTACCGTCGAACATCATCGCGGGGTTCATGGGGCGTTTCGCTAAGCCGGTCTTCGTGGCGACACCGGACGCCAAACGGCCTGTCACCGTGCGTTTCGACTGATCAATCGTTCACTCATTTTTCTGCTGCATGTTGAACTGCCGCTGCATCCGCTGCGACTTCTTCATCTCGCTCATCATTTTGCCGTAATCCATTTCGCGCTTCTTTCGGAATTCACCGAGGAGTTCCTCTTCTTTCGTTATCTTCAGGTCTTCCGCCTTGACCTTGTCCTTCGCAAGCGCAAGCGATGAGTCGATGATACCGCGGCTTTTCGTGTATGAAGCGACGAGATCGGACATCCTGAATCCCACACCATTATCGATAGTGCCGTCATTTCCCTCCGCGTCGCTGCCGAAGAGGTCCCCGATGCCGTCGACATATTTCTCGAGCTTCTCAAGAAAGACCTTTTCCTCTATCGCAAGATAACCGCTGCGCACATCATCCCACTTCGACCCTATTTTGCCGCTCGAGATGCCCACCTGCGCGAGCAGTGAAAGTGATTCCCCGAAGCGTGTGGGGTAGCTCACGATGACGATATCCCGCATCTTCTGACGGAGACTGTTGATCGAGAATGCTCCGTTGAACACACCGCGCAGCTGTATGCGCCTGCGGAGTTCATTGTCGGTGGTGTCATCGTCGAATTCCACACCGAACCGTGTCGCCATATCCCTGAGATCCGAATGCTTCAAATCGTCGATACCCGAAAGATCCTTCTCGGCCGGCGGAATGGCTACCGCGTTGTTCAGGTGCGTAAGCGCGGCGTTATATTTCTTGATAAAATCCACTATCTTGCCGACAACGAGCTCCTGATCCGGCTCAAGCGTGAACGTCTTCGGGCCATCGGTCTTTTTTTTCACACGTACGGTCACACCCGCGACGACATTCTCGAATTCGTTCTTGTCGCTGTCTACGGGAACGCCGTCGATGACGATACGCGCGTTCTCCGCCTCCTGAATGGAGTTCTTCGCCACGGTCTCAGCCTGCCGGGGATTCTCGATGACGAGCGACCGGTAAGTGACTTCGCGGTCCGCATTATTGTTATTGAATATCACTTTTTTGACCGACGCATCCTTCGGCAGTATGTCGAGTGCTATCGAATAGCGCTGCAGTTTATCGGTTGCGCCGGTGATCGGAAAGAACACCTCGCGCGTGCCGCCGTTTGTATCGGCATAGGTCACGCCGATGAGCCCGTTATCAAACGTGTTCGAGGCGGCCGCGACATTCGATGCGGGAGGGCCCGGCATGTTCGTCGACACGTCATTCGTGTTCGAGGCCGGCGGTTTCGGCAGCGCCCACTCACCGTACGGTATGATCGGCTCGGCATTAAGGGTTATGTCGCCGAACGTCACTCCGGTAAGCCTGTCAAACGACAATACGCCCGAAGCGGTGTTATTCTCCATGTTCGTAGCCGCGGCTGACGCTGCACCGGAGGCCGCGGCAGCCGGCTTTGATAGGTCGCGCACCGCGATGAATACGTTCATCACAAGGCCTGATGCGACCGTGACGTCGCGCGAAAGCGCAAGCGAACTTTTTCCCTGCGGCCCGAGCACGAGCGTATCGTTCACGAACAGCGGCGCATTCGTCCGGCTCTCCTGCGTAAGCGAGGTATTCGTCGGACTGAACGTATGCTCGATGAATACATTGCGCCGCGCGGTGAAAAGATCGAACGACTTCATAATGCCGTCCGGGTCTTCAATGATCGAAAAGCGGTTTTTAATTCCGGCCTTAAGCACATCGAACACCATTACCTGATTCTCACGGTCCTTCTGCACCAGCGTGCATTTCATCTCATCGCCGAGTTCTTTTTCCATGAATTTCTGAAAAGCCGCAAGCGAACCGCCGCGAAACGATACCTTTTTCTCCGTTCCGCCCACGATCACCTTGAATGACCCGGCCGGCAGCATCTCGCTCCGCGGAAACGGACGTGAACTGAATTTCTGGTTTTGCGCCGTGCTTTTCACTTCAACGGTATGCGCCGTGCGTTCGGCGCTTTTATTCGCTGTCACATCAAAATACTCACCCACACCCTCGCCCGCACCGCGGAGAATGGTGAACGGCGAGCGGAACCCGTAGAGTTCACGGGATGCGTCGTTCAACGCGTTCAGTTTTTCCTTGAGCGTCTCATTTCCGGCTATCTCGCGCTGCGCCTGTTTTTTGCGCTGCTTGGCGGATTCGAGCGGCTGGCTTTTTTTCTGTACCTCGGCGTCGATAGCCTTTTTATAGTTTTCCTCAAGATAGATATTATTGGCGTTTGTTGTCATATATATATCTATTATCGCACTTTTACACTGTTCCTATAACCACTTTTTGCGCGTTCCCGCTCAGAATGCGTCGTCGCTGCCGCCGAAAAAAGCGGCTATTTTAGAAATTATCGCGGTCTTTTCCATGATGTTCTCCGGGTCGATGATTACCGGGTCTTCCCGCCTGAACCAGGTTTCCTGGCGTTTTGCATAGCGTCTCGTGTTCTGCTGCACGGTTGTGATAAGTTCGTCGTACGGAAGCGCTCCGGAGAGATGGCTTACGACCTCTTTATAGCCGATGCCCTGCATGGCCGTGTTGCCGGCCGTTACTCCGTAGCTGATGAGCGACTTCACCTCATCGATGAGCCCCGCCCCGAACATTGACAGAACGCGGCGGTTGATGCGGTCATACAATGTCGAACGCGGGACACAGAGTTCTACCGTCCGATGCGTGAGCGGCACCGGCGTGCTTCGCCGCTGCTGCATCACTGATATCGGCTCGCCGGTCTTCTCATATACCTCAAGCGCGCGGATGATGCGCCTGCGGTCGCCGGGCGATATCGTTTGTGCTGCGGCAGGGTCTACCGTGCGCAGCCTTTCGTATAATGCGGGGAGTTCATCGGGCGGAGTCTGTTCAAGCCGCGAACGGATCGCGCCTCCGTCGTCTGTTTCCGTGAACATGCCGCACTTAAGCGCGCGCACATACAGTCCCGTACCGCCGACAACGAATACCGGCTGAGCCGTGAGCGCGGAAAGCTCCTTCACCGCGGCGTGAAAATAGTCGGCAACGGAAAAATTTATTGTGGGGTCTACACAGTCTACAAGCCGGTACCGGTACCGGGCCGCTGTCTCAGGGGATGGTTTCGCCGTGCCGATGCGCATGCGCGTATAGATCTGCATGGAATCCGCACCGATGACAACGGCATTCGGGAATACGGTATCGATGAGGTTATGGACAAAATCGCTTTTTCCGCTCGCGGTGGGACCGACAACGAATACAACGCGAACGGGTTTCATTACAACGGCAACAGCGTCGTACCGCCGTTATTTTTTCGCCTTTTTCGGCGCGGCTTTCTTCACGGTTTTCTTTGCAGCGGGTTTTTTCTTTGCGGCCGCAGTAGTCGTTTTTTTGGCGGCCTTCTTTTCAGTCTTTGCGTCATCACCCGCGCCTGCTGCAGCGGCTTCTTCACCGTCTTCGTCGGCGAGATCTTCATCAATCTCTTCTTCATCGTCGATATCGATGTCTTCTTCGTCGCCTTCAGTGTCGTATTTTTCCGACTGCAGCGACATATCATCGCCGTCGTCCGCTTTCTCGTCGCGGATTTCCTCGGGTTTCTGCTCTTCAACGGGCTCCTCGGGAAGCTCGAATTTCGTCTCGTCATATTCTTCCGCCGTGTGCAGGAACGGGGCGTGCGGGTCTACGTCGGGGGCGTTATCCTGCTGATAGGCGAATTTGATCTTCCCGTCGATGATGTTCTTGATTGTCACGGGAATGATCTTTCCCTTGTTAAGCTTCGCCTCGTTGGCAAGCAGCGACTTGCCGTTGCGCGCAAGTTCTATCATCGCACGGGCAAGCTCATAGCGGTTGCCTTTATACTCAATGAGTTTCTCTAACGGTATGATCATGATTTCAACGCTCCTTATGATTATCTGCCATCCGGCCCGATTACTCGGTGCCGAGATAGCGGCTTATCGTTTCCTTAAACTCCGCGTATGCGCGTTCAAGATCGTCGTTGATAATGGCGACATTGAACCGCCCCGCGTATCCGAGCTCCTTTTTTGCGTTCCAGAGCCGAAGCTCGATAGCCTCGGGCGTCTCGGTGTTCCGCGCATGAAGGCGCTCCCGGAGCACATCGACCGACGGCGGCTTGATGAACATATAAAGCGCTTTTACATCGCGCTCCATGAGCGTCATGGCGCCCTGCACGTCGATATCGAGCAGCATATCGCCCTTCGCGGCCTTGTCGATCTCGCTCATCGCGGTGCCGTAATATGCATTGTGCACCTGCGCCCATTCGAGGAACTGACTCTGCGAGACCATGGAAAGAAAGACATGCTCTTCGACGAAATAGTAATCCTTTCCGTCGATTTCGTGTTCCCGTTTTGCACGCGTGGTGTAGGATACGCTGAACTGAAGCGCCGGCATATCTTTCAAAAGCCGCTGTATCAGCGTCGTTTTACCGCATCCTGACGGGGCGGTAACGACAACGATCTTGCCCATACGCGCAAGGCCTCCGATCATCCGTACGCATATCGATTGCATTACGGGTGCAGTAGTATATCATACCGGTGAATAAACGCAAGCGGTACTGCTGCCGGTTTATTGCAAAATACGACCGCACTGCGTATAATCCTGCCTTGCCTTTATCAGCATCTTTTATTGATTAGAGCCCATGGAAAAAATCGTCATCGGTATCATATCATTCGGCGTATTTATCATATCCGGAACGCTGCATGAATTCGCCCATGGATATGCCGCGAAACGCTGCGGCGACACAACAGCACAGGATGCCGGCAGACTTACGCTTAATCCCCTGCGTCATATCGATATCCTGGGAACCATCGTATTGCCGCTTGTCGCAATTTTTTCGCATCTCCCCGTCATCGGCTGGATGAAACCCGTGCCGATCAACCCCTATTATTTCCGCAAACGCGAACGCGATCAGGTCATCGTATCAGTGGCGGGACCCGCGGCAAATCTCATCCTCATCGTAAGCGCGTTCATTGTGCTGAAGCTGCTCACTATCCCGACATCATATCCGGGTGTTTCATGGCTGAGCGCGCTCATCGCAACGATACCCAATGAAAGTCTCGCACGCTCGCTCCTCTATCTGAACGTAGCCGTTATCTCGGTGACCTTCTTTTTCTATCTGGTCAATATCATACTTATGGTTTTCAACCTGTTCCCATTCCCTCCGCTTGATGGCGGCTGGGTGCTGCGTGCGGTGCTGCCGTACAAGGGAAAAGAAATCTTCGACCGCGTCTACCCCATGGGGACGTTCATTCTCTGGGGACTTATGATTGTAGGTGTCATCGGATTCATATTCAATCCGATTATCAGTCTCGGCATACATTTGCTCGGCAACAGCACTTCCATGCTCCCCTCACTTCTCTTTCGATGACGCGCTACAGCGAATATCGGCTCGGGGTTTTTCTTTCCTGTCCGCGACGCTACTGCTATTATTATGTCGAACGTATGAAAACGCCGCGGAGCGTCTCGACACCGATGCTGCTCGGCGGCAATGTTCACGAGGCCTGCAAGTTATTCTATGATGCCACGCGTATCGACCGCACGGAGGAATCGCTGCACGCTCTTTTCAGGGCGATATGGAAGCGCAATCAGACCGGCAGATTCTTCAAGACCAAGGACGAGGAAAAAGAGGCGGGCGTTCTCGGGCTGAAGATGCTAACCAACTTTTACAATCGTTTCGGCGTGAAAAAGCCGGTCATCATCGAAGCGCATATGGAAAACCGGTTCACCTCGTTCATCCTTGACGGCCGTGTTGACCGCGTGGACCTTTCGGACGACGGCGCATACGAGATCGTGGACTACAAGACAAACCGATTCCGGGAGACCGAGGGACGCGAGCGCGACAAACAGACGATGCAGCTGAACGTATATGCGCTGCTTCTCAACGGAACGCGTCCCGTATCGCTCGGCCGCTACTACTACATGAACGAGGATGTATTTGACACCATCGAGTTCACGCCTGAAAAAATAGCGCGCGTGCGGGAATATATTTTCGAATTGGTGGAAGAGATTGAACGCGAACGTGAATTCGCGCCGAGTATCGGCAAACAGTGTACGTGGTGTGATTTCAAATCACGCTGCGTCAAGGATTTTAAGATTGACATCACCGAGCCGTCCGCCGCCGGATTACTGCCTGATGATGAGGGCGAAACGGCTCCGTGATGCGCCAGAGAACACGCTCCCGCTATTGATTCGTGTGACCCAACGTGCACAACGCATTTTTGTCGAATCGCGCAAGTTCACGCCATTCAATATTGGTGCAGCTCCCGTTGGTAAGCATGCCGCTGTCGCGACAGATTGCCGCATCTTCAACGCCGGACGGCCGGACAAACGCCGTGTTCGTCATGCCGTCAAGGAACGGGCCGAGATACGAGAACAGCACCGGTGCCGCAATGGAACCGCCGGTGGTGCCGTAGGGAAGCGCGCTGCCGTTGTCGTTGCCTATCCATACGGCGGATACGAGCGCAGGGCAATAGAGCACATACCAGGCGTCCCTGGCGTCGGACGTCGTGCCGCTTTTCGACGGCACCTGATGCGTGAAACCGGTGCGCGCTGCAGCGTAAAATCCGGTGCCGCCCTCTTTCACCACATCGGCGAGCGTTTTATTCACCAGATATACCGATGTCGCGTCGAATGCGTCCACACTGCGCGGCGCGGGTATTTTCAGATCGTCGATGATTACCGGACCGTCCTTGTCGACGATGCGCTCGATGAGATACGGTGTGGCCACTGCTGTTCCGCCGGTCGCGAACAGCGAATAACCCGCAGCCAGTTCCAGCGGTGTGAGTTCTATCGTTCCGAGACCGATTGACAGATTATTATTGACAGTCACCGCCGGGTATATTTTTTTCATATCGTCGATGAACGCGGAAAGACCGGTGTTTTTCAGAAGCTGCACCGTAACCGTGTTCACCGATTTCACCAGCGCGTCGTGAAGCGTTATCTCGCCGATGTTTTTTCCGTCATAGTTCCTCGGTGTCCAGACACGTCCGGCGCCTACGGGATATGAGTATGCCTTGTCGGTCATTTTGGTGAACGGCGAACTGCCGGAATCGAAGGCATTCGCATAGATGAACGGCTTGATCAGCGAACCGATCTGCCGGCGCGCCGTGACAGCGCGGTTCAATTGATTGTCGATAAAGTAGCCGCTTCCGCCCACCAGCACGCGTATCGCTCCGGTCTGCGGAACGATGGTCACCACCGCCCCCTCAATTTTGTTCGAAGCGGTAAACGACGACAGCGTGTTCTTCAATGCCCGTTCGGCGGCAACCTGCTGATAATAATCGATGGTCGTATATATCTTCATGCCGGACTCGGCAAGCAGTTCGCGTGTGAAGAACGGCTCGACAAGCTGGCGTACGCGCTCGTTGGGATACGCCGTGAGGTTGACGCTCATGGGCATCTGTGTTCCGCGGACATATTCGGCGAGTTTTTTGCCGTAGCGCGCGTCGAAGTATGCGAGCTCCTCGTACATCGTCTTTTTCGTGATGCGGTTATGCGCGACAAGCCGTGACAGTATGCTCGTCACTTTCGCGCGTGAACGTTCAGGGTGATTGAGCGGTGAATAATACCGCGGATTGGGAAGCATACCCACCATGATGGCGTACTCGACCAGACGGCAGCGCCGGAGCGGTTTATGAAAATAGAACATACTGGCGGCTTCGAATCCCTTCACGCCGTCGCCCAGATACACGGTGTTCACATACATGGCAAGAATGTCTTCCTTGCTGTAGCGCTTTTCAATTTCGATGGTCGCGAAAAGCTCGAAAATTTTCCTGCGCATGGTGCGCTCGGAGCGCGTGAGGAGCAGTTTCGCCAGCTGCTGCGTTATGGTGCTGCCGCCGCCGGTAATACGGAACGACAATGCATTACGAAGCGACAGATAGACGATACGGTAGACATTGACTCCTTTGTGCTGATAAAACCGCTGGTCTTCCATGATGGTGAGTGTGGTGGTCAGAAGCGGACTGATTTCATCGTGATACACAATCTCCGCGTATGACGGCAGATATTCGCCGATGACGATGCCGTTTCTGTCGTAGATGCGCGTGGGCGGAACTTCGCCGAACGGATCGTTGGGATTGAACGCGCGCTGCGCTTTCTCAAGCGAATCGGTGACGATGCGCCGATGCCACTCCGCGACGATGCGCATGGCCTCTTCCTTGCGCGACTCCCATTCCGAGCGTATGCTGAACGCGGTGTAGATGAACGTGGCGGTATATATCAGCCCTCCGGTAAAACAGACAATCAGGAATCCAATCGCAATGCGAACTACGATCGATCTGACGTGCTCGAAAGCGGTGCGTTCAAACATATAGTGTTCCTCCGGGTTACCGGCAGAAGATCATTCCGGAAGTATTATATCGGTGCGGAAAAGAAAAGCAATGAAACCGCCGGGCGCCTTTGACAAACCGCCGGAGCAGTGTATCATCGGCACATGTCTTCGCAGAGAACCATCGCGATAATCAACACCGAGCGCATCGGCGACAGCATGATCGCATTACCGGCGCTGCGATCATTCCTTGAACATTTCCCCGGCGCGCGAAGCATCCTCGTGACCGATACATCCACGGAAACACTTTTTTCGGCCAGTGGCCTTTTTTCAAAGATCTACACCTTCCGCTACCGGAAGGCATCGCTTCCGGATTATCTTGATATCGCACGGTCATTGAAGCGGGAACATGTTGATACCATAATGCTCCTTCCCGGCGGCTTTTTCGCGGCCTTTATCGCATACACCGCCGGCATACCGGTACGCGCGGGACTGTCATCGGATATGCGCGGTTTCATGCTGACACATAAAGTCCGGCCGTTGAAAGACGACAGACACCGCATGCATCATTATCTCGATGTGCTCGGAGCACTCGGCATACCGGCAACCAGTACCATACCGAAATTGACATTGCCGGAAAAGCACACACCGCTTTTGCCGGCATCGCCGCTCACTACCATAGCCATCGCGCCGTTTACGAGGGATGATATCAGACGGATGTATCCGCTCTACCGGTGGAAGGAACTTGTCGGAATACTGCTTGAGAATAAATACCGTGTTGTCGTCATCGGCTCTCCGGATGAAGCGCTTCACTACCGGACATTTCTCGACGATATTGCCCGCCCCGGCATCACCGACTGCGTGGGCAAATACCGGCTGCTTGAGACCGCATATACCATCACCGAATGTCAGGCGACGATAGCCAATGATTCAGGACTCATGCATTTGAGCGCGGCGCTCGGAACGCCGACGGTTGCCCTGTTCGGGGCCACCAGACAGGAAAAGGCCGGTCCCATCGGACCGCATACCGTTGTCGTTGAAAGCACCGCTGAATGCCGTCATTGCGATGCAAAAAAACAGTGTGCCGAGCCGCGCTGCATGGAAGCCATTGAGCCGGCGGTAGTCATTGCGGCGGTCGAAAAACTGCTGAAACGCCGCTAATTCCGGGTATTCTGCCCATCCGAAAACGCTCAAGCCTTTTTTCAATACTCCGATAATCTTAATGAAGAAGTTTAATGGAGTCTGCTATGTTCCAGGACACGACATTTCACAAGACCATGAACGTGGTTTCCGGCCTTTTGAACACGTATTCGATGCGTAACGGCGTCATCGCCAACAACATCGCGAACGTGTCCACGCCGGGCTTCAAACGGAGCGAAGTGACCTTCGAGCACGAACTGAACCGCGCGTTCGAAAGCGAAAAGCACAAGGGTACGCCGACGATGATGAGGGACAACCGTCACATCCCGTTCGATGTGCCGAAGAACTACGAGGATGTGAAGCCGGAGATTGCGCTCGATTACGACACGAACTACCGCAACGACAAGAACAACGTCGATATCGACCGCGAGATGTCCGAACACGCGAAGAACACGATGAACTATCAGCTGTTCACGCAGGTGATGGGCGCCGAATACCGCCAGCTTCGCCGCGTCATCGGCGTGATGTAAACCGGAGGATTGAACCATGGGAATATTCTCAGTACTGAACACATCGTCAAGCGGTCTGTCGGCACAGCGCCTGCGCCTTGACGTCATCGCGGACAACATCGCCAACGCCACCACCACGCGCACCACGGAAGGCGGACCGTTCCGCAAAAGCCGGGTGATACTCAAAACACGCGGCGACCAGCCCCAGTTCAAAACCGATCTTCTCCCCGAAGCGATGAAGCCTTCGGTGGGCAGCGGCGTGCGCGTATTTCAGGTCGAGAAGGACATGGAAAACCCCACGCGCTTCGTCTACGACCCCGCGCATCCGGACGCCATCAAATACGGCGAGAAAGCCGGTTATGTGGAAATGCCCAATGTGAACGTGGTGACGGAAATGGTCGACATGATCGAAGCGTCACGCGCGTATGAGGCGAACTCAACGGTAATACAGTCGGCGAAAGCGATGTTCAATCGCGCGCTCGACATCATCAGATAATAGGACGAGGGTAGCACAATGGAAGGAACGGGATACATCGTAGGACTCAAGGCATCGGATCCGCGGCATTATGGAGCAGGCGCCGTTGCGCGGAAGGACGAGGGGGATCTCATCGGTTCGTTCGCGTCGATGTTCAAAAGCGCCATAGATGACGTGAACGGCAAACAGGTTTCCGCCGACAAGCTCATCGTTCAGGCGGGCACGAAGCCGGATACGGTTGATGTGCACGAAGTGATGAACGCGATATCGGAAGCGGAACTGTCGATGAACCTGACCAAAGCGATCACCGACCGCGTGCTCCGCGCCTATCAGGAAATTACCAATATGCGCTAAGCGCGCATATCATTTCTTTTTCTTCATTGCCTCTTTAAACACCGCGCTCACGGCGTTCGCCATGCGTACATGTCCGTAGCCGTTCAGCGTAAGATAATCGTCGCACAGTCCGTGATTGTGTTCGATGACGGTTGTCCCCTCAAGAAAATACAGGTTATGATCCTCAAGCAGGCGGTTCTTCATGACGTTGCGTATCGCGTCGCGGTACGGCGCAAGCGGCGCGGCATCTCCTCGCACAGCCGCAGCAGCGTCGGAACTCGACCAGAGCGGCGAGATGCAGAGTATCGGATGATCCGGATGTGTTTTCCGGAGCGTTCCGATGATGCGCGTATAATCGGCATGGAATCGTTTCGTATCGCCGGCGTAGGACGCCACCGCGGCCTCGTCGAGCAGGAATGAAAAGAGCGACCAGTCCGCGCGCGCGGCAAGATACTGGGTGAACTGCTCGTCGAAAATGACCGCACCGCCGAAATCCATCGTCACCGGAAGAATATCAACTGCGTGCGAGACAAGTTTTGTCCATGATGCCGACGGCATCGTCATCGACACGGCTTCCGGCGGACCGTAGGCGATCCACACCGGTTTCGCGGAAAGGTCCATCATATAATCGAGCGATTTTTTCAGGTATGCGGAATCATCGGTCTCGATAGTCACGAGCCGTATCACCATCCCGTGCGGCAGCGACAAACGGTATACACCTTCCTGCGCGTGCGGAGCTATCGTAAAAACGATGCGCTGCATGCCTTTGCGGAAATAGACGGGATGAAAACCGCACACGGTGAGATCGCCCGCGGAAAGTTCCATGAACGACAATGAGCCGTCATCGCGCACGGCGGGATTCAGTACTTCAAGCGTAACGGCGAGTGTACGCGCGTTCGTCTCGAAGCAGAGCTCCATGCCGTTCGCTTCCTTTGCGCGCACCGCAAGATCCTTCGGCAGCGATGAAAACGCAGCGCTCCTCAGCCGGCACGGGACGATGCCGTCGCGGTCGCGGATGATCTCATCGGCATTGGTGATAAGATAAAAATCTTCCTTCACGAACGAATGTTTTTCCATGACAGCTCCGTTGCTACCGTATATGATTCATTCTACCATCATTCGCGGACCGTTGCAAGGAGCTTGCCTCGCCGGTCTTATTGAGTTATAGTTTATAGACAGGAGTATTTATGAACATTTCCTTTACCTCCTACGGCGCGGCGCGTGAAGTCACCGGCTCAAAGCATATGGTCACGATCAGCGGGAAAAACATCCTCGTCGACTGCGGTCTGTTCCAGGGCAAACGCAAAGAGGCCGATGAAAAAAACAGAAATCTCGCATTCGATCCTGCGTCCGTTGACTGCGCCATTCTCACCCACGGGCATCTCGACCACTGCGGCATTTATCCCGTACTCGTCAAGAACGGCTTTCGCGGACAGATTTTCTGCACACCGTCAACGGCGGAAATTGCGACTATCGTAATGAACGACAGCGCGCGCATCCAGACATCGGACATACAATATCTGAAAAAAAAGGCTGCGCAGAAAGGTCTTCCTCCTCCGGACATACAGCCGCTGTATACCGAGGCGAATATACCCGACGTGACAGCGCGGTTTCACACCGTCGACTATAGAAAGCGGGCGGAGATACTTCCGGGCATTTACTGCACGTTCCATGACGCCGGACACATCCTCGGATCAGCCGGCATCGTACTTGAAAGCGGCGGCGTGCGTTTCGGATTGAGCGGTGATCTCGGCAGGAGCGCTATGCCGATACTGCGCGACCCCGAGTTCCCCGGCGACATCGACTATTTCGTCTGCGAATCGACCTACGGCAACCGGCTGCACGACGAGATGAGCACCGCCGAGGACGAAGTTGCGGCGGCCGTCATGGAAACATACCGGCGCGGCGGAAAGGTGATAATACCGGCGTTCTCCATCGGCAGGACGCAGGAGATAATTTATCTGTTCCATCGTCTCATGGATGACAAACGTCTTCCGCACGATCTGGCAATCTACGTGGACAGTCCGATGAGCGTCAATATCACCGAGGTGTTCAAGCGCCACGAAGAATGTTACGACGACGATATCCGGCGCCGGTTCGTCGAACACCGTGAAAACCCGTTCGGCTTTTCACAGCTGAAATATATCGCAAGCGTTGAGGAATCGAAGTCGCTCAATTCGCTCAAACGTCCCGCGGTCATCATCTCAGCAAGCGGCATGTGTGAATCGGGGCGCGTGCTGCATCACCTGGCCAACAACATCGGCGACCCCGCATCGCTCATCCTCGTGGTAGGGTTCATGGCGGAACACACGCTGGGCCGCCGGCTTGCGGAAAAACAAAGGGTAGTCCGTATCTTCGGCGAGGAATACGACGTACTTGCGCGGCTCAAAAACCTCAACGCCTTTTCAGCGCATGCCGATTATCATGAAACGCTGAAACACATGGAACGGTTCGACAAAACGCGGTTAAAGAATGTGTTCCTGGTACACGGCGAAGATGACGCACTCTCAAAACTCCGCGACCGGATGTCGACGGCGGGTTATACGAACGTCACTATTGCCGAACCGGGAACGACATACACCCTGTCATAAGCGCCGCGAACGATATCGTCTGCCTTTTTTTATTTTTTTACCGTAATACGGAACAGCTTTGTACCGGCGTCGGCGATATCGGTTTCGAACGTCGATACATTTTCGGCGATAGTCTTTTCAGCATAGACGTCATAGACCGCAGCGGGCGCCGGCAGGGTGATAGTCCGTTTACCGGCTTTTTCAACGGTGAGCGCGAGCGTTTCCTTTGCCGCCCATACGACGTCACCGGCTGCAGTATAGCAATGCACCTTCGCCATTTCTGCCAGCCTGCGAAGGAGTGATGCGGGCAGGGCGGGACCCGCAGACCAAATCACCGTATGTCCATCCGCCTGCGATATGACAAGACCGGGTTTGCCGTTTTTCAGCGTTCCCACTACCGTACCCGATGTACGTTCCGGCGTGAAGAACCCGCGAATAGTTGCGCCGGCGGCATAGACGAAACCTTTAGCCTGCGGTGCTATCTTATTTTCACCGATGGTGACGGCAAGTTCCATCGTGTTCGTGTCATGCGCCAGCGGAAACCCGATCAGCCGTTCCGCGGCGGCGGGATTGAACGCGCCGTTTTCGTATACGCCGGACGCGTACATATAAACAAGTACGCGTCCCTGCGAACGGAGCTTGCGTATCGCTGCCAGATCCATCACGGAAGGGTCTAGCAGATTGAGAAAGACATACAGTTTGCGCGGCGGAAGCGTCTGCAGATCGGAGATATCGTACCAGCCGATGGGTGCGCCGATGCGATGCGCCTGCGTGAGCTGCGACATGATGAGCGGACGTGACAAGACATTCCCCACCTCCATCATCGCGAGCGCGCGTGAGTCAACGATGAAAGCGATCTCGTCGACGGGTGAACGATCGGCGGTAAGCAATTCCTCTCCGAACCGGGTGAGCCGGCTTATCTCCTTCATGATGGCCGGGTCGTTATAACGGTTATGCCCCACATCGAACCACCACTGGCCGAATCCGCGTGACAGCACGAGCCCGAGTTCCCGCTGCTGCTGGAGAATATCACCGTTTACATCGGCGGGTTTTCCCCATTCGCCCGGTTTGCCCGGCGATATTGAAGTGCGTATATCGTTCTCGTCTATCCAGATCTTCCCCGAACGCATGGCGCCGTCGAGGAGCGACATCATGTGCGTCGTCCCCGTGCCGAGCGCGCGGAAGGCGTAACTCGTGGGGCAGGCGATGAAATCGAGATCGGGAATGTCCCAAACCTTGCGAAGCGCGAGATGTCCCGCATTCTGCTGGCGCTGTTCTGATATCAGCTGAAGGACATAGCCGTAGAACGCTCCCGCAAGTTTTGTCCGTTTGGTGGCGTCTTTGACGACTGCGCAGAAATAGCCGATCGTTTCCGCTACTAGATCGGACGTATAAAGCGAATAGTCTATGGACGGCTGTTCGGTTTCCGGATCGCGGAGTGTTCCGAGCCTGCAGGTAAGCCGGTCGTTCTTCGAGGGGATCTGCGCGCCGGCGAGCGTTACCGCATTGTTGCGCCACGCTTTTTTTAGAACCGCATCGCTTCCGTATTTCGCCGTAAGCCACGTACGGAATTTTTTCACGTTCGCCGGACTGTAATCCGCCCAGAGGCGGTCGTTCGCCGCCCACTGCATCCACTCCTCGGTGGTGCCGGAGGCGATGTGATATCCGATGATGCGGTCCGCGTACGGCGATGCCTCCACATGCGCGATGAGTTTGCGTATCGCGGCGGCGGTATCCTCGCGCCATCGTTCGGAGGCCCACGACGGCACCGGTTTGCCCGACTGCTTGAATACCACCGGTTTTCCGTCGCCGGGGTCGTGCGTGACGATGTCGTCGGGATTTTTTTCGCACCACCAGAGGGGGGCCGCCACGTAGATACGCGGAATGGCGTAGGCGTTGCTGTCACCCGCGAGCACCATGTCCATGCGCTCATCGATCTGCGTAAAATCAAACTCCCGCTCCGACTTCCATGCGGTTCGGGCAAGTCCGTAACCGTGGTCGGTGGGAGTCGCCATGATGCAGGAGAATGTAACGCCGGCTTTATTAAAATCGGAGAAGACCTCTGCCGACGGCTGATATGCCGAGAAGGCAAGCGACGGACGCGGAACACCGTTGATGAACATGGTGGGCACGCCGTTATACGCCGCCACCGACGCGCGCACCATGCCGCGTGTGCGCTCGCGTACGGTAACCATTGGCGTGATGACGGATGTGCCGCGAAGTAGTTCGACGTCATACCCGTCAATAGTGCACACCGCGGTGAACGTTCCGCCGCGGGAGAAAATTCCAAGTGAGGCCCCATCGCTTTTAAATGTTCGCCGTTCTCCCGGACGCCAGTTCGAAGCAGGCGCGTCGGAGACAAGTTTTATCACTGGTCCTTTCATTCCGGGTGCGCGCAATTCAAACGCCGCGCCGTTTCCGGTAAATGAGCCGCTCCGAAGTATTGCGGTAAGCGACACGTTGAGCGGAGCCCCCGCATCGGCGGCAGAAGGAATATCGAGCGACAGCACGTCGAGTTGCGGAAGCGCATCGTATTCCAGTGATATTGACCGGATTGCCAGAGAATATGATGTGTTTGTCCGCACATCGAACGCGATGAGAACGATATTGTTGAGCGGGAAATCAAGTCTGCCGTTCGCATCCTTTGACCAGCTCGCCTGCCGCAATTCGGTGACCGGAACGGTAATTTCCTGAACGCCCGAACGTTCCGCAAGCGGTATGGGCGTTATCGTCCATTCGGCATTGTTTGCCTCAATCGTTTTAATACTGAACTTGAACGCCGCGCCGCGGTTGTCAATGATAATCTTCATCCGCGCGAACTTTCGTCCGATGGTGCAGGGATACCACAGGTCGTTGAACGTTATCGATCTCGGCGTGAACGTCCAGAGAAGCGCCGCGCCGTCGTCTTTTTTCTGCGCGATATCGGAGACAGAGAACTCCCGGGCCACACGGGCCGTATCGCGGCGGGTGTCCCATCCGGCGGCGGATGATGCGTCAAACAGCACCGTGGGTTCGTTTGCCGCCCATGTCATGGATGAAACTATGATTGCCGCGATAATGGTGCAAAATCTGCCTGCTTTCATGTGTTCTGCCTCCGGTACATGCCGCATACTGCGGCTTCAACAGTGTATGCCGATAATAAAAAATAAGCTATCACTATTGTTACATCGATGCGCACTTGTTTTACTTTTTTATACCAGTTTCGTATGCGCATGGTTCTTCAATGACAAATAACTGTCATTTTTCCCGCTGTTTCTGATACTGCCCGGGTGTAATGCCGGTGATGTCCTTGAAGACGCGATGGAAATGCGATATGTTGGGAAAACCGCACTCAAGGGAAACGTCGGATACGTCCAGCTTCGTTGTTTTCAGGAGTGTTTTCGCCTTTTCTACTTTCTGACGATTGAAAAATTCAGGCAGTGTCTGCCCCAATTTATTTTTAAATTGCCGCGACAGCGTATACTGACTTACCTTAAGCATATCCGCAAGCTCCGTCAGCGTAGGCGTCTCGCGCGCATCGGACGTTGAGGCAAGCACCTGCTGTAAAAACGCATCTTCTTCCTTGAGCAGCGGCCGCACATTTTCGTATACGGACAGGAGCAGATGCAGCAGCGCCAGCAGTCCGGTGCGTATCGATTCGCTGCGAAAACCACCTTCGGCACTGCGATAGCGCGCTATCAGATCGCATGATGCCGCGAGAAGCCTCATGAAGTTTTTTTCCGCCGGACGGAATTTAACACCGGAACCCGTCTCCCAGAAAAACGGGCGCAGTAAACGGAAATGCTGATATCGGTCGAGTGAAAGGTCAACGGCGCCGGGGAATAGAACGGAAGGATCGAAACATACGTTCACGATGCGAAGTGCGGATTTATGCGATTCATATGAATGATATCGCCGGTGATTCATGAGAAGCATATCACCCGCGGCAATGTTCACCTGCTTGCCGTCAACATGATAGGTGGCACTGCCGTCAATGACGAGCGTCAATTCGAAAAACTGGTGACAATGCCTCCTGATGCGGGGCACATGTTCATGATCGAGATAGAACGGGGCCACGCCGACAGCCGCGGCCTTTTCAGTGAACCGGCGATTCACGCCGTCGCTGACGAACATATCCCTGGTTTGGCGATTATGCGCGACCAGATCGAATGTGATGTCATAGATGTTTCGTACGTCGTCACTGTTCATACCGCGCTATAGTAACTGATGCGCGCATATTTTCAACAGCACTGCTTTTTTATATGTCAGCGGGAAGCCCGATCACATCGGTTCAAGCTTCCATGCGGGGCGACGGCGGAATTTTATCTTGAATTTATTCTTGAGCTTCCCCTGCTGTTCAAGGTGTATCATACACGCACGCACACATCCCCGTGCCCCTTCGATAGCTCTGCCGTATTCGTAGCGCGGGCCCGGACTTGCGATGAACGGATTGTATTCGGTTGGCTTTGCCTTGTAATCCGCCCAACCGGGAGATTTCATCTCCTCACCGTCGGGAGCGACATCGCTTCTTCCGCCCTGAAAGGCCAGCGAGCACTTATATTCGTCGAGTTTTCCCCATTCTATCGTTTTGTCTTCGATTTGAATTTTTACGGACTCAGTAGCGCTGATCGCCTGACCCGAACATTCCCGGACGCAGCTCATACATCGGTCGCATAATGTTCCGGGCTCTACAAGCGGATCGGGTTTTAATTCGGCTTCGGTCAGGAGTGCGCCGTAACGCATGCGCGGACCGAACGTAGGATTCAGAAACACCTTGCTCCAGCCGATCTCGCCGAGTCCCGCGCAGTATGCGGCGATGCGCATATGGATGAACACATCGGGCGCCGGTTTCCCTGGTGCCACGGGCCGGCTCCAGTTCTTTTTCATCGCTCCGTCACCGGTGGACATCGAGTTCCACGGAAAATCGTTCGGGAACGGAATCGCTTCATAGCCCTCGTCCTCGAAATATCTGCCGAACTGCCAGAGCATCATCGGCATCTGGACCTTGTTGATGCCCGCATATCCCATCGACGAATAGTTCGAGAAGAGCGTTCCTTCCTCAATGCCGCGATACAGTCCGCGGAATACGCGGAACCCCACAACGATCATCGATTTCGCCTCCGGCATTATCTGCAGCGGATCGCATTCGAGCGGTGCGCCCTTGAACCGTTCGATGTTCGCGATGCCGACTACGTCCGCGCCGCAGCTTAACGCATATTTTTTTACGTCTTTGGCATTCATGGCAGGTACCTCCGCACGATATGTCGTACCCGTATAATGTATACGCGGAGGCGGCGGAGGGCTTTGTCAATTCATGCAAAACTGTTGTACTTTCTTACGATGCAGCGCCGGTTACCCGCCCGGCTTTTTCTCTGAACTCGTGTTCTGTTTTTCTCTGATTACCGATGGCGCATGGCCATAGTGTTTCTTGAACGCTTTGCTGAAATAGTGTACCGAATCGAAACCGAGGTGATCGGCCACCGACGACACCGACATCTCCGAATAGGCGAGCAGCGCCGCCGCACGTTCAAGACGATAATCGGCGAGATATTTCATGGGCGATCTGCCGCATTGTTTTTTGAACAGTTCGGAAAATCTGCTGACACCGAGCCGTGTAGTCGCGGCGACATCGCGAAGCGAAATGGCGTTCCGGTAATTTTTCCGTATGAATGCTACTGCATGATTATATATCTCGTAATCCGTAGTGCCGATACTGCCCGTTTGTACGCCGGCCGACCTTCTGAACGCCCGGTATGCCAGCGCGAAGATTTCAAGCAGGCGTGCATGAACGATGATATCGCTTCCGGGGGTGTTCTTCCCGGCTTCAGCCAGAATGGTGTCGCATGCAGCCCCGGCAACCGCGGCATCCATACGTATTTTTCTCCATCTGTCCCGGAGACTGCCGAACAGCACGGCCATATCGCCGTTATCTCCGGGAAGCATCGGCTCCGTGGCGCATTGCAGCGCTTTGCAGCGTTTTGCAGTGGCCCACTCATGCGGTATGCCGTTCGGAATAATTGCCATTTCGCCGGCTTCAACCACGAGCCTGTCGCCCGGCGGTGCGGTGAATATCATTTGCCCCGAAAGCACAAATACCGACTGAAAAAAATCATGCGAATGCATCTCGCCGTCGCCGCTGCCGGCAGGATACGTGACGACGCTCAGTAATTTGAACGGCGGGAACAGATGCTTGTCCGGCACCCAGACGACAATGCCATCGGTCCGTGCCGGCGAATTGTGCGGTACAGATTTCATCCGGTCATGCCGACTTGAACGGCGCAATGTTATCTTTGAGATATCCCTGCTCTTTTAAAAAACCGTTCAGTTCATCGCGGGTGATGATTTTCTCGGCCACAAGCACTTCGCCGATCATCTTCTTCTGTTCGCGGGCTTTATCGAGACATCTCTGAAGTTGCAGCTCGGTGATGATCTTTTTGCTTATCAGAAGTTCGCCTAATAACATGGTGCCTTTTTAGAGTCGGAATGACGGATCGTACATCAATGAACGGAACCGCGGGCATGCACAAGGAAGTTCATATTCCGGTTCATTATGTAAAATAATATACTGCCTGAACGCATATGCGTCAAGTAATTTCTGCAGAATATGTCACGCCTGCGAAATCTGACGGCCGGTGCTTTTGCTCAGCATTATCGAAGGATCGTGCGGCTCGGACGAATTCAAAAAGCAGCTCAAGGAACCCGGCCAAGGTGTTCAATGCTAAACGCGAAGAACGGGCGTCATCGCCGTTCTCTCAGCATTCCATTTTGATCACGGCACAGAAAAACATATTCTTTACTGTCATACGACGCTATATTGCTCCATATTATTATCGTGTCATGCCGTATTCCACCGTCACGGTGCTGCGTACATGGATCCCCGGCGAAAATATACAGCTAAGGATTATCGCCTCACTACGCCGGTACATAGAGGCTGTACAGGAGCGCGGCAGGTCGATACGACGGTCTAACGGACCTGTACACCAGTGCAGATGGGTTATTTTTCAGGGATATGATGAACGGCAATGCGCTCAAACCCTGCAACAGCGAAGCGGAAACACTGGAATATTTGATGAAGGATTGATGGTTATTTACGACACTCGTACTACGCCACCGACCGGCAGCAGGTGAATAGATGGAATCGCCGCGACGAAGTGCTATTCCTTTATCTCAAGCAGCACTATCGGATCAGCCGTCTGCAGTTTTTTCCAGACGAACAGAAAATTACCGTTCGGTATGCCGTAAAAATTGCAGAGCATTTTGTCCCCGGGGCCTGTGGAATCGATACCCTGCACCGTGAACGCTTTCACATAAGCGCCTGAGCGCAAGTCCAGAACGAATATTTTCACCGTGATGATGTCGCTCATGCTCCACGAGCCGCCGGCAACCGGCACCGGAGTAACCTGTGCGATGTACAGCCGTTCATTGCGCAGTGCCGTACCGAATATCTGGCTGTTACCGGCGTTGTAATACATAAGCAGCTTGCCGCCGGCATCCGACCGGGCTATACCGTAATTTTCGGATACGGATTGACGCAGCGGGTCGTCACGCAGGCCGCTGTAATAGCCGCAGAAATATCCGCTGCCGTCGGGGACGAGAAACCGGAGCGCGCATTCCGGTTTTTTCTGCCGGGACTGCATAAGCCCCGTTGCGGGATTCAGCAGATAAATATCTTTATAATAATCAACCATTGCCATTGCAAGTGCACCGTTATTCCATGCCAGTGCCTGCACGTCGCATAAATTGCTTCCGGAATTGTTTGTGATGACGCCGTAATAATGCGAATTGGAAATAATACTGTTGGTCGACCCGTCAATCAATTTCAGGCATAATGTCGACGTAAACATGCCGTTGCTATCGTTGCCGTAGCCGCCGACAATCCAGAAGTTTGTTCCATCACTCGCTGTCTTCGGCTGTAAAAACGCCGTAGTGCTGAAAATGCCGCTGTAATTTGAGATCCATGCGTAGTTCGATACAACCGTCATTTCCGCCTGCGGTACGGAATCGTTGTACGCCTGGACCGGCAGCATGCCGGTAAGCGGGCCGAACGGCGATGACATGCATCCCGTCAGGCAGAGCACGACGGCAAGTATGAGCGCTATAATCCGTAGCATGTAGTACTCCTCGAAATTGTCCGGTTATTCCGCAACTTCCACCAGCACAGCCGGATCGGCTGATCCGGTAACTTTATACAGGAATAGAAAATGTCCGTTCGGTAAGCCGCAGAAACTGGCCAATATCGAAGTACCGCTTGCGGTGGTGTTTATCGGGAATGAAAGCGACTTTTCGTATGCACCTGTTGCAAGATTTATTTTCATTACTTTAACAGTGATGTCGGAGCTTGAACTCCATCCGCTTGAAGCGCTGGTGTTCAGCGGTTCAGCCTGCGCGACATACATGTAGTTCCCCGTTATAACGTTGCCGTAAACGGCAGATCTACCGGCGTTGTAATAGGTAATAAGCTTTCCGTCAAAGCCGGTCTTTGCCATACCATACGTGAATATAGTGTAATCGTCGTGTTTAATAATGCTGCTGAATTCATAATCGAAACCGGTCCAGAAACCGCTGTCGTCAACGGAGAGACAGGAAACGGCATATTTCGGCTTCGACAGCATAGCATTCGATGTGCCGGTAGCCGGATTGATCGTATAGATGCGGTCGCTGAAATCGCTGAACGCGGCGTAGAGCAGATTGCTGGCCTTGGACCATGCCAATCCCTTAATATAGGTAGAACTGCTGCCGGATACTAATGCACCAGAAGCGAAGGAATATGTGTAGGATGTGACGGCCGTACCGGTAAGCGTATAGTGTCCTATCTTGCCGCCCGTTGCAAGCCATAAATTCGTGCCGTCGCTGGTGATGCATGGCTGGTTGTTATAATTCGCAGATATCAGCAGATCATTGGTGCCGAACCATAGATAATTTGTAACCTTCGTCATATCTGCCTTGGTGACAGCAGATGTGGAATAATCCGGTACCGGCATGGACCCGTTCAGGATGTTGAACGGACTCGGCATGCAGCCGGTAAAACAGCATGCGGCGGCAAGTATGGCGAAGAGCGATAAATATTTTTTCATGGCATCACCTGCTTAAAACATCACACCGAGTGATGCGCTCCAGCCCATGGTACTCGTTCCGTTTCCGGGGAAATAGCAGTTGAGAAAACGTCCGCGTAACGCGAGACCGAAAGAATCTGATAAACGGACGCCGACCGTTGCGGCTACGGTTCCTGCAATGCCCACCGACAGCGATGTATAATCGTACGAGTTGATCGATGCGCCGATTATCATGAATGGAACCGACGCTTCGATGCCGAGCATGACCGAAACAATGCCGAAACGCAATGATACCGCGGAAAAGGGTGCGGCATACGGTTCCAGCCACAGCACATAGGCATTTTTAGCAACGGCACCGGTTGCGAACGCGATATCGGCGACAATGCCGCCGTAACCGATCCATTTAAGGACATCCTTGTCAAAGCCGAACAGACGGAATTTTGCCAGACCGTCAATGCCATAGAATCCACCGGAATATGAGGAGAAAATAGTGTCCACAAACGAGCCGGTAAGAATGCCGGCAAACATCCCTTCATACGCCACCGCGAAACTTTCCGTCGCTTCCGTGCGTGCCGCTTTAGCCCCGGCTATCTCGACCACCAGTGCCTGAATCGATTCTTCAAGCTTGTCCATCGACGCCACTTTCTGTCTGCCGGATTTTTCTATTTTCGATGTCTCGACGTTGATCATCTCCGCCGAGATGTAAAAAACTGAACCCACTTTCATGAACACGCCGTATACCATGAATTCCATATTGAGCAGTTTACCTATCTGCACGGCGCAGGCGCTTTCCGTACAGCCCGTCTGCTGCAGCGTCTGTTCCTTCATTATCGATTCCATGTTCTTTCGGTCGAGTACGTCGAACTTTCCCGACCCCACCATCTCCTGGCGGAACATATCGCTCGCGATGGACGCCTCCATGTCGGAGACGCCTTTGGCGGTGAAGTCGAGCACACCGGCACGTATCTTTTTGTCGCCGGCTTTTGCGGGAGTGGTCTTTGCAACTGCGGGCACCGCAGAGGCTGCGGGGGCTGCTGTAGCTGCAGGGAATACCGCTGCGCTGATGAACAGAGAACAGAGACAGAGGATGAGTGTTCGGGCTTTCATAGAGGGACCTTCTTCTTGTAATGATCAGGTGACCACGGATACATCCGTAATCACGTGGAATATGCCGTGTATTATAGTTCCACTTTGCGGTCATGTCAAACAAAAATTAAGTCGCCACCGTCGCTTGACGAAGCAGGTATGATACGATATACTCCCGAACGGGATGACGGCAGGAATGAGGACTATCAGATTATGAG
This sequence comes from Spirochaetota bacterium, assembly GCA_016214035.1. Lineage (GTDB taxonomy): Bacteria > Spirochaetota > Brachyspiria > Brachyspirales > JACRPF01 > JACRPF01. The sequence continues at coordinate 148,535 of JACRPF010000022.1, read as the reverse complement.
TGAGACAGCAATAAATCCGCAGCTTCAGATGGCGTTCGACTTCGTCCAGTACACCGGCGAGAACATTTTTCTCACCGGCAAGGCAGGCACGGGCAAAACAACGTTCCTCCATACACTGAAACAGCGTTCGCCCAAGCGCATGATAGTGGTAGCGCCCACGGGCGTAGCCGCCATGAACGCGGGCGGTGTCACCATACATTCGTTCTTTCAGCTGTCGTTCGGGCCGCAGCTGCCGCGTGACGCACAATCAGAGAACACCGTTCCCGATTCCGGCATCAAGCACTTCAGCAGAGAAAAACGGAACATCATCAGAAGTCTCGATCTGCTCGTCATCGACGAGATCAGCATGGTGCGCGCCGACGTGCTTGACGGCATCGATGCGGTGCTCCGCCGCTACAAGGACAAAGAAAAACCGTTCGGCGGCGTGCAGCTCCTCATGATAGGCGACCTGCAGCAGCTTGCCCCCGTGGTGAAGGACGACGAATGGGCCGTGCTCAAACCGTATTACGACACGATGTATTTTTTCAGCAGCCGTGCGCTCCGTCAGACGCCGTACGTCAGCATCGAGCTGAAACATATTTACCGGCAGAGCGATGAGACTTTCATTTCGATACTCAACAAAGTACGCGACAACAGACTTGATGACGCCGCACTTGCCGAACTCAACAAACGTTACATCCCCGGGTTTGCCGACACGAATGATAAAGGATACATCCAGCTGACCACGCACAATGCGCAGGCGGAGCAGATGAACAATCTCAGGCTGAGCCGTCTGCCGGGAAAGCCCACGCGATGCACCGCCGAGATACACGGCGATTTTCCCGAATACATATTCCCCACCGGCTCCGAGCTCATGCTCAAACCCGGCGCGCAGGTCATGTTCGTCAAGAACGACACCGGCGAATCGCGGCGCTACTATAACGGAAAGATCGGAAAGATAATCGCCATCGATGATGATATCATCCGTGTGCAGTGCCCGGGCGATGCGGAACCGATCGCCGTTGAACCGGTGTCGTGGAACAATACACGCTATGCCGTAGACGAAGAGACCAATGCCATAACCGAGACCGTCACCGGTACGTTCGTGCAGTATCCGCTGAAACTCGCCTGGGCCATCACCATACACAAGAGCCAGGGACTCACGTTTGAGAAAGCCGTCATCGATGTGACCTCGGCGTTCGCGCACGGTCAGGTGTATGTGGCACTCAGCCGCTGCAAAACGCTCGAAGGTCTGGTGCTGAGCGCACCGGTGCGCCCGCGGAGCGTCATCAGCGATTCCACCGTGCTCGATTTTTCACGGACGGTTGATCAGAATCAGCCCACTGCCGATGAACTCTCAGGCCATCGCTCCGCTTATCAGCGCGAGCTCATCGGCGGTATATTCGATTTCAGCCGCATTCAGCGGCGTCTGTACTACTGCATCAAGCAGATGAATGAACACCGGAGCGGCATTCTTCCCGCGACAATTGAATCGTTCCGGCGTACGGCCGACGGCGTATCAGAACTTCATAACGGTGCGCAGATGTTCATGAACGAACTGCGGGCGCTTATGCGCGAACAATCCGATATTGAGACACATGCGGGCATTCTGGAAAAGATCAGGAATACCGCGGCACCGGTCCTTGAAAGAACGCGGGTATTGCGTCTCGAACTGGAGAACATTCCCGTTGCGATAGATAACAAAGAAACCGCAAAGATACTCGCCGACACAACGCTGAAGATCGACGAGGATATGGCTATAAAAATCCAGGAGCTTACGGTATGCGCGGAAGGGTTCTCGGTAAAGCAGGTGCTCGAAGCGCGCGCCGCCGCGGTCATGGAAAAAGCGGAGAGCAGACCCAGGCCCGTCAGGGCACGAACCGCGGCCGCAACGCATCCCGACCTTTATTCACGGCTGGTGCAATGGCGCAATGAGACTGCCGCCTCGCTCGGCATGCCGGTCTATTATGTGATACCGCAGCAGACGCTCGTCGCTGTAGTCGATACACTGCCCGCATCAAAATCCCAGCTGAAGGCGATCAAGGGATTCGGCGAAAAAAGAATAGCCCGGTTCGGTGACGACATCATCGCGCTGGTGAATGACTTCTGCAGCGAGCATCATATTGAAGCCGGGGCTACTGTACCGGAGCCTGCAGTAAAAGTAAAAACGAAAGCGAAAAAAGAGGATACAAAGGCCGTCAGTTACGCGCTTTATAAAGAAGGTAAAAGCGTAGCCGAGATCGCGGCGGCCAGAGAACTGTCTTTGTCGACCATCGAGGGACATCTGGCACACTATGTCGGCACCGGTGATCTTGCCGTCGAGTCGCTCATGCCGATGGAAAGGGTTAAGGCCATATCATCCTATTTCGACAAAGCGGATGACAAACGGCTGTCAGCGGCGCGCTCCGCTTTGAATTATGTGTACAGTTACACCGAACTGAACCTCGTTCTTAAACATCGGGAATACATCCGCAAATAGCTGTTATTGATTCTTTGCGATCATGCCGCCGCATCGCTTGACATTTTCACGCATTCTATGAATAATGCCGGTGTGGACCTTACAAAACTGAAACGCTATTCGCTGCACGAACGCATGAGCAAAGTGCATACCGACGACGCGGCGCGCATCGTTCCCGCCGGCGGCAGCATCGCCGATCTTTTCGCGTCATTCCCGAAAACACTCAAAGCAAAAGACCTTGTCACGCTCATCGACGCGGTCGTTTCCGCTCACCGCACGAAGCGCGGCATTATTCTCGGTATGGGCGCGCATGTCATCAAGTGCGGACTCTCGCCGCTCGTCAATAACCTCATCGCACGCGGCGTCATCACACATCTCGTCGTCAACGGCGCCTGTGCGGTGCATGATTTCGAACTCGCGCTGGCGGGAAACACATCGGAAGACGTGGGTCCCGCGCTCAATGACGGCACCTTCGGCATGGCGAAAGAGACCGGCACCATGATCAACGAAGCGGTGAAGAAAGCGGCAAACGGATTCGGCGACGCCATCGGCGATATGATAATGAACGGCGATTTTCCGCATCGCGATATGTCGATATTCTGCACGGCACGCAATCACGGCGTTCCGGTGAGCGTGACGGTTGCCATCGGCACCGACATCGTGCATCAGCATCCGGAAGCTGACGGCGCCGCCATCGGCCGCGCATCACTTCATGACTTCAGAAAATTCACCGACGCACTGCCTACGCTCCATGACGGCGGTGTGTTCATCACCTTTGGTTCGGCGGTACTCATCCCCGAGGTATTCCTCAAGGCGCTTACCGTGGCGCGTAACATCGCCGGCCCCATCACCGGTTTCACCACCGCCGTGTTCGACATGAACATGCAGTACCGCGAATCGGTGAACATCGTCTCGCGTCCAACGGCCGGAAGCGGGAAGGGATATTATTTCACCGGCCACCATGAGATAATGCTGCCGCTCCTGCATGCGGGGATCATGGAAAAGCTCGGTTAGTCAGCGCGTTTTTCCGGCTTCAGCATCACGCCAGCGTAAACTTCAGCACCGCTCCTTTTCTCGACGGCCGTTTTTCCTCGTCACGGAACCACGCGGGAATATCAGTACTGACACCGTTTTCGTCCTGTTTGAATTTCAGTTTTTCATCCGTCCCGAGCAATGATACCGATGCAACCTTTTTCCCCGCAAGCGCCGCGAGTTTGAGCGATTCGACGACGAAGTGTCCGCTCGGCCAGCGGAGGAATATCGCATAGACCGATTTCCCGTCCTTGCTCTTCGTATAACGTACATGGCGTCCTTCCTGATACGTGTCGAACGGACGCGTGGCGTATATCGCCTCGCCGTAGGCGCGAAGCCATGCCCCGGTATATTCGAAGCGGTTCTTCACGTCCGCATGGAACGTGCCGTCGGGCGCGGGACCGTAACCCACCTGGAATGTGCCGCCCTTGGCGGTGGCGTCAACGAGATTGTCGATGATCCATTCGCCGGGCTTGTATTCGTCATAGCTCATGTACGAGAAATTGATGCTGCCCGGGTATATTGCCTTCCACGGGCGTCCCATCTTCGCGAGATTGAGCTGGTCGTAATGCACCGCGCCCGCCTCTTTTTCACTCGGGAGTTTCCGCTCAGGCGTGTGATGGTCGCCGTACGCGCCGATGCCGCGATTCCTAATAAGCGCGTCGGGCTGCAGACGCCGCATCATCTTCACCGTTTCGATGATGTCCTTCGTGAAACCGAACTTCTCGTCCGGCAGATTCATGTCGAGCGATATTACATCGAGGGGCCCGTAGTTCGCACAGAGCTCGCGGAGCTGTTCCCGGTGGCGTGCTATCATGCGGGCGTATCCATCGGGGTCGTTCTGCGGCGTATACCCGTTGTCAAGATGCGGGTTCCACTGGTCGCAGCGGAAGTCCATATCTAACCAGTCGATGTGAGAATAGTAGAGGCCGATGCCGAGGTCGTGCCTGCGTCCGGCGTCGACGAGTTCGCGCACCACATCGCGCTTGAACGGCGTTTCCATTATCGAATAGGCGAGATCGCTGTCCACGATGCGTCCTCGGTCGGCACCCTCATGTCCCATGCGCCGGCGTATGCGCGTCTTCGTGTCATACATCGAAAAGCCGTCGTGATGTTTCGTGGTGAACGAGAAGAACTGCACGCCGCCGTTCTTCATCATCGCCATCCATTCGTCGGCGTTGAACTTCTGCGGGTTCCATGACAGGGCGCGCTTCTCGTACTCGGCATGGCGCTCGTGTCCGGCGTTCGGCAGTCCCCACGATTCGCGGAAATTGAACATGCAGTACGGACCCCAGTGTATGCGAAGACCGAATTTCCTGTCGAGGAATTTATCAATCCCCTGTTCGCTCGCGTGCACATAGTCACTGTCCACGCCGCGGTATTCGGGATATTTCGCCTGCTTGCGCTGTTCCGCGGCAAGCTGTTCGGGTGTGGGAAACGTGGTACTCATAATCGGTCCTCCGTCAATTTCATGTACATATAGTACGAACGATCACCCCTTCGTACGTTCATCAGATTGGGATGCATGTATACCAGATTCAGTTCTCAGACCGTCCGGTCATCGGCGGTATTCTCATAGTAATCGAACGACGGTCCCATCGCCAGTTTGAGCGGCTCGGTTGCGGAATTGAGTTCGGCGATAAGCGACGCGTCAATCGGCTTTGCGGCGTTCACATTCTCGATAAGCTGCTGTTCGTTCCGCGCCCCCACAAGCGAGCAGGTGATGCTGCTGTTGGCCACAGCCCAGGCCAGCGCAAGATCGGTGACGCGCATGCCGTGCTTCCGCGCGATGTTACGTATACCGCGGAGTGCATCCTCCGTTTCTTTTTCAAATCCGTTCTCCCGATGCCGTGTCATGGCGTTCTTCCGTGCATCGAAATGGCGTGTGCGCTTACGCTGCGCCGGGATGTCTTCTATGGAATTGAATTTATCCGAGATCACGCCCTGCAGGAGCGACATATAACCGAGCACGCCGATGCCGTTCTTTGCGCAGTGCGGTAGAATCGTCTGTTCGATGGCGCGCGTCAGAAGCGAGTACGGGAGCTCATTCATCACGATAGGCACGCCGAACGACGCTGCCTCGGCGAGCTTCTTTACGCCGAAATTGCTCACGCCGACATGGCGTATCTTTCCCTGCGCGCGGAGCTTACCCAGCGTGACGAACGCATCTTCCACCGTCGGAAGCACAGCAGCATCCTTCGTGAAGTGCAGTATCGAATGCGGCGTGATGGGCCAATGAACCATATAAAGGTCGATGACGTCGACAGCGAGACGTTTCAGCGACGCTTCGCAATGCGCGATCAGTGTTTTCGATTCCGTATTCGACGGCGATATCTTCGTGCCGATGACGAGCTTTTCACGCGGTAGTCCCTGTATCGCTCTGCCGAGCGCTTCTTCGCTGCGTCCTTCATTGTACGCCTCGGCCGTATCGAAATAATTGATGCCGAGTTCGTACGCGCGATGCACCACCGCGTCCACGTCTTTCTGGTCCTGCGCGCCCCAGTAATCGCCGCCGCCGAACGCCCAGCAGCCGAGTCCCAGCGCTGACAGCGAAAGGCCTGATGTACCGCACGTCTTGGTTTCCATAACAGCCGCCTATTTTTTTTCGAGCATTGCTTTCGTCGCGCCCGTCGATATGCCCCCGTCCACGAGAAGCACCTGCCCGGTGATATATTCGCTCGCGTCGGAGGCGAGGAACACCACGGCGCCGTCAAGATCGTTTGGCTTGCCGGGGCGCTTGAGCGGGATGCGGTCGCAGAGATACGCCACCCATGCGGGGTCATCGTAAAGCATCTTGTTCTGTTCGGTCTTGAACCAGCCGGGCGCAAGGCAGTTCACCGTGACGCCGTGTTTCCCCCAGTCGTCGGCGAGTGCTTTCGTCATCTGCGCGGCGCCACCGCGGCTTGCAGAATACGGCGCGAGCCCCGCGTAACCGAACACGCAGGTTACCGACCCGATGTTGATGATGCGTCCGCAGCCGCGCGCTATCATCGACGGCGCGAACGCCTTGGCCACGAAGAACGATCCGCGGAGATTCGTATTTACTATCGCGTTCCAGTCGTCCCACGTCACTTCAAGCGCCGGTTTCCTGCGGTTCATCCCCGCATTGTTCACCAGTATGTCGATATATCCGTGGTCTTTGATGACCGCATCCGCAAACGCGGTGATGCTTGCTTCCTCGGTGACATCGAGCGCGTATGCATACGCTTTTCTGCCGAGTGCTTCAATTTCTTTTATGAACACAGAACAGTCTTCCTTCTTGCGTGCGGTGATGATGACGTCCGCTCCCGCTTTCGCGAGCGCCCGGGCGAAATACTGCCCGAGACCGCGGCTTGCCCCGGTGATGACGGCTCGTTTTCCGGTGAGGTCGAAAAAGTTGTGTGCAGGCATGTGCGGCTCCTTATTACGGTTTCAATACGACTTTAAATAACGGCTCTTTGTTCTCAAGCAGTACGTTGAACCAGCGCTCGCCTTCCGCCAGCGGCACTGTTTTACTGATAAGTGTCTTCACATCAACGTTGCCAGTCGCGATGAGTTCAAGACAGCGCGGATATTCACCTGCCGAGGCGCATGACCCGTTCACGCGTATCTCGCGTGTCACCACGCTCTGCAGCGGAAAGGTCACTTCGGGAGCGAGATTGCCCACGAGTGTGACTTCGCCGCCCTTGCGTACGGATTTGACCGCAGTGGCAACAGTCTGTGTTATGCCCACCGCTTCGAATGCCGCATCGGCACCTTTACCGCCGGTTGCATCAAACACCGCTTTGACCACGTCTGTTTTCGACGGGTCGATGAGTACTGAAGCGCCGAACTTTTTCGCGAGCGACAGTTTGTTGGCATCAAGATCCACTGCAATTATCGTTCCCGCGCCTTTCGCGCGCGCGGCCTGCAGTGTCATGAGCCCGATGATGCCGCAGCCCACGATGACGACCGTATCGCCTTTCGCGAGCAGTGTGCGTTCGACGGCATGAACGCCGATGGAAAGCGCCTCTATCATCGCACCTTCCTCGAACGACATGGTTTCCGGAAGACGGTACAGTATGTGTTCCGGTACGGCCACGTATTCCGCCATGGCGCCGTCCTGCCGGTATTCATCGCAGGATACGCCGAGCACGCGGCGGTTGTCGCAGAGGTTCACGCGGCCGCTTCTGCAGAACGCGCAGACACCGCAGTATATCGTCGAGTCGAACGTGACGCGGTCACCCGGCTTGAACGATGTCACATCACTTCCCGTTTTTTCGATGATGCCTGCGGCTTCATGACCCATGATGACCGGCGGTTTGCGGCGTCCCGTCTTTCCCGTCATGCCGTGCACGTCGCTCCCGCAGATGCCGACCGCCTGAACGCGAACAAGCACATCCTTCCCGCCGATGACCGGTATCGGGACATCGCGCATCTCAAAACGGTTCGGAGCGGTGTGTACCAGTGCTTGCATAATTACCTCGCAGTCGGATGAGCATAGTATATCCACGGACGGTGAAGTGTGCAATCACCGCATTATCGCGCATGTATACGATATTATTATCGTTACTGCGCAACCCGTTCGCGGTATTCGCGCGGGGACAGCTTCTTTTCCTGCTTGAAATTGCGGGCGAAATGCTGCGACGAGCTGAAGTCGAGCCTATAGGCGATATCGGTGACCGACAGGTTCGTGGCCCGGAGGTAATTGCACGCCTGTTCTATCTTAAGCCGGTTGTAATAGCGGGCTATGCTCATGCCGGTGACTTTCTTGAAATGACCGCAGAGATAATTCGGCGTGTATTTCATATGCGCGGCGAGTGCTTTGAGCGAATATTTTTTTTCAACCGTATGTTTCAGATACGCCACTATCTTTGCCGCGATATCGTCTCCCGATGCTCCGCGCGACGGCTGCCGGTACGCTGTGAAGAGCATAAAGCGGTGGAAGAACGCGGCAATATCACCGCCGTGAAGCACCACATCCTCCGCATACGACGGAGCGGAAGGGTCGATAAAATATTCGAGACGGCTCGCATTCAGGCCGTCGATGGCGACACGGATGCTGTCCCACTGCGCCGCATCATAACGGATGTGTATATCGTTTTGGGCAGTGCCGAACAGCTGAGCGAGCGTCTTCGTTTCGCCGTTAGTCTCGATATATGCGTGTTCGCGGATCCGTTTGGCGAAATCATCACCCGCTTTTTCAGCTGCTGCTGCCTGGATGAGCGAAAAATTAAACGTAAAATAGACGACATCACGCTCGCGTGTTATGAAGACATGTTTATCGTTCGGGTCGATGACGATGATGTCCTTCTCCCGCACGGAAAACGTTCCGCGTGAATGTTCAATGAGCGCCTCGCCATCGATGAAGAACATAAGATGATAGACCCGGTGACGATGCTCCGCGGTGCGCATATCGCGCGGGATTGTCGTATAGTTGATGTGCGCCGGGATGATTGCATACGCGGCATGGGTTCGGGGCGCATAGACGAGCGGCCACATGAAGATTATCTACGCCGAATGTGCGCGTTTTTTTACCGTGCGGCTCCGCGCCGGTTTTTCATGGACCGACGCATTCTTTGCTGTCGTATGAACGGACGGAACACTGTTCTTGAATTTTTCGATGATGCGCTTGAGCCTGAGATTCTCGTCCTTCAGTTCTTTTACAATGGCATCCTGACTCTGTATCTGATTGCGCGCGAGCGTGGACTCATTCTCGCGTGCTTTGATCTTTTCAAAAGCGTCAAGGAGTTCCGTGCGTGCGAGCTCAAGCGTGAGTTCACGCGCCTGTATCTCGCTGTCCATCACCTTCGCTTCTTCTTTGTTATAGCGGAGTATGTTCTCGTACAGAAGAACAATTTTTGCCGTATAGTCGAGCTTTTTTTCCATGTCGGCTACACGTTCGCGGTAGGAAGCTATCTGCGCCTTTAAAACAAGGTTTTCTTCCCATAGATTCTGGTCGCTCGAACTGCTCACCTGCTGAACTCCGCTCACGTGGTCTAACGTCTTCATAAAATGCCCCGGAAATGATTCCGATCACGGCACAACTTCAGTATGGTATAATTGATATGAATTGTCAAGTTTACATAAGGAGATGCCGTTTTCACTGCTTTTTACCTTCGCCGGGGATCAGTCTGTTCGTTCGATGACGCACCAGCGCATGTTCCGCAGGACGCACCGTGACGCTGTCGATTTTATTGCTCACCACCGATATGACATAGGGTATCCTGAGCGTTTCCGTCATATACCGCAGCGCCGTGTTATCGGCAAGATCCTCTGCCCATGATGTTGCCGCGTACAGCGACACGAACGGCGTTTGCATGAGCGATCGATACAGTGCCGCCGCATCGCGCATGGCGATCTTCGGCCCGCCGCCGAATCCGTATACCGTGATGTTCGTCCGCAACGGGAAATCATATTTCCGTTCGGGCACATTGTACGAAGCCCACACACGGTCGGTAAACGGTTTCGCCGATACGGTACGCCGCTGCAGCGTGAAGAGCGTGCGTTCGGTATACGGCGTTATTTCACCGGCATAATCGGCCGCATGCGTACCCTCGTGCAGCAGTATATACAGAAATGCGCGATACCGTTCTCCGCAATTGACGACAACGCGGTTCGTCCCGTCCGGGATGAAACAGGAACTGTCTTTCATCGTAAGCCACGAGGAGACCGACTGCGTTAGTGTTGCCGGATTGAAAATAAGGAAGCAGTAGACGTTGGAGCGCCCGTCGAACAGCCAGTCTGCCATGCCGCCGCCGAGAAAATTATCCACAAAATAAAACGCGACAAGCCGTTCACGCATGATCGATGACACCGCGGAAGGTAATAGCGCGATAGCGTCGTTCACGGTACGTTGTTCTTCCGCGGTGAACACATGATTGCTGTAATCGCTGCGCTGGTCCATGGCGCGCAGATACGAGAGCATGAATTGCGGAGCCGGAACAACGCGCTCCTGCAATGAGGATGCCGGGCTGAACGTATAATTCGATAACGCGCGCACCGGCGATGATAATACCGTACGTTCGGCGTCATTGCACGATATGATCGCCATGAGTGCTGCACAAACGACCGCGAAGACCGCGGTCCTCAAGCGCGTATCCATGCAAGCACATCCTGAAACGTATAGCCCTCGGCGAGTCCCTGGAAATTGAATATGACGCGATGACGGAGCACCGACGGCAATACCGCATCAATCTCTTTTTTATTGACCACATCGTTCCCGTGTATGGCGGCATACGCCTTCGCCGCGAGAATGAGATACTGACTTGCACGGGGACCCGCCCCGTACGCGATGTATGATTTTATTTTTGCAGCAGCGTCAGTATCGGGACGCGAGGCGCGTACGATGCGCACGGCATATTCAACCGCCGCTTTGCCCACGGGCACTTCGCGGATTACCGCCTGCATGCGTCGTATCTCGCGTTCATGAATCACCGGCTTCACGGTGTCTATCTTCGCGAACGCATTGGTCTGCGCGATGGTTGTTTCCTCGTCGAGCGAGGGATAGCCGAGTTTGAGATGGAACATGAAACGGTCAAGCTGCGCTTCGGGAAGCGGATACGTTCCTTCATGTTCGATGGGGTTCTGGGTGGCCATGACAAGAAACGGCGCGGGAAGCGGATGCGTTGTGCCGTAACTGGTGACCTGACGCTCCTGCATCGCCTCAAGGAGCGCCGCCTGCGTCTTCGGCGGTGTGCGGTTGATCTCATCGGCGAGGAGCATATTGGCGAACACCGGCCCTTTGACGAAACGGAATTCGCGTTTGCCCCGGCTTTCATCAATTATTTCGCTGCCGGTGATGTCCTGCGGCAGGAGGTCGGGCGTGAATTGAATGCGTGAAAAGGAAAGGCCGCTTGCCCGGGCGAACGACTGTACGAGCAAAGTCTTCCCGAGACCGGGAACGCCTTCGAGCAAGAGATGCCCGTCCGACAGGAGCGCGGCACAGAGGAAGGTGACACTCTCCTCCTGACCGACGATGACCTTGCCTATCTCGGTTTTTATAGACTCATACGAATGCGCAATGGACTTAAGTTCTTGTACAATGCCCCTGGACATCGGGAGCCGCGCTTATTTCGCTGCGGGTTTGACGGGGGCGGGAGTCGTCGTCGGAGCGGGAGCGGCATTTGACAATGCGTCCTGCACGTTTGTCGACGTGGTGAGCGCGGGCGCGTCCGTCGTTGCGTCACCGCCCTTGTCGATGAGCTTTTCCGTGGCGCTTTTCTGCGAACTTATCAGAAACGATATGACCAGAGCGCCCACGATGAAAATGGTCGCAAGTACGCTCGTGATCCGCGTGAGGATGTCACCGCCGCGGCCGCCAAGCACGTTCGCCTGAGCGGAGGCAAAAAGCCCTTCCGCCTTTCCGCCCTGCACGAGTACGAGCAGAATGAGCAGCACTGCAACAATGCCGTAGACTATTTCGAGACCGAGTATCACTGCATCCATAAAAAATCCTTAGTTAGGTTTTATTGTAACAGGCTTTCGCCCGTCATTTCCTTAGGTTTCGCTACGCCGAGCAATTTGAGCATGGTCGGCGCGATGTCGGCAAGACCGCCGCCGGAACGAATCGCATACTTCTTCTTCGATACGGCGATGATAGGCACCGGATTAAGCGAATGCTGCGTGGACACTGAGCCGTCCTCCATGAGCATCTCGTCGGCGTTGCCGTGGTCTGCGGTGATGAGCACCTCGCCGCCTTTCGCAAGGAACGCCTCGACGACTTTTTTCACGGCAGCATCGACCGCTTCAACGGCCTTGACCGCCGCGGGGATGACGCCGGTATGGCCCACCATATCGCAGTTCGCGAAGTTCATGATGATGACATCATATTTTTCAGCGTTGATAAGCTCGACGGTCTTGTCGGCAACCTCGGGTGCGCTCATCTCGGGTTTCATATCGTACGTGGCCACTTTCGGCGACGGGATGAGCACGCGTTCCTCACCCGGGAATTCCTTTTCTATCTGCCCGTTGAAGAAGAACGTGACGTGCGCGTATTTTTCCGTCTCGGCAATGCGCAGTTCGGTAATCTTGTTTGCCGCAAGCACCTCGGCGAGGATATTCGTGAGATGCTCGGGATGAAAAGCAACCGGCAGGTCGAATTTCTCGTCATACTGCGTGAGGCAGATGTACTTCACAGATACTTTCTTCGCACGCGGAAATCCGTTGAATCCGTCATTCGCGATGGCGTCCGTTATCTCGCGCACACGGTCGGGTCTGAAATTGAAGCAGATTACCGTATCGTTATCGTTGATTGTTCCAACGGGTTTACCATCCTTCGTGATGACCGTCGGCAGGCAGAACTCATCGTCCGTATCAGCCGCATAACTCTTTTCTACCGCCGCAACGGCTGAATCCGCGGTAACGCCCTGGCCGAGTACGTATGCATCGTACGCCTTCTGAACGCGATCCCAGCGTTTGTCACGATCCATGCCGTAATACCGGCCGCTCACCGTGGCGATTTTACCGATGCCGATCTCGCGCATCTTTTCCTCAACTGCTTTGAGATACGGTATCGCCGAGCGCGGCGGGACATCGCGTCCGTCGAGATCGGCGTGAAGAAAAACGTCGCGGACATTGTTCTTTTTCGCAAACGCAAGAAAGGCATAGAGGTGATCGAGGTGGCTGTGCACGCCGCCGTCGGATACAAGTCCGATGAGATGCAGCGCCGTTCTGTTCCTGGCGCAATGTTCGATACCGTCGCGGAGCACCGGGTTGGTGAAAAAATCTCCGTCGCGTATCGATTTTGACACACGCGTGAGGCTCTGATAGACAATGCGCCCCGCGCCGATGTTGAGATGACCCACTTCGCTGTTGCCCATCTGCCCTTCGGGAAGACCCACCGCCTCGCCGCAGGAAACCAGCGAACTGTTCGGATAGTCTTTGAAGAGCGAATCGAGGAACGGGTGTTTCGCCATGGCGATGGCATTGCCGTCGGTGCGTTTAGAAAGCGCATACCCGTCGAGAATGATGAGCGCAACGCGATTGGGCACGAATGTCTCCTTATTAATGGCACTGCTGAAAAGTTGACCCATTATATCCCATGCTGAGGGCTTGTCAAGAAAAATTTACCGCTTTCCGGGATTATAAATAGCCGCATCGCTCATTGAAATATTCGGCCGTAGCGGTATAATAGATGCGATTCTTAATCAATGGGAGATATATGTTCTATCCATTCAAGTTCAAGCCGATTTTCAAGGAAAAAATCTGGGGCGGGAACGTCCTTGCCCGGGAGTTTCATAAGCCCGTAAGCCCCGATATCAAGATAGGAGAAAGCTGGGAAGTATCGGCGGTCCCCAAAGACGAAAGCATCGTGGCAAACGGCGACCTTGCCGGCAAGAGCCTTGAAGACCTCATTGTCGAATATAAAGACCTTATCGTGGGTGAGCGGGTGTTTTCGCTGCACCGGTATGAATTCCCGCTTCTCGTGAAATTCCTCGACGCCGCTGACAAGCTGTCTGTTCAGGTGCATCCGGACAACGCATATGCGAAAAAATACCATAACTCATTCGGCAAAACCGAGATATGGTTCATACTTGCCGCTAAAAAGGGCGCGCACCTCATCGTCGGACTCGGCGACGGCATTCAGAAAAAGGACCTTTCAGCGGCGATTAAGGAAAAACGCATCACCGACGTGCTCAAATACATACCCGTCAAGGCGGGCGATGTCATCTATCTTCCCGCCGGACGCGTTCATGCCATACTTGAAGGCATCGTCCTCGCCGAGATTCAACAGACATCGGACCTGACGTTCCGGCTCTATGACTGGGACCGCGTTGACGACGACGGCAAACCGCGCACACTGCACATCGACGAATCGCTTGCGGTCATCAATTTCGACGACCATGAAGCGGTGAAACTTGAAAAGAATTTCACTGCGGAGAAAGGCTGTAAAACGGCGCCGGTCATCACCGGCGATTTTTTCTCCATCGAGGAGATTCATCTTTCCGGTACACGGCCGCTCTACCGGCGTTCAACAGTCATCAAGGAAAGTTTTGAGATAATCATCGCGGTGAACGGCGAGGGCAGCGTTCTTTACGACAAAGGTGAAGAAACATTCGTCAAAGGCGAAAGCCTGCTGTTGCCCGCAAGCATGGGCGAGTACACGGTAACCGGTAATCTCGAATTCCTGCGCGTCTGGCGCTGAAGAGCCTTATCAACTGTTGATGAGGAAATATTTTATTTTCTCGATATCCTGAGCGACATGGTCCTCTTCCTTGAGCGCTTCCGCAATGCATTGCCGCGAATGTACTACCGTCGAGTGATCACGGCTGAACTCGCTGCCCACTTCCGTGGTTGATTTCCCCGACAATTCCAGCGCAAGATACATGGCAAGCTGCCGCACATAGGCGATTGACCGCGTCCGTTCCTTGCCGGTGATGGTCTCCGCCGGGAGATTGAATGCCTTGCCCGCCGCGCGTATGATCTCCTTCACGGTCGCCGACGTTACCTCGTTGCCCTTGGTGAAGTAATCCCTGAAGATCTCCATATCGATGCACTGCGCGAGCGTATACGTCTGCCCCATAAGGTCGCGCCGCGCGATGTAGCTTTTGAGCGCGCCTTCGATCTTACGCACATCGGTGGTGATGTTCTGGGCGATATGATCGATGATGTCCTGCTCGATGGACGTCCCCATATCGTTGAGCTTCCGCTGTATGATGGCGACCCGCGTCTCATACTGCGGCGGTTCGACGAACGCGACGATGTTTTTCTCGAACCGGTTGACGAGGCGTTCATCGAGATGCTGAAGCTCCCGCGGCGGCCTGTCGCTCACGAATACCATCTGCCGTCCGTGCTGTTCGAGCTCCTGGTATATCTCGAATAATTCCTTCGATGTCTGCATGGCTTTCTGCAGGAGCTGTATGTCGTCGAGCAGGAACACATCGAGTGAACGGTACTTGTTCTTGAACTTGTTGGGATTTTTTCCCATAAGCGCGTCGACGAATTCCGTGACAAATGCCCCGCCGCCCACATAATGCACGCGCTTGTCGGGATTACGTTCGAGTATGCGGTTGCCGATGGCCTGAAGTATGTGCGTCTTGCCGAGACCCACACCGCCGTGGATGAAAAAAGGATTATGCGTGGTGCCGGGCGTCAGCGCCACCTGCGTCGCAACCGCGACGACATAGTCGTTGTTCTTGCCGCGTATATAATTCTCAAACGTGAACGCGCTGTTGAGGTTCGATTTGAACTTCCGTTTATCAGGTCCCGGTTCCACATCACCGAACAGATTACGATCACCGGACGGCGCGGGCACAGCCTGCACAGGAACGGCAACAGGCGCTATGGCAAACGCAATCTCGACGGGATGTCCCGCTTTTTCGGCAAGCATCGCTTTCATCGAGGTGAGCAGATTCTTCTTTATATAGGTGAGTACAAATTCGCCCGAGACGTTCACCGTAATGGTGTTGCCGTTTACGGCGACGTATTCGCATTGATGCAGCATACTGGCCGTAGGTCCGTCTTCGGCTCCATCACAGAGCGCACGGATGACTTCTGCCCATGATTCACGCAGCATGCGGTTGAACTCCATCAGTTAAATGTAATCTCGCGTTTGGGCGGCTCATATTACCGCTTCAGTGTGTTTTGTCAAGCGCAGCACATTTCGCAGCGCAGCGCATTTCGAACTTTCCCCGAGAAAAAAGAACTCATACAATAACGGCACATACCGATGATAATGGTAATAGTCTATGTTTGTCGTGTAAGGTGGACCTATGACCGCACATACCGTTACGGCTCCGTCTCCTGCCGGAAAAAAAGGCATATCGATCGGCGGCTTTCTCGTCAGTTTTGTCATCGTGACCCTGTCGCTCTTCATTCTGTTCTTCTCCGTGCGCTTCGTGGTAGGCGCGCTCATGCCGTCACGCAACCCCGTCGTCGTTTTCCTGCATGATTATCTCGATCTGATGAACAACACCATCGGCGAAACGCTGTCGAAATATGCCGGTGTAAAACACGGTACGGTAGCCACCTACCAGCTGAACCTGGTGAAACAGTCGCTCACCGATTATCTCGGGGTGATAAAATATCAGCAGGATGAGCTTATGGCAGAGCGGCCGCTCAGTGAAAAAGCCATTGCCTCGCTCGCGGACGACGAGATTGAAACGCTGAAACGGAAATTTTACGTCATGGGGATGGATAACCCGTACCTAAAGTCGCTCACCTTCTTCTCCATGAGCGGCGACATGACGCTGCACCTGTACCGCGAGAAGGGATGGAACATCAAACTGAAGGAATCAATCATCAAGGAAGTGAAGGCGAAAAAGACCATGACGCTTCACTCCACCACCGAGAACGTGCTCTATTGTCTCACCTATTACAAGACCGCGGGTGACGAATTCATCGTGTCAACACGCACCGACAAGAACTTTATCTACGATATCGTCAGTTATTATCAGCTCGCGGACCGGCGGTTCTACATCGCCGATGACCACAATGTGAACAAGATGATCGTGCGCGAGGGCGATGCGGCGAAACGATATAATGTAATCAGCATCATCGGAAAATACGCGAAATCCGCGCGCGCTACATTCGGCGTTCCCGGTGTCCCCAATCTCAACGTTTCAATGAACGGCTCATCCAGTCTCTGGCTTGAGATCGCCATCCTCTTCGTCACCGCGCTCATCATCGCATTCATACAGGTGCTCATCGCGGGCGCCATCAAAGCCGCCGGCAGAAAACACACGCCGGAACTTCCCGTATCGTCGGGCGGCGGTGCGAAAGAGACCGTGCAGATACGGCTCTCGTCAGGAGATACTCCCGACGCTGAACCGAAAGCTGCCGGCGACACGACGCGCGTCCGTAGACACCGGATATTTTTCGATGATGCCGCTCCGGCACTCGTACCTGCGGCAGCTTCGGCAGAGCAACCCGCCGCTTCTGCTGTTGTAAAACCGGTGTCAAAAAAACCGGTAACGTCATTCGACGGGGACACCGCGGAGGCGCTCGCGTCGATGAACAGCGTGTTCGAGAAATTCGATGAAGCGCTCAAACGAATGGTCGACCGTGAATCAATTATCACCGGCACGCAAGGCGAAAATCTTGCAAATGCGCGCAAATCTGATACAATGAAAGAACGTTTTTCAACAAAGCCAAACGATGCGATGAAACTCGGTAACGCATGACGCCAATGACATCGTGTGGCGCAATGAGGGAAAGCATCCGTCATGTCGCCGTACAATAAGATCATACTCACCTCGGCGCTCGGTATCGCCGCAAGTCTGTGCATCATCTTCGGTTTCGTGCGCTTTTCCAAACATGAAAATCTCCGCATCAACTACCAGCGCTACGAACGCCAGATGCCCGCACTGGTCCGCGCGATCGACAACGCGCTCAGTTCCCGGGTGGACCGCGCACGTGCGGCCGCACTGCAGATCGCTGAAGGCAAATGCATAACACCAACCACGGGAGACGCCTGGAGCGCCGTTTCATGCTACACCGCTGACGGCAAGATGATATGCTCCACATCCCCCGATGCGTCCAAGCGTGCCGGCATCTCCGGCAAGCACTGGTTCACGGAATATCGTAAGCACAGCACGTCACGCGGTTTTGTAGCCATGGATGCGGCGGAGAACAGCATTGTCGTTGTAATACCGATGAGCAATACGACGACGGTATTCGATCTGCCGATGCGCGCCATGTTCGGCGATTTCAAAAAGAGCACCTATTTCAGTTCCGTAGCGCTCACCCTGCGCGGCTTCGTTTTTGTCGACAAAACAATTCCCGCACATGAAGGCATGAACGAAGCGCTTACCGCCGCACTTGCCGACGAATCGTTCGCGGTGCCGTCGAATAAACCCCGGGTCATTTCCGGAAAAAATGACGGCCTCATGAAAGACGTTGCGCTCATCGGCTTGTCGTCAATGCATTATCCCGCCGTGTCCGTGTACATCGCCGTCAAACGGATATCCTCGCTCATGTACGTGCTCTTCGCCGTGCTGGTGCTCCTCTTCGTGCCGCTCCTGTTTTTCATGTTCATCTTCATCACCTATTTGCTGAAGCTGAAAAACTATAAGGAATCAGAATCACTGCTTTCTGACGAACCGCTGCCGGAACATATGGCCGCCGTTGAACCGTCAATGCAGTTGTTCTCCGCGCCTGATGACGACACACAGTACCTGAAACAAATGCAGTCGATGAACCGGACGATAGAAGAGAGCCGCGAAATCACCGCAGACATCCAGCCCGATACGCCGCCGGCAAAAACCGCGTACGTCGTTGACGGTGATGAACTCCAGCAGCGTGAGGACGAATATTTCTCATCCGACGACGCATTCAATCTGAACGAACTTTCACATGATTTCCTCGATACGGCGGCATCTGAGTCTACCGATACCGATATGCGTCCATCCGCTGTTCCCGCGGAAGATGCTGCAGACGCTGCGTCCGGTCCCGACGAGAATGTCCCGTCAATGCCGCTGCACGAACGTCTGCCCCGCGAAGCGCTCACGCCCCCCGAACCTGAAGACGAACCGAACGAAGTCCCCCGCGTGCCCGATGCGTTTTACGATAAAGAACCGGCACAGCAGCGTGAAGACCTCACCGGCCTCATCGCCGATGTGGCCGGCGTCGACGCGAATGCGGACGCGCTCTGGAAGAAAACAGTGCGCGGTTTCGGCGTGAAGCATTTCACCAACGCAGCATTCGGCGACATGTTCGACATGCTGAAAAACGAACACGGCGTTGTCGCCTCGAAATGTCTGTTCCTCGCGCGTAATGATACCGGTGCGTTCGCGGTGACCGATGCATACGACGTATCTGACGATACCCGCGCGCATTTCACCATCGGCGAGCGGGAAACGCTCTACACCGGCATGCTCGCGAAGAAAAAGGCGCTCTATATAAAATCGCGTCCGTTCAATTACCGTGCGCTTGCCGCCAAAGTGGGCGAGAGTGACCGCGCCGACGTGAAACGCATCTTATTCATCCCCGTCCTTGATGACGCACAGGAGATCACCGGATTTTTCGTCATCATGAACGTAGCCGCTTATAAAGAATAGTCAGAGGAGTTTTTTAATGAATGAAACCGTGGTATTGATTCTCGGTTTTCTGCTGCTCGTCGCCGCCGGCGGGCTTACCGGATTCGTCATGGTGCGCTTTTTCAATCAATACACCGTAGGCAAGGTATGGGGCGCTATGATAGTGGCCGTCATCGGCGCGGCACTCGGCAACGCGTTCCTGGTGCGTCTGCACGTGTTCAATATCGACATACCGGCCGCGCTGCTCGGCGGCATTATTCTGGTAAAACTGCTCAATCTCGTCACGCCGTCGTCATATAAGTAGGCTGCGGATATCGGTTTGTGTCAGCACAGGACCGCGGCAAACCCGTCATAAAGACCGATGACGAGGTACGCCGCATTGCGGAAGCCGCCTCGATAGCCGCCGGTGCGCTCGCCGTTGTGAAAAACATCATGCTTCCCGGCATCCGGGCCGATGAGATTGACCGCGAAGCTGAAAAGTATATCGCCATACGCAACGCCTTTCCCGCCAACAAGGAAGTTGAAGGTTACACACATGCAACATCGGTGTCGCGGTGGGACGAGATAGCACACGGCATACCGCTGCATACGAAGATATTCCGTTCAGGTGATGTGGTCGCCGTGGACCTCGGTGTGAAAAAAGACGGCTGCTATGCCGACGCTGCGGCGACGTTCGCGGTGGGTACTGCCGTTCACCCGCGGGTGCGCACCATGCTCGCCACCTGCTACGAAGCGCTGCTCAAAGGCATTCACGCGCTTAAGTCCGGCACGATGCTGTCGCTCTACGGCAGAACGGTAGAGACTATCGTGAAGGAACGCGGATTTTCCGTGGTGCGCAAGCTCACCGGGCACGGTGTGGGCAGGGCGTATCACGAGGCGCCGCATGTCTTTAATTTTTATCATCCCGATAACGATATCCCGCTTATGCCGAACATGGTGTTCGCCTTTGAGCTCATGATAACGGCAGGCTCGGAAAAATCATCCATCGACGATGACGGATGGACCGCGCGCACTTCGGACGGCAATCCCTCGGTGCATTTCGAACACACCGTCCTCATCGGCGGTAATGGCGTCACCATCCTTGGATAATCAGGAGCGGCTATGAGTTTCTCATACAACCCGAAAGGAACATGCTCTACGGAAATGACGTTCGATATTGTTGAAGGTAAAGTGCATAATCTGCGCATCCGCGGAGGCTGCCGCGGTAATCGCCGGGGACTCAGCAGTCTCATCGAGGGCATGCCGGTTGATGATATCATCAGCAGGCTCAAGGGAATCGAGTGTCAGAACGGCACGTCATGCCCCGATCAGCTCGCGCAGGCGATGCTCGCGTATCAGAAAAGCGTGAAAAAAAATAAAAAATAGCCCGCCGTATCAGAACGACAGCTTGTCTGCATACGTAAAAAACCGATCTGCAAATGTCTCATTGCCGATGCGTGCCGACAATCCCCGCGCGTGATACACCTTCACACGTTCATCGATGGCAATCCGGTAACCTTTGAGCAGCAGTTTTCTGATGTAATATTTATCGTGAAGGAAGTATATCTGCCCGGGGAAATACGGGAATCCGCCGACGGCTTCATATACGGCGCGGTCGGTCATGGCGAGCCATCCGCCCACGGCGCCGAACGACAATGCGACACCATCCTTCCGCACATGCTGATATGTCCATGCGGGATATTTCGCGCCGTCGGTATAATCGTCACCAATGACATCGGCGGCGAGAAACTTCACCCGCGGTACGCGTATATAATCCTCAAGAAGCATCAGAAGCCAGTTCTCACAGAATGCAACCACGTCATGGTCCATCGCGACAAAGAATTCGCCGCGCGCTTCCTTGAAACCGAGATGATACGCGTTCAATCCCGTGTTTTTCCGGCTCGTTATTACGCGGATGCGCTTGTCCTTCCGTTTCATTTTTGAAAGGAATCGTTCCATCTCCGGACCGGCATTGTTGTTATAGATGATGAACTCGGCGTTGCGATAGCCGGCCGTGCGGACCGCGTTGGCGATGCATCGTGTGGAAAGCGGCATAACGCCGTGCGTGGCGATAAGTACGCTCACCTTGGCGGATGGTTTTTTATACGCCAGAACGCTCAGCTGTTTTCTGTTTACGCGGTAGTAGAAAAAATACTTAATGACAAACTTGACCGCCACGAGCAGCGTGGATGCTGCGTTCATCATTACCCGGACAAGTGTGTTTTGTTTCATCAGTGCCCCGATAATATCTTCCGCGTTTATACAACATCTTTGATAAACAGTTCTTTCTGCTCACTCAGATTGATGATGATATTCCCGTCTTTTGCCCCGCCGCCGGCAGCACACAACGCCAGCACGGGGCGCAGCGGTACGTTCGGGTTCTGGTCGATAACGCGGCAGGTCGTGCCGTCGGAAAGCGTCACCACCGTTCCGTTGGGGTATACGCCGACCACACGCTGGAATGCCTTCGTGAACTCATGATCAAGGTGTGTTCCCGCCTCGGTAATAACCGCTTTGACCGCGGCGTACGGCGCCATCGGATCGCGATAGGTCCGCTGCGTGGTGAGCGCATTATACACATCGCAGACGGCGATTATCCTGCTGAAGTCGTCAAGGTGGATGCCTGTTTTGCCGAACGGATATCCCTTGCCGTTCACCCATTCGTGATGCTCAAGCACGCAGTTGGCGATGCGTTCATCGATGTTCTCCCGCTTGAGTATCTTGTAGCCGAGGAACGAATGCTTTTTCATCTGCGCCATTTCGGGATCGGTATATTTTCCCGGCTTGTTCAGAATGGTGTCGGGAACGAGCAGTTTTCCGACATCATGAAGAAGACCCGCGGTAGAGAGTATGGTTATCGATGCCTTGTCCATGCCGAGTGCCGTACCGAGAAGCGCCGCGAGCACCGCGACATCAACCGAATGCGCGTAGGTGTATTCGTCCTTCATCTTCAGTATCGATAGATTCGAGAACGCCTGCGGATTTCCCATGACTCCGGCGACAAGATCATTGACGGTCTGTTTCAGCGCATCGGGGCTGAACGATTCTGCTTTGACGGCGGCGAATATTTTTTTGGTGCGGTCAATGGTGACCGTGTGTGTTTCTTTTGCCGCACTGCTGTCTATCTTAAGACATCGTACGCCGTTCTCTTCAACGAATCGTTCCGCTGCATTCGTCGAGGAGACCTGCGGAAATGCTTTCGGCAGTTCTATTTTTTTATACTGCTCAGCGACAAATATCATCACCTGCGTGACTTCGTAATTTTTGAGCATGGCTATCATCTCGTCGGTTACCGCTATGCCGCTTTCGATAAGTTTTCGGCCCGATGGTCCGTAGACGGTGTCGGAAACCACCATGCCGGTCTTCAGCTTGTCGACGGGTGTTGATACTTCAGCCATGCGGTGAGTATACAGGAAGAGGGCTGATTTTCAATAGCGATGTATGAGCGGTGCGCTACACGAATCCTTTCAGGTGTCCGAAAAAAATGGCATGGAATGTCCGGTAATGATACATGATATCATCGGCATCACGCACGGTGATGAGTTTGTGGAGGAGTGACAGCGGATGAAAATGAAGCGCGTACAGTTCTTTCACCATATGTCTGAGCTCGGCGCCGGTAATCGGACTTTTCATGACTGCATCGCGCATGTCATATCGTTCCCACTCCCGGACGGCGAGTGTTCCATTGGCCTCGCACTCGGCGTACAGCGCAGTGCCCGGATACGGAATGACAATTCCGCCGGCGGCGTTGTGGACATATCCGTGCAGCATGAGTTTACGCGCCAGCATCAATGTGCTCATCGCCTCATCCTCGGTTTCCCATGGAAAACCGAACAGAACGGAAATCTCCGGCAGCAGGCCGGCGCGGCGGGCGTTGCGGCATGACTGTTCAATGACGCCTGCGTTGACTCCTTTCGCGATCCGGTCAAGTGTAGACTGGTTTGCCGAAAATATGCAGAGGCGTACCGAATGAAACCCCGCCTTCCTCATAAGCCTGAAGTCATCAAACGAACAGGCGCCGGGAAAAACGGTAGCGCTCAGCGCCACGCGCCGGTTCAGCTTCCGTTGCATCATCAGTCTGCAGAAGGCGGTAAGCCACTCCCCCGTAGGAAAACAGCCGCTTTCATCGACGATAGCGCGTATATGGTACTTTTGTGCGAGCATCTCGATCTCATCGACAACATGTTCGGGACTTCTCGCCCGGAAATTATCATAGAGCGTCGTCCATGAGCAGAACGTGCATGCGTGAAAACTGCAGTCGCGCGCCGCCATGATGGACGTACCCGGCAGACGACGATATGACCCGTTATCGGCGGCATACCGTTTCCAATTGGTAAGATCGCGATCAATGAACGACTGTGCGTTTATATCATGGGTCGGCTGATAGCGTCCGGTGTTCCCGATCTCGCCGCCGCTGCGGTGATAGATTCCCGGTTCGAGCGCAGTACCGCTGTTGAGATGTTCCACAAGATTGCACAGAAGAAAATCGAAATCACCGCCGGTAAGCACAAAATCTACCATCGAGCGCGCGAAGGCTTCTTCGGGAAGCGCCGTGACATGATCGCCCGCCAGCGCGACGTGTACCGATTTGAATCTGCTTTTCAGTGAATCGACGATGTCCCAGTAATACTTGACAACCGGTGTTTTTACCTCGAACAGGATAAGATCGGGCTTTTCCGCCTCGACGTAATCGAGCCACTGCATGACGGTGCTTCGCTCCGCAATGGCATCCTTGAACACGACCGCATATCCTTTCTGTGCGAGCATGGATGCCGCCAGCGCCGGTACGACGGGGTACGTGAACGCGGGGATACGACTCCACTGGAACAGACGGTTGTGCGCGATGAGCGGTGTTCCTTTGTTGCTCTCGATCGGCGGGAAGCCCACCATGATTTTTTTAATGCGTTTCGGCATACGTTCCGTTACAGGATGTGCCAGAAGACCATATAGTACAAAATCGGCGCGGCGATAATGGGTCCGTCAAAACGATCGAGAACCCCGCCGTGGCCGAGGATGAAGTTGCCGGAATCCTTCGCGGCGAACGCGCGCTTGATGACGCTCTCGCCCATATCACCGATAAAACCCGCCGCGATGAAAATCAATGAGAATATGACAGTTTTCGGAATGGACATCGCCACAACCCTGCCGCATTCACCGATGGCAAAATCGAACACACCGAGCCGCACCAGCTGATTTATGCCGATTACGACTGCAGTGCCGACGATGAACGATGCAATCGTCCCCTCGATGCTCTTATTGGGCGATGCGGAACCGGACATCTTGTGCTGTCCGAACCGCTTGCCGAGATAATACGCACCGCCGTCGGCGCTCCAGATGGCGATGAACATCATGCCGAGATAGTACCGTCCGTGCGGCAGCATGCGTACACCGGCGATGTGCCAGATAAAAATACCCGCATAAAAGAACGCGAACACGCCGAGCATGATGGCCATAATGGCGGCGTTGTCATACGACGGACGGAAAATATTGACCGCAAAAAGCGCCACGATAAGCGTTGCGCCGGTGAAAAAAACAGGCTCACGCAGCAGCATGCCGGCGATTGGATTCGCCATGATGGACATGAGCACATATCGTATTTGCGAGTTCGCTTCCGGATAGAACGCATACCATCCGGCAATGAAAAGCACCGCCGCAGCCGCAATGACGGTCATGACGACAATATATGTCGGGCGTTCGGTGACGGTAAGCTTCGCCATGATGAAAAGCTCATTTGCCGCGAGGAGCGATGCCACAATCATCGCAAGAAAGAATACCGGTGCGAGCGGTTCAAAAAAAATGCCTAACGAGAGCAACGGCAGGAAAATAGCGGCAGCAATAAGGCGTTTCATACGGTTAGGTTATCCTTTGGGGCTGGTGCTGCTATTGTAAGATAAACCGGTAAAAATTCAATGTTCCCTTTTTATGAATTTTTGTTACAATCATCTATATGAGAAGAAGTTTTTCCCTGCTCATCAAACCGGTGTCGTACCGGTGTAATCTCCGCTGCCGGTACTGTTTTTACTGCTTCGACAACAAAGCGGAGCTCGGTCCCGCGGAGGTCATGTCGGATGAGACCATGGCCGCACTTATCGAGCAGTATACGCTCGCGGCAGAGCCGCCGTATATCTTCGCGTTTCAGGGCGGCGAACCGCTCCTTGCCGGTATTCCGTTCTATGAACGTTTCATCGACACGCTCAACCGCATTCTCCCGCCGCGGACATCGGTGAGCGTCGCCATACAGACGAACGGTACGCTCGTGGACGACGCGTGGGTAGCCCTCTTCAAACGCATGAATGCGCTTGTCGGTGTTTCAATAGACGGCGACAGGGAACTGCACGATGCGAACCGCATCGATGGAGCCGGTACAGGGTCATTCGAACGGGCGGTGAAGGGCTTCCGTATGCTTGCCGACGGCGGCGTACCGGTGAACGTGCTGTCAACGGTGAACGTGCTCACCGCGGAACATCCGGAGCGTATGTACCGATTTCTCCGTGAAGAGGTCAAAGCCGATTACCTGCAGTTTATCCCCATTCTCGATATCGATCCGAACGGCAAACCTGCCGCGTATTCCGTGACGGGCGAACGGTATTATCATTTCATCAGCGAGATTTTCCGTGTCTGGAAGATGTCAGACCCGCGGCCGTCGGTGCGGCTGTTCGACAACATGTATGAATCGCTGCTCGGGCAGACGCCGTCAAGCTGCCAGCTTAACACGCGCTGCGGCGGGTATTATCTCATCGAGGCGAACGGCAATATCTATCCGTGCGATTTTTACGCCGAAAAGCGGTGGTATCTCGGCAATGTGAATACGGACAGTTTCGACAGCGTTGCGAAATCAGCCAAAAGCGGCAAGTTCAATGCGCTCAAGGAACGGTATCGGGAGAAACATTGCGCGGGATGCACGGTAGAATCCTTCTGTCACGGCGGTTGTCCGCACTATTCCCGCACCGGCGCGTATGAATATTGTGCGGTGAATAAAAAGTTCGTGCCGGAATTTACGAAAGGAATGGCATAGCGCAGACGTATCCGTATTGATATTTATCCGGGTGTCGATATTATGGATAACAAGACGCGCTTTGCAAGGAGCCAGTTATGAACCAGAATGCTTCCATCATACCGAAGATGTTCATGAGCAATCCCGACAAGGCGCTGTATCTTGCCGACGGATTTCTTGCGCAGATGCGGGCAAAAGAGATCGATTATCACGATCCGGAAGGCGTGAGCAATGAGCTCGCGCTCATCACGTTCAAGATAACGCCGAAATGCAATCTGCGCTGTGTGATGTGCGGACAGCGCGGTATTCACGGCACGCTCAAGGATGAGATGGCCGTTCGCGAAGAGCAGACCCTTGTTTCCATCGAACAATACAAGCGCCTCACCGACGAGGTAAAGGACAAGACGAAAGTGTTCTATATCTGGGGCGGCGAGCCGATGCTGTACCCGAATTTCCTCGACCTCGCCGAGTACATGGCGAAGAACATCCCGATATTCACCATCAACACCAACGGGACCCTGCTCGCGCCGCACGCCGAACGCATCGTGCATGACCAGTGGACGGGATTTTTCATCTCACTCGACGGTTTCCGCGAGACGAACGATGCGATACGCGGCGAAGGATCATACCAGAAAGTCATCGACAGCATCACCGCCATCAATGCCGAAAAGAAAAAACGGAAATCCGTGCTTCCGCATGTAGGCATCGTCACCACCGTGTGCAACAAAAACTATCTGTATCTCGATAAACTCGTCGAGGCCACGCGCGACATCGGACTGTCTTGGCATATCATCAATCTCGGGACCTATCTGAACGAAAAGATAGGACAGGACCACGTACAGTACATGAAAGAGCATCTCGATTATGATCCCCGTTTCTGGAAAGGATTCACGAGCGGGTTCAATGAAGGCATCGACGGCGACCGATTCTCCGAGATACTCGACCGCGCGCACAGAATACAGACCGATCATCCGCTTATCACCGTTCCGGTTATCGACCCGAAGTGCATCGGAACATATTACAGTGAACTTGAAACCACTGTGCGGGACCAGTGCCTCGCGCCGTGGTTTTCGGTTGATATCAACTACAACGGCGATGCTCATTTCTGCGCGGATTATCCCGACTACGTCATCGGCAATATCAAAAATGAAACGATGACGGATATCTATAACGGCGCCAAGGCGCGGCGTTTCCGTCAGGAACTTGCGAACGCGCCCGACGGCATATTCCCCGCGTGCAAGCGCTGCTATCAGCTCATGCTTTGCGGTCGACGGCGAAAGGGTTACTGAACAGCGATCTGATTACAGATTGAATGATTCTGCCGGCGGACGCACGTGTATCGACCGGCTTTGCAGATATGTTTTTACTTCATGAACCGAAAAATTTTTCTGAAGACGCGGGGAATACAGCAGTGAGCTAATGATAGCCGCTGACGCTCCGGTTTTGGTAAAAACATCGGCGACATGTTCCGGATTTCCGGCACCCCCGGAAGCGATGACCGGCACATGAACGCTATCGGCGATGCGCCGTGTGATATCAATGTCGTATCCGCTATGCATGCCGTCATTATCGATGCTGTTCACCACAATCTCACCGGCGCCGAGATCCGCAGCCTTAACCGCCCACTGTACGGCATCGAGACCGGTCATCACCCGCGCGCCGTCGATGGCTACCTCATACCCGCTCGGGATCTCTTTTCGTACACCGGTCTTTTTCACCTGTGTGCTCACCACGATGCATTGATTCCCGAATGCCGCGGCGCCGTCACGTATTATCGAGGGATTACGCACCGCCATCGAATCGATGCTGATCTTCTCCGCACCGGCTTTGAGAACGTCATACATGTCGTCAAGATGTCTGATGCCGCCGCCAACGGTGAACGGCACAAATACGACGGCTGCGACCGCCCTAACCGCATCGATATCGATCTTCCGCTTATCCGAACTTGCAGTGATATCGTAGAAAACTATCTCGTCGATACCCGCGTCATACATGCGTATTGCCATTGATGCGGCCGGTTCGATGGCGATATTATCCTGAAATTGACGGGCCTTGGTCACCATGCCTTTGGCGATATCGAAACAGGCGATCAATCGTTTGCTGAGCACGTTGTCACATCCCCATCATCCGCATAGAGCGGCGAAATTGCTCAACAACATAAGCCCTACCTGCCCGCTTTTTTCCGCATGAAATTGGGTCGCGTAGATATTATCTTCTTGAACGGCGGCGCAGAACGGCGCACCGTAATCCGCCCGCCCGAGCAGCACCGCGTTATCTTCCGGTACGGCGTAATACGAATTCACAAAATAAAAATACGGATGTCCCGGAAACGAGGCTGTCAATGGCGATGCCGTCGAGAATGTCACCTCGTTCCAGCCGATATGCGGAACACGGAGCGATGGATCCGAGAATTTTAAAACCCCGCCTTTGAGCCAGCCGAGACAATCGGTATCACCCTCCTCGCTGTGCTCGAAAAGAATCTGAAGACCTACGCAAATACCGAGAAACGGCACATGACGGACGCGAACCTGCTCGTTCAGCGCATCGATGAGCGACAGCTCACGGAGCGACCGCATGGTGGCCTCCGCGGAACCGACACCCGGCAATATAATACCATCGGCTGTTCGCAAATCATCCGGTGACGATACGAAACAGCATGGAACGCCGAGATGCTGCAATGCATTCTGCACGCTCGGCGCATTGCCTGCTTTATAATTAATGATGCCGATCATGAAAGTAATCCCTGAGATGACGTGTCTGCTAATGCGACAGATCGAAATAGCGCGTCACGGTGAACGGAATTCCCTTGCGTCCGTATCTGTCTTCGCACGAAACGGTTATCTTCACATTGTGCCCTTTATACGGCGCTAGTTTTTTTGAAAGGTCGAAGGAGAAAAAACCCGCGGATTCTGAACGGTCGATGACGATAGCGTCGTTCACCCGTACGGTCACGAAAGCCCCGCGTTTCGTCACGCCGCTGAGCGACGGGAGTTCAATAGGTTCTTTCACCGTCAGATACGGCGACTCGGTGTCGAATATGATTGTCCGTGCGTCCCGGAATTTTTTCCCCGCGGCGGTCATGAGCTCGATGACAAACGTCTGCGCGCCGTCGGCAAATACACACGCGACACCTTCAAATGTATTTTTCCCGGTGCGTGTGAGCGGAAAACCGTTAATCGATGCGTAAACCGAATTCTTCGTACCCAGACGCACCGTTACATCGGGTGAAAGCGCGGTACCGTTACGAAGTCCTTCCACTGTAAACCATTCGAGCGCGGGCAGCGAGGTGTCGATGGTGAACGTACGGATGCGGTTGGTGACGACACCGTTTGAACCGGTGCAGTGTACGTTTGCTCGGATGACGCCATCATTTCTGAACTGTATCTCTGCCGGACCGAACATACCGTTCGAAGCGACACGAATATCATACCCCTGAACAGAAACGGCCGACCCCGGCAGCGTTATTCCGCTGAAGGTAATGCCTTTGGACGCAAAAACATCGCCTTCGCGCGGCGCGATGATATCAAGTCCCGCCTCCGGCATGCAGCGCACCTGATGCCGGAGCGTTGCGACCCCGCGTATCGTGTATGCGGTGACCTGAAGATCACACTGTTGTTTCGGCTGTATCGGTATGTGAAGTGAAAACTCTCCGTTCGAATTTGCGCTGACACGCCCGATCTCAATTGCATCATTATTGACGGTGATGACCGCGAACGGATCGGAAAGACCGCGAAGCTCAAATCTGCCGGAGGAGCGCGGCACGCGTGTTGTAAGCTGCGGTACGGTCACGGCTAGCGATGGAACGGGGCGGAACATCCACTGCTCGGCGGCGCGCACTTCGGCAAAAAGCGCATCCGCTCCGCGGGCGGCGATTTCGGCGCTCAGGCTTCCATCCTGCTTGCCGAATATCATCTTGCCCGACGACAGGCGCATTGATTCATTATCCTTTCCCGGCGCGGAAACAATAATCTCCGCAATCGTGTTGCTTTCCGCAAGCATGCGTGATTCGTCATCCGCCTGAACAAGCGCGCGTCCATTGTTGACACGGACACGCAGCGTGGGGGTGACCAGTTCCCATACAAAACGGCCGCTGTTCTTAACCGCAGCATACGCTTTGCCGCGACGGAGCAGCAATGATGACATCATCGGTTTTGCTGTATCGCTCACCGAACTCAGCTGCGCAGTGGCGTTGTTGCCGAGGAGTATATAATCGTTGCCGGGCGTTACCAGCCATGCTCCGCCGTCCGGCGCGGTGCGTACCGCGTCTGACGCGTCGATCACGGTGGAAAACAATACCGGCGTCCACCGGCCTGCCGCACCGCCGCGGAGCACCATCACCGTCCCGTTGGCGGGAAACACGGTGACCGCGTACGGCATAGCACATGTGCACACGATACAGAATGTCGTAAAAACGATTGTTACAAGACGCATGGATTACTCCCGCTGTACGGAACGGATAGACGCTATGATACCATAGCGCGGGATATCGCGCAACTCAAATAACGGATCGGAATGTTATTTTCTCGGGGTGTTTCGCGGCGTTGTCAGGGGCATAGCGCGGCGGATATGTGAATTGGTCATCGAGCCGTTCGTAATCTCCATCACATCGTCCATCTCAGTGAGCAGCAGCGGATACTGCGTTCCGTTGTTGGAAACGATATATTTGAATATGTTCAGACGATAGCGGCGCAGCGGACGCATCTGATGATACACAGCGGTTTCAACCCAGAACGAATCATTGTTGGTGGTCTGAATCAACTGCGCTTTGGCGTTTGAAAAGAAAATCCGGTTGCTTACCGTGAAATAGAAGGATCCGTTGGTCGGGATTGCAGCAAACGCGGCGGCGGATACGATCAGGAATGTCGAAAGGGTTATCAGCTTTTTCATAGTGCACCTCAAGAAGCTCAGATAGCATACTGTATTTTAAAGTATTAATTTTGCAAGCCCCGTGATATTATAATATCCACTGTGTAACCAATGATTTTAGTAGCGTAACGAGCGTAAGAAATCTGCTATTGAAAATCATTACTCTTCCTGTATAATCAATAAATGGCAGAAATCGTAACATCCGTCGATAAACCGAAGCCCGGCATGGTTGTCACAGATACTGTATTTGAAACAACGCAGAATACCGGCCGGATTGCAGTAGTGTCATTGACCTTTTGGAACATAAAGAGCTGTTTGTGAAAGATATTGCCCCGGTGTCGTAGAGAAAATCCGAATGACCATAAAAAAAGCAATCATCGTATGCCATGATATCGTAGCAGGACCGCCGCACGCACTTCGCGATTATCTGCGCGGTGAAAAAACAGAAGAGATTCTTTTCATCGGCCATCCCAACATGTCTGTCGCCGCCAATGCGATAAAGAATTCATATGCTCGGATCTACAGACAAGGAACGGAATCAAGATCATTTGAAGCATCCACCGGAAAACTCCCCGAAGTACTGTCGTATATCAAGGACTCGCTACTAACCTTCGTATGGTCACTGGCAAAGATACGGGGTAAAATCGATCTGTTCGTCGGCACGGGCAATCTCAACGCATTCATCGGCCTGATACTTAAAAGGATAGGCAAAGTTGACACGGTGATATACTACGTCATCGACTTCATCCCGAAGCGATTTAGAAACCCGTTGCTGAATAAACTGTATCACACGATCGAAAAATGGTGCGCACAATATGCCTCGTGCACCTGGAACTATGCGCCCGCGATGATCCGTGAGCGGGAACGCATGTGGCAGAGGTCGTTTCCGCATCAGATGGTCACACCGCACGGCATTTTTGTCAGGCAGGAAAATTTTCTTCCCCGCAGCAGTGTGCACGACTGTGAACTCGTGTACATGGGTTTCATACATAAATTCCAAGGCATTATGCTTGCAATCACTGCTGTTGAGGCATTGCGATCTGAGTTCAAGAACATCAAACTGCTGATAATCGGAAAGGGCGATGCTGACGAAGCGTCCATACGTGAATATGTTCGTCTTCATGAACTGTCAGCGCATATTGAATTCGCCGGATTCATCGCAGACACACATGCGATGGAACAGATCGTTGCACACGCCGTACTGGGAATGGCGCTGTACGATCCGGCACATCCATTTATCGGGAACACCGACCCCGGTAAAGTAAAAACGTATCTCGGCTGCGGCGTACCGGTCATCATGACCGATTGTGCGCCGATCGCACAGAAGATCAGCGCACAGCAGGCCGGCTTCATCGTTCCGTTCGATCTCGACATTGTGGTAAAGAATATACGGACATATCTGAGCCAACCCGACAGAATTCAGCTGTACCGAACAAACGCATTCCAGATGGCAAGATCGTATGACTGGAACCATATTTTCACGGAAGCGCTTTCCGTGACGATGCAGCAGGAACAAAGATAATATGTACATCGGGTTTTACAACTTCTACAATGTGTACAACAACAATCGCATGTTCACCAGCGCATCAGCGGCGCTCGGAGACGACATCTTGTATCCTGTGGTACATCTTGGCCGCACCCTGACAGAAAACGGTCATCGTGTTGCAACCATCGACACCGATACGCTTGAGAAATTCGACCGCATCGTGTTTTTTGATTATCCCACAAAGCTGAACCCCCTGTTCAGAAAATTGATCGCCATGAAACATCCCGAGATGTATCTCGCCGCATTCGAATGCGAGATGCTCCGTTCCGACAATTACAACAGAAACAATCACCGGTATTTTAAGAAAGTATTCACCTGGCGTACTGACATCATCGACCGAAAAAAATATTTTCCCATGAACTTCTCCAGCAGGATAATATGTGACCCATCGCGCTTTGATCCGTCATGCAAAGACAGATTCTGCACGCTTATTGCCAGCAATAAATACCACGGACATCCGAACGAGCTGTATTCCGAACGCATACGTGCGCTCAGATGGTTCGAATGTCATCATCCCGAGCAATTCGACCTGTATGGTATCGGCTGGGACCGCTTTTATTTTGCGGGGCATCTCTATCCGCTCAATATGGGACTGAACATTCTGTACCGGCAGGCGCCGTTTCTGCCGCGCGTAAATCGTTTCCCGTCGTATCGTGGTCCGCTTCGTGTCAAACGCGACACGCTTGCACGGTATAAATTCTCTATCTGCTACGAAAATGCAATAGAACCCGGATATATCACCGAGAAAATCGTCGACTGCATGATGGCGGGAAGCATACCGGTATATCTCGGTGCGCCTGATATCGCTTCGATATTTCCCGCCGCAAGTTTCATCGATAAACGTCGATTCGCCGATTATGATGAACTGTATCGATATCTTGCCGGTATGAGCGCAGGGGAGCATCAGCGATATCTCGATGCCATGCGGAATGTCCTCAAGAGCACGGCAGTCTATCCGTACAGCGCCGAGGGATTCACTGAGCTGCTTACCCGGGAGCTCTTCTCATGAAAACGCCGCTCGTCTCCATCTGCATCCCAACCTACAATCGTCCCGAATATCTGCTGAAGGCGCTGCGCTCCTGTTTTGCGCAGACGCTGCAGGATTTTGAGATCATCATCACCGATAATAGTCCCGATGACCGGTCACAAAAACTCGTTCGCTCGCTCAGCCACCGAAAAATTAAATATTATCGGAATTCGCAGAACATCGGTGGTCTCAAAAACATCGAACGGGCACGTAGACTCGCCCGGGGCACCTACATCAAGTATCTCATGGATGATGATCTGCTCCGCGCCGATTGTCTCGAAAAAATGGTCGCCGTCATGGAACAATACCCGAATGTCGGTGTTGTAATGGCGCCGCTCGGTATCATCGATGATGCCGACAGGCCCGTTCAACCGGTATTCTATCTGGTGAAAAAAATGCGCGTGCTCTATAATTACCGCGACGAAAGCGGGCTTATAGAAAAACGCATCATCATGAAAGATTTTCTGACGAGTATATATCCGTGCTGCGTTCCCACAGGCGTCATGTTCCGCGCCAGCGGATTCAAACGTTTCGGTGGAATCGATTTAAAAGCAAAATTCGCCATCGATGTTGAGATTTGTATGCGCTTTGCACTTGCATACGATTTTTACTACATACATGAAACGCTTTCACAATGGCGATTCAATCCGACATCCGATACCGTGCAGCTCCATAACAAAGGACTTGACAACGACGCCTTCTATGTGATCACGGAAAAATATCTGAACAATGAAAAGACGCAGGCTATGTTCGCCGACAAAGAGTGGCGGGCGATACAAAAAGCGAGTTTTCTTTTCGCCTCAAAACGAAGTCTCCTGACCGTGCTTTCCGGTATACGCACGGCGAATGCCGCAACCATGATCAATGCATTGAAGATAATCGGCAAACACGACCGATCGCTGCTGAACAAACTGAAGCTACCGTTCATTGCATTCTTCGAGGTGGTAAAAGGACTTACGAGCTGGTTCCCAACAAAGCGGCGGCTTCCATCTTAATCGTATCCAGCGAATTGTACGCCGGGGCATAGCCAATATCCGCTGCTTTCCGGTTCATAGAATAATAAAAATCTTTCTTCCCGGCGGCATCGATCGTTGCGGCATCATCTCTTGTAACAACACGGAGTCCGTATTGCCTGCTGAAATAAGCAAGAATATTTTTTTTGGTTATACATTCCCTGCTGTATACATCGAATACATCGTTGATCCGATTTTTTTCAATGCAGCACTGCACCAGCGCAAAAAGATCGTCCGGGTGCACATAATCACGGGTCATGTCGCGGCTCGTGGTAAAAAAATCACTTTTGCTTTTAATGCATTTTAAAATATCATTAAGAAAAAAATGCGCGTTTAGGTCTGCAAAGCGGCTGAAGTATGAGAACACCCGGATATCGACGATATGCATTGGCGGCAACGCCCGGTGTTTCGCTTCGGCATGTATCTTGGCCAGCGAATAAAAATCATTCGGCCCGATATGGTTAATATCGATAATGCCGCAGGTATGCTCATCTACCGGCTTATCAAACACCCTTCCGAACACCGCACCGCTTGACATATTGATGTACAGCGTATCGCTTTTCCCCGAGAGATACGACAGCGCGCATTCATCAAAATGTTCGGTTATGTTCAACAGCTCCGATCCGGCGTCTCTGATCTTTACCGGATCGACAAGTCCCACACAGTTGATGATCACATCCAGTGAATGATGCAAAATGTTATCAAACGAATCAATGCAGATATCCTTGTTTTCTATACCTGAGCATATAAGAAAATCGTTCACCTTGTGGGGTGCCCGTGCGAATAACACCAATTTTGTGTCGGTCATCGAAAAATGATATATCAACCCTTTGGCGATATGACTGCTCGCGCCTAATATCGCAACCGTCCGTTGTACTGTTTCATGCGGCATACGGCTATTTTTCACCGTCGTAAAGATCTATGACCATCGCCTTTTTCATCTCGTCACGGTCGAGTTTCGGACTGACATCCTCGATCGGCGTATTGACCGATATTTTGGGACTCACCGTCGTATCCTCGCCGATGCGGCATTCGATAACGGCCGCTGTCCGGTCAGTGAGTATTTTTTCAAGATATGACGCATCGTTGATGTTGTTCTTATCAATGATGAAGTGCGGCAGAAAGTACGCTGTGGCCAGCGCCGCAAGATCGGGAATAAGATAGCCGCTGTCTTTAGTCGTCCCGACCCGGTTTTTATTGAAATAGAGATCCTGGAACTGCGTGATCATGCCGAG
Organism: Spirochaetota bacterium; assembly: GCA_016214035.1. GTDB lineage: Bacteria > Spirochaetota > Brachyspiria > Brachyspirales > JACRPF01 > JACRPF01. Next base: position 112,471 of record JACRPF010000022.1, on the reverse strand, counting down.
ACTCTGATTATTCATTACAATGACTTTGATGGGTAGTTGGTATTGCGACAGCAACAACAGCGCCTGAGAGGATATGTGCAGACCGCCATCGCCGACAACAGCAAAAATATGCTCTTTGAAATTTCCAGCAAAACTCGCACCAATGGCCGCCGGTATTGCATACCCCATAGGTGCCATGCCGCCGCTTGTATAAAACCGCTGCTTGTCTCGTATGCGAAGCCCCTGCGCCGACCACATCTGATTCTGTCCGATGTCTACAAAATACTGCTGATCATCCTGCGAGTACCGGTTCAGCATATCGATGATACGATACGGCATGCTGTTCGTTACAAAGCGGGATACCTCGCTCTGCTGCGAATATGCTTTCTTAAGGGACGCTATGTGTGAAAGCCATGCACCGCATTCCGGTTTTGTTTTCATCGCCCCGGTGATCGTAAGAAGGAAATGTTTCACATCCATGCATACTTTATATTTCCGGTCGATCCGGTGTTCGCTGAGCTCGGCAGGATCGATATCCACATGCACGATGTCGCCCTGCCGCACGAACGATGTGAGCAGGGTACCAGTCTGACGCGTATCCAGACGCGAACCGACTACGATGAGCAGATCCGTATTTGCAAGCGCAATATTCGCACAGCGGTTACCGTAACTGCCGATCATACCGACGAATAGTCTGTCCTCTTCGGGAAATACTCCTTTGCCCATAAGCGATGTCACCACGGGTATCCCGTTCGTTTGCGCAAACCGCAGCAGCTCATCCTTCGCGCCAGAGGATATTACTCCGCCGCCGGCAAGCAGCAAGGGTCTTTGTGCTCGCTGCACAGCGAGAACAATCTGTTCAAGTGCTGCGCCTACACCATCTGTATCGGGTATTACCGGTACGATAAATCGCGGCAATGTTTCAGGATCAATCTCCGCACGCTGTACATCCATCGGAATATCCAGCACAACCGGCCCTGGACGCCCGGACCGTGCATGAAAAAGCGCTTTTTCCAGCTCGGTACGTATACATGTCGGGTTTGAAATTAACGCCGCATATTTGGTAATCGGTCTGACGATTGACACAATGTCGGTTTCCTGAAAACCCTGCTGACGTATTTTTTTATCATACTTATATTCGTACGTATTTACCTGACCGGTAATATACAGTACGGGAATGGAGTCAAAAAAAGCGTCGCCGATACCCGTGATGAGATTTGTGGCGCCGGGTCCGCTTGTTGCCATAGCGACGCCGAATTTACCCGAACGCCGCGCATAGCCCTCCGCGGCAAATGCAGCAGTCTGCTCATGATACACCTGGACAAAGCGTACACCAGCATTATCATGTACCGACTGGACAAGATGCGTGATGGCGCCGCCGATATAACCGAATACGATGTCGATGCCGTTCTCTTCAAGGAATCGGACGATGTAGTCTGAAAGCTTCATGAGTTTTATCGGTTGCTCAGGTAATGAAACCCGCGAGTGCATCGATCGCTGAACGGATCGTTTGCGCATTCAGCCCCGGCCACAAACCAATCCAGAACGTGTTGTTCATTATCGTCTCCGTTCCCGGCAACAAGGTGTAATGTTTATCGGAAAGACGATGGGACGCTATCAATTTTGATGATCGGATACGCATCGGTATCTCGTTGTAGACAAACGCCGGTTGTCTGAGCATATTGCCGGCGAACAACTGCCGTGTGCCGACACCCTTTGCTTCAAGATGCTGCACCAGATCGAACTTCGAAAACCCGGCAGTATCTTTTAGCGTGAGGAGAAATCCGAACCACGACGGTGAACTTCCATCCGTCGCGGTCGGTAATACGAATACATCATCATGTTTTTTCAACCCGTCAGACAGCATCGTAAAATGCTCGCGGCGTTTCCGGATGAACTCTGGCAGCCGGTCCAGCTGCGCACAGCCAATCGCCGCCTGCCAGTCGGTTATTTTCAGATTGTAACCCAGATGCGAATAGGTATATTTGTGATCATATCCCGTCGGAAGATTTCCGAGTTTCTGCTCAAATCTTCTGCTGCAGGTGTTATCTTTTCCGGGCGGGCACCAGCAGTCCCTGCCCCAGTCGCGCATCGACATGATGATACGATAGAGTTCCGGATCATCGGTAAGCACCGCGCCGCCTTCGCCCATGGTGATATGATGCGCAGGATAAAAGCTGCATGTAGCGATGTGCCCGAAGGTGCCGGTTTTCCGTCCCTTATACTCGGAACCCAGCGCATCGCAATTATCCTCGATGAGCCACAGTTTATGCTTTTTAGCGATCGAACGGATGCCGTCGATATCGAACGGATTACCGAGTGTGTGCGCAAGGAATATCGCCTTGGTCTTTTTCGACACGGCCTCTTCAATATGCTCGACGACCGCGTTATACGTACCGACGCTGACATCGACAAATACCGGAATCATTCGGTTCTGTATTATCGGCGCAACTGTCGTAGGGAAACCGGCGGCAACGGTGATCACCTCATCGCCTTCACAAAGACGGCGGTCCTTCAGCTTATGCGATGTCAATGCTGATACCGCCAGCAGATTCGCCGATGAACCGGAGTTCACCGAAAGCGTATAACGGACACCGATGTATGAGGCAAGGCGTTTTTCAAATTCTTCATTAAACCTGCCGGTGGTTAGCCAGCCGTCAAGTGAAGCGTCGATCATGCCGCGTAATTCGTTCCATCCGATAACTTTGCCGGATGGGGGCAAATATGCTGAATGCCGTTTCCGTACCGCCAGTGAATACCATCCCGCAGACGCATGTACTAACGATCGTAATATTTTTTCCATAATAGCCATTTCAGCGCTCCTGTGCCCACGCAATGCCCAGCTCGCGGGCACGGTTCACATACGATTCGATCTGTGTTGCAGTGAATGACGCCATGTCGGCGTTATTTCCATAATATGCGCGATACCATTCTGCTGAAGCTGAAATCGCCTCGTCAAGGGAGTACACCGGTTCCCATCCGAGCAGAAAGCGCGCTTTGCTGATATCGAGTTTCAAAAGTTTCGCTTCATGCATATGTGACGCTCCGGTGACACGATACGAACCGGAACCCCATGCCGCGATCATTTTTTTGACGACGTTTTCCACCGAAACGACGGAATCGTCATTCGGGCCAAAATTCCAACCCTCGCAATACTTCTCCGGGTCCTGCATCAACAGTGCCGCCACGTGAAGATAACCGGATAATGGTTCAAGAACATGCTGCCACGGGCGAGTCGCGCTCGGATTACGGAGCTCGATGGCGGCACCTGCCTGTAGCGAACGGACGCAATCAGGAATAAGCCGGTCCAGCGCCCAGTCACCGCCGCCGATGACATTTCCCGCACGGACGGATGCCAGTGCAACACGGTGCGCCGAACCGTATGCCGACGGATCGAAATACGAGCGCCGATACGATGCGGTAAGAATTTCCGCACACCCTTTACTCGAACTGTACGGATCATATCCGCCGAACGGATCGTTCTCACGGTACCCGTGCACCCATTCTTTATTCTCATAGCATTTATCGCTGGTTACGGTAACAATCGTACAGGGCTGCTTTGAACGACGCACCGCTTCATATACATTCATTGTGCCGATGACATTCACTTCATAGGTGTGTTTCGGTTCCTGATATGACGTACGAACCAAAGCCTGCGCGGCGGCATGGAACACCACATCAGGCCGGTATTTTTTTACCGTCTCCTGCAGCGCATCCTCGTCGCACACATCTCCGATGACACTGGTAACCTTATCGGCGATCCCGAGAGCGGAAAACAGCGCTGGCTCGGTAGCCGGTGCCAACGCATAACCAATGACATTCGCGCCCATACGTTTAAGCCAGAGCGAAAGCCAGGAGCCTTTGAAACCGGTATGTCCGGTGATTAGTACGGTCTTGTTGTTAAATGCGCTCTGAAAAAATTTCATCATGCAACGTTACCATATCTTCCACGGAGCGCTGTTCGTTCTCCATAGTTCATCAAGCTCATTCTTATCCCGAAGCGTGTCCATAGGTTTCCAGAAACCGTGGTGATGGTACGCATTGAGCTGACCTTGTTTCGCTATGCTTTCAAGCGGTTCACGTTCCCATGCTATCGCGTCATCATGAAGCAATTTAAATATTGACGGTTCAAGCACGAAAAAACCGCCATTGATCCATGAACCATCGCCGCGCGGTTTTTCCTGAAATGAATTAACTTTATTGTCCTGCCCGATATTCAATACGCCAAACCGCCCTGATGGCTGAACGGCGGTAATGGTCGCCGTACATCCGCTTTTTTGATGTGACGCCACCAGCTCACGTATATTGATATCGGCCACTCCGTCGCCGTAGGTCATCATGAACGCCTCATCCCCGATATACTGCTGTATGCGTTTTATCCTTCCGCCGGTCATAGTCTCAGCCCCGGTGTCGATCAGTGTTACTCTCCACGGTTCGGCTTTTGATGTGTGATATTCTGTAATATTCTTTGCCAGATCTACGGTTACGTCGGCCTGATGAAGAAAATAATTGCTGAAATACTCCTTGATAAAATAACCTTTATAGCCGAGACAGACAACGAATTCATTGTATCCATACGAAGAATATATCTTCATGATGTGCCACAGGATCGGTTTTCCGCCGACTTCCACCATGGGTTTTGGGCGAATGCTGGTTTCTTCGCTGATGCGCGTCCCCATGCCGCCTGCAAGTAATACTACTTTCATCCTAAGATTATAATGTATTCTCGCCAATTTGTAAATGCACCACGAATTAACGTACATCCACGCCGGCATTGCAGTTTTTTATCCGCGTAGTACAATAAATATATTGTAATGAAGATGTCTTTTTTAAATATAACGAACCGTTTTTCCCGTGATACTATAATAGCCATATCGCTTTCATTCATCACCGGTATCGCCAGCTATGTCATCACCGTTTATACGAGCCGCAATCTTTCTCCGGCTGGATTCGGAGAGTATAACGCACTCGTGAGCATCATCGCAATGATCACCATGCCGTTCACTCCTTTTTTCTATTTCATCACCGACAAAATGCATCATAGCAAAACAGAGCATGAGCGCCGCCGTACCGCGGCTTCTTTTCTGATACATTTCACCGGATTGGCAGGCCTCGTCGTTGCAGTTGTCGTGCTGCTGTCCGGTTTCATCGCCAGCAACCTGAAAATCAGTGCGCAGTTCAGCATGGTGTTCGTCGAACTAACCGTCATTTTTATGATCGTCACCTATGTTGTCAGTTATCTGCTCATCGGCTTCGACCGGATGCCGCTGTATAATCTGATAACCTACAGCAATATCCCGCTTCGGCTTCTGTTCACCGGTCTTTTTGTGCTCCTGGGCTTCAATCTTTTTTTTGCCTTGCTGTCGAACACACTGACATACCTAATATTTATGACACTCGGTGTTATTTTTGTTTTCACGCGGGTCCGTCCCCATATATTCAGCGTGCTATCCGTTGCTCATTTCAAGCTGTTCTGGAAAGATGTTATCTGGGCCGCATTGCCACTTGTGATTGCCACTTCACTCTATGGCCTCTCCATGAATATCGACATGCTTCTTGTCAAACGCTTTCTGTCTCCCGATGATGCAGGGGCATATGCGACGATCACCGTACTCGGTAAAATGCTGTATTTCGTTCCGGGAGCCATCATGCCGGTGTTTTATGCGCGGCTTCTGAAAGATATTCCGCGCGACGGCGGCCGTACTGTGCTGTTTACCGTTGTGCTGATCACGCTCGCGCTTGTCTCTGCTGGTCTAACATTCATCGTCGTGTTCGCACAGCCGCTGATCGTTCTTCAATTCACCGCAAAATACGCATCTATTATTCCATTGGTCGGATGGTACGCGCTTTCGGTGCTTTTCCTGAGCATAACCTATCTCATGTATATATTTTTCATCGCCCATAAACGATATTGGATTGTGTATTCGTACGCACCATTTATCGTTGTGCTTTATTTCGTTCTCCGCGCCCGTCACAGCTCGCTAGCAGAGATTGTCATCATCATGCTTATTTTCCATGCAGCGCTTGCCGCATATAGTGCTGCCGCTGCGGTGCTGCTGCTTCGGCAAAAACATACAGCGCACGCATAATGAAACGACGTCTCCTGCTGCGCGTAGCGCCATACAACCGTTTCACCTGGCCGCTGCTTTTAAACATCCTGGAAATAAACGGACTTGACGATGCGTTCGATATCCGTTTCGTGGACGGACCGGTTGCCATGATAATCGACGATCATCTCGCCGATGCGCGCCGCGATGATATCATGCTGTTCTCGTTCATGACGCCGCATCTCGCGCATGTCGCCGGGGATATTGCCGCCGTTCGCGGGCGGGTGATAACGGCCGCCGGCGGGATACACACTAGTGCGTGGCCCGATCATACTCGATCACTCGGTTTCGATATCGTCTTCACCGGCCCGGCTGAACGCTCGTTCGCCGAATTCGCGCGCGATATCACTGAACAAAACACATATCGCGACCGTTATGACGGCAGCGATAATGACCCGTTTGACGACGCCATTCCGCTTACCCGGCACATCCGCTTTTTTCCGCCGCTTGAAATAATCCGCGGCTGCCGGTGGCATTGCCGCTATTGCGCAACCGGCAGACATCCCCGATACCGCAGCTTTGCATCGGTCGAACGGTATCTTGAAAAACTGCGCGAGATTGTTCCGCATCGCGTGGGCTTCATCGCACCGTCCGCGCTCGATTACGGTATCCATGAAAATGACCCTGATGCGCTTGCCCGCGTACTTTCACATGCGCGCAGCAGGTTCCGTTTTGTCGAATTCGGCGTTTTCCCTTCGGAACTTAGACCCGAAAGCGTCACCCATGAATCATTGTCAATGATCAAAAGATACGCAACCAATCGCAGACTGGTTATCGGCTGTCAGAGCGCAAGTAATAAACGTCTCTCGGCAATTGCCCGCGGACACACGGCTGATGACGTCATACGCGCCGCGGCGACAGCCAATGAATGCGGTTTTCGGGCTTTATTCGACATTATCGTGGCATATCCCGATGAAACACCCGATGAACGCAGTGAAAACATTCTATTTATCCGGGATGTCACAAAACGTTACAACGCACGATTCCATCTGCATCATTTTTTCCCGTTGGCTGGAAGCGATTATGAATTCCGGTTTCCATCGTTCATGTCAGACGCTGAACGCAATGCATTCCTATCGCTTGCGCAGAACGGAACAGCGACGCCCTGGTGGCATGAAGATGAAAAAAATGCACGTGCATATTTTTCATATATTGTAAAAAACTATCCTGATCTCTACGCACGGTATCATTGAATACTGTCGTTTTACTGCGGTAAGCCATTTTTGTTGCATTTTATCGCCATTTGGCTTATACTATAACGTAATGTATTCGTGTGCGGAGTCGTATTTATGAAGAAACATATGCTGTTCTCTGTGCTTGCCGTGCTGGTATTGACATCCTGTGTCACAGATATCCAGACTGTCTATGTTAATCCTCTCATACGTATGGAATATAAGATCATACGCGGAGAACAGACCTGCGAACCATGGGGAAAAACGTGGCTCGTTTCTACGGGCGATGTTGCCGATCTTGACAAGGCGATATGTGAGTATCTCAAGGTTCAATTCCAGAAAAATAAAGACATGAATACCCGGGATATTCTCGCCCGGTACGAACGATACAAGATTCAGTATTGCGGTTTTGTGCGTAACGGCGTGAAAATGATATACTGCCATCTGTTCAACGATGAGACCGGTGATTTCAGCAACTGGAAACGGCTCGATGAATTCGTCGGACTCGGCGTCAGCGGCGGAGAAGGAAAGACATATGTGTATCTCATCTACGATACAAAAGCCGGGCAATTCACCGACTATTGGGCAAAAGGGAACTAACCGCACGAACGCATCGTCTGACTGTGTCAGAGGGAGGCATCGCACAATGCAACTGATATTTCGGCTACTGCTGGTTTTTATCATATCGCTTCCGGTATTGACCGCTGCAAACGAGACGAATGACACCCCGGCAAAAACTGAACGCAAAATCAAACGCGCGAAGGCGGCGGAAGCCGATGCTGCAGCCGCAACCTCAACCACTGCCGCAACGAACACTGCGAAAAAAACAGCTGCAGCCACAGGTGAACCGATAAAAAAAATTCCGGCACTGCCTGTCACCAATAAAGATGCCGGTCTCTATGACGTCGCGCAATTCGTGAAATACAATTGGCGCTTTCCGGATTCAAAATATTACAGCATTGAACGCGAGGAATATTCACTTGACGAAGTGAAGGGCATGCTGACGTCGGACCTGCTGAATCCGGTGCTTATCCGCATTGTTGAAAAACCGGTCATGCAGTACGCGTACACGCCGTTGCCCGAGTCTTCTGCGGAAGCGATTGACTTCGGCGTAGGAAAGTTCAGCAATAATGGCAGCGCCGGAACGAACAGCGGCGGCATGAGCGACCGGCGATCGCTCGTCGATTGGACGGATATGTGGCTTACCATCGACCCGTCAATCTCGTCCTATGACAAACAGAACGGCGTCAAACGCCTTTTCGATTATCTCACCGATTACGGCGTCTGCAGAAAAGACAAGGCCAAGGGCGGCGGTGCTGCCTCCACCTACCAGTTTTCGCACTACTATTTCACTGCAAATTACAGCTCCATCAAGGATGCTATACTGAAGATGAACAATCTGGCGCCGACATTCAAGGACAGATTGCTGGCATCATTTGAGGCGCAGTATCAGATATCGAAAAAAATCATGGATTTCCGGGTTGGAATGCTTCGGGGGCTCATGTCGCTGCGGGATATCGAGCGGCTTCCGGTCGGCGCACAGGACAATCTCGATCCCATACTGGTCGAATGGCTTGACGCACAGCCGATGATCAGCACCGACGTTATCTTTGATGAACTGAAAAGCCGCAATAAGATTCTCATGAAGCAGCTCATCAATGAAAAAATAGGCGAGCTGCTGAGCGCGGAAGACTCGAGCGATATGCAGACAAAACTGTCGGAGCTGAGCCTGCGCGAGGCAATCGCATTCTCGCAGTACTTCGCCCGTTCTCGCATGCAGTTCCTCACCGGTACCGTATCGCAGGACGCCATCCGCATGATGCGTTCCACAAATTACAATATGCGCATTCAATCGGGTGATGCGAAAGTGTATACGTCACTCACATCATATGTCATCGATCAGGTCATACGTCCGGTCAATAAGAATCTCGAAGGCTGGCGTTTCGGATCGATCGACGATCAGCGCACCAGACACCGTTATATGGTCGGCATCAAGGCGTATTCCGATAACGGTCAGACGCAATTCGCCGTCACATATTTCGATCCGGTACTGCTCGCATCCATGCCGCTCATGAAATACACGAATCAGGCAACTACCTATGCATTCTCTTTTGCGGCAAAGAACAAAGTCAATTATGACATGATCATTGATGATACGGATGTTATCTACAACAGAAATCAAAACCTGTATTTACAGCGTTATGCCGAAGATATCATCAAACAGAACATCAATCCGGACCTGATGTTCACCAATCAGTAATTTTTTCGCCCGTTATCTCCGTCGTCCCCCGCCCCGGTGCGGCGGTCTGTCGTTGCTGCGCTCCCGGCGCGGAGGTTGGGGCTGCGCTTTCGGCATCTCTGTTGCTCCCGGCGGCACGTGCAGTGTTTTCTGATAATAATCATCCAGGAGCATCGCTATTATCGCCGATTCATCCTCGCTCTCCGCAAGGCTGCGCGCCAGCGGTATAAACCGGCGGCTCCGCTCGGCGGCAAGATTGTCGCGCTCTCGCAGCCGCGCCTCAAGTAATGCGGTGATGCGTTCGGTAACGACCGCGGAGACATCGGCGTCTGTCGGCAGAACCCGTTCCTCGATGGGAATGGAAAATGTGCGGGCGATGCGCTGTATTTCAAGGGTCTCTTCGTTCGGATTCACCAGGGTTATCGCCACACCCGTTGCGCCCGCTCTGCCGGTTCGTCCGGCCCGGTGGATGTAGCTTTCGCTGTCCTCCGGCGTTTCATACATAAACACATGCGACAGCGCCGGAATGTCAATACCGCGCGCGGCGACATCGGTGGCGACGAGAAAACGGAGCGTTCCTTTTCGCACACGGTCCAGCACCTGTTCCCGCTCCTGCTGTGAACGGTCGGCGGAAAGTTCATCCGCGTCGTACCCGAAACGGCTCAGCACCACGGCGACGTAGTGAACGTTCGCGCGTGTATTGCAGAATATGATGGCCGACGTCGGATTCTCGATTTCAATGATACGCACCAGCGCCCTGTCCTTATCGGTACCGGGAACTTTGTAGAATACATGCGCCGTATCGGTGACGTGCACATGATCATTGGAAAGCGATATGAACTCGGGTTCCTTGATAAATGCACGCGCGGCGCGCTTGACCTCGTCGGGAAATGTGGCTGAGAACATGCATGAATGCACATGCCGCCGCGGCATATACCGCTGTATCGCGAGCATATCGGGATAAAAGCCCATCGACAGCATGCGGTCAGCCTCGTCGAAAATGAGCATTGCAAGATCGTCGAGCACGAGCGTGCGTCTGAGCATGTGGTCGAGAATGCGCCCCGGCGTTCCCACGATGATGTGCGCACCGTCTTTCAACGCTTCTACCTGCGGCCCGTAACCGACACCGCCGTAGAGCGCAACGGGTTTCAGCCCCGCGGAACCGCAGAGCGTCTGCGCCTCACGGCACACCTGCACCGCAAGCTCACGCGTCGGTACGAGTATAAGCGCCTGCATGCGTTTGGTGCGGTCGATGCTCGTAAGCATCGGCAGCAGAAACGCGCCCGTTTTTCCGCTGCCGGTTCGTGCCTGTATTATCATGTCGCGGCCCGCGAGCAGATACGGTATTGCGCGCGCCTGCACGGGCATGAGTGTTTTCCATCCGGCGCGTTCGGCAGCTTCACGCTGTTCCGCCGGCATGGTTTCAATTTGAAGCTCGGGTAATTCTTTCTTTTCAGTTTCCACGTTGATTATTATTCCTTAGTCTGATGCTCTGATCCCATTGTAGCAAGCAGGGTGATAATGTCAACTTTTTCTGCACTTTCCGGCTGGCAAAAATCAACGAAGCGGTATATAATTTATGCAAGATCGTTTTTAAGGAGCATGTATCATGTCTGACCGCACCCGCTCAATCAATGATGTCAGCGTTAATACCGACAGCCTGTACCGCGAGGAGACATTTACCGATCTCGCCGTTGCAACCATACGGAAACTATCACCGGTGAAAGCAGACGGCACGCCCGACAGCGCCCGACCGACGATCTTTTCGGGCCAGACCAGCATCATGACGGAAATGGGGTCCGTACCGCTGTCGTTCGAGATAGACGCCAAGACACTTGATGAGGCATGCAACAAATATCCCGCAGCCATGCGCAAAGCTTTTGACGATATGATGAACGAGATACGTGAAATGCGCCGTGAACAGGCGTCCCGCATCGTCGTCCCGGGTGCCGGCGGCGCACAGCAGGCTCCGCGCATTCAACTCAAGTAGCGTACCATCGCAGTTATTCGTTGCTGCTTTTCTCTTCGGCAGTATTCGTGAACGTATTTGTTGTATTATTCGTCATAAAAAATGGCAGTATCGAAAACGCATTCGTATCCAAATGTCCGGCCTCAAGCATCGTCTGCGCGATAAACCGCCTGCGATATATGATGACCGGGGTTTCAGTGTCCGGCGCATACCGCCGGGGATTGATGATTATCGCGGCAAGGCGTATCGCCTGTTCCGCGGAAAGTTCCGCCGCACTCGTTGCAAAATAGGTCCGTGCGGCTGCTTCACACCCGTATATCCCCGGTCCCCATTCTATGCTGTTCAGATAGAGCTCAAGGATACGGCGCTTTTTCAGCTTTTCCTCAAGCGCTTTCGCATATAAAAATTCCGCGATCTTGCGCGTCATCGTTTTGCGCGTTCCGAGAAACAGGTTCTTGGCCAGCTGCTGGGTTATCGTCGATCCGCCGTACAAATACCGCCGGTGCTTCCAATTCTCACGTATCGCATGCGCAATGCCGTCATAATCAATCCCGTGATGCTGCCAGAATCCTGCGTCTTCGGCAACAAGTATTGCGTTCACCAGATACGGCGATATCGATCCGTAGGATACGATGCTGCGCTGAATTTTCAGCGTTCGTTTTCTAGCCCGCGCCTCATCCTTCCGCTGTTCGATGAGTGCCGTGGTAGCGGGGTGCCGCAGCGCCAGCGCCGGTATCTCATGGAGCCGCGACATGTCGGCGGTGATGGATATCAGTGTATAAAGAAATACGGCGATGCAGGCATATATGACTATCCGCAGGGGAGAGAATGCAGATTGATCTTTGAACGCTGTCATAGATACAACTATACCGCGTTGCCGTCATTGCGTCAAGAAGCGTTTTCATGCCGATTTCATTGCATTTTCCGTCAATCGTGGTATACTTCGTTTATCGTCGTTTTACCGTTTGAGGGCTGTCGTAAACAACGATGTTCGAGGCCCAATACCCGAAGAAGGCGTCATCATGAGCGTAATCCCCTATCAAAACGGAAACTATCAGGTTCGTGAAAACGAGGTCATTTTCTTCGAGGGGCAGGCGGCGCAATCGATCAATATGCTCACGCAGGGGGCCGCTGACGTCTATATCTCAACGCTCACGTCGGCGGGAGCAAATGAAAAGGACGTGCTGCGTCAGAGCTATCGCATCTTCACATTCCCGAAAAGCACATTCATCGGTATTGACAGTCTTTTTCTGGCAACCCCGTATAAATTCACCTACCGCGCATCCGCTCCCACCGTCGTCTATGCGATGATGGCAAACTCGTCCGATCAGGTCAAAGCGTTCATGGCCGGCAAGAAAGAATATGCGCCGTTCATCTTTGATTCACTCGCGTACGCCATCGAAAACGCGTATCTTGCGCTTACCAAGGTGAACCGTTCCATTCAGTCGCTCACACGTTTCGTGGACAATGCGGCGCTCTATTTCTGGCAGCTTAAGCAGGCGCTTGGCTTCAGTGTGGCGCCGCGCTCGCAGTTCATGGATGATGCCACCGGACATCTTGAAGCGCTCACGAGAAACGGCGCCCCGCCGCCCAAAGGATTCGACGCCGCTTTTTTCGAAAGCGATTTTTCAAAACTGCTCAGCACCACGTACGTCCAGGACACCGAACTGCGGCCGGAAGACATCGATTTTTTCCGCCGATTGTCGAAAATGCAGACCGAGTTCAAGCGCCAGTTCTTCGCCGCCGATACAACGCTTACCGGTTATTTCTGCAGGAATGCCGCGTCGATGCTGTTCACGCTCGCAAGCGAATTGAAGACCGCGTTCATCACGCTGGGAAAAACGTTCGACGAAATCTACTGCGAACACGGCGAATCGCTGTTTGGTGAATACGCCAAGGCGCTTATCGAACTTCGAAAAACAAAAAAAGACGTCTCCGTTACCTCATCGGTACTTGAACTTATCGTCGCAAAAACGAAAGAGACCGTTACGCTCTATCAGAACGAATACCGTTATCAGCCTCCGTTTGACAACGAGTATTTCACCAACATGTACAACAATGCGAAAGGCATTGTCGCCGCGGGGAAAGAGGATGCTGCCGCTGCGGCAGATGCGGTCGAAGTCACCGGCGGATTCGAGAACCTTCCGTCCGAGCTCAAGGACAGCGTCAAGAAAATATTAAAATACGCCGATGTGACCAAAGAGCGCGCGGATGCGTTCCTTGAGAATCTGGCCGCATTTAAAAAACTTCCCGATAAATTCGACGCTGAAAGCGACGCGCGCAAGATACGAAAAGGTGTTACGCTGTCGTTCTTTGAGATCTATGAGAATGTCTTCAAGAACGTCATCAAGAGCGGCGAAAAGACGCGGCTCTATCACATGTTCCTCACGTACGGCTATATGGATGAGACGCTCCTCAACCCGGAACAGACACTCACACTTTACAAGCTCATCGACCGCAGCCCCGCCGGATCCGACATCTCGGTGCGCAATATGCGCGACTGGCTCATCACCATCCAGACAAAAGAGAACGAGCCGTCGGTGAACGAACTCGGCCAGGATTACAACGAAGCGATACGCGAATTGAAAAAACGCGGCGTCATCAATGAGACGGAAGAGGCGAGTTACCGCGAGAACGCCGAACGTCGTCTCAAACATGAGGTCGAGAACATGTTCCGCTCGACGCATCGCCTGTGCTACGGACAGATCAGCACCTATTTCCCGATACTTCACAAAGACATGATAATCCGTGAACTTTCACAGGCGGTCATCACGCGTAAACTCGTTGAGGACACCGTCAGCGAAATACTCGCCATCGACTTTTCGGCGTTTCACCGTGAAGTGCTCTATCGCGATCCGGAGAAGAATATCGACAAGGAATTCGTGATGAAGCGCGTGATTCCTGATTTCATCCTGGTGCCCACCTATGGAAGCCGCCCGTTCATGTGGCAGGAACTTTCCGGGCGCAACCGCTCAAGCCACGGGCGCATCATACTCCCCGTGTTTACCTCGGAGAATTTTTTCAACATGCTGCTCCGCACTATCGGCAACTTCCGGTGGGAGCTCTGCAAGACCATGCTCGGTCCCGCATGGAACGACATCACGCAGAGTTCGCTCACCGCTGATTACACCGACTACATCCAATTCTACAAGAAAAACCGGGAACTTTCCGACGAGGCAAAACAGAGCCTTGAAGCTCAGATTGAAAAGAACCGCAGCAATATCCGTGAAGTGTTCACGCAGGATTACATGACGTGGGTCAATTACGAGGCAAAGGGGATTCTCAGGCTCAACAAAGTGGCGCGCGCCATTCTCTACCGCCACTGCCCGTTCGCACGCCCCGTCCGCGAACAGGTCACGAAACTCCCGATGTTCGTAGAGATTGGTACGCGTTTCGCGAATATGCGCCGCAAAAAAGTGACCGAAATCGAAAATCATTATTTCAAGTACACCAAAGCCGGCGGCGCTTTGCCGCTGGAGATGGCTGACAATCTCAAGTTTTACAAGGATATGTGAGCCGATGGCGGATATGCGAATACTGCTTGCGTTGCTTGTAACTACGGCGCTGTTCGGCGGATCGATCTTCCTCAGGCTGCGCTTCTGATATGAAAACGTTTTCGGTATATCAATGAAACTGTGCGAGCTTACCATTCCTTTTCCCGCACACGCAGGCGAGATTGTCGGGGAGCGCCTTGAAAACGAGAGCGGCATTTCCACGATGGGTTACAGCATCGACACCGAACGAAAGACGCCGGATGTCAGCCGTCTCAGATTATATTTCACCGACCGCGATGACGCCGTCAGGCACATCGACCGCATTGAGGAACTATTCCGTTCACTGAACCTTCCCTGTGCCATAGAACAAAAATTGCTTGACGAAGATCACTATCTTTCCGCATACCGCTCGTTTCTGAAGCCGTATCTGCTTGAACGATTGATATGGATAGTCCCGTTCGCACGCGACCAGTTTGACCACCATGCCGGACGTCGCGCGGTGTTCATCGATCATCAATATGCATTCGGTACGGGCACCCACGCCACCACGCATCTGGCGCTCTCACTGCTGGTGAAATTCGTAAAACGAAAACACACTCCGGGCCGCATGCTCGATATCGGCTGCGGCAGCGGGATATTGGCCGTTACCGCGGCGCTGTTCGGATACAGTGATATCACCGCCATCGATGTGGAAGAGGCTGCGATCGGCTGCACCGCGGATAATGCGCGGGCGAACAATGTCATCATACCGCGTATAATGCGCGGCAGTGTTGAAACGGTTGCCGGAGAACAGTTTTCACTGGTGCTTATGAACATCGAAACCGAGATCATTCTGAGCCTCATTGAACGAACAGCCGCGCTTGTCGCTCCGGGCGGCGTGCTTATTCTCAGCGGCATTCTCCGCGAACGTAAACGCGAAGTTCGCGATGCGCTTAAACAGCTTCCATTTTCCATCGTACGTGAACGTTCCCGCGGTGACTGGCATGCGATGCATCTGAAGAGGAGGCCGGCATGATGTCGTTTCCGGTCCGTTTTCCGCTTGATACATTCGTGGTCATCGCGGCCATCGCGTTCATCTTCGCCGTTCTTTTTGCGGTGCTGTTCTTTTTTCATCCCCGGCTCAGATATCATCTGTGGTTCGCCGTATTCGCTTTCGCAACATCGGTCTATATCGCATCGAACATCGTCATCATGCAGAGCGGCCACGCGCGTACCATCGAGGCATTCCACACGCTTGCACTCGCGGCGCTGACGGCGGCATCGTATGTATGGTTCCGTTTTCTGCGGAGACTGCTCACCTACGGCTCCATCGGCGAACGGGTATGGAACATCGCTTCCTGGGCATTCACCGCCGTCATCGTGCTGACCGTTCCGCTGTTCTTCACCGGAGCATTCATCAAATCCGGCATTGTGCATGCCGACCGTTTCGTGCTGTCGCGGTTCGCCGGACCGCTGTACATCCCGTTGCACATATTCATATTCACCGTTTTTGCCGCGCTCTATGCGGCACTTATTGTCAATTACTACATGCATCGTCTCGACAAAGAACGCCGGTTCGACCGTCTGTTCATCGTTATGGCAAGCCCGCTCGTTCTGGTCACCGGATTCATGGTTATTGAAATGCTCCGCCATTACGACGTGCATATACTCATCGCCGGCTACGGTCTTGTTGTTCCGGTGGGCTTTATCGGCTACTGGCTTGTGTTCAAGGTCATGCAGATGTATGACGACCTGTTCCGCTCACGCATGTCAATTACCTATTTCCTTGAAAAGACGAAGAACAAGAACCGCGAAATGATCGAGACGCTCGCGACCACGCTTGAAATGCGCGATAAATATACCGCGGGACATTCAGAACGCGTCCGCGATTTTGCGTTCCTCATCGCGCGCGCCATTAATCTCGACAACGAACAGAAAAACATCATCAACACCGGATGTCTTCTGCACGACATCGGCAAGATCGGCGTGTCGGAACATGTGCTCAACAAACCGTCAATGCTCGATTACGCAGAGTACCAGGCCATCAAGCGGCATGTTGTCATCGGCAAAGATATGCTCGTGTATCTTGAGGACTTCGCTCCGTTCCTCGACATCATCTATCATCACCATGAACGCATCGACGGCAAGGGCTATCCGGAAAAGCTTCACGGGGAGAACATACCGCTCCTGCCGCGCATCGTGGCGGTTGCGGACACGTTCGACGCGCTCACCTCGGACCGGGTATACCGCAAGGGCATGTCGTTCGAAAAAGGCGCGAACATGCTCCTCACGCTCCGCGGTACGCAGCTTGACGGCGACCTGGTGGAAGTGTTTGCAAAAAAACTGAGTGCAATATACAGTTTTGAAATAAAATTTTGATGGAGTCGTCACCACATGGAAGTATTTGACACAATCGTTATCGGCGGAGGTCCCGCCGGACTCACCGCGCTGCTCTATCTCGGACGTGGACTTACCAATTCGCTTCTGCTCGAAGGCTTCGGCGTCGGCGGGCAGGTGATACTCACCGATACAATAGAGAATTATGCGGGTTTTCCCGGCGGTATCGCGGCATTTGAACTTGTTGAACGCATGGAGGCGCAGGCGCGCGAATTCTGCGGGCGCATCGAAACGCTCGAGGTTCAGGAAATTATTGACATCGATAAACCGTTGAAAACCGTTGTCTGCAGCACCGGCGAAACGTTCGGCGCAAAGGCCATCATCATCGCGTCGGGGGCAAAAGCACGCAAGGCGAATGTTCACGGCGAAGAGGAATTCAAGGCACGCGGCGTATCGTACTGCGGAACCTGTGACGGCGCTTTTTTCAAGGACAAAGTCATCGCTACCCTCGGCGGCGGGGATACCTGTTTCGATGAAACCGTGTTTCTTTCCCGTTTTGCAAAAAAAATATATCTCATCCACCGTCGTCAGGGGTTCCGTGCAGCGCCCATTGCTGTCGACCGGGTAAAGAAGATCGATAAAGTCGAGTTCGTTCTCGACACCGTCATCGACGAGATCATCGGAACGAAAAGCGTCGAGGGCGTCAATGTCCGCAATGTGATTACCAATGAGAAAAAAACGATAGCACTCGACGGCGTGTTCGTATTCGTCGGTCTCGATCCGACAACCGCGTTCCTTAAAAATTCCGGCATCGCGATGAGCAGCGCGGGATATATCATGGTCAATCCGAACATGGAAACGAACATCAAGGGTATTTATGCCGCCGGTGATGTGACGGAAAAATCGGAGCGCCAGATTGCCACCGCGGTTGGTGATGCCACGATAGCGGCGTGTCAGGTAATAAAATATCTTGATGCTATGAAATGACAAAAAACAGCCGTACTTCTGCCGCGCATGAGAATACGGTTGTCATCGCCGGGGCGACCGGTACCATCGGCAGGGCGCTTATACATACACTGAGCGCCAGCGGATATTCCATAATCGTCCTTACTCGTCATACGCATGCTGCCGGTCTGAACGCCATTTCGAATGTACACTGCATTTCATGGGATGCAAAAAACTCCGGCCAATGGGAAACCAGCATTAATGGCGCGCAGGCGGTAATTAATCTCGCGGGAGCTTCGCTTGTTTCCCATCGCCTTACTGCCGCATACAAAGCACGCTGCATATCAAGCAGAATAGACAGCACCCGCGCCATCGTTGCCGCGATACATCGCGCGACGAAAAAACCAGAAGTATTTATCAATGCGTCCGCTGCGGGATATTACGGTTACGACCGCATATCCGACGAGACGCATACTGAATCCTCACCGCCGGGAAATGATTTTTTCGGAACGTTGTGTACTGCCTGGGAACATGAAGCGGCAGCATGCAGTGTCCGTACGGTTATGATGCGCACCGGTTTTGTGCTTGACGAAAACGGCGGACTTCGTCTGCTTGCGTTCGCTGCGCGCCTCTTCGGGGGAGGCATCATACTTCCCGGAAATCAATGGCAATCCTGGATACACATCGACGATGTCACCGGCATCATCAAGCATGTTCTCGGCGACAGGAATATTTCAGGACCGGTGAACGCTGTCTCGCCGTCACCGGTGACCGAACGCGAATTCCAGCATACGCTGTGCCGGCTGCTGCGCCGTCCATCATGGATTATCAAACCCGCGTGGCTGATGCGCCTGTTGATGGGCGAAGCGTCGCGTCTTATGACACACGGTACACGCGTTCTACCGGAACGAATTACATCGCATGGATACCGTTTCCTATATCCATTGCTTGAAAATGCACTTCGGGATATACTCCATTCATAATGAGCGGCAAGGAGCATTGATGCATACTGTTATATCCGCCGGACTATGGCGTACATGCTGAGCGACAAGTAGTTCACCATTCATGGCAGTACAACGATATCCTGAGAATGACGGCAAGCGCATTCAATTGGTCATGAATGACGGCATTGCAATTGAACTAGCCGGCTATCTCACCTGTCCGCCGGGCTGGCAGGGTCCGCATCATGCACACACGTTCTGGGAACTGCTCTATATCGCCGAAGGCAGCGGTACGTTTTCCTACGATAAAAAAACAATTCATGTTCAGCCGGAAACATTTGCGGTCGCCGCGCCCGGAATAAAGCACCGCTTTGAAAGCGCTGAAACCTCCGATACCGCCATGCTGTATATCGGGTTTACGTTTTCATCAACACCGGAACGCGCATTGAAAAAACCGCTTCCATTCGTCATCAGCACGGATATCGGCAGCGCTCCGATTATACGCGAGTGCGCCGAGCTTGCATCGATGGCGGAGGAAACAGATGCGCGCGCGTTCACCACACGCCGCAGCGCCATCATGGAAATCATAGCCAGAACGGTACCGCTCATCACCGCACCCGATCATTCGAAACCAGCCGGAAGCGCACTTCGTCATGAAGTACTTGTTGGTAAAGTGAAGGAATATCTTGAAGCAAACATGGCGCGCAATGTCTCGCTCGATGAAATCGCCGAAACATTCTATCTCTCGCCGCATTATGTCGCCGATATTTTCAGGCGCATCACCCGGACAAGTATCAAGCATTATCACAGCGCGCTTCGCATGCAGAAAGCGCTCGAATATATATCAAACACGCCGTTATCGATCACAGAAATAGCCGAACGGCTCGGTTACGAGAATATCCATCATTTTTCAAAGCGCTTTAAAGAATATTACCATATGCCGCCGACCGATCTAAGGCACTCAAAAAATCAGAAAGAGTGATCATGAGTATCGGAACTGTAATGCAGAAGGGGCGCATGCCGTATCGTACGTTACGCGCCTGCCTCGCATCGGTAATCGCGCTATGCCTGCTCGCTGTTCCGCTCGCCGCGTATAACTACAGCGATATCCGCTGGCGTTCAATCGCAAGCAACGACATCATCATCCATTTTTATGATGCCGTCGCGGAAACGGCATACCGCGCGCTTCCGCTGGCAGTAACTTCGTATGAACAACTGCTGCGCGCCGTTCCCGCTGAACGCGCCCCGGTGCATATCATCATCCGTGACATGAATGAACAGCCCAACGGCAGCGCCGACTACATCAACAGCGCTATCAGTATCGATGTCCGCGAACTGTATGACGCTCATTTCCTGCTGCGCGGCCGCCGCCCGTGGCTTCAAACCGTTCTCACACATGAACTATCACATATCGTAACCATGCGCTACCTGAATACCGGCACGGATATAATTCCCTCATTTTCACTTGCGATCGGCGCCGTATTCAACCGCTCAAAATTATCCATTGGCGCCGATCTCACCGTCGTCGGCATGCTTGCACCGCAATGGCTGATCGAGGGTCTGGCACAATATTATTCTGAAAAACTCGGCGGTGATACGTTCGACACCTATCGCAGATCGCTTCTGCTCATCCGGGATGACATCCCGTCACTCGACCGTATCGGGACATTCGGATATAAGGATATCTTTGACAGCGAAGCGGTGTATAATCGGGGTTACGCCTTCCTGAGATATCTCGACGACCGTTTCGGATCGAACGCGATGAGCCGCATCCTCACCGCATATAAAAAGAACCTCTCTGCAGATATGAATTACAGCATGACAAAAGCGCTCGGAACGAATGTAACGCTCGTGTATCATGATTTTCACCGTTCGCTTTTATCCGCACGGAATACGCTTTCGGAAAATGCAACCCGGAACAGTACACCGGTGCTTGCGTACGGGCGTTTTGCCCTTATGCCGAAAACGGCGACGCACATCGCCTGTGCGCTTGTTTCGCACGATAATGATTATCGCGCCGACACACTCATGATATACAAAAATAATCTCGGCGGAGATATTATCGCATCCATACGCGATGTGTACGCCTTTACGCCCGCGGCTGACGGCGCCGTATATTTTATCAGCGACCGCAAACGTGATCTGCTCGGTTATGCATATAAGGACCTGTATCGATTCGATGTCGCATCGGGTTCGCAGATACAGCTCACCACGAACGCACGTGTCGACGCCGTTGCCGTGCATCCGGTGAAAAAAGATATCCTTATCACCCAATATTCAAATACCCACTCGCAGATTGCACTGCTCGCTGACGGCAAACCACCCCGCATCCTGCAGACGAATGCCTTCGGTGTTCTCGCGCTGTCTCCGGTATTCACTGAAACCGGTTACTCATGGATACGCTATCAGTATCCGCACTACGAATTAATGCATGTTGAGTCGAATCGGGAACCGGAATCACTCCTGGTTACAACAAATGAAATGCGCGACCTTTCGTACTCCGGCGGCAATTATCTTTTCTCGTACGATGACGGTGTGCGTTTCATCATAGTCCGCTTCAACGCTGCATCAAAGTCGTTCTCCGTGCTCACCGGCGGGACATCCGCATTTATGCCGGAGCAGCAGACAAACGGGCTGCTGTTTACACGACATACGCCGGATGGCTTTATTGTCGAACGCTCCGACGGTACACCGGCAATGCCGGAACGTCACCTGAGATTCGGTGATATCAATGTCGACTACCTTGAAAGCGCGCCGTCACTGCACGCATCCACCGTTAATGATACCGCTTCATGTTCTCTGCAATTCCCGCGGCTGTATCCGTACTTTTCTATTTTTGACAAGATCCTCAATGCGGGTATCTATCTCGATATCGGTGATTACCTTGCTCAGCAGCATCTGCAAATGTCACTGTTCACCGGACAGACCACGGGCGTATCGCTCAGCTATGACAATGCGATGCTGCCGTTCATCATGGGGCTATCAGGATTTTACCGCAGTACCGCAGCGCCGCAGTCAATCGTCTACGCTGATGAAAGTTCACTGCTGATACTTTCGTACAACGACGTATATACCGCGGCCGGCGGCGGCGGATACCTTTCTCAGGACACACCCGCCGGCAATATTTCAGTTACCTATGATTACGGAATAACATTCCTTGTGCCGGGCATGTTCGGTTATTATCGCGACAGCGGAAAAATGGGCGATATGCTCATATCGCGCCACCGCATTGGAGCATCGTTTTTCGCATCCGATATCCGGAATCGCGCGAAAAGCGAAATGCTGCCGCAGGCTTCGTTTTTCTCCTGCGAATACTCATTCACACACGCGCGCATCGATTCCTATTTCCGCGCCGTTGAGACATCGTCCTCTGCGTATCTCGCCGATTCATGGGAGACGGTCAACTATCACGCCGCGAACATCTCGGGCGGATTGTATCTGCGCTTCGGCGAACATGCCGGACTCGCACTGTCCCTTCTGCTCGCTGGTCTGAGCGCCGACGTTCCTTCAACCGAGGAGTTTGCCGTCGGAGGGAAGCTTTATGCGGCAGACGCTTCGTTCGCGCAGTATCAGATACTGAGCGGTTATGATCCGCTGTTCGCCAGCGGAGAATATATAGCCGATGCACGCATGCGTTTTACCGCCGAGCTTTTCGAATATCCATTATCGCTTGCGTTCTATCAGTTTCATTCGCTGTGGTTCTCGGCTGAAGTTGAATTGTGCGGTCTGTATTCATTCCGCTCACTGCATGTTCCGCTCACGTGTACCATCGCCGCAGACCGCGTCAAAGATATTTTTGCGGACACCAGCATCATGCTTCACGTTAACGGATTTCTGCAGTACTCACTGCCGTATAATCTCATGCTGAAAGTAAGCTACCCGCTGGGAGCTCTTCGCGACATCACCTGGCGTTCGCTCAACGCGCACAGTCCGCGGTATTATGTCGTCCTCGGCACGAGAATATGAGGTCATTCACCGCCTGCACAGTGATTAAAACTTGTCCGCCAATATATTCAGCAGTTTATCAGCATCCGAATAATTCTTGATGTAATAGATATTTTTATCGTGCATTTCAGATAACATGCCGAGATACGCAGGTCTGTTCGTCCTGTTGTAGCCGATGATCCATTTGATAAACTCAAAATTGATTCTCTCCGGGCAGTTTTCGGGAATATCGCTCCGCTTCATGCCGGACAATCGTGATCTGATAACCCGCACAACCGCGTTGTATACGCAGACTATCGCCGGGAAATCAAAATAGATCACCGTATCGGCGCGTGCAAGGCGTTCCGGTATCGTGCTGTTATAATTACCGTCCATAATCCAGCTGTCTTTCTGTATTATCGATGCTACCGTCCGTACCCATGCTTCCTTCGGTGTCGGTGTCCAATTTGCTTTCCAGTACAGCAGGTCGAGATGTATCAATTCATAACCGAGAATATCATGCAGCCGTTTCGCAAATGTCGACTTGCCGGCGCCGCCGCAGCCTATTATCATTATTCGTTTCATCACGCTCATAAAATAATTACGCATCCTTGCCGCACGAACCGATTATATCGCGCAGTATTTCGGAATAGCGACGACGATCATCCTGTACGTAAAGCTTTTTTTCTCCGCGATACAGACCATCGTTGATAAAGCGCGGAAAAATATGGAGATGATAATGCCATACATCCTGATTTCCCGCCGGTTCATTATGCTGCCGTGTTGAAATTCCTTCACACCGGAACGCTTTTTTCATCGCACCTGCAATAACTTTTGTCGCGAACAGCATATCGTTTCCGATTGTATGATCGATATCGTATATATTTTCATAATGTCTGTTGGTAATGAGAATTACATTTCCCTGAATATCAGAAAAATAGTGAAGCGGCACCAGACCCGTCACCGTTTCTGAACGATAGACGATACAATGTTTGACAGCGGCTTCAGAATCTGAAGCAGTTTGCGTTAGTATATAGCAGAAAGGACATTGATAATTCGCAGGTTGATGTGATATCATACGCTCATTTTTCTCCTGCATACGAGTTCGCCCTTGCCGATGGGCACTATTATGCTGTCAAACCTATCATCCGCCATAACTTTTTCTATCATCGACTGCAGTGCATCATAATGATTTATCGCATTATCGGCGATAAGCACTCCCCGCGGCAGTATTTTATCCGCCACAATATTCCAGCATGCTTCGTACATTGCCTTTTCGCAGTCAATAAAACAGAATGCAATATCATCAAGCGCTGAAAGATGCATGAGCGCGTCCCCTTCGGTAAGTACCACCAGCGATTCAATACCCGAAAGAATGAATGTTTCACGTGCCAATGCAGCTTTTTCAGGCAGGAGTTCAAATGTGCGAACTTTCGTCTGTAATTCTTTCGCCGCAAGCGACAACCACATTGTTGAATAACCCGCACTGGTGCCAATTTCGACAATATCACCACGCGGACACTGTGATGCCATCAATGCGATGAACTTTCCAGTCTCTGGCGGTATCTGTCTCAGCCGGTTCATCCGATCAGTGCCGTCTTTTCTGTCAGATGCATCTATCTGCTCAAGAAAATGCATTCTTGCTTTCATTTCAGATGATATTTCATTGAACATATGTACTCCAAAAGACTTTTTTATCGGAAAATCGGTATAATTCCTGATCTTTATCCGATTATGTAACGAAAATCATTCAAAATTTGTACTAAGACGACATTAATTATAATTTATTATCATAATTTAACCATAATTACACCGAATATCATTTTTATTATCAGAAATTGAATTATATTGCTTCTGCAACATCACTGCAAGTCATTTATTCACTTATTTTTCATAATTATTAGCAATAAAATACACTATTTTAAAAAATTATTACTAAAAAATTATAATAATAACAGAAATATCCCTATTCGCGTGAGATTATTGTTCTCAATGAGCTGGATTTTAAGAAAAAATGAAATACTAATCCTATCTGCGGGATATTACCCGCGAGAAACAGCTGATATTCCTGTCGTCATTCTTTTCTTTCACATGAAATCCAAGGCCGCCCACCATGGCCGCATTATCGGTGGTGTATTTCCGTTCGGGAATATACGCTTTAAAGTCGCGGCTTTCGGAAAACTTTTTCCTGAGATAACTGTTGCATGCCACACCGCCCGACACCGTGACATTGCTGATGCCGCTGTCGCGCGAATACCGGAGTGTCTTGTCATAGAGCACGCTCACGGCGCTTTCCTGAAATGCCGCGGCGATATTCTCCATGCTCGCGTTCTCGCCTTTACGAATACACTGCGGTGTCTGATACACCACCGCGGTTTTCAATCCGCTGAATGAAAAGTTATAACGGTCGTCGCCGGAGAGCATCGCACGGGGATATTTTATCGCATTCGCATCACCGGAGGCTGCAAGTTTGTCGATAATGGGTCCCCCGGGATAGCCGAGACCGAGGTGTTTCGCTATCTTGTCGTACGCCTCGCCCACGGCGTCGTCAAGCGTTGTGCCGATGACCGTATAATCATTATGCGCGTTCACGCGGACGATAAGCGTGTGCCCGCCGGATACGATAAGTCCTATGTACGGAAACGGTATCTCGTTGGTCAGATGCACCGAATAGATGTGCGCTGCGATGTGATCGACGGCGATTACCGGTTTATCCGCGGCGACCGAGAGGCCTTTGGCGGCGCCTACGCCGACGAGAAGCGAACCCACAAGCCCGGGACGGTTCGTAACGGCGATAGCGTCGATATCAGAAAGCGCCGTTTGTGATTCCCGGAGCGCTTCGTCGACAAGTGCTATGATGGCTTCAAGATGCTTACGCGCGGCTATCTCCGGCACCACACCGCTGAATATCCGGTGCACATCCACCTGCGAGCTCAAAAGCGACGAAAGCACGCGATTGCCGTTTTCAACAACGGCTACCGACGTGTCATCGCATGAAGTATCAATGCCGAGTATTTTCATATGGACAGACCCGCGCTATCGATACATGATATCATAGGTAATGACAACACGACGGTTCTCGCCGTCAACGGGGTTCATGATGTTCTTAACGAAACCGCCCCCGCGTCCGAATACCAGAAAACGGCTGTGATCGATCTGATAATTCTCGGTGATATAATTCACCACATGCTTCGCGCGGGACACCGAAAGTGCCAACTGCTTCTTTGCATCACCGCCGCATTCGTTGGTAGTAGCATATCCCTCGACCAGAACATAATTACTGTATTTGGGGTATTTCCCGTATCGTTCCACTATCCACTGCATGTTCTCGTCGATGTCCTTCTGCCAGTCGCTGCCGCCGAACATCAAAAATGATTTTTCCAACTTGATGTTGCGCAGATTATCGTCATCGAGATTGAACCGTATCAGTTCAATGCTGTACGGCTTACCCTGGTCGCACGGTATGGGATTATTTTCGCGCACCGCACGTTTATCGCTGAAGTCGAGCGCCGGCAGCAGCGCCGAGGTACGCAGATCGATCTGCCTT
Organism: Spirochaetota bacterium; assembly: GCA_016214035.1. Classification (GTDB taxonomy): domain Bacteria; phylum Spirochaetota; class Brachyspiria; order Brachyspirales; family JACRPF01; genus JACRPF01. The sequence goes on along the minus strand of JACRPF010000022.1, from coordinate 85,838 downwards.
CCGCTGAACATATAATTGCCGCGCACTGAATCGGCGATATATACCGTATATGAATATATTCCCGCGGGAATATTCTCAAGGAGCAGTTTCGGTGAGCGCCAGTCCATGCGCTGATAATACGCATCGCCGAATGTTATCAGTATATTGTCAAACGGTTCCCCGTTCTTCTCAATGAGACCGGTGACCGTTACCAGCGCCCGGGGCGGGGGAGTATATGCGGCAAGCGTGCCGAACAACGCCAGCATCAGCAATACAATTTTCATCAGCTGACCCGCGTGCCCTCAGGCATGTCTTTTTCCGGTGTTAGTACCGATAGAATTTCACCCGATGCGGCAAGCACCATACCCTGAGAAGTGACACCCATCAGTTTTCTCGGCGCAAGATTGGCAAGATAGGTTATCTTTTTACCGATAAGTGTTTCCGGTGTATAGTGCGGAAAGAGGCCGCCCACAACCGTTCGCTCTTCTTTACCGATATTGAGTGTCATCTTGATGAGCTTTTCTGAACCCTCAACGCGTTCAGCCGCCACCACTTTCGCGATGATTATCTCGAGCTTTTTGAAATCGTCATAGGTGATCGCGCCTTCGGTAACGGCCGTGTTGTTCTGCGGCGCTTTCTCCTTTTTCTTCGGTTCTTCGGGAGTTTTACCGTCGATAGCCAGTTCCTTGGCAATGTCAACACGCTGAAACAACGGTTCACCGCGATCGACCACCGTCCCCGCGGGAAGAACATCCCAGCGCTTCGTGTCATCCCAGGCAGGCGTATAATGCATACGTGAACACATCGCCTTGGCGGTATCGATAAGAAACGGTGAAAGAACGGTAGCCACAATACGCAGTGTCTCGCATGCGGTCACAAGTACCGCGGCAAGTTCATCCCGTTTCGTTTCATCTTTCGCGAGTTTCCACGGCGCACGCGCGTCGATGTACCTGTTGGCATCACCGATTAAATCCCATACGGCGATAAGCGCATCGGTATAGCGGTATGCATCAAGCGCAGTTTCAACTTTCCCTGACAATGAAAGCGCTTTGTGCTTCAAATCATTTTCTTTTTCACCGCACGCTGCGGCATTATATCCCGGCAGCGCGCAGCCGAAAGTGTTCAGTACCGTCATCGTACGGTGCCAGAGATTTCCCAAATCGTTCGCAAGGTCGGCGTTCAGGCGTTTTAAAAATGCTTCCTGCGTGTAGTGCCCATCGTAACCGAACGTCATTTCGCGCATGAGATAATAGCGTATGGCATCAACACCGTACCGGTCAGCAAGCGTGTTGGGGTCCACCACATTGCCTTTGCTTTTCGCCATCTTGCCGCCTTCAAAAAGTATCCAGCCGTGGCCGTAGATCTTTTTCGGAAGCGGTACGCCCAGCATATGAAGCGTGATGGGCCAGATTATTGAATGAAAACGAACAATCTCTTTGGCCATCAGATGCGCATCCGCGGGCCAGAATTTTTTGTACAGCGTATCGTCCGATGAATTATAGCCGAGCGCGGTTATATAATTCGACAGCGCATCTATCCACACATAAATGGTGTGCTTGCTGTCAAACGGCACCGGAATACCCCAGGACAGATTGGTACGCGATACCGCCAGATCCTCCAGGCCGGGTTTCAGAAAATTGTTGACCATCTCGTTCACACGTTCACGCGGTTCAAGAAAATCCGGATGTTCTTCAAAATATTTCATCAGCCAGTCGGCATATTTTGAAAGACGGAGAAAATATGCCTCTTCGGTGCGCTTCTCAAGCTCGCGGCCGCAATCGTCGGTGGGGCAGTAGAATTTACCGTCGCGCTTCACCGCCTGCGACTCGGTGAAATATGCCTCATCGGAAACGCAATAGAGACCTTCGTATGATCCCTTATAAATATCCCCCTGATCATATAGCTTTTGAAATATTTTTGACACCGCCTGTTCATGATATTCATCGGTCGTCCGTATGAATTTATCATATGAAATATTCAGCCGCTTCCACAGTTCCTTGATCCAGGCGATAATTTTATCAACATGTTCTTTCGGCGTAATCCCGTTTTCGGCGGCCTTGCGCGCTATCTTCTCGCCGTGTTCGTCGGTGCCGGTGAGAAAAAAAACGTCATACCCCTGGAGCCGTTTGTAGCGTGCCATCACATCCGCGGCCACGGTGGTGTAGCAATGACCAACGTGCAGATAATTCGACGGGTAATAGATCGGTGTTGTGATATAAAACGTTTTCTTCATGCGGGAATTTCCTTTGATGTTCGGCCAAAAGCTGAAACAATAATACTCTACGGCACGTAAAATGCAAGGTTTTTGATTGACAATTCCAATTCATTATGTACAATCCGGTGTCTGAGGAAACAGCAATGCCGACACATGGAATGATACTGCTTATCGGCGGACGGTCGACACGGGCACATTTGCCTGTCAAAAAGCAATATTTCACCATCGATGATGTTCCGTTATTCATTCACACATTTCGTGCCGTAAGCAAATTCCCGTTCGCTGCTATTATTGTTGTCGCGCCGGAAGGGGAGATTGATGCGGTCAGGGAAATGCTCGCTATCAACGGACATGATGCGCCTGTTGTCGCCGGCGGTGCAGCGCGATGCGATTCAGTTCTCAACGGCATGGAGGCTCTTGCTGCATATAAACCCGACTATGTGTTCATTCATGACGGCGTGCGCCCGCTTATCGCCACGGCCGATCTTGAGAATCTTGCCGATACTGTTATAACGCACGATGCGGCTATACTGGCGTCACCGGTGACCGATACGATAAAGGTAGTCACCGACAATAAAATTATAGATTCACCGGACCGTACCTGCATATACCGCGCGCTCACGCCGCAGGCCTTTTCATATCAGAAATACCGCCGGGCACTCATGCGTTATTTCGCCGACGATGCTCGTTCTTTTGCCACCGATGATGCCGCCATCTACAGCCGCTATGAAGGCACGGTGCATATCGTTGAAGGAAATCCGTATAACATAAAAATCACTCGTGAAGAGGATATCGATATTTACGCAACACTGCTGCACATGCATAAGGAAACATCACTATGAACATCGAACTCTTGTTCTGGATCTCGTTTATCGTCGTATTTATCATAGTTTTTTTCATAGACATCATGGTAAACGCGCGCAATGCGCACACCATTGATGTAAAAACATCACTCCTGTGGACGGGAATATGGATTGCCACGGCGCTTGTCTACGGGCTGGCAATTTATCTCTGGTATCCCGACGGCCACGCCAAAGCGCCTTTATATATCGCCGGGTTTCTTACTGAAAAATCCCTGTCGGTTGATAATCTGTTCGTCTTCATCATGATCTTCACTATCATGGGAGTTAATCCCAAGCATCAACCGAAAATAATGAAAATAGGTATTCTGCTGTCTATTCTGTTCAGACTCGTGTTCATACTCTTTGGCATAGCACTGATCGAGCGCTTCCATTGGATACTGTATGTATTCGGCGTGCTCCTGCTGTGGACCGCGTATAAAATGGCATTTACCGACCATGATGAAGAAGTACATCCTGAAAAAAATGTTCTTTTCCGTATGGCGTCAAAAATATTTCCCGTCGACCATGACAAGGAAACATCAAAACTTTTCACGAAAAAGAACGGCATACTGCATGTAACCTCGCTGTTCCTGGTAATCATTCTCATCGGCAGCACTGACGTCATGTTCGCAATAGATTCAATACCGGCAATCATGGGCATCACCCGTGACCCGTTCATCGTCATCACATCAAATGTGTTTTCGCTGCTCGGACTCGTGTCGCTCTTTTTTGCCATCAAGGGCATTATGGTTTTTTTCCGCTATCTGAAACACGGTGTAAGTTTCATTCTCTTTTTCATCGGTGTGAAAATGCTTGCGGGCATCTATCATCCCATCGAGGTGTGGTTCAAGGATAACTCATGGGTATCACTCGCAGTCATCGGCGCCACGCTTGCTGTTTCCATCATATGTTCTGTGATCTTTAAGGAAAAAGACGAGACCAAAGATGAAAATGCGATGAAGCGGGACTGATGTGAACGCATTCAGGGTAGGCACGGGATATGATTCGCATCGTTTTGCGGCGGGTAGACCGTTCATACTCGGCGGTGTGACGATCCCCAACGACCGCGGACTTCAAGGACATTCCGATGCCGACGCGCTGATTCATGCGCTTATCGACGCGCTGTTCGGTGCTCTCGGTGAAAGCGACATCGGCACGCATTTTCCCGATACTGATCCGGGATACAAAAATATAGCATCGCTGAAATTGCTTGCGCACGCGGTTACCATAATGAGAACAAAAGGCTATGAGCTCAACAATGCCGATGCGACGATCATCTGCGAACGACCGAAACTGCGGGAGCACATAGCCGCCATGCGCACGAATATCGCCGCGGCATTCGGTGTGGACAGCGCGCAGGTCACGGTGAAAGCAAAATCCAATGAAGGTATGGATGATGTGGGCGCCGGTGCCGGTGTAGCCGTCATAGCCATGGTGAGCATCAGGAAATAGACGGTATACAGATAACAAAACCCGCTGTGATTGCCGGATACATTGCAGCCGGATGTTAACGGAGCAGTGATATGATGAGACTATCGGGACTCGTACCGTATACGGTATTTATCATCAGTACCGCATTCTGGCTGTACATATTTTTTAATAACCGCAGCAGTCCTCACGCACGGGAATATCTCGGTTTTCTCGGTGTAACTATCGTGTGGAGCATTATCGAGTTCTACATGTCCTCTACCGGCAACACAGGTACATTGCTTCACCTGATGCGTTTCTCCGGGGGACTCGCACTGGCGGCAACGTATACGTTTTTCCGTTTCACCTCGCTCCTGATCGGCATGCGTCATCGACGTATATTTTCATGGGTCTTCCTTGCCACAACGCTGTACGGTATCATCATAAGCACCGCCACACCGTATGCGGTACGCGGTATCGAAGCCGGCAGCATCAGTATAACACCGCTGAGCGGTTTTCTTTCGTGGACTGTTGCCGCGTTCACGTTCACGCCGATAACAATTATCACCATCTACTGCCTGATACGCGGTGCGGTAAGCGCCGACCGTATCGTGCGCAGACAGGTGCGTCTCATCATGATAGGTTTTATACCGGCGGTGCTGTTCACCGTCATCTTCAATATCGCCCTGCCGTATCTTTTCTCGATGAATACGCAGATGCATTTCGTCTCTCTTCCTGCGCTCATCATCACCGGATTTATATTCATCGCGGTCGTTCGCTATCGCTTTTTTTCTAATATGCTCCCGGCGGCGGCGCGTGAATTATTTCTGCAGATCAGCGACGGTGTCATCCTCTGCGACCGTGACGGCACTGTTGCGGCAATGAATACGAGCGCCGAGCAATTACTCAATCTTTCAGAGAATCATCTGCCGAAACCGCTTGCGGCGTTCGCTGACGGCGCACTGGTGCATATCGCTGAAAACACCGAATTGAATGTCTGCGGAAAAAATTGCATGGTGACTAAAAGCAGCCTGAAACAGAGCGGACAGACTATCGGCTCGCTCATCATACTCACCGATATCAGTGATCGTTCACACATGGAAGCCGCCTTGAAAAAATCAAATGAGGAACTGTCACTCTTCGCATCGGTTATCTCTCACGACGTTCGCGAACCGCTGCGCGTGATATCGAATTATCTTGATCTCCTGAAACATCGTGCCAACGACAGACTTTCCGCCGATGAACGGTCTTTTATCGACGGAGCCGCGCGTGCATCGGTCAGACTGCATGCGCTCATCCACGATCTGCTGAAATATTCGCGCACCGGACATGATCCTTCACAGGATACCGATATCTCCATGAACGAAATATTCGATGAGTCGGTGATGCTCTGCGGTGTCGCTGCCCGTGAAACAAATGCCGTGATAACCCGGAGTGAACTACCGACACTGCATGTAAGCAGAACACTCATGAGCCAGCTGTTGCAGAATCTTCTCTCGAATGCCCTGAAATTCAGAAGCACCGCACAGCCGATAATACATCTGCATGCGGAATGCGTCGATGATCATTACCGGTTTTCAATGAAAGATAATGGAATCGGTTTTGAACAGCAATATTCTGAAACAATTTTCGAACTTTTCAAAAGACTGCATGACAAGAAATCATATTCGGGGACCGGACTCGGTCTTGCCGTGTGCAGGAAGATTGTTTCCCTGTATGGCGGTCACATCACTGCTGACTCTGCACCGGGCAAAGGTACTACCATATACTTTTCATTGCCTGCCGGAGATTCTGCACCTCGTACGGACAATGCAGCTCAGAATTCGCTGAAATATATATAACTGTCTTTATATCGCGACGACTTCTTGAGTTTTCCAAGCGCTTCGTTTGCCGCATCGCGCGTTGAAAATCTTCCCATCTTTATTTTGTATACATGAACGCCGCTGCGCTGTATTTCCTCGCGGACAAACGTATTGGGAAACGATGATTTCAGACGTTTCGCTTCCTGCTCAGCCCGGGAACGTTCCGAACTCACGGCAATCTGAATGAAATACCCTTTACCCGGACCAGCATCTGCTGCTTTTTTTACCGCCGCCGCATTTGCCGGCGCCTCGGAATCGATGGCCTTCTTTTCCGTAGTTACTTTTTCCGCTGTTGTTTCGTTTTTAACCGTTGTTTTTTTTACTGAGACCTCATGTGAAACTACCGTCTCCGCCGATTCCGGAGCTGTTTTCACTGTTGTTTTTTTGTCTGCTTTTGACAATTCATCATCAAGTTTTTTTCTGCTGATTGCATCGATAGATTCAATCTCGGATAATATGCCGCCGTGTTTCGTTTCCCTGCTTTTGCCTTCCGCCGCATGTGATTCACCGACGGGTTTTGTCGACGTTGTCCGCTCCTGATCTGCTTCAGCGGCAACCGATGCCGTTGCTCCGGGCACCATGGTATAGACAACACGTCCTTTTTTGGTACCGATAAAATATCCGCCGATAAATGATACACCCAGTGCGGCTATAATAATTACCGAAAATAGCGCAATGCGTCCTTTACTGAGATTGACGACATAGATATCGTGTTCTACGATATGTTTTTCAAATCCCGCATCCGATTCGCTCTGCGGTCCGTTGTGTTCGGTTTCAGGCATAATAACATCCTGGCCAGTAGGCGTGCACGCCGGGACAATAAACCGGTCCCCTGCGTGTTCTTTACTATAATATCGGATGCTGTTTTACCGAGCTTGATATCTTTTTGCCGCGCTAAAACCGCTTCCACAGCCCTGCGATCCATGCGGGAACGCCGTTTCAGCCGTGCGAGAAGTGATTTTTTTGGTGAATCCACGTAGATGACGAAATCACACAGCGTATGCAGCTTCATTCTGAACAGAACCGCTGCATCAATAATAGCATTTTTTTTATTCTTAATCCGCGTATCCACAAGTGAATACATTACCGGGTGAACGATACGCTCAAGTCGCTTCAGTTTCGATGGATCTGAAAATACGGCAACGCCGAGTTTTTTCCGATTGATGTTTCTGCCGCTGCAGATTTTTTTCCCGAACTCCTGTATGATGTCAGTACGGCACAAGGTGAGCGCACGGTGTCCGAGAACATCCACATCTATAACCGGTGCTGCTATTTCGCGCGACAGCATCCATGCGAACGTACTCTTCCCGCTGCCGATAACACCGGTCACACCGATTATCATGTTATACAACCGCCGCCGCTGCATACCGAAGCGCATACTGAACTGTTTTAGTTCGTATCTCGCTCCGTGTTCCGCGGAAATGATGACGATACTCCCGTGTGTGTTTTCCGGCAATACCGATGAATACCGTACCGACCGGTTTCATTTTCGTTCCGCCGGCCGGTCCGGCAATACCGGTTACCGCTATTGCAATGTCTGCACCCGACCGTTTGCGCGCACCTTCAGCCATAGCGCGTGCGCACTGCTCACTTACCGCGCCATAACTCCTGATGATATCCGCAGGCACGCCCAGGAGCCTAATCTTCACATCATTCGCATACGTTATATAACCCTCGTGAAACACATCGGATGCGCCGCTCACCGAGGTTATCGCCGCTGCGATGAGACCTCCCGTGCATGATTCAGCTGTTGCGATAGTTAATGAATGCGCTTTTAATTTTTTTATCAGAATGGCCGCTGTCATTTCATATCTCGTGCCGTCGATATGCTCCAGTCCCCCATATATTGTACCTCGGGGTGAAGTTCGATATTTCTTTTTTCTTTCACCACCCGCTGCACCATACCGATAAGTTCATCAACGTCGCGTGCGCGCGCATTGCCCGTGTTGATAATGAAATTGCCGTGATACGGCGCTACCATCGCTTTACCGCACCGTGTACCGCAGAGACCGAGATCATCGATGATCTTCCCCGACGGCTCTCCGAGTGAGTAATCGTTGAGAAAAATGGAACCGGCAGACGGATACCTGAACTGCTGTCGCCGTATCCTGTCGCGCATATTCTTTTTCATCTCACGGTGTATCGTATTGCGATCGCCCGCGGCAAGCGTGAATGTCACCGCAAGGATTATATATCCCCGCTGAAACGTTGTCTGTTTATACGCAAGATCCATGCGGTCACGCGGAAGAACGGTGAGCGTAAGCTCGGGCGTAAGACATTTCACCGCCGTCACCACATCGGCCATTTCGCTTCCATAACACCGGGCATTCATATACATCGCGCCGCCGACAGATCCCGGAAGACCTGAAGCGAAGGCAAGTCCCGACAATTTATGCCGATATGCCGTTTTCACCAGCCGCCCCATCGGAACACCGGCTCCGCAGAATATGCGGTTGCCGTCAACCGTGATACGATCTAATTTTCCGGTATGAATCACCAGACCGCTTACATGTTCATCCGATAGAAGCACATTCGTACCGCCGCCGAGAATATTGCACGCAATATTTTCACTTCTGCAGAAACTTACCAATGCAGCAATTGTCTCCGGTTCCGATGGTGCGGCAAAGAATTCCGCTCGTGATTGTATCCTGAATGAATTTCTTTTTTTCAGCGGGATATTGCGCTGCACATGTGTACATATTTTTTTTAGACGCGTATATACCGCGTTTGAGGATTGCTTGTGTTCTTTTGCGCCTGCGTTCATGTATGAAGTATAGCACACGTACATGATATTTCAATCTGATGCTCCTGCACCATCGTACGCTTGATCACCCGTCGTACGCTCCTTGACCAACTGGCGTTTTATCGCTATAATGACCGTATCAAATCACGGGGTATCCATGAAACCTTTGACACGCTCGCTTGATAACAAAATGATAGCAGGTGTATGCTCGGGAATCGCTGATTCCTGGAACATTGATGTAACCATTGTGCGTGTTCTTTTTGTCGTCTTCGCCGTTACCGCCGGATTTGCAGTCATCGTTTATCTTGCATTGTGGATTATCATGCCTGTCTCCGCAGCTGCTTCGCCGGAACAGAAAGAGACGCGTAAGGATCAGCCTGAGCGGGAACAGCCGTCTGCTCAGAAAACGTCTGCCGATAATAACCGCTCACGACCGTTTGTCGCCGTGCTTTTAATCGCCGCCGGTGTATTCGTCATACTTTCGCTCATTTTTCATTCTATACTTCCCCTTGCAGGCATTGCACTCATTTTTATCGGCGGTCTCATGCTGCTGAAAAACATCATCATCCGCTAGGACGGTATGAAACAATATCATATCTGCAGGGTCTTCGACGAACGCCACCGTTTCGTCTCCGATGAACTCATGTATCATCTGAATCTCGGCAGAAAAACATTTCTGATCCATCTGCCGCGCGATCTTGCTCTTGACGAAATACTGCTTGCCGCTGATTTTTTTCTACGATATGACGTGTCGCTCTGCATACACGACTTGACATTTCTTCACGCTACGAACGATATCAACATCGGCCGGAATCTGCAGCGTATTTTCATGCTCATCCAGAAAGGCGTCAAAGTTGAAAGTCTTTCATATCACTTCGGGTCGCTTTACGGTTTCGGCCGTGAAATATCGGAACTTTCCGTCGATGAACACATCCGTCTGCGCCTTGCTCCGGAAAATGATGCGGAACGGTTTCTCTGCGCCGCGTATGACCGCTCGCTCTATAAAGACGGCATCGATACACTGTTCGAATATATGTTCAACATCTCGCAATTCGCCTACCAGCATAAAATACAGCTCCTGATAAAAAACCTTGCTCTCGATTATATTTATATCACGCAGAAATACACCGACAAATTTTCAGAGCTCGGTTATACCGCGGAAGAGGGCGCGGGCAAGAAAGGGGAGCTCGGTCTCATACCAAAAATAATCGAGAAAGGAGAATTCCCCCGCTCTGCGAAAGAGATGATACTCATCGCCGACACGTTCGATGTGAACATCGCGCTTGATCTTGAACATCTGCTGTTCCAAACCATCCTTTCCCGCAAATACAACGTTGAGAACAAAGAGTTCATGAAAAAGTGGGATATCAAACTCACGAAGGAAGAGGAAAAGATGCTCGTGAAGTACGGCTTCACGGTCAAGATCGGCACACCGATCATTTATGAACGCCCGCTCGATTTTGTCGATGAGATAATCGCGCTGAAAAAATATATCCACATAGCTCATCTCGCCGGCAGCGTCGGTCCGGTATTCCTTGATAAACCGGATCTTACGCGGGAGATGCTCACCGATGATGCGCTGCTCGGCACGCTGGGCAAGGCGGACATACCGTTCGCGCGCCGCGGTAAATCGCAGCTTCCGATTTACGAGGGCATCGTCGATACACTATATCATCCCCCGGGACCTGACGGTGAAAGCGCCATATCGTACACCAAACTGTTTCATAACCAGAAAGCGCTCGATGTGTGGAAGGATATGTTCATAGAAACATTCACCACCCAGATGGTCACCCTGAAGGAGGTCGGCGTTACCCGCGTGGTCACCAAGATGAAGGACTACAACGAAAACGCAACATCGATGTTCCAGCTGTTCAATTTTCTCATGAAAAAGTACATTGAAGAGGACAAACCATCCGCTGCGAAGGCGCCGATACAAAGGAAAAAAACCAAGCGATGAAATTTCTTGTCATAAAGCAGACATCGCTCGGTGATGTGCTTCATGCGACGCCGTTCATACGTGCTATAAAAAAGCATTACCCGGAAGCGCAGATCGACGTTGTCGTCGATAAACGCGCAACCGATATTCTTTCAGCAAATCCGTATATTCATCGTCTTCATATTGTTGATATCTACCGGTATGAGCACAGCATATTCTCATCGCCTGTTTCTTGTGCCGCAACAATCCGCTCATTCATGTCTGATATAGCAGCTGTACGCGCAGAAACATATGATGCCGCATTCGATCTGCAGGGTCTTGCACGAAGCGCCGTATTTCTGTATACGGCCCGGGCGAAATCAAAGTTCGCCAAAGGACGCTGGCTCGGTATTCCGCACCTCTATTACAAAGACATACATGCGGTGCACGGTCTTCTGCAATTCCTCTCATTCATTTCCGTTCCCGATGACGGTCCCGCGCTCGATTTTTTTCTTCCTGAAGATATTGCACAGCGCGTCGCACATACGCTGCAAAAGAAAAATATACTGCTTCCCAAACAGTATATTCTGTACGCGCCGTACTCACGATGGCAGACAAAGGATATTCCATTAGAAACGAGCATTGCGCTGCTGCAGCAGATGGCAAACAGATTTAAACTGCCCATTGTTATATCCGCGACAAATGATTACCGCGAACAATGCATCCGTATGGCGGAAGCAGTTCCTCGAGCAATACCGCTGACCGTTTTTACATCACTTGCTGAGCTCGGATATGTCATTCAGCAAGCGAAAGGAATGGTGAGCGTTGACAGCTTTCCCATGCATGCCGCCACCGCCTTTGATATACCGCTGGTAGCGTTGTTCGGACCCACCAGTGAAAAACGCATCGGGCCGCTTTCTCGCAATTCAGTTGTCGTCAGAAACAGTGCAATCGACTGTTCACGCTGCTATCGGCGCACCTGTCCTTACAATCATGAGTGCATGCGCGAGTTATCGCCCGAAACGATAATTACTTCGCTTGCAACTGTTATGAAGCAGTCGAACGATACATCGAGGTAATATGCGCATCACGCCGTTGCGTTATGTTAACTAGACCGCCGTATTATGCCGCCGGTGCTTCCGTGTGCAGCAGCCCGCGGAAATTCCTTCCCGCATCCATTTCTTTTTTCGCTTCAGCATATCGGAAGCCGATGATACCAATACCCTTGTCTATCGTGTTCGCATAAATTGTCGGCATGTCATTGTATTCCGGCTGGCTCATATTGATCGCATAGAGTTTGTCCATACGGGACATCGGTTCAATGTAGTGTGATCCCTTGCCGCAGAAGTGTATCACACCGCCGCCGAATGCGTCAAAGATCCGCTGGTCATACGGGCGTATGAATTCCTCGTAAAGCTCCGGAGAAAAATTCATCGCGCTGTCATTCCGGAGCATCACCTGTCCTTTCATCATGAGACCCCAGTGAAATGAAAATCCGTCATGCGGCGGGAACAGTTCAAACCATTTTTTCAGAAACACGATGTACGTTTCCGTAATGAGTGAAAGCATATCCTTTATGAAATCGGGTTTGTCGTACATATCATAGAACACATTGCTGCCCCACAGGAGTTCGAGCACGTCGATAGGTCCCTGCAGATCGGGATGATATACATGCACATGTTCCGCGATGAGCGGATACTTTTGCTGAATCTCGCGATAGCGTTCACCAAGCGCGAACACCTGCGGACCGAATCCCTGTGAAAGGTCCGGCACACCGGCATCAAGCACACGTTTGATGTCATCGAACGATTCAAAATGACGCGCCTGCGGCGAACTGTCATAATGATCCTCAAGTACGGTAATCGGACAGCCGAACACCGACGCGAGAATGCCGGGACCGTAATTGGAACGCACACACATGAACGTTCCCGTTTTCGTTCCGCTTGCAAGAACACCGGACGCACCCGCAAATTCCCGAAGCAGCATGCCGTCGGGGTCCTTCAACGCTTCATTGTAGATTATTTTCGGCCACACTATTTTGGGCGCTGCTGTATACGAACGTTTCGGGGCGAAAATACTGTCGTCTATCCCGCCGCCGATAAACTGTTTCCACTGTCCCTGCAGTTCATGTTCTTTCACGCTGTCAATGCGCCGTGAAAGGTCGTCAAGATACGGTGTCAGCATATGTGCTCCTCATGCGTGATGAAGACAATATACTGTGCCGCCGCTCACGGGTCTACCGCAAATCGGAAGCGGCTTCCTGTATTCGGCGGTTTCACGTGAAACAAAAAGAGTACGGGCACGCAACGTTCACGACATCATGAGAACGATGATTGTGTGTTTTAAAACTTATACGAGAACATCGCGGCATAATACGGGTAGTTTATGGGGATATATCCCGCTTCACCTTTTTTCGTTTTGAGGTCCGTATACGATATTCCCGGCTGTGTACCGTAAAAGATAAAGAACGCATCGAACGCGAACTGTTCCGCCACTTCAACGCCTATCTTTCCCAACGCGGCATAGTGTCCGCCGAGGATTATCTCCGCATGGCCGCCAAGCGACAGTTTCGCATAGAACGGATACATGCCGGCGTACACATTAAAGCAGACGCTCGGAATGGGCACGATGATGTTCATCATGTTCAGGCTCACATCAGTACTGAACTTGACGATACCGCGCTGATACTCGCTCCAGAAATGCTCCCAGCCGACCATGCCAAGCAGAAATTTGTAGTTCGCTATTGCAATGGGGAGATTGTCCGCAACACCGCCGAGACCGACGATGAACCTGTCCTTGCGGTAGCCTTCCTTGAATGATTTGTAATCGTTCACGGTCATGATGTTGTTTGCATATGCGTCAAGATAATCCTCAAACGAATATCCCTGATAGCGGAATGATTTCTTGAAATTATCAAGCGATACGATGCCGAGTGACAGCGCTTTCTGTACCTGCTTATACGGAATGCCTGCCTGCAGAAAATTCTTTATCACCGCGCTGTCCCAGCCGCGTTTCAACGCATCAACATAATCGGCGGGCTTGAACGTGATATCGTATTGCCTGAGATCAAGAAAACTTTCCGGATCGGTCTTCTGCAGAATGAAATATTTTATCTCTTCTTCGGTTGCGCCGAGTATGACCCACTTCCTGTTAATCAATGACGACTTGTTCTCGGTCTGTACTTCATCTCCCTTCACGGCGTAATACAGTTCTATTTTTTTTACGATGTCCTTGAGCGCGTCGAATATCATATCCTCATCTTTCACGAACACATTCTCGGTGTAATCGACAAGAGACGTGTTCACATCGATGATGCGGATATTCACCGCGATGGTTGAACTGAACTTTTCAAGCGTGCAGACAAACAGTTTTTCCACCGCGAGTATTTTCCCGATCTTCAGGAGGTCGACATCGGAAATAAGCCCTGTCATCTTGATACTGTGTTCCTGCAGAATCTTTTCAAGTACACCGCGCTCGATGATTTTGAACAGATGCACCTTGAACAATTCGGTGCGAAGCACATCGGTAAGCATGCGCGTTTTCGAGCGTTCGAATGATGACGACATTATGTCCATGATGCCGATCTGCGGTATGCGCGATTGCACTTCAGCCTTGCCGGCCGGTTTAACCTGTGCGCTCAGCAGTGCGGCGGCAGCAATGCATACTACGAATATCTTTTTCATGAGGTTCTCCTTTGCAGCCGGCGGTTTATAGATTGTTATATCCATTCCGCCCAACCATGCATTTACTATATAACGCCATTATTTTTCGTCAATAGTAGTTCTGCCGGCTATCGTCCGGCGCCGTTGCGTTCACGATATTCTCCCGGCGTCATCCCGGTGATCTTTTTGAACATCGCATTGAAATGCGATATGCTGTCAAAGCCGGATTCAAATGCTATCGTAATGATTCGCTCATTGCCGCCGGTAAGCATCTGCTGTGCCATGGATATCCGGTATGTATTCACATATTCCACAAATGTTTTGCCGGTACCGACACGGAATAATTCTGAAAAATAACGAACCGATACATCAAGCGATGCGGCAATCGACGACACCTGCATCTGCTCATGGTAATGTGCGGCAATATAGCTGCAGGCTGCGTCGATGCGCCCATCCTGTGTGCGCACTGCATCGCCCGGAGTATCGCTCGTGCGCCGGTATATCATTGTCAGAAGTTCAACGAGAAGCGCTCTGCATACATCACCGCTGCCGGCGGCGTTGTTCCGGTGCTCGGCGATAAGCCTCCGCAGTATCTGCCGTATGCCCGCCGTAACCAGCATATCATTGATACAGAGCGGCACCCGTTGCCGCGTGACCGCACGAATACGGTCCAGCAGTGAATATCCCTCAATGAAAGAGTCATCGAATGTCATGATTATCTGATGCAGCGGTGTTCCCGGTTCATCCACCGCGCGATGTGCCGTTGCGCCGTCCCAGAGCAGGCACATATCCTTTTGTACACCTACCTGACGGACATGATCTTGCTCAGCCACTTCATAGTGCCCGTTTCCGCCGATGACATAGCCTATCTCGAAAAAATCATGTGTATGGAAATCCATGTGAAAATCGTCAGGGTGTATTCCCTCGCCGATAGAAAAGAACGGCCGCTGTGTCCGTATCAGATGTTGAACCGTATAATCCATATTCCCGCCCTTATAACCGTCCGCTCTTGTCGGATTGTTTCACGTGAAACAATATCAGCTAATACTTGTTCTTGATGTTCTGATAGATAAAACGAAAGGGCACCATCAGTTTACCCCCGATTCCGTTTTCCCGTATCAGGTCTTCCGGCGGCGGGGGTATGGGTCGCGCATAGCGCACCGCATTTACACAGGAGTGCGTCATGCTTTCCTGAAACTGTGCCGACGGCTGCAGCAGTTTTACATATTCTATTTTCCCGCTGGCGTCGATACTGAGCATAACCTCGACGGCATCGTCTTTGATGATGCCGTAGTAATGGGCAATCGGTATCGATGCGTCCCAGGATTCCCGTATACTGCCTACCAGCGCGATAAAATATTCCGCATGCGCCGCCCAGCGTGTACCCAGTGTTAATCGGCCGTCTTCAAGTGAAAACCCTATCTTCATGTCCTCCTGGTCGTCATATGAAAACGGCATCCGTCGTGCTTTCTGTTCAACTGCACCCTGCTCGACAATGGTAATGGCATCTCTTTTTTTCTTAGCCTCTGCCGCAGTACCTTCGGTCGTTTTAGGAAGCTCTTCCGATGCCGTTTCCGGCTCACGTATTGTCGTTACGATGATCTCCCGTGAACCCCGTATATCCCGTTCATACTGACTCATCACAAACCTGTTGGCATCTTTTCCATAGGTGTTATATCCGGTCTTCGGTGTTATTTTCCCCTGTGACCGTGTATTTTTTGGTCCCTGGAATATCGTATTCGAATCGGGTATATTCTGCTGTTCATCATTCTCCAAAAGCATTGTCTCGTTCTTTTTTTCTTGTCGGGTATTTGGATTCGTGGTGAAACGATGGTATATATCCGGTGCCGCCATCGGCAGAAATAACATTGCATGCAGTATCAGCGATAGTGCCACGGAAAGGCGTAGTGTGCTGTTCTGATTACCTTTCATGATTATAGTATAGTATTCTCTGCGGGTTTTGCAAGAACAGGGCATATTGTACAACCTGTTACATGCACATAAGATAAAAAAAAGGCGCGGTATGATACCGCGCCTTTTTTGATTCTTATCCGTGTTAAAAGAAGAACGATACGCCGCCGCTGAGACATATTCCTTTGCTCAAAAGCCCGTATTCAACAGCCACATCAAGTACAAACAGATGCACACCGGCAAGAGCGCGAATATCAAAAGCATCATACGATGCCGTACCGCTTGCGTTCAGTCCCGGAAGATTCATTACCGTACCGAATAATTCGCCGCTGCCGTTCACGTTAATCGTATCTTTAACACTGCCGACATTGATATTCGGACCGATACCAGCATAAACAGTACCGAGAAATGGAATCGATATGCCGCCCACGGCCTTTACGCCAAAGGATGATCCTGTCCATGCCATAGTATTGGTCACCGTCAATGTCACATTCGACACCGTATTGGAATAGCCGAGAGCGATACTGCCGCTATTGACGTCGATTGATGCGCGGATATCAAGTTTGAGAAGCCCGCCGAACTCGTCGAGCATTTTACGCCGGACTTCAAGGCCGAATGCGAAATTGTCAACCGTAAACCCGTAGCCGCCGGGCAGTGTAAATGTTGTTTTCGGAAAATAACCCAGTCGCCCGCCGACATCGATAAGCCCGATGAGCGGCAGATCGAAAAGCCCCACTTTGCCGTACACCATATCGTACACACCGGGAAGAAGCTTGAACGCATCGAGTATATTGGTGGTGGTTGACAACCCGTTATTGAACACGGTGAAAAGCGATGCGTTCCCCGCAACACCGGCACCGACGCCGATACGTAGTCCGGGAAACTGGCGCACCCCGGGGCTGTAATAATTCCCCGAACCGGTGACAAACCCGTAGTTCGCCTTAATAGCACCCGCGATGTCGCCTGCTATCTTGTTAAGATCGTCCTGATTGGTAATGCTCTGCGCAAATACCGCTGCACTGATACACAGTGATACCACGAAAGAGATAATAATACGCATATGTTCCTCCTGCCGTTGATGATTGATATAACAACTTTAGCTCAATACCATGAAATTGTCAATTTAGATGCCGTGTATCATGTCGGCATATATACTTGCGTTTTTTTTATCTTGCTGTATCTTCCGCATATATGCATGAAATTTCAGACGACACTGTAAAGGCGCTTATCTCTGATTATCAGATCCAGCGGGCGCATGACTGTTTTATGAAACTGCGTGATTATCTTGCGCCTTTTATGTATCATTTCCCGCGAAAAGTATTCCGCAAAGACCATGATGAAGCCACTGCATTTTATCTCTATGCGCTCGAGCGTCTTGAAACCATCGTGCTTTCATTCGAGAAAAAAGATTATCTGTTCGTAACCTGGTTTTCCGTTGTGCTCAGGAATCTGTACTGTAATTATCTGAAACGCTCGCGCACCCATAAGCGTGCATCGGTCAGAACCGTCGCCGTTGATGTTCACGATAATGCAACTCATGAGGTGCTCTTTTCCATACCCGAGACATGCGCCGACGATGAACACGAGCAGCTTTCTGACCTTGAAGCATATCTCAGTCCGCGTGTTCCGTTACGCGATGTCACCATGTACAAGCTGCACTATCTTGAAGTGTTCAAGGAGCGCATCATCATACCGCTGATGGAGCTTTTAAAAATCGATATGCGCTCGGCATTGAACATCGTCGAAGCAGCCCGTGAGACATATTTTGATAAATGTGATTCCCTCATGCGTCTTCAGGACAGGATTACTGAACTGCATGTAAAACGCCGTATGCATACTGCCGCCGGAAGATTGCCCTATGCCCAAAGATTACAGAAAACCGCAGACCGGTTATCCCAAAAAATATCCCGCATCCAGCCGGTGGTGCCGTATGCATTCATCGCCAAAACATTTGCAGCAAGTGTTACCGCCGTCACCAAGATCATACTGAAAATAAAAGCGGTGGTACGTTCTTTCAGTAAGGACTTTTTATGACCGCACATTGTTCGCTTGAAGACCTGATACGCTTCGTTGAAAATAAGTCAAACAAACTGTTGTCGGAACACCTCGCTTCTTGTGAGCAGTGCAGGAACGCAGCGGTACTGGTTGCATCCGATAGCGGCCGCATGAAAACCAAAGCGGCATCAACTCTGTTTCATACTCATCACGATGAGCAGCTCTCCATCGTTTGCCGTAACGGCCGGTTTCAATCCGAACAGAACAGCGGCTTCAGTATCCTCAATCCTATTGCTGCTCGCGGCAAAAAAGCATCCCCCTGTTTCGTATCCTCCTTTTTGTCCGTTATGCCGCACGGCAATACAATCACGATCATCATCCCCTCGGTGAAAAAAGAATGCGTGCTGTTGCGCGATAATACAGTTCTTGAACATCTCTCCGGTAAGAAAAATGATATCATATTCTCAAAGCTGACAGCCGGTTCCTATACGGTCACCGTTGATGGAAAAAAGACCTTTATTGTCTTCACATCGGCAAAACCAAATGCACGTATAAAGGCAAAACGCACGCGCCCTTGACAATTCGCTCTGCTTTCATATACTTATGTTAGTGTATCATTCGGTATCGTTTACCGATATTTTCTTCATTATTGAGCAACCGCTTGGATCAAAAAAGTAAATTACGTATTATCCCGCTTGGCGGATTAAAAGAAATCGGTAAGAACATGCTCGTTATAGAATACGAGCAGGAAGTCATCGTCATCGATGCAGGTCTCATGTTTCCGAAAAGCGATATGCCGGGTGTCGATTATGTCATTCCGGATATCAGCTATCTCGCCGATAAAAAGGTTCTTGCCCTTATTCTTACGCACGGACACGAAGACCATATTGGCGCGGTCACTCATGTTATCGAATCGCTCGATGCGCCGATATATGGAACCAAACTGACACTTGCTTTCCTTCGTGAAAAATTCATGGACGCGCATCTTCCCCTCGATAAGATCGTCTGTAAGGAAGTGAGCGCTCGTGATGTTGTCACGCTATCGCATTTTTCAATTGAATTCATTCATACCAATCACAGCATCGTGGACAGCATAGGCCTTGCTATAACAACGCCGGTGGGAACCATCATTCACACCGGCGATTTCAAGATTGATCTTGAACCCGTTGACGGCCATGTAATTGATTTGTATAAATTCGCTGAATATGGGGAACGCGGCGTTCTTGCCATGCTCAGTGACAGTACGAATGTTGAAAAATCAGGCTTCACCATCAGTGAAAGTATTGTTAACCGGGAGCTCGATCATCTGTTCTCTCGCGCTACCGGGATGATTATCATCGCTACATTCGCCTCAAGTCTTCATAGAATTCAGCAGATGCTCACCGCTGCGCATAACAACGGGCGTCGGGTTGCATTCTCCGGACGAAGCTTAATGCGCTGTACTGATATCGCCAAACAACTTGGCTATCTTAATTACCCTCAGGGTACCATCATACCCATTGAAGAAATTGCGCATCATCCCCGTGAAAAACTTGTCTGTGTTACCACCGGCAGCCAGGGCGAACCTTTTTCATCATTGGCGCTCATCGCTTCTGACGCTCATCGTCACATCAAACTTGCGTCCGGTGATGTTGTTATTCTTTCTGCAAGTGTCATTCCCGGTAATGAAATACCGGTAAACAATCTTGTCAATCTGCTCTATGAAAAAGGCGCTCATGTCATCGATGAAGATGAATATGAAATACATTCATCCGGTCATGCCTCCAGCGAAGAATTGAAGCTTTTATATCGTCTTGTACGTCCGAAATATCTCATTCCTGTACATGGCGAAGTACGTCATATCATAAAACATGCAAAACTCATTGAACTGCTTACCGGAAAACGTGACGCCTCGGTAGTGCTTTTTGATGGGGATGTCCTTGAATTGGATGAAGAAAAGGCCGTAATTGTCGATCATCTTGAGCTTATTAATGTATATGTGGACGGCAAAGGTGTCGGTGATGTCAGTGAATTAGTGCTAAAAGACCGTCAGAAACTGGCATCCGGCGGTGTTGTTTTTGTGTCGGCCACGATAAGTAACGATAATAAAGTTGAAATAGATGCGGATATCGTCAGTAAAGGATTTATTTTTTCAGACGGTAAAACAAACGCTCTTTTTGAAAAAGGCAGAAGTATTGTTATCGACACCATTGAAAAGCTTATAAAAAACGGTAAAACAAAGTCATCAATTCTTCAATATGAGACGAAATACAAGCTTCAAAAGTTCTTTTTCAAGGAAATCGAACGACAACCGCTCGTTGTTGTATCAATTAACGGTAAAAAGTAAATTTATATAACGAATTCAATAATTGAATTCGTTATACTTACTCAAATATATTGAATTTTAACCCTTTTGCATTTATCCACATATCAACAGTTTATCAACTGTTTGATATTCTAATACATTTGGTTGGAATTTACATCCAAAGCATATTTTACAAATTCAATATATGACAGTGTATCCATATCTTTAAATAATATATTATGTTACATAGAAATTTATTGTTGTTGTTATAGTTCATTTTTGTTGACAAATTGAAATATGATTGAAATTCGGGATAAATATATATTTGTTGTTGTTGATGGTTTGTTTATAGTACATAGTAAACAGTTCATCCGTTAGACATTTTAAAATATTTGAATTTATAAAAGGCACGTCAATAAATACAGATTGCCTTTTTTCTCCTCTCTATCAACAGACAATCAACAGTATTGTTTCAATTCTGTTGATTTGAGTTGCATTTCTTTACAAACTGAAATATGAATATATACTTGATTTAAGAGATAAAAAATGCAAAATCATTTCTTTTCAATTGATCCGGACCGCGAAACAAACTATCGATGCATATCAAAAGAAGGCATATCAACATCGCAGAATAACGGCAGAACAATGCTGCACGTTACACCGGATGCGATTCGAAATCTCACGCGAGATGCGTTTAAGGAAATATCTTTTTATTTACGTACTGCCTACCTGGAAAAGATACATAATATTCTTTCAGACGGCACATCGTCTAAAAACGACCGTTTTGTTGCGGCGTCTCTTTTGAAGAATGCTATTATAGCATCAAAAGGCATCTACCCGTTATGCCAGGATACCGGCACTGCAAATATACTGGCATACAAAGGAGAATCGGTATTCACGGGTACTGATGACACATGTGCAATAACTGACGGAGTACGTGAGACATACACCAAAGAAAATCTGCGTTATTCACAGATGGCGCCATTGGATATGTTCACAGAAAAAAATACGAATTGCAATATTCCGGCATATATTGATATTGCTTCATGTGAGGGCGATAACTACCGTTTTCTTTTTATAGCCAAAGGCGGGGGTTCATCAAACAAAACGGCACTGTTTCAAGAAACCAAAGCACTTTTAAATGAATCCTCACTTGCGGTTTTTCTTGCCGAAAAAATAAAGGCAATCGGTGTTGCCGCATGTCCGCCATACCGCATCTGCGTGGTCATCGGCGGATTGACACCGGAACAGACACTGAAAACCGTGAAACTCGGGAGCGCGTGTTATCTTGATTCATTGCCGCAGACGGGGAGCGCCGAAGGGCATGCGTATCGCGATTGCGCCTGGGAAGACAAAATCCTTGCGATGGCACGATCGTCAGGACTCGGAGCACAATTCGGCGGCACGGCATTTGCGGTAGAAGCACGTGTGATACGTCTTCCGCGTCATGCAGCATCATGTCCGGTAGGGATTGGTGTTAGCTGCAATGCGGACCGCGCAATAAAGGCAAAGATAACATGCGATGGCGTTTTTCTTGAGGAGCTCGATAAAAATCCTGAACGTTTTTCGAAATCGCTTATACCGCATCTCAAAAACAATGCGCCGGAAATATCGACCGAGAGCGGTATTGAACAGACATGCGGCATGCTGTCACGCTATAATAAAGGCGATATGATACGGCTTTCCGGAACACTTATTGTTGCTCGCGATATTGCGCATGCAAAAATATATGAAATGCTCTTGAGCGGCAAAGGAATACCGGAGTATTTCAAAAAATACCCGATATATTATGCCGGTCCGGCCAAAACACCTCCAGGTGCAGTGACCGGGAGTTTTGGCCCCACAACGGCGCAGCGAATGGATGTGTATCTGGATGAATTCATGAAAAACGGAGCATCATTGATTTCAATTGCAAAAGGGAATCGAAGTCCTTCTGTTGCAGAAACATGCAGAAAATATGGCGGATTTTATCTTGGCACCATCGGCGGCGCTGCTGCGCTGGTTGCGCAAGAACATATAGAAAGCTCAGTGGTCATTGATTTTGAAGAACTTGGAATGGAAGCAGTGAGAAAAATAGTGGTACGTGATCTGCCGGCATTCATTATGTGATTATTCCCAATAGGTGTATCTGAATTCAGTCGCACCCGAGATCGTCACTACGTCTTTACCAAGACTTTTTTCAATGCGGAAACGTTCCCATACCGTCCTGTTTCCGTGTGATTCATATCGATATATCTGTTTACCCCATAATCCGCCCGCGTCATCGTATCTGTCGCTCATGATGCGCTGGGCATTGGTATTATAATGATGCATCTCGCGCCACCAGACAGTACCGTCTTCTTTATGCCAGGTCTCCTCACTCATATTTCCACGTTCATCATAGCGATATATATACTGTGAGCCGAGTGCGCCGTTCGCTTTATAAAGTGCATCTTCTACCAGTTTGCCGTTGGTATCATACACATATACATGTTTTCCCCAGAGAGAACCTGAACCGTCGAGTGTAATATCAAGAACGATTCGATCATCATCGTTGTATTCATACTGATGCCATGACCACAGAGTACCGTCCGCATTGAAGCTTGCCATTTCGGTGCGAAGACCGGATTTATTGTAGGTATACTTGTGCTGTGTCCAGCGTTTACCGTCGCCTTTGAACCAAATCTCATCGATGAGATTTCCTTCTTTGTCGTATTTGTAGGTACATGATCGTTCCACTTTTCCCGAGGGAGTTGTAACTAGTTCGTTTGTACGTTTAGCGTTCGAAGAGTATAAATAGGTAAAAAGATATATCATCGCAGTGGATGAATACTGTTCGGCATTAATACGCATGCCGTTTGAACCATATCTGAATATCTGTTTGGATAGTATATCTTTCTGCTCAGCGGCGGTGTTTGTTATTCTGTATTCAATTTTTGTGCACTCTTTTACCCGCCCCTTAAATCCATCTATCTCCCAATCTGTTTTTTTGGCGCCATAAAATATGAATGAAAAGAGTATGAATAACAGAATACCTTTCATCCCTTTATTATATAATGGTATCCTTGGTTACGTCAAATTTGCAAATTCATATGAAATCGCTATAATCCGGAAACAAGTACTGTTACGGAGCTCACATGTCAGACAAAATTCGCGTAAAAATAATAGGCGCAACAGGATACGGCGGTGTTGGTGCTGTTGAACTGCTGTCAAAACATCCGAATGCGGAAATCGTTTCACTGCACGCCGTGGCAGATGTAGGCAAACGGATTGATGAGATATATCCCCATTTAAGCGGACTGTGTGATCTGGTTGTTGAAGACGCTAAAAAAGATACCGGCAAAGCCGACGTGGTTTTCTTCTCGACTCCGGACGGCGTTGGCATGACGGATGCAAAAGCATTTGTTAATGCCGGATCACGGGTAATCGATTACAGCGGCGATTTCCGGTTTAATAATGAAAATGATTATGCGGCATATGCCTCACGGATCGGTCGCGAGACCACACACAAAGTGCCGGATCTCTTGCCGCGATCGGCATATGGCGTACCGGAGCTGCATCGCAGCGATATTGCAAAAGCTACAATCGTGGGAAATGCAGGCTGTTTCGCCATGAGCGCGATTCTTGGGTCATCACCCGCACTGAAGCATAAATTGATAGACCCGTCATCGCTTATTTTTGACGCAAAATCAGGTGTTTCCGGAGCCGGTAAAAAACCTAATCCGATACATCATTTCCCGCATCGGTATGAAGAGATGAATGCATACAAAATAGGCGCACATCAGCATGTTATGGAAGTTGAACGAGAACTTTCTGCAATAAATGGAAATGCTGTTGCCGTTACATTCACTGCGCAAGTGCTTCCCATTGTTCGCGGCATCATGACCGTTGTCTACGGTTCGCTTTTACCGGGTGTCACGTATGACAAGGTCTTTGAAGCATACAACTCGTTTTATAAGGACGAACCGTTCGTCCAGGTGTACGGTGAAAAAAAGACAGTCGGCAATAGAACCGTACGCGGCACCAATAAATGCGCGCTCTGGATCAATGTCGACCGGCGGACGAATAAAATGATTATTGTTTCACATATTGATAATCTGCTCAAAGGGCAGGCCGGCAACGCCGTGCAGTGCATGAACATTATGTTCGGGCTTCCGGAGACAGCAGGATTATCGCTGGTGGGAATGTATCCGTAATGTGCATGCACCGGTAACTTTTATGCCGGTGATATTTCCGCGAATTTCAAAGTGACCGATGCTTCCATCAATCATTATCTGTCGTTGCTGAAGAGAAAAAGATAACACATAAATAATAAAAGTGTAAAATCGTTTTATAGATCGTTATAAAAAAGAGCGGCAACGAATTTGACATTCCAATGGAATACGGTAGTGTTATTGGCCGAACGGTCCTGTGCAATAAAACGGGATATAAAGCGTCAGTATAGGTGACACAAATCACACAATCCGGTGTTTATCTGTACGCGTACAATATAAGGAGCGAACAATGGCCATCATCGAAATGAAACAGGTTACGAAGGATTATCCCCTCGGCGACACCACCGTACATGCGCTGCGGGGTGTTGATTTCAGTGTTGAAGAGGGGGAATTTCTTTCTATTGTAGGTCCTTCAGGCAGCGGAAAAACAACGATGCTCAATATCATAGGTCTTATCGATCATGCAACCGCGGGTTCGGTTCGGGTGAGCGGAAAAGAAGTCACCACGATGACCGACAGTGAGCTTACCGACTTGCGTCTCTATACAATCGGTTTCATATTTCAGACGTTCAATCTGATACCCGTGCTCAATATACTTGAGAATGTCGAATTTCCGCTCCTGCTCATGAAATCACTATCGAAAGCGGAAGTACGCAAGCGTGCGGAATATTTTATTGAAGAAGTTGGTCTTACGCCGTATCTTACACATAAACCGGCTGAACTGTCCGGTGGTCAACGTCAGCGTGTGGCCATTGCGCGCGCACTTGTGACAAAACCGAAGATTATCCTTGCCGATGAACCCACAGCGAACCTTGATACGGTTACCAGCAATGAAATTCTTGCGCTCATGCAGGAATTGAATAAGATTGAAAAAACCACGTTTATTTTTTCAACCCATGACCCGGAAGTGCTCCAGTATGCACAGAAAGTGGTGAAGATCCGTGACGGTGTTATTACTGAATCGGGGGCCGCGCACTAGCGCGCCGGGGGCTTTCATGGAACTGTTATTAAAAATTGCATGGCGGAATCTCTGGCGGCATAAAGGAAAAAGCATTGTCATCGGAATAATCATTTTTGTGGGTGCGCTCATCATGAGTGCGGGTTTTTCCATGGTTGCCGGACTTGAGAAAGGCATTGAAAAGAACATCGTCGAAAGCTTTTTCGGACATATCGTCGTATTTTCCACGAACCGTTCCGGCGATGATATGTTCGGCAATATGAGCGATTTCAATATCTATGCGCTCAAGGATGCGCAGAAGGCGCAGACGGTAATACGTTCACAGAAGGATATTGATGCCGTCATTCCCATCGGTATCGGGATGGGAATGGTGATCAGTGAATCGTCCGACATGAACATGTCGGGGTTCTGCGGACTTATCGGGATTGACGTCGCCGAGTATCAGCGTGTGTTCAATACGAACATCGTCGTCATCGAGGGACGCATGATAACTCCCGGCAAGCAGGAAACGGTGGTGATGCAGCGGATCAGGAAGAATTTCTATTCGGCGAATTCATACTGGGTCACGCCGATGAACGTCCCGATGAATATCTCAAATTACTGCGAAACAGCGCGCGATCAGATGAAGATGCGTGCTATGGAACGTTTTAAAAAGGCAGCGAAAGCGAAAAAACCGGTAGCTATGGCATCATTGATGAGTACTACCAATTTGGATGCAATGGCGCGTGAGTTAGCGCCGACCATTGAACAGAAGTCAAACATCGTGTTCATGGGAATGGGCGGTGAATACGCAACCGACATTAAGCTTGATGTTTCGGGTGTAGCCCGTTATCGGAATCTCGACGCCATGCTCGGTGACAATTTCAATGTGGTTGACATAGATACATACCGCCAGGCGATGGGATTTCTGCATGTCACTGAAGCGGTGAAAGTGAATAAATCCGATGCGGCACTTCTGTCCGCCGATTTCGATGCCGCCGATACCGATGCGGTGCTTGCATCGGTGAAGGAAGCTCAGGAAAAGAAGCTGGCTGAGGGAACTACCGGCGGCGCGTATACACATATTCTTGTGAAACTCAAACCCGGAAAAAAATACGATCTTAATAAAATCGCGAAACAGTGGAATGATACGTTCAAGAAAGAAAAACTCGACTGCAAAGCGGTGACATGGGGCAAGGCCGCGGGCGGTATAGGACAATGGACATTCTTCTTCCGCATGGTTGTCATCGTGTTCGTGGGATTTCTCTATTTCGTTGCCGCCATCATTATCATGAATACGCTGTCGATGGCGGCGATGGAACGAGTGACAGAAATAGGAATGATGCGGGCTGTGGGCGCTCAGAAAAGTTTCATTCTCAGCATGTTCATCGCTGAGACTGCGGTGCTGGCTGCTGCAGCGGGAGCGCTTGGTATGTTTGTTACGGCGATTGCAACAGCGGTCGTTCGTTCGATGAATATCACCAGTGAAAATCCGTTCGCGCAGCTTTTTTTCGGCGGTGATTCGCTCATGCCGGTGTACGGCGCGGGCGAGATCATCACATCGATAGTATTGCTGACCATCGTTACACTGCTTTCAACACTGTATCCGGCGATGCTGGCGCGGAAGATAACGCCGCTTGAAGCGATAGCACGGGATTAAGGAAGTCGACTATGAATAGTGCAAAACTGAAACTGTTAAGCTCGTTGAGCCTGAGGAATCTTTTCCGTCAGAAACGACGCAGTCTTTTTCTCGGTCTTGCCATCGGTTTCGGCGTCACAGTACTCATTATTCTCACCTCGTTTGCGTCGGGGATGGTGGATCTGATTCTTAACAAGATGATGGTATATTCACAGGGACATATCAAGGTGACCATCGGTGAGAAGGGGAAGATTCAGGGGTCATCCATGATACGCGACAAAGTGCGCATCATGAATATTATCTCAAACGAAGTTAAGGGCATTGATTTTGTAATGGAAGACCTCATGATCGCCGGTCAGGCGGTGGGGAACGGAAAATCCGGCATGCTCATGGTCGTCGGTGTCGAGATGGACGACGGTTTTTTGAGTACATTTCCGAAAGTGAAGAGCGGAAGTATCGTTGATATGACGAACGGCACGCTTGAGAATCCGGTTATCATCGGCGAATCACAGGCGAAGGGTCTTAATGTTAAGGCGCGCGATAAAATTCGCATGCGTCTGAGAACGGTGAGCGGGCAGGAACAGACGGCACTGCTTTCTGTTGCATCCATCGTGAGCGCGGCCAATCCCATGATGACATTCGTCTCATACCTTGACGCTAAAACGGTGCGCAGTCTTCTGGGATATGCGCCGCAGGAATCCGGTGCGCTCAAGATTGTTCTCAAGAAAGTTGATGATCAGAAAAAAGTGATTGCCACCGCAAACCGGTTGTATGAAAAATTGGTGCCGGGATATCTCGGATTATTTGGCACGATTTCCGCGAACGGAGGAAGTCAGGATGCGACATTGTTCGGCGTATATACCAATAATGCCGCACTGAATCAATTGAACGGTTTGCTTAAACCAATCACGGGTTCATATGCGGCGTTCGGTGATAAAAAACAGGAACATGCAATCGCATTGTCGCGCCCGCTGGCTGTGAAACTCGGCGTCGGTACGGGCAGTCCGGTTTCATTGAAGTATATGTCTCAATTCGGTTCAAATATACTTGAAAACAATTATGTTGTGACTGCCGTGTTTGATCCGGGTACGAATTGCGGAACGTATTCGGCACTGACGTCGGATGCGGTGATGGCGAAGAAAAAATATTATGAAATGCTGCCGCGGTACATCGCCGGCATCGGCGCCGCGTATCAACCGGCAGGCGCAGTTACAAACGTGCTTGCGCGGGAATGGAAACTGCTGGACCGCACATCCACCACCCAGGAGATGATGGATAAGATGCGTACACTGCGGAGGGAAAAACCGTCGATAGCAGTGCTTGACGTCGCCACTCTGTATGAATCGATGGAGATAGTCAACCAGATCGGCAATGTGGTGACAGGCATCGCCATCGCCATCGTTCTTATACTTTTTTTCATCATTCTGATAGGCGTGTTCAACACGCTTCGCATGACAATACGCGAACGTACGCGTGAAATCGGCACAATACGCGCCATCGGCATGCAGCGCGGTGATGTGCTTATGTCGTTCGTCTTCGAAACGTCATATCTGGCGTTGTTCGCGTCAGCCGGCGGAACCGTGATGGCGTTCATCCTCATGTTCATTGCAAGCCGTTTCACCATCGTCACCGACAACATCTTTTCAATGTTTCTCTATGAACGGCACCTGTATTTTCTCACGACACCGGCAATGGTAATATCGTATATCATCGCTATCACGTTCATTACCGCGTTCGTCACGTTCTGGCCCGCCCGCCGCGCGGCAAATCTTTCAGCATCGGATGCATTACGGCATTATGAATGATACAAAGCAGATGTTGCATCATCTGCTGGAAAATATCCAAGGAGCTTTACCATGAAACTGAGAATCGCAGCATTATCAATCGCCGTGGCGGCATGCGCGTTCGGCGCAAAACCGACAGCCACCGATATTATGAAAAAGGTGGATTATCTGAGTGAACAGACAGGCGACGTGAGCGCGCGCGTCACTATCCTGCAGCAGAAGACCGGACAGGGCATCAAACAGCTTGAGATGCGGTATTTCCGCCGCGACAAGACAGATTCGTTTATGATGATAATCGACAAACCCGATGCGGACAAGGGCAACGGCTATCTGAAAGTCGGTGATGATATGTGGATGTACCGCAAGAACACGCGCACGTTTACGCACATCAACCGCGACGAGACCATCGAGGGTTCTGACGCCAAAGCCGGTGATTTTGAGGAGCGCAAGCTCGTGGATCAGTATAAACCGCTTAAGGACGCAAAGGGGATTGAGATCGTCGAAGAGACGACGCTCGGCAAGAACAGTCTTCCCGTATATAAAATAACGCTTATCGCCTTTAAGAATGACGTGACCTATCCGAAACAGGAAATGTGGGTCGATCGCGATCTGCTGCTCCCGCGCCAGGTAAAGGCATATTCGCTTTCGGGAACACTCATGAGCACAGTCATCTACCGTGAATATACCATCATTGACGGGAAATATGTTCCGGTGAAAACGACATTCATCGATGAATTTGAAAAAGGGAATTTAAGCGGTATGCAGATTACCGATATCAAGACCGACCCTATTTCCGAAACGATATTCACCAAGGCGTATCTGGAGAACCTGAGCAAATAAACCCTATCCCCCGGCCCCGTTCCCCGTCAAAAAGGGAAAGGGGAGAGCACTACGATATTGTGGAGGTTTCGTTATGAAAAAGTATATTCTGTTTTTCGCCATGCTGCTGCCGCTGTTCGGCGCAAATGACCTGTCAGACCTGTTGAACACCGATCTCGATCTGAAGACAAACGCCGTGGTGAAAGTAGGAACGACGAACGTTGATGAACCGACGTCGTTGTTCAGCCTTACCGGGCAGCTTACGAGCATATCGTCGTATAATATGGTACGCGATTTCGTACAGGCCAAAGGGATTGAGTGGTACAACAGCAATTCTCTTGGGACAAAGCTTAATGCCGAATTATATGTTGATATCCGTCTTCGTGAGAGTATTAAGGGTTATGCGGACTTGGCTATAACATATAATCCACTCGGCGAGATTGGTGGCAAAAATGTGGCATTGGTCTCGACGAACAAGCTGACGACCAATTATTGGACGCTTGGAGAAACGAACAACCTCATACTGACAGTCAAAGAACTATTCATCGACGCAAATATAGCCAAAGTTGTATATCTTCGCACTGGTAAGCAGGTCTTAGCCTGGGGGCAGGGTTACTTTTGGAATCCTTCAGATCTCATTAATATCCAGAAAAAAGATTTTGCCAATATAACGACGGCGAATCTAACTAGAGAGGGTACCTACGGTATTAAGATGCATGTGCCGTTTGGAACTACAGCGAATTTGTACGGCTTTCTCAATATGAAAGATATAAAAAATTTCGACGACATCGGCGTTGCCGGAAAGATTGAAGCGCTTTTATTCGGATGGGAAGGTTCGGTATCGGGTGTGGCGAGCAAAGGATATCGTCCGGTATATGCCGCAGACCTGACCGGACGTATTCCGTTTATCAATGTTGATGTTCGCGGCGAGGCAAGTCTGTCGTACGGAGATAACAAGAATCGATTGTACTCATCGAATGTATCGATTACTTTTCCAATAACAACGAATTATACGACCTATTATACTCAACAGGTATCAAATGAATGGGTGCCGCGCATCTGCGTTGGTTTTTCGAAAAGCTTCGATGTACTTGATGTGAAGGATAGACTTACCGTTTTAGGCGAATATTTTTACAATGCTGGCGGGTATAATGGTGACGGATTTCGTGATTCCGATCAAATTAAGAAATATGCGCTGTTCAGTTTATATGAACCGAATTACTTTGGTGTGCATTACGGGTTTCTTGCCGTATCGGTTTCAAAGTTCATATTATCAGATATGACTTTCAATTTTAATGTTATCGCCAACTGCAGCGATTGGTCGGGAGTAGTCGTGGCGGGCATTAGTTACAACCCTGTATATAATTTTACAATTGGTTGCTCGCTTTCCGGCAATGTTGGCACGGAGAATGGTGAATACACTTTGGCTTCACCTTATACGGGTCTTATAAACGGCATGTCGGCAACCGTAACGGTGGCGTTAACGTTCTAGTGACGATTTTTAAGAATAATTAGCGAGATCTGTCGTATTTTTTCAAGCATATGTCGCTTTTCTCCAATGACAAAAGTGATTGTTTGTACTATACTTTCAGTGTGTCTGAATACTGTTTTTGGAGACATTTATGTGTCAAAAATTAACGGCTATAGTATGCATTTTTTTGATCGCAATTCTGCCATCGATGGCACAACAGTTATCTTTTGAGCCGGAACTATACACAACACCGCGGGACGCCTGGGAAAAAGATAAAGACTCGGCAACAAAATGGAATCTTTGGACAACCGATAAGGACGCCGCAAAAAAATGGACGGGCGGAACGGTATTTCGGTCACCCAGTGTCAGTAAAGACAGGACATCCAATGAAGAAGGCGCTCCGATGCTTCACACCGTACTTACCGGCATTCCCGACGGTTCATATACAGTAACTGTTAAGTTCGGCAGAGGGCTTGGCTTTTCGCGTGACGGCGGAGTAACGTGGACGAACCTTATCAGCAGCGGCGGCAGTGTCGGTAACATGACGGTCAGCGGAGGGTCACTGGAATTATGGTTTGATGACCGGTTTGCAGATAAAAAATCACCGGGCAACTGCTATTTCGACTGTATCTATCTTACACCGGTGAAAGCGGCAGCACCCGAAGTCGCATCAGCAGCGGTATTCACTGCTGACTTTGAAGGTTCGATTGAAACAAGCGGATTTTCCTGGTGGTCACGAGACAATAAAGGCAGCGCAGCAGTATGTGCTGATGCGCACAAGGGCAGTCAGGCGATAAAAATATCCAGCGATGGAGAAAAAGACTGGGCGTTCAGTTCGGGGACGATGATTCGGGTGAAACCGGGAACGTTCTATAAGGTATCAGCCTGGGTAAAGACAGATAATCCGAAAATGCTGAATGTGCAGATAAGTTCCCGCGGTCAGGGAAAAGTGCTTACGTGGGATATCGGAACCGGAAAGAAATTCACGAGCGATGGAGCATGGACGCTGATTGAATCAACGGCCGAGATACCTCAGGGATGCGATGAAATATATGTGCGGCTCACCGGTAACGGGAAAATGGATATTGTTGCCGACGATATCACACTTGCACCGACGGCACCGCCGCCGCCGAAAGTAAAAAAACCACTTACCAGAGGTTTTGCAGAACAGCGCATAGTTGAAAAGATGTCGCGATCACTCATCGCAATAGCACGCAACAGCGATATATATCTGAACTGGCGTCTCCTGAAGGATGATCCCGATTCGATAGCGTTCAATATCTATCGTATACCCAACAACAGCGCACCGGTGCTTCTAACGAAGACTCCATTGATTGAAACAACGGATTTCATCGACCGCGAACCCGTTCCGGAAGCATCGTACCGGGTTGTTGCGGTGATCGGTGGAAAAGAGACCGACAGTGCTGACACGACGGGCTATATTGCGAAAGCGGGAGAACCGTATCTGTCAATACGCACCGGAACAAAATTCCAAAAAGCAGGTATCGCCGATCTTAACGGAGACGGCGTGTATGATTATGTGGTCAAGCAGCCGAACGTAAATTATGTGGACCCGTGCATTGCGTGCGATTATTGGAAAAAGAGCACAAATACGTATAAAATTGAAGCATATCTTGCTGACGGAAAACAGCTCTGGCAATATGACCTCGGCTGGTCTATCGAGCTCGGCATCTGGTATTCGCCATATGTCGTCTTTGACTTTGACGGCGATGGTAAAGCCGAGGTCGCGGTAAAGACCGGCGAGGGTGACCCCCGCGATCCGGACGGAGCCGTAAGAAGCGGGAAGGAATACATCTCCATCCTCGACGGCATGACGGGAAAAGAAGTCACACGCGCCGACTGGCCGACTCGCGATGAACTCGGCGATTACAATTACTTTTCACGCAACCAAATTGGTGTGGCATATCTTGACGGTAAAACACCGTGCCTCATCGTCGCCCGCGGGACCTATACGTTCATGAAAGTGGATGCGTATCAGTTTCACGGCGGTAAGCTCACCAAATTGTGGGCATGGAACACCGATGATGAAGGACCGCAGGCGCGGCTTTACCGAGGTCAGGGGCAGCACAACATGCATGCGGCAGATGTGGACGACGACGGTCGTGACGAGGTGATACTCGGTTCATGCGTGCTTGACGACAACGGCGAAGGACTGTGGTCGACGGGGCTCGGGCACTGCGACCACGCCTATGTCGGCGATATCGATCCGGCCCGTCCGGGACTTGAGATATATTACGCCATTGAGCCGAAAAAACAGTCCAACGGCATGTGTCTTGCTGATGCGCGCACGGGAAAGATCATCTGGGGATATGATAAGCCAACAACGCACATTCATTCTACAGGATTTGTCGGAGATATCGATCCCAAGCATCCCGGAATGGAATGCTACAGCGGTGAACGCGACGATCCGCTGCGAAGACTGTGGTCGGCAACGGGAAACGTCATTGCCGACGAGAAAACATTCAATAAAGGCTTGGACCTGCGTGCGGTATACTGGGACGCAGATCCGCAGCGTGAGATATTCACCGGCGGGGCGCTTCGCAAATTCGACGGATCTGCCGTATATGAAAAGATACGCGGAAGTCAGGTTGCATGGGCAGATGTCGTTGGAGACTGGCGCGAAGAGATGATAGTATCCGACGGTGAATTCCTTCTTATTTATGCAACGGCGATTCCCGCATCCGACCGTCGTGTATGCCTTATGCAGGACCCGATCTACCGTATCGATGTTGCGCATCAGGCGATGGGATATCCGCAGGTGCCGACAACATCATACTGTCTTTCCGCAGTCACGACAAAATCCGGAAAACCGGTGGTTTCTATGCGCATTGATGCTATCAACGGTACAACAGAAACAAAAGGATCGCTTACCATAGCAAAGCCAGCAGGCAGTGACGGAAATGCCGTTACGGTGATGCTTACCGCGGATAATGCCAGAGTTGCTCCCGAGAAGACCACCATTTCCATTGATCCGGGAAAAAGTGTTGTGATGCCGTTCACGTTGACGTTACCGAGAAAGCCGGCGCTCTTCGGTCAGAAGAACGGCATATTGGTGACCGCTCGCATAACTGACGGCGGACGCGAAGCAAATGCATCTGCCACGGCCATCATCGAAGATGCCCCGCTTGCACAGGCAGCGATGGTGAATGCGTCGGCCTTCGTTTCGGAGACAGGGGCATCGGTGAAAAAGAGAGACGATAAGATAGGTTCATCAGGACAGAGCATCTCGCATTGGGATGTACAGGGCCATCGAATTTCATGGGAGCTCACGGTGCCGTCAGACGGGAAATACCTTGTTGTCGTCAGATACTGCACCGAGCAGCCGGCTTTACGGAAAGTCTCAGTTGATGGTGCCGCGCCGACGATGATGACATTTCAGCCTACCGGCGGGTTTTCATCCGAGGCGAACAATTGGAAACATGCACCGTTCGCTGACGAGCGAGGCAGGCCGACGATATTCTCGCTTACCGCGGGGAAGCATACGATAACCATGGAGAATGAATCCGGAAGTATGAATGTTAATTACATCGCGGTCATATCGGAAAAGGACGCCGGACAATAAAGAATCGTACAGACAGATAATAAAAAGGTATATCACATGAAAAAACTATGTGCGTTCATGCTTGCGTTTTTTTATCTGAGCGCGGTTGAGCCGCCGGCCGGTTTTTTCATGGAACATGGAATATACAGCGCTGCGTACATGAGCGACTGGTCAAAGCTCGGTACGGGGAAAGATATCGCCAAAAAAGACCTGAACGCATTTCATTTTACAGACGTAAATGGAACTACGGCGAAAGAAAAATATGAGAACATGTCATCCGTATATCTGACAAACAAAGCGGTGCGGGTATCGTGGAGTATTCCAGCGGATAAATATAAAACAACGATGTTCTATATCCGTGAATGTAAAGAGGTTATCGTTGACCGTCTTGCGGTCATTCAGAACAATGCCGATAATGCCGGTTCCCAGTCGCTGTTTATTGAAGACTGCGATGTGGTTGTAGTGAAGAATTCATATTTTGCCGGCGCGGTCAATCAGGTGCATCTACGCATAGAAAACTGCGGGTATGTATTCATCGACGGTGTTGAGATAGCGGGCATTGATTATTCCGGCAACGGGAAGTTCAGGAATGGCGCAGGAATATTTGTCGAGGGCGGACAGATGGACAGCAGCGGCAAGCTCTTCCGGCGTTATTCCTCGAACGCACGCGACATACAATGGCTGACGATTCAGAACTGCTATATCCATGATTATACATTCGGCGACAAATGGGAGAACAAGGACGGCATACAGCTGCATTCGGTGCCGAACGGTACGCTGTTCAACTGCTTCGTCGAGAATTGGGACATGAAATACGCGGATGGAGCCATCGATGTAAGTCATCGGCGTACCGACCTGTCAAACAGGGTGTTTCGCATCGAACGGAACATCATCTATAACTGTTCGCTTACGAAAAGCCCAGGCACCGGGACCGCGGATGACGCGGTTGTGTGGGTGAACAATATTTTTATCAACGCATTTTACGGTGATTACCATCACGGATGGAAGAATGTCTTTCTGCATAATACATGGCTCTATGATGACCCTCATGCAAATGTCCATTATAAGCTTTGGGGTTTTGATGGACCGGCACAGGTGATGTATTCGCTCATCGTATCACCGCACAGTATGCAGATGATATTCCAGAACGCCGACGGGGGTGTTGAAAAATACCGGGAATATTATCCGCAGCGGAATGTATATGCGCTTGCGCAGACAACACCCTGGCTTGTCGGTGTACGGAAAGAGAAGTTAACCTATGATGAATGGCGGGCAATGGGAAAAGATGAGGGGAGCATGCTGCTGCAGAACAGCGGGAGCGCGGCGATCACCCGGACCGGTGATACGTATTCCATTTCATCGCGATCCCCGGCGGCGCAATTTTCGGACGGGGTTTATACAACAACAAACGATGCGCGATACCGCGTTTCGCGTGATTTTAACGGCAAGACAAGACCGATGCGTCCTACCGCGGGAGCAATTGAAGCGCAGTGAGCGCGACGCACTGTTCCTTTTTTAAAGATTCAGCGTTATAGTATAGGGGAGCGCACCTCGGGAGTTCCCCATGGACGATCCATCAACAGCGGTTTTGCACGATTTCGGCGACATCTATGAAAGCCATTTTCAGCGTATTTATGCGTACGTGTACCGCAAGACCATGCATCGCGAAACAGCGGAGGATATCGTGAGCGAAACATTCATGAAGGCTTTGCACGGTATGAGCACGTTCGATCCTTCAAAAGGCAGCGTTCAGTCATGGCTGTACCGTATTGCTACCAATGCCGTTATCGATTTTTACCGGAAAAAAAAGATACATGCCGCCGATGTCTGGGATATTCCGAGCGGCGAGGATATAGAGACCGACGCGGTGAACCGGCACTGTCTTGACGCGGTAAAACGCTATCTCGGCACCGTGCCGCAGAAAAAGCGCGATATCGTCATCATGCGAGTGTGGGAGGATATGTCGTTCCGGGAAATTGCTGAAAGTATGCAGGAGAATGAAGCGCAGGTGAAAATGACGTTTTACCGTACGATACAGCAGCTGAAAAAAATGGTGCCGCTTGCAGTGCTTCTCTGCGCCGTTCCGCGGATATGGTAACCGGGAGGGTCGTATGAAAAAAAAGACAGCAAAAAAAGCAAACGACATTGACAGGATTATCGGTGATCTGTCGGCGGTTGACGCATCATTCAAAAAAGATGAACCTGCGCTTCGTGCGATCATAACAAAAATGATCGAAGAAAAACCGCGTATCGCAGTGAATGCGTCATTTAAAAAAAGGCTCAAGGATGAACTTGCTGCGGCTTCACTGAAGTCACGGAAAAGCACGAGCATCATCCGTATCGTATTCGAAAAGCGGTGGCTGTTGTCCGCGGCGGCGGTGGT
The DNA here is from genome assembly GCA_016214035.1 of Spirochaetota bacterium. Taxonomy (GTDB): domain Bacteria; phylum Spirochaetota; class Brachyspiria; order Brachyspirales; family JACRPF01; genus JACRPF01. The sequence continues at coordinate 48,235 of JACRPF010000022.1, read as the reverse complement.
ACTTGTCATCGTAATCAGCGCACCGGTGATTAAAAATATGATGTCGTCAAAAAAAGGAAGCTCATTTGCAGCAGCTCAGGAAGAGCAGGCGGCAACGGCACCGTCAGGAACCGCGATATCGCAGCGTGCAGCGGGTACCGAGGTGCAGAAGAAAAGCGTCGCAGACGATATGAAAGAAAACGCACGGTCACGGCGCGAAGATATATCCTCGAGTACAGTTAAAAAACAGGAGAACGCTGTTGTCGTGCACGAGGAAAAAAAGAGATTACGGGCGGCGGAAGCCACGCAGGAAGAAAATCGGGAAAAAAAGCTTGCAAAAGATGATGCACCGGTTTCAAAGGAAAAAAAGACAATGGAATCTGACGGCATTGGACGGGCTGAGGCGGAAAAAGCAGCAGCGCCGCGTATGCCTTTGACCCGTACCGCGACGGCACCCGCCGCAGGAGCCGCATCGCCTGCGCGAGTCATGGAAAATGATTTTGCCGCCACCAAAGGCAATCCCTATGCGGCTTTTTTTATTGAGTTCAGGAATGCAGCTGCGTATTACGGCAGTACTCCTGAAGGATCAGCGGAAAGCACATCGGCTGTTGACGAGATTCGTAAAATAGTTGATGCGGGTTCGCTCCCGGGAAAACAGGCGGTGCGGATCGAGGGGATTATCAATTCATTCTCGTACGATTATCCCGAAGATACGCCGTTCTCGCTGACGGTGGAATATGCAGCATGCCCCTGGAACAGCGGACACACCATCGTGCATGTCGGTATCCGCTCTTCCGACCTCGGCGCCATCAGCCGCGTGCAGATTGAATTCAATCCCGCATTCATTGCTGCACAGCGTATCCTCGGTGCAAATCGCATTCCAGCCGGAACGCGCGGGACGACGATTACTGCCTTGTATGAGACAATACCGGCCGGCGTTCCGGGAACGGGTGATGCCGTTGTCACGGTGCGCGCGTATTATCTTTCCGGCGGATCCAAAATGATTTCACAGCAATTTTCCGGGAAGGCGCTCACGATGTCGGATGCATCGGTGAATATGCGTTTCGCTGCAGCAGCGGCGGAATTCGGTCTGTTGATAAGTGATTCACAATTTAAAGGGAATGCCCGCTATGAAAACATAATCGATCGTGCCGCAAAAGCACGGAATTTTGACGCACAGGGGGAACGTCTCGGGTTTATACGTTTGGTGGAAACAGCCGCGCGAATGCAGAAATAAACGAAAATTATTCCTGAACTTTCGCCAGATCCTCGTCGGAGATATCGAAGTTCGCGCTGACCGTCTGAACATCGTCATGCGCTTCGAGCATATCGATGAGCTTAAGCACTTTGCTGACGTCATTGCCGGTTACTTTTGTCGTGTTCTTCGGTATGCGGGTTACATCCGCGGAAATAGTCTCGATGTTTTTTGCTTTAAGGGCATCGAGCAGGTCCGCGAAAATTTCAACCGGACCGGTTACCGAATATACTTCGCCTTCTTTTACGAGGTCTTCCGCGCCAGCATCGAGCACGACTGCCATGACATCGTCTTCGTTATACTTTGTTGCGTCGATGGTGAACAGTGCCTTTTTGTCAAAACCCCAGGCAACAGCGCCTTTCTCGGCCATATTGCCGCCGTGTTTCGTGAGAATGGAACGTATTTCGGCAGCGGTTCTGTTTTTGTTATCTGATGTAACGTCGATCATAAGCGATACGCCGCCCGGGGCATAACCTTCATAGGCGATATCTTCGAATGATACACCTTCAAGTTCTCCCGTGCCTTTTTTGATGCCGCGATCGATATTGTCTTTCGGCATATTAGCCTGTTTGGCTTTCGCAAGCGCAAGGCGCAGACGCGGATTCTCATCGGGATTTCCGCCGCCCATCTTTGCCGCAATGGTTATTTCACGAGAAACTTTTGACCAGAGATTACCGCGTTTTGCGTCGAGTGCGCCTTTTTTGTGCTTAATTGTCGCCCATTTGGAGTGACCTGACATATTTTTTTCCTTATTTAGTTATTTACCATATTATGGTGATTATCGAAATCAGACGGCGATTATAGACGTATTTTACATTTTCGTCAAGCACCAGCGCATATTTTATTCTAATTGAATGGTTCAATGCCGGGGGAAAACTTACGTTTTTCGAATACCGAGTGTTTTAAGTTTTTCCCGGAATGTGTTTCGGTGCAGTCCGAGCAGTTCCGCCGCGTTCGCCTGCTTATTGTCCGACATGACCAGCGCATGCTCAAGAAGTATGCGGTCGACGGCGTGTTCGATATGCGAATATATCGTCCCGGGAGGCAGCGAACTTATTTCCGCAAGCACCGACTGCTCAAAACGCCGATCATCCGGGGGCACGGCTGCATTGGATGTAATTGATACCGGGATGGCGGTGATGTCGATGATGGGGACACGCGCGAGGATCACTGCACGCTCAATGGTATTCTCAAGTTCGCGTACATTGCCCGGCCAGCGGTACGCCAGAAATGCGTTCCGGCACTGCGGGGTGACACCCTCAACGGATTTTCCGTATTTTGCGTTATAACGGCTGAGGAAATGTTCGATAAAAAGATCGATGTCGTCAGGTCGTTCCCGAAGCGCCGGCAGATGCATATGTATGACATGCAGGCGGTAATAGAGGTCTTCGCGGAATTCATGCGAATCAAGCCGCTCCTTGAGGTTCCTGTTGGTTGCGGCGATGATGCGTACATCTACTTTTTTGGACTCTTCACTGCCCACCGGATCGATGACCTTTTCCTGCAGTACTCGGAGTATTTTCGACTGCAGCGGCATCGACAATTCGCCGATCTCATCAAGGAACAGCGTGCCCTCGTGCGCAAGCTCGAACTTTCCTTTTTTATCCGCTATCGCCCCGGTGAACGACCCCTTTTTGTGGCCGAAAAGCTCGGACTCGATAAGATGTTCGGGTATAGCGGCGCAGTTGATGCTGACGAAAGGCTTTTCACGGCGGTTGCTTTTCTGGTGTATGAACTGCGCAAGCACTTCTTTGCCGGTTCCCGTTTCACCGGTAAGGAGCACCGTCGCGTCGGTATCGGCGATGAGCGATGCGGTATTGAGAATGTCGATGATCACCTGGCTTTTACCGATGAACAGGACACCGTTTTTTTCCTTGAGCTTTTCACGCAGGGCATTGTTTTGTCGAACGAGCTTTTCCTTTTCACGGATGGCAGCGATATGGCGGAACGTGCGGTTGGCGATGAGACTTGCGATGATGGACAGAAGCTTCAGTGTCGCCTTATGATCGCTTTTCGATATGAACTGCTTTTCAAAACTGAGCACGCCGATAGTCTTATCCGTAAGCCCCGCAGGCGCGTCATAGCGGATCGGTACCGCGAAAAACGAATTTTTTTCACGCCCGCGCCGTATTTTCATGCGATTGAGAAACGAGTTGTTCTTCGATATATCCTCGATGCTGAGGCTCTTGCCGGTCTTATACACAGAACCGATGATGCCCTCGCCGATGTCATATTCACCGCGGCGCATCGCTTCATCGCTCAATTTAAATGCGGTGCGCACCCTGAGTTTTTCATCGGGGTCGCGGATGATTATCATGCCCCTGAGCACATGCATGCGCGCGGAGAGTGCGGTCATGATTTTCTGGAATATCAGATTGAAATCCGCCTCTTCTTCAAGGAGCGCGCTTACGGCAATGAGCATGTCCTGGTCTTCGATCCTGTTTTTAAGATCGTCGATGAGATTCGCCTTGATGAGCGTCTGTGCCGCGAACGATGCTATCGTCTCGAAGAGGTCGAGGTGTTCCTCGGTATAGGCATCAAGTTTATTGCTGTCAACGCTGATGACGCCGATGACATTCTTGTTGTCCATGAGCGGAACGGCGAGTTCGGATTTGAGATCCTTTCTGATACGGATGTAGTGGGGGTTGTCGCGCACATTATTGATCATCAGCGAACGTCCGGTTTTGACCACGTGACCGGTGACGCCTTCGCCTATCTTCAGTTTCGTCTCGTGAACGGTTTTTTCTTCGAGTCCGCGCGACGCTTTGATATCGAGAACGCCGGTCTCCGAATTGACAAGCACGATGCTTCCGCTTGTCGACTTGGTGAGTGATACGACACGGTCGATGAGATAATCGAGTATGGCGTCGGTTGATTCCGCCGCGTTGATCGCCGAGAGAATTTCCTCGAGGAGCTTCAGCTTGTCATACGATTTTGCTTTCACATGTGTATCACTGTAATTCTGAATCAATCCTTTGTGCTATGCTTTTTTAGCCGATTTTTTGTTTCTGAGCGCGTGAGCTGCATTAATGAAAGAAACGAACAGCGGGTGCGGTTCGACGGGTGACGACTGGAATTCGGGATGGAACTGCACGCCGACATACCACGGATGGTCTTTCAGTTCCACGATCTCCACAAGACCGTTCTCGGAAAGCGCCGAAAGGGTGAGTCCGCCGCCGGCTATGCGTTCGGTATATTCGGGATTCACCTCGTAGCGATGACGGTGGCGCTCTTCAATGACATCGGCATTGTAGATGGAATGAGCGACGGTATTCTTTTTTATCAGCGACTTCTGCGCGCCGAGCCGCATGGTACCGCCCATGTATTTGATGCCCTTGAGGTTGGCGAGGAGTTCGATGACCTTGTGTTCGGCATTGGGCATGAATTCGCTTGAGTGCGCCGATGCGAGATCGCAGCGGTTGCGCGCATATTCGATGACCATGCATTGGAGTCCGAGACAGATGCCGAACATGGGTATCTTCTGCATGCGCGCATGGTTTATGGCGCGTATTTTTCCCTCGACGCCGCGATTGCCAAAACCGCCCGGAACGAGGATGCCGTCGATATTGTCCGATATCAGGCCGTGAAAATTGATCTTTTTCAATATGTCCCGAACGCGTTTCTTATCGGATTCCTTGAGCGAGTCGCTCAGGTGCAGACAGTTCTTATTGGCGTCCTTCTCATAGACTGATTTGATGAATGCAGCGTCTTCGGGTGATTCTATCTTCTGCAGCAGCGTGTTCTCGAAATAGTCGATTGATACGCGCTTGAGCATACCCGAAGCCTTGTCGAATATCTCCATCTCAAAGTCTTCCGAATCAATCTTGATAATCTTCACGCGCACATGATTCGCAATACCGCCGTGCACGAGCGCAGCGTCGACGCTTTTATAGGTGTCATCATACGTCACATATTTTCCCACCATGGCGATGGTGACCGTTTCAAGGTCACTGTAGAAAAGACTGACGATATTTTCCCATTTTGCGAGGTTCGGTTTTTTATAGGGCAATCCGAGCTTCTCAAGGATGATCTTGTCCGCTTTCTGGTTATGGAAGACAAGCGGCACTTCATAGATAGTTTTGGGGACATCAACAGCCGAGAAAATACAGCTGCCGTCGATGTTGCAGAATAAACCGATCTTTTCTTTAAGCTCGTCGGTCAGATAATTATCGGTGCGGCAGAAAAGAAAATTCGGCTGAATGCCGAGCGACATGAGTTCTTTCACTGAATGCTGCGTGGGTTTTGTTTTCAGTTCACCCGAGACTTTGATCACCGGTACCAGCGTAAGGTGCAGGAATTTGACGTGATTGCTCCCTTCTTCAACGGCGAACTGACGTATCGCCTCGATGAACGGCAGGCCCTCGATATCTCCGACGGTGCCGCCGATCTCGACGATGATGATATCGGAATTTTTGCCCTCGTCGCAGATGCGGATACGGCGTTTGATCTCGTCGGTTATGTGCGGGATCACCTGCACGGTTTTGCCGAGATAATCGCCGCGGCGCTCAGCCTCGATGACCGAACGGTACACCTGACCGGTTGTCAGGCTGTTGGCCTGTGTGGTCTTTACATGCACGTAGCGCTCATAGTTGCCGAGGTCGAGATCGGTTTCTGCGCCGTCATTGGTCACATATACTTCACCGTGCTGGTACGGGCTCATCGTGCCGGCATCGACGTTGAGATACGGGTCAACCTTCATCATATTAATCTTGTATCCGCATGACTGCAGCAGGAGTCCCACGGAAGAAGCGGTGACGCCTTTACCGAGCGATGAACAGACGCCGCCGGTAACGAATATGTATTTTTTCTGTTCGAACGAAGTGGTGGGTGAATCTTTTTTGTTTGTCTTCATGTGTGCGGAGTATATCGCATTCTACGGATGGCGTCAAGATTTGTGATTTTTTTTTGCATGAACACCCGTGCCGCTCAGCACAGAATATGTGCGCCGCTTTGAATAGATGTACAATTAATGTGCAATAAATCGGTTAGTAATGATGATTTTCACTTAAAACATCGCTATTGGGTGCCTATACTTGGCATGTTCTTTGCATTAAATATACAGTTAAAAAAATAGCCGCTAAGGAGATGGATATGGCTAACGCAACAAATTGTGCCGACGTCGCTGAGCTGTTCGGCTCAAATGTATTCAATGACAGGCTCATGCATGAACGTCTTCCGAAAGACACATACCGCTCGCTCAAAAAAACGATCGAAACAGGGGCACCGCTCTCGCTTGAAACAGCGAATGTGGTCGCCAATGCAATGAAGGACTGGGCGCTTGAGCGCGGTGCGACACACTACACGCACTGGTTCCAGCCGCTCACCAGCATTACCGCCGAGAAACACGATTCTTTCATCTCGCCCACGAATGACGGCGGGATAATCATGGAATTTTCGGGAAAACAGCTCGCGCAGGGCGAACCCGACGCTTCGTCGTTTCCGAGCGGCGGTCTTCGCGCGACGTTCGAGGCGCGCGGCTATACCGCTTGGGACTGCACCTCACCGGCATTCCTCAAGACCGACGGTTCAGGCAATGTCACCCTCTGCATACCGACGGTGTTCTGCTCATATCATGGAGAAGCGCTTGATAAAAAAACGCCGCTGCTCCGTTCAATGAAGGCCGTATCAACTCAGGCTATGCGCGTCATCAAGGCGCTGGGGAATACAACATCGAAAACAGTGCTGTCCACGGTTGGTCCCGAGCAGGAATATTTTCTTATTGATGAAGAATATTACAAAGGCCGCCCCGATCTTATCATGTGCGGACGGACACTGTTCGGCGCACCGCCGCCCAAGGGTCAGGAGCTTGAGGACCAGTATTTCGGTTCCATCAAGGACCGGGTTTCCGCGTTCATGAAAGACCTCGACACAGAACTATGGAAGATGGGCGTATCGGCGAAGACAAAGCACAATGAAGTCGCGCCCGCCCAGTTCGAACTCGCCCCGGTGTTCGCAACCACGAACATCGCGACCGACCACAATCAGCTCGTTATGGAAACCATGCAGAAGGTCGCCATCCGGCACGGGCTTGTCTGCCTCCTGCACGAAAAGCCCTATGCCGGCATTAACGGTTCGGGCAAGCATAATAACTGGTCGCTCGGTACGGACGACGGCATCAATCTGCTTGAGCCGGGCAGCACACCGCACGAGAACAGTCAGTTCCTCGCGGTGACTGCAGCCGTCATCAAAGCGGTTGATACGCATGCGGACATACTTCGCGCCACAACGGCGAGTTCCGCCAACGATCACCGTCTCGGCGCCAACGAAGCGCCGCCGGCGATCATCTCCATATTCCTCGGCGATACGCTTTCGGATATCTTCTTCAAGATAGCGCGCGGCGAGAAAGTGACGGCGGGCGGGAAGACCTTCGTCACCATCGGCGTGGACACACTGCCGCAGCTCCCGAAGGATAACACGGACCGCAACCGCACATCGCCGTTCGCGTTCACCGGCAACAAATTCGAGTTTCGCATGGTGGGTTCATCAGCATCCATAGCGGGTCCGAACGTCGCGCTCAATACCATTGCAGCCGAGGCGTTCGATGAACTTGCCACACGCCTTGAAAAAGCCAAGGATGTGAGCGGAGAGATCGCAAAGTATATCAAAGAGGTCATGGACAAACACGGCCGCGTGATATTCAACGGCAACAACTATTCAGAAGAATGGGTTACCGAAGCGGCAAAGCGCGGATTGCCGAATGTCCGCAATGCGGTAGATGCGCTTGCATCGTATGTAACACCGAAGGCGGAGAAGCTTTTCGAAAAATACAGCGTGCTCTCGAAAACCGAGCTCCATTCACGGTACGAGATCTACACCGAACAGTATGCAAAGCACATCAACATCGAGGCGCAGACCGCGGTGTTCATGTCACGGCGTCTGTATATCCCCGCAGTGCTGTCGTTCATCGCGGAACTGCAGGAAAGTATCGCATCGGCGAAAACGGTTGTAGCCGAGGAGACACGCACCGCGGCGGCAGCGCTCATCGATGCGGCGTATGCGAAGACGAAAAAGCTCGAAGCGAATGCACTTGCGGCAAAGGGTCTTTCGTCCGCGGTCGATCAGGCAAAAGCGTACCGTGACACGGTGGTCAGCATGCTTGTTGAGTTACGCGCGGATATTGATGCGCTGGAACGGCTCGTACCGCAGGGTATCTGGCCGGTACCGTATTACAGCGACATGCTCTTTGATCTGTAATCCGAATCATATGAGCCCCCGGTATGCAAAACATGCCGGGGGCTTTTTTTTCGCCGTGTTGGATTGTTTCTGCACGGACACTGTGCGAGGAAAGCGCAGCGGCACAGCGTTGGTGCGGTGGCATCGGTGAATCGCGTTGATCATTGATAAAAACAGTATGCATAATTGGCACGCGGATTGCAATTATATCAGCGGGAAAAATAATTTTTCAAAGGAGGAAGATTATGAAACGTATTCCCGTTGTTCTCGGCTTTGCTTTAGCATCCGCGTGTGCCGTATTTGCCGAAGGAGCGGCTCCCGCACCGGTGCTGAACACCGGCGACACCGCATGGGTGCTCACCGCATCCGCCCTGGTGCTGCTGATGACGGTTCCCGGGCTTGCGCTTTTCTACGGCGGTCTCGTGCGCAAAAAAAATCTCCTGTCGACGATTTACTACAGCCTCGCGTCCGCGATTATCGTGAGTGTGCTGTGGGTCGTTGTGGGATATTCGCTTGCGTTCGGCACGTCGCATGGCGGCATCATCGGCGGTCTCAACAAGGCGTTCTTTCACGGAATAACGAAGGACTCGCTTACGTTCACCGTGCCCGAGTTCGCCTTCGCGATGTTCCAGCTGATGTTCGCGATCATCACCGTGGGGCTCGTGTCCGGTGCGGTGGTCGAACGGATGAAGTTCAGCGCATGGGTGCTTTTCATCGTGCTCTGGTCGCTCATCGTGTACAGCCCGCTCGCGCATTGGGTCTGGGGCGGCGGCTGGCTTTCAGGCGGCGCTGACGGGACGAGCGTCATCGGAAAACTCTTCGGCGTGAAGGGATATTCGAATGCGCTTGATTTCGCCGGCGGTCTTGTGGTCCATGCATCGTCGGGTATCTCGGCGCTGGTGGCTGCGATCGTGCTCGGCCCAAGGGTGCGTTATGGAAAAGACCCCATCGTTCCGAACAACATCCCGTATACCTTCATCGGTGCGGGACTGCTCTGGTTCGGATGGTTCGGCTTCAACGCGGGAAGCGCTCTCGGCGCGAACGGTCTTGCGGCGATCGCATTCCTCGTCACGAACACCGCTGCGGCGATGGCGGGTCTTACCTGGCTTGCACTTGAATGGGTGCTCCACAAGAAGCCCACGGTTGTCGGCGCTTCAACGGGCCTTGTGGCCGGTCTTGTGGCTATAACCCCGGCATCCGGTTTCGTGGATGTTACCTCGGCACTGGTCATCGGTTTCGTGGTGAGCGTGCTCTGCTACATCATGATCGCCTTTGTGAAGAAGGCCGCGGGTTATGACGACGCGCTCGATGCATTCGGTGTGCATGGCGTGGGCGGCATCTGGGGCGCTCTTGCCACCGGTATCTTCGCCAACCCGGCGATCGGATTTTTCTTCGACGGCACCACGCCGGCAGCCGGTGCGCTGTTTGGGAACATGAAGCAGGTCGGCATACAGGCGGTATCGGTGGGTGCCGCGCTCGTGTGGTCCATCGCGGGAACGCTTCTCATTCTCGGGATCATCAAGCTCGTGAACGGACTGCGCGTCTCGCCCGCCGAGGAGCTCTACGGGCTGGATCTCACCCTGCACGGTGAGAAGACTAATGGTAATTCGTGAGGAGGTGATATATGAAAAAGATTGAAGCGATCATACGTCCGGAGAAACTGCCGGATGTGCTTGAAAAACTTGAAGCGCTCGGTTATTCGGGGCTTACCGTGACCAATGTCGAGGGGCACGGGCGGCAAAAAGGCATCGTTGAAATGTTCCGCGGCAAGGAGTATGACCTTAAGTTTATCCCGAAGATCAAGATCGAGGTCGTCGCCAAGCATGACATCGTGGAAAAGATAGTCGATGCCATTGTAACGACCGCGGCAACCGGTAACGTCGGCGACGGGAAGATATTCATTCTTCCGGTTGAGGATGCCATACGGGTCAGGACCAAAGAGCGTGGCGATAGTGTGATTTAGATGTATAATGAAATGACTATCAGTTCAAGGAGGACTTTGTGAAAAGATTTATGTTTCCCGTTTCAGCGGCACTGGCATTGATGCTGACGCTGGTACCGGCGGCGCATCCGTATGCGTACAACCCCTGGACAACGATGAGCGGTGCGAAGAACGCGGTGATAAACCCGTTCGTGTACACCACTTCGCTCAACCCGTTCGGCATGAGCATTGATGTGCTCGGATGGTACGGTTTCACGCCGAACTTCGACATCGCGGTGAACGCGGCAACGCTGTCGTTCTCATCGTCAGGTTTTTCATACGGCGGTTCGTGGGTGATGCCGCGGTATGATTTCGGTAACAACAATATCGCGGCACTGCAGCTGAAGATGACCCCTTCGGGTTCGTTGATGCTGTATGATGTTGTGCCGCAGTATCAGTTCTTCTGGGAGAACGATGTGCTGGCGACCGAACTCAACGCGTATGTCGATGTGAGTTTTGTTTATGCCAACACAAGCTTTTCCAGTTCTGTTGGCACAAAGGCGGGATTGTATGCTGCGCCGGTATTCAAGCTTTTCAAAAGCCTGTACCTGTTTTGCGAGATCGATCCGGCATACACGTTCGGCATTGCGTCGGCATTCGATCTTGCGATCGTTCCGGGTATAACAATACTGCTGAACGAAGGCAAGCATCAGATATGCGTTGGTGTGCCGCTCGGGAATGTGCTGCATGTCGCCGGCGGCAGTACTACTGTCAGTGTAACACCCGGCATTGCGGTATGGTACTGGACGGCGATCGAGACCGGTAAAAAATAGACTGACACATAACTCTTCTTCGATGTGGCCCCCGTGTGCATGAGGCATACGGGGGCCTTTTTTATATGCGACAGTTATCCGAAGATCGTTTTGAACGTACGTTCACTTGCCCCGCGGCTCTGCATGAGAAGGTCGTGGCCGTGCCTGCCGACACTATCAGCGTGTGCGCGGTCCGCAAGAAGTCCGGCGAGGGAATCCGCAAGCGAATCAGTGCTTGCTGTTTTGATGATGCCGTTCTCGGCGGAAAAAAAATCATCCATATCGCGGAAGTTATGCATGCAGGGTCCGACGATGACCGGTTTCTTGAAATACAACGCTTCCAGAAAGTTATGTCCGCCGACAGCGGGAGAAAAACTGCCGCCCATGATAGCAATATCGGCTATCTCATAGAAGTAGATCAGCTCGCCGATGGCGTTCACGATGAGCGTGCCGCTGTCCTGCGTTGATCCGGTGAAAAGCGACGCAGCCATACCGCGCGACTGGGCTATCGTCCGTATTTCAGCGCCGCGGGAAATATCACGCGGGACGATGACAAGGAAGATATCGTTGCGGTTGAGTTTCAGAACCGCATCGAATATGGCGGATTCCTCGGTCTCATGCGTGCTTCCCGCGACGATGACGATCTTGCCTTTCGGAATGCGCGCCCGTGTCGATTCTATTTTTGCGGCATCCATCGTATACGTGACGTCATATTTAACGTTCCCGCTTACGGAGATATCCTCCGCGGGCATGCCTATCGTTACCATGTTTTTTTTATCATGCGCACTTTGCGCGAGCAGGTGTTTATAACATCGGTAGAACGGCCTGAAGAACCAGCGCGCCTTGGTATAACCGCGAAGTTCTTTGAGCCCGATGCGGGCATTGATAAGCGAAAGCGGTATGTTTCTACGCGTTACCGCCGCGATGAAGTTCGGCCAAATTTCTATCTCGGCGATGATCATTTTCTCGGGGCGGATGCGGTTAAGTATGCGCCCCGGCAGCAGCGGAAAGTCGAACGGGAAATAGAACAGCGTCACCGAATCGCCGTAGGTTTTTTTCGCAGCGGTGAATCCGGTCGCGGTTGTGGTTGAAAGATAGATGTCATAGCGGCCGGCAATCCGGATGAATTCGATAAACTGTTTGATGCCGTTTATCTCGCCCACGCTCACCGCATGTATCCATACGGATGCGCGCCCGGGTTTCGGGGGCATTTTCAGGCCGAGACGGTACAGATTTCCCTCGCGAACTTTTGAATCGAACAGCGCATGCAGCAGAAAAAAAAGAGCGATGAACGGACTCAACAGCACCAGAAAGAAATCATATATTATCAGACGGAGCGTCATGCTAGACCTTCAGTTCCAGAACGACAGGGCAATGGTCGGAGCCCATGACATCGGCGAGCATATATGACTTTTTCACCTTGCCGGTGAGATCGTTTGAGACGAAGAAGTAATCGATACGCCAGCCGATGTTCCTGTCGCGAGCGCGTGTTTTCTGGTCCCACCATGAATAAAAGCCGCCTTTTTTTTCGAACATGCGGAACGTATCGGTATACCCCGCAGCGATAAGGGTATCGATCCACGCGCGCTCTTCGGGCAGGAAGCCGGAGCTGTCCTCGTTCTCTTTCGGACGGGCCAGATCGAGTTCCGTGTGTGCCGTGTTCACATCGCCGCAGATGACTATCGATTCGCCGCGTTTTCGGCGTTTTTCGGCGTGTGACAGAAAGGCGTCATAGAACGACATTTTATATTTCAGACGTTCAGGAGAAGCCTTGCCGTTGGGGAAGTAGATGTTATAGAGCGTGAACGCATCATACGAAGCGATGATGATGCGTCCCTCGCTGTCGAATTCCTTTTTGCCGAAACCGTATTCAACAGTGGCGGGCTTTTCACCGGTGTATACGGCCGTTCCGCTGTAGCCCTTTTTTTCCGCTGATGAGAAAAATGATTGGTAGCCTTTGACGGCTATAAGTTCTTCAGGAAGCTGTTCGGGATGCGCTTTTGTTTCCTGAAGACAGAGCACGTCAGGTTTTTCGCCGGCAAACCACTCCAAAATGCCTTTTTTATACGCCGCGCGGATACCGTTAACATTCCAGGATATAAGTTTCATGTTGTATTCCTGCTCAGTTCGTCCATCTACTATATTATGTATACTTCTAAAAAGCAATGTCTGCTCGACGCAACGGCAAAAATATCGAATTTTGTATATCACTCATGCAGTGTACGGGTGTTATATTAAATAGAACGCAAATAAAATCCTTGCAATTGTGCATGGAATTGTTATTATTGAGCAGCAGCTTGGATTTGCGTTGAATAATTCGAGGAGTGGTACTATGAAACAACTAATCTTTGCAGCGATGGCGATATTCGCCGCCGCATGTCTCTCCGCCCAGCAGTACACGGTGACGTTTCTGCTTGGTGACGTCTCAGTGAAGCGCGCCGGCATGACGTCGTTCATCCCGGTAAAGGTTAACGACAAGCTTCTGCCGGGCGACACCGTAAAATCGGCAAAGGCATCGTTCGCGCAGATATCGTCTGTCGAACCGAAATTCGTCGTTCGCCTTTCCGAGGATACGGAGTTCAATCTGTCAACGGCATCGTCGTCCCAGAAAAAACTCTCTTTCAATCTCGTAAAAGGGAAGATCTGGTCGAAAGTTGAAAAAATGGCGACCGGCAACTCGATGGAGTTCTCTACGCCGGCATCGATAGCGGCCGTACGCGGAACGATATTCATTTTGTCATTTGAGAATGGCACGGCACGGCTCTTCACGGTGCAGGGTGAAATGGGATTCGGCAAGGACGCACTTGCGCTTGTAACCGTGAAAGGCGGGCTCATCGCCGGTGTCGGCAGTGACGGCAAAATAGATCCCCCGCGTGCGATAACGGATGCCGAACGCAAAAAGGTCATGGACGGCGTGCCGGTGTTCATTAAACAGGGTTCTGACGATCGCGGCACCCTCCGCAATGAAGTGAACACGGAAGTGAACAGAACCGCTCAGGTCCGCACCCGTGTTTCAGAGACGCGCTCAACCGATATGACCGCGGGCCGTACGCTGAAAGACATCAACGGCAATGTGGTTCGTGTTGAGCAGATAATCAAACGGCCCGATCCGCGCACCATTACGCTTATCAATCTCACCAAACGCGACACGGGTCTCGACTACTTTCAGGTCAGCACCGTGTTCACCAAAGACCTTCCGAAGTCCATCATGGATATCGTGAACAGCGGCGCGGCCCCGGATATCAGGCTCGATCAGAACACAATGCAGCTTGGTTCTGTTAAAGCGGACGGACGGCGTGAACTGAAGTATTGGACCGGCAACTATAATGAGACTACACAGAAATATGAGGAAGCGATAACCATCATCGATCCGGTGACCGGAGCGCAGACACGCGCCGGAAAACTTTCCGACATCAAGGGAGTATCAGCTCCTGAGTATTCCGGAAAAGCGGCCGCGAAAATGGAATGGCAGCTCTGGGCGGCGGGACAGTACGGCATAGCCGGTCAGGAAAAAGAAAAGGTCGTTTTCAACATGTATGCGATTAATAATGAAGGACAGATCATCGGTACCGGCGGCATTACGGTTAGCGAAGGCGCTGACGTATTCGCCATCATTAAAAGCATTGCCGGACAGGTTGTTGTGACGTATAATGATCTGGCACGCGGAACAATAACGGTCAGTGACGTTGTAATCATACCGGACATTGTTCTTGTATTCATACAGGGTATGATCTGATAATAACTCCAGCGTGAATAAAGGGCGGCCGGCAGCACGGTCGCCCTTTTTTTATATGGCGTCCTTGCCGAAACGCAATTTATTTGATATTATATCCCTGTACCTTGTTCAAGGGAGAATCCTATGAGACGTAAGCTGCTGCTATTCTGCATGGCATGTCTTTTTACTTTTCCGATGCTGCATGCTCAATTTCCGACAAATATCGGTATTCCATCGTGGGCGCTGCAGCTGATAACCGATTTCGTTGCCAAACCCGACGAGTTTTTCATCGATCTTCAAAACGATATCGACGATCATGCATCTACCATAGGTGCGCAACGGGTTCAGGTTTATACGAGCCTTTTCTGGGACCTGACCACGATGGTAAATCTCGGATTGAAAGTTCATGTTTACGACGAAACGGATTATATTCCCCGCATCACCGTCGGTGTTGCGGGCTGGTATGCGGTAGCCTTCCTTGCGCTGCCGAGAGACATTGCAACCGGCAGGATGTGGGGGCTCTCGCCGGCGGTATCCGCATCCAAAACGATTGACGAGAATATCACCGGATTCGGCGGTTTCAAATATATGATCGGCAATGTATATATGTCATTAGGCAGTAATATCGCCGGCGGATTATCGGCATCAGGTGTGCCGACATCGATCAACAGCGTTTATCAGGCGCCAACAGTGTTCGGCGGATTTGCGCTCAAGACCGGTGAAAAAACAGAAGCGGTGATATCCGGCGGGTATATCTTCGGCAAGTGGAAACCGTATATGCAGCTGCAATATTCGTTTCCCTCATGGAATTTGGGTGTGAGTCTGTACCCCGAGGCGATGTTTGTCGTTCACCCGTTCATAAACTTCCAGTTGAAATTCTAACGGGGGAACAGCAATGAAAACAATAATACAAATAATAACCTGTATCGCGTTCGCAGCGGCAGCCGCAGCGCAGAACGATATTCGGCTCGGCGTGCTCGACTTTCAGGCCGGCGCGGGTGTTGCAGCGGGTGATGCGAAAACAATTACCGATATTCTGCGCAGCGAACTTGTTTCTTCGAAACAATATCTGCTTGTAGAACGGGAAAAAGTGGACAAAATAATGAGCGAGCAGGGATTTCAGAACTCAGGCTGCACCGAGTCCGAGTGCGCCGCGAAAGTGGGAAAACTGCTCAATATTCAGAAAATGCTGTTTGGCACCGTGAGCAAGCTCGGCACGAAATATTACGTTATTGCCAATATGATATCTGTAGAAACCGCAGCAGTGGAACGCAGTGTTAAAAAAAGCATCGATACGTTCGATGGTGTGGAACAGGCGTGCAAGGAGATGTCGGCTGAACTGATCGGTGGAAGCGCTACCGGCACAGCGGAAAAGAACGCTCCGGAAAGTACGGATTCGAAACCACAGGGCAAGACGATTGCCATGTCCAAAGACATGTTTTCCGATGAAGAACCGCCGTTCAAACCGAGCTTCAGCATGTCGATGAGCGAAGGCGGCATCTATGTCAACAATCGCGATCTTTCATTCGCCAATTCGCTATCGATGCATGCCGGCGGAATCTATAAGCTTTCATCTGATGTATCCCTGTTCGGACTCTATCAGTTCATGTACGACGGTCCGGGACTGCGCCCGCAGCAGGATTCAGAAGCGCTGCAGGAGCGGTCACAAGACCATGTGATCATCTTCAAATATCTGCATAACATCCTGCCGACGCTTACCGTGAAGGGCAAATTCGATTTTATGAGCGAGTTCTACAAGCTCAGCAAAAATGAGGCGTGGGCCGGCGGGTTGTATGATTTTCAGAAATACGGTCTCGGCGGTGAAGCGACATATACCTATTTTGAAAAACATGCGGTCACCGGGAGTTATACGTTCAGTTATTTTAATTTCCCGAACTATACCGACATGCAGGGTGAGTTCCTGACGGGAAATCTGGTCGATCAGTCGATCTCCCGGCAGAGCCATCTTTTTCACAGCGCGCATGTCGAGATCAACAATTCGCCGAAGGAAATGCTGTCGTATCGTGCGGGCTATACATACACGCTTAAGGATTTCATTGCCGACGGGATAACGGGTTCTGATGGCGTGTTTGTTACCGGCAAAAAACAGCGCGATATGCTTCATACGATAAACATTGACGGATCGCTCCTGTTTGGGATTATGCTGCTGAACGTGGGCGGTGATTATGAGAACTATGTTTCCAGCATGTACTACATCATCCAGGACGGCGGCGGTACGAATAAAGCGCTGAATTACGACTACATGAACGTACGCGGAAGACTGGCGCTTTCATTCCTTTTCACCGATGAAATCTCGGTTACCATGAACGGGAGTTTTGCGTATAAAAATTATCCCAATAGAGTGACGCAGAGTATTGCCGGCGCATTTACAGCAGATGCAATGAACTCAAGCACTGTTACCGCCGGAATGGCATGGTCATTCAACGCTAAACCGTACCGGTTTGTACCGGGGTATATCTACAAGTATGTGACATCAAACAACAAATTCACCGGCAGCGGGTCATATAATTATTTTGCGCATGGATTGTCGCTGAACGTAATATTCGATTACTAAAAAGCAGAACGCTTTTTTGCGATAGAAAACGTTCGTTCGGCAGCGACGAATATTCCCGCAAGGCAGAAGCTCAGGTTTCCGCCGGTGACAGAAAAGAGCGTGTAGTCAGTTGTTCCCTGGAGCAGCACCGATAGAAATCCCATGAGCAGGGCGGCGGCGAGAAAAAATTCTCTTCGCCCGCGGGATGAAAGCGTTACGGCCGTCCGGATGCCGTACCAGAACATGCCGATATACCAGAGCATGAGTGCTGCCAGCGCCGGAATTCCGTATTCGGCGGCGACGGCGAGCAGCGTATTGTGCGGATGGTAGTAGATGCGGTTCATGCCCTCGGCGACAAACGCGCGGCCCGCGTCTGTCAGTTCATAAAAATGAAATTTCCACATACCCGTTCCGATACCGAGCAGCGGATGTGTTTTGATAAGCTCAATCGTCCCCTGCCAGAAATAGGCGCGTTCCTTCATGCCGGTAGGCCGCGTTGAAAGCAGGCTTTCGATATACAGCTGGATATCCTGCGGCAGCAGCCGTGTTTGAAAGGTAAAGACCGCAACGACGGCTGCGAACACGACCAGAAATGCGAACATGGTTGATGCGCGTTTCGGCGCGATGATGATGACAAGAACGGTCAGGAGCAGGGGGAAAAGGATATACAGGAGTGATGAGAAGAGACAGGCGATGACGACAGCGTTGAAAAGAAAGAACAGCATCCACATCGTTTTTACTGCAGGGCGGCGTGCATAGGCGACAAGACTGAATACAAGAAACGTTATCGACGGCCAGATGTGAGCGCACGACATGACCGGATGGAATAATCCGCCGTTACGCGAGCGGGTGCGTATGAATTCAGCGATGACCGCCGTACCGTTGATGAAGACCGCTGCGAAAAGCGCAAGGAAAAGATATTTGTCGCGTTCATAGTTAAAGAGCGACGCCACGGCAACGAAAAGAAGCGCGTAGGAAACGGCACCGGGAAGCCGTGAGAGCGCATGCATGCCGTTGGGGGCGAATGCCGCCGCAGCGGATGCGATTACCATCCAGACGACGAGTGCAAGCGCGGCGAATACGCGGATGTCTTTGGTGAACGGTGCACGCTTTCGAACGAGTGAAATCACAAATGCGACGAGGATGATCGCTTTGCCGATCTCTGCTACCGAGGTGGAGATGGGAATGCCGGCAAACAAGACGATAAGCCCGAACTGAAACAGAATATATTCCTGTTCGCGGACGATGTATTTTTTTACTGCCTGCATCATCATAATCTTTAATCCGCCTTAACGACCGCCCTTCTGATAAATACGCACATAATTTTCATGCACCCGGTAATCGCGTGAAAAAACGTTATGGCCTTTGTTGTCCGAGCAGAAAAACAGGTAGTCTACTTTTGACGGATAGAGCGCCGCATCCATCGATGCCTTCGACGGATTGGCAATGGGTCCCGGCGGGATATTGCGATAAATGTATGTGTTATAGGGATGGCGCATGAGGATGTCACTTTCACGGATGTTCGGCCGTTCTATGGCGGCACCCTTCACCAGCGTCATCGCATAGATGACTGTGGGACAGCTCTGGAGTTTATATCCGCAGATCTTGCCGTCCTTGAGACGGTTGTAGTACACCGCGGCGATGAGCGGCCGTTCATCGGGTGAACCGGCTTCCTTCTCGACGATTGACGCCATGCTAACCACCTGTTCAAAGGTGACGCCAAGTTCCTTCGCCCGTTTTTCAACATCAGCGCGATTGAAGGTTTTGAAGAAATTCGTTGCCATAAGTTCCACATAGCTTTCCGCGGTGTGTCCGCGAGCGATATAATACGTTGACGGGAAGAGATATCCTTCGAAGCTCGGGCTCGTGATGCGGAACCGGGCAAGCAGCGCTTTGTCATAACAGGCGGCGATGAATGCCGGCTCTTCTACCAGTTTTTTTGCGGCAAGGATCTTTGCGATCTCATAGATGTTCTTTCCCTCGGGCACCGCGAATTTCTCGAGCGCCACCTTTCCTTCATTGAAAAGTTTTACAATTTCAATTGCGCTCATGCCGCGGTTAAGCTCATAATAACCCGCCTGCATCCGTGTATCCTGGCCGCTGAACTGCGCATATTTGACGAAGAATTTATCCGATACAATGAGATTTGTTGCAACAAGCTCTTTTGCCACTTTACTCAGCGTGTCGTTGCGTTTGATTTCAAAATAAACGACGTCCCTGGCATTTCCCGTAGGGCGGCTTAGCAGGAAGAACGCGGCGGGAATGCTGAAGAAGATGAGGAACAGAACAACGAGAACGGTAGCTTTTTTCATGATGATGTCCGGTGTATATGAGATTAAAAAGGCATTGCAAAGGACAGTAGAATACCGTCACGGGATAACGGAGCGAGTGTTACGGCCGCAGACGGTACGTTATCGGGTGTCAAAAGCCACCAGACGAACTGACCCGCGGCGAGCACAGCGCATGCGAAGCCGGCAGCATAATATGCGTTTGCGAGACCCACCATTGAAGTGTATTCCTGCCAGCGGCCGGGAAACGTGTCGCGCGACGTATAATACATGCTGTACATGCGGTCGATGTTCGGTTTCATTGAAAACGCTACTGCGGCAAACGAAAAACCTGCAACACCGGTCACCACGTACGACGACAGAAGCACAGTTTTCATGACATTTTCATTTGTCATCGTGTTCGTATCCGATGATGCGGCATAGGTCGCTGATGACAGGCCTGCTATGAGCAGCGCCGCGTATACTGTTTTTTGAATGCGCATATAGATAGTATATGGCAACACGGACATTGCGTCAACGTTTCCTTCAATTGTGTGTCAAGTACAACACCGATCATTTTTTATCCGCCTCATCGCGGCCCAAGCCCTGTATGATCATATTCCGGAATTCCGGCTTGATTTCCGGAATGATTGTCCGCCATGCGTTCATTTCTTCGTCTGTTCGCGCCACGGGATAAAAACCGAATTTCAGATAGAGCGTTATCGCAGGAATACGCGCTGTGGATGTGATGAGATACGCCCGCGTATGTCCGAGCATTTTCAATGTCATGAGCGTCTGTGCGAGCAGCGGCTTCGCAAGCCCCTGTCCCTGAAGCTCGGGCCGTATTGCCACCCAATGTACACGTCCGAGCGAGGCATCGGCTCCCGTATCATGCCATGCCGTCGATGTCCCCGCCATTCTGCCGTCCGTTGCATCGACGAGGAACAGCATACGCTGTGCAATGACCGTTTCATCGCTGCCGAATTCGTTCCGGAACAGTTCCGGAGTGATCTTATTGTGAATGTCCGCCGACCGGTACAGTTCTACCCAGTCGTCGATGTCGCCGGGCGTGTACATCCTGAACCGGAAACCCTCCGGCGCGGTCATATCGGATACCGGATCCAATGAATCAATATCCATGCGGACGCTGATGTTCGTATTCATATATCATTTCTCCTGTGTCGCGATGTGAAACTTATTCGCCGTTGTATCCGTTACGCCGCCAGATCTTCTTTGCATAGGCAGCTGCGGCCCGCGACGGTTTTCGTCCCGGTCTGATGCTCACCGGCGGTCTTTCCGGTCCTGTCATCGTCAACGGCGACCAGTTATCGTTCTCATACTTTCTTCGTGATGTTTCGCTCCTGAAATCCGGCATCTCGAACGGTCTGCCGTTCTCAAGACAGGACTTCCACGCAAGCACACCCACGGCGGACATCGCGACACCGCGGTATACATCGAGATACGGCTGACGGCCGGTACGTATCGCATCCGCAAAATACCGGTTCGTGAAAAAATCGCCGCCGCCGTGCCCCGCCGACAACGCCTTGTGCGCCCATGCGGGGAACTGCGGGTGATACGAACGCTCGGTGACCTCGTCTTTTTTCAGGTCCCATTCGTCGTGAGCGATACGCACCGCACCCGGGCCCCAGTAACCGGTACCGCGCACATGTTCCATAAGCCCGCGCATGCCGTGGAGGCGATACCAGACGCTGTGTCCCGGAGCGCTGATGCCGAACAGCCGGAACACCGCGCCGTTGTCCATGCGGCAGAGGATGGCGGCGATACCGTCAGCGGTGGAAATGCGCGGTTCGCGGTCCTTATCAGGCCATGCAACCGAGAGCGCGTTCACCGACACGGGCATCGTATCGGTTATCGTCATGAGCGGCGCGAGGGCGTGCGTGCAGTAATAGGTGCCGAGCGGCAGCGCGTTCCGCCAGTGCGCTTTACCCGGCGATATTCGCAACTTTGCTTCCGGCGACATCGGATGATTATATTCGCCTTCCGCGTATAACACCTCGCCGATCTCGCCCGCTTTATAGAGCCGTCCAAGCTCGATGTTCGCCGCGTTGTACGGATAATTCTCCGCAAGCATGTATATTTTTTTACTTTTTTCAACCGCACGGCAGAGCGCAACACCTTCGGCAAGCGTGTGGCTCGCGGCACATTCGCTCATCACATGGAATCCGGCGTTGAGCGCCTTGACAGCATACGGCGCATGCTCATGGAAATAATTGGCAAGCACCACCGCGTCCATGTCGTGCTCAAGGAATCTGTCGAAATCGGTGTATATCGCCACGCCGAACTTTTTTCCGACGCTTTCAAGACGGTCCTTCCAGACGTCGCAGATGGCAACCAGCTTCATGCCGGACGCCTCCGCCTGATTCATGAACGTCTGTCCGCGGCCCACACCCACCACACCGACACGTATCGTTTTTTTCTTTTTCACAGGAACTCCCTGATCGCTCTAGTGCGCAGCATCGGTAATGCGTACGTTTTTCATCTGCGTGTCATACGGAGGCTGAATCTGATATGTTTTGCCGCCCGCTTTACGCTGTACTACTGCATCGAACGAACTGTTTTCCAGCGGCGCGTTCACCAGGAGCGTCATCGGCGAGTTATTCGATATGATGTTCTTCATATGGACATTACTGATGTCTCCCGATGCCGCTGATGTGCCGTAACCCGTATACACCGCCACTACCTGCAGTGCGGCATAGGTCATATTGTCTTCAACGTCAGTCGCCGTGATGTTCCGCACTTTCGGCCCGCCGCCGGCAAGACAGATTATCGTATGGCATTTCGATGACGCCTTGATATCCCTGATCTCGATATTCTCGATAACATCGTCCTCGATCCGTGCCGATCTTCCGCCGACTTCGAGCGGGAAATTATAGTATTCATTACTGTTCACGGTCTTTTTCGGAAAATCGGTAAACCCGCCGAGCGCCGTGCAGGCGATGACATCGTCCGCACAGGCGCCGGTTATCCGTTCGACCAGTCCGTTTCTGCAGCCCTTCCTGAAATCGATGCCGTCGCCGTTCTTCACCGTCGTTAGAAAATCGATGTCATGGATGTGCATATCCTCACAGCCGTGTTCCTGCGATATCGCCCAGCAGGTGGTCTTTCGCATCGAGAAGCCGCCGATCTCATAGCCGTGCACGTTCGCGAACAGTATCGATATCGTACGCCAGCCGAAATAATCGCCGATCCACGGTACCGGCTTTCCGCCGCGCACCGGGTGCGGGGCCGCATACTGTATATCCGGACCCTCGATGAACGCGCTGTCGATGCCGCTCCCGATTATTTTTATATTGCTGTCACGTTTCAGTTCACGCGCAAATCCGTTCGGATTGGCTTCATCGATAACGATGCCTTCGTTTCGTATGATGGTATCGTATACGCCGTCGGCGAGTTTCAGTCTGCAGTGGTTCAGGTAAAGTGTTGTGTTCGACGCCAATACAATAGACTCGGTTATCGTCCATGTATTCGTATTGGGCAACGATATGGTATCGGCGGCAAGTTCAAGCGTTCCGCCGCCATGTGCTTTCAGTGCGTCAAGCGCAGCGATAATACGCGCCGTCTGTGTTCCGCCGGGAAAATCGTTCGGTGAACGTGTACTGCCGGGATTACTGTTCATGGTCACACTCCCGTTGTTGAACGGCGGACGACCAGTTCGCCCTGCCCGATGATGGACTCAGGTTCGCCCTTCGGGTTTTTTATTCTACGCGCGAGCAGCCCGAACGCCTCGGACGCAAGATTCGGTATACGGTAATTCACCGTAGTCAACGGCACAAGAAAATAGCGGCTTACCAGAAGATCGTCGAATCCCGTGACCATGATATCCTCGGGAATCCGTATGCCATGAGACAGTGCTTCACGCACAACGCCGTATGCGGTCCAGTCATTGTAGCAGACAACGGCACGCGGCAGATCTTTTCCGGCGATGAGTTTCTGCATGAGCAGCCGTCCGCCCTCTTCGCCGCGTTCCGGTGTCTCAAGCCGCCAGCCGGCTTTTTCCGCGATACCGTGTGATCGCAGATATCCGGCATACGCACGATATCGCGGATTGTCATCGATGCTGTCATAATCGGTGGAAGCGAACGCGAAATCCTTAACTCCCGCTGCCGTCAGATGTTCCATGACAAGTTCCATCTCGCGCGTCTTATCAAGACTCACCTTGTCGCACGTACATGACGGAACGCCGCCGCAATAGACTGCCGGTATGGAATATGATGCAGCCGCCGGATCGTTGATCAGTCTGAGCGAGCGCGAAATAATAACGCCGCCAGCGCCGCTCTGCGTCATGCGTCCTGCGGCATTCTGTTCATCCTGAAGTGTTTCGCCGCTTTCGGTTACGAGAAAACCGTACTGTGCTGCGGCGCAAAGCCGGTCGAGTTCTCGTACCATTTCCGCATGGAACGGGTCCTGCAGACTCGGGGTTACATAGCCGACGAGACCGTGTGCTCCGGGAAGTTTCACGACAAAGCTCCCTACTGCCGGTCGGGTGGCGAGTATTCCCTCATCGACAAGAATAGTCACCGCACTTTTTATCGTCGGGCGGCTGACGTCGAGTTCTTTGGCAAGCATCTCCTCACTGGGAATCTTCGCACCTACCTGATATACGCCGTCACGTATCTGCTCCCGAAGCCTTTCAGCTATGCGCTGATATAGAAGATTGTGGTCATCTGATTGCATATCGCTGCACCATGCTAATTTTTACGATTACCAGTAACATACCAGTAATATAATACATCGATTCGATAAGTCAAATTTATCGTGGATTTAAAAACATCATTGGAGCAAATCAGCCGTAAACATCAAAAAGTACATTGAATTGGCGGTAGTATATTGACATTCTTTACATGCCGTATACAATCCGCCCGCAGTTAAAAATCATGAGGAGCCTATGATGGTCATCGAATTATTAAAAAAAGCACTTGATTTGCTGCTGCATTTTGAGAAATATCTTGACAGTATCGCATTGGAATATGGTATCATCATCTATATTATCCTGTTTCTCATCATTTTCTGCGAGACCGGGCTTGTAGTTACACCGTTCCTGCCGGGCGATTCACTGCTGTTCGCGGTGGGCGCCATTGCCGCACGCGGTTCGCTGTCATTTCCTGTTGTGCTGATTCTGCTGCCGCTCGCGGCGATCATCGGTGATACCGTAAATTACTTCATCGGCCGCTGGGTGGGCCCCAAGGTTTTCCACTACGAAAAATCGCGTTGGTTCAATCCGAAACATCTGCAGGAAGCGCATGCGTTCTACGAGAAATACGGCGGCATCACAATCACGATAGGCCGGTTCATTCCCATCGTCCGCACGTTCGTCCCGTTCGTTGCCGGCGTGGGAACGATGCGCTATACCCACTTCACGTTCTTCAACATCATCGGCGCCGTACTCTGGGTTGTCGGGTTCCTCTGTGCCGGTTTTTTCTTCGGCAACATCCCCGTGATAAAATCGAATTTCAAATTGGTCGTCATCGGCATCATACTCATATCAGTGCTTCCCATGGTGATCGCATGGATCAGGTCGAAGATGAAAAGCGCCGCAGAGGCCCCGAAGGGCTGAGCATACAACGTCAATTTCGTTCATGTCCGCGCGCCGAAGTGCCATGTACTTTCACGGCAGGATCAGTATCTTATGCTCTACAGTACACCTGTGGAGAATATCATGAACTATCGTCAACTCGGCGGCACCGGTAAAAGCGTTTCTGCGCTCGGTTTCGGCGCCATGCGGCTTCCCATGGCCGACGGTCACGTGAAGATGGACGAGGCGGTAGCGATGCTCCGTCACGGCTTCGATCTCGGCATCACCTATGTCGATTCCGCGTTCGGGTACTGTAATCAGGAAAGCGAGATTGCCGTCGGCAAAGCGATTAAAGGACGCCGTGACAAACTCCTCGTATCCACGAAATTCCCTCCGGGCCGCGCGAAAGTACCCGGGGATTACCGCCGCACGCTTGAGATTCAGCTCAAACGTCTCGATACCGACTACGTAGACCTTTATCACTTTCACGGAATCAATAAAAACACCTTTCACGATATCATTCTCGCGCAGCATCTTCTCGAAGACGCCGAGAAGGCGAAATCCGACGGACTCATCCGCCACATATCGTTCTCGTTTCACGACAAGCCCGAGAACATGCGCGAGATGATTGATACCGGCGTATTTGACAGCGTGCTCTGTCAGTACAATCTGCTCGATCAGTCAAACAAAGATATGATAGCCTACGCGCATTCACGCGGTCTCGGCGTTGTCATCATGGGACCGGTCGGCGGCGGACGGCTTGCGGGCGCGTCGGAAACGTTCGCGTCGATGATACCGGGCGGTGCGAAGTCGACGCCCGAGATAGCGCTTCGCTTCGTGCTGTCAAACCCGCATGTGTCGGTTTGTCTTTCAGGCATGGGCAGCACCGTCATGGTGGACGAGAACACCGCGGTTGCGTCGCATGATGAGCCGCTCACGTCTGACGAACGCGCACGCATCGAAGCGGCGATCGTCGAACAGCGCAAGCTCGCGCAACTCTATTGTACCGGCTGCGGCTATTGTATACCCTGCCCGCAGCACGTCGCCATCCCCAAAGTGTTTCAGATGATGAACTATCACCGCGTCTACGGCCTCACCGATCACGCGCGCGGTGAATATAAAAAACTCGGCGAGAAACCGGAAGAACTGAACGCCGCGGCGTGTTCCGACTGCGGCGCCTGTGAAAAAAAATGTCCGCAGAACATTCCCATACGGCAGCAGCTCGCGGAATCACATCGCATACTTGCCGCTGTATCTCACTGAAAACCTCGATCCTTTTCTTGCGTTTTTTATCTGTTTTCCTATAATAATCTCACTTTTCCGGGAGGTTATTCATGGTGGCAGCAGTCGTTCTCATCTCCATCGCGATTCTCGCGCTTGGATACGTTTTCTACGGCAAATTTCTTTCCAATATATTCGGCCTCGACAACAAACGCATAACGCCCGCGAATGAGATGAACGACGGTGTCGACTATGTGCCGGCAAAGGCGTCGATGCTCCTGAGTCAGCATTTTTCGGCGATATCGGCGGCAGGCCCCATCGCCGGGCCTATTCTCGCCGCCATGTGGTTCGGCTGGCTGCCGGCGCTCCTGTGGATCATACTCGGTACCATTTTCATCGGCGGTGTGCACGACTTCGGCAGTCTCATCGCTTCGGTGCGTACCAAGGCGTCGTCCATAGGTGAGATCGTCAAAAAGCATATGTCGAAAACGTCGCAGGTGATTTTTCTCATCTTCGTGTGGTTCGCGCTCGTGTATGTGATAATAGCATTCACCGACATCACCGCGCAGACGTTCAAGACCGTCGCATCGTTTAAAACGGGCGACACGACGACACAACTCGTCATCGGCCCGAGTGTCGTGGTAAGCTCGTTCCTGTATCTGATACTCGGCCTTGTCATGGGCGTGCTCCTGTACAAGTTCAGAATGCCGCTCGGCCTCGCAACAGCAGTATTCGTCCCGCTTGTACTCGTCATCATCTACCTGAGCACCATGCTTCCCGCGGGCATGTCGGACGCGCTCATGAAAATGCCGGTGAAGGGGTGGGAGATCATACTCATCGTCTATTGCTTCATCGCATCGCTAATACCCATGTGGCTTTTGCTTCAGCCCCGCGGCTATCTCGGAGGATGGTTTCTGTATGTCACCATGGGCGTAGCACTTCTCGGCGCGCTTTTCGGCGGTTTTGTGATCAAATATCCGATGCTCACGCTCAACGGTCTTGCATCGATTGACAACGGCAAGCTTGTGTTCCCAATACTGTTCATCACCGTCGCCTGCGGCGCCTGCTCGGGTTTTCACGGCATCGTGAGCTCGGGAACGACATCGAAACAGATCGAGAAAGAGACGGACACGCGTGTTGTCGGTTACGGCGCCATGATACTCGAAGGCATCGTCGCCGTACTCGCACTCGCAACCGTGATGATGCTCGCAAAATCGGAAGTGAAAGACGTTCCGAATCTCATTTTCGCGAAAGGTATTGCGCAGTACATCGCCATGGGCGCGGAAACGGCGATAAAACTGCTTACGTATATTATTCCGGGCCTGTCCGCAAAAGGCGCCTATGCGGCTGTTTACGGCTTTGCGCTCACCTTCGCGCTCACCGCTTTTTCCACATTCGTCTACGATACGCTCGATGTTACCACGCGTCTGGCGCGCTATATTCTTCAGGAACTCACCGGCATGACGCACATGTTCGGCGCCGTCATCGCCACAGCGATAACGCTCGCTTTACCGCTTGCGTTCCTCATGACAACGAAAAACAATGCGTACCTCGACGCCTGGCCGCTCTTCGGTACGAGCAATCAGCTTCTGGCGAGTCTTATACTGCTTGCTGTTTCCGTATGGCTTTCGAAAACCGGCAAAAATACTGTCATCGCATTCATCCCGATGCTGTTCATGTTCGTCGTCACTCTCTGGGCACTGGTGCTGCAGGTCATTCCATTCTATAAAGCGATTCCCGGCATGAAACTTTCATCGCTGTCTCCCGCCGCAATAATATCGGGCGCATGCGGAAGCATTATTTTCATTTTGAGCATTATCGTTGTGGTCGAGGGCGTTAAAGTGCTGGCGGTGCGGAAACCGAACGTAATCTGAAATCACTCGGCGTCATGCCGATGCGTTTTTTAAATGCCTTTGAAAAATAATGTTCATCGTCGAAGCCAAGACGTCCCGCGATGCGGCTGATGCTCATCGTCGTCTCGGTAAGATAAAACTTCGCCGTTTCAATGCGGCGCATGAGCGCGTAGCCGTACGGTGTGAGACCTGTGTCCCTGCGGAAACGGCGCACCGCCTGTGACACCGAATAACCGCCGACGGCGGCGAGTTTCGCAAGCGTAATTTCGCGTCCGATATTATCGTCGATATATTGCATCATCTGCGCCGTGTCGGTATGGTATGTGTGTTCCCAGGCGCGGTTCCTGCGTGCGATCTTGTTGATTACCTCGTGCAGAATGAGCGCCGCGTCGAACGCGATACGCTGCGTATGACGGTATTTTTTGTATGCGGCTTTTCCCGTCGCGTACAGGTTACTGAAGAGTGCCGCCGTGTCGCCGCAGCCGGATAGATGATACGTGTCACCCATGCCGTACAGATGCAGCAGATTGGTGAGGAAGGGGCCGCGTACGGTGATCCATGTCTTTTCAAGCCGTTCGTCTTTCGTAATCGAATAGGTATGATCCGACCCGTGATGCAGGATGAACACATCGTTCTTCGCAAGCCGGAAACTCCTGCCGTTCTCAACCAGGGTGCCGCTGCCATCGTGGATGAATTCGATTGCGCACATCTCGCTGTCGCGGCGGCTGATACTGTGGGGACCATGCCAGCTGCTGTGCCCGATGCACTGCACGATGAGCGGATACCCGCGTGACTCATACATAGGGAACGGAAAGAGTTCTTCCATCGGCATGCGCATTATAATACCATCCGGTGAGCGACATGGATTGCAGATTCAGCATTCCGATTATACAATAGTACCACGGTCGCGCAAGACAACAACAAAGGAATGAACTATGAACACAGCGTTTCATCCCGGTGCTATCTGGCCCGACAACAAAGGGGTTCACATCAACGCGCACGGCGGCGGCGTTCTGGCGCATCAGGGAACATACTACTGGTTCGGCGAGCACAAGGTAGCCGGCGAGGCGGGCAATAAAGCCGAGGTGGGTGTTCACTGCTACTCATCCATCGATCTGTACAACTGGAGCGATGAAGGTATTGCGCTGGCTGTATCCGACGACCCGAAAAGCGACATAACGCGCGGCTCAATCCTGGAACGGCCGAAGGTGATCTATAACGAACTCACCGCCACGTTCGTCATGTGGTTCCATCTCGAACTGAAGGATCAGGGTTATCGCGCGGCGCGCGCAGGCGTTGCGATATCGAAATCTCCCGCGGGGCCGTACACCTATCTCGAGTCGTTCAGACCGAACGCCGGCATCTGGCCTGTCAATGTGCGCGAAGATCAGAAACACATACCCGCAGGCATCGGCGATAAAAGCTTCTCCGGGGCTACGAACGACGAAGTAAAAAAAACGAATATACTCGGCCGCGATTTCACCGGCGGACAGATGGCGCGCGATATGAACCTCTTTGTCGATGACGACGGCACGGCATATCATATGTTCGCGTCGGAAGAAAACAGCACCATGCATATTTCCGAACTGACGAAGGATTACCGGAAACCCGCCGGGAGATATGTCCGCGTGTTCGAGCACCGCTGGATGGAAGCACCGGCATTGTTCAAGCGCAACGGCCGGTACTACATGATAGCGTCGGACTGCACCGGCTGGGCGCCCAACGCGGCACGGTCGATGAGCGCAGCATCGATATTCGGACCGTGGACGGAACTCGGGAATCCCTGCTCCGGCGTCAATCCGGAGAACGGGATGGGACCTGAAAAAACATTCGGCGGACAAAGCACCTGCGTGCTGCAATTGCCAGGACGTGACGCATACATCGCCATGTTTGATATCTGGCGGCCGAAAGACGCCATCGATGGACGCTATGTCTGGCTGCCCATTGAGTTCACATCGGATGGATTTCGCATCACCTGGCGCGATTCGTGGGATATGGCAGCGTTTACGATATAAGCCATGCGCATTTTTTCCACCGTGATGACAATTATTTCTATCCCGAGAAATACAGTAATGACTATACTATCATAAACAAACGCATAGGCTGCCGGGAGCATATATGAAACATCGTTCAATGGCATGTGGACTGATCGCGCTCATCTCATGCTGCGTTATCGTATCATGTCAGCGCACGCCGGAACAATGCAAAGCGGAACTGAGCCGCAAGGGATTTGCGCTCGATCAGCGGACCTTTCTCGCCAATGTGCGGACGAACGACACCGCCGTTGTCGCGATGTTTCTTCGCGCGGGTATGAGCGCCAACAGTGAAAAAGGCTGGCCTCCGCTCATGGTGGCGGCCTCGGCGGGACGCACGGAAACGGCAGAACTGCTCATCCGTTCCGGCGCAACAATAGATGCGACGAACAGTATGGGTGAAAGCGCGCTCTGCGAAGCCGCGGCGCGCGGGCATACGAATGCCGCCCGGTATCTCATCCGGAAAAATGCCGACACCGGAACAGCATCCGTGTACGGCTGGCGTGTGATTCATTCCGCCGCAAAACTCGGGATTATCCCGATCATCCGTGATCTCATCAGCCGTAAAGCCGATATCAATGCGGCAACCGTCGACGGCATCACACCGCTCATGCTCGCGGCGGCGTATGGCAGATACGACACCGTGCGGCTGCTCGCCGCAAACGGCGCCCGCATCAACGACCGCGCAGGCAACGGCATGACGGCGTATGCATTCGCAACACACTATGGTTATTTATCGAATGCGGCATTCCTGAAAGAGCACAGCACCGTCACGGGCGGCGGTATTGACGAAGCAGCTGTGCCATCGCCGATGACGAACGGCGTTTTCAGCGCGCGTACATCGAATGCACTTGTAAACGGAAGAACGTTTCAGTATGCGGTGCTCACCCGCACTGCGGAAGGAAACAATCGTCAGATAGAAGCGGTCATCGATACGACCGTGGGCGGACGCATCGTGAGCATTACCGTCGGCGGAACAGAACTCATCTACGATCCGAAACCGATATCGTCGTCATATCTTCAGATTACCGGAATACCGGTGCTGTTCCCAACGCCCAACCGGATCGGCGGCAGCAGATACCGCATCGGTGACAGCAATTACACAATGCGTATCGCCACCGAACGGACACCGCGGATATTGCACGGTATCGCCATCGACGATAGCTGGCAGCTTGAACGACTGTCAGCCGGACCCGCTGGTGCAGCAGTGACGCTCCGATATATCATCGATAAAGGTCATCCGCGATTCACCGCGTTTCCATTTCCGAACATACTTACACTCACCTATACGGTCAGCGGTAACGCGCTTCGCATCGCATATAATGTGTCCAACAACGGCAGAAGCACGATGGCCTACGGCTTCGGCGTTCATCCGTATTTCCGCCTCATCGGCACCGCGTCGAATATCCTCGTCCGCTGTGACGCAGCATACGTACTCGATCACACGAATTTCGTTCCCACAGGCAGACGCATTCCGGTAAACGGTACGAAGGATGACATGCGATCGTTTGTACCGCTTTCGTCGTTCAGCAACGATAATGCGCTGTATGCGATCGGATCCGGGATGTCGACGTGCATCCGTTATGATTCAGTCGGACTCGGTGTCACGATGCGCGCAAGCGGTGACTTCGCCTACATGGTGCGGTATAATCCGTCGGGGCAGCAGTTCTTCGCGCTCGAGCATCAGACCTCAACGCCGGATGCGCACAATATCGCCGCGCGCGGAAAAAACGATATTGCTCGACTTATATCGGTTGCTCCGGGAAAGGTGACGAAAGGGCATATCGATTATGAATTCAGTATCGTGAAATAGATCATATCACATCGACGGAGGATCACATGCGTCATTTTTTGTTCATGACATTTTGTGCAGCAGCGCTTTTCGCCGGAGATACTGCGGTAGTACCGGTTGCGTGGAAAAACATCGGCCCGGGCGGCGGCGGCTGGGTGCAGTCGATACTTGCGAGCCGACACGAGGAGCGTACCGTCTTTGTGGGCGGCGACGTGGGCGGCGTGTATAAATCGCTTGACGGCGGCGGAACGTATGCGACATACAACGACGGGCTTGAGGATTACTATGTCGAGTGCATGGCTGAACACCCGAAGAACCCGTCCATCGTGTATGCCGGCTGTCAGTACGGCGTGTACAAGAGCGACAACGGCGGAAAATCGTGGAACATACTGCGCAACGGCTTCCCGAAGAAACAGGGATATTCCTATAGCGCACCGATAAGCACGCTCACGATCGATGAAATAAATCCGGAGACGATCTATGCGGGTATCGGACGTCCCCGCCCGAGGAAGGACGGTGCAGGTTCGGTGTACCGCTCGACGGACGGCGGAGCGAACTGGTCGCGTGTGAACGACGAAACGTCGATACCGAAGGACGCGTACGTCACCGCGCTTCAGATTGACAGCCGCGACTCACAACATCTCTATCTGTGCTGTCAGTACGGATTTTTCCAGAGTACCGACGGCGGCGTATCGTGGAAGAAGACCGTCGACGGACTGCCGCATCAATCGGTGCGCCGGATGGCGGTGTGCCGATCGAAACCCGATGTCATCTATATCAGCATGTTCGCCAAACCGGGCGAGACACCGTGGTCGGGAGGTATATTCCGTTCGGATGACGGCGGCATGACGTGGCGTAAAGCGTCGGGCGGGCTTATCGATTCGGTAGGCAAAGGTTCGTGGAAACTTACCGCGCAATACGACTGCATCGCCGTGCATCCCGAGAATCCGGACATCGCGTACACGGGCGGCATCGCCTGGGTATCCGACGGTGTATACAAGACCGTCGACGGCGGGAAAACGTGGAACCGTTCACTCATGCGGACGAACGCGAACCCGGCATACGGCTGGATCGATTTCTGGGGGCCCACCATCGAATGCATGTCGATGTCGCTGAAGAATCCCGACATCCTGTATGCGGGAACGCCGGGAAACATCTACACCACGAAGGACGGCGGCGCAACGTGGCATGAGGCGTACAGCAGACTGCTGCCGGACGGGCGGATGGCAACGCGGGGCTACGAGATCCTCTGCGTGCGTAAGACATACGTGCATCCGCAGGACCCGAAAAAGATATTCGTAAGCTGCATGGATGTGAACCTGCTCCTCTCGGCGGACGCGGGCGCGACGTTCAGGCGCGTGCATCCGGGCAAAGGCATGGGCACGATATTCGAACTCGTCTTCGATCCGGACGATGCGCGGCATATCTGGGGCGCATTCGGCGAACAGGACAACACCGACGCCGGCGCCATCGCCGAATCGCGCGATGAAGGTCTTACCTGGACGAAGATAGGCACTCCCGAGACCGGCATTCCGGCATCGCGGACGGCAAACCTCGTGCTTGCGCGGAACAATGACGGAACACGGCGGCTGGTGACCACCGTCGAGAAGAAAGGCGTGTATGCAAGCGATGATGACGGAAGATCATGGCGCATCTGCGAAGGAATACCTTCGGTTCAGGGATCGCTCGTGCTCGCCGCAGCGCCGGGCAAACCGGCGCATCTCCGGTGTGTGCTCAGAAAGGAAAACACGATGTACCGGAGCGACGATGCGGGACGTACGTGGCGTGAAACCGGCAATCTCAAAACGCTCGGTGAGATGCGCGCTCTCGCGGTATCCCCGGCGGACCCGGAGACCATGTTCGCGGCAACGCGCGAGGCACGGCGCGGCGATGTTTCCTTCATGGGCGGCATCCACGTAAGCCGCGACGGCGGCGCGACATGGGAGGAGCTTATCAAAAATCGTTTCGCCGATGTTATCGTCATCGATGCTATGAACCCGAATATCGTCTATGCGGGCTATACCGACCATCCGTATCACGACGGCAATATCGGCAGCGGCGTTCACATGAGTATGGACGGCGGGAAGAGCTGGAAGCCGCTCAACAGTCCGTCGCTGTATAACCGGAACATCAGCTGCATCACCGTCGACCCGCACGACAGAAAGCGGCTCTATGTCGGCACGGGGGGCAATACGCTGTTCGTCGGAAGAGTTGAGTAAGGAATATCGGCAAACACGTCCGGGTATGGAACAATATTCGACCGGTTTGTAACAATATCCACGAGTTGTGGGCATCGGTACACCGCCCCGAAATATGACAGCAGTGTGCGGATGATGGTGACAGCGGGGGTGACATGCGTCATGGAGGACAAGGGCTCACGGTTCCCGAGCGGAGTCGAGGGATGAGCCCTTGTCCTCCATGACGCAGAGCTAGCTACACATACATCAGCCGGAGCGTTTACCGCAGGCGTGGTCTCATCGCGTGATACACACGGGGCCGCACTTCGACAGGGCTCAGTGACCAAGGCCCCGTGCTCTTTGTTGTCCATGACCTTATCATATGCCGTGCGAATGACCTTTTTGATGCGCGAGCAGATGCTCCGTATCGTCCCCTCCGGTTTCTGTACCGTTGCCGCTATTTCCGATGACATATAGCCGTCCTCATGCATCTGGAGAATATACCGCGTGTCCGCCGAGAGGCCGTTGATGACTTCCTGTGCTGCGGCAAGCGCCGGATTGGACGTATACGCAGAAGATGATGATGATTCGGAGCTGTCCGAACTCGTGTCGACAAGAAAATCGATGCGGAGCATGTCGCTGCCGGAGGATACCGGCTCGTCGAGTGATAACATTTTCGCTTCTTCCTCGCGGGCGGCGAGCTTGCGGAGATAGTCGTTACGGGTATTGAGGGCGATGACGTAAATCCAGAGGCGCATATTTCCCTTCGCCGCGTCGAATCGGTCGATAGTGTTGATAACTTTCATCATAACGTCGCAGGAAAGTTCTTCAGCGTCGGATGCGTCGTTGATCCAGCGGGCGAAAAGATGTTTGATATAGGTGAAATAGCGGTTCTGGAAGAGGCGATAGCAGCGAATGTTGTTGGCAAGGATGCCGTTGATGAGGACGGCGTCGTCGAGTTGTGCTGTTGGAGAAATTGTTTTTGTAATCATAATCAACCCCTATCCCCGGCCCTTTCCCCTTTTTAAGGGGAAAGGGTGTTCATTTTTATTTGCCAACTCTGAATATATATGTTCCTTACAGATACGGAAATCATCCGGCGATAAAGTCATAGCGGGGAACCGTACGGCGGCGGCGAAGCAATCCGCAAAACCTAAGGATAGACTGCTTCGCCCTGCGGGCTCGCAATGACGGGAGTGGCGGTTGATTGAAACTGTATATATTCAGAGAACAATATCGAAAAAAAGATCTCTAACTGCAACACTAATACGTATATAATATCGTAAGGACATGAAAAAAAGTCAAGCGCGCGTGATGAAAAAAGTCATGAATCTTACAAAATAATTTAAGGAGGTGCTTTATGGCACACACAAAGACTGAGGTTATCGGATTCTGCGGAGCGGTTATCGA
Source organism: Spirochaetota bacterium (assembly GCA_016214035.1). Taxonomy (GTDB): domain Bacteria; phylum Spirochaetota; class Brachyspiria; order Brachyspirales; family JACRPF01; genus JACRPF01. The sequence continues at coordinate 12,540 of JACRPF010000022.1, read as the reverse complement.
CTTCGTGGAGACGAACAGGGACGCATTGGTGAGCCGCGGCATGAACATCGACCAGCTTCTGGTCGGGCTCAATGCCGACGCCGATGCGGCAACCGGAGCCGGGAGCGAGCCGGGCTCAATGCCGACGCCGATGCGGCAACCGGAGCCGGGAGCGAGCACGAGCTTATGAAGCTCAGAATGCTCGAGACCACTGAGAGAACGAATGCGGTATTCGACAAGGCGTACCGCAACGCTTCGTCAACGGTGGACCTGGTGACGGGACTCTTCGGCAAGACCAGCGGACTGGGCCGCCTGACCGCGCGTCTGCGCAGCCGGGTATCACCGGCGCGGAAGCAGTATAGCGCAGCCCCTGCAGTTGAATCGTCGAAAAAGACCGCATGACGGAACAGATCATCTCCCGAAAAGCCCCGTAACCCAATCCGGAAATCCGGATATGGGTTACGGGGTCTTTTTTTTTGCCTAAGCTGAATCCGCCCCCCAAAGAAAATCATTTTCCCGACAAAGAAAACCATTTTCTTCATCGAGAAAGCCATTTTCTTTGTTGAGAAAGTCTTCCGCTCGATCGAGAAAAGCATTTTCTTTGTTGAGAAAACCGTCTGCTCGATCAAGAAAACCATCCGCTCGATCAAGAAAACCATCCGCTCGGTCGAGAAAGCCGTCCGCTCGATCGAGAAAACCGTCCGCTGCACGGTTGAGAGATAACATATGGGCTGGAGTTTCCAGAAATGGTCATGTGGCGATGCGGAAAACGGGCAGATATGAAAGCGCCCGTACGGCTCTGCCTACAGATGGTATGCATGCGTGGTTATGCGCCGATAAGATGTGATATGCAGAGTGCGTCAACATGTGATGGCCCGCATGCAGTAAATACAGCTTGACGTGGCGGATAGGTTGCGTTACACTATATGTAATGATATGCGACGAAAAAGAATGTCTTATCCATTTTGCAGATCGTCCTGCTCCTCATCATCACCTATGTCCCCTGGTTCTCTACGGTGCTGCTGGGGACAAAATGATGGGCGGCCGCCGGCCGGCATGAGCTAGTATGAAAAGGGGAAACATACATTTCGGAACTGTCGTCATACTTTTCCTGCTGTTCGGATATAGCACGCATGCTGCGGTTCTTCCTGATCCCGTGCTCGCATCGATCCGGGACTCGGTATTCGAAGTCGTGGTCGCAAAGCCGGCGGATGATGACATTACGTACGAAAAACCGCTTCCGTTAACGCTTATTCCGTTCTCAGTCCGTAATGATGCGTATTATTCGATCGGTACGGCGTTTGCCATCGCGCCGAATCGTTTTGTATCCGCAGCGCATGTCTTTTCCGCTCATACGCTCACTTTTTTCGGCGATGTTTTTCTCAGGGATAAATCGGGCAGGATTTACACTATCAGTAAGGTCGGGAAGTATTCTACAGCCCGTGATTTTATCGTGTTCAGTGTGTCGAATTGCAGCGTGACAAATACGCTTGTGATCAACGAGACACCGAAACTGCATGATACGGTATTCGCCGTAGGAAATGCGTACGGCGAAGGTGTTATCATACGCGACGGGCTTTTGACGTCGATGACCCGTGAGGAGGAGAACGGCGCATGGTCGTTCCTGCGATTCTCAGCGGCGGCGTCTCACGGCAACAGCGGCGGTCCATTGCTCGACCGTGAAGGAAAAATCATAGGAATAGTGCTGCGGAAGTCTGAAAATGAGAACCTGAATTATGCGCTTCCCATCAGTGAGGTCCTGGCGGCACCGTTGACCGCAACACATCACGCCCGGATGAAGTACCAGATCGCCAACCTCACCACAAAAGCGATTGAATCCTGTGATGTTACGGTTGCGCTTCCGAAGACCCTGTCCGATCTTCGTATCGAGTTCAACAGTGCGGTCATGCAGACGAACATATATCATATCACCCGGCTCTTTTCCGGGCGTTCCGAAGGTGTTTTCCCGACAGCGCCGGATGCAGCTGACGTCATTATGCACGAGAACAGAAGTACCTTCCCGCTTCTGATCGCTGAAGGCTCGAAGAAGCAATGGGATTCGTTCGCTCCGGAAAAACGGGAGAGTACGGCGCTTAATGGCAGCGGAACCGTGGAATACGGCGAACTTGCGGGGATGATATTTTCAAGGGTGTCGGTCCCGTATCCGTACGGTTCGACGAATGTGATCAATGATGCGAAACAATATAATGACATGCTGCTGAAGGGTTATCCGATGCACCGCATCATCGCAGATGAACGCACGAGGATAGTCTCGTTGGGAAATCCGATCAACGAACAGACGAACACCGATTGGTATGGCCGCCGCTGGATCGTCCGGACATTTGTTCTTATGTACTGCGACTGGCTTGCGGTCACATATACGCTGCCGCTGCCGAACGGCGGAGCGACGTTTTCCCTGTTCGGTCCGACCGAGTATATCATGCAGCAGGGTGTCGCCAGCATGGCTTTGTTATCGAGCTTTATTCATATCAATTACTACGGCACGTTCGAGCAGTGGCGTGATTTTCTCGGATGCCGCGATATTCTACCCGATGCCCTGCAGGCAGTATCGTTTACGTTCATGCCTGATCGTAATGCTGCGCTGACCTCCCCCGGCTTTTCGGTGCGGTACGGAACGAATGTGTTTCCCGTTACAAAAAACAGCGACCTTGAGCTTCTTATGGGATTTTCGATCGGTTCGACAAACGTGACCTGGGATGTCCATGGCGCGATTTTCGGTTCGGATCGTAACGCGCGCTCATATTTCGGTGTCAGGAAAAAGGTGCCGCCGCCGGAACAGGCTTCCGATATGTTCAAAAGCGACTGGAGCAATGTCACTGCAGGGTCAAAACCCTATAATACTGTTCCCTTTTCCGAGGATGCCGGAGTCTATATCCGCGGTCTCCATGTTGGTAACGCACGATCCGCAGGAACCGCGCAGAAGATATATGTGATCGATGTCGGCATAATCGGCGACGAACAGCACACGAATATGATACGCCATTTTCATGCAGTATCCGATTCCGTCACCATCACGGAGTGACCGCTGCATATATTGCTATGCCCGGAAAATACGTGCACGTGAATTCCAAAGAGCTGCAGACCGTTTTTTATCCGCTGTCACCGGCGGCGTTAAAATGATGCGATGGTACATGATATCATACCGCGAAGCGTCGAAGCGTTTATCCGTTACGAGTTTTTCGTGCGTCAGTGCTGTCCGGCTGTAGTGCTTTTTCGCGTCGCTCATCTTCGCTGCGGAAGAAAAAAATAACATGCGGGAAAAGCACAATGGGAGAAGAATCTGAAGCGGGATGGCCGGGACAAATGGATGGACAGGATGGGCTACTCGTGAACTTCGGACCGCAGTTTTGAATAAAATATAGGTGCTATAACACCGTTGAGAAAATGTATCTATGTATTCTCGTATAATCGATGCAATATGTCTTAGCGTGTGATGTGAGAATATTTCTCGTTTACGCAAATATATACGTCTTTGTATCGTGCTTGTTAATTGCAGCCTTTACTACAGCGCCGCATTTTCTACCCACATCCGTTATAGTACCGTCTTTGATATGACATGCCTGCCCATGCTTTTTTGTGAACGCAATAGTCTGCTCGGCGAGCTCGTTGAAGAATGCTTTATACCCCGGATACAGCGATACTTTTGCGTTATAATTGAGCCGCCCGAAGATTATCCTGTCCGCAAAGGAAACCGACTCAAGTATTTTCCCGTAATCCTGTTCCACAAAATTAGGCGTCGGGTACGGCTCAATGCTTACCCAGGTCTTTATTCCCTTTTTATGCAGAGCATACAGCGCACCGATACGGTCCTTGTATGGCGCCGAATAGGGTTCATATTCCTGCCTGAACTTCTCGTCAAGCGAAACAAGTGTTATTCCGAACTCGTTCTTTTTACTCAGCTGATGCAGCTCGGACGGTAATAGCCCTTTCGTCAAGGCCGTACATTTGATGTCATGGTCATTGAGTATGGAAATAAGTTTCATCGTCAGGACCGTTATCTCGGGATATCCGTACATGAACGGATCGGTGCTGAAACAGAAATGAACATATTTTATCTTGTCTTTGTGCTTGGGGATTTCCTTTTCAAGCAATTCGGCGGCATTCCCGACTATCTTCGGCTCTATCCATTCCTGATATGTTTTAACCTTGCCGAATCGTTTTGCCATCATCATGGCGTAGCAGGGGTACATGCAGCCGTGGGAACAGCCTTCAACGTGGTTTATCGTGTAGTCGCCGTACTCTACTGCGGTTTTGTATAGGAGAGATTTACGTTGAATGCTGTTCATTTTACTATTCCTTGCTCAAAATATCTTGTGCAATTTTAATCGCAGTTTTCGCGCCTTTTTTATTTCCTGCCGCAAAACATAATAAAAATAATGGATTATTGCAAGAATTCATAAGTTGCAATGGATTATCTGCTACACCTGAAAATATCGTCTTCAAGCGTGTTACAAAGTAGTTTGATATCGCAGTAAAATCGGCAACTTTGATCGTTTTTTCTTCATCGCCAAATAATGTTTTTTCTTTTTCCTGTTTATAAAACTCATCATACCAATCATGCGTACCAAATACTAAATCTAATCGTTTACTAATTCCGGAATGTATATTCCCATCTCTTTTTAGCAAACGAGAAACGCCTATGCCAAGTGGAAATAACAGCCATAAATCAATTGCTTCAGTTTCGGCAATTAATTTTATTGTATTCCATGTTACTTGCATGCCGAATGGATCTAAAAACATTACTGCCCTGTGTTTCTTCCAATCCTTATTACATAACTCTTGTATCTGCTCGTTTGCATCACCTATTTTTATGTCAATACTTTTCTCTGGATAATCTCCGGTAATCTTTCCAAGTTCTGAAACTTTAGCAGGATCTTTTTCGATGAATATATATTTGTGAAATGCGGGCTGTATTTTTAGTGCAATTCGCACTGAACCATCCAAAAAACCTTGCGATTCCTCATCAAAAAGAAATCCATCGAGTTCTTGAACATCCTTCGCCTCTCTATAACCAGTTCCTGCAAAGGCGTCTATATAAGCATAACGAAATGGTTGCTTTGCCATTATGGTTGTATATGCAGAAAGATATTTTTTTACACGCCCAAGCTTTTCTTCAGTCCAATTGCCGCCGAATTGTTGCATCAAGATATCCTTTTTACTATTCTGAAATTGTGTTTATCTCGGTATGTATTCCAGACAACAATCCATCAATAGTACATTGCTGCAAAACAAAGTACAAGTCATTAACGCGTCCTGGCTGTTGTCCTTCCAAGTCAATATCCAGATATTGTGCTAGTTCCTGTTCACAACGAGTTGTCAATTCAAGATGCATCTGGTTGTGACGGTATATTTTTATACGATTTAATGCAAACCATAATCCCGGATACTTTATTTTAATTGTTTTCCAATAATATTCATTAGACGAAATACTTTTCCCATAGCTATCTATTGATTCCACAAAACATCTATTCATGACATTAATAAAATTTTCAAAATTACCTTTATCGTGGCATACATACACCTTAACAAATTGGTCTGCCTCAGCAAATGAATTTGAACCATATAATGACTCTAATCCTTTGCTTTTTATCAACTTTTCTAGAAATTTCAAATCCTCCATTATCATGTCCACTCGACGCCTAATCCATTCCGCTCTATCGGTATTTGGAATTATTTTAAATATTGTTTTTCTGCCCTCACGTCGCGCATATTCTAAACCTATGTAACGTGCAATTGCCTGAATCGAAATTAGCGGAATTTTATTAATATCGTATTTCAATAAACCATAATGCTCTAAGTGTTTAATTGCTTCTGGATATCTTGTCAATTCAATAAAGTCAAATATCTGCTTGCTAGATAAAAGTTCAAGCATGGTATATTCATCTTTATAAAACTGCTTAATTTCTGAAACAACATGCGCACAATAAAAAGTCAAATCAGAATCACGACTTTCTTCATTCTTTTTTAACAGTTCTAAATTAATATCGAAAGGCTTTTTTTCCTGTTTCCTTTGCATGTCTGCATAAAAAAGACTACATGCGATACGTGTTAACAATGGATGACCGCCATATCTATCATATATATTATGCATACTTTGCTCATCAAATCTCATGCCCATTTTTTTTTTTTTTTTTTTTACCATTGCTTTCATATCATCGAACGTTAATCCTGTTAGATAATTATGTGAAACAATTCCAAATAATGGGTTTTGAACTCCATTTATTACATCTACTTCAGTAACATATGGATTTACGCCAATAATTATTGCTGATAAATTTCTAATCTGACTTTGGCATGACCAGAATGTTTGCCAAAAGTCAATGAAATCTTTCTCCCAATGGGTATCTAAAAGAGATTTGGGTGAAATATATTCAATTTCATCAAAAATAACAGCAACTTTTCCAATACTTTCGGTGCTTTTTATTACATCGAAAAAATAATTTACTACAGATATTTCTCGATTATCTGCTTCTTTTTTTTTCACGTTGCAACTATATTGCTGGATAATGTCATTTGCAATCTTTTCAAGTAGCTCAAACCATCGAAGCTTTCGGATATTGGGGCTTTTACAGTCATAATATAAAAATACACCAGTTTTCTCAGAATCTAATAGCCGTTTTATTTTGAATATAACAGATGTCTTTCCGGTTTTTCTTAATCCAAATAGTCCTCTATTTTCAGAACGCTTTATCGCATCATAATAGCTTGCAATAATATCTCTTCTGCCAAAAAAATAAGTATCTTGATTAAGTGGTAAACGATAATCAAATAGATTTCTTCCAAATAACTGTTTATCAAAAACATTTCGAAAGAACCACTGATTCCCTTTATTCTGCCGCAACTCGTCAGCTGATATTCCGATTATAATACGGGTTTCTTGATTGACTGCAATATAGTTTCTAATCCACTCCTCGATTTTGTTGTCTTCTGAAATCAAAATATAATTCAGCTTTTCAACCCTTCCTTTTGCAGGCTCATCAAGTAGAAATTGCTCACAAGCCTGAATTGTTCTTGATTGCATAGTATCATATGAAGAGTACGCTAGCATAATTTCTTGATCAAATCCATATGTTTGACGAATATGGTCTTCTGGATTTAGAAAGTAAAGAGATATTTCTGTCCCATATGCTTTTCGCTTCGTAGCCCAAGTAATAAAGAAACCATCAACAAATGGGGTTATAATATCAGTTTCATTGCTATACTGGTTTAGATGCCCATTTCTTACTTCATTTCGAATAGCGCCCATAACTTCAACTCCACAAAACTAATAACTATATTATTCCAACTACGTCAATCTCCCACATGATCCTCTCCGTCTCAGTCATCGCCACGATCATCTTCTGATAATGCCGTATATCCTCATACGACAGCACCCGTTCCTTCCTGTCCTTCAGCCACTTTTGCGCCGGCTGATACCCGCCGATATAAAACGCCCATGCCGCCCGCGGCATCTTGTCGAAGTACTGCGTATCGTCGATGTAGTCCGGTGCGCCGCATTGCTGATGCTTGGGCTCGTTAGTTACGGTCACCCCGTCCCCGAATTCTGCGATAATATTCTGCAGATCACCCCGATAGGTGTGCTCGGTCGATTTTCCTGAAGCGTAATGCCGCACGATATGCGCAATATATTCTTTTGTGTCCACACAAGATCCTTAGCAGATGAGGCATGGTATCACAAAGTTGAATAATCTCAACAATGATTGTAAACGGGTCATGAATATTGGCGGATAATTGCCTTGTCGCACACGACATAGCTGAACGGAGAACGAAAGGGAAAGACGGTGGACGGATGCATGATGACGGGCACGGAGATGCGGAGAGCAAGGGGCTCGGTTCCCGAGCGTAGTCGAGGGATAAGCCCCTTGTCCTTTCAAGTGATTGCCTGTGAACAAATGTCTACCGGACGCCGCGTTTGCCGCGAGAGAAAAAATCATCTCGCAACGACGCAGAGACGCAAAGGGCGTTAACGCACCCTTCGACTTGTCGCATGCGGGAAAGCGCCCCTATCCCCCGTGCCCCTTTCCCCGCTATGCTGGGAAAGGGGAGCGCCCCATACAAGTTGTTGTTTGTAAAATATATACACGTAATACATTATTCCAGCCGAATTCAATCACGCAACACCTGCTATAATCCATTCGCCAACCGAACAATCCCCTCCTTCAACAACGCCGTATTGAAATTAAGCAAGAGCCCCAGCTTCAACCCCGTTATTTTCAGATAGGTAAGCAGCTGCTTCTTATGTACCGGCAGCACCGTTTCCACCGATTTTATTTCAATGATAACCTTCTTCTCAACGATGATATCCGCGCGAAACCCGAACTCGAATGCAATGCCATCATACACCACCGGAATAACCACTTCCGACTCCACCGCCAACCCCGCCCTGCGTAATTCATGCAGCAGCACCTTGTGATACACCGACTCCAGCAGCCCCGGTCCGAGCGTGCGGTGTACCTTGAACGCGCAATCCAGAGCTTTATCCGCTATCCGGCTTTCTTCCGACTGATCCCAATTTGTATTTGTACAGCAATGCATAAGCGCCTCCTGTTTTTCACATCGCAGGAATACCGCACGCGCCCGCAGTCAAGGGCGACGCGCGCAGTGCAACGGAGCGCGGAGTTCATTTTACCCTTGACGAGGACGTGTGCGGTATTATGTATTGCCTTTAACAGGAGGCGCTTATGCATTGCGCATCAATACTTCTTCCGCCGCGCTCTCCGCGTCGCCGCGAGATAATCCCCTTTGCCGTACCCGGCGACATGCACAGCCCTTGACGCCTGAGAACATGTATGATCTGTGTACCCTTCGACAAGCTCAGGGTATGGCCCGAACGAGTTCGCTGAGCGGATGTGTCCATTGGCAGTTCATAAACATGTTCACTGAGCCTGTCGAAGTGAACAAATGTTCCCGTGTTCGCATCCCCTCTGCGTTCCCTGCGTGGTGCACTGAGCGTAGTCGAAGTGTCTCTGCGAGAGAAAAAAAGAATCTCGCGGCGGCGCGGAGACGCGGCGAGCTATATCCTTTCTCAAGTCTTGTCGCATGCGGGAAAGCTGAACGGTGTACGATAGCGCGGACAGTGGACGAATATGTGACGGTGGGCTTGCTTCAGCAAATGAAAGACTGTATAATGAAATATAGTGGCATATCGGTTGCATATGTGCCTGAAGCATAGCGGAACATTCGTGAAACATACAGTGATGCGTATGATTTGAAGGATATGTGATGTGTCAAATAATTTAACAGCGATATGTATAGAAAATCGGGAAAACTATACACGTTATACGAACGTGTATAGAAAAACCGAATTTCTATACATGTAAGACGGAGAATAATAACATGCTTCCGTATGATCCGCCGACACTGCCTTTCTCTGTTGATATGGAAACGCCGGCAGTCCTGAGGAAATTGGCATCTGCGCATCGTTTTCTCGCGGAACTGAAGGGAGTATCGCAGACAATTCCCAATGTAAATATCCTCATAAACACGCTCTCATTGCAGGAGGCAAGGAAAAGCTCTGAAGTTGAAAACATCATAACAACACAGGATGAAATGTTTCAAGCGGATATATTTGAAGATTTTCCGAATGCGGCGGCAAAGGAAGTAAGCAGCTATTCGCATGCATTGCAGAAAGGGTTTGTGCTCTTGAAAAAGCAAGGCATGTTGACCACCAATGACATCATTTCAATGCATTGTGAACTCGGTTGCTCTATCCCCGGTATGAGAAAGCTTCCAGGCACTGACCTGAAAAACAAGCAAACAGGCGAAACAATATATGTCCCCCCTCAGGAGCATGAAAAAATAGTTTCCCTCATGACCAATCTCGAACGATTTATGAACGATGATTCCTTGAGTGCTGCCGATCCGCTCGTCAAAATGGCAATGATCCATTATCAATTTGAAACGATACACCCGTTCCATGATGGTAATGGAAGAACCGGCAGGATAATAAATGTGCTTTATCTTGTATTAAAGCAGCTGTTGACGATTCCCGTACTGTATTTGAGCAGATATATTATTACGCATAAGAACGAGTATTACCGCTTATTGCAGGAAGTCCGTGATGGTGGAATGCATGAGGCATGGGTATTGTTTATGCTCGACGGCATCGAATCAACATCGCGCGAAACGATATTGATAATAGAATCCATACGGACGCTGATGCTCGATTACAAGCATAGGATTCGAGCTCAGCACAAGTTCTACAGCCAGGACCTCTTGAACGATCTTTTCAGACATCCCTATACCAAGATCGAGTTCATTGAAAAAGATCTGAACGTTTCCAGGATAACGGCGACCAAGTATCTTGAAACGCTTGTGAATGACGGATATCTGGAAAAGCGGAAATACGGCAGGGATAATTTTTACATCAATACGCCGCTGGTATCTATTTTTCTGAAATCCGATTCGGATAAGGACCGTTAATATGGCGGTTGCCGGAATCGGGGAGTGGCAAGCGCGTTATTATCTGTTCTGCTCCTGCATCTCCTGAATTATCACACCGGTGGTATTACCTTCCTCTTTGCCGTCCGGATAATGACGGATATAGTCGAAGACCTCCTCCTGCCGGACGGAAACCATCTGGCCGCCGTGCAGCGACGGGATGTTCATCGGCTCGTTCCTGAGAAGTCCCTTGATGCCGCCGCCGTTCCATGAGGTTACCTCAATCCACATCCACTCGCGGCCGCCGTCCGGTGTTGTGAACGGCGCTTTTACCTGGATGTATTCCCCCGGCTGAAGTCCGCGGGTGAACGCAAGCCGCAGCGACGGCAGCTTCGCACGTGCGTTGCTGCTCGCGGTGATGAGCCGTTCATTATGCTTTACCGGTGTCACAGAATCTTCCCACCCGAGGAACGATGCGAGCAGTTTTTCCTGACGCGCATGAACATCCCGCCCGGGATACGCGTCAAATCCTACTTCGATGAGCCTGTTTTTCGGGTCACCCTCTTCACGAACGCCTTTCCGGAGCATGAGTTTTGCGCGCCCTGCCGCATTCGTTTTAAGCGAAGCTATCTGCGCCGTATGTACTTTGCGATTCGTGATGTTTTTGATATCCAGTTCGAAGCTGCCCGATGTTCCCGCCGCAGCACCTTCAGCAAACGATTGACAGAGCAGATTTATCAATGTGCCCATCTGCCGGTTCATCGACCAGGAAAAATCTTCGCAAATGACATCCGGCAGACCGAATTTCGACATACCGAGTGTAATCGCGCGGATATAGTCATTGTTCTTATAGGCGTGTATGGTCGTGTGTGCGGACACATCGGGAATGCGCTCCGGCCAGGATGCCATTCGCCGCTCGTGCCATGCATCGGGTGTGAATACTTCACGCGTTTCCTCGTCCCAGATCACGCCGCCGGTCCTCCGTGCAATCGCTTCCGCAATAACGCACGCGGCTTTGAGTCCGTCAAGGACGTTCATTTTAGGATGTCCGAAGTCCATGACGAACGCCTGCTCGCATTTCTGCAATGCCTGCGCTTGCGAACGTGACAAACCTCTGCCGAAATGTGTCAGTGATTCCATACCCGGAGGCGCATACGTATCTTTTACATTACTGATGACAACGGCATGTACGAGCGGTCTGTCCGGACTCTCCGGCAGTGTGTTCGTCTGCAGTACGGGAATGCGTTGTTCTCTGATCACGCGGGTGAGTTCCGTCGACGGGTCTCTGGACGGCAGCGGCAGATAGTAGACGGCGAACTGAAAGCGGATGGATTGCGCAATGAGCGGGCCTTCGTGTACCGGCTGCCGAGCAGTTCGGCTGATACATGAGACACACAGGAATATGAAAACAGCCGTAGCGGACGCCGCGATCTTTGTATGCATGTGATATCCCTCCGTATGCGATGTATGCCCAGTCTATTGAAAGCATTGGAAATAGCAATACGGTGTATCGTCTGGACTGTATTTTTTACCGATATTGCAAAGCCTCCATCAAAATGATATAGTACCCATGGTGCCGTAACGGGTATCTATTCTATATGAGGGTATCAGTGCCCCATAGTGCCGCCGTCGTTGAGCGGACGGTATGCTGAATGGCTATTACGATGGTCACCACCAGGTTGTCGGCCGTCTTTATACCGCCAACAACGCCACGCAGAATGAGATCCATGTATCCATTGACAAGAGCGTGTTCGATATTATGTATGATTTTCTTCCGCCGCGTTCTCCGCGTCGCCGCGAGATAACCCTCTTACCGTACCCGGCGACTTGCGCAGCCCTTGACGACTGCGAGTAAGGCATTACCGATCATTAAAACGATGGAGGTATTCATGCAGTACACCATGACTATCCCCCTCTGCGCTCCCTGCGCGGTGCACTGAGCGTAGTCGAAGTGTCTCTGCGAGAGAAAAAAATCTCGCGGCGGCGCGGAGACACATGGGATATATCATAATTCACGCTATGTCGCATGCGGGAAAGCGAGAGAAAAAATGCGGTTTTCAGGCATATCGCACACGCGAAATGTTGTATATATACAGTAGGGAGTAAAAGCATGAGCGATCATATTCAACTACCGCAGGAGTCTATCAGAGAAAAGATATA
>JACRPF010000020.1 GCA_016214035.1 Spirochaetota bacterium | reverse complement strand
TCCTCCTGATCTGCACTGCGCTGGTCACGACAGCATATGCGGCCCGATATGATGTGACCGCCTACGGCGCGAAGGGTGACGGTGATACGAAGGATACCGCGGCCATTCAGAAGGCGGTGGATGCATGCGCCGATGCGGGAGGCGGTGAAGTCTTTTTCCCGAAAGGCGTTTTTCTCAGCGGATCGATAATACTTAAGAGCGGCGTTATACTTTTTATTTCGCCGGACGCCGTAATGCGCGGCAGCACGAATATAGCGGACTACACGAAAGGAGCGCTCATCAACGCCGAGGATATCGAGAAGACGGGCATCGAGGGCGGCGGGATCATCGACGGACAGGGAAGCGCATTCTGGGTGAAGAAAGAAAAGACGTATTCCGGAAGAGCATGGGGCGCGAGCGCGATGGGTAATTATATCGCGTTGAAACGGCCGGCGTTCATCCATTTCAAGCGATGCCGCGAAATCACGATGCGTAATATCATGCTCACCAATTCGCCCATGTGGACGGTGCATCTGCAGCGCTGCACGAATGTACGGGCGGACAACGTGACGATAAGGAATCATCTCTCCGGCTGGAATACCGACGGTTTTGATATCAACTCATGCGTGGACGTGCGCATCACCGGCTGCGATATCATCACCGGCGACGACGCCATCGTCCTCAAGAGTTCCGAGCCCGGCTATGACCACCCATCCCGGGACATACTCGCGGAGAACTGCCGCATCTGGACCACCTGCAGCGGGTTCAAGATAGGCACGGAAACACACGACAGTTTCGAGAACATCGTATTCCGCAACAGTGTCATCTACTGCGCGTCGGATGATCCGCTCGAGCGTTCGTTCGCGGCTATCGCCATCACCTCCGTTGACGGTTCGAGGATAAACGGCGTCACCGTGTCGAATATCATGATATCAAACGTCAAGTCGCCGTTCTTTGTGCGGCTCGGTCATCGCGGCGGAAACAGCGAACGGACGCGGCAGGCCGAACCGCGCGTACCGGGGACGATACGCAATGTACTCATCGCGGATGTGACGGCGTTGCGCTCCATGTATGAATCGTGGATTGCCGGCATTCCGGGGCATCCGGTGACCGGCATAACGCTTTCAAACATTTCGCTTGAATACGAAGGCGGCGGCGGTGCCGACCTTCCCGGAAAGGCGGTGCCGGATGAAGCGGTCATCACCAACATGCCGGTGGTGCAGATGTTCGGTAGGCTTCCATCATACGGGCTTTACTGCCGCCATGTGGACAATATCAGCATTCATACTATTTCGCTGCGCGTTCTTTCCGCGGATGCCCGCCCCGCTTTTGTCTGCGACGATGTGAAACGTATTTCACTGAACGGATTCAGCGCGGCGCCCAGTACGGGAGAATTCCCTGTGGCGTGGTTCATGAACGTGCGTGATGCGGCGCTCCGGAACTGCGCCGCACCGTCCGGGACGAAAGTCTTTCTCGGTGCGGCGGCGGATGACGATGCTTTCAGAACGATATCGCTTTCAGGCGGCATGGAAAACGGTGTCACCGCGCTCGCGAAACTGAAACCGGGGCCGCTGCTCCCCGCGGATATTCCGCTTTTCACAGAGAAGGACGGCGCAGTGTTCATCAAGGCGGACCGTATGAAACTGTTCGCGCCGATGGGCATTGTCACCGATGCCCGCGCTCCGGCGGGGAATTATATCGAGACACCGCTTACGGGCGGGCGTGACAACGGGAGCGCCATCGCACGCTTTGAACTGTCATCCGACGGTGAGTACATACTGCGGGTGCTCGCGTTCTCACCCGCGGGTGAATCCGACTCGTTCTATGTGAGTTTCGACGGCGGACCGCAGGCGCTTTCAGATGTGCTGGTGAAAGGTACATGGTACTGGGAATGGGCGCGCGACCGTGTGAACGACAAGCCGGTACCCGAGTCGAAGATGACGTACCGTCTTGCGAAGGGAGAACACATGATAAAAGTGCTCAACCGGGAGGAAGGCACGCGCATCGCGGCACTCGTCATCATGAAAAAGGACGGCACGGTCGATCCCGCATCGCTCATGCGATGACGCGCGACGGATATAGGTTCAACGGCATTCTGCTTTGACGCCGGATGTTATTTTCTTTTCATCGGAAAATCGATGTGGACCGACTGCAGCAGCTCCAGCGCTTTTTCATACTGCGTCCAGTCCTGCAGACCTTCTTCGGTAATGTCGCTGATGAATGATGCAAGTGCCGGTGAGCCGAGAATGCTTTTTTCAACGCTTGTATAACCCGATGCGCTTACCGTGATGCGGTGGAAAATTCTGGCGTCAATGGAGAGACTGCCGTTCATGGCATTGAACGTCTGAACTGTTCTGCCGGAGTCGATGATCTCGACCTTCGCGTTTACGGGCGTCTGCGTATCCGCATCGAAAACCGTGACGTTGACTTTTGCCAATGCGGGAGCCGGCGTTGTCCAATCGCCGAAGTAGAACGGACTTGTTGCGGCGATGACTTTGTCTGATTTTCCTTCGAGTGCGCACATTGCCGTATACCAGGCTTTCGCTTTTTCGGACAGTTCAAAGTCAAACGATATTCTGCCCGTCGGAGGAACTGTTGCGGGAAGCTGCATGAACGGCTCACCGTTTCGAAGCACTTTTATAACCGTTTTTGCACCCGGAGCATAGCAGAGCGATATCTCCGCTTTCCGTTTTGCATCACCGGACGGAAATGATTCTCCGCACACACGTCCGTCGACCGTGAAGAGCAGTAACGCTCCATCCCACGATATAAACGTCCTGCCTTCCTTGAAAGCCGCGACAATGTTTTCATTGTTCAATACGCTCCGCGGGTGTATGAACGTAGCGCCCATTGTTCCGGGCGAACGTCCCACATCGAAGGCGGCATCGCTCGTGGCGGTACGGCAGAGGCGGTATCCTTTGTTGAGCAATGTTGTCCATAGCTTTTCAACGGGCGGCGTCCATCCGGTGTAGAAATCGAATCCGCAGATAAGTTCAGGAGCACCAAGGATAATGAACGGCAGTTCGCGGTTCCTCATGTGGCCGGTAAGCGGGTGCACGGGCACCGCCGCGCCGCCTTTGTCCACAATATCCCGTTTGATGATCTCGGCGTTGGCGTACGTCGCGTACGGCAATGCCTTTTTCGGCGGGGCAATGCCGATGTTTCCCACATGTCCGGCCTTTGACTTCGGGTATTCGGCGTTCAGCATCAGGAAAAGGTCATCACCGCCTTCCTGTTGCGCAATAATCCCGCTGTCGGTTTTTATACCGTCATTATTAAAGTCTGCCGACAGATAGAACCAATGATATCGTTCCGCGCGGAGTATGTACGACATGAAGGGGATGTTCACCCGGTAGATATTTTCTCCGTGCACGCCGTGCGCGTGAAAATCGCCCTTGTACCACCCATCCTGCACGGGATCATATAGACGGTCCATTATAATATCCACCGGTGTTTCTTTTCCGGACTGTACATCAATGCTCATGTTTACCGGCGCGTATCCGTCGGCTTTTACGGTCATGGCCGCTTTTCCTGGGGCAGCCATGAATGCAAATGTACCGGACGTCCAGAAACGTCTGTTCTTGTCATGCCAAAGCGTAGCGGGAACATCGCTTTTACCGCCGAAAGGGACGCCGGCGATGTCGAACCACCGTACCGGACCCCGCTCATCTTTGATTTCTAACGTCGCATATATTTGCTGTCCGCTTGTCCTGTCTTTGACATAACCGTATACGATACCGTCAGCGGTATCGGCATTCTTCATTGTGATATGCACAACAGCGGGCGTTTCACCGATGACTGATATGCCGGGAGACAATGACGCCTCCATGCCGGGTGCAAGCGTTTTGACCGCGTATGCGCCGGCGGATAATGCCGCGAACGAGAAACTTCCGTCCGCCGCACTTTTCAATACACGGCCATTATCGGTCATCACCCAGGCTCCGGCAACCGGACGTCCGGAGCCGTCAGTAACGGCGCCACGCACGATACCGTTTTTTTCAGATGAACGCGGAGGCGATGTGTGCTGTTTCGTTACTGTGAGCACACGTGACGGTACGGTGCCGAATCCCTGCACGACCAGTTTCGACGAATATACATCGATAATCGCAAATGCGTTCCCGTTTTCCGGCGCATTGCCGACCGCCGGTACGGTAAGATGATGAATATCATCCCTGACCGCATATCCGCCCGGATGATGGTGCCCGCTCAGCCAGAGCCTCACCACATCGTTATAGCGGCTGAGCAATTCGAGTGTCTCAGCGGAATTCCAGAGACATGCGCCCGGATCCACCGCGCATGCTGCGCCGTATGCCGGTACGTGAGAGCAGACGATGACGTTTTTCCGTTCCGCACGCGCCTCGCGGAACTGCTGTTCCATCCACGACAGGAGTTCTGCTGACAGTTTCCCGTCATACGGCCGAAACGCGGGATTTGCCGCAAGGATTTCTTTTGCCAGCCTTTTTTTTTCAGGGTCGTTCGAGAACACGCTGACATCAAGACTGTTGATGACCACGAAGCGGAACTCCATGATGTCGATGGTGTAGTTGAGGCTCGCAAGGCCGAGCGTTTCCTTCAGTTCGCTTTCACGGTTCAGCACCATGTCGTGATTGCCCGCCACGTGGATGATGCGGTGTTTCAGGCTTTTATAAACGTCGAGTACCGCCGCGGTATCCTCTTTTTTTATGCCGTCAGAAAGATCGCCGAGGTTGACAACGCATGCAAGCGGTCTGCCGTTCAACTGCTCAATTGCGTATGCGAGCTTCTGTCTGCCTTCGCTGTACCGCCGGCCGTCAGCGGCCTCTTTGTCGGCATACTGAATGTCCGCAATGCATCCGAAACTGAACAGCGGCGTTTCAGCCGGCGCAGGTCCGGTTGTATGCTCAGCGAAAGCGGTTACGGCGGTATGAAGCAGTAGCATGCACATAATGAATTCCTTTTTCATATGATATCCTCGACCGCGAATTATAGTGAATCGCGCACCAGCAGCGTTGCCTCAACCGACTCGACGGCAGCGCGGGGTTGTTCACCTGAGACGGTTTTCATCAACTCCTCCGCCGCCTGTGCCCCTACTTCGTATCGGTGAAGGTCGATGGTGCTGAGTGATGGAATCATATATTCAGACACCTCGAGGTTGTCGAAACCGGCAACGTGTACGTCCTCCGGTATTTTCAGTCCGCAGTCGTATGCCGCGCGGTATACGCCCTGCGCCAGAACGTCGCTTGACAGGACTATCCCCTGTACCCGGTCTTTCTTCAGCACCTGTACCGCGGCGCGATATGCCTCGGCCACAGTGTCTTTGGAGTGGATATACGTACAGCCTATATTCTCTTCTGCGGCGGCGTTCGTCACGCACGCATATTTTTCCGCGTCAAGTTCCTGACCGCTCTCCCTGGTAAAACGGTCGATGTAGACTATGTTTGAAGCGCCTTTGGCGGCAAAGCGGCGCATCATCGCCGCAACGGCTTTTTTAATATCACACCGTATTCCCGCATGTCCCCTCGGCGGTGTATGATAGACGCTTACATATGTCACTGCATTTCTTTCAAAATGACCGATCACTTCATCTTTCGGATTTCCCAGGATGAGAGCGCCGCGGCATTGTGCAAGGTCGATGGAATCAGGCGGCATCCCGCCAAGGTTGTATTCCCTGATTTTCACCTGCCGGGTGGAAAGTACGCTCAAAATACCGCGATGGGCCTCGCTCCAGAAAGGTTGGCGCAGCAAAGGGGTCCGGCCTGCATAGAAGAGACCGATCTCCGGTACCGGACCGTTCATTCTCACCCGTGTGGTTTTTCCGGCCGACGTTTCGATTACTCCCAGTTCATTGAGATTGGAGAGCGTTTGCGATACGGTGTGCTTGCTCAGACCGTATTTCTTGCAGAAATCCTGTATCGACGGCAGTGCGTCCCCGGGTTTGTACATGCCGTTCTTTATCAAACCGAGTATTATCTCTTTCAACTGAATGGTCTTGGTTGCCGTACTTATCATGATGATTTCCTTGCGGAAGGCAGGAAACCGTTATCATTCCTACCTTCCTACTAGGTAGATTATAATACAATTCGGCGAAAAGACAAGCGGAGGCGCATGTAATCCTGCAAAAGTAATTGCTGCAAAAGCGGATGCAGATTAATCAATAGAAGATTACCGAGCGTGCATTTCTGCCATTTTCTAAGCGAATTCGAAAATACTGTAGTACATTTGACTTTAACATGTTTATGATGTATTATATACATGTTTATAATGTATTATAATTGGTGGCAAAATGAATAAACCAGAATACATGCGTGTCAGACAACATCTCTACAACCTCATTGATAAAGCCGGTGATAAGGACTTGCAAATTCCGCCGGAGAACGAGCTGGCCCGTCTTTTCAAGGTTAGCCGGGTGACCGTGCGCGGAGCTATCAAAGGTCTTGTTAAAGACAAGTTTCTCATTCCGAAACGCGGCATGGGGACATTTATCAATCGCTCCGCAATAGACAAAGTCTCTCGATATTTTCCAATAGTCGGACTCCTCGTTGGAAATGGAAGGCACTCAACCGAACCCTTCGCTCCGCTTTTGGCGAAATGTGCGATCTTGTCCGGAATGCGCTTTGAAACATTGTATTTGCCGGAAACTGATTCGCCGGAACGTTTTCTTGAAATGGTCAGGAGCGGTGTGGATGCCGTGATCTGGATGCATTACGACAAAAATCCGGTTAAACATATAACGCATCTCGCGGCACATGGAATTCCCACTTTATCCGTCAATATCGAAGATGGACGCTTTGGACAGGATTTTGACTACGTAGCCGCCGATAAGTCGGACAGAGGTGCAACATTGGCGAAATTCCTCTTTTCCCGCGGACACCGCTCTGTGTTGCTGATTCACAACTTCGGAAAGACGCATGCAGAGGAAATGACCGGAAAATACTCAACGCATTCCCGCTACTGCGAATGCATGGATGAATTTTGTGCCGCAGCGGGCGGGCAAAAACATCGCGCCGAAACGATGACTCTCGCCGAATTCGAAGCGGCGTTAAAGAACGGTGGAAAGAAGATCAGAGAATTCACGGCACTATATGCACTTGCGGAGGTTGCTCCGTACGCGACGCACGCATTGCGAACGGCGGGTTTCTCTATTCCTAATGATTTCTCATTCCTTTGCTACGGCGATAGTGATTCTAGGTTCTTCGACGGACTTGAACCAACCTATTTCGATATCGATTCGCCAGTAAAAAAAGAAATACTGGAATGGTTTGACGTGCGTCTTGTAAAAAATGATCGCAGCGGCCGCTTCTCAAAGCTCGTAGAAATTGAAATTAATCCTGGACAGACAGTTCGGGATATTTCAAATAAGAAGATTTCTTCATGAGAAGTATTATTTGCTCACGTCCCGGTTCGAATTAAACCAATAGGAGTACAACCTATGTCGCATATGAAAAAGCATCATTGTGAAGCAGCCATCATCTCGTTCTGCATCTTTCTCGTATCATCTGCCGCGGTAACTGCCGGTGAACCTTTAAACACCTGGGACGGCTCGACGGGTAAAGCGCCGATATTCTATGCCGCCAGCGGGAACGAAGCATCGATGCATACTAATTCGACGCTGGTGGCACCGAATGGCGAAAAGGTCATTGAAATATCGATGAAGGAACTCAAGCGCGGAGGAAACCCGTGGGACGTGCAGTTAAATTTTCACTTTGCAGGCGGCCTGAAAGCCGAACATGCCTATGAATTTTCGATGCTCTGCAAGGCGACGGAACCAGGAACGATTTCCATGGTCGCGGCTCTTGCCGACTCACCCTGGACCCCAATTCCGAATGCCCAGGCCACTTTTGAGACAAGCAAGGAGTGGAAAACAATAAGCTTCGTCTTCACGACAAAGAAAGACATATCCGGCCTGCTTGCGCTGCCGCGTATGATGCTGGCGGGACATGGTGCGCCGTCGACTCTATTCTTCGGCGCAGCAAAACTTTGGGATCTTGCCGATAAGCCGAAGCCTCCCTCACAAGGCAACTTGATATTTAACTCCGGTTTCGAACTGGGCAATGCGGGTTACGCCTCAATGAAATATCTGTATATGCCCAGGAATCCCGAAATGAAATACGAAGGCGCAGAAATTGATGGATCGACGTATGCGTCCGGCAAACACTCCATGAAGCTGACATCCCGTCATGGCGATGAAGCGCGTCTCTATCCGCACGAATTCCACCTGCAGCCCGGAACAAAATACACGCTCTCTCTTTGGTTAAAATCTGAACAGCCAAACACGCCGGTTAACACGAGCTTCCTGTCAGCCACAGCGCAGGCCCATCCTTCGTGGGCAGGCGGTGGACACACTTTTTCAGCATCGACGGAATGGAAACGCTACAGCTTCTCTTTTGAGACGAAGCAAAGCGCGGCCTTTAACCCCTACATCCTCTGGGTGACAACAGGCGCTGAACCACTCGCTTCAACAGCTGCTGTCTGGATAGATGACATCCAGCTTGATCAGGGCAATGAAAAGCCCTACGCGCCGGGCGATGGAGTGGAAGCAGCCTGCATTCCGAAGAGCAACTTCATAATCTCGCAGGATGGCAATGCGATAATACCCTGCGTCCTGAAAGCCGTTAACAATTCGAAAAATGATGTGGAAACAACAATCTCCGTTTTCGCGACGGATGACTACAGCGGTAAAGCAGCGTTCACGAAGAGCCTTGCCCTTAAAATGAAAGCCGACGAGGTCAAGGAGATTCAATTCGACATGACAATGACGGCGTACGGCTCTTATATTCTAGACGCGAAGCTGATAGCGTCTTCAACTCCAGGCATGAAATTCCGTTCGCAGGCTTCCTGCGTAGGCGTACTGGGCCCTTACGAATGTAAAACTATCGATCTGGATAAGACTCCTTGCATCGGCTTCAACGGGCCCAGCGTGTATGTCTACGGTAAGAATTTGACGACAAAAAACTCAAGCTATAGAGCCATTGATTGCAGCCCTGATGATTATGCCGAGCGTCTCAAGATGATGGGCTGCCGCCTGCTTCGCGACTGGTGTGGAACCCAATGGTTCACGTGGGGGGCTATTGAGTCTGAAAACGGTAAGTATGACTTCAGGCATACCGATGCGGGTATAAACATCTTCGCGCGCCATGGAATATGTGTCCTTCCTGTTATTGATCCCGGATTGAATTTCAAGGAAACTCCTCCCCCCTGGGAATTCCAAGAACCCGAATGGATGAGAGAGATGAAACGCAACAGCGAACAGATTCAGGGCATCGGTGACTACAAAAATGTTATCAACAGTCGAATAGTACCTGAGGCGAAATGGAGGATGTTCGTAAGCGCTGTCGCGAAGCACTTCAAGGGAAGACTGAACCATTACGAAATATTCAACGAGCCGAATCTAATCTGTCCCTCGCCGGATATTTATATCAAATTTCTGAAAGCGGCCAGTGAAGAAATTCGCACAGCGGACAGCAACGCTAAAATCGTAGGTTTTTGTTCGACGGGAGATTTGGGCGGCAATGTGGAACGGTTTTTTGATGAATGTTTTAAACTCGACGGGATGAAATACGCCGACATTGCATCCTGGCACCCATATTTTGCCAGGGAGCTTTCGTCAAAAACGCCGGCAGACAGACAGATAGCCGACATCAAGGCCCTCTTCGCCAAATACAACAGGCCGGAGCTGCCGCTCTGGAACAGTGAAAACTTCTGGATCTATGGCACGGTCAATGAGGATTTACCGCTCTACAAGGCGCATCATGCGGTGCGAAAGTTCATAACCGACATAGGGGAAGGCGTTGCGCAGACAATGCCAGTCGAGGAATACACCGTCTGGAAGGACATGCTGACGCCGGAATTTAAAAACCGGAACCCGAAAATAATCGCCATGCAGCCCCTGCCATCAGCGAACTACGTGGCATACAACGCGCTCGCCAGGTTCTTCGAAGGGGCTAAACCGATCGGAAAATGGCGCTGGTTCGACAGCGCGATATGCTATGCCTTCGAGAAAGACGGACACTCGATTGCGGCGTTTTGGAATTATGCAAATCGTAACGGTGAATTACAGATGCAATTACCCAAAAGCGCAATCGATATCGAACTGTTCGATATTTTTGGAAATAAGCTTCCATTCAATGGGCAGCCGTTGGCGATTGATATAGCGCCATACTATCTCAAATGGAAAAACAAAAATACTGCCGCCGTCAAGGCGTTGATTGAAAACGCTGTTGTGAGCGGCGCAAAACCGTTCTCTATTGAGCGATGTCTGTTCCTTGAAGACACCGCTCACATGTTATTTAGCATACGAAACATATCAGGGAAAAGTATTGAGAATGCCACGCTCATTATAAATAGTGCAGATAAGTCGGAAGTCGGTGCGTTTGCTCCGATGGCGCTGAAAGAAATAGAAGTCCCCGTTAAAAACCCGGGCGATACGCTGCATGTGGACATCTCCGGAGCCGAAAAATATTTTACTCGTGAAGAAACACCTGTGAAAGTCAGGCATCTTTCTATCGCAGCGGGTAAGCCCAGCGCTTTTATACCCATTGAAAAGTGCGTTATCGGCAAGCAGCCTTTGCCTGAAGATCTCTCGGCATCGTTCGCTGTGAAATACGAAGGGAATACGGTGCATCTCAAAGTCAGGGTTAATGACGATAAGCGCAGTGAGCCTGCTAAAGAGATATGGAATGAGGATGCGGTGCAACTATACCTCGACGCCGTTCCGATGCAGGCCGGCGCAAAATATCCTGATTATGCCGACACAACGTACAAGATCGAAGTTGCCGCATGGCGCGAAGGCGACGTAAAAGTCAATGCGAACGGCTTCCCTGGAAAGATCGAGGCTGTCACGACAGAACTTCAAAATGGTCACGAATTGAGTATCAGCCTGAAGTTCGACGGCGTCATTGGATTCAAGATCGCCAAGGGGATGAAAATGGGCTTCGATCTGTCCATTGATGATTCTGATGGTAAATCCCGAAAAACCGAACTTGTTTGGAGCGGGACGGCTGATAATTATAGAAACCGTTCCCAATTTGCAATCCTTGAGTTTAAATAAATGCGGTAACCCGTGAGATAATAAAACAGAAAAGAACTGATTAACATGGTGGATTGGTGGTATTATACTCTCAGTAATAGAATGCGGCGCAGAATTATCCCTTCAACAGTGCTGTTACTTTCAGCAGAATGTGTATACCGCAGGATATGCCGCTGCCCAGCCATGGATATAAATCCGCTACCAGTTGTGGAACGCGTTCACATCGTAGCGGGGATAATCGCCGGGATACAGCGATGGTTCCATGGACATGCCGCCCTCGGCCTTGATAGCCAGACGCACCGGGCCTTTCACCAGACCGTCGCCGTACTGGTCATATACCCGTATGGTGATCACATTGCTCTGCCCGAATTTTAAAAGGTCTTTTGATACCGCATATGAACGTTCGACCGTCCACCAGCGCGGGGTGTCCTTGCCGGTGGAGCCGATGGCGGTTCCGTTGACGAATGTCTCGTCGAAATCGTCGATGATGCCGGGCAGAAGCTGGAACTGCGCAAATCCGCGGGCGCTTTCGGGAAGGAAGAATTCCGCACGATACCAGGCGACGCCGTCATAGTGATGTTTGTTATTTGCCGCCTTGTCTCTGGTGTAGACGAGATTTCTGTTGGTCATGGTATAACCCTGCGATTCCCAGCTTACGCCTGTTTCGATGGGCGCCCATCCGTCACCCGCGTTCAGTGTGTGCCAGCCGGCTTTCATGCCTTCGTCCTCGGGGTCGATGCGGAAACGCCAGCTGTCTATGCCCAGTTCGGTATCGAGCGCGCTCAACCGGTTATTCAGATAGCGTTTCAGGCCGAAGAGCCGCTGCCCGAGCGGTGCGCCGCAGTTGGCCATCACGGTGTTCACCATACGCAGGGGTTTGAGCGCGGTAAAGCGGTCGATGAACGATACATAATCCTCGCCCTTGGGTACCGTTGTCACGGCCAAGTCCTCGATGGAAATGCCGATGAACACCATGCGTCCTTTGCCGTGACTGAGTTCTATCGCCAGCGGCGGGTCGCTTATCGCCCGTGCGCCATCCGCATGAAAGACGCTCACGTTGGTGACTTTTCTGAAATTGAAGTCGCTGTTGCCGAGACCGGTGAACAAAGATCCTGCGGCAGTATCGGTTATCTGTCCGCGGAATACGCGGCGCGTCTCGGCGTTCACGTCAACGGGCGCCCAGTCAAGGCGTCCGTCCGGCGTACGGCCCTGCCAAAGGAACGTTCCGCCGGCCGAAACGAATGCCGCAATAGAACTACGCGCCGCCTCAAGTTCGGC
The DNA here is from genome assembly GCA_016214035.1 of Spirochaetota bacterium. Taxonomy (GTDB): domain Bacteria; phylum Spirochaetota; class Brachyspiria; order Brachyspirales; family JACRPF01; genus JACRPF01. The sequence goes on along the minus strand of JACRPF010000020.1, from coordinate 424,077 downwards.
TGCGGGCGACTGACAGCAGAACACCGTATCATATCCGGAAATATCACTGAGGGAGGATATCCGTTTCAGCTGTCCGTTTTCGATGACGTCCTGCACGCGCCTGCCGGGATCGTATATCGCGGTGCGGGATGTGCCGGCCGGCGGAGTGCTGTTGAGCCAGGCGAACATATTGTTGACAAGACGGGTTGCGGCGGGATCGGTTCCGTAACGCCGGGTCACGTCGAGCTGGCAGAGCACAACCCTGCCGCGTCCGCGGCGCTCGATAAGCGGGCTGTTCACCAGATCGAATCCGCACGACAGTATCGGCATCCATCCGCCGCCCGGCGGAATGCGCACCACATAACTTGAGACGATACCGCTCGATCCGCAGGTATATTTATACAGCGGATAATGCGGTGAGTTCTCATCGCGCTTGATGTCGGCCTTCTCATTGATCGACGCGAGGTCACTGCCGCCGCGCCAATCGCGCAGGTCGAGTTCGTCGAGACCGCGCAGCACGGGATGCGCGGTCTGCTTCGGGAATACGCGCCGCTGCCGTTCCTCCTCGAAGAGCAGATTGCCGAGATTGCATGTCTTCTGTTCGAAGATGAGAAGCGTCAGCCCCTCGAGCATGCCGCGCGACTCTATCTCATCAAGGAGTCCATCGGCCATGGGGCCGAGGGTTTCGCGTCCGACGATGAGGATTTTCAAACCCTTCGCATCGTCCGCGGTACCAACCCTGCGATACGGTATCCCCGCGGTATCGAGCAGCCGTGACGTGTATCCGCGGGTATCGTAGAGACCCACGCCGTCAAGCTTCGGCGCCGCTTCGCGCGGGAACACCTCGAGCATTATGCTGTCGGTGTTCGAACCCGCCTCCGTCGACTCGATATGTGCGTCCAGCCGGAAACGGATCTTCCGGTCTGTCGAGGGCGCGGTGAACATAAACGAGATGCGCTGCTGTCCGCCCGGCGGTACGTTCACATTCGTCTGCCATGAGAAGGATGGCGCCCCGTCACCGGTGGCGCGTACCGTTATCCGCGCGGCAAGCGGGACACTGCGGTCGTTGAGCACCATCGCCTGTTTGCGTATCTGCTCACCGGTATAATAGGCGTGATCTTTCGCGTTCCACTGATTTGTGTCGTGGATTATCCAGACTTTCACCGGCGCCAGTACCGACGCGAGCACCGCCTGATAGGAACTCGGGCGTTCGACGCTCTCAAACCGCGCATCGTAATAGATGGCGTCGGGTTTAATGCCCGGTGCTTTGGGGTTGGGATAGCGTATGTCGTTTGACCAGAACCAGCCGCGGGGACCGGTCTTGTAAAAGCTCGCGGCATTCTCCGCGAATATACCGATGCCCGAGGTGTCATACCCGCGCCAGGCGCGTATATGGTTCGAAGCTATCGTTGCTTTTACAGTAAGGAAGTCGGCTTTAATATCATCGTTCGTCGACCACATGCTGCAGAAAAGTCCCGAGAGCTTGCCGTATTCCTCGGTGGCGTGTGTGTACGCCTGTTCCCCCATGAAGCGTGCCGCGTGTTCGCTGAGCAGGAACTTTGCCTGATGCGAATTGGGCTGATCGAAATCGAGGAACTGTCCGGGATACGGAAAGCCCGTCTCCGAATCCATGAACAGATTGGTGCGCAGCCACTGCGAGGGCCAGTCCTCACGCTCCTGCAGCGGAAGACCGAAGGACATATAATGCATGGTGGTGTAAAGACTGGTGAGATTGCCGCCGGCATTGTGGAAGATCCGGCGGGTAGGATCGATGTCGTTCCAGATTGCGTCGCCTTTCAGAATGTTGCGGCGCGTCGCTTCCTTCCGCGGCATATATGAATAATTGTTCACCATCGACGGATGCTGGTTGAGCGCATAGTGCGTCTTGTTGAAATCGTTGAGATACATGATGAGCGACGGATGATTGCCCAGCCAGGCGAGTATACGCCGCGAGGTCTCGCGGTATTCCGCATCCACCGTGAACTCGTCGTACTCCGGGACGAGCATTATCGCCATCATGCCGAGCTCGTCACAGGCGGTGAGGATCTCGTCCTGCCAGATGGGTGATTTGCCCTTGTACCATTCGGTCAGATCCTTGTTGTATATATTCTCGACGAGCAGCGAGTTATATCCGGTTGCCTTGATGGCCGCCACTATCGTGCGGGCGCGGCCGGGGATGGAGGTGTCGCCGTCGTAGCGTATGCCGAAGGTGTCGCCCACGCCGCTGTTGTAGAAGAGATGCGTCTTTTTTCCGTTGAGCAGAAAGCAGTTCGTTCCGAACGCGAAGTCGCGGAATCCGAACGCGCGTGCGTAGTCTTCGTCGAGCAGAGCGCCTGACGCGTCTTTGATGCGCACGGTGAATGTATAGAGCTGCGGGCGGTCCGGACTCCAGAGTGCGGCATCGTTCCACGGGGCCGTAAGCCGCCATGACTCCTCTCTGCCGCCGGAAAGTTCAAGTTTGACCTGCGGGAGTGTCTTCACGGTCGCTCCGGTTGCACGGTCACGCACCACGGCATCTATGGATACCGCGCCGCGCCGTCCTTCGTGGTTGAGGAGCGTGCCGGAAATATCCAAACGCCCGGCGTTCACCGACGTGCGCGCGAGTGCTGCAGCGGTGAACACGCCGGAAGTGTTACGCATGAGTTCCGGTTCCAGAAGCGATACGCCGCCGATGAATTTTTCGTTCTCGAAATAGAGCTCGACGTCGATGCGGCATGAACGCCCGGCGAAACGGCTCACATCGATATAGCGGTCGCTCTTTATTCCCTGCTCATAGGTGTTTTCCATGGCATACGTGTCGACCAGAATACCGTTCACGAAGAAACGGGCGCACGTGGCCCCCACATACGGGATACGGATGTATGCGCGTCCCGCATCGGGAATGGTGACGCTGCGGCCGTACCAGCCGGTGCGTATGGTCTTCAGATTTCGGTTCTGTATGTCGGTGATGACCTTGCCCGATCCGTCGCGGATGGAGAATTTCGGCGACGACTGCACGTTGAGCCAGCGGCCCGGTATGCTGCCGTAATAACGCGTATCTCCGTCCGAGGGAAACGCCAGCGGACGCGACGCGGGCTGCCAGCGCCAGATGCTGTTGAGGAGCATGCTGTTTCTGCTGGCGGTGGTCCTTACCGTGGCGCCGTCGGACGACCACCATGTTGCTTCATCGCGTGTGAGCGCGGATGCCGGCGTCTCTCGCTCTGCCCAAGCGTTCTCAAGCGCAATGAGTTCCGTATGGTCGAGGAGACGGCCGACAAGAGCGGCTTCGAGCAGTCTCGTTTTCCCGCCCTGATAACGCACCGTTTCCATGTCGCCGGGAACAAGCCCGCCGTGTGCGATGCGGCTTTGCGGAACGGCACCCGCCCACAACCGCGCGTCAGTATCGTCCCACGTAAGCGCAAGCGTGGTTATATCGCCGGCTGACAACGGATAGAGTGTTTTGAGTTTGAATGATTTTCCGGCGCCCTCGCAGAGAATGTCGGCGATACCGGTCGCCGGATCGTATCCCGCGCTGACCGCAAGTCCGCGCGTGGTGAATCGCATCGCCAGTGAGCGTGATTCGTTCGTGGCGAAGTTGAGCGCCATGCGCCATACCAGAGCTGTCCCCCGGCGATCGGCTGAGAGCGGTGCTGCGCCCGTAATACCGGCACGATGAAAGAAAGCGACATCCCCGCCGTAGGCGTTCAGCGGACCCGTGACCGGTACCTGCGCACCTTGTGACGACGAAGGGACTGCAACCGTGACAAGGCCCGAGGTGTCGTCGGACGTGCGGAAGAACGCAGCGGCTTCGCCAGTCGGCAGTGTTGCGGGGAACAGCGCCACAAGATCGAATGCGGCATCGGCAGATTCGCTCTGGAAATTGTTTTTGATTTTTGACCCCACCCATGCGGTGAAGTTCTGCCCGGAAAAGACATCGGGAGATGTGATATTTCTGAATTGCGCGTTGAAAGGCTTTTCGTTCACCACGAGCCCGAAACGTTTCACATCAACGTCCCAGCGGATGAGCACCCGGTTCCACTCCTGATTGACGAGGCAATTGTCTATCTCAAGTACATCGCTCACCGCGCCCATACGCATCCTGAGCACTAGTTTGCTGCCCAGGTCTTTGTAGCATTCCACGGCAGCATCCTGCCGCACCAGATTGAACAGCTCGTAGCGCGGTGCAGTTTCACTCCACATCGGCTTGATGCAGAACCGCAGTGTGCTGCGGGGAGCAAGCTCTACGCCGGAATAGGAAAGGCTTGCTTTCTGGTCGTACGCCCATTTTTTTATCATGCCGGCGCTGCCGTCGATACCGTCGACGAACGTGATACGCACACCAGCGTCGGCCGTGATGGTCTTGCCGACGGCTGCCGCGTTCAGCGTATCGTTGAAGTCGATACGCCAGAGCGGCGCGGGAAGCGGTGATGCTGCCGCTGCCGGGGCGGACGCGAAATCGAGACTTGATGACAGCCGTTCAATTTCGTTCACCGTAAGTTCACGGTCCCACATCGTGAGATCATCCATGACGCCGCCGACGCCGGTTCGATGACTTATTGTCAGCGGTTTTATTCCGCGGCCTTCCGTACTCCATGTCTTTTCAACCACCGCCGCCGGTTTGCCGTCGATGTAGAGCTTCATCCCGCTGTCGCGGTTCCAGGTGAGCGTGAAGCAGTGCCAGGTATTGGGTGTAAGTTCGCCGGTGAACTGCCTGTCGATTATTTTTTCCTTGTCGCGCACGAGACGGAATTGAATGAAACGGTATTGATTCCAGAACGCGCGGTAACAGTCGAAATATCCGCCCGGGAGCGGGATGCTGAAAAACGTGAAACTGTTCGAATCATTGTGCCGCCATTCGGGGCGCATCCAGAAGGATATTGTTCCCTGCGCTTCGTTATAATCAACCGGATATGTCAGGGAAGCTCCGGCATCGACCGCAACGCCCTGTCCGCGAAGTCCGGGCACGAGCCTGCAGGAGCCGTTGGTCACCGCCCGGACATCGGCGGGGAGCTCGGGGTCGATTTTTTCGAAGGGCGCATAGAACACCGGTCCGGCCGGTTCGGCTGCGTAGGCCAGAAGACAACAGGCAATGAAACAAAGTACGATACGGATCATGGGGAGCTCCTTACAGGCTGTGCTCGACGCGTTACGGCCTTTGACGGATGGTAATTTTTGTTTTCAGACAGCCGGTAGCCCCGGCCGTGTTTCCGGAAAGATGACTTTTTAAAAGCGAACATACCTGCGCTGCGTGCTGATCGAACGGATAGTCATAAATGATGTCGTCGGGGGTGTTAACATCGGAGCATGACGCCTGTATCAACCGGCATGCGGACCCGGTATCAACCGAGAACTCGGCGAGTATTTTCCGCAATTCATATGAACTTGACGCCGCATTGACAATCGCATCAACGGGCATGCCGAGCGACAGTATTTTCCGGAGGTCATCATACGCGGTGAGATAATTTTTCAGGAACAGATTCTCGTTGAGCGGGAGCCCCGCCTCACTGAACGCTTTTCTGATCCCGGCGACGGGCCTGTCCCACGGATATGCCGCGATGAGGAACACCGGATTTCTCCGGCCCTCGGCTATCAGGAGCTTTCCGCATTCGTATCCGAGCGTTTCATAATCGAAGGATACATCGTCGGATGAAACGCCGATATTGTCCGACGTGACAACCGTTACCCCTGCCTGACGCAGCGGTTCGAGAATCCCCGACTTGTCGGGCTTTCCGCCGTACCACACGAGGGCATCGAGATCTTCGTTCATTATCTCGCGGACCATCGTGGACGGTTTGGATGAGGTGAGGTTTATCAGATGGACAACGGCCGGAATGCGGACGATTGCAAGCATCAGGTTGCCGAGTATGCCGGCGAGGAACTGCTCATAATGCACGAGCATTCCATCCGCGATGATGATGCCCACAACGGGAAGATGCTTCAGCGAGAACGCGGCAGCGGTGCGCGCAGGGTTGGTGAAAGAACCTATACCGGGTTTACCGATGATATATCCTTCTTCAGTGAGTGCTTTCAGCGCCTTGCTCACGGTCGGGCGGCTGACATTGAATTTGGCGGCAAGCTCTAATATAGTAGGAACCTGCACCATTTCGCCGTCTGATTTCTGAATCAGATTGAACATATAGCGGCGTATCTTCATATATTCTGATGCCGATGAATCGATCTTCGTCATGTTATCTGCCTATGTTAGCATATATTAGCATTTGGTGGCCTATATTTACAATATAGTACAAATGTTATGTGCTGTCAAGGAATATATGACTTTTATCTGCACGCAGAGAGCGTTTTCATCATCGTATATAATGACCGGTATTCCGCCATACGTTCGGCGTATCGGTCGGATGCTTTTCGCCGCGGTTCGATATGTTCACCCGGCAGTATCCATGACTTCGATATCGCTCGGATGTTTCCGCCCGTATGAGCGCTCATCGCAAGGATTGCCGCACCGCGTGCGCCGCCTTCGGACATCCCCATGCGGTATACCGGACATCCGAGAATATCAGCCTTCAACTGCACCAGCCGCCGGTTTTTCGATCCGCCGCCGGTCATGCGGAGTTCAGTGACGGCAACACCCGCCGCCGCAAGCAGGTCGAGATTATGCCGCATCTCATAGCCCACGCCTTCGATGAGGCATTTTAATATCTCGCCGCGATGCGTGGAGAGGCGAAGACCCGTGATGCATCCCGGTGTGTCGATATCGAAGTGAGGTGTTCCCGACGGCGTGAAATACGGAAGCGACATGAGCGATGTGGGCTCGTCCGGCATGGCGGCAAGAAGCGCATCGTAGACGTCGGTTTTTGTTTGAGCGGCAGCCGCGCGTTCACGTTCGCCGAATTCATCGCGGAACCATTTGATGATGTTGCCGCCGGTAAGCGAGAACGCAACGCTCACGTATTTTCCCGTAACCGCATGCGCATATGTGGCGAGATTCGCCTGTTCGAGTGCCGGTGACATCACCCGCGTATTGAATACCGGCGTGATGCATTCCACGGTGCCCGCGGAATATGCCGCAATTCCCTCGTCAACGGCGCCGACACCGAGCGCACCGCACGGCTGATCATGAGCGCCCGCGGCGATGATACAGCCGGGAGCAAGATTGAGCGATAATGCTATCGCATCCGGAATGACTCCGGCGACAGTACCCGAAGGTAGCGGCCTCGCCAATTTTTCCGGTGTAAGCCCGATGGAATCGAGTATCGATGCGTCCCATGCGCACGTGGAGGAGTTGAAGAGCATGGTGCGCGCCGCAAGCGGAAACCCTATCGCAGGGGTTATGCCGAGTTTTGTGTGGATGAAGTCTTCAAAGCAGTAGAAATGCGCCGCGCGGCTCATGAGTTCCGGTTCATGTTCGCGAAGCCACGCGAGTTTGAAGAGACTGAACATAGGATGCGCCGTGTGTCCGGTTTTCCGGTACAGATCGTCGGCACTGAAATGCAGAAGATAGTTTTCCATGACGGTACGCGCGCGCGAATCGGACGATACCATGGCGTTCATCAGCGGCATGTTGCTGCCGTCCACGGGAACGAACGCCTCACCCTGCGATGATATCGACAATGCGTTCACCGGGTCTCTGCCGGAAGCGGAGGCGGCCTGTTTGATGACTGATAGACAGGACGAAGCAACTGCATCAGCGTCAAGTTCGGCATATCCCGGCGCGGGTGACAGTAAGCCGTATTCGATGTACGCCCGCGATATCTCGACACCGGCATCGGAGAAAGCGACGGCCTTGCAGCCGGTGGTCCCGATATCGAGCCCGAGATAACTCATGACGCTTTCCGGTACCAGAGCGACAGATAACGGCGCACGATGTCTTTCATGCTGTGGAACAGAATGCTCTGACGCCAGGTGGTCGTGTAGAAACCGATATCGGGTTTTGCTCCGGCGATACGTTCTTCGTTCTCCTTCATCGCAGTCATAAGTGCCGGTGCGCTGTCGCGTTCAAGCACGGTCCAGATATTCACTTTGCAGACGCCGTCGTTATAGAGTCCGGCGATGCGTGCCGCAGGTACTGATGATGCGCCATGCAGCACTATTTTCGGTCCCACTTTGGCGGATATCTCACGCGCACGAGCGTCGTCATAGCGGAGTGTCGCCGCGCTTGCCCGATGCTCGGTGCCGAGGTTCGCCACCATAAAGTCTACTCCCGTCTCGCGGGCATATCGTTCGGCGTGTTCGGGAGATGTAAGCGCATTTCCCGGCGTGCCAACGGCGTCGATTATTTCATCACAGGCGCCTTCGACGACGATGATATCACCGAAGCGTTCCATGAACGCACGTGTAAGTTGTATGTTCTCATCAAACGACACCGACGACGCATCGTACATTATGGAAGAATAGCGCGATAAACCGTCGTTGAAAAGCGCGCTGTCGGCATCGTGCTGCGCGTGGTCAAGATGCACCAGCGTTGTTATGTCATGATACGGAGATCCAGCACCGGTAAGCACGTCGAGATCGTTCCTAAAAAGCGCAAGGCCGATATCCCAGCGGCGCGTATGCGTGTAGTATGCCGACTGCGTGCGGTGCGCATACTGATTCGTTATCGCTATGGAAACGGGAAGATCGGGAATACCGACTGCTTCACCGTGTTCGGCTGCTGCCGCGAGTATGGCCTCCGTCGTGGTGAGATTCTCGCTGCAGAAGCAGGGTATCACCCATTTGTTCTCTGCAGCCCGCGCGTAGACGGCGAACACATCGGCTCTTCCGGTTATGAGCGGCATAGATCGGTCCGCGTGTAGTTGAGATAGGTGCTGAACGCCTCGCGCACCGCTTCTGCGGAATGCGACGGTGTGACGCTCACATGATGGCGGTATCCCTCTTTGCCGATATGAAACAGTGCGCGGGGAAGTCCGTTTATCTCGGCAACACCGCCGCAGCCGAAGAATTCTTTTGCGATTGGGTCGTCAGTGAAGCGTCCTTCGCCGAGATAATAGGAGAGCACACCGTCCTCGGTCTTGGTGCTCGCAAACGTCATCGGCATGGGTTTGATGCGTCCGGTGTTCGGGCCGAAACCGTTTCCCGCGCCGAGCGATTTTGCGAACATGGGATGATCGACGACAACGCCAATGCCAGTCATGAGCGACGCGGGCACCGGACCGCAGTGGAAGAGTATGCATTTGTTTTTTTCGTCGCCGTAATTGTTGTTCCAATCGAGACAGGTTGACGGCAGGCCCGACGCGAGCGTGAGCGACCGCATGGCAACGGCATTACCCACATCGGTTTCGCATGCCGTGGGTATGCCGCGGTCATTCATCTCGCCGATTATCATGCAGGGTGCTATGCCTATCTCTTTCTGCATCTCAAGCCAGCAGCGGAGCGCCACCGAGTCGAGCGAATATTCCGCGATGATATCGTCAAGCGCGACGCTGAGGCGCGTGAACTGTTCCACTTTAGCCGCCGGAACCGCCGAGAGGTCAGCATATCCTGATACACGCGTGAACCGTGTGCGGTATGCTTCTGACGCAGTATCGACCGACCGCATGCGCTGAAACACTTCCGAGAGGTCAATCGATTCCGTGGTGATGCCGTATTTCTGAAGCGTTACTTCATCCCAGCGTACGGTCTTGAACGCGCTGACACGGGCGCCCACCGCGCCCACGGTCATACGACGCATGCCGTTCACCACGCGGCAGACGCCGGCGAATATATGGATCTCCCGCGCGAACTCATCCGACGACGGATGAACGACATGCGATTCGAACGCGGTGTACGGTATGCGGTACTGACGGAGCATGTCCATGACCGAGAGCTTGCCGCAGAACGCGTCACGCCGCGACTGAAAATCCATCTTATCGAGTGAATCCGGATACGCCATCACCATGACGGGCACACCGGCATCGCGCACTGCTTCAACGGCCCCGCGCTCATCGCCGAAATTCGGCAGGCATATTATCACCCCGTCCACGGCGCTTTTGTTTTCGGCGAGAAAACGCGCGAATAGGCGTCCTTCCTGCGGCGTCTCGATTGCACCGAATCTTGTTGCGTCGGCCGCCATCATGCGTGTTTCATATCCGAGTGCGCCGATGCGTGCGGAGAGTTCAGCCCGGGCCGCGGCGATAAGCTGTTCGGGGAAGAACCCCCGGTTGCCGAAATAGAGTGCGAATGTTGTTTTTTTCATGATACTATAATGCTTACGGCGCAGCCTTCCGTGAATGGCGATATCGGCAGGAAAGATGTATAATCCGGCAGTATGTCGGTCAAATATATCATCGAAACGTCGGCGCTTAACGACATCCTCCGGACGCTGTACCGGCTGTTCGACATCCGTATAACTTTTTTCGATCTCACGGGCGAAGAGCTCGCCGCCTTCGATATCAAGCCGCTATCGCAGTTTTGCCGCGGACACCGGCTGCGGAAGGATTTCAACACCCGCTGTGAACGATGCGACGCCGAACACCTCGCTGCAGCCAAGCGCTCGAAAGCGCCGCATATTTATATCTGCCATGCGGGGCTGTATGAGGCGATCGTGCCGCTCTATAACGGGGATACGTATCTCGGCGCGCTCGTATTCGGACAGGTGCGGCCTGTGGATGCCGCCGAGCGGAAAACGGGACGGCGCGATGCGGCATTCGGAAAACTGCCGAAAAAAAGCCGCGCATACATGGAAGACATGGCGTCGCTTCTTAAGAACATGAGCGAGTATATCCTGTCAAAAGAAATACTACGTCATCGCATGCTTCCCTGGCTGAAACAGATCGATGACCATATCCGGAATCATCTAAACACACCCATCTCGATCAACGATCTCGCGGATGTTTCGAAAAAATCACCGTCATTCATAACCCATTATTTCAAACGTGAGAACGGTCTCACGCCGATGCGCTATATTCTCCGTATACGGATGCAGCGTGCAAAAGCAATGCTGTCGAATGGTTCGACGGTGCGTGACACGGCGGAGGCGCTGGGGTTTTATGATGAGTACCATTTTTCAAAGGCGTTCAAGAAAGAAACGGGTATGCCGCCGTCGCGGTATTTTGTGGATCAGCGGAGCTGAAGGTTTCAGGTTGTGGCCGCTTCGATACGCTGAATACGCTACTCAGCGACCGATTTGAGCAGATACGATGTACAGGCCGGTCACTGAGTAGACCGAGTGAGTAATGGTGCCGGAGGCGCGGATATATATCCGCGCCTCCGTTGAAAAACATGTACAGCAGGCGCGGCATCGAGCCTACTCCTGCGAAGCGATCGGCCTTGACGTGATCGGAAGTTGCAATATACTCGTACACATCATACATGGTGAAAAAGGAAACCCCTATCAATATCCGCCGATTGCTTCCAGTGCTCATCCCGATTGCGGTCCTCGCAGCGATAATCATATTCATCGCGCTGCCTTTGCCGGAGGATTTTCTTTCACTGGCTGACAATGCCGTCGTCATCTATGACCGGCATGGTAAACCGTTCACCGAGTTCACACCGGGCATTACCGGTTTGTGCACACCGCTCACCCGTGAGCAGATACCGGATGAATTCATCGATCTGTTGATGTATTCTGAAGACCGTTCGTTCTATGCTCATTGCGGCATCGATGCGAAAGCGATAGCCCGCGCGTTTGCCGCGAATGTACGCGCGTTCTCCGTGGTTCAGGGCGCATCCACGATACCGCAGCAGTACGTCAAGCGCCGTCTGAACATCCGGCGCAATAACATTGTGACGAAAGTATTTGAAATGCTTATGGCCGTACGTCTTACCGCGTATTCGAAGAAAAGCGATGTGCTTACCGCATACTGCAACAGCGTGCGCATGGGCAATAATGCATCCGGCATCGGACGCGCGGCACGCATGTATTTCCGCAAGGAGATACGGAACTGTTCACTGTTCGAGTTTGCAGTTCTAACCGCAGTTATCCGTGAGCCGGGTATCTCCGACCCCTGGCATCACCCGGAGCGTGCCGAGGCGAAAGCGAAGGCCATTCTTTCCCGATATGCGAAGGCAGGACGTATTGGCGGGGAATTGTACAGCAATGCGATGAACGCCTCTGTTACGCGTTATACCGCTGAGCGGCTTTTCAATGCGGAGCATTTTTCACTCTCGGTTTTTGCGGCGGCGAAGAAGACGGCGGGCGGCAGTGTGAACGCCATCTACACCACGCTCGATCCGGAGATGCAGGCGATAGCGGTTGATACCGTACGCGACCGCATCGCGCATTTGGCGAAGAAGCATCATATCCATGACGCGAGTGTGCTTATTCTCGATAACCGCACGCTCGAGGTGCGCGCGCTCGTGGGGTCGCCGGACTTCGATTCGCCGGAGGGAGAGATCAACGGCGTCTTCATGAAACGTCAGCCGGGTTCGTCGATGAAGCCGTTCGTTTATGCGACGGCGTTTGAAAATCGTGTGATAACACCAGCCAGCATACTCCCCGATACCGAACGGAGCTTTCCGTCGACCGTGGGAAAATACCTTCCGCGTAATTACGATGAACGGTTTCACGGTCCCGTACGCGCGGCGCTCGCACTCGGAAGTTCGTATAATATTCCCGCGGTGTGGCTCCTCAACACGACCGGACTTCGCGCGGTGTATGACCGGCTGCATGCGCTTCACTTTGATTCCATAAACCGTGCGCCGGAGCATTACGGTCTCGGACTTGCGCTCGGCAATGCGGATGTGTCGCTTATGGAACTGACGCGTGCGTATGCGGTGTTTGCCAACAGCGGGATGTATCGGGATACGTCCATGATACGGAGCATCACCGCGTCAAGCGGGAAGACGATACTGCCGCCGGAACGCGTGAGTACCCGTGTGTTCTCGCGGGAGACGTCGTTCCTGATAACGCATATACTCGCCGAATTCAAATACAAAGCGGCCGGTTTCGGCATACACTCGGCGCTCAACATGCCGTTCCCCGTTGCGGTGAAGACGGGCACGTCGAAGGACTATCGGGACAACACAATTGCAGGGTATACGCACAATTACACCATCGGGGTGTGGGCGGGGAATTTCAGCGGCCGGTCCATGGATGCGCTGCCCGCCGCGCAGGGAGCGGGACTTATTTTCAGGGACATTATCGCAGGGATGTATAATGCCGGCATCGATATCGGCAGAGCGGATATGACGCCGCCGGATGGCATAACGCCGGTGCGCATCTGCACGCTTTCGGGCATGCGGGCAAAGCCCGAGTGCCGGGAAAATATCGTTGAATATTTTTATGCGGATACGGTGTCCGGCGTCCTCTGCACCTGGCACAGCAACGGCAGAGTAACGATGCCCGCGGAATATGCCACGTGGCTTTCCGATACCGGACGCGCAGACGAGGCTGAGCCGGCAACGGCACTACGTATCGTGCGGCCGTGCGAGAAGGATGTGTTCAGCATCGATGCGGCTATCAACGGACGTACGCAGGAGATAGAACTTGCCGCTGCTTGCGAGCGTAAAAAGATAGAGTGGTATATCAACGGGAATCGATATGCCGAAGGGAAAACGGTATACTGGCGGCTGGCCCCGGGTGACGTGACGATTGAGGCACGGTCTGATGATGGGCAGAAGGATACGGTGCATATTACTGTTGTCAGGAGGTGAGGAAGATTGTTTCGTCGAATACTCCTCGCAATGACGTGGTCTATTGACGCAATCTCTCCTGTATTATACTATGAAGACAGTATCAATATAATGTCATGATGAACGCATCATAAAAAAGGAAATTCCATGTACCGCAAAGAGATCAAAGTGCTCGACTGTTCCATACGCGACGGCGGGCTTATCAACAATTGGCAGTTCAGCGACGAGTTCGTACGCGCGAATTACCGCGCGCTGGCCGAGTCCGGCGTGGATTACATGGAGATAGGGTATAAGGCGTCGAAAACGCAGTTCGACCCGAAGGTGTACGGCAAATGGCGCTTCTGCGCCGACGAGGACGTTCGCCGCATCATCGACGGCATTACGCCGGAGGTGAAACTTTCCTGCATGGTGGACATCGGCCGCGTGGAGGATAAGGATATCGTTCAGCAGACGGAGTCGCCGTTCTCGATGATACGCGTGGCCTGCTATATCAAGGATGTGGATAAGGCCATCGACCTCTGCAATATGATAATGGACAAGGGGTATGAGACCACCGTGAACATCATGGCGGTGTCGACGAACCTCGACCGCGAGATCGACGAGGCGCTCAACGATCTGTCGAAGACGTCGATACCCACCGTGTATGTGGTGGACTCCTACGGCGCGATGTACTGTGAGGATGTGACCTTCCTCGTCAAGAAATATCGCGACGCGCTTCCGGGAAAGACCATAGGCATACACACGCACAATAACCGGCAGCTTGCGTTCAGCAATACGATACAGGCCATCATCGACGGCGCGGACATGCTTGACGCCTCGGTGTACGGCATCGGACGGGGGCCCGGGAACTGCTGCCTTGAACTTCTCATGAGCTTTCTGCAGAACCCGAAATATAAACTGCGCCCGATACTGAAGCTCATACAGGAAGAGTATCTCTCGCTCCGTGAAAAGATCGAGTGGGGATATATCATCCCGTACATGGTGACCGGCGTGCTCAACGAACACCCGCGTGTGGCGATAGCGTTCCGCGATTCACCCGAACGCGACAATTTCGTGAAGTTCTATGACAAACTCACCACGCCGGAGACGGAAGAAGAGGCCGGCAGCGCCCGGTGAAAAATAGATTGTTGCTGAGTTCCCTGATCATTGTCGCGGTTCTGTGGTCGGCAGCCGTTCGCAGTTGCCGATTTGACGCGGCGGATATGTTGCGTTACACGCAATGAATTATTTTTTGACGAACAGGAAACTATTCCTTATTCATTCTTCCGAAATGCTAATCGTATAGTCTGCACAGTTTCATCTGAGGGTATTTTAATGTACAGATATTTTCCTTCGATCCATGACCCGTCTCTGCTTTCCTGGAGTTCGTCGAAGGATGCGCGGCGGGTGACCGGCCTGTCATTGATGCGGATATCGACCGGTGTTTCTCTGCAGCGCAGCTTGATGATGGCGGAATCGTTTTTTGCCTGCAGTGAGAATCGAAGTGCCGCCGTTCTGTTTTCTTTATCATATGTGCCGTCGAGTACCTTCGCCTGTCCCCAGGCGGAGAGCCGCACGGGGCAATCCATGGCGGCGGTGAAGCCGAAAAGGTACGGTACACCCTGTTTCAGGAATTCCCGGAAGCCGGGCGTGGCGTTGTCCGCCGGAGCGAACAGGCTCCTGCAGTACTGTTCCATCTGTTCCTTGCTTTCATTTTTTACCATGGCATGCAGCAGGGCTACCGGAGCCAGCATTCGCGAGGTGATCCACAGTCTGGTCCACGGTTCTTTTTCGAGACCGATGCCGGGCGGGCATTCGTACCATTGCGGGCAGTAGGTGTCGATCCACCCGAGGTAATTGCGCATGTCCTGCGGTATCACATCCGCCAGGAACTGGTACACACCGGGATGACATTGGCAGCCGTTTACCATGGCATCGCCCCAGGCAAAATACTTCTGGGGTGAAACGCCCCGAGCGCCGAGCCATTTCGTGTTATAGTGTCTGCTTTCTTCAAGTTTTCCGTCAACGTTCGGTTCGCTCAGCATGTTCGCCAGCTGCCCTTCCTCGAACCGGTGACAGTCGTAGGTCTCGAGATATTCCCGGTAGCCGCAGAAACGCGCGGTGAGCGGGAGTGCGTATTTCGCCCGGAGATAGTGGACCTGCCGTGTGATGTTCTCATCACCCACGGCCTCCGCCATCGCCTGCATCGATGCCAGTCCCGTCCACGAATCGACGGCCATGTCGATGCCAATGCCCGCTCCGCCGTAATCGCGGCACATGGAACCCATCCATGCCCAGTCATTGAGCACGTTGAAGACATCGTAGATCCGCGTGATCCATGTCCAGTTTTTCCGTAAAAGTTCCGTGTCCTGAGTCCAGAAGAACGATTTCCAGATCTCCGAAAGCTTGTAACTTGCAAAGGCATCCTGGTCGTACTTCCTGCCGCCCTGGGTCACGTGGATGTATTTCTTTTTCGAGAACGGATCGACCACCGTTTCCCAGAACAGTTCTTCCGCCTTTTCAGAGATGATGTAGGGAAAGTTCACCTCCCGATGCTCATCTACCAGTTTCCGGCTCGCTTCATCGAGCATGAACTTCGTGAGCGTCAGGTCGCGAAGGCTCCGGACGGAATTCCCGGGCATCTGCGGGAACGGTTTACGCGCACATTCACCCAGACTGCTGGTGATATAGGCCTTCACCTGATCGTTGATCTGCCGTATCGCCGCGGTGTTCGCGGGAACGTTCAGCGGAATACCGTGATCGATCGGGGGGACCGGAAGTTCATAGCGGACTTCGCCGCTTTCCACCGCTTCAAGTCTTCCATAGTAGGTGGGGCAGGAGAGGTCACGAAGCTTCGCCGGCAGGTTCATCGGATATCTGCCTTTCATATACGACAGCACCGGCGGAAGCACCGCAAGCCGGAGCGCGGGCGTTTTCCAGTCATCGCTCTGTTCGATGTACGAATATGTATTCTGTATGCGGACCTGTGCGCCGGGGCCTTCGCCGGCGATATCATAGCTCTCACGGCATTCCATCGGGAAACTCCAGAGCGCCTTCGACCAGAGCTCGCAGGATGACGTCAGTTCTTTCGGAAGCTCCTTCTCCCAACCGGCGGCTGTTTCGCCGGTCCAGCTCTGTACTCCGGCCGGTGTTGCCAGGAATACCGTATCCACCGGCTTACTGAACAGCATCACCACGTTCATTCCGTCAAGTGTAACGGACGCCGGCTGATGCTGCATGACCACGAGCACCGGCACGACGAGCGATTCTTTCTCCGTTCCGTTCTGCCAAAGGAGCATCCAGTTTGCGGTGAGTGCACCGTCTTTTGCCGCATCATACAGTGTATCTTTACTGTCCAGGGATATCGTCTTTCTCTGTCCACCTATCTCAAGCGATGCGAACTTGAAGCGATTGCCCGCGCTGATAGTAAAGCGCTGTTCTTTTCCGCTCTGTATCATGACCGCCGGGGCGAGCACGTTGAAGGCGATCGAATAGCGCCCGCCGTCCACGTTCATCTTTTTACTCACCCAGTTCGCGGAAGCGATGACGCCGCGGTCCGGGGTCATCGCGCGGTCATCATCACCCAGCCTGAACGTGAGTTCGTATTTCTGATCCTTTGTCCATTTGACGATGGAATTGAGGGTGACGGTGAAACACAAAAGCCCTTCATTGAATTTATTTGTCGGCGGATTCTCCCAGCCGAATCTGCCGACGCTGGTTGCGCTCAGTCCTTCCTGCAATGGCGATGCGGTTTCTGCAGAAATGTATACCGCCAGCAGAACGAACGATATTACCGCCAGGAATGTTGACGTGCTTCGTATACCGGAACGTATCATGTGATTACTCCCGAACATCATAAGAACATATGAGAATGTAATGGATTACATATGAAACGGCAAGGAAAAAAATGCACTATCTGCAGGTCGCATTACCTTTTTTTGATATCCACCGGTGACGGAAACTCCTTGCCCGCCGCTTTTCTGCGATACTCGTCCGGGGTCAGCCCGAACCGTGCACGGAATGCGCGGAACAGATATCCGCTTGCTTTGAGACCCGCTTCTTCTGCGATATCCGCTGCCGGACGGCCGGTCTTCAGGAGCTGTGTTCCCAAAAAGTCGAGACGCATTTCGAGCAGGCGCCGGGTGAAGCTGCTTCCGGTCAACTGAAAGAACTGACGCTGAAAATGGGTGCGTCCCACGCCGGCGGCTTCACAGGCGCGCGCCTGACAATCGGGATCGCGAAAATGTTTCTCAAGCATCGTCAACGCAGTCTGAAGGAAATCCTGTTTGCGTTTCGTGAGCCCCCGCGAACGCAGGAGCGATGATGTTCCGAGCCGGAAGCGGGGCTGGATGACGACACGCCGCACCAGTGACGGGGCGTTGCCGCCGTTGAAGTGCATGTGCTGCTCCGCAAGATCGAGCGCGGATGCCGCCAGCAGATTGAAATCGAAACAAACCGTGGTGATATGACGGTACGGGCTGTCCGCGGTGATGCCGTCGATACCGCAGAGCGCGATATCGTCAGGCACATGGAGCCCCCGGGCAGTGAGCTGATCGTACACGATCATTGCCGCCTGATCGTTGACGCAGATGAGTGCCTGCGGGCGGCCGGCATCGTCGAGCCAGCCGGTTTCCGGAACATGATATGCACGCCGCGGCGGGGAAAGCTTCAGGGATGCGAGCGTTTGTCTCACGAGGTTGAACCGGGTTGCCGATATCTGCGCCGAGAACCCGGCAAAACCAATGCGCGTATAGCCTTCATATTTAAGATGCCGTACGAGAAGATTTACGGCAGTCTCTTCGGAAAAATTCGCGGAGATGAACGGACCGCCGTCTGCAGCGGTATCCGGGGCGGGAGCCATGCAGACGAACGGCATACGCCGCGCAATTGTCTCAAGATGAACGCGCGAGCTTCTGACCGGGAGCGTGATATCGGTTATCACCGCATCGGGATTCTCACGGGCAACGTCATCCGTGAAATCCTTCCAGCCGGACTTACGGTAGACGCAGCAGTCCCAGCCTCTCCTGAAACAGCCTCTGACGAGGACATCGAACAGAGTATGATCATATACTGTTCTCTGCAGTGCATCCGCCATGGGCAATGGTCTGTCATAGGGTTTCACCAGATAGATCAGTATTTTCATAACGGCATTGTCCTTTTATTCTGTCTATTCCGCGGCATCCCGGCCGTAAGGAGATCAAGCCTGTCCCCGTGCCTGCTGCGGGCTCTGCCCCGCGTACTGTTTGAATGCCTTGGAGAAATGGGCACGGTCGGTATAACCGCAGGCGCGGGCAATTTCACCGATGCTGAGCGAGCGGTCTTCAAGAAGGTAGCGTGCATGTTCCATCCGCACCCGGATGATATAGCGATGGGGAGAGATGCCGAACATTTTTGAGAATCGATCGATGAAGTAGGCGCGGGAAAGACCGATGCCGTCGGCAAGCGTTTCTATCTCCAGATGCCTGCTGAACTCGCGGTCGATGACGGACCGGACACTCTGCAGTTTTCTGCCGGCGGACGATTCGGGCGGCTGTCCCGCCGCGCGGCGCATCTCGCAAAGCATGATGTCAAATAGATGTTCGATTATCTCGGTCTGGGGTTTCGCCATGCCGAGTTCGCGATCCATGGCTGTCACCAGGTCTTCGAACGTGCCGGGATTCGAAAGCGTCACCGGAGTGAAAAGCGCAAGCTTCTTTTCCCTGAGCGCCGGTGTGATCCTGGAACCGACAACGCGCAGCCATGTCTCCAGAATTGATTTTGTGCCGCTGCTGAATGCTATTGCGGCTCCCGGAGGGTATATGATCACGGAATCCGGCGGAAGCTGCAACGTCCCGGAAGGAAGCATCAGCGATGTTGGTGTATGAAAGAGGATGAATGAAAAGCTGTTGAGCACGACCGGCGGATAGTCCGAAGGCCGGAACCGGAAGCGGCGCCCGGCAACCTGGATGCGCAGATGTTCTCGCGGCAACTCGGGGGATAGATCGAATATGTGGCGGAAGGAGGGCATACCGAACAATTATACACACAATAAAAATATTATCCAACACCCGCCGTGCCCGAAATTGATTAGTATAACATACATACTATAAATCGAGGATGGTCATTATGGTGCACGCATCGGGAAATCTCATCGATCTTCTTCGGGCGAATATCCGGCCGATGCATGCTTCGGCGTTTTTTCTGTTCATGATATTCACTGCAGTCAACGTGACCGCCGAGGAACCCCGTGAAGTCCCCCGCATCATCGGTTTTGAAACTTCTGAAACCCCGGCGTACATCCTGAAAGGGTCCCGGCTGAGTACTCCCGACCAGGTGATAACCGGAAACCAGTCGCTGCTCTATTCAGGCGAGAAGCCATGGTCCGAAATATTCGCCACTGATCCCAGAACATTTGAGTTCAAGCCGAAGGGGACATACCGCATCCGTTTCCAGTACAGGATACTTGACGATTTTTCACCGGACGGCGGGATCTACATACTCATGCGTGTGCCTTCCGTCGGAAAGAAGTCGGATGCTGGCATGGTCAAACGGCGCCCCGTGAAAGGCGCACAGGGTGAGTTCGCGCAGACCGTGACATTGGGTGATCTTGAAGGATACGTTTTGATCATCGGCTGTCATAAAGCCGGGAATTTTCTCGTCGATGACATAACCATCGAACAGGTTCCCGTTCCGACCCGGACACCGACGCCGAAAGACAGATTGACCCTGGTCTGGCAGGAAGAGTTCTCCGCGCCGGGACAGCCTGACTCCGCCAATTGGAATTTCCTGGATGGTTTCCGCATGAAAGCCGAACCGCAGTACTATACCACCAGTTCAAAGAACGTCCGTGTATCAGACGGATTACTAATCATCGAGGCCCACGCTGAGAAAATCGCCAACAAAAACCACACCCCCGGCAAAGACGATTGGCGTGGTAACGGCCGGGCTGAGGGCGACTATAGTTCGGGCTATATCGATACTAAAGGAAAGTTCGAGTTCATGTACGGCCGCGTTGAGGTTCGGGCCAAAATCCCCTCGGGCAGCGGGGTGTGGCCGGCAATATGGACCATGGGAAACTGGAAGGCCAACGGTTCCGCCGCGGGATGGCCCGCCTGCGGCGAGATCGATATAATGGAATATATTGGAGTTGAAGCGGACAAGATACACTGTACAACACACTTCAAAAAAGACGGGCAGCATGTAAGCACGCCGAATGTCCTTACCACACCGCGTCCCTTTGACGATTTTCACAATTATGCCATCGAATGGACGTCCGAGGGAATTTATTTTTATTACGATGACATTTATGTGGGTGCCTTGATATCATCTGAAGCGGTGGAAGCAGGTCAAAACCCTTTCCAGAAACCGCACTACCTTATCCTGAATCTGGCGCTTGGCGGCTGGGGCGGCCCTATCGATGAAAGCCGTTTGCCGGCGCAGTTCCTTGTCGACTATGCCAGAGTGTATCAGTTTTCAAGCAACCGGTGATAGAGAACGTTTCACGATAACAGTTCCAATCCCCGGCGGCATATCACGCGGCACAATATAGAACATGCATCATGACACGTCAATAGCGCTGCACGGCGGTTGTCATGCAGCGAGCAGTGCGTACATCCGTTGCCAAAGCGTACACACGGTCTCATGCCGGTGAACTGCCCGCAGGATCACGGCAGCATATCGTTTATACACAAGCCGGAACGGTGTACAAGTCCGCAAAAATAGTGTACAGCCTGCAAAAGACGGCCATGAACACCGCCCGGTCCTTCTTACGTGCAACAAATGCCGGCTTACGGTGAACATATTCCGGTGCATGTTGCCGGTAAGCCGGTATACGCTCAACATATTCCAGTGTACAGACCTTGTACGCGTTTACCGGTACCTCGAGCCAAGTGTTCGTTGAACCTATGCGGGTGTACGCGCAGCATATTCCGGATTACGCTGAGATCGAGACGGATTACACACAACATGAGACAGCATTTATTGCTTACGAACCGGCATATGTTGAACATACTCGCTTACGGACAACTGCATCCATGTGTACGTTCAGCGTGAACCGGTGTACGGACAACAAAAGCCAGCTCACATTGTCCAGTGAGCCGGCTTATGGACAGCGTGAGCTGGTGCACGTTGAGCGTATGCTGGAATATTTTTGTTGTTTTGGAGTTAATTCCGGTAAATAGTGAAGGATATACGACATTACTTTTGTCCATGCGGCATCATACTTTCGGCAAAGACATCTACAAAAAGCGGTGTATTGTTATTGTATCGCTTCATGCCATGTGCATGCAATGACGGAGTATTACCCGGGTCGCTGTAAAAAAATCGGGTATACAAGGATACGCCATGCGATGGATTCGCGCCGAACATTATGATGATATGTGCGAGCGTGCGGCTTCGCGCATATTCACCGAGGTGTCAACCGCCGCCGAAACCGGACGGCCGTGCGGCCTGGGACTTGCCACCGGCAACACGATGATAGGGGTATACCGGCGCCTGGCGCGGAAACTGAACGATGCGCGCACGCCGCTCGATCGGCTTACGACGTTTAATCTCGACGAATATGTGGGAGCTGACGGGCGTAACGTGGGTTCCGATCATCCGCTGAGCTATCGAACATATATGAACACGATGCTGTTCTCGCTGCTCGATCCCGCGCTGGAATTCGATACCGCACGGGCGTTTTTCCCGGACGCGGCGGATCCGGCACGCTACGATGGACGGATTTCCGGCGCCGGCGGCATCGATCTCCAATTACTCGGCATCGGGTTTAACGGGCATATCGCCTTCAACGAGCCCGCAGGTGCCGATACCGCGGACGCAGATGATTTTGCGCGCTCACCGTCACGGACGATATCGCTTGACGCACTCACGATAACAACCAACGCACGGTTGACCGCGGGAGGCGATATCAACGCCATGCCTGTGCAGGCGGTTACCATGGGCATGGCATCGATCCTGGCGGCCCGTGCTGTCATACTGCTCGCATGTTTTCCTGAACAGGCTGCACCGCTCAACGCCATCATCGCGAACGGCGTTACGCCGGAAAATCCCGCGTCGTTTCTGCTTGGACACCGCGCGTGCGATATCGTGTATACCGCCGACCGCATTGTACTTACGGGGGTGTAATATGCCGTCCACACTGCTTATCGGTTACGACGTGGAACGGGTTTCCGGCAGGGTGCCCGGTGAAAAATGGGTGGGACAACCGGTACCCGAGAACGCAACCGCGGTATTCCTGGAAAGGATTGCCGAGGTGCACGGAGAACTTCGCGTGCCGGCGACGATTTTCATGCTCGGCCGGAACATAGAGAAGAATCTCCGCGCGCTCGAAAAATGTGTCACCACCGGCATGTTCGAGATTGCACAGCACACGCAGGACCACTATCCGCTCAAAACGATAATTGAGGAAGACGGCAGCCGCGTATACCTGCGGGGGCTCGACTTCGACGCCATCGAGGAGCAGATAGCGAAGCCGATGGAACTCCTCAAGAAATATCTCGGCATCGACTGCAGAGGTGTTACGGCGCCGTATACGTATTATCGCGGATTATCAGACCGCCCCGATATTCTCGATATCATCGACCGATGCGGTCTGTCATATGTCCGTTCTTATGGAAGGAACAGCAGGGATTATTTTCCGCTATCATGGGATGTGCAGCCCTTCCGGTACGAACGTCAGGGGTTTCCCGCGATTCTGGAGATACCGATACAGGGCTGGATAGATGCGCAATGGCGGCACGACAATGGATGGGAAAAAACGGAGGAGTATTTCAACTTCCTCACCGGTCAGGTCGATCGGATCAAAGATGAAAATATATGCTGGTCGCACGTGCAGCACGACTGGACGAGCATTCTCCACGACAAACAACTGCACTGGACGGAGAAATTCATCGCTTACGCATCGAAGTCGCTCACGACGAAGACACACTGTGACTACTATCGCAGCGTCATGCCGGCATCCGCACATGATGCGGAGGTGACATGAGTCGCCCGGCCATTACCGCTTTTTCGCCGTACCGAGTGACAAGGGGAAATGCAGACGGTCGCAGCATGCGGCTGTCGACGGTTGCGTCTGGATATAATGCTGGAACTGCCGCGGCGGCATACCGACCAGTTTCTTGAACTGGCGATTGAAATAACTGATGTCGTTGAAGCCGGCGTCGTATGCGATGTCGGTAACCGACTGCCTGCCTGCCCGCAGCGCCTCGCACGACTTTTCAATCCGTATGCGGTTCAGGTAATTTACCGGCGTATAGCCGACATTTTTTTTGAACAGCGCTATGAAATATTTCTTATGAAACGGAACATGCTTCATTATTTCCGACATCTCCTGCATCTGATAGTAGTTCTTTTCCATGTAGATGAGCGCTTCGGACACGGCCGGATGCATGTTTTCGAAGCCCTGCAGTACCGGCTTTTCCCCGTAGCGGATACGGTGGATGATGATAAGGAGCCGCGTCAATTCGGTCACGATGACCGACGCGGAGTATTTCATGGGAAGCGTTACTTCACGATACATCGATTCAAGGATGCGTTCCACCTCATCGACATATTCCCGCGGGACATCGAGCATGAATATCTTTTCGGCAGTCAATTGTTTTATGAACGCCGCTGGATCGAACGAGGCGATCACGGGCATCGGCAAACGATCCGACACCGAAAGGCTCGCCCGACGGTGTGTCGTGTTTCTGTTTCCGACGATGCGGTGCGCTATCGACGGCGGGGTAAAATTGAACTGATGCGACCTGTATTTATACGACGTATCGCCTGTTTCCACCGTCCCCGAACCGGCATAGACGTAGGTGATCTCGAAGAAGTCGTGCGTATGTGCGCTAAACCCGGTGTTATTTTCCGATTTCGACATCCGGAACGGTATGGCGTGTCGCTTTATTTCATTGGACAGGGTATAGGTGAACGGCATGATCGTTTCCTTGCATCATTATCCGTAATACTATTGCATCATTCCATATTGTCAAATACCGCCGGAGCGATTATCGGAAAACGCGGGATGTTACTTTTGTCCAAACAGCAGCGTACTATCGGCAAAGTATTCGGGGATAAGACGCATACTTATATAGTATAGAACAAGGAGCCGTCGTATATGAACTCGAACAATGCGAAGCGAACGGAAACGCTGCCCATCGGGACGATGGTCCGTTTCAACGAAGCACCGGAAACAAGCTTCCGGCGGCTCAAAGACTTCGGCATCGGATACTGTCAATTAGCCGCGCCGCCTGATCATTATCTGTACGGCACCGCGGGGCGCCGCAATACGAGGTTACTGATGAACGCCCTGGAGGAATACGATATCGGCGTCACGTCGCTCTTCATATCGTTTCCGGATCAGAACTGGTCCGATCCATTGAACAGCGTGGGGCTCACACCGCCGGCGACACGGGCAGCGCGGATAGCGCGTGCGTGCAGAAGCACGGACTGGGCGAAAGAACTCGGCATTACGCAGATCGCGTCGCATGTGGGCTGTGTTGCCGAGGATACCGGTGATCCTGATTACGCGGGATTCGTGGCCGCGATGCGCGCGTTCTGCCTTCTGCTTGAAGCGAACGGACAAGTGCTGGCGTATGAAACCGGCATGGAAACGGTTGATGTTCAAAACCGTCTGATGAACGACATCGGTGTCGGCAATCAGCGCATCAATTTCGATCCCGCGAACATGCTTATCTATAACAAAGACGATCCCATGAAGCTCGTGGAACGGTTTGGCCATCTTGTGGTGCACGTACACTGCAAGGACGCGAACCGTCCGGCCGCCGGTGAGAACCAGGGGCGGGAAGTGCGGCTCGGCACCGGACAGACCGGATTCCCGGATCTCTTCAGGGAATTATACCGGCGGGGATATCGCGGGCCGCTCACTATCGAGCGGGAGATCGATCCCGGTTCCGAACAGGACGGCGATATACGTCACGCCGTTACGCTGCTGAAAAAATTGAAGGAGGAAGTGAAATGAAAACGACAGGATTGGGACTCATCGGTGCAGGCCGCATGGGAAATCTCCATACCAACGCACTCGCGAACGTGGAAGGTGCGGCGATCTCCGGTGTGTATGATATCAAACCGGATGTCGCGAAAGCATTCGGCGAGAAATTCGGTGCGCGTGTATATGCGAGCGCGGAAGAACTTGCGCACAGCGCCGATATCGACGGCGTTCTCGTCTGTTCCCCTACGCCGTGTCACCCCGAAGGCGTTGCCGCCGCGCTTCACGCGAACAAGGCTATATTCTGCGAGAAGCCGCTTTGCCGGAACAAGGCAAGCGCCAAAAAACTGCTCAACGCGGGCGAAGCCTTAGGTAAACCGTTTGCGGTGGGTTTTGTCCGTCGTTACATGGCGAAAACCCATGAATTGAAAAAGCGTCTTGAGGCCGGCGATATCGGAACGCCGCGATTCTGCAACATCGATCTGCCCCTGGGTATGTACAAGCGCATGCCGGGTGACTGGTTCGCCGATTTCGACGCATGCGGCGGTGTTATCCTCGACATGCTGGCGCATCACATCGATCTGGCGAACTGGTTTTTCGGAAAACCCGTACGCGTGTATGCCGCAAGTCTCCTGCTCGATGCGAAACAGCCGGAGCCCGCCGATTATGCCGCGTGTGTCGTGACGTATGAGAACGGGCTCATCTGCAACTTCATGGCAAGCTGGTGGCGTTCGGGACGCACCGGCGAGATGATGGAAATATCCGGAGACGGCGGCAGTCTCATCATGGACGGCACGGACGATCTAACGTACTGGCAGAAAGGCCGGGAGAAACAATCGATACATACGCAGGGCGAAAACGCGCACAAGGCGCAGATGGAATGCTTCGTGAACTCCATCCGCGGGACGACGGCGCCTACGGCTACGCTACGGGACGGCTACAACAGTCTTGTAACCGCGCTGGCAATGATCGAATCGGCAAAGACCGGAAAAGCGATGAGGTTATAGCGACGACGAGCGTACAACGCGGCAAGGAGACCGTACTATATGGCTAAAAAAATACGTGTGGGTATTCTCGGACTCGGACGCGCCGGGCGGTTCATGCACGCGCCGGAACTGGCGCTCTCCCCCGATCTGTTCGAGATTGTCGCCGGATGCGACCACGCGCCCGACCGTCGGCGTGATCTTCCCGCAGCATTCGCGCATGCGGTCATCTACGCCTCATACGCCGAGATGCTCGCAGACGACAACGTTGAGATGGTAACCATCGCCACACGCAATCTCGATCATACGCCGCATGCCATACAGGCACTCGCGGCCGGCAAAATCGCCGTTGTGGACAAACCTGTCGCCGTAACGCCCGAACAGATCTACGCGCTTTCGACCGCGGCAAAAACATATCCCGGCAGACTTTTCTTCCGGTATAACCGACGTTTCGAACCGGCATTCCGGCACGTCCGTGCGCTGATGGACAGCGGTATCATCGGTACGGTCAACATGGTCAAAATATACCGGCATCCGGGTTTCGTCAGGCGGCTGGACTGGCAGACGTTATGGGAATGCCGGGGCGGGATGTTCAACAACTGGGGACCGCATCTTGTCGATCAGGCATTGCAACTGCTCGGTGCGCCGGTTGCCGATCTCTGGTGCGATGTGCAGCACAATGTAACCGCCGGAGACGCGGACGACCAGATCAAACTGCTGCTCCGCGGATGTAACGGCCGTATCGCGGACGTTGAAGTTTCGACGACGGTGACGCTGCCCGGACGTCTCTATGAGGTCTGGGGCGACCGGGGAACACTCGTCGTCCCGGTAGAAGAGAAAACGGTACAACTGCGCTACCTCAAACCGTCCCAGCCGCTCCCGCACATCGAAGCGGTTGCCGGAAATTTCCCGCTTTCATATGGAAATCCAAACGAAAAACTTGATTTCATCGACGAGGAGCAGCCCATCTCGAATGACGGAACGCATGTCCTGCAGCGCGGCAAGGTTCTTGCGCCCGGAACAACCGCCGATCCCGCAAACGGATACACCTATCCCGACACGATGTGGAGGCATATCTATGCGGATGTTGTCACCGGCGTTCCGTATCCCGTTTCCATCGACGAGGGACTTGAAGTGATGAGGGTCATCGACCGCGCCCGTCAGGCCAGCGGATATACCCCCCGGGAATCGAAATTGTCGCGTTCGAATATTCACGGATAGAAAAAGGCATAGAAACCGCTTGACAGTCTGGCAGTTTGATATTATATTACTTAAACGATTAAGCTTAAGGATATTAACATTATTACTCCTTGCTTACAAGCAGTTCACTTCCAGCTGACACGGCAATGCAATCTCCGATGCCGTATGTGCGGTCAATGGGGAAACAACGGGTATCAACGCGGCCGTACACCCGGCAAGGATCTTCAGCTGCATGATTGGTGCCGTATCGCTGATCAACTTGCCTACCGGGGTATTACCGTTACCCTCTGGGGCGGCGAACCGCTATTGTCCCCGCTGTTCTACGATGTCGCCCGGTATTTGAAAGAAAAAGGAATCAGAACCAACCTGGTCACCAACGGCGTTCTCATAGGCGAAAGAGCTTGTGAACTGCAGGATCTTTTCGATGATATTTTCATATCCGTCGACGGACCGGCGCCTGTTCATGATGAGATTCGCGGTGTTGCCGGAACGTTCGACAGGATTGCCAACGGCATCAGGAACGTGCGCTCTATCATGCCCCGCCAGCGTATCATTATCATGACCACGCTGGTGCGTGAAAACATCGGCCATCTTCAAGAGCTCGCTGAATATCTGCGCATCTGGGATATCAACGAATGGGTGCTCGGTCCACAAATGTTCATGAGCAGAAAACGCATCGATGACTACCGGGAGATGAATGATAGGCTCGGGGTGCATCACGTGACGGCGAATAGCTGGTATGATCATTTCCCCAAAGGCTATGGTGCACAATGTATGAGAACGGTACGCACGCTCATCGACGATAACCCGGATTTAAAAATACAGCTGAGTGCGGAAACGATGCCGCTCGATGATATTGAGAAATGGTTCGATACACCCGACGACGACATCGCACCGCATCATTGCTATGCCCCGTTCAGACGGCTCTCGATTCAGTCCGACGGGGAGACGTCATTCTGCCTTGATATCACCGACGGAACGCTCGGGAACGTGAGAGACAGTTCCATCGACGAACTATTCAATGCATCGTCCGCCGTCGCATATCGCGATGTGATACAAAGCGGCAGCAGCGCAGCATGTCTGCGGTGCGTCTGGAAATGGCATGACGCGCCGTTTGATACGTCCGCAGGCGACGGCAGAAACAAGCTTTTTGAAAAAGGACAGTTATGCCCACGTTGAAGATCATCGCAAAGAAACTCGGACTTTCTATCGCCACGGTCTCCTATGTTCACAACAACAAATGGAAGGAGAATAATATCTCCGAAAAGGTAGCTGCCGATGTATTGCGGTATCTCGAGCAGGAAGGGTACCGTTCGAATGCGCTCGGAAGACAGCTTAAAACGAAAAAAACACAGACCGTCGGCGTTATACTTTCCGATCTTTCACGGAAATACAATCTGGGCATCCTGGAAGGCATTGAAAAAGTCCTGAGCAGACATAACTACTATGCGCTCATCGGCAATTCATCGATGGGAATATATCTCGGCGAACATGCAGCGACATTCATTTCACGTGCCGTTGACGGCCTCATCATCACGCCGTATTCCGTGCCGGGCGCAGACGAATTGTTCCGCAAACTTGCCGCAGAAGAGTACCCCGTTGTCTTTGTCGACAATCATATTCCCGGGATCGTTGTCGATGCGGTGACAAGCGATAACAGACATGCGGCATCGGCTGCAGTAGAGGACCTCATCCTCCGCGGTGCCCGTGACATCGTCTACTGCGGTGATATCGGAAGCGGAATCCCGGTACTTGATGAACGCCTCGAGGGATACCGTGAAGCGATGCTGCATCACGGCCTTGCACCCCGGATGATGTCATCGACGGCGAACGCGGCGGGAAGTCTCTATGCCGGGCTCAGCGAGCTCTGGGCCGGAGGAAAGCCCGATGCCGTTTTCGCCGACAGCCTCAGCTATTTTTCAGAGGGGTTCCGTTTCTTCGCCGAACGCGGCATCCGTATTCCCCGTGACGTCATCCTTGCCGGCTTTGATCCTGTCGACTACGGAGCAGATGAGATACGGGCGCTCGATCTTCCGTCATTTATAACGGGACAGCTCCCCTGTATTGAACAGGACGGCGGCGCCATGGGCGAACAGGCGGCGATGATGATACTCGACTCCATCGCGGGAAAACGCAAAGAGCGGTGTGCGATCACCATACAAGCGAAAATGCATCATTTCAAGGAGGCCGGCAATGGCATATGAAAAAAGTAAAGCGATCGTAGTGGATCGTCCGAAACGGGCCGTTCTACAGGAGATACGTATGCCTGCCGTTACCGATGCAAGCATCGTCGTACGGACGAGGTACAGTGCCATCAGTTCGGGCACGGAAATGAAAGTGTATTCCGGTGTCACCGGCGCGCTCGACGGCAATCTCTGGTATCCGCTCGTGCCGGGATACGAGAACGTGGGCGAGGTGGTATTCCTCGGAGACAAGGCAAAGGACATAACTACGCATGGCGGTGAAAAGCTCAACGTCGGCGACCGCGTCATGTGCAATGAGGTCCGCACGTTTCCCGACCATTGCGCCGCGTGGGGCGGACAGGTTGCATACGGCATCAAGGATCTTCTGAAAGTAAAAAAAAGTGCGGATATGATCGCGAAGATCCCTGATAATGTCAGCTATCAGGAGGCTGTGGTGGCGTATCTCGCCTGCGTGGCGAAAAAGGGCGTCGATATGGTCGGCGTGCGTGAAGGCGAGACCGTACTCGTCATCGGTGCCGGGAACGTCGGGCTTTCAGCGATGCAGCTCGCACGGCTGCGCGGGTGCACGGTGATCGCTGTCGACAGCAATGCGGGACGCATCGGTATCGCGAAAAAGTTCGCGCCACATACGGTACATGCCGACGCGACGGGAGCGAAAGCGATAAACGCGGTGGCCGAGATAACGAACGGCAGGATGGCGGATGTCGTCATCGAATGCTCGGGCGACACAAAGGTGGTCGGCGAACTCTACCGGTATCTGCGCGACGGCGGATGGGGCAGGAACGACGAAGGCGGGCGAATCCATTTGCAGGCGGAGTATCCGTATCCGATTACGATATCGCCGTATTCCCGCTGGTTCGGAAAGAACATGAAGCTGTCGATGAGCTGCGCACTGCGGCCGGGGAGCAAGGAGGATATCCTTGCGCTCATCAGCGCCGGAAAATTTGATGCACAGGCGCTCGTTACCATGGAACGGAGCGTCGATGAGGCGCCGCACGCATACGAGGAATTCCGGAAGGACCGCGGCGATATACTGAAAGTGCTTTTAAAATGGTAAGGAGCCGGCATATGCAGTATCGTATCACATCATCCCCCTGGGGTTTCCGCTATCGGCAGTTCGAAACATATTGCGCGTTCATGAAGAAGATCGGCATTACGGATATCTGCAGTTTTTTCGGCGACCCGAAGCAGCATCCGCTTTCGTTCAGCGATGCCATGTCGCCCGAGGAAATGAATACGGTCAAGGCGGCCGTTGCTGCACACGGCGTACGCATCGTGGAGGTCTGCGGCGGCGGTGATTATTCGGTACTCAATGGCGTTGACAAGCAGATTGAGATAAGCAAGAGACATCTGGATATTGCCGCGAAACTTGATGCGAAGATATTCCGTGTGTTCGGCGGCTGGATAAACGAGAAACAGGCGACGGATAAGACCTATGATCAAATATCCGCGTGTCTCGCCGAGGTCGGCGCGTACGCGGGGAAGTACGGCATTATCGTGGCGATGGAAAATCACGGCGGCGTAACACGTACCGGCGAACAGGTTGCGCGAATTATGAATAAGGTTCCATCGGGCAATGTCGGCGTGAATTACGATCCGGCAAACTTCCAGTTTCACGGTGAAGACGCCTACACGGCGCTCATGAAGATCAAAGACCGTGTTGTTTTCACTCATCTTAAGAATTGCAAAATGCTGGATGGGAAAATGCATTACTGCAGGCTTGCCGAAGGAAATGTTGATTACGCATCTATTTATACAGAGCTGAAACGATTTTATGCTGGTTATTGGTCGCTTGAATACGAAGAGGCATCGGATGTTGAGGCGGGGACGATGGACGATGCCGCATATGTGAAGTCATTGTTGAATTCATAATGGGGAACGCGATGAAACACTGTATTACGGCGATATGCATCATACTATCTGCCGCAGCGGCATTCCTGTTGACAATTCCTGTTTACACCGCTTGACGCGGTGGGTGGGATGCATTACACTTCATGTGATGCAGTATCAAGCAGATCTGAAGAAAAAGGCGCAGCAGTGGCACTACATAAACATGCATATCCGATCCTCGAGTATGATACCGAGCAGAAAGCGATATTGATGCCTGACCGGAAGAAATTGTATAATCTGCCGGAGAAGTGCGTGTTTGCATTATTGGGCGGATATGTTGATGATTATGCGCGGGAACATAACGGGATAAAGATCGCCGAATTCGATACAGTCACGAAATTATTTCATATTCACAAAATTGAATATAAAGGACATGAGATATGCATCTGTCATGTGCCGCTCGGTGCTTCTGCGGCGACGCAGCTGCTTGATTTCATCATATCGTACGGCGCGAAGAAAATAATATCATGCGGGAGCTGCGGCGCGTTACATGATTTCGAAGAAAACTGCATCATGGTGCCCACGGCGGCGTTGCGCGGTGAAGGAACGTCATATCACTATCTGCCGCCGGCAAGAGAAATACAGTTGAACAGCACTGCTGTCAATGCAATTCGAACCGCTATTGAAAAGAACGGATTGCCTTTTAAAACATGCAAGACCTGGACAACGGACGGATTTTACCGCGAAACAAAAGACCTTGTCGCATACCGGAAAGAAGAGGGATGCGACGTTGTTGAGATGGAATGCGCTGCGCTTGCCGCGTGTGCCGAATTCAGAGGCGCGGTGTTCGGGCAGATATTATTCACCGCCGACACCCTGGCGGTCCCCGAGGCGCATGATGACCGGGATTGGGGCGGCGCGTCACATGCGGCTGCATTCAGTCTGGCATTGGATTCGGTGATCGCTATACCATGATAAAACGGGATGACGGAGCTATGACATGAGACCTGACCGGCTTACGCAGCGGTTCATTGAGGATGTGACGGGTTTCATCCGCGAAAACGGGTTTAAAGGGCATGAACGCATCGACGGACAGGACGCACTTGGAAAGAAATTCAAGGTGTCATATACGTTGTCCGTAATGGTCTGAAGAAGCTCATCGAGCAGAAGGTGATATACCGCGTGAAAGGGAAGGGCACATTCGTTGCCCCGCGCGAGCATACGGCAGTTCGTAATTATATCGTCCTCATTCCCAATGCGAATGCGGTGCTTATTCCCGACCGCTGGTTTGAACTTACCATGATGCTGAAAGCGCGCTTTCTGGCGCGCGGATATCTTACGATGGTGTTCCCGAGTAACGCCGATCTGTCCGCGGTGCGGAAGATGTGTTATGAAGACCAGGTGCGCGGTGCGATCTTTTTCGGCATCGACCGCGCCCGTCCTCCCGTACGCGATACAGATGTCTTTCTGCATAAACGCTCTGTGCCGGTCATCTATCTTGAAGAGCGTGCCGGCGAGACGAACCGGAACACGGTGAGTTTTGACCATGAGGCAGCAGGCGTGCTTGCCGTGGAGGCGCTCATCAAAGCGTGACGCAGGCGCATAGCCATTGTCGCCGACAGCGATACCGGTGCGTTTCAGCTCCGCATCCGCGTATTTTTAAAACGGGCAAAAGCACGCGGTGTTGCGGCGAGTCTCATCCTCTGCGTTTCGCCCGTGATGCTTTCAAAGGAAGACTGCGCTACGCTTGACGGCATTGCATTCCTCACCGAGGGATTGGCGTATCGGTCGTTTTTTCTCATGCAGACCTACGGAGTCCGCGTACCGGCGGATATAGCGGTGGTGGTCATCGATGGGTCGCGTCTCTGCGACGAGACAACGCCGCCGCTTGAGCGCATTGCCGATGAACTTACAAGACGTCTCATGGCTGCAATTGACGGGGCCCCGCCGTTCAGGCTGGTGCATATACCGCCGTCGCTTACAAAACGCAAAAGCACATGACCTTGACAACCGGCTGATTCCTTCGTATACTATATAAAATACCATGTATTTATCATAAAGTACTACGTATGGAGACGCGTTATGTATATCAGACATCTCATCGCTGTCGCGGTGTTCATGCTCATGCCGCTTACCGCCGGGAATCTCATCGTCAACGGCGATTTCGAGGACACGGCGAACGATGCGCCGAAGGGATGGGTTTTCGCCGGATACGGGTCGGTCAATGAGGTATCCGCGGCGGGAAAGGACGGCGGTTTTATTCGCGGGACGGTTTCGCTTCATATAAAGCACGCATCTTTGGAATCTGCACCGGGAACAAAACCGGTGGTAGCGGTTACCGAGAAGCGCATTGAGCATGTCATCGGCGGCGCGGAATACCGGCTGTCATTTTATGCGAAGTCGCCTGTGGCGGGGCAATCCGTCACGGTGTATTACTATACGGGAGCGGGGAAGAAACCGCATTTCTACAAGTTGAAGACGTTCATCGTATCCGCAACGTGGACGAAATATGTATTCACGCAGAAGCTCATGGGCGCGGATGACTGGAACGACCGCGATCTGTTCATACGTTTCGATGTGCCGTTCGGTGAACTCTATATCGATGATGTGGTGCTTGAAGAAAATTCGGGTGAGGCGGTAATGGCAGCAGGCGCGCAGGCGAATGCTGCGCAACGCAAGAATATCCTGAATAATCCCGGGTTTGAACTCGGCTGGCTTGGATGGGGGCCTCAGTCGTACCGGACAAAGACTGCGCCGTATGAAGTAAAGGAAATTCCTTCGGCCATGGATACGTCCATAAAATATGAGGGTGCAGCATCGCTCCGCATTGAGCCCAACGGATGCATCGGCAGCATGCGCTATGCGGTTGAGCTCGGGAAACCGTACACATTCTCGTTCTATGCGAAGGCGGAACCGGCTTCCGGCGAAAACCGGGCGGTGAACTTTTTCGTCATAACCCCCACATGGAAAATCATGCGGCAGCCGCTTATTGTAGGGAAGGATATCGGTCCCGAATGGAAACGGTACTCGATTCCGGTGAACATCACGGAGCAGGGCGCGGCATTCCGCAACACCGTGTACCTACGCATTGATTCGCAGGATAACACCGTGTGGGTTGACGCGGCGCAGCTTGAGAAAGGCGATATGACGGCGTATGAGCCGGGGGTGCAGGCGGGAATAGTGTCGAAAAACGAACGCGGGCTTTTTTCTCTGGGAAAACCCGAGGATGCTGCGGTTGTGCTGAACACGGGAGGCATTGCGCAGGCTTTTACTGTTTCTCTCACCGCACGTGATGCGGTATCGAACATTATATGGAAGAAAGATATTCCCTTTGCCGCGGCCGCTGATGGTTTTTCGACAATACCGCTCAGGCTTGAGAATAAAACACTTGGTGTGACCGAGGTAAGTGCTGTTGTCACCGCCGCCGCCGGAGATGCTCCGCTGTCCGTGAACAAATGGCGCTACTGCGTCATCGACGGCAGCGCAGAAACGACACGGCAGAACCCGCTGTTCGGCACGGAGAACATCATCGGCGGTAATCCGGAATGGCTAGAGGATTTCAACGAGCGTATGGCGAATGCCGCGGGCTCGGGATTCTCGCGCGTCTTTATCTGGCACGGGAATGGCGAGGACGGAGCCGACCCTGCCACGCTTGCCATGCTCAAACGGCAGCTCATGCGGAAAAAAGCGGGCGGCAAGACGGTGATGATATGCATAGGTAAGCCGAAAGGTGCAAAGATAGATCCGGGACAGAAGTTCGATGAAGAGCCGTCCGAGGCGCTTGTCAATGACGAGATAACACGCTTTGCACTATATGCGGGAAAACTTGCGTCGGCGCTCACGGATACGGTGGATTATTATCAGCTCCTCAATGAACCGAATATCTGGTACGCCCGTTCCGGGACGAAGAAGGGCCTGCGCCTTATGGCGGCTGACCGCTACATACGTTTTGTCGCCGCGGGATCGGCCGCGGTGCGGGCGGCGTATCCGAAGGCGAGGATTGCCGCTAATATCAACGGCATCGACCTTACGTATTCAGATGCGTTTTTCGCCGCGGGCGGGGCGAAGCATATCGATGCGTTCACGTTCCATTCCTACCGTGGTGCGCCGGAGAATCCGGCCGTCTATGAGGATATCAGGCGATTGCGCACGCTGGTGGACAAATACGCGAAGGGCATGCCGATCTTCAACGACGAACAGTATTTCGGCGTGCGCGACATGATAGCGCATTCGGGCGAGGACGACCGCGATTACTACAGCGACACGGAGGAGGAACACACCGGACGGATACTCCAGAACTTTCTGCACCATGCCGCGGCGAATGTGCCGCACTCGCAGTTCGCCGTGAGCGGAACGCTGTATCGTTACGGAATGAACGACCCGGTGTATTTCTACCCCGCGTTCGGCGGTTATCGTTTCATGAGCCAGACGCTGTACGATATTGTCACATCCTCAACAGTCGATGTCAATCCAGCCGTACGGGCGTTTCTCTTTGAACGCCGTGACGGAACAAAGATCGTTTCGCTCAACACGCGCATGTTCGGCGTGAAGGGCGGAATCCGTAAATGCGCGGCCGACGCGGCATTCGATATGAACGGCAACAGACGGGCGGCCGACGATGTTCCGCTGTCGTTCATACCGTCGTATCTTTCGTTCAAACCGGGTACGTCAGCCGATGCCGTCATAACCGCGCTCAAGCGTGCCGACTTCTACGGTTTCGACGCGCCGATACGGGCATCGTTCGAGGTTGACAACGGAGCGCTTGCGATGACCGTTGAGAATTGCGAGAACAGGACGCTTGATACGGCGGTGACATTTTTGAAAATGCCGGAAGGATGGACAACACCGGCGCCCATCGATGTGAAGGCGCTTGCCGCACGCGCGACAAAACGGTTCACCATCCCGATGAGCGGCGAGGAATTTGTCTGGAGCAAAGACTACACGATCGACTACCGCGCGGTCGTAGGCGACAGCATCATCAGCAAGAGCGTGCGGCTGCCGTCGATATTCGCCGGAAAGCGGGCTGTTACCGTCGACGGAGATCTATCGGACTGGAAAGGTGCCGCGAAAATGCTCATGAGCGAGGATAATCTTTCAGCGGATTTTTCAGGCGGGAAAATCCAGCATACGGGACCGGACGATGTATCTGCGTCGGCTGCCGCTGCGTGGGATAATGAGTACGTATATATCGCCGTGAAGGTTACCGACGATAATCACTTCACCGGTGAGGGCGAGGAAACACGGTTCTGGATGCATGATTCCGTGCAGCTGTATTTCGATATGGCGAACGATGCGGGGAAAACATATGACGGGAATGATGCATCGTACAGCGTCGGCATCAATAAAGCCGGCGCGGCGGTGGCGTTTCTCGACAAGAATCCGACCGGCAGATATGTGGGTGCGGCCAATGCAGACAAGGGAATTGACGGCGACGTGAAGACCGCTTGGCAGAAGACGGCCAGCGGGTACATTATTGAAATGGCGTTTCCGCGTGCTGCGCTGCCGTATCTTGAATTCAGGGAAGGTTATGTCTTTGGATTCTCACTGCTGGTGAATGATAATGACGGGGCGGGACGGAAGCAGGGTGTTACGCTCGGGATGAAGGGCAGTGAGCCGTTCGGGAAGCCGTATTTATGGAAGACGATCAAGTTAGTCAAATGAAGAAAGCGACGGTACTATCGGCGGAAGTGTTCCTGCTCTGTCTCATGTTCTTTGCGGGCAGCGTGCAGGGCGAACAGCCGCTCATCATCTCCAACGAGGGCGGAATACCGCTGATACTTTCCGCTCCGCATGGCGGGAGGCTTGAGATACCGGGCGGAGTACTGCGCAAAGGTGACGGTGTCGACCAGTTCACCACCGTGCGGGATGTGGGAGTAGATATCATGGCGCTCGCGCTCGCCGACCGATTTGAAGCCATCACCGGTAAACGGCCCTTCCTTGTGGTGGCGCAGTTCAGCCGTAAGTATGCCGATGTAAACCGCGAGGAGTCCGACGCCGTTGAAGATGAAAGCTCGCGCCGGGTGTACCGCTCCTATCATGCGGCATTGCAGATCTACTGTGAACAGGTGCAGCGGCGCTGGGGGAAGGGCTGGCTTCTGGATATTCACGGGCAGAGTGTTGATTCAAACGCCGTGTTCCGCGGTACGTCAAGCGGAAAGTCGATACAGCACTTTCTCAAAGAACAGGGAGCTGCAGCCATGACCGGACCGGACGGATTTCAGACGGAACTGGAATCCGCGGGGTGGAAGATCATCCCGCCGTTGTCACAGCCTGAACTCGACCGCAGGACGGGCTTCGGTGTGGAGACGAAGTTCAACGGCGGCCATATCACGCGTACTTATGCGGGGCTTTCCTGGATGGATGCGATGCAGTTCGAATTCGGGTCGCGTTACAGTTCACGGGGAAGGATGACCAATACGGTAGAAGTCCTTGCCGCGGTATGGGTAAAGCATTTTCTCGCGCCGTCCAACGGTGGAAGATGAGCCGGGCTACCTCGACCCCGGCCCGGAATCGGCGGATAATACGTCGATTTACCTTAGACCCGATTTTCAACTTTTAAGTTCTTGATCAGCCTGATTCTTTTTCATAGTTCGTGACCAACGTGACATTTAATGCAAGAGCTTGCACCGAAATGTGCATATCCGTTAATCCTGTCGGCACTGGGGATTACCATATACTCCTTGCAGCGCGGTTGGCTGAACCCAGGGAGAGGTCTGCACTTTTGACCAGAATCGTCAATCAATATTTCATTTTCACAGCGCGTACAGCGAAGGCGGGGATGTCTTTTGAGAAATCGCCAAAGCTGTGCGAGCAAAATCGACAATAGCGGGCATAAAGCAGCATCAGCGTACCGGCACTAACGTGAAGTTGCAGCAGGCGAGTTCTTTGGCGATTTCGAAAAAGATATCCCCGCCGAGCGACCAGCGTGTCTTTCCCACCCATCACCCAGTATTAACCCCGTCCAACAAAATCTTAATATTTACCAAGAATACGCCCGCCCGATGTACTACACTGATGACATGCAATTCCTCCGGAGGCATGCAACATGAAACATATCGCCGTTATTCTTTCGTTATTCGCCGCTGTGTCATTCGGCGCGGACAATCCCAAAATGGTGGCGCCGTGGGATCCGCCGAAAAAGAATATCGTCTATGCGCCGGCAACGGTTCCGGTTGAAAAGGTTACCGCCACGCTGAAAAACGGCGTGAAACTTACCGCGGCATCGTTCGATCAGACGGTGTCTCTCAACGGCGATTGGAAAATATCAGGGCTTGAAGCGTCAGACAAGCCGTTCGATGCTTCAGCAGATTATGATAAGGGTTATCAGCGAGCCGACTTCAGCGACAGCGCCTGGGAAACGATACCGGTGCCGCTTGACTGGTATGTGAAATATCCGCAGTTCAGGAAATCAGGCGGAAAACCGTATGTGAAAGGATGGTACCGGAAGACGATAGCCGTTCCGAAAGCGCAGGCAGGAAAGCGCGTGATATTCACGTTTGATGTCATCGGCTACGAGGCCGTGCTTTTTGTCAACGGCAAGGAAGCGGGAACGCATCACGGCGATTTTACACCGTGGACCATCGACGTGACCGAATATATGAACTTCGGCGCTGACAATGTTATTGCCATACGCGTGTTCACCGATTTCGGGACGACGTTCGGGAACATACCCGGTGCCAAGCATTCGTACGGTTCGCAGTGGTCCATCGGCAATATCAAGGGCGGCATCTGGCAGAAGGTGAGCATGACATACCGGCCACCGGTATACGTGAAACAGGCGCTTGTGTCGCCAGTGCTCGCGTCATCATCGATTGAGGTCGACTATATCATCGTAAACACGACTTCGGAGACGAAAAAAGTATCACTCGGAGCGCTAGTGGCTTCGGCTATGACGAATGCAAAGTTTACGGAGGCCGCAAATGCCGATCTCGGAGCGATATCGCTTGCGCCGGGAGACAACAAGGGACGCGTGACGGTGGCGCTTGCAAAACCGCAGCGCTGGAGTCCGGACAGTCCGTACCTGTATTATCTCGTGCTGGCGTTGACGTCGGGAAAGGAATTGACTTCATGTCACACGGAGCGTTTCGGCTTTCGCGATTTCAAAGTGAAAGGAAAGAATTTCTATCTGAACGGTGAGCGTATTTATCTCTTCGGGGAAAATCTTCCTTCGATTGGATTCGGCGGGAACAAGGCGACGGAGGAGGAAGACGCGGCCGTGATAGCGGAAAAGTTCGGCGGCTTCCGCTCGCTGGGCTACAATATCCTCCGCAATCCGCATATGCCCATCATACCGCGTGCACTTGAAATAGCCGATGAGATAGGAATGATGTTCTTCGACGAATGGGCGTGGAGTTTTACGGACAAACTCGATAAGGATTCGTTTGAGAAGAACAATCTCGAAGAGCTGACCGAATGGGTTCATCGCGACTACAATTATCCGTGCGTGGTGATGTGGTCGTGCGGCAATGAAGTGAAATATGAGGACAATGACCTCGTGCGCGATAATCTCAACAAGCAGGTGCCGCTGGTCAGATTACTCGACCGCTCGGGACGGCCGGTGAGCACGTTCTCCGGCGCCGCATTCGGCTACGGCAAGGAACGGATGGACACCGATCTCATCGACCTGCACCGGTATCAGGGGCTGTCAATGCCCGCATGGACACTCTGGGACGAGCAGATGGACGATCTCTTCACCAAATTCCTTGATCCGACATATGGAGAGAAGGGTAAACTCGCGATGCCGTTTATCATCTGGGAATGCGTGGGTTTTTCGTGGGGTGCACGGAGCGACAAAAATTTCACGCTCAACGATGTGGACAAATACGCGAAGTATGCGCTTGCCGAGACCACCTGGGGAAATCCGAATGTCATCGGCTTTTCAGGATGCATCGGTGTTGCGGCGGCGACAGACCCCGATCGCGGTCTGCAGTACGGCCGTAATGTCTACGGAAAACGCGTCATGGATTACATACGCGCCGATGTGGAACGCTGTCAGGGTTTTGCGCCGTGGTTTCACGATAACAAAACGCCGGTGGCGGCACTCTGGAATCAGCCGGTGTATGCGAGTCTGCGCGGTACCAATAATATTCCGCTGCGCAATATTTTCGACAACCGGACGATAAACACAAAGCTTATCGTCGCCAACAGTTCGGCGAGGAACTATAAAAACCTTTCGGTTGCTGTTACGCTGGCGGATGTGAACGGCGGTTCGGACAAGGTCGCCGCAGCGTCCATCCCGAATCTCGCCGAGTCTACGCGCGCAGAGCTCGATCTGTCACTCGCCATTCCGGCGAACAAAAAACCGGGATTCCATCAGCTGCGTGTGCTCGTGTCCGACGGTGCCCTGGAAGTGAGCCGCAATTACTATGACGTGTTCGTGCAGTCCGCTGCGCTCCTGAGTGCGCCGGTGGCCGCATCGAAAAAGGCGGTGATGCTTTCCGACGCCGAGGGAAAGACCACCGCGGTGCTTACGGCGCTTAAGGTTCCGTTCACTGTGATAACAAAGATATCGGAACTCGCGCAGGCGCAGGTGCTCATCATTCCCGCGTCGCATCAGCGGCATCCGCTGTTCGATAATTCAGATACGCTCATCGCCGTACGCAACTGGGTTCGCGCCGGCGGTACATGCATTGTGATGGAACAGCAGTACGCCGGCATATCGCCGCTCGGTGAACTTTCACAGAAAAAGGGCAACACCTTTGTGGATGTGTTCATGACGGCGCATCCGGTGTTCAGCGGACTGTCGCAGGAGAATTTCGATACGTGGGATAATACGCCCCGCGGCTATGTGGTGAATTACATGTTCAGCGCATTCAGCATGAATGCACTCGCGGTGCGCGGGCCATTCCTCGGCGAACGCGGCGTGGGCACGGTTGTGGAGGAAGGGACGATAGGCAGCGGCCGCATATTCGCAAGCCAGCTCGCGGCGACCGATCTCTGGGGCCTTGACAGCGCGGCATCAACGTATCTGTGCAATATCCTTACGCATTATCTCGGTGCAGAAAAACCGTTCGCCCTTACGCGACCGTGGAATGACGGACAGCGGGACATCACCGTTGACAGAACGAAAGTCACCGCCATAGACATCCGCGCGTTCGCAAATCAGGGATTCGCCGACGAGGTTGACGGCGATAAAAAAGGCGGCTGGACCGATCAGGGCGAGAATGATTTCCGCAACATGCCGCTCGGCGCAC
Source organism: Spirochaetota bacterium (assembly GCA_016214035.1). GTDB lineage: Bacteria > Spirochaetota > Brachyspiria > Brachyspirales > JACRPF01 > JACRPF01. The sequence goes on along the minus strand of JACRPF010000020.1, from coordinate 382,313 downwards.
AGACGTTTCTCGGCATACCGTTCCGGATTATCGATCCGGCGAAGAATGACGGCAGGTCGTGCATCGTGCTCAGCAACGCGGCGAAATATTACTTTCCGGCAAAAGCAGAGGGCATACCGGTGAACGGTACGTTCAGCAGACTGTTTTTTCTGCATACCATGGCATGGGCCTCGCCGAAGGTGGGCGAATACCGTATTCATTATGCGGACGGCACAAAAGCCACCGTTGTCCTTGAGGACGGAAAGAACATTGCCGACTGGTGGAAGCCCATGGATCTGCCGAAGGCGCGTATTGCGCTCACCAAAGAAAATAAACTGAGTCAGGGCGTGGGACTCTGGGCGCTTGCCTGGGAAAACCCGAAGCCGGAAACGGCGATAACGTCGATCGACTTTGAATCGTATGGTACCGCGGTGCCGATACTCGTTGCGATATCGGGCGAGAAGGCGGTGGTGGCGAAAGAGACGCTCGCCGCATGGGATTTTGCCGGCATGACGTCGTTCCCGGAAACGGTTGGAAATTATATCGATCCGAAGAGCGGCGCGAAAGCCGTGATATCATTCGATAAGGAAACGGTGTCGCCCGCGGGTGCGGGTGCCGCGAAGATCGCGGTTGAGGAGCCGTCATCGCGAAACGGCGAGACCGATATTCAGCTCTGGTTCACCGCGCAGAAGCCTGTCGTTGATAAGGCGAAATACCGGATATCGTTCTGGTGCAAGGCCACACGGCAGATGCAGGGAAAGATGGTGTTCATCGTCTCGTCCCCGCCGTATGCGAAGTATCTGAAACCCGAGGACGTTCCGTTCGCCGCAGACACCGAATGGAAAAAGGTGGTCATCGAGCTTACCGGAACAATGAACGTCGACGGAAAATCGATTCGTACGCCGGGTTTTTTTCTCGGTACCACGCCGAAAGCCACCACGCTCTGGATAACCGCGGTGAAATTCGAGGCGCTCTGAGCGGGAGAAAATAGACAAAAATACCGGGTTGCCATATAATGCCGGTATATGGCACATATGAAAAAAGTACTGGTCACCGGCGGTGAAGGGTTCGTGGGCTTTCACCTCTGCAAGAAGCTCATGGAAATGGGCTGCGAGGTTTCGAGCATCGACATAAATCTTGCGAAGGATACAACGCGGCGGATTCCGGGCGTCGACTATGTTACCGACAGCACGGAGAACATACAGAAGGTGTATGCCGGACGTACGTTCGACATGATCTATCACCTGGGCGAGTACTCCCGCGTTGAGAACAGTTTCAAGAATATCGAGCAGACAGGCATATCGAATGTCAAAGGGACGTTCGAGGTGTTCGAGTTCTGGCGCAAGCAGCGGTGCAAAATTCTCTATGCGGGATCGAGCACCAAATTCGCGCAGTACAGTTCGGACAAGGAGACGAGTCCGTATGCGTATACCAAGGCGCGCAATACCGAGATGGTTGAGATGTATGCGCGCTGGTTCGATCTGAAATTCGCCACCACATATTTTTATAATGTGTACGGACCAAAAGAGAATGAGACGGGCGATTATGCCACGCTCATCGGCATTTATAAATACAAGATGCGCACGAAGCAGAATCTCGCGGTGGTGAAACCCGGAACGCAGAAAAGGAATTTCACCCACGTCAATGATATCGTTGCGGGACTCGTGCTGGTGGGCGAAAAGGGCGAGGGCGGCGATTACGGTATCGGCGCCGACGACGCGTATTCCGTCCTTGAGATCGCAGAGATGTTCGGCGGGACGATAGAATATCTGCCTGAACGTGTCGGCAACAGGATGACGGCGGAACTGCGCAGCCAGAACACGAAGCAATTGGGCTGGACGCCGAACGAGCTGATAAAAAACTACATTGAAAAGCTGAAGGCGAATAACTTCGTCGACTGATTCGTCTCCGCCCGGGGAATGTACGGTAACGGTCCTCCCGCGGCATAAACAAACAACAGTAAAAGCCTTAGTGTACCGGTTATTTCACCGCACTGTTACCCGTGCCGCCGTGTCTTTTAATGCCACTATATCTATAGTAATACTTGACTAATGCCTAGTTATTTAGTATACTATGGCTGTGAAACAAGTAACAGTGTTAATTAAGTAACAATATGAAACATGAAAAGCCCGACACTAAGATATCGCCGAAAGTCATTGAGCGGCTTATCATGTATCGCCGGCTTCTGCTGAATATCAACGGGGAAAACGGCGGGTATATATTTTCCCGCGATCTTGCGGATTTGGCCAACAATACCCCGGAGCAGACACGCAGAGATCTGATGCTGACGGGCTATTTCGGTTCGCCCCAAAAGGGTTATGACGTCAAAAATCTGACGAAAAGCATTGAAAAGACGATACAATCGGGCAGGCAGATACGTGTTGCGCTTGCCGGATTGGGCAATTTAGGAAAGGCAATTCTCTCAAATTTTAAAAGTTATCATCCGGAACTTGTTGTTGAAGCCGTATTCGATATCGATGCGTCGAAGATTGCGAGCCCGGTCATGGGCATCAGCAGTTTTCATGTGGATCGCATGACGGAAGTGGTGCGTGAAAAGAACGTCAGGATAGGGATACTGACGGTGCCGGCCGGTGCCGCTCAGGAAACAGCCGACAGGATGATAGCGGCGGGAATTACGGGAATACTGAATTTCGCACCGGTGCCGATTAAAGTGCCGGAAGGCGTATTCGTTGACGGGATTGATATTACGCTCATGCTCGAAAAGATCGCATTTTTTTCACGGTAGGAAGCTATGACACATCTGATATTTCAATCCATAGGCACGGAGGTACAAAGGAAGCATCGTACATCAGTCGGAGTATCTGAATATGTCGGCATCGATTTAATCACGGACGAACATCCGCATCGGATGGGCGCAAAAAAACAAAGGAGCATACCAATGCTGAAACAGTTTCTCGTTGGAGCGGCAATCGCCGCAACCGCAGCATCGCTTTCCGCAGTCACGGTCATCAAGAACAGCGACGTGACACTCAATATTGACGGGACCATGCAGGGACTCATCAATATCGAAAAGACCGCCGACCTGAACGCCGACACAAAATTCTATACGAACGGCGTTCTGGTGCCGGGTACGAATGTCACGGTATATGACAATACCTCAAATGCTATCAACGCATTCGGCAAAGACCTCAACCGGATTACCATGTTCATGAAGCAGGCGAGACTGGACTTCAACGGGAATGTACGGTCTACCGATTTCCGTCTGAAACTTGCGTTCGGCGGCGAGGAGATCCCGTCTTCGTCCACAAGCGTCAACTCGATATTATCGCTTCTTGATGCATACGGCAATACGCACATCATCGATGACGTTTTGCAATTCCGTTACGGTCAGATGCTCGTTCCCTATGGCCGCGAACGTCTGGTGTTCGACGAAGACACCATAAACGCGGACCGCTCGCTCAATACGATGGGATTTGATATGGGGCGCGACATCGGTCTTGCGTTTCACGGCAAAATAGGTCTTTTCAGCGGCGCGGCGGGTGTGTTTACCGGCGGCGGCGGTGATGTGCCGCAGCGGTATCTTCCGGAAATACTCGGCATACCGATGATGGCGGTGCGTCTGGGCGTCAACAATGGCCTCGATAAAGACGCATTTACTCCCGGAAGAGGCGATACGAACGGCACGGAAATAAAATATGCCGCATATCTGAATGCGACCGGATGCATCGGCAATTCACGCATCGGGCACGGGTCTGCACTCGCTACCCGGTATGTTACCAAAGCGTCGGGAACCGGATTGCTGCTCAACGCAAACTGGAACCCGCTCGGTACGACGGTGACATCGGCCACATCCACCATTTTCTATCAGGTTGGTGCGGATGCCGCCGTTACCGTTCCGATTACCAAAGACATCGAAGCGCGCGCAAGTGTTGAAGCAAATTTCGGCGAACTGCGAAACAGCGATGTTAAAATGCAGCTCTGGGGCGGTGTTGCCGACGCGATAGTGACGATGAAAACGCTGCCGATACCTCTTGTGAAAAATGTAGGTGTTGGTATGCGCTATTCTCTCCTGAATACTCCGAATAACGCAAAAGTAGGAACATCTACCACCGCGGCAAGCACGGTAAATACCAATACATGGACCGTGGTGACCGGCGCCACAACGACATCGTATACCCCGATTCCGCAGACACTGATGATGGAATTCGCTCCGATGGTGACCGCGCAGATATTTGACGTGAAGTTCATCTTTGAACTTGACATACAGAGAAATGCGCTGGTGGTCTGGGAAAAAGGAAACGGCTCGTATAACTTGATCCTGATGCCCAATCAGACCACCACACGGAATTTCATGATTGAAAATCCGATGGTGTTCCGCGGACTCATGCAGTTCACGTTCTAAAGTGATCTTTGTTTGAGTATTTGAAACACGTACGACAATCCGGGATGCCCGGCGGACGCAGAGTCCGCCGGGTAGCCCCGGTTATCCGGACCGATTAAGGAGCATGTTATGAAAACAACTAAGATTCTGCCGGCGATTGCGTGCGCAATGCTCTTTGCTGCCGTCGTAACGGCCGCCCCGTCGGTCGGGTATAAAATCAATATGAAGAGCGGAAGCAAGGTGTGGCTCGAGGGCAATTCAACGCTGCACCCCTATGAGAGCATTGCGACCAATGTATTACTCGATACCAAGATGTCCTACAATCCTGACGGAAGCGGGTTGAAAAAACTGCAGACGCTCGTTGTGCTCACGTCGCAGATATCGAAATGTCTGCTTGTCATCCCGGTCACGAACCTGCATTCGCCGACGTGGGGGCTTGATCCGTATCTGTACGACACGATGAAGTATAAGGAATACCCCGATATCGTGTTCAGCATCTCGAATTACACGGTCGCCGCTGATGCAAAAACGGCAGGACGATATGTGATACGGGCGTTCGGATCGCTTAAGATTGCGGGAAAGGAAAAGCCTGAGACACTCGATGCGATTGCCGATGTGAACGACAAGACGATAAAGGTAGTCGGGCAAACGACCGTGCGCATGACCGATTTCGGCATCAAACCGCCGAATATGATGTTCGGTACGATTGTGTGCGATGATAAAATAGACGTGAAGTGGGATTTGACCGTATCCGCCGAATCCCTGACGAACATATCCATCGCAATGCAGTAACGGTCGCGAAACGCTGACGGCGATGAACAGACTACGGGCTGAAGATACGAAGTCTCCGGTTTATACACTACATACACTGCGCTATTAGTCGCAATTAATACTTGCCTTATTTGCATATTATTATACTATTATAACACTAGAGTATAACCATGTCGATATCCGATAAAGCACTTATTGACCTTATGTATATCATCGCCCTGTTTCTGGGAGGGCTTGCGCTCGTGGCCGCGCCGATCGTCATCTCGTGGCTCATCGCGCCGCGGAAGACGCGGCAGTACGCGAACCGCACCGATCAAATAATTGAATGCGGCGTCGAGCCTATCGGTGACGCATGGATGCGCTACGGCGCGGTGTACTATCTTTACGCGCTTATGTTCATCGCGTTCGCGGTGGACGTGCTGTTTCTTTTCCCCGTTGCCGTTGTGTATAACACGCAGTACCGCTGGCAGGATTTCATAGAACTTGCCGTCTTTGTAGGAATTTTATCGCTTGTCCTCATCTACGCATGGAAAAAGGATGTGTTCACATGGAACCGCAGGAAATCCCGGAAGGCCTGATACAGCTTGCGGTCCTGGACGATCTCCTTGATCTGTGCAGGGCGAACTCGCTGTGGCCGCTCACCTTCGGACTTGCGTGCTGCGCCATCGAGATGATGGCAACCGGCGCGTCGCGGTTCGACGTGGCGCGGTTTGGTGCCGAGGTGTTCCGCCCGTCGCCGCGTCAGGCGGATGTGCTCATCGTCAACGGGACTATCAGTAAAAAAATGGCGCCGTCGGTAGTGACGCTTTACGATCAGATTCCCGAACCGAAATGGGTCATCGCCATGGGAAATTGCGCGATATCCGGCGGGCCGTTCGTGTTCGAAGGGCAGTACGGCATCATCGAAGGGATAGATAAACTCATACCGGTGGACGTCTATATCCCCGGCTGTCCGCCGCGCCCCGAGGCACTCATTGAGGGAATACTTACGCTTGAAGAAAAGATTACCGGCAAGCGGCGGTTCCCGCGTGTTGAATCCGGAGTACAGCAGTGAATGAATTGATTCAGATACTGTCGCCATTCGCCGTGCAGACACCGGCGGCAACATCGTATCCGGAGAAAGGATATCATATTGATGCGGCGATAATACCTGAACGTATGACAGATGCTGCGGCGAAACTCCGTGAAGCATCGTTCGCGCTTGAGTCGATAACCGGCGTTGACTGGCCGGAAGCGGGGCAATGCGAACTGGTCTATGATTTTTATCACTGGGGAATGAAGATACGTGCTGCGCTTCGCATCCGCGTCACACGCGACAATGGCGAGGTTCAGAGTATTTCTTCCATATATAAGGGCGCGGCGTGGCACGAGCGTGAAGCGCATGATTTTTTCGGCATACGATTTTCCGGACTTGATGATCATACACCGCTCCTACTCGCCGAGGACGCCGATTATCATCCATTGCGCAAGGACTACGGCAAATGAGTCCGATGCGTTATGCAAAACACAAGGCGGAGACATTCGTTCTCAATCTCGGGCCGCAGCATCCGGCGACGCACGGCGTGCTCCGCATCAAGCTCACGATGGACGGCGAATATATAGTCCATGCGGAACCCGTGCTCGGGTATATACACCGCATGCATGAAAAAATGGCGGAGAACCGGACGTATGCGCAGTATCTGCCCAATCTCGCGCGGCTCGATTATCTCGGCGCGATATCGTTCAGTCTCGCGCACTGTCTCATCGTCGAGAAGGCATGCGGCATCGAAGTCCCCGAACGTGCGCAGGTGATACGCGTCATCATGGCGGAGCTCAACCGCATCACGAGTCATCTCCTCTGGTTCGGCGCGCTCATCGTAGACCTCGGCGGATTCACGCCGCTCCTCTACACCTTCGACGACCGTGAAATGATACTCGATCTCATGGACGCGATAACCGGGTCACGGCTTACATTCTGCTATCTCAGGTTCGGCGGCGTATCGGCCGACGTCGACGATGCGTTCATCAGCGGCGTGCAAAAGGTCGTGCCGCATATGAGAAAACGACTCAAGATGTACGATTCACTCGTCACCGGCAATCCGATACTGCGGGAGCGTCTTCAGGGTATCGGTGATATAACACCCGATATGTGCCGGTCATACGGCGCATCAGGCGCGGTGGCGCGCGGCAGCGGTGTGAATTATGATGTACGGAAGACAGAGCCCTACAGCGGTTATGATAAATATGATTTCGAGGTGCCGCTCCTAAGCGACGGCGACTCAATGGCGCGTTTCATCGTCCGCATGAAAGAGATGGAGCAGTCGCTTCGCATCATCGAACAGGCTGCGGCGCATGTTCCCGCCGGTGCTTACAAAAATGATTCAGTGCCGCGTATTCTGAAACCCGCCGTAGGTGATTTTTATCAGGCGGTTGAAACGCCGCGCGGCGCGTTCGGCATACGCATGGTGAGCGACGGCAGCAACACGCCGTACCGCATGAAGCTCCGCTCGCCGTGCTTCTCAAATCTGAGCCTCCTGCCGGAAGTGTCTGAAGGCATGCTCCTTGCCGATATGCTTGCGTTCATGGGAAGTCTCGATCTGGTGATACCGGAGATAGACAGGTAGTTATGCAGACATACACGATCGATTCACTCATACGTTTCCTGCTGTATATCGTTGGATTCCTCGCTTTCGCCGTATTCAATGCCGTCATCCTCGGCTGGGGGGAACGGAAAATCATGGCACGCATTCAGCGGCGCATAGGCCCGAAGGAAGCGGGGCCGTTCGGGCTCCTGCAGATACCGGCCGACGTTATTAAGCTGCTCGCGAAGCAGTTCCGTACACCGAAGGGCGGCGATACGATGTTATTCGTAGCCGCACCGGCGCTGGCAATCGTTCCGGCGTTGATGAGCTTTATCGCCATTCCGTTCGCACCGGGTCTTCAGGCGCGCGATATCAATATCGGTCTTCTCATGGTCTATGCGTTCACGACCGTGGTGATACTGGGGCTGCTCGTGGGCGGCTGGGGAAGCCGGAATAAATATGCCATCATTTCCGCCGCACGCGCGGTGTCCCAGAATGTAGCCTATGAAATACCCATGCTCATCTGTGTGGTGACGGTGGTGCTCATCACGAAGACGATGAACCTCACGACGATTGTCAACGAGCAGGCGGGCGCGTTCTGGCATTGGAATGTTTTCCGCTTCAACGCGTCACCGCTTCTGCCGGTGCTTTTCGTCGTCTACATCATCTGCATGCTCGCGGAGACGAACCGCACACCGTTTGATATCGCCGAGGCGGAAAGCGAACTGATAGCGGGCGCGTACACCGAATATTCGGGTATGGGTTCGGGACTTTTTTTTCTCGCCGAGTATGCGAACATTGTCATCGGCTGTTCACTCGCCGTCATACTTTTTCTCGGCGGCTGGCATGATCCGACGGGATTGTTCCCCGGCGTGTGGTGGTTCGCCGCAAAATTGTATGCGCTTGTATTTTTCGTCATCTGGGTGCGGTGGACGTTTCCGCGCACGCAGTTCTATTCGCTCCTCAATCTTTCATGGAAAACACTCATTCCGTTGACGCTTGCGAATCTCCTCATCACCGGATTCTGGGTGAAGGTGTTCGGCTCATGATACGGCATATCATACAACTCACACGCGATTTCATGAGCCTTCTCACGGGACTTCGCATCACGTTCGAACAGATGCTCAAACCCGCCATTACCGTGCAGTATCCACGTAAGACCATACCGATGTCGAAGAACTTCCGCGGGCGCATCGCGCTCGTCTGGGACGATGCGAAACACGAACCGAAGTGTACGGTGTGCATGCTCTGCGAAAAAGCGTGCCCGTCGAAATGCATATCGCTGACCGGCGTGAAAGCCGAGAACAGGCCGGGACGCACGCTTGCGACCTATCAGCTTGATTTCACGAAGTGCAGTCTTTGCGGGCTCTGCGTTGAAAGCTGCAAGTTCGACGCGATACGGTTTTCCGACGAATACAACAGTGCCAGTACGCGCAAAGAGGATTTTCACTACGATCTCCTGGAACGCGTCAGGAGGAACCGCTCATGACGATAACCGCATTCTCGCTGCCGGTATTGGGGACGATAGCGTTCCTCGGATTCGTGCTCATCACTATCGTCGGTGCGCTCATCGCGGTGCTTGCGCGGCGGCTGATACGCGCGGTGGCCGGGCTCGCGCTCTGCTTCACCGGACTCGGCGGACTTTTCTATTTTCTTGACAGTCCATTCCTCGCGCTCATGGCGATACTTATCTACATCGGCGCGGTATGCATCACGATAATGTTCGGTATCATGCTCGCCGAGGGCGACGCACTCGCGAAACCCACCCGGCATAATACGCTCCTCACCATAGGCGCAATCCCCGCTGCCACGGCGATACTCTGGGCGTTCACGATGATAGCCGTCAAAGCACCCTGGCCGCGCGCGACGACATCCGAGCATATGGGAAGCGTCGAGCAGATAGGCCGTGCGCTTCTGTCTACGTACAGCCTCGCCTTCGAGATGATATCGCTCGTGCTCCTCGCGGCCATTCTCGGCGCGCTTGTCGTGGCGCGTGAAGGACGGAACAAATCATGACGTTCACGACACTTACCAGCGAACTGAGCGTCTACCTTATCATCGGCGCGGCGCTGTTCGTCATCGGGCTCATCGGCATGCTCCGCAGACGCAATTACATCGGCATGCTCATTGCGAGCGAACTCATACTCGCCGGCGCGTCGCTCAACTTCATGGCGTTCAGCCGTTTCGGTGCGGCCGACGCCGTGGCCGGTCAGGTGTTCACGCTTTTCATCATGGGTATTGCGGCGGCTGAAGCGGCGATAGGCTTAAGCGTAGTCGTTGCGGTATACCGTCATTTCAGATCGATAGCAACCGACGACACAAAGGATATGAAGGGCTGACATGATGATGCCGTCAATTGAAATACGACTTGTACTCGCCGTGTGCGTGCCATTCCTCGGTGCGCTCGGTGTACTCATCGCACGAAAGCATCCGAACATACGCGAGGGAGTTTCTTTCATCGCTGCGACGACCACATTTCTCGCGGTTCTGTCGCTCATTTCTGCGATACATGGCGCTATGCCGATCGTAGAGCTTTTCTCACTGATACCCGGTATCAGCGTCAGTCTCCGTGTTGACGGGATGTCGCTGCTGTTCGCGCTGGTCGCATCATTTCTCTGGATGATAGCCGTTTTCTATTCGGTGGGATATATGCGCGGGCTTAATGAACATGCGCAGACGCGCTTCAATGTCAGTTTTGCACTCGCGATATTCGGCGCCATGGGCGTGGCATTCTCCAATAATCTTTTCACGCTGTTCTTATTCTATGAGATCGTGAGCATTACGACATATCCGTTGGTCGCGCATCATCAGGATGAGGAAGGATATGCCGGCGGAAAAAAATACATCGCGTATCTTACCGCCGCGGCGAAATTCTTTCTGCTGCCCGCGATCGTCGGGATTTTCATGCTCGCCGGTTCGCTCGATTTTGCGACGAATATACATGCGGGGATTATTCCGAAGGGCGCGCATCGCATACTCATGACGGTGCTCTATGTTCTCTGCATACTCGGTTTTGCGAAGAACGGTTTGATGCCGCTGCACGGCTGGCTTCCCGGCGCCATGGTGGCTCCCACACCGGTGAGCGCACTCCTTCATGCGGTGGCCGTTGTCAAAGTGGGCGTGTTCGCGACCGTTCGTGTCATGCTCTATGTGTTCGGCACCGACACCATGCAGGCGTACAATCTGGGAATTCCCACGGCGTATTTCGTTTCATTCACCATACTTGCCGCATCCATTATCGCGTTGAGCAAGGACGATCTCAAAGCGCGGCTTGCGTATTCTACGGTGAGCCAGCTCGCGTATGTCATTCTCGGTGCCGCACTGATCACGCCGGATGCTGTCTCCGGCGGACTTCTGCAGATAGCGAGTCACGCATTCGCAAAGATTACGCTCTTCTTCTGTGCCGGTGCCATATTCGTGGCGACGCATCGCAAAAAAATATCTGAGCTTGACGGGCTCGGACGCGTGATGCCGTTCACCTTCGCGGCGTTCGCCGTCGCGTCATTGTCAATGATCGGCGTTCCACCGGCGGGCGGCTTTGCCGTCAAATGGCGGCTGCTTTTGGGGACGATGACTGCCGGTCAGCCGGTACTGCTTGCTGTCCTTCTCGTGAGCACGCTCCTCAATGCCGCATATTTTATTCCAATAACCATACGCGCGTTTTTCGGCAAACCTGCCGAAGCGAACGGAAGCGCAGGAATTCGTGAGGCGGATCTGCGCATGGTGATACCGCTTTGCATAACCGCGGTGCTCTCACTCGCCATCGGGTTCTATCCCGATATCGTTACTCCATTGTTCAAGGCGGTACTGCAATGACGGAACAGTCATCAGCTAATATCATCGTGCGTATCATCGATGCGATGCGGCGGCATATGCGTGCAGTGATCGTTACAAGTTGTATTGTAATGGCGGCGCTCATAGTGCTCGGTATATTTGTCGACAAAGCGCACGCGCATACTGAAATTGAAAAACTGCCGGCATTCTGGGCGGTGTTCGGTCTTGCGGCATGTATCGTCATCATCGTCGTTTCAAAGCTGCTCGGGAGAATCGGCGTGTCGAAGCGGGAGGACTACTATGACAAGTAGTTTCTGGCTGCATCCGGCGCTCGTGCTCATCGCGGGCGCGCTGCTTTTGCCGTTCATTCCGAAAAAGGTGAAAACGATATATCTGGTGATCGTTCCGCTGCTCGTGCTGATTCGCGTCATAGTACTGCAATTTGCGGGGCCGGGCGTTTTCGGAATACTGCACACCTTCGGTCTCGATCTCGTTTTCGGGCGTGTGGATAAACTCAGCATGATATTCGCCATCATCATGGGCATCATGGCGCTGCTTGGAACCGTGTACTCGCTGCATGTACAGGAGAACGGACATCACATCGCCTCATGGATATACGTTGCCGGATCGCTCGGCGTTATCTTTGCCGGCGATTTTGTATCGCTGTTTCTTTTCTGGGAACTCATGGCATTCTCGTCCGTGTTTCTCATCTGGCAGCGGCGTTCGAAACGGTCCGAAGGTGCGGGCTACCGGTATCTGCTTGTGCATATCGCCGGCGGGTTATCGCTGCTTGCGGGAATACTTCTCCGCTGGAAGGCGACGGGTTCGCTCACATTCGATCACCTCGATGTGCTGCATCCCGATCTCGCGACGTATCTCATCGCCGCAGGGTTTCTGCTCAACGCCGCGGTGCCGCCGCTCCATGCGTGGCTGCCTGACGCATACGCTGAAGCATCCGTCGCCGGTTCGGTGTTTCTCTGCGCCTTTACCACGAAAACCGCCGTGTATGCATTGATACGCGGTGTCGCCGGAATGGAACTGCTCCTGCCGCTCGGTGTGGTCATGGCGATATACGGCGTGGTGTTTGCGGTGCTTGAGAACGACAGCAGAAAATTATTGGCGTATCACATCATCAGTCAGGTGGGATACATGGTGGCCGCGGTGGGACTCGGCACAGAACTTGCCGTCAACGGCGCATGCGCACATGCGTTCGCGCATATTCTCTACAAGGGACTGCTCTTCATGGGAACCGGCGCGGTGCTGCACATGACGGGTGAAAGCCGCTTCAGCGCGCTCGGCGGTCTCTATCGAAAAATGCCGCTCGCGTTTCTGTTCACGCTTATCGGCGGATTATCCATATCGGCATTTCCGCTCTTCAGCGGCTTCGTGAGCAAATCGATAATAGTTGCCGCAAGTTTCGAGGACCATCGCGTGTGGGCGGGTATGCTGCTCCTTCTCGCGTCGGCGGGGACATTTCTTCACACCGGATTGAAAGTGCCGTACTTCATCTGGTTCGGAAAAGACCGCTCTAGTGATGAAGTGAAACAGCGGGCGAAGGATGCTCCGTGGAACATGAATCTCGCTATGGCGATAACGGCGGTGCTCTGCATCGCTATCGGTATTTTTCCCGGAGCGCTCTATCGTCTTTTGCCGTTCGCGGTGGAATATCATCCATACACCGGTTATCACATTCTTGAAACGCTGCAGATACTTCTATTCACGGCGCTCGGATTTTTCATTTGTCTGAAAATGCTTGAACCGCATGCAACGATCAGCATCGATCTCGATTGGTTCTACCGCAAGGGCGGCCGGATATTTCTGTGGCTTGCTGAGAAACCGGCACAGTGGATTGACACCGCGGTGAACGGGGCGTATCGCACGCTCGGATTTAAATCCGTGCTCGGTGCCGCCCGTGCGGCGAATACGTTTGATGCGGCAGTCATCGACAGCGCCGTGGACGGAACGGCGGAATCGGTACGGTCCATCGGCGGTGCGGTACGGCGTCTGCAGCCGGGGCATATTCAGTCGGGGCTGCTTGCACTGGCGCTGCTGCTCGGCGCTTTTCTCCTAATACTGGCATTCGTCATCATACGGTGAGGTGACTGTGGAATTTCTGTATATAAACCACGTAGGCTTTCCGCTCTTGAGCATCATCATATTTCTGCCGGCGATATCAGCGCTCATTGCGCTGGTTGTGCCGGCGCATGCGGTGCGCTGGTGGGCGCTCGCTGTCACCGTCATCACTGCGGTTTTATCGCTCCTGCTGCTCGTAAAATTCGACACAACGACGGCACTCTATCAGTTCGGTGAACATCATCTCTGGATACCGGCGATAAACGTTCATTACACGCTCGGTGTCGACGGTATCAGCATTCTGCTCGTACTCCTCACGGCGTTCGTCATGCCGCTCTGCGTACTCGCATCATGGAAGTCGATCACGGAACGCGTGAAGGAATTCCATGTCGCGCTCTTGCTTATGGAGATGGCGATGATAGGCGTGTTCTGCGCGCTCGACGCGGTGCTGTTCTATCTTTTCTGGGAAGCGATGCTCATTCCAATGTTCCTCCTCATCGCCGTGTGGGGCGGACCGCGGCGGAGTTACGCGGCGATGAAGTTTTTCATCTACACGCTGGTCGGCTCCGTGCTCCTTCTCGCGGCAATCATCGCGCTCTATTTCACCAGCGAGCCTCATACGTTTTCGATACCGCAGCTCATGGGTCAGCAGTTCGGATTCAATTTTCAGGTCATCATCTTTCTCGCCTGCGCGTTCGCATTCGCCATCAAGGTCCCGATGTTTCCGTTCCATACGTGGCTTCCCGCCGCGCACGTTGAAGCGCCTACCGCGGGGAGCGTTATCCTCGCGGGCATTCTGCTGAAAATGGGCGGTTACGGTTTTCTGCGCTTCTGCCTTCCCATAACACCGCTTGCATCAACCGCGCTCATGCCGTATCTGGTCGCGCTGTCGATTGTTTCCATCATCTACGGCGGATTGACGGCGCTGGCCCAGAGCGACGTGAAAAAGCTTGTCGCGTATTCGAGCGTGGGACATATGGGATTTGTGACGCTCGGCATTTTCGCGTTTTCCGTCACCGGCATCGAAGGGGCAATGCTTCAGATGATCAATCACGGAATCACCACCGGAGCGCTGTTCCTCGCGGTGGGCATTATCTACGAGCGGCTTCACTCGCGCGAACTTTCCGCGATGGCGGGAATCGGGAAATTCATGCCGGTGTTCATCGTCTTTCTCACGGTGTTCGGATTAAGCTCGATGGCATTTCCCGGACTGAACGGATTCATCGGCGAATTCCTCGTGCTCGCCGGAGCCTTCGGCATTTCACCATGGGTGATGGCTGCCGCGATTCCGGGAGCGTTTCTGGCTGCGGCATATATGCTCAGGTTTCTGCAGCGTACGATATGGGGCGGCGTTTCCAATCCGGATCATTCAGCGCTGCATGATATTTCTCTGCGTGAGGTAATCGTGCTTGCCGTGCCGGTACTATTCGTCTTCTGGATAGGGCTTGCGCCGAAACCGTTAATCGATGTCATGCATGTAAGCGCAGCGCATCTTGCCGATCAGGTGCATGCGGCTGCGTCCGCCGCTTCGGGGACGAAGGCGGTGCGGCCATGGTAAAGGAAATGACTGCAATGATAATCGCGTATATTCCGATGCTGCCGGAGATCGTTCTTGTCGCCGGTGCGCTCGTGCTCTTCATCATAACGCTCGGCAAACGGCGCGATGCGCTTGCCAAAAATGCCACACGCGTGATTCTGATCACCGCAACCGTCGCCGCTGTCGGTACGCTTCATGCGCATGGTTCGTTCTTTTACAGCGCATACCGGGTCGATCTGTTCTCACAGCTGATGAAACTGATACTTCTTGCGGCGGCGGCCATGGTGCTGTATCAGGGCAGAAGTCTCCGCGGCATCGACGAGGATGTGCGTCCGGAATGGTATTTCTTTTTCTCGGTCTCAACGCTGGGGTTGCTCCTCCTCGTCAGCAGTGTTGAGTTCATCACGCTTTTTGTGGCGCTTGAACTCGCGTCATGCACGATGTATCTCATGGTGCCGCTCCGCAATGAAATCGGCGATATGCGCGAGCACATGGAAGCTGCGGTGAAATACGTGATGTTCGGCATCGCGTCAACGGGTATCATGCTCTTCGGCGTGAGTTATCTGTTCGGGCTCACCGGTACAACGGCGCTTTACGATATGCTTGCGCATCTGAAGGAGACCGGGCCGGAACCCGTGGTGATCGTGGCAGTGTCGCTCGTTTCTGCGGGGCTTCTCTTCAAGCTTGCCGCAGTCCCGTTTCATTTCTGGATAGCCGATGTGTATCAGGGTGCTTCAAACGAGACCGCCGCGTTCATCGCCGCGGTACCCAAGCTCGGGGCGCTCGCGGTGCTCCTGCGTATCGCCGCCATTGCGGTGTCGGCAGGCGGCATGATGACAACGATAATTGCGGTCATAGCCGCGCTTTCAATGTTCGTCGGGAATCTGTCGGCGCTCGTGCAGAAGGATGTCAAACGGCTTATTGGATTTTCCGGCATCGCGCATGCGGGGTATCTCCTTGCCGGTGTGGCGACGATGGGGCAGGACGGATTCGCCTTCGCTATCTATTATCTCGCCGGATACACGGTAATGACGGTCGCGGTTTTTCTCGTCATCGATAAGGTCTCGCAGGCCGGTGAGAATGTGCTCATCGATGACCTTGCGGGATTATCGAAGCGTTCACCGCTTCTCGCGGCACTGCTCGCCGCAGGTCTTTTCGGTCTTGCCGGAATACCGCCGTTTGTAGGCTTCATGGGGAAATTTCTCGTGCTCACCTCGGCGTTCGATAAGGGTCTTATCTGGCTCGTGATACTGGCCGTCATCAACACCGCGCTCGCGATCTATTATTATCTGAACATCATACGCATCGCATACACGCAGGACGGCGAAGCCCGTCAGCAGATAAAGACCGGGCTGATTTCCTGGGGACTCGGGATTCTGCTGCTCGCCGTCATCCTCGCGCTTGGTATCTATCCGCAGCCGTTCATATCACTTGCCGGCGAGGCGGCGCATCTCCTGTTCTGATTCGGGCAATGCCCACGGATTTTATCCGATAATAAAAAAAGGGCCCCCCGAAGGAGTCCCTGTGTTCGACCGGATGTCCGCTATTTTTTAGCGGGTTTACCTTTGGTTTCTTTTTTCGCTTTCGCCTTTGCGTTCTTGTCGTCGGCCTTGCCTTTCAATGCCTTGAATTCCGGTGAGCCCGGCTTAATGTTGAGCGCCTTCGCAACGGCACCCCAGCCTTTCGCTTTGTTCGCCGTATATGTCTTTACAACTTCATCGATGGGCTTTTTTGCAATAGCGGCAAGCTCGGCGGCAAGAAAAATCTCGGCCGGTTCAAGCTTCTGCGTGGTGATGAGCGCTTCGATCTTCGGAACTTCGATCTTGTACGTTGCGCTGATGTCGCCGGTGAATGTCTTGAGATCCGCTTTGGCGGTGACGTTCAGACTGTTGAGCGACAGGTCGAGTGCGGCGTCGCCGGTGTTCGGATTGAAGTTTACGGCGATCTGGGCTGCGAGCAGTCCGGTGAAGAATGCGGAGACGAGAAGAAACTTTTTCATGAGATACTCCTCAAATTAATATAGTATACGATAATCCTGCGATTCGTTTTTGTCAAGTGCGGCTGTGCACGTTGATGTATTTCGCTACTGATCGCCTGCCGGAGATGAAAGCCGGGCAACGGCATCCCACATGGCGCATTTCACATCGAACAGTGTGCGTTTCAGGAGATGCGCTATTTCGGTGTACGACCGTTTCTGCGCCCGAAGCAGGAATACCGAACGTTCGAGTTCCGGTAGTCCGGCAATCCTGCTCTTCACTTTTGCGTTCGCGGTTTCTGCGGTCCGTTCTTCGGTTATGCGATCAAGTTCGCTGAGTGCTTCTTTTACGTTGAAATTCATACTATGCTCCATAAAATTCCGGTAAGCGGCATGCCGTGTACCGGGCTGTCACTGTATATAACAAATAGAAGCGAAAAAAGTGCACTGCGATGCTGAAACGCATTCCGCTTGACTTTTTAAAAAGTGGTATTATATTGTATCCAACTGGTATTAAAGTGGTATTATGTTTGTAAAACCTACAAAACGATCGATGCTGGCCGACAATATCAGAGATGAGATAGCGTCGCTGCGTTCCTCAACAGCAGTGCGTATCCCCTCTGAACGCGATATTGCCGCGATGTTTCAAGCGAGCCGCGTTTCAGTGCGCGCCGCTCTCAAAGTACTGATGGCAGAGGGCCTTTTGTTCCAGAAACAGGGAAGCGGTACTTTCATCAAACCAAAACCGCTCCTCGATGTCATTCACCTTTCGCTTTCACCCGAGCTCAGATCGGGCGATCCGTTCTACAGCATGTTCATGACCGAACTGTCGCAGTGGCTGGCCGAGGACGGCATTGCGCTCCGCATGGTCACGGCTGCGCATACGCCGAAGAACGAATCATCGCCGCTCATCATCGTGGGTACCTTCGATAATGCGTCTATCGATTTATTCATGAAGTCATATCGCGCCATTGTCGCCGTGCAGTCGTATCCATCCGCAGCAGTGTCACAGGTGCATTATGACGATGCGGCAATCGGTTCGGCGGCATGCCGTGAACTCACTGAACGCGGACATAAACGCATCGCGCATATCGCCGGGCCGAAACGTTTTGCGGCTTCACGGGCGCGCCGCGACGGCTTTCTTGACGCGTGCGGCACGTACGGCATTGCCCCCGTCATCATCGATGCGAAGATGAATTATCACGGCGGATATGAAACGGCGCGTACGCTCATGGATACGCGCCGATCCGAAAAGACGACCGGCGTGTTCTGCGCCAACGATGCGATGGCATGCGGACTTATCGCCGGACTTAAGGAGAACGGCGTACGGATTCCCGGCGACATCGCCGTCATCGGCTGCGACGATATTCCGATGGCCGCGGAAATTACTCCCGCGCTCGCGACGTTCTCGCTCGATCCGAAGGAACTGCTCGCCGAGACGGTGGTCATGCTCAATAACTATTGCCGCGAGGGAGTCCTGGCGCCGCGCACCATCATGCTTCCGGCGCGGTTCATCGAACGTGAAAGTATTGCCGCACAATAATAATTACGGAGAATGATAATGATCACCATGACCATGAACGCTGACGAACGCAAAGGTGTCATCAACAAAAACATCTACGGACATTTCGCCGAACATCTCGGCAGATGCATCTACGAAGGCATCTGGGTGGGCCCCGATTCGCCGATACCCAACACCCGCGGCGTGCGCAACGATGTCATTGCTGCGCTCAAAGAGCTTGCGGTGCCGGTGCTCCGCTGGCCGGGCGGCTGTTTCGCTGACGATTACCACTGGCGTGACGGCATCGGCGCGTACAAAGACCGCCCGTCGATGATCAACATGCATTGGGGCGGCGTTGTGGAGAACAACCATTTCGGCACGCATGAGTTCTTCGATCTGTGCGAACTCATCGGCGCGGAACCGTATATCTGCGGGAACGTGGGAAGCGGAACCGTACAGGAGATGCGCGACTGGGTGGAGTACTGCACGTTCAGCGGGTCGTCACCGCTCGCCGATGAACGCCGGATGAACGGCCGCGACAAACCGTGGCGGCTCCCGTACTTCGGCGTGGGAAACGAGAACTGGGGCTGCGGCGGCAACATGACGCCGGAATATTACGCCAACGAGTACCGGCGTTATGCGACGTATGTGAAGAACTCGGGCGGCAATAATATCTACCGCATCGCCTGCGGACCGAACGGCGGCGATTATCACTGGACGGACGTCATGATGCGCGATGTCTTTGCGCCGAAGGAAAAGCTCATCCAGGGATTGAGTCTCCACTATTACACCGTTCCGCGCGTATGGAATAAAAAAGGCGCGGCAACGGGATTCACGCAGGACGAATGGTTCGATACGATAAAGAAAACGCTGTTCATGGAAGAACTCATCACCAGACATTCGACCATCATGGACCGGTATGATCCCGAGAAAAAAGTGGGTCTTGTGGTCGACGAGTGGGGCACCTGGTATGACGTTGAGCCGGGAACGAATCCCGGATTCCTCTATCAGCAGAATTCGCTCCGTGACGCGCTGGTGGCCGGCATCAATTTCAATATATTCAATAATCACTGCGACCGCGTCTCAATGGCGAATATAGCGCAGACGATCAATGTGCTTCAGGCGATGATACTCACCGAAGGCGCAAAGATGCTCACCACGCCGACATATCATGTGTTCAGTATGTTCAAGGTTCACCAGAATGCCGCACGCATACCGCTCTCATTCACGAGCAGTGAATTCGAGATGAACGGTGTGAAGATACCGGCGGTGACCGCGTCTGCATCGGTTGACGGCGGTGATGTGATGCATCTGTCGCTCACGAACGCGCATCTCACCGAGACCATCGAAGTGAAGTGCGACATACGCGGGCGGAATACGTCGAACGTTTCAGGCAGCATCATCACTGCCGATGCAATGGATGCACACAATACATTCGCGAAAAACGATGCGGTGACGGTGAAAACATTCGACGGCGTATCGCTGAAAAACGGTGTTGCGTTTATAAAACTTCCGCCGCGTTCGGTGGTGACGGCGGAATTCCGGTGACAGAGACCGCCTCGGATTGTAAAGCGTGCGGTACCTCGTCGTGGCTTACTCCGGATGACATTACCCGGATGACGCGGGAGATACTGGCACGTGAAGGCGGCGTGACAGTCGATGCGGAGACGTACCGGGAGCGTATATCACGCTGCGGCGCATGCGGATATTACGCATATGAAAGCACCTGCCGTCACTGCGGATGCATCATCCCGGTGATGGCGCATTTCGACGATTTCACCTGCATGCATCCCGCAGGGTCGAAATGGTGATGCTCATTGCCGCAGAACGGACGGCTCACTCCGGGACGTAGCGGTATATGAAGTACGGCGCACCGATTACTTGACAAAACAACTCGTCGCGATATCATCACGGATACCGCACTCTTTGAACGGCGTAAATCAGCATCGTTCCCTGATGGAAAGAGATCGCGTATGAATATGTTTTTATCGTCGGTATATGCGGGCGGTACTCCGGGCGCATCCGCCATGCAGTAAGTGACAGGGTGATGAAACACTACAACAGGTTAACGCATTGGGATCTTTACCTTACACTCGAGGACGATCTTAAAAAAGTCGCCCGGTATGTTGAATTCGACAGAAGGAACGGGGCCGTGTTTTCCATCGAGCTGTCACGTATCCTCCAGATCGCATCATCGGAAAACGACGTGGTTCTGAGATTATTATGCGGCAGACTGAACGCCGTCGATACGTCCGGCACTATGGACGAATACCGTGCCGAGATCATGCGCTCGTGGCCGTCGATGGCGGATGAAAAGGTATTTGCACCAGGGCATGATCTTACCCTGATGCCTTGGAAGCGGTGGAAACAGAATGAAAATCCGAACTGGTGGCGGGCGTACAATAAGATCAAACATGAGCGGGAACGATATTTTACTCGGGCGAATTTGAGGAATGCCCTGCAATCGGTGGCCGCATTATTGGTATCGATAAGTTATTTCTATCTGATCGATGCTACCATGACCATGGACGTGCATCTGTTCAGGGATGTGTTGCGGGAATTAAAAAATGAATCCGGTGTTTTCAGGCTTAACGCCGCGTATTATTAGCGTGATGCGGGGAAAAGCCGCCGTTTTCGATACTATGCTTTCGGGACGTATTCGACAGCCCGTTACTGGATAATCGTCGCATTTGCTTGCGTTTCACCATAGGCGATATATAATTCGTCCGCGTTACTGCACGCGGCCATGGATCGTCTTCACGGCCGTCAATCTGCAATCCGAGGAAACCCGTGATTATTGAAAAAAAGAACATTCCCATCTACGCAGGCGTCTTTCTTGTCTCGCTTGCGGTGCTTGCGTATGAAAACATCATCAATCGCGTGTTTTCGCTTGTATTCTGGTATCATTTCGCATTCATGGTGGTTTCCGTGGCGCTGTTCGGCATCGGGCTCGGTGCGCTCATCGTTTTCTTCATTAATAAGTTTGTCAAGAGATGGAGCGGTACCGTTCTCGGCATATGCACGCTCCTCTTGGCAATATCGCTGCCCCTTACACTTATGGGAATCAATTCCATCCCGCTTGAAATGGAAAAGATAGCCACCGATGCGGTTCATAAAGCGTATTTCATCAAGTTCTTTCTATTGCTGGCATCTCCATTCGTGCTTGCGGGCTTTGTCTTTTCGTTTCTGTTTACAAATTATAAAGAAGATATCAACCGCATCTATTTCTTCGATCTCGTCGGCGGCGGTATCGGCTGTTTCGCGGCACTCGCGATATTCCCGCATAACGGACCGTTCATCGCTTCGTTTTTTCTTGCGGCGGCCATGGTGGTCGCGGCCGGCGCATTTGCGTTCCGTGAGAGGAAATGGATTGCGATCATCGTTCCGGCTGTCGTCCTCGCGCTTGCATTTATTTTCGTCTTTCCGATGATAAGCAAGACAGAGATTCGCATCAGCAACGCAAAACGGTATCTCTGGGATCTGCCGCTTGCGGCTACCTATCATGACTGGGATAATTTCGGCTATACTGCCGTGCATCCCCGCGAAAAGCAGCAGGGGAGTTACATCGTCACCGGAAATTATTCTACGTACACCTATATGTTCGACATGCGCGGCGTGGACTTCACCAAGCCGTTCGACATTTCCAAACGCGGTCTTGAAGGCCATGCATATCCGTTCATCGTGCGGCCCGAGCCGGAAAACGTGGGCATCGTCGGCGTCGGTGCCGGCAAGGACGTGCTTCTGTCGCTCAAGTACGGCGCAAAGAACGTGTACGGCGCCGAGTTCAATCCGACGATATACGATGTGTTCCAGAACAAATACGCCGAATACACCGGCAATCTCGGTCGTCTCTCAAACGTGCATATCGCATGCGACGAAGGCCGGTTCTTCATACGTTCATCGAAACGCAACTACGATGTGCTTCTGTTCGACAACGCCATCGCGATAGCGGCGGTGAACTCCGGCGCATTTACGCTCGCTGAAGGATATCTTTATACCGTTGAAGCCATCATGGACTATATGGGCAAGCTCACCACCAACGGTGTGCTCTATCTCAGTAATCCCCTGTCCGACTACTCGCGCTTCATAACCATCACGCGTGAGGCGTTCAAACGCATGGGACGTGCCGACGAATACAAGCAGTGCGTCATCGTCGCGAAAGACCCCAACAAGGTATATCAGCGCTGCAAGGTGATGCTGAAAAACTCGCCGTATACCCCGAAGGAAGTCGCCGCAGTCATGGCATTCACCGAAAGCATCGGTCATGTTGTCTGGTACGCGCCGTTCACCAATGTGAATACCTATGCGTCGCGGCTCGTGACGACAAGGAACATCGAGCGCGAATATGCGCAGAGCGAACGTGAGCTCCGCCCGTCAACGGATGACTGGCCGTTCTACTCGCAGGCGTACAAAGACCGCTCATCGGCGGGCGATGCGAGCATGAAAGACCTCAAGAAAGACAATTATCACTACGGTCCGTTTCTCATGCTTCGCGAAATTGCCGTCTATGTGTTTCTCGGTTCACTCATCTTCCTCGTACTTCCGCTCATCATTTTCAATCTCAAGGGATTCAAGGAGCTCAACAACAAGGTTGGCAGCATCATCTATTTCAGCGGCGTGGGTCTCGGATTCATGTTCATGGAAATAGTGCTCATGCAGAAATACATGCTGGTGCTCGGGCATCCGGTATATTCGTTCGCCGTGGTGCTGTCGTCGCTGCTTATCGCCACCGGCATCGGAAGTTTTGTTTCGGACTATATCAAAAAACCATACACGGCGGTCGTCGCCGGGGGCTTAGGGATAATCGTCGCAACCGTGGCGGCGTTCATCTTCATGAAGTATTTCACCAACAGCGTCATCGAACTTGTGTTCTGGCAGCGTGTGCTCATCATATCGCTCATGACGGCGCTCTCGGGTTTCTTCATGGGCTTCATGATACCGTCGGGCATTCGCGCGGTGTCGAAAGTGGAATCGTCGATACCGTGGCTCTGGTCCATCAATAGCGTCTTCTCAACGGTTGCCGGCTTCGTGGCGATCTATGTGTCAATACAGTTCGGCTTCACCGTGGTGCTCATCGCGAGCCTCGCCTGCTACGCCGTCGGTATACTTGCCTTCGTGTTCAAGATCGTTCCGCGTGAGAGTATCGCATGAAAACCCGATGGGCCGTATACGCTGCCGTATTCATCATATCGCTTGCGGTGCTCGCGTTTGAGACCATCATCAACCGCATGTTCGCGCTCATGTTCTGGTATCACTTCGCGTTCATGATAATCTCCGTGGCCCTTTTCGGTATGGGCATCGGATCGCTTCTCGTGTTCTTTTTCAACCGTTTTCTGAAAGAACATGCGGGCATCGTACTTTCGATCGTATCGGTGCTGCTCGCCGCGGCGCTGCCGTTCACGCTTCTTGCGGTCAACGGTATTCCGCTCGAGATGGAAATGCTCGGTTCGGCTACTGCCGCCGCCGTCAAGCATCAGGCGCTGTTCGTCCGTTTCTTCCTTATTCTCTCGATACCGTTCATTCTCGGCGGCTTCATCTTTTCATACCTGTTCACCAACTTCCGTGACTATATCACGAAGATCTATTTCTTCGACCTCGTCGGCGGCGGTCTCGGCGCGCTTGCGGCACTCCTCATCTTCCCGCATCGCGGCCCGCTCGTCGCGTCGTTCATCCTCGCGGTCATGGTGTCCATAGCGGCGGGACTCTTCGCGTGGCTTAAGATAAAATGGTTCGCCGTCATCATCCCCGTCGTGGTGACCGTTGCGGGGATATTTTTCGTATATCCGCAGCTTAAGAACACCGAAGTGCGCGTGAGTAAAGGCAAACGCGATCTTACGCAGTTCGGACGCCGCGAATTCGCGGACTGGGACAACTTCGCGTATGTGGCCATGCACGAGACGCGCGGACACCTGCTTATAACCGCTGACTATTCCTGCTATACCGATCTGTTCCGGTATAAAGATACGAGCAATTACCGGCGCTACAACGGCGAAGGTCTCATCTACGATCATTATTATCCGTATGCGGTCAGGAAAAATCCGTCGAACGTGGGCATCATCGGCGTGGGCGGCGGAAAAGACGTGCTCATGGCGCTGCACGCGGGCGCGGCCAATGTGTACGGCGCCGAGTTCAACGGCACGATACATGATATTCTCAAGACAAAGTACGCTTCATATGCGGGTAACCTCGCCGTCAGGTCCAACGTCCATCTCACCAAAGACGAGGGCCGCTTTTTCATACGATCGAGCAAACGGAAATACGATGTGCTCGTGTTCGACAATGCGGTTGCGCAGACGGCCGTGTCGTCGGGGGCGTTCACCATCGCGGAGAGCTATCTCTATTCCGTCGAGGCGTTCACCGACTACCTTACGCACCTCACTCCGGGCGGCATCATCTATTTCAGCAATCCCATTCCCGACGCGTCGCGGTTCGTCACCGTGTTCCGCGAGGCGTTCCGCCGCATGGGGCGCGCTGCCGATTTCTCAAACTCGATAATCGTCGCGGACAATCATTCGTCGATATACCGCAAATGCAAAGTGCTCGTGAAGAACGCGGCATTCACGCCGGCCGAGCGTGATGCGGCCATCGCGTTCATCGCTTCACAGAGCCATGAAATCATGTACGCACCCGGCGGCGGTGATTACAACACCGAAGTCTCACGGCTTGTGCTCACGAAGAACATCGACCGTATGTATATGACGGCGAATTCCGAACTGCGGCCGTCAACGGATGACTGGCCGTTCTTCACCCAGCGGATGAAGCCGCACATCAAGGAATACACCGCCGATAATTACGCGGTCAACCGCTTTTATCCGGAACCCTTCCTCATGCTCAAACGTATCACCGGCGACGTGACGCTATGGTCGCTCGCGTTCCTCATCCTGCCGCTCCTCGTGTTCAACATCGGCGGGCTGCGCAAGCTCACCAACAAGGTGGGGAGCATCGTGTACTTCGCGTCGCTCGGGCTTGGTTTCATGTTCATGGAGATTGTGCTCATGCAGAAGTACATGCTCATACTCGGGCATCCGGTGTACTCGTTCTCCGTGGTGCTTTCGGCGCTTCTCGTGAGTTCCGGCATCGGGAGTTTCGTGTCTGAACGGTTCAAAAGCCCCTACAACGCGATACGCTTCGCCGTGCTCGCCGTCATCGCTGCCGCGGGTATCTCATATCTGGTGTCGCACCTGGCATCATCGGCTATTATCGAGATGCCGTTCATCGCGCGTGTCGTCATCATTGCGCTCCTTACGTCGCTCAGCGGTTTCTTCATGGGCTTTCTCATGCCGTCAGGGATTCGCGCGGTGTCGGGCGTCGAGTCGTCGATTCCGTGGCTCTGGTCGGTTAACAGCGTGTTTTCCGTTGTGGCAAGCTTTCTCGCCATCTACATTTCGATACAGTACGGTTTTACCGCCGTGCTTATCGCAAGCATCGCTATTTACGTCATCGGTGCCATCGGGTTTACGTTTACGATAAAGATGAGAGCGTAACAGGAAAACAACCTACGCGGCAAATTCATCCCGAGGAGTAACATGCTATGGAAGCCGTCATTCTTGCACGTATACAGTTCGCCGCGCTCATAGGTTTTCACTTCCTGTTCCCGCCCACCACGTTCGGTCTCACGCTCGTGATGCTCGTCATCGAGTCGCTGTACCTTGCGACGGGACGCGAGATATATAAAACGATATCACAATTCCTTGCGAAGGTGCTCGGTCTCGTGTTTGCCGTGGGCGTCGCCTCCGGCATCGTGATGGAATTTTCGTTCGGCACCAACTGGGGTGAATACTCGAAAATTGTCGGAAATATTTTCGGACCGCTCCTAGCAGCGGAGGGTATACTGGCGTTCTTTCTCGAATCGGTCTTCATCGGCGTTATATTGTTCGGCCGCAACCGCGTCCACAAAGCGGTGTATTGGCTGTCTATCGTTCTCGTCTTTCTGGCCGCGCATATGTCGGGGTTCTGGATTATCGTCGCGAATTCATGGATGCAGACGCCCGCCGGTTATACCATGGAAAACGGCCGTGCCGTGCTCACCGATTTTGCCGCCGCGGTGTGGAACCCTTCAACCATCGTGCGGTTCGTGCACACCACGGTTGCCGGATGGCTTACCGGCGCGTTTTTCACCGGCGCCATCGCTGCATATTTCCTTATCAAAAAACGTTTTGCAGATGAGGCGCGCATCCTTTTCATAACATCGATGAGTGTTGTAATGCTCACCGGCGTTGTTCAGCTTTTCACAGGGCATGCGCATTCGGTGCAGGTGGGAAAAACGCAGCCGGCGAAAATGGCGGCATTCGAAGGCCTGTGGGAATCTACCGATGCCGCTCCGCTTACACTTTTCGGCTTACCCGATGAAAAGAATGAAAAAACACATCTGGCTATATCGCTGCCCAGAATGCTGAGTTTTCTCATTTACGGCGATTTTTCCACGCGTGTCGCGGGGCTTAAAGAATTCGATAAGGGAAAACGTCCGCCGGTCATGCTTCCGTTCGCAAGCTATCATATTATGATTGTCATCGGTATGTATCTTTTCGCCTTCGCGCTTCTCACCGGTCTTCTGATGCTGCTGCGAAAACTCACCGCGTATGTATGGTATCTCTGGGCGGCAATGCTGTCATTCATCGTGCCGCATATCGCCAATCAGACGGGATGGATAGCCGCCGAGGTGGGGCGCCAGCCGTGGGTTGTGTATGATGTACTCCTCACGAAGAACGCGGTATCGCTCAATGTTCCCGCATGGCAGATTGCCGCGTCGCTCATCATGATATTCGGCGTCGAACTCTTTCTGCTCGGCATTTTCATCATCGTGCTGAGGAACATTATAGCCAAAGGCATGAACACCACCACGGCGGGGTATTGATATGGATACGGCACTCGTCATACTCCAGACCTCATGGTTTTTTGTCATCGGATTCTTTTTCATCGGTTATACGCTGCTCGACGGTTTCGATCTCGGCATCGGCGCGTTGTTCCCGCTGCTCGCGCGCGATAATGGCGAACGGAAAAAACTGTTCTCGCTCATCGGTCCCGTCTGGGACGGCAATGAGGTGTGGCTTGTCGCCGGCGGCGCGTCGCTTTTTGCGGCATTTCCCGTTGCGTACGCGTGCGTGTTCAGCGGATTCTACCTCGCGTTCATGCTGCTCCTCGTGGCGCTCATCTTCCGCGCGGTGTCCATCGAGTTCTGGGAATACGATGAACCGCGCCGTCCGTTCTGGGCCGCCGCGTTCACCGTGTCAAGCGCGCTTGCCCCGGTGCTTTTCGGCGTGGCGCTCGGCAACATCATTCTCGGCATTCCGCTCGACGCGTCCATGAACTACGCGGGCTCCTTCGGTATGCTGTTCCGGCCGTTCCCGCTCGCTATCGGTCTCATTGCGCTCGCGGTCATCCTGCTCCAGGGTTCCGCGTACGCCCTCAAACGTTCCGACGGCGATATGGCGGTGCGCGCCCGTGCGGTGATGAACGGCGTGTGGATTGCTGTTGTCATCACATTTCCTGTCGCCGCGATTGCCGCGCTGTATTATCTGCCGAACGCGTGGACCAATATTCCCGCATGGCTCGGTGCGGTGAGTGTTATCGCAGCACTCGTCGGCATGCGCTTTGTCGCGGGGCAGAAGGTTCCGTTCTATCTGTCATCAGCAGTCATCATCTCGCTCTGGATAATCGCCGCGTCCGTGCATTTTCCGAATCTGGTGCAATCTTCCACGACGCCGATAACGATATACAACGCCTCGTCGGGAAAACTCACACTCACCGTGATGAGCGTCATCGCTGCTGTCGGCATACCGCTGGTGCTGGTGTATACCGTTGTGGTTTACCGGATTTTCAAACACAAGCGGCCGTAACATTGCTTCCCGAGCTACCAGCGCGGTACTCCGGCCCGCGCCGCCGCAGGCAACCTCCCTTGACTTTCCCGCCCGTTTTGATAGATTAAAAAGTAATAAAGCTCTTTGTAATTCGCTTCGATAATAGAGATATCCCGTCGGGATAACCTGTATCGGAGGCGCATATGTCACAAAACTCGTTCAAAAATGTCGTTCAGCGGTTCGCCAACGTAAAAGGGCTTGATGTCCAGCTCACCCTGAAAAGCGGAAGAACCCTTTCCATGAGCGATTTCAGCGTGCGCGGCAATAATATTGTCAGCGGCACCACCATCGCCGATATGGACGACATCAATTATGTGGAAGTGACGAGTAACGAATAGCTCCGGAATATGATATGAATAAAGGCATTGAACACTACAAAAAAACCGATGTGAACACGAGTTCACAGGGAAAACTCGTCGTCATGCTTTATGACGGCGCCATCAAATTCCTCGAGACGGCGCTTGCGGCCGTGGGCGACAAGCACAAGATAGATACCGTGCATAACAATATCGTCAAGGCGCAGGATATTATTGTGGAACTGCTCGCGTCGCTCAATTACGACGCCGGAGATATCGCCAACCGTCTCGCCGCCATCTACACCTACATGAACAAGCGTCTGCTTGAGGCGAACGTTAAAAAAGAGCGTGAGCCCATCGTCGAAGTCATCGGGTATATGAAAGAACTGAAAGACGCCTGGTCGAAAGCCGCCGAATCGGTATCGGTCCCGGAACGCCCCGCCACCCCGGCATTGAGCGCCGGCAAAGTGAACATCACCGGCTGACAGCCCCGGTTTCTCCGGCCTATACACAATTTCTTATTATCATGATATACTTTCGTTGATATGTTAGATATACCTAAGCATTATCTGAAACACGTTCTCGCGGCATTCCTCATCACCGCATGTTCAGCAGTGACATTCATCGCCTGTGAAAAAAAAGTTGAAGCGCCCAGCGCCGAGGAGGAAGCACGTGAAGAGGCGAAACGCGTGCAGTACCGGTATTTCTTCATCAAGGAAGCCCGGGCCGCCCATGTGGTGAACGACGGCATCCTTTTTACCTTCCTTGAACGCGATGCAAACCGTGACAGAAATCACCGCATGAAGGTGGAACTTTCCGGCGATTTCATCAACTGGGAAGGAACCATCAGGCTCAATCGAGGTACGAACGGCATCTACTATTATTTGTATGAACAACCGTACAAAAATGACCGTGCAATAATAAAGAAAGGCCGGTACTTCTACCGCTTCCGTGTTGACGGCATCTGGATGAACGACCCTTTGCAGCCGAACACGGCACTTGACAATGACAATCAAATGGTGAGTTACTACGAGATAACCAACGACATCATCTTCTATAAATCGAATCCCATCTATAAGGATAACGGCGTTGTCATGTTTTTTCTCTCCAACGCAAACGCCCGCGAGGTGTATTTCACCACCGACAAGCACGATTTCTCGCCGTATCTGCATCAGATGAGTAACGACGGCACGGGGTTGTGGACGATATCCTTTGACACGAACGACATGCCCGACGGGCAGTATTACTACAACTTCATCGTCGATGAACGCTGGGAGATAGACCCGAAGAATTACAATATCGCCGTCGACCGGCACCGCCGCAGACATTCATCCGTCGCCATACACCGCCGTTCAGTAGACTGATATTCTTCGTCGTTTTTTCAGTTCACCCGTGACTTGGAAAATTCCGCATGTACAGTATACTATAGATACGGGCGATAATATACTTTCATTATGGTATTCCGGAAAGTCCGATGAAATGGTCCTTCGTAGAGCCAGCGCGTTAGGAATCAATTTCAAGAGGCATCAGTGAACAACATACTACCGAAAACCATACTCCTCGTGGAAGATGAAGTCGTCATCGCCGCGATGGAAAGACAGCTGCTGGAAAACGAAGGCTACACGGTCATCCATGCCGTTACCGGCGAAGAATCTGTCGCCGTAGTCCGGGAAGAGAAGACGTCTGTCGATCTTATTCTCATGGACATCGAACTGGGCGGGGGGATCGACGGCGCTGCCGCCGCAGAGGAGATTCACCGGTTTAACAGCATCCCGGTCGTTTTTCTTTCGTCGCGGATGGAGAAAGACACGGTTGCAAAGACCGGGGGGGTAGCTTCATACGGGTACATACTCAAAAATGCAGGGATCGACGTTCTGCTCGCGTCGGTGCGTATGGCGCTGCGGCTTGTCGATGTCATTGCTGAACGAACGGCCGTTGAAACGAAGCTCAAGGACAGCCTTGCGAAACTGGATGCGGCACAGGGGGTGGCTAAGATCGGTTTCTGGGAGCTGGATCTGGCGGATATGACGATCACCTGGTCGAAGGGCGTGATGTCGATCTTCGGACTGCCGCCGGACAGTCCGTCCCCGACCTTAGATGAATTCCAGGGATTCGTTCATCCCGACGATAGGGTATTCGTCGAAGCGCAGGTCAAAAAGCAGCTGCGGCCCATGGATGCCGTCGAGATAACCTATATGTACAGGATAATCGCGAAGGACGGCAGCGTCAAATCGATCGATCACCGGGGGCGGCAGAAGTTCTCATCAGACGGCCGTCTTGTCGGGATTTACGGATCGGTACAGGATATAACTGAACAGTATCATGCCGCGGTCTCGCTACGGGAAAGTGAAGAGCGGCACCGTCGTCTGTTCGAGACGATGACGCAGGGCATCGTGTATCAGAATGCCGAGGGGGCTATCATTTCCGCGAATCCTGCTGCGGAGCGGATACTGGGCCTGACGGTAAGTCAAATGATGGGGAAGACATCGATGGATCCCGACTGGAAAGCGATCCGCGAGGACGGTTCCGAACTGCCGGGAAAGGACCATCCGGCAATGGTCGCGCTTCGTACCGGACGAACGGAAGGCCCCTTTACCATGGGCGTGTATCACCCGAAGACAAAGTCGCATTCCTGGATATCAGTAACCGCGGTCCCGTTCTTTCAGCCCGGCGAAACGTCACCCGGTATGGTCTATACGACCTTCGACGACATCACCGAGCGCAAACGGGCGAATGAGGCGATGCGCGCGAGCGATGAACGGTATGCCGTAACGCTTGCGGCGCTCAATGACGGCATCTGGGATTGGAATGTCCCGAGCGGCACTGCGTATTTCAGCCCGCGCTATTATGCCATACTCGGATTTGACGACGGCGCATTCCCCGCCACGTATACCGGCTGGCGTGCACTCGTGCATCCGGATGACATCGTCCGTGTCGAAGGCGATCTGGCACGGAGCACCGGAAGCGGGGCTGGGTTTTCCATCGATCTGCGGATGAAGACGAAGGCCGGCGGATGGTGCTGGGTATCCACCCGCGGCAAAGTGATCGAGCATGACGCGGAAGGCAGAGCAGTCAGGATGGTGGGTACGTTGAGCGACATCACCGAACGCAAACACGCCGAGGAAGCGCTCCTGCATGCGGACAAGCTTGCGTCGCTCGGCATACTTGCCACCGGTATCGCACATGAGGTGAACCAGCCGCTCATGGCTATCTCGATGGCGCTTGATATCCTTTCGGTGAAAGGCGGGGGCGATGCGTACACGGCGGATAAGATCGCATCGATGAAAGGATATGTGCAGCGCATCACCCGTATCGTCGATCAGGTGCGGGCCTACGCGCGTGAACAGAACGATGGCGCAACCGGGACGTTCTCGGTCAATGACTGCGTCGACAACGTGATGAACTTGCTCGGTTCCCAGTATCGCGTACTTGGCATCGATCTTGCCGTTGTGCGCGATCCGGCGGTGCCGCTTTCCCGCGGCGATATCTTTCGTTTCGAGCAGGTGGTCATCAATCTGCTCACGAATGCGAAGCATGCCGTCATGGAACAAGCACGGGGAAAGCCTCGGGATTGGAACAGGAAGATCGGCATCGCTACCGCCAACGAGAACGGGTCTGCGGTACTTCGCGTCAGGGACAATGGGATCGGCATACCGGATAGCGTGCGGCGCAATCTGTTTTCGCCGTTCTTCACCACAAAACCGCCGGGTGAGGGCACGGGGCTTGGATTATCCATTACCTACAGTATAATACAGAGCATGGGCGGCGAGATCTCCGTTGACAGCCCGGGAGATCACACGGAATTCATCGTGCGTCTGCCGCCCGTGACGTGAGGTCATATGGGAACAAACCGGATACTGATCATCGATGACGAAGAGATTATCCGTAAGGAGACCGCGGAATATCTGACGCTCCGCGGCCATTCGGTGTCTGCCGCTGCATCCGCCGATGAGGCCTTCGTCATGATCGGAGCATCGAAGCCCGATATCATCATGCTCGATCTGCGCATGCCCGGTGTCGACGGACTCACGCTTCTTACAAAGATAAAAGAACAGTTTCCCGATATCGAGGTCATCATGGTCACCGGCCACGGCGATACGCGCTCGGTCATCGATGCGGTGCGCGGCGGCGCGGTGGATTTCTGCCTCAAGCCGTCAAACGCGAAAGAGATTGAACAGGCGCTCGATCGCGCCGCGCGGGCACACGAGCTTACGAAGCGGCTGAAGGCCGCCGAGGAACGGTGTGCGCTGCTTGAAAAAGAACTGCACGATCTGAAAAAACAGAACAGGTGATCGGAATAACGGGAGTGCGGAGGCGGTAGTGAGCTTTAATCACGTGGTGCCGGTGCTCTGTGCGGCGGCTGCCGCGGGGCTTTTCATCTATGCTGCAGTACGCATCCGCAGAGCGAAGATTACGCGTGATGAATCTGAACGGCGGCGCACGGATGCCATACGCCGCGCATCCGAACAGCAGTGGCAGACCACCTTCGACGCCATTTCCGACATCGTTCTTCTGATTGACACCGATCACCGTATCATCAATATCAACAAAAGCGGTGCTGAAAATATACGGCTGCCGCGGGAACAGATTCTCGGCAGAAAATGTTACGAGCTGGTGCACGGTACTGACACGCCGCTCGCACTGTGCCCCTGCGCCAAAAGTCGCGTGAGCGCGGTGCCTGAAGAAAGCGAGATGGAGCATGAGGGGCGCTTTTATCATCTGGCAGCATGGCCGATAACCGATGACGGGCATATCACTTCGTTCGTGCATATCGTCCGCGATATCACCGGGCGAAAGACGGCTGAACTGGCGCTGCGCGAGAATGAGGAGAAATTCTCAAAAACATTTCAGAACGCTCCTGTCCTCTTGAGCATCACCGAATATGCAACCGGCATCTATATCGATGTGAACGAGGAGGCGATACGCATTTCCGGTTTCAGCCGTGACGAGATCATCGGCCATAAGTCGGATGAGATCGGCTGGATCACCCGTGAAGATCGCGACAGAATTGTCGGGGAGATGCGCGTCCGCGGATGTATCGCCGGGATGGAGATGAACTTCAGGGCGAAAGACGGGCATACGGTCGTGGGGTTCGTCAAAGGCGAGCGTATCACTATCGGCGGACGCGAGTGTCTGCTCACCGTAACCATTGACATAACCGCCCAGAGACAGGCCGAAGAGGCGCTGCAAAAAAGCGAACGGCGTTTCTCCCAGCTTATACGCAATTCATTCGACACCGTCGTCATCCTCGACGCCGACGGCATGCAGCGCTACGTGAGCGACTCCGTGGTCCGTACGCTCGGATATCAGCCGTCCGAGGTCACCGATATCCCGGTGATACGCGATCTGATACATCCCGACGATCAGGCCAAGGTCGAGGCTGCATTCAGAAGTATCATCGCAACGGGACAGGGCGGCGTTCAGTACCGGCACCGGCATAAGAACGGCGACTGGGTGCATCTTGAGGCATGGGGAACGAATCAGCTTGACAATCCCGA
Source organism: Spirochaetota bacterium (assembly GCA_016214035.1). Taxonomy (GTDB): domain Bacteria; phylum Spirochaetota; class Brachyspiria; order Brachyspirales; family JACRPF01; genus JACRPF01. The sequence continues at coordinate 348,149 of JACRPF010000020.1, read as the reverse complement.
TATCAGGGGTGTGGTGGTCAACGTCCGGGATATCACCGAACACAAACGCGTTGAAGAAGAACTCCTGCGTGCGGATAAACTCCAATCGCTCGGTGTGCTCGCATCGGGCATCGCGCATGAAGTGAACCAGCCGCTCATGGCAATAACGATGGCGCTTGATAATCTTGCCTTGCGGGCGGCCGATAATCCCTACACGGTGGACAAAGTGTCCGCGCTGAAGGGGTATGCTCGGCGTATCACGCATATCGTCGAACAGATACGCAGCTTCGCGCGCGAACAGAAAAACGACGATGTCTCCGTTTTCGCCGTAAACGACAGCATACGCAATGTACTCGGCATGGTGGGCGCGCAATTCAGTGTGCAGGGAATACGCGTCATCGAACGGCTTGATGCGGCCGAACCGCGCGTGAGCGGTAACCTCTACCGGCTCGAGCAGGTGGTGCTCAATCTGCTTACCAATGCCCGATACGCCGTTGAAGAAAGGAGCGCCGGCGCAGCGTCCGGTTATGTGAAGGAAATAACCGTCACCACGGCCCGCGAAGGGAGTGACATCCTACTCGGCGTGCATGACAACGGCATCGGCATGACGGAACAGGTGCGGCGGAGTCTCTTCACGCCGTTCTTCACCACAAAACCGCCGGGCGACGGAACCGGGTTGGGATTATCGATATCGTTCAGCATCATCAAAGGAATGGGCGGCGATATCACGATTGAAAGCGTACCGGACAGCCATTCGCGCTTCACTGTTCGGCTTCCGGCAGTCAACGGCTGACGGCGTATTCTCACCGCTCTTTTCTGCCGCGGTATCCGGCCATGAGCGGGATAATTTTCCGCCATGCGGTCTTGTCTTCCTCGGTGGCAGCCGCCGTATCCTTCTTCACGAAGTCGGTGCTGTCGATGAAGCGGCGCATCGACGCGCGGAAATTCTTGTATTTTTCAAGATGGAATTCCGTGAACCATTTCGGGAGCGGCCAGGCGTCGCGCATGAAGTCGCGGCAGTGCGGCACACAGAGGCCGTGCGACTGGAGAAAATCGTTTTTGAACGCGGCGTCGTCGATGTACGCGAGTATGGTCTCAAGATACTGCCGCTCGAACGACTGCTCAATCTCGCAGACCTTGCAGGGCCCGGTGTACTTCATCTTGCCGAGCGTCCCCTTTTCAATATACCCGATGACGATATCGAGCAGGCTCTCATGCACGATGGAAATACCGGCGCCGGCCGAGTAGTCGAGGAATTTGTGTGAATGTTCGTTGCAGAAACCTGACGCTTTATTGAACGCCACGCGGAAGAATTTGTCGGTGAGGTGTTCGTAGACAAGCGTGTTGAAATACTTGTCGCGCCGGTCCTTGACGAGAAAACATACCGGACACTCCGGCGCCTTGAACGTATCGACAAGTTCGAAATACGGTATGTGCTTTTCGCGGCGCATCGGTACCTCCGTTATTCCCGGTCAGGCGCGTTTCAGGAGGCGCTTGAGCGGGGAATTTTCTTTCTTGTAGAGCACCAGCATGAGGTCGGTGAGCACGAGGATTCCGTTGATGATGTAGAGCACGATGACCGGATCGCGCGAGAACATAGCCTTGTGTATGATGCCCGAGACATAGCCGAGGAATATGATGAGCAGAAAAAGTCTGCTTTTGCCCTCGACATTCTTGGCGCGTATGGTTTTGATAATGGATATCGGCCAGCTCACGCCGAACGCGAATATCATCAGTGCTTCAAAAATACTCATGTGCATAGGGTGCCGCCTTCATAGGTTTATTCGCTACAGTATATAAATATCACGGGTAACTGCAAGCGACTCGGGGCGCTATGCAAATTATTACGATATTGTATACTCATTCATTATCGCAAGGAGTTCCATCATGTTCGTACACACCGTTTTCTTCTGGCTGAAAAAAGACATCACCGCGGAGAACCGCGCGCTCTTTGAACGCGAGCTGAAAACACTGACAGCCATACCGTCAGCGAAAAGCGGATTCTGCGGCAAACCGGCAGCAACCGACAGGCCGGTGGTGGACCGTTCCTACGATTACGGCCTCACCGTGATGTTCGACGGGCTTGCCGGACACGACGCGTATCAGATAGATCCCCTGCATAAAAAGTTCCTCAATGACTGCAGCGGCTTCTGGACAAAAGTGCTTGTCTACGATTATGAGTGACCGGTAGTTCGGCGGAAGGTGTTCAATCGTGGAGATATGGGACATACTTGATGAGACCGGCGCGTTGACCGGACGGACGGTAGAGCGCGGGCGGAAAATAGCTCCGGGTGATTATCACCTTGTGGTGCATATCTGGATCATCGATGAATCGGGCAATATGCTCATCCAGAAGCGTTCGCCCGATCTGTCATGGATGCCGGGCATCTGGGCCGCAACGGGCGGCGCGGCGATACAGGGCGAGGACAGCATCACCGCTGCGCTTCGTGAAACGCACGAGGAACTGGGACTCTGCATCGCACCGGAAAAGTTCACGCTGCTCACCCGGCAGCGACGCGCCGATGATTTTTCCGATATATGGATCGCACGCGGACAACGCAGCGAATTCAGCGATATTGTCATGTGTCCTGAAGTTGCCGATACGCGGTGGGTTACGTGGGGCGGGCTTTCCGCCATGATCGCGGATGGAACGTTCGTGCGGTACGATTACTTTGATATTCTTTCACACGCGGTAGTATCGCGGGGGACGGCACGATGATACGTCCAGTCAATGCAGAGACAGATGCCGGCCCGATAGCGGCTATATATAATCACTACATCAAAAATACTGCGATAACCTTTGAGGAAACACCGGTGACTTCCGCGCAGATATGCAGCCGCATTACGGATGTCAGCGCGGACTATCCCTGGTTCGTCTGCGAGACGGATGGCGTCATCGCCGGGTATGCGTACGCGTCAAAATGGAAACAGCGTTCCGCGTACCGGTTCACCGCCGAGACAACGGTATATCTGGATCACACCAGGACCGGCAGGGGCATCGGCATCGATCTCTATACCGCGCTCATCGATGAGCTTACGAGACGCGGCATGCATGTGCTCATCGGCTGCATCGCAGTGCCCAACACCGCGAGCGAGCGGCTCCATGAAAAGCTCGGTTTTAAAAAAGCGGCGCATTATCACAGCGTCGGCTTCAAGTTCAATAAATGGATCGACGTCGTCGACTGGGAATTGGCGCTATGACATATCCTGTTCAGTACTGCGGAGCAGCGGCATGATATGCAGAAAAGGCTGCGGCGCATGCTGCATCGCGATATCAATTAGTTCTCCCATGCCGGGTATGCCCAACGGCAAGAAAGCCGGTGAACGCTGCCCGCATCTGTCCATCGATTTCAGCTGCACTATACACGGCACCGCGGCCTATCCGAAGGTGTGCGCCAATCTCACGCCGAGCATTGAAATGTGCGGCAGTACCTATGCCGAGGCATATGCGTATCTGGAAAAACTGGAACGGCTTACCGCCCCGGGTACGCCGTCTGCCGGTGCCGATGAACTGTTCAGAGGCTTCACGGTTGAAAGCGCGGATGCGTTTTTTAAACGGCTCATGACATCGTTTGTATTGTCAGTCAACGGCACGGTATATCGACTGCATGAGCTTGAGCTGTACTATTTTCACAGTAACGATCATCCGGACGGCTCGGTATACCGGCGTGAAAAAAACGCCGGGGATATATTCTTTCATGAATACGGCGTAGATATCTGCTTTCAAACACGGCGTGACGGTGATGTCACCTCATACGGCGGCGTGTTGATCCGTTCAATAAGAACAGACGGCGGTACGATGATCTGCGGCCCGGCTAACTGCAGACAGGAATTACTGAACCGCATCGCGCGCACCGGCGGTGAACAGACAATTTCATTCCGGCTGGATGCATCACCGGCGGTTTCGCAGCCGGAACTGTACAAATGCGAACGAACGGTCGGCGCAACCACCGCGAAGGATTTTGCGCTTGCGGGGTATCGTTTTATCACCGGGGAGTTCATCGCATTCATCTCGGGAAAGGACGCATCAGGATATTACCGGAGTCTTTTCAAAGATACGGTTTTTAAACTGCTGTAAACATGACTTGACGCTGCGGATATGTTGGATTACATTATATACAATGGATTTCGACATAGTCATGTCAATCGCATTTATATTTTATTGGAGGTTCCGTATGAACTGGATTATCACCTTTCTTGCATTGCTCATGTCCGGCGCCGTTCTCACAGCCCAGTCATTCTCTGTCGGCGATGAAGTCATGGGGTACTGGGAGCCTGCGAAGCTCTATTACGTGGGCACAGTCGTCGAGATCGACAATACGATCAAGGGCAGCGGATACCGCATTGTCTTCGCCGACAATGATTCCGCCGTCATCCCCTCGGTGCGGGTGCGGCCGTTCAATCTTGCAGCAGGTACTGCGGTGCTCGCCCGCTGGAGCGATGGAAAGATGTACCAGGGAAAAATTGCGAAAGTCGTCGGTCGCGCCTATTTCATCCATTTTGACGACGGCGACAAGGGCTGGGTATCGTCCGCCGGCATTGCGCAGCGGTAATCGAACTGCGGTCAGGCGCCTTCTCATCTGTTACTTTTTACCGCTTTGGCCGTTCTATCAGGTATAAGATTGTCAACGGAGGCAGTTATGAACAAGCGGAATCTTTTCGTGGTTTGCGGAATAATGGCGGTATCGGCACTGTGGGGGGCGTCCGTCCCGTACACCTTGCAATGCCGTACCAAGGTGATCCGGGGTGACAGTGTCTCGTACGAGAACCGCACCTATACCTATGCGTTCAACGTGGAGGTCATCTCTGATACCGCCGGAAGAAAACCGGAAAGCGCGAAATGGGGAAAACCGTTCATAGCCGCAGTGCCGGAAGAGCGATACAGCATACGGCTCCATAATCCGCTTCCGGTGCGTGCAGCGGTTAATCTGACCATCGACGGCCTTTCAAGCATCACCGGCGCACCGGCGGCTCCCGCAAGCGGAAAGAAATGGATCATAGAGCCGAACTCGTACGTCACCATACGCGGATGGCAGGTAACCGGGAGCGAGGCGCGCAGATTCTTTTTCACTTCAAAGGAGGATTCATACGCCGCATGGCGGTCGAATTCCTGGGGAAAGGATCTATCGGTGAATTGCGGCGTCATCGGCGCGGCATATTTCTGGTCAAAGAACGATATGGAAACCTGGTTTGAACGAAACCCCGTCGTTGAAGAAGTGATGATCGCGCAGTCGCGTGATTCGAAAAAATCGACAGCGGCTGCATCGGCTGTCCGGTCGGAGTCAAAAAGTGTCGCCGGAACCGGGATGGGCGAAAAGGAAAGTCACAGCGTTTCCGTCGTCGCTTTCAAGTACGACACCGGCATGTACCGCACGCAGCAGGCCGTGGTGATATATTACGATTTCCCGCCGTCACCCCCGCGTCCCGCACCGTTCGACGAGGGATATGCCCCCGAGATGCCCGCACCTGCAAAGCGTTGAAACAGAAACCGGCCGGATATCTGCAATGGATGCGGAGAAAATACTGTCCCGCTGTTGTTGTACCCCACTTGCCTTTTTTTAACATTTTGTTATATTGATGGTATTGATCTTTGAAATAACCCTTGGGAACGTAAAAAAAGATGCGGCCCCGTGTCGTATCCGGCCTCGCGTGTTTGTATAGGCAACCCAAACTATTGGCCTCAAAGCCAATACCTCTATTCACACCCCTTTCTGTATATATCCAACCAACGAAGTCCTATGCACTACGTCAAGCAGCTTTCCCAGGGATTTTATATTTGCTCGATGATCCGCTCTCATCTTTAAATTCACACAAATAATACTCCTCATTAACCATTTCATTCTGATGTTTTTATATTACTTTTAATTCATTTATCTCCGTTCGGTCGCTTTATTGATTTGCAGTCCGAATGTTCCAATTCGTTGCGAAAATGTATTGTTGTGATAGTATGCTGAAATGATTGATATACGAAACATCTCTTCAATTCACTGCATTGGTATCGGCGGGTCGGGCATGTGCGGGCTTGCAATGAATCTTGCCGCGATGGGGAAAAAAGTCAGCGGTTCGGATGCTTCCGAAAACGGTAATACGGCTGTACTACGAAATGCCGGGCTGCATATCAGTATTGGGCATAATGCGGCGCATATTCCCCGCGACTGTCAGCTTGTGGTCCGTTCTGCCGCGATCCGTGATGACAATTGCGAGTTGATGCATGCCGGTATCGCGCACATTCCGCATGTCAAGTATTCGCAATGTCTTGGGATGCTCATGGCGCTGAAAGATGGGATTGCTGTCGCCGGAACGCATGGGAAAACGACGACAAGCTCAATGGTCGCGTATACCCTTTATAAGGCGAACCTCGATCCGTCATTCATAATCGGCGGAAGCGTTCCCCTGTTTGACAATAAAGGATATCGTGTCGGCGCGGGGAAATATTTCGTAGCGGAAGCATGTGAATACGATCGTTCGTTTCATAATCTCGCAATGAAATACGCGATCATCAACAATATCGAGGAGGATCACCTCGACTATTACAGGGATATCGATGAGATCGTGGAGTCCTTCGCCGCCTTTGCGCGACATATTCCGCCCGACGGCATTTTGTGCTATTCAAAGCATTCGACGAATACCGCTCGATTCCTTCAGACGGTGGATGCTAAGAAGGTTTCATACGCGATCGACGATGACGCTGATTTTTCGGCATATGATTTACAATTCCATGTTGATGGCAGCTCGTTCTCGGTGAAACATTCCCGTGGGAAATGTAACTACCGGTTGTTTGTTCCCGGAAAACACAATGTAATAAACGCACTGGCCGCGATTTCATTATGCGGCACACTCGGGGTGCCGGACAGCGTGATCGCCGACGCGCTCAAAAATTGCACAACGCCAAAACGACGGATGGAAATACTGTGCAATTCGGGCGGCGTAATCATCATGGACGATTATGCGCATCATCCGACGGAGATCGTCGCCGTATTAAAATCATTGCGGGAGGCGAAACAACGTGCGCGGATTATCGCGGTTTTTCAACCTCATCAGCATTCACGTACCCGTTTTCTGCTGAACTCATTCGCAAAGTCATTTCACTATGCGGATATGGTCATTGTGCCTGATATATATTTTGTTCGCGACAGTGAAGTGGAACGACATCTGGTACATGCGAAAGATCTTGTATCGAAAATATCGGCGGAAAACCGGAGGGCTTTATATATATCGTCGTTCGATGCAATCGTTGATTTCCTTGCATCGGAAGTCCGCGCCGGTGATATTGTTGTTACCTTAGGCGCTGGCGATATCAATACGGTTGCATACAGATTGAAAGATATACTGACGCGATAGCCGGGTTTTCGTAACGCAAATACTCACCCCGCATGCGGAATAAGTGAAGATAGATTCAACTGCGACGATGCTGAAAGAGATTTGATATCGGCCTCAAACCTCCACCTCCTTTCCCCGCCGTGCAGGGAAAGATGTTATGATCAAGAAGTGCGTTGCAATAAATGTTCGGAGAGCGCCTGCTGCAAAATAAAGGTCGACGCTCATTTTTCTTATTCACAAACAGGCGATAGGCTAATTGACTGGGCTGCGTTCAGTCGGAAAAATCAATAACCAGAATATCCCTTGCCGTCATTCATTTTTTTACACCGTGCGGTTGGCGAAGGGAATAAATGTGTTTCTGAGCAACCTGCTTTACATGCTTATTGCCTTTGTAATCAGTACCATAAGCGGTCTCATCGCTGAATAGCGAGCGCCACGATGGCGCGTTTGCGGCAAATCCGTCCAAGGATGGACGGCCGAGCCGCGCACGGTGTTCAGAAATACATTTATCTCCGAGCTCGCTCAGAGACATCAGTTCCGCCGCGCATCTTGGTTATTTATTTACGCTGCATACATCTGCAATCACTTTCACCCATCACCGTGTGCTTTTGGCGAAGGGAAGAAATGTCTTTCGAGAAATCGGCACATTTGTTTGAGCAAAGACGGCATTCGATTAAAAAAGGATATGCTTATTAGCGGATAAGCTCAATCATAACGTACCAGCAATACGCGAGTTATGTGACGATTTCGAGAAATATATTTATTCCCGAGCACATTCAGCGGCCACCATTCACGCTCAATCACTTTCACCCATCACCGCGCTTGGCGAAGGGGAGAAATGTCTTTCGAGAAAGCGGCACATTTGTTTGAGCAAAGACGGCATTCGATTAAAAAAGGATATGCTTATTAGCGGATAAGCTCAATCAAAACGATCCAGCAATACGCGAGTTATGTGACGATTTCGAGAAAGACATTTCTTCCCGCGCATAACGCGCGAACCCTCACCCCGCACTATACTCATTCCCCACTTTTCTCGCCCGCACCGGCTTGTCAAGATTTATGCCGAGCGCAATGCCCGTTTCAAGGAGCAGATTCCATCCAGCGCAGAGCTCAACATATTCGGCATATTCACCCGCATCCGGGATTATCACCGTCGGGAAACTCGTCTGCCGCGACGCGATGGCGATGACCGTCATGCCAACGCCTTTTACGAGGCATTCGGCGAACTTCTCTTCTTCTGACGCGAACGGTTCGATGATAATGACCGCTTCGTTCGGATTCATCACCTCTTCAATGCCGTGCACTGCGTACGTGCCTTCAAGATAGTCAGACTTTTTTCGCGTTATCTCGTTCGTCTTGAGCGTCAATTCCTCGGCAACGCCGGTGTTGCGGCCCGCGAAATAGAGCATGTTCGCCGCGGCGAGTTTTTTGGTGATCTCGGGATCGATCGACAGGGTGAGCGCCTTTTCTATCGCCTGTGAAGCAGCGGAAAGGTCCGCCATTTTTTTACCGCTCATCGCATGCAGGAGCGCATCGTAAAAGAGCGCCTGCTCGACGACGGATTTGGTCGCGGCAACGGCGTCCTCTTTGCCGCAGGACAATACGTGCGTTTTGTGCGAAAGCGCTTCAACCGGCGTTTCTTTGTTCGCCACCAGCCCGAAATATGCCGGATGCTTTTCGTTTTTGAGTTTGGTGAAAAGGCGCACCAGCTCCTTTGTTTTGCCCGAGTTCGACGCGCCGAACACCGCGTGCCGTGACAGGTCATACTCAAGCGCCTGTGTCGCGCCGTCGGTGGCCATCGGCGGGAGTTTTCCGAGCCGCATCGCCGCGGTCATCGCGCGTTTTGCGGGAAATATCCTGCTCGAACCTTCGCCGGTGAAGAACAGCCGTTCCATCTTTTTGGCGCGTTGTGCATAATCATCCGCGCACAAGGGGTCGAACTTTTTCACCACATCGGCCGTCTGAAGCATTTCTTTCGCGAGTGCATATGCGGTATATTTTTTATCGGTAAGATTCATGATGTGCTCCTGTCTATTTTATCTTTTTCAGTTTGCGTATGACATCCGCGAGTTCACGCTGCAGGAGCGGATCTTTCTGAAATCCGCCGCCCAGGTGCTGCCAGAAACATTCGGCATATTTCACACCGGCGATTTTCCCGAGGTCGATATTGTATTTTTTCATCTCGTCGAAAAAATTCGGCATCTTGTGCATCACGCGCATGAGTTCTATCTGCGAATGGTGATGCGCGAGCATGTCCATTTTTGTGTCGATAGTCTTCGTGATATCAACAAAGAAATGCGGTTCGGCAATAGGATTGCCCAATGGATCCGAGAATCCGAGCGGTGCCGTGTGATAGAGCAGCGGCGTCACCTCGAGCGGTTTCGCCCTGCATGGAACGCTCGGGAGCGATGCGAGCATCACGGCGGCCTCCACAATCTGCGCGGTGGTGCGGTGGTCGCTGTGGTAATCGAACGGCAGATGCGTGAGTACCACGCCCGCTTTGTGCTTTCTGACAAAATCAATGACGGCGACGCGAAGCGCCTCGGTGTCAAAAAGATATCCGTCCCGTCCGCCGAAACAGTGATATGGAGCGTCGAGCACCGCGGCCGCTTTCGCGGCCTCCTTTTTTCTCACTGCAATGGTTTTTTGTTCACTCATGCCTATGCCGCCCATGCCGCCCGCGGTCATCGTTGCTATGGCGATGCTGAAGCCCTTGTCCTTCAAGTGTTTAAGCGTCCCCGAGCAGAACGCCTCGGTATCGTCCGGATGTGCGTGAATGACTACTGCTGATTTGTTGAATTCCATTGTTGTTTCCTCAGTCGATACTTTTCGATTTGTTCGCGAACTTCTGTTTCAGCCGCACATATCCCGGCATGTCGCCGATGAGCGGGGAAAGGTATGAGAAGAACTTTTTGCTCACAAAATTGCCGTCAGCGGTAAGATAATCAAGCGGCATCGGCTTCGCCTTCACCGCCACATCGGAGAGCTTCGCTTTTTCGTACGATATGCGGTAGGGCTTGTTCGAAATGCGTTTCATTGTCACCATATAACCGCTCTCGCCCTTCGAAGCGAGCTTCACCGCCTCGATGCCGCAGCGGTACGCCTCGGAAAAATCGTTTGCGACCCCGCGGTCCGCCGCGCACATGATGAGCGATTCGGTAATCTGAAACTCCCCGCGCCATCCATACGCCTCGCGCAGCATCGCGTGCAGATTAAGCGCCGCGCTCGCACCGCCCATCGCGCCGAATTCCGTATTGTTGAATTTATCCTTCGTCCGTGACGCGCTCACCGGTGTGCCGTCCTTATACTTGATGCCCTCGCCGCAGACAACGGATACAAAGCCGTATTCCTTCACACATGCCGCCGCGTCCTTAAGGAAATCCTCTTTGCTGAACGGAAGTTCCGGCGTGTAGATGAGATGCGGGGCCGACGCCTCGTCCGTTTTTCCCGCCGCGCACGCCGCAGCAAGCCAGCCCGCATCGCGACCTATGGTCTGATATACGGAAAACTTGTCCACGCGCTGCATGTCGCGCGCGAGAATGCCGCCCTGCATCACGGACAGCGCATTGTAGCGCGCCGCCGACGCATAGCCGGGGGTGTGGTCGGTGCCGAAGAGGTCGTTGTCCACGGTCTTCGGAATCCCCACGCCGGTGAGTTCATAGCCGTTCTTCCGGCAGTACTGTTCCACGCGGTTTATCGTGTCCATTGTGTCGTTGCCGCCGATGAGAAAGAAATAGCGCACGTCGTATTTCTTGAGTACTTCCATGATGCGCGGAAAATCCTCTTCCTTCACTTTGTGCCGTGACGACCCGAGCGACGATGACGGCGTCATACGCAGCCCTTTAACCACGGCCGCCGGCTGCGCGGAAAGATCGATGAGCCGTTCCTGCATGAATCCCTCGATGCCGTAATTCATGCCGTAGAGTTTTTTTATGCCCGCGAATTTCTTTGCGCCGTCGATGACGCCCGCGAGACTTGCGTTGATCACCGACGTCGGTCCGCCGGACTGTCCGACAATTGCGTTTCCTTTCAGCATGCGTGATCTCCTCAGAAAAATTCTATCTCGCCGAAATATTCCGGCTGATGATAATCGGGCTCTATCGTGCCCACGTTGTTCCACGTCAGATAATGCGGCGTTGTCATCTCGTCGCTGCACTTGTAGAAATTGGCGGTGAACGTTTTCCCGCGTGACGGTGCTCCCGCCGGGTTCGCCATTATCGCATACGGTATGACTGCCGTAAGTTCCCAGGTAAAGTCACCGGTGCGCTGTTCGAAGGGCTTCTTCCCGAGTGTCGAAAATACATCAGCGGTTGCCACGAGCTTTGGATGAATCATGCGCCGGTGCGCGCGGTCGGGGCCCACGGCGATGTAACAGGCGCCGATGCAGTTGAACTCGATGTTGTAATATGATTTTCCGTCGGGGGAGACGAAGAACTCAACGCAGCTGTCCTTGCATACCGGCTGATTCGGATATTGGTACAGCGCGAGCAGTTCCTTTTCGCGGACATTATATCTGATGTAGAACGCATCGTCGCCGTACGCCAGCGTGAATGTCGTTTCCGGTTTGTACGGGAACTCCGCCCACGGCGTCTGTGCTATCGCGGTGCGCGGAAATGCGTCAAGTGCGCGAGCCGCGGATTTCGCGTTCATCCGTTTTGTTCCGAAATAGGGCACTGACAGTTTCATGTTTCTCACCGTTTCGTGTTTGCGGCTACGATCTTCCGCATCTCGTCGTACTGTTCTTCCATGCTCGACAGGAGCTTGAACTGCGCCCGCGTGCGCTGGATGTTGTGCTCGGGAAATATTATCTTGAAATAATTATCGCCGTCGATGTAGTCGGTGAGGAAACTGAGCCCGATGATGAATGTCATCACACGCGCCGCGAGCGCGAGATTGTCCACCTCGACAGGCGTGAGGAAATCCTTCGCCTCGGACAGATATCCCTTCGCATATCCCTCGAACAGGTCGATATTCATGGAAACTTTCGACGTGTCCTTCTCATCCTCTGCAGCGGTGTTCGTCACCGTGCGGAGCGAATCGCCGAAGTCAAAGTGCACGTAGCCCGGCATCACCGTGTCAAGATCGATGACGCAGAGGCCCTTGTCGTTCGCGTCGAGCAGCACGTTGTTGAACTTCGTGTCGTTGTGCGTCACACGCAGCGGTATCTTTCCGTCCCGTCCGAGCCTGAGTATCGTCTGCATCTCTTCGGCGCGTTTCTCCACGAATGAAATTTCATTACGAACCGATGCTGCACGCTGCTTCGGGTCGCGTGCCAGCGTCTCGCGGAATCGTTCAAGCCGCATCGCGATGTTGTGGAATTCAGGTATCGTTTCATGAAGCGGGCCGCCCGGAAGATCGAAGAGCATTTTCTGAAAACGACCGAACATTCTGCCGCCCTCAAATGCTTTCGTCGGACTGTCAACGATGTCGTAGCTTTTCGTGTTCTCCACAAAGATATACATACGCCAGAACGTTCCGTCAGTTTCCTGATGATACGGCTTCCCGGTCTTTGCCGGTATAACGGTGAGTGTTTCGCGGTCGGGATTCGCTCCCGGTATTTTTGCGAGCTTGCCGCGCACATGCGTGGTCACCCGGAGTATATTATCCATGAGGTTCGGGACGTTCTTGAACACGTTATGGTTGACGCGCTGGAGTATATAATCGTAGGCGTCGCTCTCTTTTGTCCGGACCAGATAGGTCGCGTTGATGTGCCCCGAGCCGTAGGGTTCTGCCCCGGCAACCGTTCCGGTCATCTGAAATTGTCTGCAGATTGCCGGCAAATCGTATGCGGTAGCTTCCATTGCGGGCCTCACAGATTGTCAAAGTAGCTGACGATGTCTTTTTTTACCGGCGGGACCACATACGGCTTCCCGCCTTCGCGAAGCGACATGGTGGCGAGATAACCGGCGGCAACGCTGTACCGCGCGGCAACCGCAGACGCGTAGGTCTTTCCGCCGTCCTTGACGAAACGGACGAACTCCTCAACAATGCGCGGGTCGGCGCCGCCGTGTCCTTCGCTCTCGTGTGACACCGGATATTCCACGTCGCCCTTTTCGCGGTAGGGTCCGCGTTTATTCCAGAGGCGTATCACGCAATGCTCGCCGTGATCGCCGAAGTTCTCGATGCGTCCCTCGGTGCCGATGAACACATAATTACGCCACGGCTCCGGCGTGTAATGACACTGCTGATACGACGCCATAATGCCGTTGTCCAGTTCCATAAGCATCATCGTCTGGTCCTCAACGTCGATGATCGGGCTCATGTTTTTCTGCGCCAGCGGCGGCCAGTTCGTGTCGTGCCACGATTTCACACCCGGGACATCGGGACTTCTCCGGGCGCACTTGTCGTAGACGGAAAGCGCGCCGAGCGCCGTCACGCGTTTCGAATAACCGCCGCAGATCCAGTGGATGACGTCGATGTCATGCGCGCCTTTCTGGAGCAGCAGTCCCGTGGAATATTTTCGTTCCGAATGCCAGTCCTTGAAATACGCGTCGCCGCCGTAATTGATGAAATGCCGGCACCAGGCCGTGGTCACACGTCCGATGGCGCCGCTGTCGACGATCTCTTTCATCTTTCTCACGAACGCCATGTAGCGCATATTGTGGCCGACGAATAGTTTCGTGCGGTTCTTTCTGGCGGTTTCGAGCAGCCGGTCGCAGCCTTTAAGCGTTATCGCGAGCGGTTTCTCGCAGTATACCGCTTTTCCCGCGGCGAGTGCCGCAACACCCTGTTCCTCATGCATGAAGTCCGGCGAGGTCACGAACACCGCGTCGATGTCGTCGCGTTTCAGGAGCTCATGGTAATCCTTCGTGACGAACGCCTTCGGGCCGAACTTCTGTTTGAATTCGTCGAGCGGTTTGTCGGAAACGTCCGCGGCCGCAACCAGTTCCACGCCGTTTTCCGGTTTGTGCGCGTGATGTGATATATGTCCGCGTCCGCCCGCACCGATGACACCGAGTCGTATCGTTTTCATATTATTCCGCCTTTTTAATTTTATTGAACATCGTTCTGATAACGGCAACCTCATCCTGGAGGGGACGTATGCGTTCATTCAGATAGCGCTCCACCCATATCGCCGGGATGAGTCCCGTGAACGCCTTTTGTATTTTCGGTGCTATCGCGATACAGTTCGCCACGTGACCGGTAAGATGCTGCAGGTGCATTCCCGCGTGATAACTTCCCGCGCGCCGTATATCGTCCGTTGCGCAGACGATATAGCCGCGTACGATGCGCACATTCTCCCATGCGGCCATGCGCTGTGACGACAATTTTGCAAGCAGGTCGCGGCAGGTGACGAAGCGTTTGTCTTCTTCCGCGCGCTTGAGGAGCGCCATGCATGACGCCGTGCGGTCCTTCGGCTTTTTTCCGTCATGCGCGATGATGGCCCCGAGCGCGAGCGCGTCGAGTGCTCCGTCGATGGGCGACACCTGCATCTGGTTCGTGCTGTAGCGGCTCCATGCGGTGATGATGATTCCCTTCATCTTGTACTCATGTGCAACTTCGCCCCACGCGAGCATATTCATCTCGCGCCGGTCGAGGTCGGGCAGATCGCGGTCGAGTCCGTCGCCGCCCTTGTATGCGGTGCCCGCCCACATCGCTATGCCGGTCTTTTTGAACCGTTTGATATGTGACACAGCAAAATGATGTTTTGTTTTGCGGGGATCATCGCCGTATCCCCAGACGCAGAGGTCGGCGCGGTTTTTGATGTCGTTGAGCGCAGCATTGTCCCAGTGCGTCATCATGTCATGCCAGAGTATCGGGCGTATGGCGCGCGCGTTGAGCTTGTCGAGTATCGGCCCCACATGCTTCATGTAAAGCGCACCCGCTCCGTGTTTTTTGATGTATGCCTTCGTGTCGGGGTGACTGCCGAACGTCCACGCCTCGTCGCCGCCGAGATGGAAATGCGTTACGTCGGGGATAAGCGCCAGAACATCGTCGACCATGCGCTCGATGAGTTCACGCGCGCCTTCCGCAAGCGGATTGATCACATCGTTGTTCTCGGGTATTTCGCGCAGATTGATGTACTCGCGATGCCTGAGCACCGTTTCCATGTGGCCGAGACACTGCACGAGCGGAATTATCTCGATACCGAGCCGCTTTGCCTTCGCGGCGAACGCGCGTATGTCGGCGGGGGTGTACGCCGTCTCGCAGCGGAACCGCTGGTCTACCGTCCACGGGAACATATCCTCCCATTCGGCGAGCACCGCATTGATGCGCATAGTCGCGAATGTGTCGAGGAGCGAGAGGAGGCGTGCACGCGTGGGCGGGAGCCCCTTGAGGTCAAGATGCACGCAGCGGATTCCTATCGCCGGTTTTTTCTGTGTGAAAACGGTGGATGCCATTATTGTTTCCTTAGTTATTTCTTATGAAGGTTAACGAAGTACTCTACGGTTGCTGCTAAACCCTTATCAAGATCGCTTGTCGGCGTGAACCCGAGCTCGTTGACTATCTTTTTATTGTCGGCCACGGAATGCTTGATGTCGCCCGGCCGTTCCGCCAGATGCACGATGCGCGATTTCGATCCCGTGATGGCGATGATCTTTTTCGCCAGATCGTTCACCGTTATCTTTTTGCCCCAGGCCACGTTGAACACGTCGCCGCCGGTGCGTGCAGCGAGCATATTGCCCTGCGCCACGTCCTTCACGTATACGAAGTCCCGCGTCTGTTCGCCGTCGCCGAATATGGTGATATCCTCGCCCTTTACCGCCTTGCTCACGAATATCGGTATCGCCGCCGCGTACTGCGATTTCGGGTCCTGACGCGGGCCGAACACGTTGAAATATCTGAGCGCGGTCGCGTTGATGCCGTATTCCTTTCTATACATCGTGCAGTAATATTCGCCGTCGAGTTTGGTCACCGCGTACGGGGATTTGGGCTCGGGCAGCATGTTCTCGCGTTTCGGTACAACAGGATTGTCGCCGTATACCGCCGCGGACGATGAATGCACCACGTTCGAGACTCCGGCCTTCCGCACCGCCTCGAGCACATTGAGTATGCCTATCGTGTTCACGCGCACATAATCTGTTTTTTTCTGCATCGATTCCGGAACGCTGATGAGCGCCGCGAGGTGATACACCGTGTCCGCGCCGTCAAAGACCTTCACCATCTTCCGTTCATCCATGATGTCGCCTTTCACGAAACGCACGCCTGATTTCATGAACGGTTCGATGTTCTTCATATATCCGGAATGCAGATTGTCGTACACCGTCACCGTGTCGCCGTGTTTTACGCTTTCCTCCACAATGTGACTGCCGATGAAACCGGCGCCGCCGGTTACCACTACGTTTGCCATACCCGCTCCTTGTGCCGTTTACCGGCTTTGACCTATGAACCGCAGGAAATTATCCGCGTATATCTTTGCTGTCGTCTGTTTCGGAAGTTTCAGCTTCCGGTAAATACCGTTGTCGCGCGTGCGTGTTTGTAACGAGCCCTGGATGCTGTAGTTTCCGGCGGTGCTGTCTGTACCGAAAAGTACATTGTCGTTTACCGGATAGCCAACCGTGAACACTTTGCGGAGCGCTTCCTCGCGGTATATCGGCGGTGTGCCCGGTGTGAAGTCGATGAAAAGCTCGGACGCATTGTCGCCGCGGATTTTTCTCGCGTGGCAGAACTTTCCGTACATGGCGATAAGTTCATCGCACCACGGCCAGGATATATGCGCCATCGCGAACCGTAATTTCGGTATCGTGAGGAGTGATTCAAAACGTACCGGCCTGTTGTATTTGCCCGACGGTTCGCCGTCCCAGAGTATACCGGAATGAAACAGTATCGGCCGTCCGGTCTCCGCGATGTCGCGGAACACCTTCATGACGCTGCGTTCATCGGGGTAAAAGCTGTTGCAGATGACCTTGAAACCGGTAACACCGCGTGATGCTGCGCGCGTCACTTCGCGTCGTGCACCATGTGCCGAAGGATCGATCCAGTAAAACGGATAGAGCCGTTCATTGCCGTTCGTCCATGCGAAAAGGTTGTCGAGTCTTGCGTCGCAGGAAAACAGCTTCGCATCAAATCCCTTTCCCGCATGTGTTGCGAACGATGCCGGCGGTATTGAAAGCAGTGCGCCGCCGTCAACTCCGGCCTTTTTCATATTCTCTTTCAGCAGCGCACCGTTTGGAGTATCGGATGAACTGATATGGATATGACAATCAAGAACCATATACGGCGTCTCCGATAAGCGAGTTAAGCTTTTTGAAATCAGAACGCGCAACAGGATTGTTTCCTTCTATAACACCTTTGATGACCGACAGACCCTCTTCATCTATCATGCGCCAGAGTTCTTTTTCTTCCGGTCCTTTCGGCACCGGATAAATCCCCTCGCCGGCTACCTCGATGATGCCGACACCTTCGCTTTTTATTTTTGTCAGATGTCCCGGCGTACGATGATCCGGATTTCTGAAAATGATATGCGCCGTCCACATACCGTTTTCACGGACGACGGTGAGATTGCAGGTGTTCTTTCCCGGTAGCTGTTTTTTCCATGCGGCAATCACATCGCCGCACGCATCGGTGAATGCTGCGGCATCGGCCGATGAAACGCGGCATGTCGCTATCGGATAGTTCAAGAGGCCGTACGACACCGCATGTCCGCTCTTTTTCGCACGTCCGCTGTATTCAGGTATTATGGAAGCTTCCATAATCGGCAGCGACAGCCCTTTGAATACCTGATAATGATGATGTACCAGAACCGACGCGCCGGCCCATTCCACATCGCTGTTCGAGCAGCCGGTATATCCCGGCGACATCGTGATGAAGTCTACGAGGTCCTGTACGCTCTGCCGTTCCATTATCATCGGGCGCTTCTGCATGTCGATGAGCACATAGTGATACGGAAAGAGCGGGAACGGCGTGAGCTGTGCGAAGAACGTCCGCGACGGCGCGAGGTCGAAACGGAACACCCGAAGGTCCTCTTTGCCCGGTATACCTACATTTTCGTAGCAGATGGGGCAATGGAGTTTCGGTATGTTCACTCCGGTGAGCGGTTTCGGCGAGTAATTGCTGCGGGCATAGTTTATCTGTGTGCGGAAAGTCACGCCGGTGGATTCATCGAAATACCGGTATCGCTTATTGTCTTCGAGTTTTTCACGGGTGATGTAGCCGACAGCGAATGACCAGTCGTAGAGCGCATCGAGCGCCGCGGCAATACCGCGTTGCACCGCGATATCTGCAAGCGCCGCCTGCATGCCGGTCTGATCCAGGTCGCGGGCAAGTGCTTTTTCGTTCGTTTGTAACGTGTTTTCCATGCTGGGAATAATATATCCCCTTCGTATAAAAGGGGAATGGACGAACAGGGAAAATGGATGGACTTTTCTGCATGGGATTATATAATTATTACAAGATGAAAATGATGCAATTGAATACATGGAATTGTCCCACGCTATGAAGAGCGCAATAGACATCATCCTCCGCAACGACGTGCAGGAAGTGCTCGACTACTTCGCCGCCTGCTTCAACATCAAGATCACCTTTTTCTCGTTCGACGGCAAGGAGCTCACCACCGGCATGAACCGTTCCGGCGCCGAATACTGCCGGCTCATACAGACAAAACTCGACCGGCTGAGCTTCTGCACGCGCATGGACCGCGAGAAGTGCGCCGAATCGGCGCGGACCAAAAGCATGGCGGTCTATCAGTGTCATGCGGGGCTCATGGAGGCGGTGATGCCGGTAATCGTGGACGGGCAGATAGCCGGTTTCATCATGATAGGACAGTTCAGGACGTCGGACAGCATACAGCCGCATCTCCTCAAACAGTACAAACGGAAATTCGGCGCGGTGAAGGAACTGCGCGCCGCGTTCTACCGGCTGCCGTATGTGCCGGAAAAAAATCTTTCGAACATACTCGGTCTGTTTTCGGTCATCGTCCGCTACATCGTCTCGAGCAACATGGTGTCGCTTAAGGGAAACCTTCTGGTTGAAAAGACGCTTGAGTATCTGAAAGCCAACATCGAAAAGACGATATCGCTGTCAGACATCGAAACGCTCACCGGCAAGAGCGCATCCACGATATCGCATCTGTTTAAAAGTACCACCGGCAAGAGCTTCAAGGAAACCTTGCTTGATATGAAGTTAAGCAAGGCCGACGCATATTTCAGGACTGCGCCGTCGCCCAACGTGCGCGAGATTGCAAAGCGGCTCGGATTCGAGGACCCGTTCTATTTTTCGCGCATCTATAAAAAATACAGAAAGATGTCGCCGCGTGATGCTATCAGGGATTCGCGGAGTGTAGCGCGGTGAAAGCGGATGAAAGTCTGGGCATTCTCCAGGCCCTGTACCAGGCGTCGCCAAGGCTCGATCTGGATCGTCTGGGGCCCGTGGTCATCATGTCGGATCTGCATCTCGGTAACGGAAAGCGCGGTGATGATTTCCGCCAGAACGCGGAGATGGTTCTCTATTCGCTCCGTTATTATCTGAAACGGGGCTTCACGCTCGTGCTCAACGGCGACATCGAGGACCTGTACCGCTTTGAGGAACGCGATATACGCCGCACGTGGCCCGAGTTCTATCGTATACTTGATTCATTTCACAACGCCGGCAAGCTCTGCAAGATAGTCGGTAACCACGACCTTGAGCTCACATACACGGGAGCGGGCGCGCCGGCATATCCGCTGGGCGAGAGCCTTCGCCTGAGCCACGCGCATGGAGAGATATTCATCTTTCACGGTCATCAGATGAGCAGATATGACCGCGAATACAATGCGGTTGCCGCCTTTGTCCTTCGTTATCTGGCCACACCGCTCGGAATCAAAAATATCACGGTCGCTCAGAGCAGCACGAAACGTTTTTTCGTGGAAAAGCACGTTTACGCGTTCGCCCAGCAGGAGCGTATCCTCTCCATCATCGGACACACCCATCGCCCCCTGTTCGAGTCGATGTCGAAGATCGATTCGCTTCGTTTCGAGATCGAGCTCCTCTGCAGGCAATACCCGAAGATGGCCGAGGCAAAACGCAGAAAGACCGCCGTGCGCATTGCCGCCATTAAACAGGAGATGAACGAAGCCGTGGCGCGGCGGAAACAGCGGGGGGAATCTGTCGCAAGTCTTTACCATGAGAACCTGCTCGTTCCCTGTCTTTTCAATCCGGGTTCGCCCATCGGCAAGCGCGGCTGCACCTGTCTGGAACTTGACGCCGAGCGCATCGGCCTTGTCACCTGGCAGCGCACCGACGGCACAAGAAAGTGGCGGTCACGTCTGCCCGGGAAAAAAAGAAAAATCGGCGGCGGTGACGGGACGCCGTTTCTCAGACATGTTATTAAAGAAGAGTCTCTTTCCTATATTTTCTCCCGCATAGCACTTCTCGGCGGTTGACGTGTGCCGTATTAAATTGCACTATCCGTGCATGAGTATGAATTTGGATGGGAACCATGCGTGATTATGTGCCGATAATGGGTGATATGTCGCGCCCCGCTTCTACGCCTCGCTGAAATGAAAAATAACAGCTTGATGTGGTTGATCGATGGAATTAACCTTGATGAAATGTTATGCGGCTAAAAAGGAAAATACAATGAACAGAGGGATGGCAATGGTCAGATTTCAATAATCGGATAAAAAGACTATGCTGGTGATGGGGCTCAGTTCAGACTCATGCATTGTGAAGTACTTGATGGTTCCGGATGCTTTTCCTTTTTCGATATTCCTTCGGTGTACAACCATATTTTTTCCGAAACGAATAATTGAAATTCTGACTATTATTGAAACCGCAATTGAAAAGGATTTCGGTGATGGGGGTGATTGTGTGCATAAGATAATATGCGGCTTTTTCTAACCGGTATGCGATAATATGTGAAGAAAAATCCTTCCCGAACACAATCTTGAACTTTTTGAAAAAATACTCTTTGGAAATACCCAGTTGAGTACAGATTGTTTTTTTCAGTTCATTGTCCGCGTAGTACTGGTGAATACAAGATGCAACATGATGTTTGAATATATCTCGCTCGGTCTGAACCTTGTCGTATGAATTCTTAAGTGACGACTTCCGTATAATGATATCTGGTGGGAAGAGGATACTATTGTTGTATCGTTCGCGCCGTCCTTGAATAATTTCATTCAATAGGCGAACGCCGGTCTTTGCAATATACACATGATCCTCGCGCGCGATAGTCAGAAAATTATTCTCGACCTCCTGATGGGTTCCGCTTTCAAATGTCGCAATGGCGATATCCTCGGGGATTCGAATGCCACGTTCTTTTGCATATTCGCAAAAATGTATCGCCCACAAGTCGAGGGAAAATATTATAGCTGCCGGACGTTCAGGTACGTTCATATAAGCGTCAAATAACGAATTCCTATTCTGAAAATTTTTGTTGATCACATATTTATGTAACGTGCGCTTGAATAAATTTGTCTTCAGGTTAAAACCGGCTACCCATTCCTGGCGCAGTGGAAGTCCATTGCGGCGAATAAAATCATTATAGGTGCGGTATTGCAGGTGCGTATGCGCCTGATTGCTGTGATTGAAAAGACCGATGCGTTGAAATCCTTCTGAAACGAGATGGACGAGAAGCGCCTGCATTGAACCTGCATCATCGCAGCCGACATAATTTCTATTAGGATATCGAGAATCGAGCATAATATTGACCGAGGGGACTTGAAGCTCAATGCGGTGACATATTCGTTCGTGCTCTCTACATCCCCACCCAAGCATAAAAATGATTCCGTCGTACTGCAAATGCTCTTTTCGACGATAAAAATCGGATAGGTCGAGTGTCGAATCAAAAAATTTGCAGGTGGCTCCGATAACGACTGCTTCTTCGGCAATATTCACAAGTATTTTGTTATACCGAAGAATACGGTATAATGACACTTTGCTAAAATCCCAGGATGCAAGAAAACATAATTTCATATAGCAATAGACCTTGGCGGGAAATAGGAATATTTAAATATTAGTATACTACAAATAATCGAAAATGGCCTGTGCAAATATTCAAAAATCATTTGCTGATGTTTCGCTTGTGTCCGCATGCATCATATCATAGATATCCTTATCTCATCTGTTTAAGAAAATATATCTCGGACTTTCTGGAAATCTATTGTCATGTGTCCTTGTATTATTTTGCTTTAATAAAACATTTACCGTATCGCAAAGATAATCGATAATATGTAATTTATCCATCATTGCTGTTGCCCCGGCAATCCGGCACTCGTCTTGCAGCGTCTTCCTGACATCACTGCTGAGAACGAGTATCGGCAGCATAGTATTGTTTGCGCGAATATGGGATATAAGCTCAACGCCATTGCTTCCCGGCATATTGATATCCGTAATAACCATTCGGGGCGTCGTCCCCGAAAGCATTGTCAATGCGGTATGTACGCTTTCAGCCTCAATTATAAAATATCCCTCATCGGTGAGCAAAATCTTAACCAGCTGTCGTATTAATGGCGCGTCATCTACAATGAGTATTACATCGTCCATTGTATTTCTATTACTCCCATAGGTGATGGATTTTTTCAATCCGAACTCGATGAAATTATCTTCGTACGCCCCAACATCGATAGTTATGATGCCGCTCACGGTTTGTTATTTGTTTAAGGGCATACATTTACACAGAAGACTATAACAAAGAAATAATTTTCCAAAAGTGTTTCATGTGCTCACATTGAGGTGCATTTTGAAATACACGATATATGATTTTTGTAAAAACAGCTTCAAGTGTAGGGATAATATCTATTGAAAAAATGCCGGCATGGACAGAGCCGCCGGCATATTGATTTGTAATGAGATGAGGTGATCTGGCCGGAAGCGGTTACTTTCATCTCTTGGATACTTGCCGCCGGACGTGTTTGAGAGTACATTAAAGAGTAATGAAAAAGGTGATGGCAACGGACAGATTATTACACTATCGGAGTACTGACACTACGGGCTATGGAATTCGGCCCAGGTGGTGCATATGGCCATAAAGGATTTTATTTCGGGAATGAATCTGACCCGAAAAATACTTTTTCTTGCGCTTATACCTTTGGTGTTTGGGGGCGGCGCAGTCCTTTATGTCGGTTTCAACTTTGCGACGCATGCGCTTACTGAAGAATCGGAAAATCTTTCACGGCTACAGGCAGATATTCACTCCCAGGCAATACGAGATTATTTAAAAACGCACATCGACACAATGACTACGCTCGCAGCAAGCCGTTCACTACACGGTGGCCGGCTTTCGGAAATTATACCGCAGCTTCGCCAGTGGGGTGAAACAATGGAGGACATCGAGTATTTATACTACGATGAACTCGACGGTACGGTTCACGGAACAGATGGGAAAAGCTTCAGCGTTTCCGACCGGTATTACTTTCCATCTGTTCAAAGAGGAGAAATAGTCGTATCGAAACCCCTCGTAAGCCGGGATACAGGCGAGGCCATTGTGCTTTTACTCGTTCCAATATATGACGAAAACAAAAGGCATATTGGCGCACTCGGCGGCACTATACGAATAGCAAAGTTAATTGAACGCGTCAATAGGATACGCATTGGTTCAACTGGTTTTGCGATGCTTCTTGATGACGAGGGAAATATGATCTGTGGTGAACAGGGTGTTAATGTGACCTGGGAAAAAATAAAGGCTACGTTGCTGAAAGCCATTTCACAGGCGAATAGCACACCCGTTCCGCTAGTGATTAATAACGAATCCTGCACACTCTACTCTCGTGAAATACCGCCAACAAAATGGAAACTAGCGGTTGTCAGTAAACGGTCGGAAGCGCTGAGAAAAGTGTATCATTCGGTAATCGCAACAGTAGCGATGCTCGTTGGGACAATCATGTTGGCATTATTTCTCGCATTCGTGCTGCGACGAATAATCCTCACACCTATCAAGCGGCTCATGGACGTGCAGCAGAAGATCACCGCCGGTGACCTGTGCGCACGCACGGTCGTGTCCTCCCGTGATGAACTTGGAATGCTAGCGCTATCCTTCAACCAGATGGCTGATACCATAATGAGCGTGAATCAGCATATACAGCATAGCGAAGCAGTACTAAGCAGCATCTTTAATGTCGCTCCGGTAGGCATCGGAATGGCAACGCTTGACCGGAAAATTATCGACATCAACAACGGTGCCGAACTCATTTTTGGTTTTTCAAAAAAGGAGCTTATCGGAAGCGATATCCGCATTCTGTATGCGAACGATGATGAATATGAGCGAAATAACACGCTCCTTTATACTGACTTGATGCAAAAAGGCAAAACAACAGCTGAAGCCTTGATGTGCAATAAGCACGGAAGCATGTTGAATGGGCTCATAAGCATCGCTTTACTTAACCCGCAGAACCCATCGGATGGCGTGGTTTTTATCATTATGGATATCACCGAACAGAAGCGAGCCGAAGAATCACTTCGCAATAGTCAACAAATATTATCTCAGATTTTGGACGCAGTGCCTCAATCTATATTCTGGAAGGATAAAAATGGTGTCTATATAGGCTGCAACAAAGTATTCAGACAGGCTGTTGGAATCGGCACGCCGGATGCAATTGCAGGAAAAACCGATTTTGATCTGCCTTGGCCGAAAGAAGAGGCTGAAGCATACCGCGCCGATGATCATGAGGTGATAACCAACAATCGTCCTAAACTGCATATTATCGAACCGCTGCAGCAAGCAGACGGAACTCGTCTCTGGATTGATACATCCAAGATGCCGCTTACAGATGCCAATGGAAATGTGTATGGAGTATTAGGGGTATATGAAGATATCACCGAACGCAAGCGAGTGGAGGAAGTTGTGCGGGCTAACGAAGCCCGTTTCAGAGCCATTTTGGAAAATTCACAAGTTGCCCTATATAAGAGAGATTATATTTCAAATACCTATGAATATATGAGCCCGGTTATTAAAAATATTACCGGTTATACATCAGAAGAACTGATGTATATGTCGGTTGATGAAGTAAATGCGTTAATTAATCCCGATGATGTTCATGCTATTCAACAGGCATTAGGCACAGCTGTTGCAAATGGAGGAGGTAAGGTTCATTTTGAATATCGATTCACACATAAGAACGGAAAAATAAGATGGGTGAGTGATGTTGGTGAAATGACTTTGGATTCAAATGGTACACCAATCTATTGTATGGGCAGTGTGCAGGATATTACTGATCGCAAGCGGGCTGAAAAAGAGTTGCAGGATGAGAACAAGCTTTTCATAGCTGGACCCGTAGTTGTTTTTAAGTGGTTATCAGCCTCGGGTTGGCCCGTCGAGTACGTCTCTCCCAACATCACAGCGCAATTCGGATACAAACCTGAGGATTTTCTTTCCGGAAGGTTTCCCTATGCCAGCATCGTGCATCCGGATGATCTTCAGAGAATCGGGGATGAGGTGGTGGCTCACAGCAATGAAGGGGTACCTTTCTTTGAACAAGAGTACCGGATCGCTAGGGCGGACGGGAATTATCGCTGGCTCTATGACTACACCACGGTTGTCCGGGATAGAAGCGGCAAGATAACCCATTATTTGGGGTACATCATTGACATCACAGAAAGTAAGCGGGCAGCAGAGGCGCTGAAAGAGAGCGAAGAACGCTTAAAAGATATAGCAAACAAAGTGCCGGGTGTTGTATATCAATTTTTTGCAAAGGATAATGGCGAATGGGGCTTATATTTTGTAAGCGAACGTTCAGAAGACATATTTGGTGTAAAGGCTGAGCCATTGGAAACTTATTTTACTCGCTTTCTCGAATGTGTGGCTGAAGAAGATAAGGAAAGGTTTATTACATCAATTAAAGAAGCAATTAGCAGTGAAAGTAGTTGGGACTTTGAAGGAAAACTCATTACTCCTACGGCAAAAGAAGAGAAATATGTAAGAGGAGCATCTGTATCCAAAAGGCAGAAAGGCGAAATAGTTTTTAATGGGATATTGCTCGATATCACGGAACGAAGACATATTGAAGACGCATTACGTAAAAGTGAAGCGCACTTCAAAGCGATATTAGAAAATTCGCAGGTGGCACTCTACCAAAGAAATTACACTACCAACACCTATGACTATATGAGCCCGGTGATAAAGAATATTTCCGGTTATTCATCTGAAGAACTTTGTAAAATGTCAGTTGAAGAAGTAAATGCACTAACTAATCCCGATGATGTTCATGTTTGCCAGGAGGCAATAAGCACAGCTATTGCAAATGGAGGTGGTAAAATTCAAGTTGAATATCGGTTCACGCACAAGAGTGGACAAATGAAATGGGTAAGTGATATTGCTGGAATATATTTAGACTCAAATGGAAAACCACTCTATGCCATTGGTAGTGTACAGGATATCACTACGCGTAAAAAATCTGAAGATGAGTTAGGAAAATACCGCAACCACTTGGAGGAATTAGTCAAGGAAAGAACTACGGAACTCAATGTTATAAACCAAGAGATGGAGGCGTTTTCCTATACCGTCTCGCATGATCTGCGCGCGCCGCTGCGTCACATCGACGGATTCATGGAAATGTTGCAGGATATGACAGAAGGTAAACTTGATGAGCAATGCCGCCGTTATATGCATAACATCCTTGATTCAACAAATAAAATGGGGACCTTGATCGACGATCTTCTCGCTTTTTCACGGCTAGGACGATATGGGATGAATATACATCCGGTGGATATGGATGATATTACACACGATGTTATCAAGGAGTTTTCTCAGGATATAAAAGGAAGGCATATATCGTGGCGCATTGCAGAAATGCCGACAGTCATGGGTGACCAGTCACTTCTGCGTACGGTGATGGTAAATCTGGTCTCGAATGCAATTAAATTCACACGGCACCGCGAGCAGGCGGAGATTGAAATTGGATACCGCAGCGAGGATGCGGAGATCGTCATTTTTGTACGTGACAATGGAGTGGGGTTTGATCCGAATTATATGGATAATTTATTCGGCGTTTTTCAACGATTACACCGTGATGACGAATTTGAGGGTAATGGTGTGGGGCTGGCGAATGTACGGCGCATTATCAGCAAACACGGTGGACGGACGTGGGCGGAAGGGGCTCTTGATAAGGGCGCGACATTCTATTTTTCGCTGCCGAAGGAACATTGAGAAGGAGTATTCCTATGGATTCATTGAAACGTATTTTGTTTGTCGAAGATGACCTCAAAGATATCGAGTTGACGGTCAATGCGCTCAGTAAATACAAGCTGGCTAATTATATCGTCATTTCGCGGGATGGGGTGGAGTCGTTGGATTCTCTTTATCGCCGCGGTACCTATGCCGAGCGTCCCGAGGGTAATCCTGTGGTTATATTGCTCGATCTTAAAATGCCCCGCATGGACGTGCGGCAGAAGATCACCGCCGGTGACTTGTGTGCACGCACTATCGTGTCCTCCCGTGATGAACTTGGAATGCTTGCGCAATCCTTCAACCAGATGTCTTATACCATAATGAGCGTGAATCGGCATATACAGCATAACGAAGCAGTACGAAACAGCATCTTTTATGTAGCTCCTGTAGGCATCGGAATGGCAACGCTTGACCGGAAAATTATCGACATCAACACCGGTGCCGAGATCATTTTTGGTTTTTCAAAAAAGGAACTTATCGGAAGCGATATCCGCATTCTGTATGCGAACGATGAAGAATATGGGCGAAATAACACGCGCCTCAATACAAACTTGAAACAAAATGGCAAAACAACAGCTGAAGCCTTGATGTGCAATAAGGATGGAAGCATGTTGAACGGGCTCATAAGTATCGCTTTACTTAACTCGCAGAACCCATCAGATGGCGTGGTTTTTATAATTTTTATAGTTCTTGCAAATAATATAATTTGTGCTGAATACCCAGCTCGCAGTCTTGAAATGACACAGGAGCACAAAGGAGATGTCAATATTCTGTTATCCGGTGCCATGATGTCTAGTATGAACCACATTGAAATGTATGGTCAGCGTATGACTATTTATCCATCTATGAAATTGCTTTATATTTCCGGATATACCAGCGATGTTGTATACACTATGGCATTATTGATGAAACTTGCACTAATACAGAAGCTGTTTTCGATATGGGATTTGCAGCAAAGATCCGACATGTACTTGATGCTAAAGGTCCGCGACATAGTTCAACACTGAATAAAGGTAAACTGACGTTACATGAATGGACAATTTAAAATCAAATCAATCAAGATAACAATAGTAATATGGACAAGCATATGTCTGATGATTAGCGGTATGGCTGTCGTAGTCTATGTGGTAATTATTTCTAGGTCATCGGCAATTAGCGCCGCAGAGGAGAGGGCCTTATCAGAAGCGCGAACTCAAGCTGGTATCGTGAAGGCGGAAATTGAGGTGAGTCTTGATACAGCTCGTGCTAGGGCTCAGGAATTGATGGCTGTGAAACAACCGGGAAACACGCTGAAAATTAGTCGCGAACAGGTCAATGCCATGATGAAACAGGTGCTAATCGAGAATCCGCAGTACATAGGCGTATGGACCTTGTGGGAGCCGAATGCTTTTGACGGTCAGGATTCGCGGTATGCCAATACGAAAGAATATGGCAAGAGCGGGCGCTATTTTCCTTACTGGAACCGTGGCACGGGAGTTATTTCGGTAGAACCGATTGTTGATTTCGATACCGGTGACTGGTACCAAGTGCCTAAAAGCACCAAGCGGGAATATGTTACCGATTTGTACACTTATCCAGTTATGGGTAAAGCTGTGCTGATGATCTCGGTTGTAGCTCCAATTGTGGTTAATGATGTCTTCTATGGAGTCGCAGGAGAGACATCCCTGTGGATTTTCTTCAGGAAGTTGCAGATAGGGTGAACATTTATCATGGGACTGGGAAACTATATTTGATCGGCAACAATGGGAAGGTGGTTGCTGCAACCGGTCAGCCTCAAGTAAGAGGGAGATCACTCTCTGATTTGATTAGCAGTGGTGATTATGCAGTATACTTGAATACGGTAAAAACAGGACGAGAAAGATATCAATTAACAAAAGACTATCTGGTAGCTATAGTGCCCATCAGGTTTGGTCATGCGGATAACCGTTGGGCGGCGATGATACTGCTGCCATCGAAAGTGATTGTTGCTCCGGCCAATGTCCTTATGTGGCAATTAATCGGATTATCCATCACTATGCTCATGGCGGGGGTGGGAGCTCTATGGTTTGTTGCCGGACAAATCGCCCATCCCATCAAGCAGATTGCAGGTGTTGCACGTGTAGTTGCAGCCGGCAATCTTGAACAAATGGTAACAATAGGGCCGCGCTACGATGAGCTGGGCATGCTGGCAAATGATTTCAATCATATGACACGGAGCCTACGGGATCTGTACGGTGTACTTGAAAAGCGTGTAAGCGAACTCCAATTAGCGGAAGATGTGATTCGCAAAGCGAATGAACGCTTAAGGGATATCGCCAACAAAGTGCCGGGTGTTGTATATCAATTTTTTGCAAAAGACAATGGTGAATGGGGCTTATATTTTGTAAGCGAACGTTCAGATGACATATTTGGTGTAAAGGCTGAGCCATTGGAAACTTATTTTACTCGCTTTCTCGAATGTGTGGCTGAAGAAGATAAGGAAAGGTTTATTACATCAATTAAAGAAGCAATTAGTTGTGAAAGTAGTTGGGACTTTGAAGGAAAACTCATTACTCCTACGGTAAAAGAAGAGAAATATGTAAGAGGAGCATCTGTATCCAAAAGGCAGAAAGGCGAAATAGTTTTTAATGGGATATTGTTGGATATCACCGAGCGCAAGCGAGTGGAGGAAGTTGTGCGCGCTAACGAAGCACGTTTCAGAGCCGTATTGGAAAATTCACAAGTTGCCCTATATAAGAGAGATTATGCTTCAAATACCTATGAATATATGAGTCCGGTTATTAAAAATATTACCGGCTATACATCAGAAGAACTGATATCGATGTCGGTTGAAGAAGTAAATGCATTAATTAATCCCGATGATGTTCATACTATTCAACAGGCATTACGCACTGCTGTTGCAAATGGAGGAGGTAAGATTCATTTTGAATATCGATTCACACATAAGAACGGACAAATAAGATGGGTGAGTGATGTTGGGGAAATGACTTTGGATTCAAATGGTACACCAATCTATTGTTTGGGCAGTGTGCAGGATATTACTGAGCGTAAAAAATCTGATGATGAGTTAGAGAAATACCGCAACCACTTGGAGGAATTAGTCAAGGAGAGAACTATGGAACTCAATGTGATAAACCAAGAGCTGGAGGCGTTTTCCTATACCGTCTCGCATGATCTGCGCGCGCCGCTGCGTCATATCGACGGATTCATGGAAATGCTGCAGAATATGACAGAAGGTAAACTTGATGAGCAATGTCGCCGCTATATGCATAACATCCTTGATTCAACAAATAAAATGGGGACCTTGATCGACGACCTTCTCGCTTTTTCACGGCTTGGACGATATGGGATGAATATACGTCCGGTGGATATGGATGATATTACACACGATGTTATCAAGGAGTTTTCTCAGGATGTAAAAGGAAGGCATATATCGTGGTGCATTGCACAACTGCCGACAGTCATGGGGGACCAGTCACTTCTGCATACGGTGATGGTAAATCTGGTCTCAAACGCCATCAAATTCACACGGCACCGCGAACAGGCGGAGATTGAAATTGGTTACCGCAGCGAGGATGCGGAGATCGTCATTTTTGTACGTGACAATGGAGTGGGGTTTGATCCGAATTATATGGATAATTTATTCGGTGTTTTTCAACGATTACACAGCGATGAGGAATTCGAGGGCAATGGTGTGGGGCTGGCGAATGTACGGCGCATTATCAGCCGTCATGGCGGCAGGACCTGGGCAGAAGGGAATAACGATCGGGGCGCAACAATTTATTTTTCACTGCCGAAAATACAGACAAGGAGTGTATCTATTTTATGAACACATTCAAGCGTATTCTTCTCGTTGAAGACGACTCAAAGGATATCGAGTTGACATTCAACGCACTCGGCAAATATAATCTTGTCAACGAGATAGCGGTGGCGCGTGACGGTGTTGAGGCGCTGGATTACCTTTATCGTCGGGGCATATTTGCAGAGCGCCCCGAAGGAAACCCTATCGTGATTCTCCTCGACCTCAAGATGCCCAGGATGGGCGGCATCCAGGTTCTGCGGCAGTTAAAATCGGATGTGCACATGAGTTCAATACCGGTGGTTATACTCACCTCATCGCGGGAGGAGCATGATCTCAATGAATGCTACAAGATCGGTGTGAATGCATATGTCGTCAAACCGGTGCATTTTACTGAATTCATCGAGGCGGTCCGGCAGATCGGTGTTTTTTGGGCGATGATAAATGAACCCCCTCCGGGGAGCATGAAAATACAATGAGTTGCAGAGTGATGTATCGACGGCAGGAGATGGCATGGAACGTGAAATAGTAATTCTGCATCTGGAAGATGATGCGATGGATATGGAGTTGGTGCGCGCCACACTCGATGCATCCACGCTGCGTTTCAACATAATCTGTGTGCGGACGAGGGCAGAATATATACATGCGCTGCGGCAGGGGTGTTTCGACATTATTTTGGCTGATTATAAAATTCCCGGATATGACGGCATGTCCGCGTTACGCTTGGCATTGGAGTGCTGCCCGGATGTTCCATTCATCTTCGTCTCCGGTGTCATCGGCGAGGATGCCGCGATCGATGCTTTAACAAAGGGCGCCACCGACTATGTGCTGAAACAGAAGCTGATCAGGCTTGTACCAGCGCTGCATCGAGCACTTCAAGAAGCGGATGACCGTCGGGAGCGCAGACGGGCCGAGAAGGCGCAGCAGCGTTTGAACCGTGAACTACGTGCCATCAGCGAGTGCAATGAGTCGCTTGTGCGGGCTGAAAATGAGCAGTGTTTGCTGGGTGATATCTGCAAAATAATCAACGAGAAGGCGGGGTATATTTTTGTCTGGGTCGGATATGCCGAAGACGATGCGCTGAAAACGATACGACCGGTCGCTTGGGCAGGGACCGAGAACGGATATCTTGCAACCGCTCGCATTACGTGGGATGACACGGAACGGGGAAGAGGACCGTCAGGCTCCGCCATAAGAAACGGTACGAGTGTCAGCATTCAGGATTTTGCAATCGATCCGTTGGCAGTTCCGTGGCGGCAGGATGCGTTACAACGCGGCTTTCGTTCCAGTATTGCGCTTCCTCTTAAGAAAGAAAAAGGTAAAACCTTCGGTGTGCTCAATATTTACTCCACGGAACCCCATTCGTTTACCGTGGAAGAGACGAGGCTTTTAGAAGAACTGGCAGGCGATCTGGCTTACGGTATTACCACGCTTCGTACACGCATCGAACGAAAACATGCGCTTGAAAAAGCGAGTCAACTTGCGGCTATCGTTCAATCGTCTGAAGATGCGATCATCGGCAAAACTCTGGATGGAGTAATTACGAGCTGGAACAAGGGGGCAGAAAAGATCTATGGCTATTCGGAACAAGAAGTGCTCGGCAAGTCAATCGATATATTGATGCCGCCGGAGTTCAAGAATGATCGGGCGGTGATACTCAAGAAGATCAGGAAAGGTGAATATATTGAATACTCTGATGTAGTGCGCCGCAGAAAGGACGGGTGTGAGGTCCACGTGTCGCTCATGGTTTCGCCCGTCAGGGATACAGCAGGCCGCATAGTATCCGCGTCTGCTATCGGACGTGATATTACCGAACGACGGGCTGCAGAAGCACAGCGTATGAAGATGCTGCAGACGGAGAAACTGGCTTCGCTCGGGGAGCTCGCGGCAGGCATTGCGCATGAATTGACCCAGCCGCTTACCGCGCTTTCACTCAATTCGGAGAGCATGTTGGTAAGGATGTCCGAGGGAGATGTTGAACGGGAGCTGATTGTTCAGAAACTCAAGGAATTTCTTACCTATACGGAGCGGATGAAAAAGCTCATCGAGCATGTTCGTTTGTTCTCGCGAGAACAGAAAGACGACGTGCAGCATGTATTTGATGTACGCACCTCAGTATCCAATGCACTGTCACTTATGGGAACACAACTCGCCAAACGGGGGGTTACCGTTTCCGTGCAATTGCCGGAACAGACCGCGTGTTCCACGACCGGCAATACGTATCGGCTTGAACAGGTCATCATCAATATGCTCACGAACGCGCGGGATGCGCTTGAAGACGCTGCGCGAGCCGAGAAAAATATTACCATTACCGTACAGCGGGAAGAACGAATTGTCGAAGTTCATATCAGGGATAACGGTACCGGTATCCCCCCGGAAATAATCCCCAGGATATTCGACCCGTTCTATTCAACCAAGGCGGAGGAAAAAGGAACGGGACTTGGGTTGTCGATCAGTTATGGTATTATTAAAGGAATGCGGGGAGAGATAACAGTGTCCAGCGAAGTCGGCGTTGGTACGGAGTTTATCATCAAACTCCCCGTAACAGAACAAGCGAGTGCGCTATGAACAGTATCGGCGTGCTGATAATCGATGATGAAGAGATCGTGCGTAAAGCGATTATCACAAGTCTTGACGGTCCCGCCTTTCGTCTTTTCGAGGCGGGGAAAGCCGACGACGCATTCGCTGTATTTGCCCGTGAACGAATTGACATCGCGATACTCGATATTCGACTTCCGGAACGGGATGGGTTTTCCATACTGGAACAGATCAAGAAAGACTACCCTGAATGCGAAGTGATAATGATGACCGGACACGGGGATAGCACCAGTGTCCTTACCGCATTACGGCTTGGCGCTTTCGATTTCTTTTTCAAACCGCTAAGCCTTTCGGAGATCAAGGGCGCCATTCAGCGCACGCGAAAATATATCGAATTGAATTCCCGATATAAGGAGATACATTCCGCATATATCCTTGCGTCTGATGAGTTGCGATCGTATGTGGGAGATCTGGTCGGAGAAAGCGGGGCGATGAAAGCGGTGATGCATCTGGCTTTAAAAGCGGCCGCAGCGTCCACTACTTCGGTGTTGATTACCGGGGAAAGCGGTACCGGTAAGGAACTGGTGGCGCGGACCATTCATTATGCAAGTGAGCGTAGTAAACGCAGTTTTTACGCGCTCAATGCGAGCGCCATTCCCGAAAGTCTTATGGAGAGCGAGTTTTTCGGTCATCTGAAAGGGGCGTTTACCGGCGCTGAAACAGATAAGGCCGGCTGTTTTGAGGCTGCAGACGGCGGAACGCTGTTCCTCGACGAGATCGGTGACATGCCTCTGATGATGCAGTCGAAGATACTCCGCGCGCTTGAAGAACATACGATCAAACGGCTGGGATGTCATAAGGAAATACCGTTTGATGTGCGCATTATCTCCGCCACGAATGCCGATATTCACGACATGGTGAAGACCGGCAGGTTCAGGCAGGACCTCTTCCACCGGCTCAATACGTTCGAGATCACGGTTCCGCCGCTACGTGCCCATCCTGAGGATATTCCGCTATTGGCAGCACATTTCTGTAAAAAGATCGGTCGAGCACTGGGAAAACCTGACGTAAACATTCATCAACATGCCCTCGATGTTCTACGGAACTATTCGTATCCGGGCAATATCAGGGAACTGAAGAACATGATTGAACGTGCCATCATACTCTGTGACGGGAACCAACTGGAAGCAAAGCATTTTCCCATATCGGATAATGAGATATCTTCCGCCGTTTCACCCGTGCCTCGCATACCCGAAGGCGGTCTCGACGAAGCCGTACGCGATCTGATAAGTCAAGCACTAGCGATGTCAGGAAATAATAAACTTGCAACCGCAAAACTTCTAAAGATATCACCCCAATCGCTTTATCGAAAGTTGAAAAAGCTTCATGTGATAAAGTAGTATCTTATTTCCGGATACTTTTCTCATATCGATCGGTCAAATTCGGATACCCGAAACTAAAACCACCCCGAAATACATTATTTCCTTGAATTCTCGTGGCATATATCTTGCATCGTGATAGGTGTGTCTTTGACCGCATGCAACATTATGGAGGCGATATGAAACCACGAAGATGTGATTGCTGCAGAAACAGCGAGGGTACGCTTTATGATGTTTCATTAATCTCGAAAGAATACTCGTGGTTATGTCTTGATTGCTATGTCGAGCATTTTAACGTCTTGTCTCTTGATATACGTGATAAAAATAACGAGTGTGACGATATAGCCAAGTCTGGTAGGGAGTAGAAAAAAACCGCCAGAATAACGATAGCGCCATACGGGAGGCATATGAAAACATTTTCGCGAATCATGATTCCATTCGGATTCGTTGTCGCTTTTGCGCTGGCGGCGGCAATTATACCGAACGCGCTTTTGCGGTTGACTATCGTACTAGCCGCCGCCGCGATTACGTTGTTCCAATTGCAGTATGCCTCGAAGAAGTGCGCGCAGGCAAAAACAATACGAATAAAATATGAAAATGAACTGAAGAGGCTTGAGGTTGAGTCGACGGCTATGGGAAATACCACCGATATGATTTCGGTTATACAAAACGAGAAGGATACTCGCCAGAAACGTGACGATGATACCGTTACATATTTCGGAAAGACCGCAAGCATCGCTGATGTCGTTGCGGTCGTCGGCGACATTGCCACACGCACAAATGTGCTCGCCGTCAAAGCGACTATCGAGGCGGCGCGTCCGGATGAGTGTGAACGCAGGCTGGCAATTGTTGCGCACGAGGTCCGCAAACTGGCGCGTTTGACCGATGACGCGGCGAGGGAGATAAACGATGTATGCGCGAATGTGATTGTTTGTGCATCCGCTGCACACGACAGAGTCGGAATTGATACGTATAACGGCAATAAGTCTGATTCAAATGATTCCGGATAGGAAAACGGATGTACGGAGGTAATTATGTTTGCCATGGTAATCGTGACATTGCAGGACGTTCTAGCTACGAAAATCAAGGACGATATGATCATCGACCTCGCAATGGAATTGCATCAAGAATTGTCATTGTCGAGTGTAATACATACTGCATACAATTTGCGTCGCAGCGTGAAAACAATCCAGCTGATGCTGGTATAGATATAATAAAGACATAAGGAGTGTAGTATGAAAATTAAACCAAAGGTTCTGTTGAGCGGTATCGGTTTCATCACGGTGGTTGCCATTGTGATAGCGTCCATTTCTATCGCGAATTTTATCTCATCGGGAGAATCAATCGTACGGTCATTTCGCGCCGAGATGACAGCGATGTATGAAAAGCAGTTGAGGGATCTTGTGGAGGTTGTATATAACGATGTGAAAGCCAAGCATGAACGTTATGGAAAAGACAATGAATTGACACTAGCTGAAATAAACAAGTCATTGACGATCTTCCGGTTCGAAAACGGCGGTAATTACTTCTGGATCAATGATACCGGTCGACCTGTACCGCGAATGGTGATACATCCGATGGCCCCGGGACTCAACGGTGCCATCATGGACGACCCAAAGTATAACTGCGCATTCGGCAGCAACATCAATTTCTTCACCGTCATGGTAGACCTTTGCGAACGACAGGGTGAAGGATATGTCGTGTATAACTGGCCGCGTCCTGGTACGACGAAGACCGTCCCGAAACTATCGTATGTGCGTGCGTATAAACCACTGAACTGGATCATCGGCGCGGGGGTCTATATTGATGATATTGATAC
Source organism: Spirochaetota bacterium (assembly GCA_016214035.1). GTDB lineage: Bacteria > Spirochaetota > Brachyspiria > Brachyspirales > JACRPF01 > JACRPF01. Next base: position 311,313 of record JACRPF010000020.1, on the reverse strand, counting down.
CGCAGTCGCGAAAAAAAAGGCAAAAATTGATAATGATCTGAACCGTATTATCATACTTATCTCCACCATTACAGTCCTCATGCTGGGTATTGCTGCAATTATATTCTATCTGATAGCACGCGGCATTGTCACACCGTTACGCATTGCCGTTACCTACGCAGGATCAATTGCCTCCGGAGACCTTACCACTGACCTTGACGCTAAATACGGCAGGGCGAAGGATGAAACCGGCGATTTATCGCGGGCACTCGATACGATGGCGAAAAAACTTATCGAGGTTGTCGGTACGGTGAAAACAGCCGCCGCGAACGTAAACTCGGGGGGTGAACAAATGTCTTCGTCGTCCGAGGAATTGTCACAGGGAGCTAATGAACAGGCGGCGAGTGTCGAGGAAGCATCGGCATCCATTGAAGAGGTGTCATCGTCCGTGGAGGAGGTATCATCATCGGTTGAGCAGGTGTCTTCATCAATAGAGGAAGTATCGGCGTCTGTGGAGGAGATGACTGCGACGATACAGCAGAACGCGGACAACGCAAGCCAGACCGAAAAGATAGCGGCAAAAAGCGCAACTGATGCCAAGGATGGCGGTTCAGCGGTGAAGGAAACCGTGAAGGCGATGAAAGAGATCGCGGACAAAGTAACCATAATACAGGAGATAGCGCGTCAGACAAATCTCCTTTCGCTTAATGCGTCCATCGAAGCGGCCCGAGCTGGAGAACACGGTAAAGGATTCGCGGTGGTCGCCAGCGAGGTTCAGAAACTGGCCGAGCGCAGCCAGGCGGCAGCGGGCGAGATAGGCGAACTGTCAAAGTCGAGTGTGGATGTCGCCGAGCGTGCGGGTGCAATGCTTGAAAAGCTTGTGCCGGACATTCAGCGGACCGCTGAACTTGTTGCGGAGATCAACGCCGCAAGTGCCGAACAGCGTAACGGATCGCTTCAGATCAACAATGCCGTGCAGCAGGTGTCAAGCGCAATTCAGCAGGTCTCGGGCTCCATTACGCAGGTGTCGACGGCAATTCAGCAGGTGAACGCATCAACACAACAGATATCGCAGATCGCCCAGCAGAATGCATCCGGTTCCGAAGAGGTCGCTTCGACGGCCGAGGAACTGTCGTCACAGGCTCAGCAGCTTCAGGACACAATATCGTTCTTCAGAATCGGAGAAGAGGATCGGAAAACGCAGGCGTTCCGCGGGAATCATCTGGCTGTCGGAAAATATATCCACGCCCCCATAACTGTTGCATCTGCGCATCCTGCTCCCATACACGTGGCAATAACTACTCACCCTGCAGCGGCTCCGCACGGGAATGGTCATGACGTAAAAGCAAAAAAAATAGAGATAAAAGAAACGGTGAACGCCGCAGGCAAGGTGAAGCCGGGTGGATTTGCATATGAGATGTCAAATCCGCTCGATGGCGAGGATGGCGATTTTAAAAAGTATTAGGGGGTAATATATGGAAACAACAAGGCAAACAACACGTGAATCGAAACAATATCTCACCTTCAATCTTGAAAAAGAGCTTTTCGCTTTTGAGGTGCTGCATGTGAAAGAGGTGCTGGAGGTGACGCGGGTTACTAAGGTCCCGAAAACGCCGCCCTTCATGGCCGGCGTCATCAATTTGCGAGGCTGCGTTGTTCCGGTGATAGATCTCCGTCTGAAATTCGATCTCACCTGCGCGGAACAAAATGTCGATACCGCCATTATTATCGTTGAGGTGGATTCGGACGGCGAGACATTAGTCATCGGCGCACTCGTTGACGCGGTGAGGGAGGTAGTACGTTTTGACGCTTCACAGATCGAAGCGCCGCCCAAGGTGGGAATGAATATCAGCGGCGAGTACATCGGCAGCATCGGCAAGAAAGGAAATGATTTCATCATTATCTTGGATTCTGCCAATGTTTTTTCGCAGAAAGAGCTCGAATACGTGAAGGAGGACGCCCAGACGAACGCGTAAGCGACTGATGCATTGTCTCGATAGTGCTCTTTGGAGTATTTGATTATAACACTTTATTCCAGCAAATAACATGGGCTGAATGCGACGGTAAAACATGTGATGAGAACGCCGACACAGCTGTACAGCACATGTGCGCGAAGAATTGGGCTGGTCGTTAGCTTCGCTCACTGCTCTTCCAAGCGTCCCTGGCGGTGTTGATCAAAAAAATATGGGAAGTGGACCCTTTGGTATGTCCGCGACTTGTGCTGAGCGGGCTGTCGAAGCGTGCGGGAAGAAAATGCGGGTTGTGCAAATAGTGCAGGAGGCGTATGTAATCCATTATAAGCAGCTGCTGCAACGGATGGACAGACGTGTGCGTGTGCGATGAAAGTACATTTTTTCCAGAACGAAGCGCGCGAATGCTTCGCCGGCAATCCGGCTATAAATGCGGCTTGACGCGCTGGATATGTTGCATTAGACTATACGCAATGATAGGCAACGAAAAAGGAAATTACTATCCATTATTTGCGCGGTAAAATCAAGCCGAATATTTCTTTCCAACAAATAATCAAATGACGCAAAACAAGTATGATATTCTGCTTTTAGGGCTGAACGCCAAATACGCCCATTGCGCTTTTGGTTTGCGTTATTTAAAAGCCAATTTGGGAATGCTCGCTGACAGGGCCCGGATAATGGAATTTTCACTGCGAAGCACGGACGAGGAGATACTGGCGGCCATACAACGGGAACGTCCCGCTATCCTGGGCGTGGGTGTATACATCTGGAATCATCTTCGGCTTATTCCGCTGTTAAAAACAATTTGCACCTGGATGCAGCGGCCGTACATCGTCCTTGGCGGTCCTGAGGTGTCTTTTCTTGATAGCGATGCCATTATCCTTACATTGGCGGATTTTGTGATTCAGGGTGAGGGCGAAATCGAATTCAGGAAACTTTGTGTTGGATTGCTGTCAGCGCCTGAGGCGTCGGCGTATGCAGCGTCTTTGCACCGGGCGGATGAGACCGTTCATGCAAAAGTCATTACCGCCGGTGAGCCGGAGCTTGAAACACTCGTCCTTCCCTATAAGGAATACACTGCCGGGGACATTGCCCATCGTCTGGTGTATGTGGAATCTTCACGCGGCTGCCCGTATTCCTGCGAATACTGCCTTAGTTCCCGCGACAGAACGGTGCGGTTTTTTCCGCTGGATCCTTTTCTGGAAGAGATACAACAGCTTCTGGACCGCGGCGTTGTGAATTTCAAATTTGTCGATCGCACGTTCAATGTAAATGCCGTGCGCGCCCTGGCCATACTGGAATTCTTTTTGAAGCGCTTGCGCCCGGGTTTACGCATCCATTTTGAACTTACCCCCGGCGCCTGGCCATCGGGCTTTCTGGAAACGCTTTCCCGTTTCCCGGCAGGTGTCCTGAATCTGGAGATCGGCGTGCAAACCCTGCACGCGCCTACGGCCCGTTTGATTCAAAGGAATTTTGAACCGCAGCTGGTACTGGAAAGCCTGTCGCTCCTCTGCGGCAATACCGGGGCCAAGGTGCATGTAGACCTGATCGCAGGCCTGCCCGGAGAAGGTCTTGAACAATTAGCCGCGGGTTTCAATCGCGTTTGGGGCGCTTCACCCGACGAGATCCAGCTCGGGATCTTGAAATCATTGCCCGGAACGCCGATGAAACGGCATTGCGAAGCATGGGGATTGGTGTTCAACCCCGAACCACCCTATGAGATCATGGAAAGCAGCCTGCTGGAACGGGCCGCGATGACCCGGTTAAAGCGCGCAGCAAGGTTCTGGGAATTGATCGTCAACCGCAAGCGCTTTGTGTCGTATGTGCCGGACTTATTACCGGATTCTTCCAGGGCCTTTGAGGACTTTCTTGTGTTTTCAGATTGGCTGTATGCACGCTTTGGTCGGGATCACTCCTTGGCGCTTGAGGAATTGACGCTAGCACTGGATGAATATTTGGCATGAACGCAGTGTTGTACACCGCCGAGTCTTGAGTAAAAGAGTGTAATACAGTATATATGTAACAGTGATGTGCGACGGTTCAGATAATGTATATCCGGTTTTACTTGATTGATAGAACAAAAAATTGAGGGCATAATGGACAGCTCAGGCAATGTAAGCAACGGCAAAATCGGCTTCTTCAGCGGTTTAAAAAAAATCGATATTCCGCTGATAATACTTCTTGCGGTCGTATTGCGCGCCGTCAGGGTATTCTGGGGGCTCGGCGCATGCCCGTTTACCCTGATCGACGAAACAGACGCTTACATTTTCAGCTTCAATTTATTCCACTTCAGTCACGCGAGTTTTTTCACCAAACTGCCGGGGCCGTTTGAAAACCTTGCCGGTTTCCTGTCCGTTCACGCGTTCGGTTCTGTCGCCGGTATGTATATACTTTCGTTTCTGCTGCAGATTCTGACGCTGATACTGCTGTACCTGTTTTTAAAAAAGATCGCTGACGGCACCATTGTCCGTATCGGTCTGCTCGTGTATGCCGTTCATCCGTGGGCGGTCGGATATGGAAGTTCGTTCTGGAATCCCTACTTCATCATACCGCTCATTACCGGAGCGTTGATTCTTATGCTCGATATTTTCGATACAAAACGGTCATGGAAGATTGTGCCGTTTATTTTCCTGTTCGGCTGTATGCCGTTTTTCCACGGCATCAGTCTGTTCGCGGGTGTCGCCGTTGTACTGCTGTGCATCATCTATCGTCCGCGTCTTCACTGGCAGTGGCTTGCGGCGGGAGTGCTTGCCGCAGCGGCGCTGTACATCCCGTTCATATATTTTGATGCGCAGAAAGGATATATGATCATCGGCGGCTATTTTCATCAGGCAAAGACCGCCGTGCAGTTTACCGTCGAATCGCTCAAGGGGCTTACCAATCCGTTCATCGTCCTTTTTCCCGACGGCAGCAGATTTGTCGGGCACACCATGACGCAGTATACCGAATTCGCAAAGCGGTTTTTCCTTCATCCGTCGGTGGTTATCATCGGCGTGGTGCCGTATGCCCTTGCCGCGATATACGGATGTTATCTGTTCTGCCGGCGCGCGTTTGTTATGAAGTCCCGTGTCGATCAGCTCCTGCTCTTCTTCGCGATATTCACCTCTGCCTTGTTTTTGTTGACATTCCGGCCGAACGAAGAGCGCTATATGGTGATAATATGGCCGATACTGTTTTATATGCTGGCGCTCGGCATCGCGGGAGCGTTCCAGCGATGGCGGGCCCCGTGGCTTCGGGGTGTTTTTATCTTCATGCTCGTGTTCGCCGCATACATGAGCGTTGCTGTCATCGCATATCAGCGCAATCCCAATAACGGGTCAGCATACCGCATCGTGCCGTCGCTCATGTATTTTGAAAAAATAGAGGATACTATCCTCCGGCATTATGATATCCGTCCGGTGCATCTGCCGCGCATCTATCCGCAGTCTTCCGATGCCATGACCGCGCGCAGGTATACGAACAGTTCACGCTCGGTAAATGTGAGCATTTCGTTCGATGTGGATAAACAGGATATTTTCGATTGGGATAATCGTCTCAGGAACTGGCTGTTCTCAAAATATATCAGCTATAACCAGTGGGTCTGTCAGCCCGCGGGTTCGGCCGCGGTACGGGCGGATGTTGTAATAACCTCACGAGAACGCATGGCGCTGTTCGCAGCAAAGGATTATGTCGAGATCGGGAAACTGCCGAACGGTGTCGTACTGATAAAAGAACGGTGATGCTGTACTTGAATATTTGATATGGAATGTATATAATCATTTCCAACACCGGTAATCCTCTGGAGCATGTATGTCAGCATTCGCATCAGCGTTCAATCCGTATATTCTCACCATACTCATCGTGCTGCCGATAGCCGGTGCGCTCGTCATCGCGTTCCTGCCGAAGGCGTCGCGGAGGCTTATCTACGGGTTTTCAATCGCCGTGTTCACGCTCACGTTCATCTGCTCGCTGCACCTGCCGTTCCGGTATGATATCGGCGCGGGCGGCATGCAGTTTGCCCTTTCGGTCAACTGGATATCGACGTTCGGCATATCCTATGCGGTAGCTGCCGACGGCGTGGCGGTGCTTCTCATCGTTCTCACCACATTCGTATTTCTTGCGGGCGCAATCGCCACCGGCTCCGTTGAATCGCTTCAGAAGGAATATGCCGTGGCTCTCTGCATCCTTGAGGCCGCTGTCATCGGCGTGTTTTCGGCCAGCGACATGCTCCTGTTCTATGTGTTCTGGGAGGCCATGCTCATCCCCGCGGCACTCCTTATCGCCGTGTGGGGCGGTGCGGAACGCATACGCGCCGCATATACGTTTTTCTTTTTCACATTTGCAGGCTCCATATTCATGCTCATCGCCATGATTGTGCTCGCCAATCAGCATGTCCTTGCCGGCGGAACGGTTTCGTTCGCCATCGCCGACGCGCCGCAGACAATACTGGCGCTCAGGTCGTCGCTTGCGCCCCAGGCTTTCTTCACATTCCAACTGCTCCTGTTTCTCGGTTTCATGGCCGCATTTGCCGTGAAAACCGCGCTTTTCCCGCTGCATATCTGGGCGCCCGATACGTATTCACAGGCGCCTACGTTCGTCACCGTAGTACTCGCCGCCGTGCTCCTGAAAATGGGCGGCTACGGCATCTGGCGCTTCATACTGCCGCTGTTCCCCGATGCGGTCATCGCCGCGCGTCCCTATGTCATGATGCTCGGTGTCATCGGCATCGTGTATGCCGCGGTCATCGCAATAACTGAAAAGAACATCAAGCGCGTCATCGCATACGCGTCGGTGAGCCACATCGGTCTTGCCGTGGCTGCGATGTTCTCACTCACAGTCACCGGTATTACCGGCGGCATACTGCAGCTTGTCGTGCACGGCATCGCCATCGGCATGATATTCCTCCTTGCCGGCATGCTCTTCCGCCGCAGTATGCGTTTCTCGGTCGATGAACACGGCGGTCTGGCGAAAGCAATGCCCTTGTTCAGCATCTTTTTTGTCGTGTCGGCGCTTGCGGTCATCGGACTTCCGATGACGGGTAACTTCATCGCCGAGATACTGTCGCTCATGGGCATCATGCAGTACCGCGTGTGGATGGGCGTCATCGCCGTGCTCGGCCCCGTGCTTTCCGCGGTATATGCGCTCACACTCGTCAGAAAGACCGTCTTCGGGCCCCTGTCGCGTCAGAGCGACGCCTCGCTCGGAGACATCAAAGCGCGTGAGGCAGCGCCGCTTGCCGTTATGCTCATCCTCGTCATCATCATCGGCGTGTACCCGAAGCCGGTGCTCTCGCTTATCGAACCCGGCGTGAAAGCGATGCTTGCGTCACATTATCCAACGGTCATGAAGTAGGTCATTATGATACTCTCAACACTTTCAGAGATAAACGCGTCGCATCGGCTGAACGAGCGTATAGCGGCAGGTCTTGCGTACATCGCAAAGCTCCCGCCCGATATCGCCGACGGCGAGTATCCCATCGACGGGAAGAACGTGTTCGCCCGCATTATGACGGTGACAACCGAACCGCGGGATAAACGCTTTTACGAGACACACCGCGAGTATATCGACGTTCAATATGTCATGAAAGGGTCGCAGATAATAGAATGGCTGCCGCGAAGCGCCATGAACGACGCGCCGTATGATGCGGAAAAGGATGTCATCAAATACACCGCACATCCCAAGGGTACCGGACTCAAGCTCGGCGGCGGCGTTGTGGCGATATTCTTTCCCGACGATGCGCACCGGCCGCTCTGCATGGACGACGCCGTTCAGACCATACGCGTCTGCGTGGTGAAGGTGCGCGTCTGATATCGGACGCCGGAGCGATGATGCTGCCGCGTCGATGGCTGACACTGCTGTTTTTCATCGCGGCGGCGGGTGTTTACGCGGAGATTCCGACAAGCTCGTTTGCGTCATATCAATTCGCAATTCCCGTCTTGGAATTCTGCGATACCTACAACATATCCTGGCGTTACCAGCCCGTTGAACAGCGGCTCATCATGCAGCATGACGGCGTCATCGTTTCGCTCGCGTGCGGGGAGCGCATATTCCTGGTGAATAATCAGCTTTACACCGCGGATAATGCCGTATTCATCGCGCACAGCGTCTTCTATGTCCCCATCGATATTATGAACCGGCTGCTGCCGCTCCTGTTCAAAAATGAACGCGATGCCGCGCTCCTGTCATTCATCGAACGCGGAGACCGGGCGTATCTGTCGCGTAACGGTGTTGTCGTTCCGGTTCCGCGCACACTTGATACGGCACCGGATGCGGTGTCGAACAAAACGGCGCGGAATATCGAACGTTCGGAGCGTTTCATCATCGCGCAGTCGGCACCGCCCGCCGACACGACAATAGATGTTATCATCATCGACCCCGGTCACGGCGGCCGCGATCCGGGCGCCATCGGATACAGCGACATCCGGGAAAAGGATCTCGTGCTCGATGCCGCAATACTTCTGCGCGATGCGCTTACGCGCGCGCTGTCGCCTCGTACCAAGGTCGTGCTCACGCGCGGCGAAGATGCGTTCATGTCGCTTGAGGAACGGTCGCTCTATGCCAATAATGCCGTCGGCATCGGGACGAAAGAGCAGAAGAACGGATTGTTCATCAGTGTGCATGCGAACGCGTCGTTCAACCGTTCGTCGCGCGGGTTCGAGGTGTACTTCGTGTCCGCGGAGGAGTCAAGTGAGGCCGCTCGTGCTGTCGCGTCGTTTGAGAACAGCGTTGCGGTTGATTTCGAGCGCAACCGGTATACGTACACGAACTATGCGGAAGGCATCTACTACAAGATGATTATCGAGCAGTATCAGAAGGAATCGAGCATGATGTCGGGCTTCGTCGAGGAGGAGATATCTCTGTCGGTGAAGGACGTCGTCAAGCGCACCAAGCCGGTGCAGAGCGCGCTCTTCTATGTGCTCAAAGGCGTGCTCATGCCGGCGGTGCTTGTCGAGATAGGTTTCATCACGAATCCCGTCGAGGCGAAACTGCTCTCCTCAAAGGAATATCAGGAGCAGATGATGCAGGCGGTTGCCGCGGGCGTGGTGCGTTATGTGCGTCTGTTCGAGAAGACAAAAGGGTTTACGCAATAACGCGGGCTTCGGCGTACACATTTTCCGTGCGCGCGTTGACAATTTACCCTTTTAAAACTATACTTGCATAAGATATGGACACCTTTTTTCGATCGATACTGCAGCGTATTCACAGTGCATCAATGCCGCTACTAAGCCGTATTCCCGTCCGCCTCTGGCGCGGACCTGCGGCGGGATTGATATCGGTCGGCGCGCTGGCATATACCGATATATTCAGGGATGAAAGCCCGGCGGAACGTTTCCTTGATGAACTCACGCTTGCCGGGAAAACGGTGTACGATATCGGCGGATATATCGGCATCACGGGAATCGCGTTTGCGCGAAAGACCGGAGAGAAAGGGAATGTCATCTGCTGTGAGCCAAATCCGGTGCTGGTACGGCTTATTCGTAAAAACAAACGCAGCAACAAAATGTACTGGCTTGAGATAATGAATATCGCCGTGGGTGAAGCGGACGGTCAGGCGGAGATGTATGTCGAACCGGACCGGGCGGCGGCAGGAACACTGCGTAAAAATGCCGCGGCGAATTCGAAATTCGCCGTCACCGTGCGCACCGTCGACAGCCTGGTCAAGGAAGGTGTGCCCGCGCCCGATCTCGTTGCTGTTGACGCCCCCGGGTACGGTTTACAGGTCCTGAAAGGCATGACGACGGTCTTACGAAAAGGGAATTGCGCGCTCATAATCGCTTTGTATGATAATGATACCGCGGCCGTCATCTCATTGTTGATGAAGTACGGATACTCCATCCGGCATATCGAACAGGCGGCGATGATCACAGATGCAGCCGCCGCAGCCTCATTGCGTTCCGGTCATATCTACTGCACCAAAAACGGAAACTGACAGTCAATGCTCAATCGACAACGACTGATCACGCTGGCCCGCTTGAACCGTCTGAGAAAACAGGTGCAGGAGACGGTGTTTCAGCCGGTATATATCGTGTTTTTCGGCATTATCGTGCTTTTTTCACTATGGGTCACCAGTATCATCTATGAGCCGCATATAACGACACTGCGCTGGAATAACCCGTTTTTGATTTTTTTCTCACTGGTGCTGCCGCTGACGAGCGTGCTTATCGGTGTCAGCATGCTGGTGCAGCTTTTCATCAGCGTGATAAAAAAAGAGGCCGGCGCCATGTTCCGCCTGCAGGTTACCATGCTCCTCCTCATCGCGATACTCACGCCCACCGTTCTTGTCGCCGTTGTCTCCATGCGCGTTATCCGCTTCAATTATCAGATATGGCTTACGGGGAACGGCGAGGCGTCGCTTGAAAAATCGGTTGCGGTGCTCCGGCAGGAGTATGACGTCTGGAAAGAAAAAACCGCAAAACTGCTCGATGATTATAACGCGCTTCTCAATGCCGATGCCGCATTTGTCCGTGCGCAGGCGGGCGAGTGGGCGCGCGTGAATGCGGCTATGAACGGCAGGTTTTCGAATGAAACCGTGATGGCGGTCGCAACGAACGGTGCCGCCGTATATCCTTCCGGGCGCGACAATATCGCGGCGCTCATGCTCCGCAGTTATCATACCATGCCGGCCGGAAGAACATTCGCAGCCGAACGTGCCTACGGCGGCAGGACGTATCGTTTTTTATTACGGCGTATCGACCGGGGTTCTGCCGCGGTGGGTTATATTGCCGCCGTCATGGAGCCGCCGCGCGACAGTGTCGAAAAACGCAATGAGATCGTCGGGTCACTGCAGTTCTATAAGCAACTGCGGACAACCCGCCAGGATTTCGAGTTTATCATGAATATGCTTGTTATTTTCGGCGCCGCCGCGGTTTCCGTCATCGTCATCTTTATATCGTTTCTCATGTCCCGGAGCATCACCACGCCCATCATGGCGCTTGCACGCGGGACAAAAAAGATCGCCGAGGATGATCTGTCATTCATCGTGCGGCCGCAGGGCACCAAGGATGTGCGGAATCTTATGGAGCGTTTCAACATGATGGTGCGTTCACTCAGGCACAACCGCGAGCTTTCCGCGGCGCATGAACGGATGATAGCCTGGCGCGATGTGGCGCTGCGTCTCGCCCATGAAATAAAAAACCCGCTGACGCCGATAAACCTCAATGCCGAGCTCATCACCCGCGCGGTGCGCCGGCGAAAGCGGGGATGGCAGCGCCAGGTGGGCGATGCGGCAGCCGCGATACTCTCGCAGAGCAATACGATATTGTCGCTCGTGCGTGATTTTTCCCAATTCTCGTTTGTCACCGAACTGTCATCGCAGCCGATATCGGTGAATTCCAGTGTAAAAAGCGCTTTTTCGTCGTATAAACACGCCTCACGGCGTATCAGTATGCAGCTTGAACTGTCCAAACGTGACTTTAAGGCGCCGCTCGACAGCAAGAAATTTGCGAGCGTACTCGTGAATCTCATGAAAAACGCCGTGGAATCCATTGAGAACACCGGCACGGTGACGGTGCGTACTTCGTACAGGCAGGACGCCATGGGTGAATGTTTCACCGTATCCGTTGCGGACACGGGTGCGGGTATTCCCGATCATCTTCTCACGCGCATCTTCGAACCGTATTATACAACCAAGGAAAAAGGCAGCGGTCTCGGTCTTTCAGTCGTAGAGAAGATCGTACATGACCATCACGCCGTACTCCGGGTTGACAGTGTGCCCGGCAAAGGCTCGGTATTTTCAATAGATTTCAGGTCTGTCACATCGGCATGATACGAAGGGTGCGGTACCTGTTCGTCGAGGACGTTCCGGATGTCCTTGCGAGTCCCGTTGTCAAACGATTTCGCCGTGCATTCCCGCGCGCAAAAGTACATATAGTCAAAGACCGTGAAGCAATTGATGCGATACTCCCTCCATCGGATCTGCGTGCCAAGCAGGCGGTTTTTCTCTGCCGCAATCAGGGCGCGTTCATCCGGCACTGTCCCGGAACGAAATATTTCGTCTGCTGCGGATATCGTGTCATCGACGCCGGTTTTCAATGTCCGTTCTCATGCGACTACTGTTTTCTTCATGTGTATGACAATACAAAGCTGACGGTAGTCTATACGAATACGCAGGTGATAATCGATGAAGCGGCAGCGCTTGATGATCGGTTCTGCCGCATCGGCACCGGTGAACTTATCGACAGCCTCGCGTATGACGACATCACCGGTCTTTCGGAAGCACTGATAACCATGGCCGCGGATCATCCGAATATGTTCCTCGAGTTCAAGACGAAATCCGCGAATATCGATCATATACTTGCACGCGACGTGCCGGAGCATTCACGGCGTATCGTGTTCGCCTTTTCGCTGAATCCGCAGACGCATATCGAGCGGCATGAGCACGGCACGGCATCACTGGTCGAGCGCCTTGCCGCTGCCAAACGCTGTGCCCGCGCCGGATATTCCGTGGCATTCCATTTCGATCCGATCATCCGTTTTCCGCAATGGCAGCGCTCGTATCGCGCCGTTGTCAACGCGATATACCGGTCGGTAACGCCTGCCGATATCGCCTGGATCAGCATGGGAGGTGTGCGTTTCCCGCGCGCCATGGAGGAGTGCAGGTTTGCTTCAGGCAAAGGCTACGAATTTCTCTTTGATGAGTTTGTTCCGTGTGAAGACGGCAAACGGCGATACCTGCGCCCGCTGCGGGAAGCGCTGTACCGCGAGATGATATCAGCTATTCGCGCCCATGATCGGAAAACGTATCTCTATATGTGCATGGAAACACCGGCGATGTGGAGTTCTGTTTTCGACAGGAAATTCTCGTTTGCTGATTTCGAAGCATCGCTCAGAAAAAAAGGAATGCTGCATTCATGAACAGCGCAACAGTTACCGGTATCGGTCTCATCGCCGCGGTCATAGCGGGATTTCTATTCCCGCAGGGCAGTGCCGGCAAGCCGGTGATACCGTTTGTTCTCGGGGCCATGCTCTATTTTAATTTTCTTGCGCTCACGCTTGAGCTGAAAAGTTTTGTGCGCTATGAACTCGCGGCTTTCCCGGTCATCGTGTGGGGCATACTGCCGCCGTTGGCACTTTTGGCCGGGCGAATGCTCCCCGGCGAGATAGCAACAGGCTTTTTTCTCGCGGTGATAACGCCCCCGGCGGTGAGCGGCGTTGTGATGGCGTCGCTTATGGGCGGCGAAAAGGAATTGCCGGTTGTCAATGCGGTGATATATAATCTGCTCTCGCCGATTGCATACACCGTTCTTACCGGCGTGTGGCTTTCAGCCGCTGCCGTTGCGGTTCCGGTAAAGGCAATACTTACCGAGGTCGGAAGCGTTGTGATAATTCCGTTTGTCATATCAATCATCGTGCGGCGTCTTCCTGCGGTTGACAGAATATCAAAAAACATCGCGCCGTTCTATAATCCGCTCGCGATGATATTCATCGTGTACACCAGTATCGCGGTCGCAAGTCCGCGGTTCCGCGCATTGCCGTTGCTCACCGCTCTGGGAATATTCGGTTTTGTTTTTTGCGTTGCGTCTGTGTTGTACGCCGCCGGATTCATCATCGGAAAAGATCCGTCGCATCGCAGATCGCTTGCGGTGAGTCTCGGTCAGAAAAATGTCGGGCTCGGTATGCTCGTTGCACTCAATAATTTTTCGCCGCTTGCGGCGGTTCCCGTGGTGTTGTATTTGATCAGTCATCACATCATCAACAGCGTTCTGATAATCACGCGCGGGACAGTTGCAAAAAAATAGCGCGGCGTCATTTTTCAGTTGACATGATTCGTATTTTCCGAAAGCGAACAGCGAAATTCTTAAAAAATCAAAGAAAGCACACATGGTTATGGCATACATTCGTTGCGATAGTATCGTTTCAGAAAAAATAAAAGTGCCGCATGTATTATATGTATCACTATTTCGGTAATTATGGTCAAAACAGCCTTCAGTGGTCGTTTTTTTAACTTTTTTTTGTCTATTTTATGGCAGCGTGCTTGACATTAGGTCTTTCATGTAGTATATTACACCCCCACTGAGAAAAGCGGAAACGCTTGAACGGTGGCCGAAGTTCTTTGAAAAATGAATAGCAAATGAGACGAAGCACAGGTAAAGTTAATTTTGGTGTGTTATCGAACGGCAGCAATGCCGTTTAGATACATACTCTATTTCCCTGAATATTAGTTATCCGTAATAGGATAACGACCAATAAAATTTGAGTATGGAGAGTTTGATCCTGGCTCAGAACGAACGTTGGCGATGCGTCTTAAGCATGCAAGTCGAGCGGGATTATTGTAGCAATATAATAGTTCAGCGGCGGACTGGTGAGTAACGCGTGGATAATCTGCCCCGGAGTGGGGGACAACGCCTGGAAACAGGCGCTAATACCCCATCGACCCTTGTGACATAAGTTGCGTAGGGTAAAGTAGCAATATGCTCCGGGATGAGTCTGCGTCCGATTAGCTAGTTGGTGAGGTAATGGCCCACCAAGGCGACGATCGGTAGCCGGCCTGAGAGGGTGTACGGCCACATTGGGACTGAGATACGGCCCAGACTCCTACGGGAGGCAGCAGCTGAGAATCTTCCACAATGGACGAAAGTCTGATGGAGCGACATCGCGTGAGGGATGAAGGCCTTCGGGTTGTAAACCTCTTTTTACGCTGACGAATAATTGACGGTAAGCGTTGAATAAGCCTCGGCTAACTACGTGCCAGCAGCCGCGGTAATACGTAGGAGGCGAACGTTGTTCGGATTTACTGGGCGTAAAGGGTGAGTAGGCGGAGTGGTAAGTCATTGGTGAAAGACCGGGGCCCAACCCCGGGAACGCCTTTGATACTATCATTCTTGAGTGCGATAGAGGATGGTGGAATTCCTGGTGTAAGGGTGGAATCTGTAGATATCAGGAGGAACATCGATGGCGAAGGCAACCATCTGGGTCGCAACTGACGCTGAATCACGAAAGCTGGAGTAGCAAACGGGATTAGATACCCCGGTAGTTCCAGCCGTAAACTATGTACACTGGGTGTTTGCGGTTTATCCGTAGGCACCGTAGCTAACGTGTTAAGTGTACCGCCTGGGGAGTATGCTCGCAAGGGTGAAACTCAAAGGAATTGACGGGGGCCCGCACAAGCGGTGGAGCATGTGGTTCAATTCGATGATACGCGAAAAACCTTACCTGGGTTTGAAATGCCGGGGGAATGCCACAGAGATGTGACAGCCCGAAAGGGTCGCCGGCACAGGTGCTGCATGGCTGTCGTCAGCTCGTGTCGTGAGATGTTGGGTTAAGTCCCGCAACGAGCGCAACCCTTATCCCTTGTTGCCACCGGGTAATGCCGGGTACTCTTGGGAAACTGCCTGTGACAAACAGGAGGAAGGCGGGGATGACGTCAAGTCCTCATGGCCCTTATGTCCAGGGCTACACACGTGCTACAATGGACGGTACAAAGGGAAGCAAGACCGCGAGGTGGAGCAAATCCCAAAAAGCCGTCCTCAGTTCGGATTGGAGTCTGAAACTCGACTCCATGAAGCCGGAATCGCTAGTAATCGCAGATCAGCATGCTGCGGTGAATACGTTCCCGGGCCTTGTACACACCGCCCGTCACACCACCCGAGTCGGTTTCACCCGAAGTCGTTAGCTTAACCGTAAGGAGAGCGGCGCCTAAGGTGAGACTGGTGAGGAGGGTGAAGTCGTAACAAGGCAGCCGTACCGGAAGGTGTGGCTGGATCACCTCCTTTTAGGAGACCTTATTTATCTGTGCAGGTACTTTTATTTGCTATTCATTTTTGAGCGAATTTTTTTGATCTTTGATGTGAACAACCCCGGGGCTTTAGTGATATTGGGCCTATAGCTCAGTTGGTATGAGCGTTCGACTGATAATCGAAAGGTCAGTGGTTCAAACCCACTTAGGCCCACACATTCTTGGATAACGAGAATGGGGGTGTAGCTCAATTGGCAGAGCGTCTGATTTGCATTCAGAAGGTCGTCGGTTCGACTCCGATCACCTCCAATTACTGCTGCGCCAGGGTGTTTAATGTTGCCGGTTAGTTTTCTTTACTATATCGGGAGTTCTTTGACAAGTGAATGAGAGCAAAGTATTTATGAAGATACCAGAGAATTTTATCTTACAATAGACTGTAAGTGTTGGTATCATTAATAATTCATTTTGCGTCTTAGAATAAAAAAAAATTGGCGAATGTAGGAAAGTATTGTCCGGGACTAATATTTTAGTTCGAAGCACGGGAAACCGTGAAGAGAATGATAATATGGTCAAGTAACTAAGGGCCAAAGGCGGATGCCTAGGCACTGGTAGGCGATGAAGGTCGTGGCTAGCTGCGATAAGCCTCGGGGAGGAGCAAACATCCCTTGATCCGAGGATCACCGAATGGGAAAACCCAGCAGGGCAACCCCCTGTTATTGCATACTGAATTCATAGGTATGCAATGCTACACGCGGAGAATTGAAACATCTTAGTATCCGCAGGAAAATAAATCAAACGAGATTCCCTAAGTAGCGGCGAGCGAACGGGGAAGAGCCTAAACCATGGTTGTTTACTCAGCCGTGGGGTTGTAGGACAGCGATGTCTTTGTGTACACAATAGTGGAACGGTATTGGAAAAGCCGGCCATAGCGGGTGATAGCCCCGTACGCGAAATTGTTGTACATGAGGTAGCTGTATCCTGAGTAACGCGAGACACGTGAAATCTTGCGTGAATCCGGGGAGACCACTCTCCAAGGCTAAATACTCACCAGTGACCGATAGTGAACAGTACCGCGAGGGAATGGTGAAAAGAACCCCGTCGAGGGTAATGAAATAGAATCTGAAACCTTTGGCCTACAAGCAGTCAGAGGGGCTTTGTGCCCTAATGGCCTACCTTTTGTAGAATGGCCCTGCGAGTTATAGTACGTAGCAAGGTTAAACCGTATTAGCGGTGAAGCCGTAGTGAAAGCGAGCCTTAATAGGGCGATTAGTTGCGTATTATAGACCCGAAGCCGAGTGATCTACATATGACCAGGATGAAGCTCGGGTAACACCGAGTGGAGGTCCGAACCGGTACAGGTTGAAAACTGTTCGGATGAGTTGTGTGTAGGGGTGAAAGGCTAATCAAACCCGGCTATAGCTGGCTCTCTTCGAAATGTTTTTAGGAACAGCCTTGCATGTTAAGTTACGGGGGTAGAGCACTAAATGGACTAGGGTCTTTAACCAGATACCAAACCCAAATAAACTCCGAATACCGTAACTCCAGAATGCAGGAGTGAGCCCGTGGGGGATAAGCTTCACGGACGAGAGGGGAAGAACCCAGATCATCAGATAAGGTCCCAAAATTTATGCTAAGTGGTAAAGGATGTTAAATCGCGAAAACAGCCAGGAGGTTGGCTTAGAAGCAGCCACCCTTTAAAGAGTGCGTAACAGCTCACTGGTCGAGCGTTTTTGCGCCGAAAATGTAACGGGGCTCAAGCATAATACCGAATCGATGGGCTCGAAAGAGCGGTAGAAGAGCGTTCCCTACGCCGTCGAAGGCAAAGCCGTAAGGCATGCTGGAGGCATGGGAAGTGAGAATGCAGGGACGAGTAACGATAAAACGGATGAGAAATCCGTTCGCCGTAAGCCTAAGGTTTCCTGGGTTAAGTTAATCTGCCCAGGGTTAGTCGGCTCCTAAGGCGAGGCCGAAAGGCGTAGTCGATGGGAAACAGGTCAATATTCCTGTACCATGGTCAGTTTCGATGGGATGACGCAGTAGGTTTTCGTACGCGGGGTTTCGGTTGTCCCCGTCAAAACGTCAAGCTGTGGGATGAGTCAAATGCTTGTTCCTTTAACAGCAAGGCGTGATAGTGAGCGCGGTTTAGGCTGCGCGAAGTTACACGAATCACACTGCCAAGAAACAATCCCTAAGGTTAGGCTGATTGTGACCGTACCGTAATCCGACGCAGGTAGGCGAGATGAATATTCTAAGGCGCTCGAGTCAACTATCCCTAAGGAACTTTACAGAATAGTCCCGTAACTTCGGAAGAAGGGATGCCCAACGTTCGGTAGCAATATCGGACTGCGGGCCGCAGTGAATGGGTCTGGCCGACTGTTTATCAAAAACACAGGTCTCTGCGAACTCGTAAGAGAACGTATAGGGACTGATGCTTGCCCAGTGCTGGAAGGTTAAAGGGAGGAGTTAGCAGCAATGCGAAGCCCCGAACCGAAGCCCCAGTAAACGGCGGCCGTAACTATGACGGTCCTAAGGTAGCGAAATTCCTTGTCGGGTAAGTTCCGACCTGCACGAATAGTATAACGATCCGGACATTGTCTCGGGGATAGTCTCGGTGAAACTGAATTATTGGTGAAGATGCCAATTACTTGTGATAGGACAGAAAGACCCCATGAACCTTTACTATACCTTAGCATTGTACTTTTCTCTGAGATGTGTAGCATAGGTGGGAGACTATGAAGCGGCGGTGCTAGCCGTCGCGGAGTCGCCAATGAAATACCACCCTTCTTAGAGCGAGGTTCTAACATGTTCCCGTAAGCCGGGGCGTGGACACTGCTAGGCGGGTAGTTTGACTGGGGCGGTCGCCTCCCAAAAAGTAACGGAGGCGCACAAAGGTCACCTCGAACCGAATAGAAATCGGTCGAAAGAGCGCAAAGGCATATGGTGGCTTGACTGCAAGACCGACAGGTCGAGCAGGTGCGAAAGCAGGTCTTAGTGATCCGGTGGTCCCATGTGGACGGGCCATCGCTCAACGGATAAAAGGTACTCTGGGGATAACAGGCTGATCTCCCCCAAGAGTTCATATCGACGGGGAGGTTTGGCACCTCGATGTCGGCTCATCGCATCCTGGGGCTGGAGCAGGTCCCAAGGGTTTGGCTGTTCGCCAATTAAAGCGGTACGTGAGCTGGGTTCAAAACGTCGTGAGACAGTTTGGTCCTTATCCATCACAAGCGCTGGGGAATTGCGAGGCGTTGCTCTTAGTACGAGAGGACCGGAGTGAACGCACCTCTAGTGCACCAGTTGTTCCACCAGGGGCAGTGCTGGGTAGCTATGTGCGGACGAGATAACCGCTGAAAGCATCTAAGTGGGAAACTCACCTCAAGATTAGTTCCCCCCATCAGGCACGTTGGAGACTACGACGTTGATAGGATGCAGGTATAAGCACAGCAATGTGTTCAGCCGAGCATTACTAATCCGCCGATTGACTTGACCATATTATCATTCTCTTTTGTAAAACATTCGTACTATTGCTCTCATTCATTTGTCAAAGAACGTGTTCTTTGCTAAATTTGTTAATTAATCCGGTGACCATGGAGAGAGGGAAACACCCGTTCCCATTCCGAACACGGCAGTTAAGCCTCTCATCGTCAATGGTACTGCATGGGTAGCTGTGCGGGAGAGTAGAACGTTGCCGGGTTTTTTATATGTCAGCGCCGGGCGTAAGTCCGGCGCTGACTCTTTTTTTATCCAGAGCATCAGGCTGCTGTCAGCAG
Organism: Spirochaetota bacterium; assembly: GCA_016214035.1. GTDB lineage: Bacteria > Spirochaetota > Brachyspiria > Brachyspirales > JACRPF01 > JACRPF01. The sequence goes on along the minus strand of JACRPF010000020.1, from coordinate 291,940 downwards.
CTTGACTTTTTTTATAATTGTCATTATAGTTGTAGTAAATTAGCGTTCTTTGAAATCCTCAACATGAGGATACGTTTCTATGGAACATATCCCTTGGAAGAGTAGAAAAGGCTGTTGTACGGATGGCGTCTCGTCATTCGTGGTATTTCCCTCCAAATTAATACTTTAACAGCACGCCGGCTTCGCTCGAACTGTATAGGCAACCCCTACAAACCTCTATTCACACCCCTTTCTGTATATATCCAACCAAAAGTCCTATGCGGCTTGCCAGGCAGCTTTTCCAGGGGTTTTTTTATTTTAAAGCAATCATTCACATTCATCTGTTCACATAAAAGCATTTCATTCCATACAAAAATCAAAATATGACATACCAATAAAAACACCGATGTAGTACTATAACTTCACTGTTTTGCCGTATAATAACCCAAGGAGCCAGTAATGAATGAATGGGAAAATGAAAAAATAACCGGCGTTAACCGTATGCCGCCGCACACGGTGCTGATATCGTATGATGACGCTGCCGGTGCGCTGTCGAGAAACCGGGCCGCATCACCGTATTATATGCTCTTGAACGGCACATGGAAATTCGCCTATTATCGGAATCCCGCATGTGTCGACGCGTCGTTCTCTGTACCCGCGTATGACGATACATCGTGGGCTGACATGCCGGTGCCAGGTCATTGGCAGCTGAATGGTTTCGGAAAACCTCATTACACAAATGTCATCTATCCGTTCACGGTGAATCCGCCGTATGTGCCAACCGAGAACCCCACAGGCTGTTACCGCAGAACGTTTTTTATACCTGAGAACTGGAACGGCAGAAAGAAATACATAACGTTCGACGGTGTTGACAGTGCGTTTTCGCTCTGGGTGAACGGGAAGAAAATCGGGTACAGCAAAGGGAGCCGGCTCGTCACGCAGTTTGATATAACCGACGCGGTGAAGCAGGGAAATAACACACTCGCAGTAGAGGTGTATCAGTGGTCTGACGGCACGTATCTTGAGGATCAGGATATGTGGTGGCTGTCGGGTATTTTTCGCGATGTATATATCGTCGCTGAATCGCCGGTTACGCTTCATGATGTATTCATTAAAACGCAATTCGACGCATCGTATAAAAATGCCGTGCTCACGGCGGAATGCATCATACAGAATGCAACGGCTTCATCGCAGCAGTCATCAGTCGCTGCGGAGGTGAAAGACGCTGCGGGTATCACAGTCGCGACATTGACAGGAAGCGCAGCTGTTCCGGCAAACGGCAGCGGTTCGGTCACTATGAAGGCCGATATCGCTGCACCGCATCACTGGACTCCGGAAACGCCGTATCTCTACACGCTTGTGTTCACGCTTCAGGATGACGCAAAGAAGTCCGTGTGTGTCAAAGCGGAGCGCATCGGGTTCCGAACGGTCGAGATAAAAGACGCGAAGGTGTTTCTCAACGGCAAAGAGGTGATGATACGCGGCACGAACCGTCACGATTCACATCCGGAAAAGGGCCGCGCGGTGGGCTATGACGACATGAAGAACGACATACTCATCATGAAAAAACACAACATCAACGCGGTGCGCACATCGCATTATCCCAACGCACCCGCGTTCTATGATATCTGCGACGAGCTCGGGATGTACGTGATGTGCGAATGCGATCTTGAAACGCACGGTTTCACCTACGACGAGGGCAAGAATCCGTCGATGTGGCCCGCGTGGGAGCACCTGTTCGTCGACCGGATGCAGCGCATGGTGGAAGCGTTTAAAAATCACCCGTCGATATTCTGCTGGTCGCTCGGCAACGAGAGCGGCTTCGGCTGCAATCACGAGGCGATGTACGCCTGGGCGAAGAAACGCGACACCACGCGCCCGGTGCACTATGAAGGCGCGTCGCGTCCGGCGCTCATGAAGCGCGAGAAAGGCGAGCCGTACGGCCGTAATCGCGGGTCGAGCGATATTGCATCCGCCATGTATCCGCATCCCGACACCTGGAAAAAATGGGCAGACGCCGACGATACCGGTTGGCCGTTCATACTCTGTGAATACGCGCACGCCATGGGCAACGGTCCGGGTGTGTTCAAGGAATACTGGGAGCTTTTCTGGGCACAGAAAAATATGCAGGGCGGCTTCATCTGGGAATGGTGCGATCACGGCATCACCCAGTACACGCCGGAAGGGAAGAAATGGTACGCCTACGGCGGCGATTTCGGCGACATGCCCAACGACAGCAATTTTGTCTGTGACGGGCTTGTGTTTGCAGACCGCACCCCGTCACCGGGACTCATCGAAGGAAAAAAATGGATGGAGCCCGTTCTTGTTGAAGCAGTTGACGAACGTGCGGGAAAATTCAAGGTGACAAACCGTCACGATCATATATCACTCACCCACCTTGCGATTGGCTGGAGCGTTACCGAGGACGGTGTTGTCGTTGAAAGCGGCACGCTGGCGCCGCTCGATATCAAGGCGCGTGAAAGCGCGGCATTATCTATTCCGTTCACGAAACCGAAGGGCAGCGGCGAATATGTCGTTACGCTCAGGTTTTCGCTGAATGCCGATACGCCGTGGGCCGCGAAGGGACATGAAGTTGCGAATGCGCAGTTCATCATCGCAGCGGCGAAGGCTGCTGTACAGGCCAAAGCGGTGCAGCTGCCGCCGGTAGACGTGAAAGTAGAGGCGACGGAAGTCATCGTCTCCGGAAATGATTTCTCGATAGTATTCGACAGGGTTTTCGGACGCATCGCTTCCTGGACTCACGCGGGCAGTGACATGCTCTGCGAGGGACCAAAACTCGATTTCTGGCGCTCACCCATAGACAACGACGCGCCATGGTCACCGTGGGACGGAACGAATTATCAGGCGTGGAAAAAATCACGGCTCGACGCGATGCAGCACACCACGGTTTCATGCGAAGCGGTGAAGCAAAACGGCTGTGTTGTCATCACCGTGAAAAGCCGCATCGCTCCGCCGGTGCATTTCATCGGTTTTGACGCAGCGTACACGTATACCGTCTCCCCGGACGGAGCGGTGAAGATAGACGTTTCCGGTGTGTCGCGCTCGTCATGCGCCGTTCCGCCTGCCGAGGGAAGCAAAAACCCGGCCGAGGTGATGCCGCATCTGCCGCGCATCGGTCTCTCATTCACGCTGCCGCTCTCCTATGACCGCGTTGATTGGTACGGACGCGGACCGGGAGAATCGTACTGTGACAGCAAGGCAGCGGCACTCATCGGGCGGTATAAAGCGCGCATCGGCGAACTCTATACGCCGTATGTGCTGCCGCAGGAAAACGGCAACCGCGAGGAAACACGCTGGGCTGCGTTCGAGCGTGCCGCTGGCGGGGGACTCTTCGTGTCCGGAAGCATTTTCAATTTCAGTGCGCACTATTACACCACAGAAGATTTCGACAAGGCGCGGCATACGTATGACTTGAAGGAACGCGATTTCATCACCGTGCATCTTGATCATAAGCAGTGCGGCGTGGGAAGCGGGAGCTGCGGACCGGCGACATTCGAGAAATACCGCATCAAGCCGGATCCGTTTTCGTTCTCACTGACGCTCATGCCGTACACGGCGGGAACGCTGCCGGAGCGCTTGCGGGCCGGAGTATGATCGCGTGAAATAGTCAAGGGGAATCGGATTATCATAATCCTGTATACATGCATCTGAATCTGATGAACGTATACGGCCATATCCGTACGCATTGTATTGATAATACAACAGCGGAGTATCAGCTATGAACGATTTTCCTACTTCCGAACAGCTTGCGGCGGAACAGCGCAAACAGGATAAATATTCCGATTATCGCGGCGTGGACAGGGACTATGTTCATGCAAGCGAGGCGGGTATTGAACGCTTTCTCGACCGGAAATTCGGTCTTCGCATACACTGGGGTCCGTACTGCATGTTCAACTTCAAGGAGTCGTGGGGGCTTACGCAGGCCGGTCACGGGCTTCAGGCCGAGTATGAGCGGCGCGCGCTCGAGTGGAATCCGCAGAAATTCGACGCCGACGAATGGATGACGATGATCAAGAACGGCGGTGCGCAGTTCTTCTCGTTCACCACGAAACATCTCGACGGGTTTTCGATGTTCGACACGAAGACGCGTGTGCGCCGGCGCATGGGACACACCGGAGCGGATCGCGGACGTATCGTTGAGTGCGATCTTGCATATTCGATAATGGAGACTCCGTTCAAACGCGATGTGGTGCGCGAACTAGTAGACGCCGGACGCAGGCACGACCTCGGCATCGGCCTCTATTTCTCGCATATCGACTGGTTCAATATGGATTACCGCTGCGACCAGTGGAATCCGTATCTCGATAAAACATACACGCCGGAGAGCGACCCCGAGGGTTACGCGCGGCTTCTTGACCGTCATCGCGCACAGCTTCTCGAGGTATGCTCGAACTACGGACCGCTCGACGTGCTTTCGCTCGATATGAATTTGCCGGACGAGAAGTTCGGTTTCACAAAGGACATCATCGCCACGATAAAAATGATACGGCGGCTGCAGCCCGACGCACTTTTCCGTAACCGCGGCATCGGCGCATACGGCGACCATCACACGCCCGAGCGTAAACTTCCGAGCGAGACTGCTGCGGGCGCGGAACATTACGATCAGCTCAATCTTTCCAAGATGGGACGTCCGTGGAAAGCGATCTATCCGGGAAGTACGAACTTCTCGTACATGAGCACCGACGAGTACAAACCGGGCGAATGGATCATCGACAATCTTGTGGATGCCACCGCCAAGGGAGGTACGTTTCAGGTTGGTTACGGTCCAGGCCCCGACGGCAGTTTCCATAAGGACGTCAAGGACCGTTTCGAATATACCGGTGCATGGCTTCGCGCCTACGGCGAGGCTATCTATGCGACGCGACCGTTCGACACTTATCAGGAAGGAAGGCATATGCGTTTCACCCGGAGCAAGGACGGGAAAACGGTCTACGCGATATTCCTCCGCTGGCCGGGCGGGCACTTCTCCGTCGATTCGCTCAGGATTGCGGCGCTCAACGGAAAAAAAATGACATCGGCATCGCTGCTTGGCACCGAGGAATCGCTGCGTTTCAAGCAGGACGATACAAGCGTTACCGTCAATATTCCCGAATGGTTCAGGGATGAGGAAAAACGGCCGTCGCGGAAGGGAGCGGTGGTGAAGTTCGGGGTGGAGTGAGCGGGGAACTGAGTCGCGCGCGTTATTGCTCGGGGGAAATATCTTTCTCGAAATCGGCAAATAACTCGCATACTGCATAATAAATATATATGGCAGTATTATCGAATAAACGCCTGTTCTCCGATGTGTGTTTATGTTGCTCAAACAGATTTGCGATTTCTCGAAAGACATTTCCTCCTTCGCCAATCTCGCGGTCGTTTTGAATTTTTTCAGGAAACGTGAATGATATACAGGGGTTGAGTTTCAAGCGGGCGGTGCTGTTTTTACATACTGGCCGCTGTCCCGTATATTTTTCGGCAGCGGGCGAAGATCTTTAACGATGCCTATCCATGAAAGGATAACGAGCACATAGTATGTTATATCGATTTCCCACCAGTAGAATCCCGCACGGGCGGTGATGGCATAATGGTGATGATTGTTGTGCCATCCTTCGCCCAGTGTCAGTATCGCCATCAGCACATTGTTGCGGCTGGTGTTCGGCATTTCGTATCTTCGGCTTCCGAACATATGGTCGATAGAGTTGATCGAGAATGTCGCGTGGCTGCACACCACCGTGGATACGAACACGCCCCAGACAAGGAGCTGCATGCCGTTGGTGTGAAGCCACGGCGCATAATAAAAAAGTACGTGACCTAATAAAAAAACGCCGACGGCGACGACAAAGGGGATAGCGAGAGCGAATTTATCGATAAAAACGATCTCGGGGAATTTCTGCCAGTCCTTTATATATTCCACGCGGGTGCGTTTGTTCTCGTGCGCAAGTATCCATCCGATATGACTCCAGAGGAATCCGTGGATCTTCGGCGAGTGTATATCATCTTTCGTGTCGGCGTAGATGTGATGATGGCGGTGAATCGCGGCCCACCAGAGCGGACCTTTCTGCATGGCGGAGCAGCCCAGAAATGCGAAAAGGAATGTGAAAAACCGGTTCGATTTGAAGGCGCGGTGCGCAAAGTATCGGTGATAAAATGCAGTGATCCCGAACATGCGGACGACATAGAAGGCGGCGGCAAAGATGACCGCAAACGGGCTCCAGCCGACCCAGATGATGCCGAAACACATGAGGTGGAACAGGATGAACGGAGCGGCTGCGGCCCAGTCGATCCCTTTTTTATTGTCAGCGGGGACATCAGCGAGAACGGAATAGTCCGAGCTGAACCAGGTTACAAAAAGTGATTTTAAAAACGATATGAATTTTCCCATTGTGCCCCGCGGATATTTTTCTATAATACTAATATAATTATTTTTCCATTTTGGGCAATATCCGGTAATGTTGTTTGCGCTGAACTGCTCCGGGGTCTGCCATAAAATCGTTCGGCATCAAGTTGCCTTTTATCGGATAATGATTAAACTTAAAAATAAGAATACGTATGAAGAAGGACATCCATGCCGTTTACCGATGAAGTTTCCATCGTCCTCGCCGGAGAAGCCGGGCAGGGAATTCAATCGATCGAGAAGATACTGGTTGCACTGGTAAAAAATGCCGGCTATCATGTGTATGCGACCAAAGAATATATGTCGCGCGTACGCGGCGGTGTCAACAGTACATCGATCAGAATAGCACGTTATCCGGTGCGCGCGTATATCGAGAAGATGGACATTCTCGTGCCGCTCACCGCGGATACCACCGCGCATCTGTCGGCGCGCAGATCGCGGGATACGGTTGTCATCGGCGAGAAGAACGCCGGCTATCCCGATATCATCGAGATACCGTTCGCTGACATTGCAAAGGAATGCGGCAACACGCTGTATGCGAACTCGGTTGCCGTGGGGCTCCTTGCGGGAATAGTGAAAATCGACAGCGCTCTCGTGGAAAAAGCGATTGCAGCGAATTTCGCCGGAAAACTGCGGCCGGTTATCGACGGCAATGTGCTTGCCGCGGGTAAGGGTTATGCACTGGCGGCTGCGCTTGCCGACAGATGCTCCGTTGCGATACTACCGCCGGACCGGACGACGGACGCCCGTGCGCTGGTGAGCGGGACGGAGGCTATCGCGCTTGGGGCTATAGCCGGCGGGTGCACCTTTGCCTGTTCATATCCCATGTCGCCGTCAACCGGTGTACTCACCATGCTTGCCGAATATTCAAAAACAATCGACATCATCGTTGAACAGATAGAGGATGAAGTGGGCGCGCTCAACATGGCGCTCGGCGCTTCATATGCCGGTGCGCGTTCGATGGTGACGACATCGGGCGGCGGGTTTGCGCTCATGACCGAGGCGGTGAGCCTTGCGGGTATGATCGAGACGCCGGCTGTTATCTTTATCGCGCAGCGCCCCGGACCGGCAACGGGACTTCCCACACGCACCGAACAGGGTGATCTGTCGCTTGTCCTCTATGCAGGACACGGTGATTTTCCGCGCATCATTCTCGCGCCGGGTGATGCCGAAGAGGCATTCACGCTCACCGCTGAAGCGTTCGACCTCGCCGAGCGTTATCAGGTGCCGGTGTTCATACTTGCCGACCAATATTTCGTCGATACCTATTACGATACCGCCCCGTTCGATGTTTCCCGGATTCACAGCGAGCGGCACATACACGGGACAAACCCCGAATACCGGCGGTATGCATTCACCGATACCGGCGTCTCGCCGCGAGGCATACCGGGTTTCGGCGACGGGCTGGTGCGTGTGGACAGCGACGAGCATGATGAGAGCGGGTATATCACCGAGGATCTTGCCGTTCGAGACCGCATGGTCGACAAGCGTTTGAAAAAGAGCAAGGCAGTCCTTGAACGCGTCGTGCCGCCGGTGTTTACCGGTGGCGAACGATATGCCACGCTGCTCGTCGGATGGGGATCTACAAAATCGGTGATCGCCGAAGCATATGCGCGCCTTAACGACAGCACGATAGGTATTCTGCATTTTTCGCAGGTGTATCCGCTGCCTGAAAGCGCCCGCGGATATTTTGAACGCGCGGAGCGTATCGTCGTCATCGAGAACAATGTGACAGGACAATTCGCGGATCTTCTGATAAAGACATATGGTACTGCAGTAACTCGCCGTGTCCTCAAGTCGAACGGACTCCCGTTCTCGGCGGAAGAGATCGTCCGCGCGATCGGTGAAGGAGCATAATATGCAGTTGATCGAAAAAAAAGAATGCGATATCGCCTGGTGCCCCGGCTGCGGCAACTTTGCGATACGTGATATCGTTGCGGCTGCACTTGCAGAACTTTCCATCGACAGAAGGCATTTTGTCATGGTTTCCGGCATCGGACAGGCGGCTAAATCACCGCAATATCTTGATGTGCATTATTTCAACGGGCTGCACGGGCGGGCGCTTCCGCCGGCAACCGCCATCAAGGCGGTGAACCCGAATCTCACGGTGCTCGTGGAAAGCGGTGACGGCGATATGTACGGGGAAGGCGGCAATCATTTCATGCACGCGATACGCAGGAATCCCGACATCACCGTGCTGGTGCACAATAACATGATATACGGTCTCACCAAGGGACAGGCATCCCCGACGACGCTGAAAGGGATGCATACGCCGCTCCAGGTTGACGGAGTCTTCAATGAGCCGTTCAATCCCCTTGCCGTCGCCATCGCGCTCGACTGTTCATTCGTGGCCCGCGCCAATTCCGGCGATCACGAACAGACAAAAGACATCATCATGAAAGCGGTGCGTCACCGCGGGTTTTCACTCGTCGATATTTTTCAGCCCTGTGTTTCGTTCAACAAGATGAACACGTTCATGTGGTTCAGGAAAAATTCCTATTATCTTGACGCGGCGCATCAGTCTGCGGATCGGCAATCGGCGTTCGCGCGCGCATGCGAGACCGAACGCTATCCCTTGGGCGTATTCTATGTTCACGAAAAACCGGTGTTCGGCGACGGCACCGCGGCATATGGGCGGTCAAAAATACCGCTGGTGGAACGCGCGATCGATCCGGCACGAGTGCAGCCGCTTCTCGACGCATTGACCTGACACCGGCGCCGCAGATCCGTGCTCACTGTCCCCGCAGGTCATAACATATAATCCGTGCCGGCTTTCCGCTGTACTTGTCCCGCCTATTCTGACATACATAGAGGAGTCCCTTCGACACCACCGGCGGCGACCACGTCTCTCCCGCGTAGAACAGCCGTGTGCGTGAGGTGATGCGGTAACCGTCGCGCGTCATATCCATCCACAGCAGATGACCGAATTCTCCGAGGCAGAGGAATGCGTTATCGGCATAGATGAACGAGCAGCGAACCGTTCCGGTGTTCACCTCGGCGGCCTCTCCGTCGCTGTTGGTGATGATGTCTTTCCACTGCGGTTTTTCTTTCCAGAGCACTGCGCCGGTTGCGGTATCCATGCAGAAAAGAAATGCGTTTCCCGGGCCGTGCCCGTCAACACCGTAGAGGTGCCCGTCGCGTACTATCGGCGTCATGAAATGTATGCCGACATCCTCGTTCGTCCAGACTGCGGCCCCCGATGGCGAAACAAGGGCAGTCCCCGCGCCGTAGCATTCGGAGATGAAAATATTTCCGCCGATGACGACCGGCGGTGTTGCGTTCACCGATTCAACGCGCGTGCCGCGCCACGGAAATGATGCGGCTATGGTGCCGGATTTCGGATCGAACATGAGGAGACCGCCCGTGGGGGGATTGCTTTCACCGCCGGCAAAGAGCGCGATGAGTTTTCTGCCGGCGATATCCGCGGGAACGGGCATCGCGTAGCTTGCACCCCAGCCGTTGCCCGCGCTCCAGCGTACCGCGCCCGTTTTACAGTCGAACGCGACAGCCGCTGCATCCGCCGCACCCACGTTCACGATGAGCGTATCTCCGTAAATGAGCGGTGAAGCGCCAACGCCGAAGAAATTCTGTCTGACATTGAACATAGTCATGATGTTATGCCGCCAGTGCAGACCGCCGCTTGTGAGCGAGAGCGCGAAAAGCTCGCCGTCGGCGCCGAGTGCGAATACCATGCCGTTGCCGATAACAGCCCCCGCCCGCGGCCCGCCGTGATATCCATAGCGATCGCGATATGCGGTGGGATACCGGTATTCCCACATGAGACTGCCGTTGACGGTGTTTCGGCACTCGATGACGGATTCGTCGTCGATGCGGTGAAACAGGATGAGCCTGTCGCCTGCAACAGCAGGTGTTGCATAGCCGTCGCCTTTTTCAAGCGCCCATACAACGCGCAGCGAACCGGCGAGATCTTTCTGCAGTTTTGTCTCGCGCGATGTCATGTCAAACGCAGGTCCGAGATAATGCGGCCAGTCTTCCGTTCGTGCCGAGGTTGACAGCGGTTTCGGTGCCGCAATGACCGCGGCATTCCTGTTGACGGCGTAACCGTTCGCTATAATGCCTGCGGACACGATGACCGCGATGATAACAGCCCGGTATGATAAGTACAGCATGCTTCTATTATACCACAGGCGGGGTGGGGCAACAATAGCGCCGGGTATGCCGGCTTGACAAGTGATGCCGGCTGCGCTTGACTCGTTGCCGCTGCACGGTATACTCAGCGGATGAGCAGGAACACAAAAAATCGGGATATGAACATGCCGGCAGAGACACGGTTAAACACCACGCGTGAGCGGCTTATCTATCGTCCCGTCGCGGGTGCTGACGGATTTGCGGCACTGACTCCACGGCTTGTCCTCATCGCCGAATATACGTCGGTCGGACGATGGTATGTGCCGAAGCTGCGGCATGACTGCTATACGGTCAGTTTTGTTCAGGAGGGGAATGCAACGGTATTCGTGGGCGGAAAAAAACATAGTGCATGCCGGGGGGCGGTGCTGCTCTACCCGCCGCACACGCCGTATCATGCGCATAATAATCCCCCGTATGCCGACTACCGGACGCTGATTCTCCGTTTCGCGACGGGGAACGCCGACAGGCTTTCCGTGGAATTTCCCGAACCGTCACTGGATGCGGTGCGTCATGCGGCGGGGATGCTCGCGGCGCTTGCGGGAAAAACGCCGTTCGATGAACTGACGGCAAAACATCTGCTCATCGATATTATCGGTTATGCGTACGGCGGTAAAGCGAGCGGCAGCGTATCGCGCTCATATCGGGCGGAGGAGATCATCCGCGCATCCATTGATAAACCGTTCTCGCTGGCAAGAGTCGCCGAGGCCATGCGCATGAGTCCCTCGCGCTTCTCGCACCTTTTCCGGGAGGAGACCGGGACCACGCCGCGGCATTACTATCATCTGGTAAAGATCGAGAAGGCGAAGACATTGCTTGCGGGCTCCGATGCTCGCGTGACCGATGTCGCCGACGCGCTCGGTTTTTCATCGATACATCATTTCACCAAACTGTTCACCGCTGTCGTCGGAATACCACCCAGCGAATATCGTATGCGTCTGTCTGACAAAACCGCACAGCGCCGCGTCGCGCGTGTCGAACACGGCGGTCCGGTGGCGTAGCAGCGGGATATACGTAAACAGCAGTTTCGTATAAAGACGCACCGGGCGTATATGCGTATCATATACCTATTCCGGAACGATACCGGCAAGGAGCATATCATGGCTGCAACTACATCATCGAATAACGCACTGCATTCCCGTATCGCACGTCAGTCCCCCGAATGGCTCACGCGCGGCGTGATGTATCAGGTGTGGCTGCGCTCATTCACGCCCGAGGGCACGCTCCGCGCGGCGACGGAAAAACTCGCGCATGTCGCCGGCACCGGGGCTACCATCATCTATCTGAGCCCGGTCTGCCTTCAGGATGACGATATTCGGCAGGAGTTCTGGAGCGAACGCCAGAAGAAATGCGGCTTTAATAATCCGAAAAACCCGTACCGGATAAAGGACTATAATGCCGTCGATCCCGAATACGGCACCGATGACGATCTCCGCGCTTTTGTAAACGAGGCACATCGTCTCGGTATGCGTGTACTGCTTGATCTCGTCTATTTTCATTGCGGGCCCACGTCGGTTCTGATGGAGCACCCCGGATACTTCAAGAAAAATCCCGATGGGACCATAGCGACCGGCGAATGGCATTTCCCGGTCCTGAATTATGAGAGTCCGGAACTCAGGGAATATATGTGGAAGAACATGGAGCGTTGGATAACGGACTTCGATATGGACGGTTTCCGCTGCGATGTCTCCGACGCCGTGCCGCTCGATTTCTGGGAAGAGGCCCGCGCGCGGCTCACGCCGTTACGTCCGGATCTTGTTATTCTCGCCGAGGGTGAACGGGCGGCCGACCAGCTTTCCGCATTCGATATCGATTACGGCTTTTCTTGGTATTATGTCACGCGCGATGTGTTTGCCGGAAAAAAGAACGCATCGGAAATGCGTACACTGTGGCAGCGTGTTGCAAGCGAACGTCCTCGGGGAAACCGTGTGCTCAGATTCACCGAGAACCATGATTTCGCCAATGACACGGGAACAAACCGCGTTGAGACAATGTGGGGGAGTGCCGGAGCGGAAGCGATGCTCGCGGTGAACTTCACACTCGACGGTGTGCCGTTCATTTATAACGGACAGGAGATAGCCGACGCGTCGCCGCAGAGCATCTATACACGGCTTCCGGTTCACTGGGAACTGATGACGCAAGCGAAGGCGAAGTCAAGGCTTGCGTTCTGCAGAGACCTCTGCCGGCTTCGCGGTACGGAACGGGCGCTTTCGCAGGGCGATGTCGTCTGGATTGATAACAATCAGCCGGACTCAGTACTTTCATTCATACGTGCAATCGGTAATGAACAGATTGCGGTTATTGTAAATCTTTCAAAGCTGCCGGTGAAGACAAGCATTGCTGTGGAAAACATATCCGCATTCGAACCGCTCATGACACGCGGGACAACATGCACGATGACGGCGCAGGACAAAGGCGATTTCATCCTTGGTGCATACGGCTTTTATATCGGTACATGTAAAAAATAAGCGGGGGTGTGACGGGCAATCCGACTTTCCGGTGAAATGACCGCATCCGGCTCTTGACGCTCAGTTTTGCCGCGATATACTGTTGGTGTAAGGCAAAAATTCAACAGTTAAGGAGTTTCCCGATGTCCCACAAAGTACTGTTTTTACCCGTACTTGCATTGTGCGCCGCCATGGCAATGATGAGCTGCGCCAAAGGCAAGCCCGCAGGTCAAACCGGCGGCAGCATTCCCGCGAATCCCGGAAAAGCGAAAGCGGATTTCGGTATGGCTGTTGCGGAAGGCACGCCCGCCGAGAGCGTACAGAACGGAACGCCCGTTATGCCGGGCACCGAATATACTGCCGGTGCCGAAGGAACGGCACGCGTGTATATCTTTACGCGTATAACCACCGAAGCAACGAACACAATATATCATCGCTTTTCACGCCTCATCCCGACGCTTACGGGCAACGGCATCTGGCAGGAAGTGAGCACGGTCGAGCTTCAGATAAAGTCCACCAACGCGAAGACATGGACGTATGTGGATGCTTCCGCGGGTTCATGGCGCGCCGACGTTCTTGCGCCGGATAAAAAGACCGTCATGCAGGGCTACATCTTTAACGTAAAAGGCACTTCCGCCGAGAAAGTGAATCCGCTTATCGGGAAGACGAACAAGGCAAAAGTAACGCTTACCGATGCGAAACTCTGCGAATCGGTTGATAAGGGCAAACCCGTGAACGATGCACTCGCATTTTCGCTGAACGGAGAATCGATGCGCGTGTATTTCTGGGGCTCGTTTACCTGCGACACACCTCCCGCCGCAGTGGCGCTTCGCTGGAGCCGGCTCGCAACATCGGTTGACGGCACGCATGACTATGTCATCCATCATTATTCCGATGTCGCCGTCAAAGGCAAGGTATGGCCCACGTATTACTGGATCAACGTCAGCGAAGGCCAGTGGAAAGTGGACGTGCTCGGAACCGACGGCGTCAGCGTGATGCGCTCGTTCGATTTCACTGTGAGCAAAGTGCAGTAGCGCTAAACAGGCCTTTTTCTTAAATATCAGGCTCCCCAAGCCTTGCGATATCACTGAATTTCATTATACTGAATGCCGATTGTTATATAATGTAGAAACAAGCATTCCGGTAAAGGAACATCGATGAAATATCTGTGGTGTATAAGCTTTGCGCTCCTGTGCGCCCTCACATATGCGGCCGATGAAGGTCTCGGCGGGGCTGCTGATACGCGGGAAGAGCCGTATCTGGTGGTCACCTATGTTGAGGGCCGCGTACAGCTGCGCAGCAAGACGCCGCAATGGCGCGATGCGAAGATCGGCGATGTGCTTAAAAAGAACGACGTCATCCGCACCGACCGCAACAGCACGGCTACGCTTACCATAACAAAGGGCGGGAATATCCTTCTTCGTGAGGAAAGCGTGCTCCTCTTTGACCTGCACGAGTACGACTCGGTGTTCCGCATCGAGACCACGCGCATTCTCGTCCGCTACGGCAAAATACGCCTGCGTCGCGACAAGTTCAACCCGGCGAGCAAGCTGTACGTGGCCACGCCGCATCAGTCGAATCTGCTCACCGGCACCGATATCGTCGTCGAGGTGCGCGACCGTTTTTCAACACTCTCAGTATTCGACGGTTCGGTGCTGAGCGCGAATATCACCGGACTCGGTAAACCGGTGACCGTACCCGCAGGCAAGACCAGCACCACCGGCCCCGACACGCCGCCCACGATGCCGGCGACTGTTCCCGACACGGTGTACATTGAATGGAATTCCATTGAAAAGAAGAACGATCCGCCGAAAGAGGCCGATGATACCGCGGCTGAAACTGAAAAGAAAAAGACCGAGGAGATACGCTGGCAGAAGGTAGAGGAAAAACCCGCCACGAACAAACCGGCAGCGGCACCGGTTGCTGAAACGGTGAAAGAAGAGCCCAAAAAGGAAGTGAAGCCGGAAGAGAAAAAGGAAGCGCCGAAAGAAGAACCGAAGAAGGAAGAGAAAAAAGAGGCGCCTAAAAAGGAAGAGCCGAAGAAAGAGGAACCCAAGAAAGAAGAAAAACCGAAGGAGCCGGAAAAACCGTGGGAGTGGAGTTTCAAAATGTCCACCGGCATCGGCGTGGCATATTTCGACGACAAAGCCTACAACAATGGATGGAAATTCTGGCTGTCGTTGTATCTCATACCGGAGTTCACCTACGGCCCCGTCGGTTTCGGGTTCTATCTTCCGTTCTATATCCCCATTATCAGGGATTTCTATGCCGCGCCCAACTGGCACAACTATGATGAGTGGGACATGCGCGGCACGTATGATACGCTTCATGACCTGTACATCAAACTCTATTATGCGCAGTACAAGAAGGAACCGGTATGGGTCCGTTTCGGGTCGCTTCATGAAATAACGTTCGGTAATGGTTATTATCTCAATAAATACAATAATGCGAAACTCTTTCCGTCTATCCGTAAGAACGGCATCTATGCGAATCTTGATTTCGACTATGCGGGCGCGGAATTTTTCGACGAAGACTTCAGCCGCAATAATTTTATCGCCGCGCGCGCCTTTGTACGCCCGTTCACGTTCACTATCGAACGCAAGGACGACCCGCTCCGCAAGCTGTATGTCGGCTTTTCCTATATCGCCGATTTCAATCCGTTCACCACGAACACCTGGGTCCCCAGTATGGATATTGTATTCGGCGGCAACAAGAGCAACGAAGTGAGTATGTACGCCATCGGCCTTGATGTCGGCTATCCGATATTTAAAAACGAGATGTTCAGCGTGCTCTTGTACGCCGACATCGGCATGCAGGGCCTCGGGTTTGCGAAGGTGTCGACGAACGCGCTGCCGGCGGGATTCTGGACGAATTACGGATATGATCAGCGGCTGGCGTATCTGCAGGCAGCGCATATCGCGAGTTTTCTCACCGGCACCAACGGCGTCGTGAAGGATATCGCGGGTTTCAATTACGGTACCGGCTGGGCTGTGGGCGCCAAGGGGTATGCGTCAATTCTGCCCTGGCGTGCGGAACTCCGCTACAATGCCGGCGGCAATTACCCGGAGATATTCGACGGCCAGTATTACGATGAGTACACGCGCGCGGGCCGTTTTTATGAGCTCATGGGCCACAAGATGGACGATTCGCTCGGTTTTCTGGTCGAGACCGGTCTTTCGTTCAGCAAAGTGGGCGGCGTTTTTCTTACCTATTCTGAATATTACAGCATGGATACGCTCTCGTCGTCGGGGAACAAACTGCATTTCGAGATCGTCGTCGACGAAAAAGTGATACCCAATATGAGCGGCAAATTCACCTATGACCGTACGCACATCGTCTTCGACCGGCTCATCGAGGATATTTTCGATGTGACCACGGTGCTCGGGCTCACGGTGACCTATACCATCTTCGGTCCCGTCAAGGTGACCGGAACGTATACGCGGCGCTTTGTGTCGGACGGTGCCGGCGGACTCACGCCGGTCAACAGTGTTGATGCAAACCTGGTGTTTGCATTCTGATCCGCCATGACAGAGACGTTTTCATGGTTAGCCGATTATTCCGGCGACGTTCCGCGCTGTCTGCTCTGTCCTCATCTTTGCCGCATCCGCGAGGGCGCTGACGGAATCTGCGGTGTCCGCACCAATCATAACGGGAAGATACACTCGCTGATATATGGAAAGGTGTCAGCCGTCGCCATGGATCCGGTGGAGAAGAAACCGCTCTATCACTTTCATCCGGGTGAACAGATACTGTCGCTCGGGAGCATCGGCTGCAATTTCAAATGCCCGTTCTGCCAGAACTATCACATCTCGCAGAAGCCGTTCCCGCCCACGGAGGAACTCTCCATAGCCGATCTGGTGCGCGAGGCTAAACGTTCCGCGCGTATGGTCGCCTTTACGTACGCTGAACCGCTCGTGTGGTATGAGTATGTGTACGACGCCGCACAGGCGCTCCGGCAGGAAGGCATCGACACCGTGCTGGTCACGAACGGTTTTATCGACGAAGCGCCGCTTATGAAACTCCTGCCGTATATCAGCGCCATGAACATCGATATCAAAGGCGACGATGCGTTCTACAAACAGTCGGCCAAGGGTGTTGCGGACGATGTGCGGCGCACGATACGGCTTTCGGCGCCGGTCTGCCATGTGGAGCTCACCACGCTGCTCGTGCCGGGGCTCAATGACCGTGACGATGTCATCGACGGTATCGGATCCTTCATCGCATCGGTGAACAGGAACATACCCTGGCATATTTCAGCGTATCGTCCCGCATACCGGTATACGGCACTGCCGATGCCCGAGGAACGGCTCATCGGGTTCGTCCGGCGGGCGAGAGAACGTGTGCAGTATGTGTATACCGGTAATATCCTGAGCGATGAATGCAACACCTGCTGTCCGCAGTGCGGTCATATACTTATCGAACGGCAGGGATATCTGACGACAGTGACGGGATTTGACGGAATAAAATGCCGGCATTGCGGCCTTGAACTGAAGGGTGATTTCGTACTTTAGTAATGCTAACCGATTCCAGGTAGCGTTTAACCAGCCCGCGTCTCAGCCGATTCTCGATCTGATCCTCAGATACGCTATTATCTCAAGAAAAAAAAGCGCCGTTTCATTGTTGTTCATCACCCGTTTGTTGAGGAAATAATCGATGAATGCGAGTATGTCCTTGTTCGGATTCGTCGTCACCCGCGTCACGAGCGAGCGGAACTGTTTTCTGAGCGGGCGGAGCGTCACGGCGGCGCTGTCCTCAACGAACGCGCGGAGTTCAATTTCAAAGCCGGCAATCATGTCGCGTATGCTGTAATCTTCATGTCCCTGCTTGGACTGACGGAGCAGCTTCGCGATGCGCCGGGTGTAATCGCCCAGCCGCGCGAGACGGGCGTCCTCGGTGGCGATGCTTGCGAAATGATAGTAATCGTCGCGTATGTTGAGCATGACGGCCATCTGATAGAGCATGTTGTTTTTCCGCTGCGGCGATGAGGTTGCCGCATAACGGGCGAGTACGATCGGCACTATCTCGATGACATGGTAGCGCGCGAGTATTTCAAGGTAGAGTATGAACATGTCAGCATCGCGCTCCTTTGTGATGCGCGCAAGCACGGTATCTTTCACCTCGACGTCCGTCATGGCGGAGAGCGAGCGTATCGTTTCGGCGCGGAGCAGCTGGTCTTTTACGTCAAGCATATCGATAAGGAACTGTTTTGTTTCTTCGTTGGGGATACATCTGAGTGCGCGGACTATCTCCTTTTTTTCCAGGAGCGGGGCGTCGGCGTAATGCGCAAAGAGAATGCGCTGCGCGAACCGGCCCCCTACGGTGCCGAGTCCTTCAATGGCCGAGAGCCGTACATCGGGGTCAACGTCACCGAGGAGTTTCGCCAGTGTCGTCACGGTCGCGGGGCTTTTCGTATCGCCGATGTCCTCGGCAAGCTTGCTCCGCTGCGGGATGTAGGGCAGGAACGATGCGATGAAAAGGTGATAGAGCGCGGCGGCGAAGTCCGGCCGGAAAATATCGCGCGCGGACAGTTCTATGCTCCGGTCGCTGTCGCGGTATGACGGGAATATGATGAGGCCGATGAGTATCAGTACCATGCTCACCGCGAAAATCACCGAGGTGCCGGGGAAGGTGAACGAGAAGAACGCGACGGGGTGATGCTGATAGAGGTCGATGATGAAGCCGCCGACGGGAGGCGCGACGATGGCGGCAAACGCGGTGACGCCGGTGAACACCCCGAGATACGTGAGCCGTTCGTCGCGCGGCGACACGGCAAGCGAGGTGTTGAATACGGCGAGCATGAGGCCGCTGTTGAAAAACGCGTTCACGCAGAGCGCCGGTATCACGAAGGCGAGCGCCGTTTCTCTGGTCGCGAGTATGCAGAGGAGCGCCGGGATGATGAGTGCCGCGAAACAGAGCCGTATCACCGGCCGGTTGCCGATGATATCGGACAGTTTTCCGAAAAAGATGAAACCCGCGATTGCGGCGACGGCCGATATGGCCGCGGCAAGCGCGAACGTGCCGTACGGCATGGCCAGATGCGTGAGAAAATGAACGCTGTAGAACGGCCCCGCGACAGTGAGCGCGGTGTTGATGAAGACAACCATGCCGGTGAAGGTGAGGAAGTTTTTATCGCGCAGTATCGTCCGGTATGCTGCACCCACCGAGGTGTGGACGCTGACGGCGTTCTTCGGCTCGTGCTGTGCCAGGAGCACGAACGCGCCGAGGAGTGCCGCTCCGAGTGCCACGGCATAGATGACGGTGAAGCCGGTCTTTCCGGGGAGTGCAGTGAGGAGCATCCCCGCGACAAGGATGCCGATGATGCTCGCCGCACCCGCGAACGCATTTCGTAGCGCAAAATAATTACCGCGTATGTTTTCCGGGACGATGTCCGCCATCCATGCGCCCCATGCCGACGGCGTGAACGCCATGGCGAACGCGGCGATTACGAGGAGCGTGAGGAAGAGCGCGTCACGGTGTACGAAAGTACCGAACATGCCGATGAATATCGCGATTATGAAGAGCGACCGTCCCATGAGCGATGATACGAGTACCAGCGGCTTTCTCCGCGACACGCGGCCGGCGATGATGTTGGTGATAAGCTGCAGCGGCCCGATGAGCGCGGGTATGGCGTTGGTGAAACCGATGAGCACGTTCCCCGCATGCATGACGTTGATGAGCATGCCGGCGAGCACGAAGTTCGGGGCGAAGATGCCGCCCATGGAGATGCCGATGGTCTGAACGAACGCCTCCACATGCGATATGCGGCGTCCCAGGACGCACTGCCGTTTCTCTTTGAGCTCGGCGGGAGATGCTGCTTTCATGCGCGGTATTATAGGATGCGCATGATAAAAATCAAGCAACGGCTATGCGTTCACCATGAGTTCAAGAGAATCCGGGCCGGTGACGTGTACCGCCCTGCCGCCGATCATGCCTTCCGCGTTGACTCCTGCGGGGACCGCAAGACGCACGGTTATTCCGCCGGTATTGCGTTCCCACGAAGCGGTAATATCGCCTTTGGGCGTAGGTATCAGCGTTTTTACCTGCTGTATACCGGGAATGAACGTCGGCGCAAAATGCACTTTTTCCCATGCTGCGGCTGTCTGCGACACCCCGGCGAGAATGTTGACGAAATGGAATGACGGGTGCGCCGTCCATGCGTGCGACACGGTGCCGCCGCCCTTGCCGTCGCTCCAGTCGTAGCCTTCCCAGGTGGTGCCGGTCTGTATCATCGGCGACCATTTTCTGCGTATGAACTCGATAACGTCGGCTCCGTATCCGCGTTTGCCGGCCTCTTCAAATACATAGGTCACCCAGAATGCCGACGGCACCGGACCTTCGGTCTTTTCGTCGCGGAGAAACGGCAGTATCTTTTTCTGAAGCATCGTCTCATGCGCTTTCGGGCATATGCCGAGCATGAGCGCCAGCGTCTGGTCGTGTACCGATGATTCCTTCACCTGCGCGAGATTGTCATCAAGACCGCCGATGAAAAGCTGCTGGGATGCGTCGAAGAGATTTTCCACGGCAAGCTGCTCATGCGTCTGGACTATTCGTGCATAGTGTTTCGCCTCATCGGACATCTTTGCCGCTGCCGACATGTCTGCAAGCGAACGCATAGCTACGATGTACCAGAGGTTGAGGAATGTGGGAATCTCGCCCTTGTAGAGCGTTGACCAGTCCTCGAAGAGCCAGAGTCGCCGGTCGTAGCGGAGGAGCCCCGTTTCATGGCGCGCCTCGGGGATGTCGAAATAACCGAGCACTTCCTTTATCCGTGAGTACTGTTCCGTGAAGAGCGATATGTCGCCCGTCTGATAATAGTAATCCCAAATGGTGAGTATCCACGTGAGCGCGAAGTCAGGCAGTATGCAGTTGTGCGCGCTCGTGGGGGCGTGGCCGTAGGTGAGGCCATCGTCGGTGCGCTGTCCGGCAATGGAACGTATGCCGCGCCGGAGAAGCCGCGCGTCACCGTCGATGAAGAACGTGTTCTTCGCCTGCACACGTGCGTCGCCCCACCACTGCGCCTGTTCGCGCCACGGCGTATCAACATAGGAGTCGAGTGCGCAGATCTGCTGCGTGTGGCGGGAGATCGCATGTATGCTGTTGAGCGCCGCGTCGGAACACTCGAATACGCCGCGCATTGTGAAGGGATACCCTACGTTACGCACCGCGACGGTGAGCGTTACCGGCGATGTGATGTCGCGGCCGATTATGGTCACCACGGTGAATCCGAGATGGTGATAGAACTCGTGTGCGGTTGTCCCCTCGCGGAGCACGATGCGGTTGGCCATGGCGGCAACGCAGCCGCGTCCGGGTTCGTGTATCGCCGGACGTTCGTTCACCATGCATTCATGGAACTGCAGGTCGATGATCTCCCCGCCCCGCGCATTCTGTGCAGTGAGGATGACATTGCCCACCGCGTACTTCGGCATGATGAGCGATACTGCGTTGAATTTACCCTCGCCGGCGCTTTCCATGGTGACCGTAAATCCTTCATCAGTTTTTTTTCCGGTGACGCCGGAGCCGTTATCCCATGAGGCGCCGAGCACTTCGCGTACGAAGCCCCAGGAGACGTTTTTCCACTCGCGATATCGTTCTCCGCAGGTCCCGGAGATATGAGCACCGATACGATCGGGTATCATCACCGTTTCGCGCATGAGCGGAATGCCGCGTTCCTCAACCGACGTGTACGGCGGCCGTCCGAACGGCGCCGAAAGGAACTGCTGGCCGCCGTCGGGGAATATTTCCGCGCGCCAGCCGGTCGGCGGCGTTGCCGAGGTTATCCAGCTCCGGTCGTCCTCGCGGGCGTCCACGTGTTCCTGAAAATCTATCTGCAGCGAGTAACGGGCCGTCTCACGTTTGTGCGCGGGCGAACGCCGCATAAGCCATTGCTGATTGGAATACAGTTTCACATCGCCCCATTCCGCCGCGCAGAGCATGCCCGCGCTTGTCTGATGCAGATATTGGAACGTGCTGATGCCGGGATTATACGCCTCAACGGCTATCCAGTTGTGTCCGGTTTTGAGATACGGAGCAGCGTCGATTTCATCGAACGGCCAGTGCGACTGATACCCGCGCGCCGGTCCGCGGCAGATGTATGTTCCGTTCACATAGAGCTTATACGCTTTGTCGGCGGTGATGAACAATGGCGCTTTTGCCGGTACCACGGCAAGATCAAAATCTTTTCTGAAATGCGCGTAATGGTTGTAGAGATACATGTATCCCTGCGGCCAAATCCAGACGGCCTTGCGCAGCGGATGGTCTTTTGCGATTGTTGCGTTCATCGTCGTTGCTCCCGTTCGCGCGCGGTTCGGTCCGCGGGCGTGGTTATAAAGTACACGAGAGCGCTGTTCCGGTCAAGCACCGGATACGGCGATAGCGGCACTATTTTTACCTATTCATAACAAAAGAAACCAGTACGGGCGCCTCCCATTGTCACTGAGGCCATTGGCAAAACGCGGCACAAAACCCCCGGCATCCCGATGCCGGAATAACCGATGATTCGATGCCGATCGTTGTGCAACGGGCGATCACGAAGTGGTGCGGTACGATTCGGAATCGGGGTGTCCTGTTCGATAAATAAAAGGTACGGAACTTATTGAGCATTGAAAGCGTCTCACGTGGAAATAAATGAGTTGCCGCTGACATGTACATTGTTCAAAAGATGCGGCTGTCACAAAAAAGATTTTGCATGTAAGGGTATAAATTTCATGATGAAGAGAACAAAGGCAATTATCGTGTCGGGGGCAGCTGCCGCGGGATTTTTTCTCCTTTCATGCACATCCCCCACGTCTCCCCCCCTGTCTCCCCCCGTGAGTACGAACACCGGCCCCGCCGTGGAGCAACGGGAGGCTGATCTTCGTGCGGCCTTGGATGCGGTGGTGGTTGCCGATGGTGTCGATTTTTCATTCATTGTCAAGCGGACCGACGGCAGAACATTCCGGTACGAACGGGGAACATCAACGCTCAATACGTTATATCAATCAGCGTCAACCTCAAAACTTGTCAGCGCTGTCATCATTCTCCGGCAGTTGGATAAATGTGCACTGAGTCTGAGTGACCATCCCAGTAACTGGCTGTCGCCGACTATATGGACAATCGGGAATGATCCTACACTCAAAGATATCACACTGTCCCAATTGTTAAGCTTCACATCAGGGCTCAAGACAGAGCCCGCCGCAATGGATTCGGGCAGTACCGGTTTTTTTGTAGTGGTCAATCTCATCGGGCAATCAAATGCAGGCAACGGCAGAATCCCCGGCGCTGGTTTTTACTACGGCAGCGCGCACCTTCAGGTGGCAGGCGCAATGGCAATAAAAGCCAGGGGCAAAACATCCTGGCAGGAGCTGTTCAGGGAGTTCCAGGCGGAAACCGGGCTATTCCCCAATGGTGATTATGATCTTCCATCAACAAATAATCCCCGATTGGCCGGCGGCATGCATTGGACAGGGGAGGAGTATTTTGCATTTCTCAAAGCCCTGCAAGGCGGGCAGCTGTTGTCTCCGGCAATGATGGCTGAGCTCCTGCAGGACAGGACCGGTGCCGGGGTGACTATTGAATATTCACCGGCAAAGCTTCAAATCAATGAGGATTGGCACTACGGCTTTGGTTTCTGGCAGGAGGTTCGCCCTCCCGACACCATTCCGATTCCCGGGGATCGGATATCAAGCGCGGGATCATACGGCGCCTATCCGTATTGGGACCGGAGTAAGGATCTGATAGGTTTTCTTGCCCGTCAGGGTTCAAATGCATCGGGATTCATCGGAGTCAACATTGAACGGGCGGTCAGGACACAGATAGAGGCGTGGGCGACTACACCATAGCAGCAGTGAAAAGGCAGACGTGCAAACGCCGATATGGTACATGGTTGTTCTATAGGTAAAGGTACGGAGGATTCATGCGTGTGCAAGGATGTTTATTGAAGGCGACCGTCATGTGCGCCATGATCCTCTTGGTATCGGCGTTTTCTTCTGCAGAAGATTTTTCAACACCGAAACCTGAGTGGCAGAGAAAAGCGGCCGTGTACAGCGCATTGAACGGCGGTGTTTCGATGCTCGTTGTGATAGACGGCGTGACGACGATCGAAGAATACCCCAACGGCGGCAGTCATGACAAGGCGTGGCAGCTTGCCAGCGGCACGAAAAGTTTCTGGGGGCCGCTCACGCTCATCGCGGAGAAGGAAGGCCTGCTGACGCTTGATGAGCTTGTTTCTGATACGATAACCGAATGGAAGGGAGACCCGATGCGGTCGCGCATTACCGTACGGCATATCCTGTCGCTTACCTCAGGACTTCCGCACTGCAAGGAGCTTTCGCCGCCGTACCTCGATGCGATACGGTTCACGACGAAGCACACACCGGGAGAAGCTTTTGAATACACCGCGGTGTCATATCAATGCCTCGGCGAATTCCTAAAACGCAAGTTCGCGTCGGTAAAGATGTCTCCGCTCGATTATCTCAAGTCGCGTATCTTTGAGCCTATCGGTCTTTCCGTGAACGACTGGAATAATGGTTCAGACGGAAATCCAATACTCCCCTGGGGAGCGCATCTTACAGCCGGGGAATGGATGAAATACGGCGAACTGATACGCATGGGCGGGGTATGGAAAGGAAAGGAGATAATCCCCGCGGCATCGCTGAAAGCCTGTTTCATCGGGAGCAAAGCGAATCCGTCATACGGGCTTACCTGGTGGCTCAACACCCGGAAAGAACTGCCCGCCGATCTCGTGATAGCCGGTGGCGCCGGTGATCAACGCATGTATATATGCCCGTCGCTGAAGACGGTGGCGGTGCGGCAGCGGAATATTGACCTGAAGGCATTATCGGCGGTGAAAGGCAAAGATAAGGGAGATATACGTAAAATCCTCTTGGAGCGGCGGAATGCCAAAATCTATTCGGACGCCGAATTCTGTTCGTTGTTGTTCACCGGGGCATCGTCGAAAAACAGCGCGCCGATGGTGCAGATGCACCCGGGTGAGTAATGGATCGAACGCCGCCATCAGACATCATGTGCGGCATTTCGCTTACGGTTATGCTGACGGCGACAGGCCCGGCATTTGTATCGTCTGTGCCAGTGCCGACAGCAATGATGGATAGAATTCCGGCGATGACGCTCATATGTGGACTTGACGATGTTATCCGCAGCAGCTATACTTAACCCCATGGTCATTAAGGAAAAAATGAAATCGCATGCATCGGTGAGCACATGAATTCCGGTGATGAACTCCTTGATATCGTGAACGAACAAGGCACGATTATCGGTTCGGCGAAACGTTCCGTATGTCACGGTAATCCCGCACTGCTCCATCGCGTGGTGCACGTTCATGTGTTCTCGCGCAACGGCAACCTTTTTCTGCAGAAGCGTTCCGCGCACAAGGATGTGCAGCCCGGGAAATGGGACACAAGCGTCGGCGGGCATGTGGATCACGGTGAAGCGGTGCCGGACGCGGTGTTCCGCGAAGCGCGTGAGGAACTCGGTCTTGCCGGCATATCGCCGAAGCCGCTCTTCACCTATATACACCGGAACGATATCGAAAGCGAACTTGTCGCAAGTTACGCCGTTACGGTTGACGGTACGCCGACATGGGATGCGCATGAGATAGACGACGGCCGGTTCTGGACATTCGATGAGATACGCGCATCGCTCGGCAAAAACGTTTTTACGCCGAATTTCGAACACGAATTCGAGATGCTTGAACGGCATTTGATGTGAAATAAAAAAACCCCGGCACCGGCGATGCCGGAACCGGGGTCTTGTATCGTCTATGCTGCTGAACGCAGTATCAGTTCGCGCCGCGTCCGGACGTGCCGGTTTTGCCTTTCGCTTTCGCCTTGACCTGTTCGGCCGGGCGCAGCGAACGTGCTGCCGCGCCTGCTTTCCACATCTCTGAATCGTGGAGTTCGGCGAGTTTTTTCGCGAGGAACTGCTGATAGTTCGCGCCGCCGCAGTCGCGGATGACTTCGCGGGTCTCCTGACCGGTTTTCACCGATTTATAGAGCTTATCAAACACCGGAAGATTCGCTTTGTAGAAAATGGGGCGCCATTTGAGCGCACCGTGCTGCGCGGTGACCGAGCAGTTCGCATACATCCAGTCCATGCCGTTCTCGTCGACGAGACGGATGAGGCTCTGGGTGAGTTCTTCAACCGTTTCATTGAACGCTTCGCTCGGGCTGTGGCCGTTCTTGCGGAGCACATCGTACTGAGCGTGCATCATGCCCGCGAGAGCGCCCATGAGCACGCCGCGTTCGCCGGTGAGGTCGCTGTATACTTCGTTCTGGAACGTTGTCGGGAAGAGATAGCCCGAACCGATGCCGATGCCGAGAGCCTTGGTGCGCTCTTCCGCGCGGCCGGTGTAATCCTGGAAAACCGCGAAGCTTGAATTGATGCCGGCTCCCGAGAGGAAGTTGCGGCGGACGTTGAGTCCCGAACCTTTCGGTGCCACGAGGATGACATCCACGTTCTTCGGCGGGATGACGCCGGTCTGTTCTTTATAAACAATCGAGAAGCCGTGCGAGAAATAAAGCGCATCGCCTTCTTTCAGATTTTCTTTGATGACCGGCCACACTTTGCGCTGTGCGGCGTCGGAAACGAGGAACTGGATGATGGTGGCGCGGCGAACGGCTTCGTCGATTTCGAACAAAGTCTTTCCGGGTTTCCATCCGTCCTTGATGGCGCGGTTCCAGTCCGTTTTAAATGCGCTTGACTGGCCGATGATGACGTTGAATCCGTTGTCCTTAAGGTTAAGCGCCTGTGCAGGACCCTGAACACCGTAGCCGATGATGGCGATGGTTTCGTTCTTCAATACCTTGCGCGCTTTCGCAAGCGGGAATTCCTTTCTCGTGATGACGGTTTCCGTTTCACCGCCGAAATTGATTTTGGCCATGATTCTTTCTCCTCAAAATTATCTCGAAATCAGGGCCTTATTCTATATATATCAGTGAAAATGTCAACGTTTTTTGTATGGAATAGCGGCACGGGTTCATGTTTACATAACAAAGGCCGCATGTTCTGTTTAACATCAGGTATTGACAATCGGGATTTATTGTGTATCTTTCAATTAAAGAGGTATGCATGCCGAAAAAAATACTTATTGTCGATGATTCCCCCTCAATGCGTCAAATGGTGAAGTTCACGCTTACCGAGGACGGTTATGAAACCGTAGAGGCCGAGGACGGTAAGGTGGGGCTGACACGCACCGACGGCTGTTCGCTCATCATCACCGACTACAATATGCCGGAGATGAACGGCATCGCGTTCATCAAAGGGGTACGCGCACAGGCTGCGACAAAGTTCACCCCCATTATCATGCTGACAACGGAACACGAGGACGTCAAGAAGGATGAAGGCAAGGCGGCCGGAGCGACGGCATGGCTTGTCAAGCCGTTCACGCCGGAAGTACTGAAGGAGACGGTTAAGAAATTGATAGGATAATCGGCGAAGGCTCTGTTCAATTCGTTCGATTAACGAGAAAGGCTGGAACGCAAGATGGATGCGTCGAGGTTTGCTGACACCTACCGTGAGGAAGCAGCCGAGCTTCTTGAGAAGATAGAGCAGTCGCTCGTGGCGCTCGAGCAGACGCCCGAAAACAGCGAGATCGTCAACGATATATTCCGCGCCATGCACACCATCAAGGGTTCGGGCGCCATGTTCGGGTTCACCCGCGTGAGCGCGTTCGCGCATGAGTGTGAGACCATGTTCGATCTTATACGCAAGGGAACGCTTGCGGTTTCCCGAGACATCATCGATGTAACGCTTGCCGCCCGCGATCATATAAAAACGCTTTTGGCCGATGAACCCGGTGTGCCGGAGGCAGCAACCGCTCATCTGGTAGGCAGGATCGTGAAGTTCCTTCCCGTACGTGCGGGAACTGTAGTCGCACCCGATAAAAAACCGGTTCCGGAAAAGCAGTGGACATATCGCATTATCTTTAAACCGTCCGAGGATATCTTTAAACGGGGCGTGAAGCTTACACCGCTGTTCAATGAAATACATGCGGCCGGAAGGGCGGTCATCGTAGCCGACCCTCATACGCCGCCGCTTGACGAGTTCGATCCCGAAGTCTGCTGCACGACATGGAATATTGTGCTCACAACCGTAAAAGATGTACACGGCGTACGAGACATCTTCATTTTTGTCGAGGACGGCAGTGAGCTTTCAATCGAACTTATTGACGAGGAAGGATCGTTCGTTGAAGGTGATTATAAACGCATCGGAGACATATTGCTTGAACGCGGATCGATAACGCGTGAAGAACTTGCAGCGCTGATATCCTCGCACAAACGCATCGGGGAGCAGGCAGTCGAGAAAGGAATTGTCGCCCCGCATGATGTGGAAGCGGCAGTTGCCGAGCAGCGGCATGTACGGGAGGTACGTGAGGAGCAGCGGCAGCAGACTGCGCGTGCGACAATCCGGGTGCAGAGCGAAAAGCTTGATCATCTCATGAATCTCGTTGGTGAATTGGTGACGCTAGAGGCGCAGTTCATGCAGACCGCCGTCACTAGGGATGATCTTGATCTCATCTCAATGGCGCAGTCATTCGAGCGGCTCATCGGCGACCTTCGCGACACGTCGATGGTGATGCGCATGGTGCCGGTGGATGAACTCTTCAAGAGTTTTGTCCGCCCGGTACGCGATCTTGCCCATGAACTCGGCAAGGAGATCGACCTTGTCACAGTCGGCAAGGAAACCGAACTCGACAAAACGGTCATTGAATCGCTCAAAGACCCGCTCATGCATATTCTCCGCAATGCGCTTGATCACGGCATCGAATCGCCCGGGGTGCGTGTAAAAGCCGGAAAGCCCGCGAAAGGAACGGTTACGCTTTCGGCGCGGCACGAGGGCGCGCACGTGGTGATAGCGGTGTCAGACGACGGCGCGGGATTGAACCGTCAGCGTATACTGGCGAAAGCGGTTGAACGCGGACTGGTTGCCGAAGGCGCCGAACTGTCCGGCCGTGAAATACAGGAACTCATCTTCCTGCCGGGGTTTTCCACGGCGGAAAAAGCGACAAGTGTTTCCGGCCGCGGCGTGGGTATGGATGTGGTGAAAAAGAACGTTGAGCGCCTGCGCGGCACCATAGCGATTGAATCGTCACCGGAAGGCACGAAGATGCTGCTGCGTATTCCGCTCACGCTTGCCATCGTCGACGGACTTCTGGCGCGTATCGGCGGGTCGCAATTCATACTGAATCTTTCGAATGCCGACGAATGTGTGGATCTTACTGCCGATGTTCTGGGTGTTGATACCGGCAGTGATGTGGTGAATCTCCGCGGCGAGATGGTGCCATTCATACGTCTGCGCAATCTCTTCGCCATCGACAGCGAGCGTGTGGCGGTTGAGCGTATGATAATCACGCAGTATGAGGATCGGCGCATCGGCCTCGTCGTGGATGATGTGCTCGGTAAACAGCAGACGGTGATAAAGTCGATAGGCCGCACGTTTCGTGATGTCGACGAGGTTTCCGGCGCCACCATTCTCGGTGACGGCACCATAGCGCTTATTCTTGATGTAAATATCATTATAAAAAACCATATACGGAATACGCAGGCGGCAGGCGGCGCAAGCGAGAGCGCCTTTCGTCGGCAGGAATTCAGCGGCGGCACTTACAATGCATTATAATATTTTCAATAGGAGCGAAGTATGAGAATGACGATCGGGAAGAAGCTTGCACTCGGGTTCGGTGTCGTGGTCGCGATTATGGCGGCGCTCGTCGTGTATAATTATACACAGCTGAGGATATTGCAAACGCTGCAGGATGAAGGGGCGGAACGCGCTAAAGACGGTATCATCGCGCAGGAGTCCGCTGATATGGGCGCAAAAATGTACCAGGTTATCGCCGACACTATTATCAACCGTGATTTTAAATCGTCGGAAAAAGATTGGGATACGATAAAAACGGAAGCGCTGGAAGACATAAAGACGATAGCGTCCATCGTCGATACCGATGTGGAGAAGCGGTTGCAGCGCGAAGCCGAAGTTCAGCTGGCGGCGATAATAGCGCATTATGAAAAAAAAATTCTTCCGGCTGCCATAGCGAACGATATCAAGCTCATACGGACGCTCGATGATGAAATGGATGGCTATATCAGCGGCTACCGGGAACCGCAGGAAAAGATTGCCGCGTCGATACTTAATGAGCAGCATAAAGCAGATGCGGTGTACGATGCCACTATTGCGACGATCATCGTAGTGAGCGTTGTTCTGGCGCTGCTCGGCGCGATTCTTGCGATAATGATCGCGCTTATAATTACGCGCAGCATCACGAGGCCGTTGAATGCTGCCGTCGGCATTGCGGATACCGTGGCCCGGGGCGACCTGACCATCGTTGTCGATGCGAAATATATCGCGATGAAAGACGAAATAGGGCTTCTTGCCAACGCCCTCAGCGCCATGCTCGTGAAACTCCGCGAAGTGGTGGATACGGTGCAGACGTCGGCGACGAATGTGGCTTCTGGAAGCGGGCAGATGAGTTCATCGAGCGAGATGCTTTCGCAGGGCGCCAACGAGCAGGCGGCAAGCGTTGAGGAGATTTCGTCGTCGGTGGAGGAGGTTTCATCGTCCATCGAAGAGGTGTCGTCGTCGGTTGAGCAGATGACCGCGACCATTCAGCAGAATTTCGATAACGCAAGCCAGACGGAAAAGATAGCCGCGAAAAGTGCGAACGACGCGAAGGACGGCGGTTCCGCCGTGAGCGAGACCGTCGCGGCGATGAAAGAAATAGCCGACAAGGTGACCATCATCCAGGAGATCGCGCGGCAGACCAATCTCCTGTCGCTCAATGCGTCCATCGAGGCGGCGCGGGCGGGCGAACAGGGCAAGGGATTTGCGGTGGTCGCGAGCGAGGTGCAGAAACTTGCGGACAGAAGTCAGCGGGCGGCCGGCGAGATAGGCATGCTTTCAAAGAAGAGTGTGGGTGTAGCCGAAAAGGCGGGTGAGATGCTTTCGAAACTCGTGCCCGATATACAGAAGACCGCTGAACTCGTAGCCGAGATAAGCGCGGCAAGCAGCGAGCAGAACAACGGCGCAAAGCAGATAAACAACGCGATACAGCAGGTGAACACCGTCGTGCAGCAGGTCAACGGCGCCGTGCAGCAGCTGAGCAGCGTGGTGCAGCAGAACTCGGCCAACGCAGAAGAAGTGGCGTCAACGGCGGAGGAACTCAACGCGCAGGCATCGCAGATGCAGGATGCCACCGCGTTCTTCAAACTTGACGAAGGAACAGTGCAGCGGTCGCTTCCGAAGACGCAGGCCGAACAGAAAAAACTGCTGACGCATACGGTCGGCGGAATACCCTCGTCCAGGGCGGCGGCGCATAGTCCGGCTCATGTGGCGCCGGTGAAACCGAAACCGAAAATCGCCGTAGGCGGATCTCATGCCGCAGTTACTCCGGATAAGCCGAAGGGCGCGCATATCGATATGACGAATCCGGTGGATGACGAGGATGGTGAGTTCAAGAGGTATTAGTCCCATCGCGGTCAGTGCCGCGGATGGTTAACGTGGAGGATAATTATGATACAGTCTGTATTCGTTTGATGTTCTTGGATCTGTTGTCGGTGAACGCATGGTCTGCATGCAGGCATAGTAAAAAGGAGAAACACAATGAACACGAGAGTACGTTTTCTTATTCTTATGGCGGCTGTAACGGCCGTCGTTTTCGGGGCATCACTTGCCGAACGTAAACAGAAATGTATTGATCTTGTCAACAAGGCGGTTGCCCACTATGCAAAGGTCGGCGCTGATAAGGCATTTTTTGACATAAGCGACCCCAAGGGTCAGTTTGTCGACGGGGAGTATTATGTGTTCGCGTATGATAATATGGGAAAATGTCTTGCGCACGGGCAGTTCAAGGACCGCGTGGGTAAGAATTTCCTTGAGTCCACAGACCCGAACGGCGTCAAGATCATCGTGCAGCATATAAAAGTGGCGAAGTCGGCGAAAGGCGAGGGTTGGGATGAATACAGCTTCCGTAATCCGACGACGAAAAAGATCGAGAAGAAAACATCGTTTATCAAAGTCGTTGCCGGTAAGGACTTTTTCTTCGGCAGCGGGACCTATTTGGAGTAATATTCCGGCGTTCACCATCGGTAACGCAGTAAGGATGTGGTAGTATGTCGCAAAAAAAAATATCCCTTGTATGGCGCATCATCGGTGCCATCAGCGCCGCTTTTCTGGCGCTCATCGTCATCGTATCGGTTCTAACGTTCGTGATGGTCACCGGATCGTTCAAGAAAGTGCTCGGGCAGGAGTTTGAGGGCAAGGTTCATCTGATTATAGCTGAGCTTGAGAAAAAGGATGCCGAATTGACCGACACCGGCATGTATGACGGTTTTAAATCGGCATTTCAGAATAACGTGCTGCAGCGCCTTGAGCAGATCCATTACGGGGACAAGCGGGGAGATGCGCTTACCGCATTCCCAATCATCGTGGATGCGAACGGCGATTTGTTGATGCACCCCGATGTCCGGCGCGGCGACAATAATACGTTCAACAATATGGATTTTATCGCTTTCGCGGGAAAAAAATCAAAAGGCAGCGGCGTCTATGTGAATAAAGGCGTGAAGTACTGGATCACCTATAACGCATTCGATACCTGGGAGTGGCGTATCGGATATCAGATCCGGGAATCGGAGATGAACAGGCACGGGTTTGAGCTCGTGCGCCTGCTTGTGCTGATCATGATCATCGTGAGCGCCCTGTCGCTTGCGATCGTGAGCCTGCTTGTACGCGCCATACTTATGCCTATCGGAAGCCTCACGTCCACACTCGGCATGGTGGCATCGGGCGATATATGGTCTGCGCGCGAAACACTTCAGATTAATGAAAAACATCTGCGGGCGAACGATGAAATCGGCGATCTTGCGCGCATGACGCAGTCGATGGCGGAGCAGCTTGCACGGATCGTTGAAGATATCCGAAATGTAGTCGCCACGGTGAGCGCGGGAAGTAATCAGCTTTCCGATTCTGCCAACACGTTATCGGCGAGCGCCGCGGGACAGGCGACAAGCGTTGAGGAGGTGTCATCATCCGTGCAGGAGGTCTCAGCATCCATTGATGACGTTTCTACTTCGCTGCAGGTAATGACCGCTACCATAAAACAGAACTATGACAATGCGCGCCAAACGGAAAAGATTGCGGCGAAAAGCGCCAATGACGCCAAGGACGGAGGAAATGCGTTCAACGAAACGGTTGCGGCGATGAAAGAGATCGCGGACAAGGTCATGATTATACAGGAAATAGCGCGGCAGACGAATCTTCTGTCGCTCAACGCATCCATCGAGGCTGCGCGTGCCGGCGAGCACGGCAAGGGGTTTGCGGTTGTCGCGAGCGAGGTGCAGAAACTTGCGGACAGAAGCCAGCGCGCGGCGGGTGAGATTGGCGTACTTTCCAAGAAAAGCGTCCAGGTTGCCGAGAAGGCGGGCGAGATGCTCACGAAACTGGTGCCCGATATACAGAAAACGTCCGAGCTTGTCGCCGAGATCAGCGCCGCAAGTTCTGAACAGAGCAGCAGCGCGCAGCAGATTAATAATTCGGTTCAGCAGATAAATAATTCAGTGCAGCAGGTTTCCGCCGCCGTGCAGAACGTGAATGCCGCGGCCCAGGATGCTGCTGCGGGTTCCGAGGAGGTCGCGTCCACGGCTGAGGAGCTTTCATCACAGTCGATGCAGCTTGAGGACACCATAGCGTTTTTCAAGACGGACGCCGGCGCGAGACTGGAACGGAAGGAAGTGCCGCAACTGCCGGAGGGAGAGACGAACGGAAAGTCTGACCAGTCGGCAGTATCGCAGACAATATCGAAGACAGATCACGATGTTTCCGGTACGTCCGGAACCGGCGGCGTGTATAAAAAGTTCTGAACGCAGTTCAATGAAATTATGAACGCGGTATAAAGGAGTGTACGCATGGAAACAAAGACAACTGACGCGGCATCAAAGCAGTATCTTACCTTCGGGTTGAACGATGAGGCATTCGCGTTCGAGGTGCTCAAGGTGAAGGAAGTGCTCGAGGTGGCGCGGATAACCAAGGTGCCGAAGACCCCGGCGTTCATGCCCGGCGTCATCAATCTGCGCGGGAGCGTGGTGCCGGTGGTCGATCTGAGGCTCAAATTCGAACTTGCGGCAAAAGAGCTTAACGTCGATTCTGCGATCATCATCGTGGAGACGGCATATGACGGGGAAGCGATCGTCATCGGTGCGCTCGTCGACAGCGTCCGCGAGGTAATACGCCTCGATGCATCGCAGACGGAACCGCCGCCGAAAGTGGGGATGAACGTGAGCGGCGAGTATATCGACGCCATCGGCAAGCATAACGACGCATTCGTCATCATCCTGAATGCGGATAAGGTGTTCTCTGAGCATGAACTTGCATTCGCCCAGAACGCGGTGGCTGCGGAGGCTGTGGTATAAACACTATGAACATCGGACAGCCGCCAGGCACGGTACCTGCCGCATCGCTTACCAAAAAACATTATCTCGGTATCGGGGAATACTATCTGACAACGGAGCCGGAACGTATCATCACCGTTGTCGGTTCATGTCTTGCGCTCACGATGTATGCGCCGTCGATTCATATGGCGGGCATGCTGCATGCGGTGCTTCCGCACTGCAATCATCACACGAGCTCACGGTACGGCGGAGTGCATCAGGCGAACTGCGTCACGTTCCTGTTCTACATGATGCTGGAAAAATTCAAAGACGCCGGTGTTCCGGTAAGCAGTATCGAGATGAAGGCGTTCGGTTGCGCGAGTTCGTTTCATACCGGTATGCCGAGCGTCGGAGCTCGTAATATCGATGTTTTTGACAGTATTGTCGCCCGTGAGAAGTTGAACATCGCCGCCCGTGATCTCGGCGGCAGTGAGGGACGGAAAGTGCTCATTGATACGGCTAACGGGGATGTCTATGTGCGTATGCTGGCGAAAAACGATCCTGAACTTGTAACAAAAGGCGTGGTCATAGAGTAGGGTGCATATATAGTAGCGTGGTTCTCGAGAGGCATGCGCGTCAATGTACTGAAATCTGTATCGGAAGCAGATATAAAAACGAACGAGGAGAAAGAAATGAAAGGCAACGACAAACTCATTGCGGCGCTCAACGGACTGCTCGCCGACGAACTGACGGCGATCAATCAGTACATGGTGCATTCGGAGATGTGCGACAACTGGGGTTATGAAAAACTCCATAAGCATTTCGAGAAGCGGGCCATCGACGAGATGAAGCACGCGGAAATGCTCATCGGGAGGATTCTGTTCCTTGAGGGACTGCCGACGGTGTCAGTGCTCGGCAAGATTACGATCGGCAGCGATGTGGCGAAACAGCTCGCGAACGACCACAGTGCCGAGGAAGGCGCGATCAAGGCGTATAACGACGCCATTGTTATCGCAGGCGAGGTTCGTGATGCCGCAACGCGCGATTTCCTGCAGAAAATATTAAACGATGAAGACGCTCACATGGACGGCATTGAAGAGCTGCAGGACCAGATTGGCCAGATGACGATACAGACATTCCTGACCACACAGGTCAAGGCGTAACCACACGAACGCGAGGATACCGACTGCTATTCGCAGCCGAAAACGCTTTTCAATCTGATGAGCCCCGTGCAGAAACTAGCGCTGCTGCTGAAACGCTCGGGATTTCTCTGAGCGACGTGAAATAGTAGTATGTTGCGCGACGGCGAATGATGATCGTTCGCCGTCGCGCTTTTTATTTTCACGCATGATCTGCCGGCAGTTATCAGCCGATGGCCACCGATCCGCGTTCACCGGTACGTATGCGTACGCATTCCTTCAGCTCATACACGAATATTTTTCCGTCGCCCACCTCGCCGGTACGTGCGCCATCGGTTATCGCGCGTATGCACGGGTTGAGGTAATCAACGTTCACTGCAATTTCAAGCCGGATCTTCCGGAGCAGATTACCCGTTTCTTTATTGCCGCGGTACACTTCCGTAATGCCTTTCTGGCGTCCGTGGCCGAGCACTTCGCTCACCGTGATAAGATGTATGTCGGCCGCATAGAGCGCTTCTTTCACTTCCTCAAGACGGTGCGGCTGGATGATGGCGATGACCATGTACATTGGTTGACTCCGTTTGTTATTCGACTATCGTATAGCCGCGTTCATTGTGCTGTGTGAGATCGAGGCCGATGGCCTCCTGCTTGTCGTCCACTCTGACACCGGCGACACGGTTGAGCACCATATAGATGATCCAGGTGACGACGAAGGCGTATACGATGCAGATGCCGATGCCCGCCGACTGCGACAGGAACTGTTTCATGTTGCCGTGCACGAGCCCCGAATACGCGGGCTGTATCACCGGTGAGGCGAAAATGCCCGCCGCGAACGACCCCCAGATGCCGCCCACGCCGTGTACGCCGAACGCGTCAAGCGCATCGTCGTAGCCTAATTTGTTTTTGATGACGACGACGAAGATGTAGCATATCACGCTTGCGACAATGCCGATGACGAGCGCGCTCGGCATAGTGACAAAACCCGACGCGGGTGTTATTGACGCGAGGCCTGCAACGGCTCCGGTGGAAATGCCGAGCAGCGTTGGCTTTTTGCTGAAGAACGTATCGAGGAGCGCCCAGACGATTGCCGCAGCGGCCGCCGAGGTGTTCGTGACGAGAAACGCGTTGGCGGCGAGACCGTCGGCGGCGAGTGAGCTTCCTGCGTTGAAGCCGAACCAGCCGAACCAGAGGAGTCCGGCGCCGAGCACGGTGAACGGCAGATTGTGCGGCGGGGTGGGCTTCAGATTCTTGCGCTTGCCGATAATGATGGCGGTTGCGAGCGACGCAAGCCCCGCATTGATGTGGACAACGACGCCGCCGGCGAAATCGAGCACGGGAAATATAGCCTTGGGATTCGCGGCGGAAAGCCAGCCGTCGGCGCCCCAGACCCAGTGCGTCATCGGGAAATAGACGAGGAGCGACCAGAGTATGACGAATGCCACATACGTCGTGAATTTCATACGCTCGGCGAACGCGCCGATAATGAGCGCCGGCGTTATGACGGCGAACATCATCTGGAAAACGATAAACGCGATGTGCGCTACCGGAGCCTGCGGCTGCATTATCGTATATGGACTCACGGAGAGCGGGGTAATGCCTTTGAGCATAACCCAGTCGAAGCCGCCGATGAACGGGGCAAGCACACCGTTGGGGCCGCCGAGACCGGGCGCAAACGAAAGACTGTAGCCCACGGTTATCCAGAGTATGCTCACCACCGCGAGCGTCATGAAACACTGCATCAGTATGCTGAGGATGTTTTTACGTTTTACCAGCCCGCCGTAAAAAAATGCGAGAGCCGGCAATGTCATGAGTAACACGAGCGCCGCCGAGAACAATACCCAGGCGGTATTTGCAAAATCGATTTTCATAATGCACATTCACCTTATAGAAATAATCTTCGATGTGCATGTATAAAAGCAATTACTATGCCAAAGCGTACTTCAATTCCGGTGAAATATCGATGCTGTCAACCGCATGCCGTGACTGTTATGCACCGTTTCTGTTCAATGAAAAATATTTTGAATACTTTCAGTGCAGTTTCCCGGCCATTTTCAATGCGTTATTTCCGGGTAACTGTACGCTGCATGCTATTTGCCATTGCTCCGGCCGAGTATATTCATTCGTATCCACGGCCAGTTGAGCACCAGGTGCGCAATGAGCAGCACACCGAAGGCGTAACCGTTCCATTCATGAGCCTCGCCCGGCAGATTGAATATGCCGAACACCTTGATGGCGATGATAGTGGCAGCCTGAAGCACCACAGATATGATGAGCAGTATATTCACGATGCGAAGCAGCATTGATTTCATGAAAACCTCCCGTGCAATAGAAGTATCATATCCAATTACGGCTATATCGCAATACGGTGCTCACGAGCCCCGGCGGTATGTCCGCGGCGACAGCCCCGTCGCGCGTTTGAACAGCGACGCGAACTGCGCCGGAGACGAGAATCCATAACGCCGCGCGATGACGATGAAACTGTCGCTGCCGTAACGGACATCGATCTTTGCCAGATCCATCTTCTGTTTGATGATGTATTCATACGGCGACATGTCGAGCTCTGTTCTGAATACACGGCTCAGATGTTCGCGTGAAATTGATAGCGATTGCGCCAATGATGACGCGGTGTACAGCTTTCCGGTATCGCCGAGCAGCGTACGCGCCCGCTCGATGATGTCCGATGACGGCGTGCTCTTTTCACGGTGTTCCCTGGTTCCGATGAGGTCATAGAGCAGTCCGGACACCAGCCGCGCGCTGTCGGATGCGGTGAGTGCAGTCGTACGTATTGTTCCGTCATTGAACCTGAGAAGCGTTCGGATGGCCGGTGAGGTTTTCGGGAGCGAGAACACATAGCCGTACTGCCGGTTGATTGCCTGTACGGCATCGTGGACACCATCGCCTTCGAATACACACCAGAGCACTTCCCACGGTGCGTTGGCTTTTCCGGGATAGTAATATTCATATGCCGGATCGGCATGATTCACCAGAAAGCCGTCGCCTTCATAAAGACGCATTTCACCGGAATCGTCTGAAAAACAGCCGTATCCGGAAAGCGTATATTGGAACAGCGTGAACCGTTCTTTCCGGTCTCTGCCGGCCCAATGATAGGGCGGCATCACCGAGCTTCCATAGACGTGCCTCATACGGGGAAGCAGAAGGTTTGTCCGGGTCTCTATCGTTACGCCCCAGAGATGCTGCACCATATCACAAATCCATAGGTATTATCACGATATTTATCTATTCCATTGTGAATATAGATATACTATATATCACATATCATTAATATCAAGGAGCTGCATATGCATACCGCTGAAGCAGTTAAGAGCACTATGGCGCCGGTTTCCGCAGAAGAACGCGAATATCTGCGCAATCTGGCGAAAAAATACCGTGAATATTCGGAGCTTCCGGTAATGGCCGAACGCAGAAAGCGCTGGTATGCGCATAACGCGCTCAAGTCTCGAACGCCGATGATAGTAATGGAAACGAACAGTTTTGCCGCGGACTTTCTGCCGCCGCTCCGCTGTGAGCATCCGGAAGCGGCACGCATAGAACGCAAGCTCCTTGAACCCATACTCAATCACGAACTCGTCGACGACGACAAGGTGATAGAACCGTGGATAGGTGTTGAGTGGGATATACGGCATAAAGAGTTCGATCTTACTATCGCGCGCACCACGGCGAAAGACGCGCGCGGAGAGAATCTCGGCTATCACGACGAGAACCCCATTGAAGACCTGGCGCGGGATATGCATATCGTGAAGCCGTCGGTGTTCTCGGTTGACCGTGACCGCACCGCCGCCCGTGTCGCATTTGCTGAAGACATACTTGGCGATATACTCGACGTTCGTATCGTCAACCGTTCCGTGGAATGGTATCTGTCGCTTTCGGCGAAATTCATCAAGCTTATGGGCATGGAACGGTATTTCATGGCGCTCATCGATACGCCGGAAAAGGTGAAGGATTTATATACATTCATGGTCGCCGATGCGCGGCGGTTTTTCAGATGGATGGAGGATGAAAAGCTTCTGACGCTTAACAACGGCAATCACTATGCCGGGGCGGGCAGTTACGGCTTCACCGATGAACTGCCGAAGCGCGGCAGCAGCATCGACAGCGGCGTGAAGACACCGGACATATGGGTGAACATGAACTCGCAGGAGACCGTGTCCGTGTCGCCGGAGATGTACGGCGACATCATCTACCCGGCGTACCATGAGCTTGCGAAGGATTTCGGACTCGTATATTACGGCTGCTGCGAGCCGGTGCATCCCATCTGGGACAGTCATCTTTCACATTTGCCGAACCTGCGGAAAGTATCCATCTCCGCATGGTGCGATGAAGCGTTCATGGGTGAACGCCTCAGCGGTTCTAAGGTCATCTATTCGCGCAAACCCGACCCGACGCTCATCGGCGTGGGCGCGTTCGATGAAGCGCGTTTCCGGGAACACATGAAGAAGACGCTCGATTCGGCGCGCGGCTGTACGCTTGAAGTAATCTTTCGCGATATCTATTCGCTATGCGGTGAGAGGGGACGTCCCGGTAAAGCGGTGAAGATACTGCGAGGGATGCTCGCGGACCGCCAGTACTGATCGGTCCTGTCAATGATATTCAGCTATTTTATTTTGAGAAACTGTTCATAGCCGCGTTTACGTAATGTACACGCAGGACATGTGCCGCAGCCTTTGCCCCAGGGATATTTTTTCCGGTCGCCTTCATAACAGGTGTGCGACTCGTTGAGCACAAGATCAAGCACGCCTTCTTCCGCCGCAAGCGCGAAGGTCTCGGCTTTTGTCAGATGCATTATCGGTGTGAGCATGGCGATATGCACATCACTTCCGGCGTTGAGCGTTTTTATGAGCGATGTGATGAACGGACGGCGGCAGTCCGGATAGCCGCTGTAGTCGGTCTGACACATGCCGCCCACGAGCACATCTGCTTTGATGGTCTGCGCATACGCGTGTGCGAGCGTGATGAACAGCGCGTTCCTGTCCGGCACGAACGACGCCGGCAGATTCTTATTGTCGCGGTGTCGCTTGCTCACATCGCCTGTGCCCGTGAGCGCCGAGACGACGATGTCCTTGAGAAATGAGATGTCGACCACTTTGATGGGAACGTCGAGTGTGGCCGCTATCCGGCGCGCCTGTTGTATCTCGATGCTGTGCCGCTGGCCGTACGAGAACGCGATGGCATGTACATCACGGTACCGGTTTTTCGTCCAGCCGAGGCAGGTGGTTGAATCCTGACCGCCGGAGAAGAGGACGAGTGCGCGTTGCGCTTGTGCCTTTTTATTCCTTTTCATCACCGCACCCCGATGAGCTTATGCGTCTGCAGGCTCAATCTGAACTGCGGATGTTCTTTGACCAGATCCACGCAGAAGTCAATGGCGTCCCTGTTGACGCCTTTTTTACCGGCTTTCGGCTGAATGAATATCGGGAGCTTTGTCGTAAGCGACAGCAGCTTGCGCACATCGCTTGCGCGATCTACGATGCACTTCATCTCTTTTACAGAACGGTGCGTTTTTATTCTGTTCCAGTCTTTCGGCGAATAGACGATATGGTCCGCCTTCGCGATATTCGCAAAACGGTAGCCGTTCGTCTCCGCGGCGACGAAATATCCGCGGGATTTGAGTTTTCTGATAAGCGTATTTTTATCGCTCATCGACGGTTCACCGCCGGTGAGATATACCGAACGGGCGGGGTATTCCGAGACGACGGCGAGAAGTTCATCGTCGGAAAGCGAATATTTCATCTTGTGGTGCGTCGGTTCGTCGCAGAAGTCGCAGGAAAGATTGCAGCCGGTGAAGCGGATGAACACCATGGGCATGCCGGTGAGCGAGCCTTCGCCCTGGATTGAATAGAATATTTCACTGATGCGGTTTTTTATCATGCGGCGATAGTACCATGATGAAATGAAAATGCAAATCGGGTCATCCGTGCAGTGCGGTGAATGGATATTTTTAGTTTCTTTCGTATAATCGGATAACATTTTTATAGAGGACCCCGCATGGAATACGAGCACGCACACATAGAAAGAAAATGGCAATCACGATGGAGGGAAAATGATCTATTCCGCGCGGATAATGACAGTGCAAAACCGAAATTCTACGCACTCGTGTTCTTCCCGTATCCTTCGGGAGCCGGTATCAGCATCGGCCACTGCAAGAACTATATTCCCGTTGATGTCACCGCCCGGTTCAAACGTATGCAGGGATACAACGTCCTTCAGCCGATGGGGTGGGATGCGTTCGGACAGCCGGCCGAGAATGAAGCGATAAAGCAGGGGCGGAATCCCAAGGAGATGGTGCCCGAATATGCGGCCAACTATAAACGTCAGCTTGATCTCGTGGGAATTTCCTACGACTGGAGCCGTGAGATCAACTCCAGCCATCCGGAATATTATCGCTGGACACAGTGGCTGTTCCTCCTTCTGTATAAACGAGGTTTGGCCTATCGCGCCGATGCTCCCATAAACTGGTGCCCGTCGTGCGCAACAGGCCTTGCCAACGAAGAGGTCGTGGGCGGAAAATGCTGGCGATGCGGTCATGCCGTTGAAAAGCGTCCGCTGCCGCAGTGGTATTTCAGGATCACCGACTATGCCGACAGACTTATCTCCGGTCTGGATGCTATTCAATGGCCGGAAGGCATCAAGATGATGCAGCGCGAATGGATAGGGCGAAGCGAAGGCGCCGCAGTCGACTTCACGCTTGACGGAAGTGCCGAGTCTATACGCGTGTTCACAACGCGGCCCGATACGCTCTGGGGCGCGACCTTCATAGTGCTGGCGCCGGAGCATCCGCTCGTTGAAACGATCACGGCGCCGGATAAGAAAGACGATGTGAAGCGCTATATCGCGGCGGTATCAGCGGAAAAGGATATCGACCGTCAGGCGGAAGGCAGAAAAAAGACGGGTGTATTCATCGGTGCATACGCAACGAATCCCGTGAACGGGGAAAAGATACCGGTCTATATAGCGGATTACGTGCTCATGGGTTACGGCACCGGCGCCATCATGGCGGTACCTGCTCATGATCAGCGCGATTTTGAATTTGCGCGTCAGTTCGAGCTGCCGATAGTCCTGGTCTATAGGAAGGATGCGGCGCAAACGGCGGAGACGATGACTGCCGCTGTCGCCGACGAAGGCGTCATGTGTATCGGTCCGATGACGGGGTCGCCCAACAATAAGGAAACGGTAGGCAGGGTCATCAGCTGGCTTGAAGAAAAAGGGATGGGACACGGTGTCGTCAATTATCGTCTGCGTGACTGGCTCATCTCACGGCAGCGTTACTGGGGTGCGCCGATCCCGATTATTCACTGTGAAAAATGCGGCGCGGTATCCGTGCCCGAAGATCAACTGCCCGTGCTCCTTCCCGATGTCGAGCGATATCAGCCCACCGGCACCGGCGCTTCGCCGCTTGCTGGTATTTCCGATTTCGTACATGTCACCTGTCCGAAATGCGGCGGCAGTGCGCAGCGTGAAACGGATACGATGGGCGGTTTCGCCTGCTCGTCATGGTATTTTCTGCGGTTCGCAGATCCGAAGAACAGCACCGCGCCGTTCAGCCCGGAGGCGATGCGCTACTGGCTTCCGGTTGATCTCTATTCCGGCGGCGCTGAACATGCGGTGATGCATTTGCTCTACGCGCGTTTCTGGACGAAGGTACTGCATGATGCCGGTTTGGTTTCTTTCGATGAACCGTTCACGCGCTTACGGAATCAGGGCATGCTGCTTGCGTGGACTGCGGGTCGGAGGATCAGTACCGGTGAATCGGAGGGTGATGATGCTGCCGCGGATGAACCGCTTGGTAATTGGAAAGTACTGAAGCCTGAAGAAAAGACATCCATACCGGAAGCGCAATGGGAATACCGCTGGGTGAAGATGAGCAAAAGCCTCAAAAATGTGGTGACGCCGGATGAGATGGCCGAACGTTATGGCGCCGATGCGC
This sequence comes from Spirochaetota bacterium, assembly GCA_016214035.1. GTDB lineage: Bacteria > Spirochaetota > Brachyspiria > Brachyspirales > JACRPF01 > JACRPF01. Next base: position 248,540 of record JACRPF010000020.1, on the reverse strand, counting down.
TTCGTCTGTATATACTTTTTGCCGCACCCTTCGAGGATACCATTTTATGGAAGGATGCGGGCGGGGTTGAATCGGCAAACCGGTATATCCTCCGCGTCTGGCGTATCTGGTATGATCTGCTTCCGCACTTTCGTAGCGGCTGGAAGACATCGCTTGTGGACATGCTGACGGAACTTACCGACACTGAACGTGCGCTTGAACGGAAACTGCATCAGACAATACGAAAAGCGGGCGACGACATCGAGGCGTTTCATTTCAACACGGCAATCGCCGCGCTCATGGAATACACCAACGAACTTTCAGTGTTCCGTAATTCGCTTGAAGGAAGAACGCCGACGGAGCATGAAGCACTGCTCGCATCTGAGGCGCTGGAAATTATTCCGCTCCTGCTTGCGCCGATAGCCCCGCATACAGCCGACGAACTTTGGGAGCACCTCGGCAAGAGCGGATTCACCGCCGAGCAGCCGTGGCCGGCATACAACACAGAACTTGCAGCGAACGATGAGGTCACTGTCGTATTCCAGGTGAACGGAAAATTGCGCGGCAGTGCACGGATAGCCATCGATACGGATGAGGCGCGTGTGAAGGAGATCGCGCTTGCCGACCCGAAAGTCAAAGATCATATCGCCGGCAGGACTATCGTGAAAGTGATCTTTGTCCCGAGAAAGCTCGTGAATATCGTGGTGAAATAGCGGGCTTTTCAATATCCGATGTCAACATACTACCCAAAAATGTCAATCATATCCGTTTCCCGATGTCCCGCGTGTAGATATCTTTTCTGCATCGGCGATAGGTGCCGGAAAAACGTCAGGGAACACCGGGAGCAGTTATGAAATTAGCGGACATGAGCAGATCGGAATATGAGAAACACACGGCAGAGACGCGTGATGCGCGGATGAAATGGTGGCGCGACGCGCGATTCGGCATGTTCATCCATTATGGTCTCTATTCACAGGTGGGCAGGAACGAATGGGTGATGGCCATTGAGAACTATCCCATCCCCGAATATGAAAAACTCGCGCAGACGTTCAATCCGAAGCCCGGTGCCCCGCGCGAATGGGCGGCGCTGGCGAAAAAAGCCGGCATGAAATACATGGTGATGACCACACGCCATCATGAAGGTTTCAGCCTCTGGGACTCGAAGGCGAACCCGTACAACTCGATGAACCTCGGCCCGAAACGCGACATCGTCCGCGAGTTCGTGGATGCGTGCCGCGAGTTCGGGCTCGGCATCGGTTTTTATTCGTCGCTCATGGACTGGCATCATCCCGACGGATGGCGCTGCGCATTCGATACCGCCGCGCGTGCACGTTTCACGAACTATATCAAGGACATCAACCGCGAGCTTATGACGAATTACGGGAAAATTGATATACTCTGGTATGACGTGTCGGCGCCCATGGAGTCGTGGGAAGGCTGGGATTCGCTTGAGCTTAACAAGATGGTTCGTGAACTTCAACCCGATATCATCATTAATAATAGAAGCAAACTACCCGAGGATCTCGGTACGCCGGAAGGTCATGTGACGCCGGAAGAACGCGACTGGGAAGCCTGCATGACGTTCAACGACATCAGCTGGGGATATGTGGATGCCGAACAGGCCGCGCCGTACAGTTATTCGCCGCAGCGAATACTCAAGATGCTCAACACGGCCACCGCGGGGAAGGGGAATCTCCTCCTTAACATCGGGCCGAAGCCGGACGGGTCGGTTCCCGAAGACGCCGTTGCCCCGCTCACCACGGTGGGCGCATGGCTTGCCGAGAACAGCGCCGCGGTTTACGGTAAAAAAGAAAAATCGAAATACCGCGCCGCAAACGGTGTGTGCGGAACAAGCGTCGACGGCGCTACGGTATATTTCTGGAACTGGATATGGCCGGACGCGGGCACCATGGCCATCGGCGGATTTGCGACCAAGCTCAAGAACGTTACGCTCATCAAGGACAATACGCCGGTCTCATTTGAACAGCGCGGGCAGCGCATCATCCTGAAGGACCTTCCGAAGATGTCGCCCGACAGGATTGCCAATGTCGCGGTACTCGCGCTCGAGTTTGTCGAGCCGCCGGAATTCAACCGATGCAGTTATTACCCGCAGCTTCATGGAGGCAGGGATATTGCCGGAATGAATAAGATTTGAAAAAGGCTCGCGCTATTCGTCGCGTTGGATGATTATCTCAATACGCCGGTTTGCCGCGCGGGCTGATGGATTGTCGCTTGTGTCAATGGGCTTGGTGTCGCCGTATGCGGTCGCGGCCAGACGCATGCGGTCAACGCCGCCGTCCTCAAGCCGCTTGAGCACATAGATGGCCCGCGCCGAGGAAAGATCCCAGTTCGATGGATATCGCCGTGCCGTTGCGCCGCCCTCGACGATCTGGTCGCTGTCGGCGTGTCCTTCAATGCGGATATTATTCGATACCCCCTCGAACAATGTGGACAGCCGTTCGAGTACATTCCGCCCCTCGCGGGTGAGTTCAGCCGCCCCCGGCTGGAAATAAAAATCCGCCCCGAGTGTGATCACAACGCCCCGCTCGGTGAACGTAACCTGCATTTTCTTTGTCTGTATTTCGGGAATGAACATGGAGATCGCTTTGGAATAGTACATCTCGGTGCGGCTGCGTCCGCGCGAAGCGGGCAGTGCCTTGTTCGGATTGAACGTCTTGTCGAACGACCCGCGGGCATCGACGGGTGATGTGCTTGAGAATATCCATTTGCCGCCGCCGAACTGTATCGACAGCGCGCGGGCCAGTTCATCGTACTTGTGTTTATTGACATTGCTCATCGAGTACAGGATGATGAAATAAAGCATGAGGAGTGTAATAAGGTCAGCGTAGGTAAGGAGCCATCGCTCCAGATTTTCTTCTTTTTCAGGTTCACCGTGTTTTTTAGACGCCATTTGACCGTTCCTTTACGCTCAGTCTTCCTTCTTCGCTTCTTTCGACGGCTTGTGATCCACCATGAGTGATTCGAGTTTTTCACGTACGATGCGAGGATTGTGTCCCGCCTGTATCGACAGCACGCCTTCGATGATGAATTCTTTCTCGCGTTTCAGCTGCAGCGCCTTGATCTTCAGTTTGCTGCTGATCGGCAGATATACAAGGTTGGCGAACGAGATGCCGTACAGGGTGGCGATGAACGCGAGCGCGATGGAGCCCCCGAGTTTCGAGGAGTCCGCGCTGCTGAGATTGCCGAGCACGTGGATGAGTCCCATGACCGTGCCGACGATGCCGAGCGTCGGTGAATAACCGCCGGCCGTCTGGAATATCAGCGCTTCCTTCTTTTTCTCTTCGTCGAACGTATAGATCTCGTCGTTGAGCATGTTGCGGACCAGTTCGGGCTCCGTGCCGTCCACGACGAGTTTCAGTCCCTTGACGAGCATGGGGTCGTATTTCGCACCGGCCAGCCCTTCCTCGATGTCGGTCTCGAGGCTGAGAAGGCCGTCGCGACGGGCTTTTTCCGACATGGTGACGAATATCTCAAGCAGCTCTTTCTGCACATCGGCGTGCAGCGTTATCGCCTCGATGAGCAGCTGCGGCACTTTCATGATATCTTTTATTGAATACGATGCGACCGTCGCCCCGATGGTACCGCCGAACACGATGAGCGCGGCGCTGGTGCCGAACAGTCCCGAGAAATGGCCGCCTTCCATAAGGAAGCCGATGATCGGACCCGCAAAGCCCAACGCAATGCCGATAATTGTTGCCAGATCCATGTCGTGATCCTCCGGAGAAAATATCGGCATATACGTTCGCAGACGATGCCGCTATACATATTATCGTTATAAAACCAAGTATTGTTTAGCATTTTTCTGCCGTGCCGATAATGAAATATGCGTAACGGCCGTCTTTACAAATATCACTGTACTATGTAGAATAAGAAAATAATCGGGGATCATTAGGAAGCAATGGCGACAATTCTCATCATCGAACAGCGAAAAGAGACACTGGAGCGCATGACCGCGCTGCTCACCGACCGGCGGCATGTTACGCATAAGTCTATCGACGGACGCGAAGGGTATGATATGATACCCGAGGTAAAGCCCGATCTCGTGCTTCTGGATGCGGACATCAATCAGGGTCTCGGCATGAAGATCGCCGAACGCATCAAGAACGAACATCCGAATGTTCCGGTTATTCTTCTCACAACGCCGTACAAGACAAAAGAGTTTATCGACCAGGGCATGAATATCAGTGTCGACGGGTTCATCTTCATTCCGTTCGATGAGATAGACTTCCTTACCAAAGTGTATATCGGATTGAAGATACGATCGCACATCAATGAAAACAACATCCGCGGCGAGCGGATTGAGACGCTTGAAGTGAGCCTCGAACAGATTGAGGCAAAACTCAAGGAGAAGGATGAGCGCGTTTCCGTTCTCGAGGAGAAACTCGAGGCGGAACGATCCACCGACATGCTTACCGGGCTCCTGCACCAGCGCGAATTCCTCCACCGGCTCGAAGCGCTCATTTACGAGGCGGTCCGGTTTGAAGAGACCGTCGTGCTTTTTCTCTATGACATCGATCACCTCGACACGATTAACAGCGAGTTCGGGCGCGCCATCGGTGACAAAGTGCTCCTTGAACTGGCGGCCATCGTCGGCGACCATTCCCGCAAAGAGGATATCGTTGCCCGTTTCGCCGATGACGCGTTCATTGTCGCGTATAAACGCATGCGTGAGGATTTCATCGAACCCATCGCCGAACGGCTTCGCAGCGCCATCGAACAGTGCGAGATCGATGTCGACGGAGTGCGCGTGAAATTCACCGCCTGTCTCGGCATTTCCTGCAATAAATATCTGCGGTCATTCAGGATGGACCAGAAGGATTCACCCGTCCACGAAGCGATCATCGCGCTCAAGAACGCCAAGCGGCGCGGTACCGGCAAGATCTACATCCATCCGCTCACGAAGAAGGCGTGATATGATAAAGGAAAAAGTATCCATACTCATTCCCGTATACAATATGGAAGCGACGATACAGGCCAATCTCATCAAGGGTGTGGCGATATTCCGCCGCTTCATGGCCGATTTCGAGATCGTCGCCTGCAACGACGGAAGCAGCGACGCGACACTTGCCTCGATGCGAGCTGCGGCAAAACGTTTTCCGGACATCATTCGTGTGGTGACGTATCCGATCAACAGGGGCAAGGGCTACGCGCTGAAACGAGCGTTCGAACATGCGCGCGGGAGCTACATCGCGCTCTGCGATGCCGACATGGAGCTCGAGCCGGGACAGCTGAAACGCTTTTTCGAGATCATGCGGGAGACTGACGCCGACGTCGTCATCGGCTCAAAACGTCATCCTGAATCGAAAATAAATTATTCGCTCAACCGGCGCATCGCGTCAACGATTTATTATTACTTTATCAAGATTTTTTTCCGCCTGCCTATACGCGATACCCAGACGGGACTCAAGCTTTTCAAACGCGGCGTGCTGACGCGGATTTTCCCCCGTGTGCTTGTCAAGCAGTTCGCGTTCGATCTTGAGATACTCGCCGCGTCGCACCGGCAGGGCTACCGCATTGTCGACGCTCCGGTGAATCTGCTCGCTATCCGCAATATGCGTTTTCCGCGTATCGGCGTCGTCTGGCGCACCTTCTACGACACCATGGCCATTCTCTTTCGACATATGATCCTCCGCTATTATGACGAGCTTTTCGATGAGATACGTGAACGTCCGCTGGTATCCATAATCATCCCTAGTGGGCGCATGAACAAACGGCTTTCACAGACCGTTGACGCCATCATCGCCGGCGACTATGATCGTTTCGAGATAATCATCCTGCCCGATAAGGCTGAGAAGAACAGCGCGGTGAGTTTTCACAACCGCCGTGTTCGCATCGTCCCGACCGGCGCGGTGACATTCGCGGAAAAGCGCAACATCGGTGCCCGGTCCGCGAAAGGTGCCGTGCTTGCGTTTCTCGACGATGCATCATATCCCGAACACAACTGGATGACGAATGCGTTGCGGGCTTTGTACACGTCGGAGGAGAAAGCGGTATGCGGCCCTGCGATCAATGCAGTCGATGACGACTTCTGGAGCATGCTGGGCGGGGCTGTGTTGTCGAGCGTACTGGTATCGGGTAATTACCGGTACCGGTATATGCTGGATCGTCCCCGGCGAGTGAATGATTTTCCAAGCTGCAATTTTTTTATCAGGAAAGATTTCTTCATCGCGATAGGCGGTTATGATGCCGTGCCCTTCGGAGAGGATGCCATATTCTGTCAGAAGATCATCGATAATAAAGGGGCTATTCTCTATACGCCTGAAGTCATTGTGTCGCAGCATCGGCAAAGGCTTTTTTCCGGGCATTGCCGTCAGCTTGCGGCATTTGCACGACAGCGCGGTGTTCTGGTGCGCACCGTCGCCGGCAATTCGCTGGTGCCGTCCTATTTCGTTCCATCCCTGTTTGTGCTGTATCTTATTGCCGCCCCGGTTCTGTCGGTTTTTGTGCCGGCTGCAGCGGTGTTCGCGCTCGCGCCGCTTGCCATATACGTTATCTGTGTGACATTGTCATCTCTTGTTACGATGTCGGTCCCGGGGTTTGCGGTGAAATTCGCGGGTATCGTGGTCTCGCATGTCGTCTACGGTGTCAGTTTCGCACGGGGGTTTTTCACCGGAAAGCTGTCGGCTCGATCGGCAAAACAAAACAGTTAACATAACATAGAACCGCGGTAAAACGTGCTTTTTATGCGCTATCGGCTTTACTTTTTTATTCTTTAGTGGTATTATATTCATGTGTGCTCATTGATGGAAGAATGATTCGTATGCGACGCCGTTCGGGATAGGACGGCATGGGATAGTTCGAGCGTACGGCTAGTTGTTTCAGCGATGAATCACATAAATAACCGGGTGGGATACCCGGGCATAATGACACACGGAGGGTAGTTGAATGATTATCAACCACAACATGTCTGCACTTTTTGCGAACCGGCAGCTCGAGTTCGTGACAACTGACACAGACAAATCGATCCGCGCACTTGCCAGCGGCATGCGGATCAACCAGGCGGGCGACGACGCCAGCGGCCTAGCGGTATCCGAGAAGATGCGTTCGCAGATTCGCGGTTTGAACGCCGCGACCAAGAACGCTCAGAACGGAATTTCGTTCATTCAGGCGAGCGAAGGTTATCTCGGCGAAACGCAGGATATCCTGCAGCGCATGCGCGAACTTTCGATCCAGGCGTCCAACGGCATCTACAGCGATGAGGACCGCGGACTCATCCAGAAAGAAGTGAACCAGCTTATCGACGAAGTCGACCGCATCGCATCACATGCGGAATTCAACAAGATGAACATGATGACCGGCCGTTTCGGCAAACAGGCGAACGCACAGACCATGGCGTTCCATGTAGGCGCGAACGTCGACCAGCGCATCCAGGTGTATCTCGGCACCATGACCGCCACCGCTCTCGGCATCAAGAGCTCATCAGGCACGCAGACTGATGCGGTCAGCATCTCGACCGTGAACAAGGCGAACCAGTCGCTCGGCCGCGTTGACCAGGCTATCGGCAAAGTCGTTGCTCAGCGCGCTGAACTCGGCGCATATCAGAACCGCATGGAACACATCGTTCGCGGTCTCTCGATAGCGGCGGAAAATACCGTTGCAGCTGAAAGCCGCATCCGCGACACCGACATGGCCGCTCAGATGGTCGAATATGTCAAGAACCAGATCTTAACCCAATCAGGCGCATCAATGCTCGCTTCGGCGAACACCAAAAGTCAGGTTGTGATGAAGCTTCTCGGCTAATATCCGGGCAGTTTCTTTTTTCGAGGGTAGTTGTTACAAAGGACGCCTCCGCGCGGGGGCGTCCTTTTGTTATTTTAAAGCCTATGGTATAATCGCCGCCGAGGTAACCGCGTGGCGAAAATCGGTCATCTGAGTGCGAAAAATTTCTACTCCGAGCGCTTTCCCTTTTTTGCGCATACCTATGCCCACAGCGGCGATTACCACTCATTTCACGACCATGATTTTCTCGAGATCGTTTTCGTGCTGTCCGGCCGCGGCTGGCATAAAACACTCACCCGCAAACGCCGCATCCGCACCGGCGACGTCTACTTTATCCAGCGGGGTGCGCCGCACAGTTATTCGATTGAACGCGAGATTTCGATTGTCAACATGATTACGAACGCGGAATTCATTCGCGGCATATTCGCTCCGGCGGAATACACGGAATGCGTACAAAACACGTTTCTCGCAGGGTTGATAGAGCGCGAGGATCGTGATGTGACCACGGTTTCCATGCCGCCGGCGCAGGCGCTCTATGTGCGGCGCATTGTCGAGAATATCGTCATGGAAATGAAGCGGAAAGCGCACGGGTTTGAAACCGCGACACGCAGCGCCTTCGGCAGTTTTCTCATACACGTGATACGTGCGGCGGAGGGCGCCCGGCATGCGCGCATCACGCCGCGCGATGTTTCCCGGGATGAGCATATCAAAAAAATAATGGATTATCTTTCCGAACACTACGCGCTGTCGCCCGAGCTTAATGATATTGCCGCCACGGTGTCGCTCAATCCGTCCTATCTGTCGCGTTTTTTCAGACAGGAGACGGGCTATACCGTGTTCGAATATGTCAACGAGCTTCGTATACAGAAGGCATGCGAACATCTGCGCAACAGCGATAAACCCATCCTCGATATCGCGCTCGATGTGGGCTACAACAGCATATCGTTTTTCAACCGTATCTTTAAACGTTCCGTCGGTATGACGCCGAAGCATTATCGCGTCAGAAGCAGGAATGACTAGCGATGTGAATGCGCAATACAGGGAGATCATATGTTTGAGCCTGAAAAACTAGCCGCAATCCGCGCATTCTATGAAACGCGGGACCGATGGCGTGAGCTGCAGAACTACCGCGCGCTTCGTCCGCTTGTAGGACAGGTCAAGAATATTTTCTACGGAGATTCCATCACCAATGCGTGGCCGCTGAGTGAATTTTTCCCTAATCACAGTCTGCTTAACCGCGGTATCGGCGGAGACAATATCTACGGCCTCTATGACCGGCTGAATGATGACGTGCTGCCGTACCGGCCCGAACGAGTGTTTATGATGATAGGCATCAACGGCATACAGGAGCCGGAGTCCGTTATTCTGGAACACATCGAGGCTGTTGCCGGTATGATGACCACACAGGGCATCAAGGTATATCTTTCAAGCATACTGCCGCTGCGAAAACCCGACAGCTGGGACCGTTTTCAATATCAGGATAAGATAGTATCTGTCAATGGAACATTGGCGCACTGGGCGAAGTCGAATGCCGCAGGATTTCTCGATTATCACAGTCGCGTTAAGGACGAAACCGGGCAGCTGGCGGCGGAATGCGCTCAGCCCGACGGCACTCATGTGACATTTGAGGCATATCGCCGTATGTCCGAAGTCGTTGCCCCATATATTGCATAACGCGCAGTAAGCACTGCTTTCAGCGCGCGGAAAACCATGCGAAAAAAGCCTTTCCGGCAGCCATGATGTCGCGTCCCGCGGTGAAATAAAATCCGATAATATCGAAATTCTGAAGCAGCAGCTTCATCACCGCGGTCAGCACGATGATGTTTGCAAGGTATATCATCGCAAAGGAAAAAACGAGGCCTTCATCCTTCAGGTCCGGCTGATACGATCGGGCAAATACCGCGGTGCATCCGAGGTGAAATCCGTACGTGAACCCGAGGAGCACGTAATAGAGCGGCATATATGTCCCGAGCGGTATGAAAATATCGATGATGTTGTATGCGGCGATGACGATGACCATATAGACGGGCAGAAAATACGGCGCGAGCGCGATGAAACTGTTGCTCATGTTCGTGGTGACCATGCCGCCGTTCGACCGCACATTGAACGATGTCACCCGTCCGCCGCAGAGGACTATCGCGAACGCATGCGTAAGCTCATGCCCGAACACGTATACCGCCGACGGGAGCGGCAGGAACTGGCTTATGGCGGCGAAGAGGAGCGCACCCGCAATGAAATAGAGACCGTGCTGTGACAGCAGGTCCTGAAAGTAGAAACCGGTTTTCACAAGACGCCAGGTTATGCCGGCGGCGAGGACCGCGCCGAGCACGAGTATGATGACTTTGAAGACGCCGTATTTTTTCATGAACGGACAATGCGCGTCCGGATATTCCGCGCTATTTCGCAGCTGCGGATATGAGCGGCAGCGCGACCTCAAGGACTGCGATGACAAATACATTCGCCAGCGCGAACGGGAACAGCCGCTTCCAGCCGAGGTTCATGAGCGTGTCGTAGCGGAAACGCGGTATCGTCCAGCGAACCCAGATGAAGAGGAAACTGAAAAATCCGGCCTTGGCGATGAGTGCCGCAATACCGATGAGAACGGCGATATTATGCGGGAGCGACTGTACCGCGTCCTGAAAGAACGGAACATGCGTACCGCCGAAGAAGAGTATCGAGATGAGGAACGAGTTGGTTATCATGTTCATGTATTCGCCGAGGTAGAAGAGGCCGAACTTGATGCCCGAATACTCGGTGTGATACCCGAAAACGAGTTCGTTCTCGCATTCGGGAAGGTCGAACGGCGTACGGCCGTTTTCGGCGTAGATGGCGATGATATAAAAGACGAATGCAAAAAATCCGAAGGGAAAGTATTTAATCACGTTATAGCCCGGCAGTTTCACCGAACCGAATGCGAGTAGCGTTTCCGACTGCTGCCGCGCGATGCCGCCGAGTGTCGCCTCGCCGCTCATGAGTATCACCGCGATGAGCGCGAGCGAGAGCGTCAATTCGTAGCTTATCATCTGCGCCGCGCCGCGCACGCTGCCCATGAGCGAATATTTGTTGTTGCTGGCGATGCCGGAGAGCATGATGCCGTAAAGCCCCAGTGAGCCTACCGCGAGAAAGAAGATGACGCCGATGTTCGGATCGTAAAGCTGCATGGAGACGGTGACATCGCCGAAAATGAACGCATCGCCGAACGGGATGGCGCCCCAGACGATGAGCGCGACGGTGAAACTGACGAACGGAGCCGCGACGAACAGTATTTTGCTCACCGCTTCAGCGGGAACGAACGATTCCTTGGTGAAAAGCTTGAAGCCGTCGAGGAATGGTTGGAACATGCCGAACGGGCCTGCGCGGTTGGGGCCGAAGCGGTCCTGAATGAACCCGGCGAATTTCCGTTCCGCAAGCGTGAAATATGCGACCCAGACGAGGATGAACGCGAACAGCACGACGTATTTCGCGATGGCGATGAACCACGGATTGGTGATGATATCAAGTATGAACGGGTCAATATTCATAAGCATCCCTGCGTTCGTTTCAGAATACTATATATGAAAGGTATAGAAATTCAAGTATAACGAGGTTCTTAAAAATTTACTTGACGTAACACCATGAAGCGCTATACTGACCGATATGGCTAACAAAAGAAGAGAACCGGTACAGAAATCACCGGAGGAGATACTGGCTGATGTATTTTCCGGCTACGCGGAGGCAAACGCGCAGTCTCCCGCCGATGCGAAGAAATATCTCGCGCGATTTCTTGATAAGTTCAATTCCATCCCCAACGCGGTGAAGTTTTTCATCTATGATCTGCTCGCAGATGCCGCATTCAAAGACAAAGACATGGAAACCTGCTCCGGGGCGATCGCTCAGGCGCACGTGTATCTCGACGCGGCCCGGGAAGAGGCGGAGAGAAGTTTCAACGATTACCGTCAATCGATACGGTTCCTTGACCGTGCGATCACGATCGCGGTGAACAACGGTGAATTCGAAAAGGCAGTCTCACTCTGCGATGAAGCGATATCCCTCGACCTCGGCAGAATGTACGAAACAAAAAAAGCGTCGATAGAACGGATGGTGTAAACACCCCGTCATGGTGTTCCGGTTGTTTTTTTCTTCTTCTTTGTACTTTTTTTGTCTGCAGTCTTTTTGTCTTCATTCTCCGAATCGTCATCAGCACTATGCCCGGTTCGCGGCGTCACATTGACGCGCAGCGCCCACGCATCCCATGCCGCGGACAACTCTTTCGCGCGTGCACCTTCCTTCTCCGCGAGATTGACAAGTTCCGTCCGGTCATCCTTCAGATTATAGAGCTCCCAAGGGCCTTTCTCGCCGAGCCGTACGAGTTTCCAGTCGCCGTCACGCACCGCGGCATTGCCTTCATGTTCCCAGAATATGCGCCGCGGCGTCTGCTTCGTCCCGGCGAATGCCGGCAGAAGCGATATTCCCTCCGGCGGATACACCGCGTTACCGGCGCGTTCTGTCGGATACACAGCTCCGGCCGCAGCGGCACAGGTGGGCAGAATGTCGATGAAGTGTCCGGCATCGCTTCTCAGTTCACCGCGTGCGGCGATGCCGTTGGGCCAGTGTGCTATGAACGGTGACGATATGCCGCCCTCGTGGTCATAATGCTTGTAGCGGCGGAACGGCGTGTTCTCAAGCGTTGCCCATGACTGACCGCAGAACACCGTAGAGTTCACGGCGCCGGGATTCGTTCCCAAAAGTTTCCCGTTCGGACCGGATTCCGCGTTGCCGCCGTTGTCCGATACGAACATGATAAGCGTATTCTCAAAAATGCCGCGGGCCTTAAGTCCGGCGATGAGACGCCCCACCGACTGGTCGAGATGGTCAACCACCGCGGCGTATATTGCCATGATATGATCGAAGCGGTCCTTTTCCTCTTCGCTGAGCGTTTCCCACGCTTTCACTTCGTCCGGACGCGGCGAGAGCGGCCAGCGTTCATTGATGATACCGAGCGCTTTCTGTTTTTTGTAACGATCCTCGCGGAGCTTGTCCCATCCGCGCGTCTTATATTTGCCGCGGTATTTCGCGATATCCTTTGCCGGCGCCTGTAATGGAAAATGCGGCGCATTATGTGCAAGATACCAGAAGAACGGTTTGCCCGATGTTCGCGCCTCGTCGACGAATGAAAGGCCCTGATCAACCCAGAGATCGGTGGAATACCAGTCCGCGGGAATGTCTTTTGATCCCGCCGGTATCTCCTCGCCGTTTCGGTACAGCGTCGACTTTTTACCTGACGGATAATAAAAACCGCCCGCCGCGGAATTGAGGCTCCGGTCGAAGCCGCGGAGTTTCGGCGTAACACCCTGGTTCTGCCCCACATGCCATTTACCCGTCATTATCGTTTCGTATCCCGCGGGCTTGAGCACCTCGGCAATGGTGACACAGCGGTCATTGAGATGTCCGAGATAGCCGGGCGTATCGCCCTTTTCCGTCATGTGTCCGACACCGGCAAGGTGCGGATACAGTCCCGTGAGTATAGCCGCGCGCGAGGGGCAGCAGCGTGCGCAATTATAGAACTGAGTGAAGCGCACGCCGTTTGCGGCGAGGCCGTCGAGATGCGGTGTTTCAATCTCGCTTCCGAAGCATCCGAGATCGGAGAATCCCATGTCGTCGGCGAGCATGACGATGATGTTCGGTTTCTGTCGTGCGGCGGTATCGCCGAACAGCTGTGTCACAGCAAGAGAACCCGCAGCCGCAGCTGTGTATCTGAGGAATTGTCTTCGATCCATACTGCGCCTCCTGCCGACGATGTTCACAGTATAGACAATCCCGTGTGTCCAGTCAATAGCAGGTATAGATGACGGTGGTTATGAAGCTCCATTTTTGTGTCTGACATTGAGCGCTTTTATCCGCTGTGCCAGTGCCGGGTCGCCGAACTTCTTGGCGGCAGCATCAGGCGTGTTGATATGGATGAATCCGAGTTCCTTGAAGTGATACGATTCCGAATCATCGCAGTCATAGGCATGATAGACCGGTGACGGCACGCCTTTTTCCATCATTGCCTTGAGCTTATCGAAATGCTTTCCATAGATATCACGCGGATCTGCATGCTCTTGTGCGCAGATACTTGCCGCCATACCGATGACTTCGCCGAGTATGCCGAGCGTACGCATCACCCGCACACAGGAGAACGCGACATGCGAGGCGCTGATGATGCGGCCGCCGAGAAAAAGATTGGTGACATCTTTTGCGTACAGACAGCGATACGGCACCGGGTATGGTTTTCCGATACCTCGGTGATAAGCGCAGGATCGGAACGGCTCCTTGAATTTCGCCGCGTTCTCCGGGTCGGGGAAATGCAGATCGATGCTCCAGGTCATTGCGGCTGTGGCGTCGGGATGGATGACGCGGTTTTCTATATCGTTCTGATTAAGAACATAGTCGCCGACAACGCGGTAACTTTCACGTTTGCCGCCGACGGGCGATACCCATGAAAGCGTATCGTGGGACCATTCAGCTTTCCGCCGCGAATGATTTTTCAGATATGACCAGTTCGCATAGATCGCCATCATCCCGTAATCGCGGATATATTCGGTTTCATCGGCCTGATTGCGGTATTGTCCGGTTTCCCATTCCCAATCCGCACCCCGGATATAGTATGCGTTCTCTTCATTAAACGGTATGCCCCAGTCGATGTCCGGAAAGGATGACGGCTGTGCGGTTTTTCTGGAACCCCACAGCACCGACATGCCCATGACCTGGTTATCGCCTTTTTCCGGCGCGAGCGATTCGTTGAAATCCGCCTGTGACTCGCGCCCGTACATGAGTTTCGCATCCATCATCCGCGCGACAATGGCATCGCCCGTGCAGTCGGCGAAATTCCGTGCCCGGTAACGTGTCTCCGCCCCTGTGCGGATATTGCGCGTAATTAAAGCGCGTATGCGGCGGGGATCGTTTGTATCCTTCTCAACAGCGATGACACGTTCATTGAGCGCGAGTTTTGCACCGCTGCCGGAATGCAGTGAAAATACGTTCTCTTTCCGTTCGTCTTCATAGTAACGCGCATCAGGATACGTTCCCGGTCCGCCCATGACGGGGCTTATCTCCGTAACGATATTCCCGAGGTTCGGATAGTACTCCGTGTGCGCAAATCCGCCGAGACCTACGCGTATCTCTGAACTGTTGCAGCCGCCCAATACCGGCCTGTCCTGTATCAGCACTACTTTTGAACCGGTACGGATAGCCGCGAGCGCCGTGCAGATGCCCGCCATTCCGCCGCCGGCGACCACAAGATCATATTCGACAGGATCGTCCGTGCAGACGGTGTTCGTTACCGTTCTGCGGAATTCGGCGAGTCTTTCAGTATCGTTTTCCGGCAGCTCATCGGGGTCAGTCGTCAGATAGATCGCATCACACCGGCCGTTGAAGCCGCTCAGGACGTGCAGTGCAATAGCTGCATCTCCCTTATGCAGCGTGACGGTCCCGGCTTTCTGCCAGCCCCATGCTTCACCATTGGTGCCGAGCGTTTCAGGGAGCGCAGTCCCGTTAATGTGTGCTTGAAAAATACCTGCGGGTTTTCCGCGTTTCCATACCGCCGTCCAGTCGCGCGTGCGTACCCAGACTGTCCACGCTCCGGATTCAGTAATGCAGCATGTCGTTTTAGCGTCCGCCACCGGAACGCCCATGCCGTGCGCCATGATATACGCCGAACCCATCTGCTCCATCGACTGCTGATCGATCACCCAGCCGCCGAGTTCCGAAAATGATTCCGCCTCTATCCAGATCTTCGCCATTGTGAACCTCTTCTTGTTGACTGCTGATTCATGTGCATCAGCGCTTGTTCATTCACGAACGAAGTGTTGCGGCCGCGGCACCGGCGGCTTCTCCAAGCGTCATGATCGTCCTTGAGAGCCTGCAGGAGCTTGCGGCGATATGCGAGAAACTTGCGCCGCGGCTCGCCACATAGAGATTGTCATATTCTTTGGTCTCTAGACACGCGAGGGGGATTCCATACGGCCGCTCGAGTTCCAGGTGGATGTACCCATGCAAATCAAGGGGATGGTCGCATGAACAGACAAGGTCGGGATACGACATCCTTCCGTCAAGAATATCGTTCTCGGTGAGTACATACGCGCCCTGCAGCCGGTACGTCTCCCGTATGCCGATCTCCGGGGCAAGCCCGATGAGCGATCTATCCGTGCACCCTCCTTCCTCAACGGTCCATCGATGTACTTCGAACGCAAGCTCCCATGCGCGGCGTACCGCTGCCGCAAAATCCTCCGGCGATGAAGGATCCGCAACAAGCATGCCGCATGGATTTACAAGTATATCGCCGTTCGGCATGGCAACTTCAAAGCGGGATGGCCGTATCGCTTCTTGGGGAAACGGGGTATGTGTACGTATCAGCGGCAGTCTGCTTCCGGGCCTGACGCGGTAACACCAGTTGACATAATTGAGGGCAATGGGGTCGGCTTTCCCGGGAGCGTGCGGTTCATCATACGCGGATCTAGCTTCGGCCCCTATGGTGTAACTGCAGCCCGCGGCACGCGCCACAACGATATCGGCGGTTGCATCGATGAACGCCTTCGCCTTCACCTCGATAGTCTCAAAAGCGCTCGCGGCGATTACGCCGGTGAGCCTGCGCCCTTCGCCGGTACATGCGCTGAAACTTGTTCCGGTCACAACGGTCACGCCGGCTTCGGTGACCAGCTCATCAACGGCTTTCTGAAACGCCCACGCCTCGAACGGAAGCGGGGGATTCCTCTGCCCGTCGGGTTGCAATCGTCTTGATGACAGTTCGTAATCGGCGTCAGATGCGCCGAGCGGCAGGTTCCGCATCCTGTCCCATATATTTCTGCACAGTGCTGATGTTCCGCACACCGGCTCCCAGGTATGCACCCATGACATGGTGACCGTTCCGCCGAGTATCTGGTTCTTTTCGACAAGAATTACCGAGGCGCCTTCTTTTGCCGCCCCAAGTGCGGCACCGATACCGCCGCTGCCGCCGCCCACAACACATACATCGCAATGAAGCGTTCGCATAGCTCTACCGTCCTTGTCTCCTGGTGATACCCGGTATTACATGGGAACAATTTCCTGTACGAGCGGCTGAACGGTGATATCCGGAACAGCAAGATGATCCGGCATGGTGCAGATATCAACGACCAGTTTCCCCATTTCCTCGGGCTGCATGCATTTTTTCGCCGCCGCTTCATCCCGTGTACCCAGGTTCGCGGCGCTTCCGAATTCCGTGGCACCCCATGACGGCGTAATCGTTGTCACTCTGACCCCGAACGGGCGGAGCTCGGTGTAGAGGCCGTGTCCGAATTTATTGAGCCCCGCCTTTGCCGCGGAATAGACGCTCCATGCCGGCCATGCATACAGCGCGCAGACGCTCGAGATATTAATGATGATACCGGATTTTTGCCCGCTCATGATACGCCCGGCCCGCCGGCAGCCCAGTATCGTACCGGTGAGATTGATGTTAATCGAAGAGATGATGGCTTCATCAGTCTGTTCTACTACAGGCGCGATAGCCACGCCCGCGCCGGCGTTATTCACGAGTATGTCGAGCCTACCGCCGGTTTTCGCAGTCACCTGTGCAAAAAGATTATCCCAATCCTTCGCGCTTGCGACATCGGCCTGAACTGCGTTGACACCAAGTGTTTCCGCCGCTGATTTCAATGCCTTCGCGTCTCTGCCGGTGATCCAGACCTGTGCCCCCGCTTTTTTGAGCGCGGAGGCTATGCCGTATCCATAACCCTTCGAACCGCCGGTGACTATTGCCGCCATGCCTTTGATTTCCATGTGTATGCTCCTGTTTGTTTATCGTGAAAAACGTTCTGTGATCATTTTTGCGTGCGCCGCCACAATGCCTGAAAACCGAGCAAGGTCTTTCTCCTTAACGCGCGACGAGGGACCGTTGACGCAGAGCGCGGCCAGCGGATATCCGTATGCGTCAAGTATCGGTGCGGCCACACAGCGTAAGTCGTCAAGTTCTTCGCCGCGGTCGAACGCAACGCCGCCTGCTTTGACCTTTTTCAGCTCCTCGAGAAAATCAGTGCGGGATGTAATCGTCGTCTCCGTGAATTTCTTATACTCCAGCGAGTCAATAATACTGTCCCGTTCATCGTCCGGGAGGAACGCCAGGAGCGCTTTGCCCGGTGCGGCCGTGTGCAGCGGAAAGCGATGTCCTATCTGCACGATGACTTTCACCGCGTGTCTGCTCGGGGCCTGCTCGAGCATGATGCCCTCATTTCCCGAAAGCACGGAGAGCGTGGTTGTCTCGCCGATGATATCCCGGAGTTTTCGCAGTAC
Source organism: Spirochaetota bacterium (assembly GCA_016214035.1). Lineage (GTDB taxonomy): Bacteria > Spirochaetota > Brachyspiria > Brachyspirales > JACRPF01 > JACRPF01. Next base: position 230,537 of record JACRPF010000020.1, on the reverse strand, counting down.
ATCCATTGATTTTTCGACAAGTCCCTGCGAGTCCACCGCCGCATATCCGAGTGAGAGCATTTTGCGGCTCAGGCGGTATACGGAGCCGTCATCATCCCGCTGAAGATACCCCTGCTCAACAAGCGTGACCATCATTCTGAAGGCGCTGGGTTTGGGCAGTTTCAGATTCGCTACGACCTCGGTTACCGTACAGCCGTCGGGATTGGACGCCACGAATTCCAGTATTTTCAAGCCCCGCGCGAGCGCGGGCACCTGGTAGCGGCTGTCTTTGTGTGCGGACTCGGTGCTTTTTTTATTGCCCATGTGCTCCTCATTTCGATGATAGTAATATATCACATATGAAACCAATAGTCAATAGTGAAACAAGTCCGTGAGGCGTACCGTGCTATGGACGGGTGTTCTGTTTTCGGTTATACTTGCCGATATCGCCGCAATGGAAAACCTTATGCGAAAAAAGATTGAACACATGTCGCTGCACCATGCGGCGTATGCCGGTTTCCCGGTGCGTATCGTGGACAGTGTCCTGCGTCAGCGCAGTCAGATCTGGAACGAACACGATTATTTTGAGATTGCATTCTGTGCGGACGGCGCCGGATTTCATAAAACGATGAAGGAAAAGCGGCGGTACCGTACGGGAACGCTGGTGGTCATGAACGTTCACGAGCCGCACTGCTGGTATGCGGACGACACCTCGCATGTCGCTTTTCTGCAGTTTACCCGCGGATTTCTCAACGGATTGGAACCGTTTCTGCTTGATAACGCGCACGAAAGCTTCATGCTGAAAACGTTCATCAGCGGCGTTACCGGCGGATGCAGGGTGTTCATTCTTCCCGCGATGTATGCGGCACAGATTAAACGCATCTATGACGGGATCCGCGGCGAATTGAAAACAAAGCTGCGCGGTTATGAGACCATCGTCCGCGCCCAATTTCTCGAATTGATCGTGCGGATGAGCCGCGCACTTGAACGGGAACACTCACAGGCCGTACGCAAGAGCATTGCAGGTGCCGACGCAGCCGTGGAGAAGGTGACCGCATACGTTACGGAACATTACGGTGACGATCTCACGCTTGCGCTTCTCGCATCACTCACGCCGTTCTCTCCGGGGTATTTTTCAAAGCTCTTTAAAAAACACACCTGTTATTTCATCTATGAGTATGTGAATGAAGTGCGTGTGCGCGAAGCATGCCGCATGCTTAAAGAGAGCGGTGCGAGCGTCTCAGACATCGCGTTCAAAACGGGTTTTCGCAACATTCCCTACTTCAACCGCGTGTTCAAGGATATCATCGGAAGGACACCGACATCGTATCAGAAAAGCGCGAATACGCCGGATTAAGAGAATATTCCGCTTTCCGGTGCAATGGTCTCTGTTTTCTTTTTGTGTATACTGAGTGCGAGAAAAGACAAGGAGCATCCGATGAGACACATTCACTATGCATTTCTGTGCGCCGCAGCGCTGCTGGTGCAGCCGCTTTCCGCACAGGCGCCGCAGCTGCGGTATATGGTGGAATATTTCAACAGCGCCGAAAAGCCTGCCGTTATTTCCCCGGGAGCGAACGGCTCCGGCTGCGCACTGCTTCTGTCGGTAAAGGGCAAAGACTGGTCGCGATGGAATCTGCCGCGTTTCGCTGCTGGCGCGAATACGTCGTTGCTGTTTTCCGTACGTGCCGCTGAAAAACCGGCGTCCGAATTCACCATACGCGTTATGGAGGAGGACGGTTCTGAATGGCAGAGCGCGCCGCAAAAAACACCGCCGACGTGGTCGTCCATGAAATTTACCGCAAAGGATTTTACCTACTACCGAAGTCAGGATACGCGCAAGGGAAGCGCGCTCCGGATGGAACAGGTCGTGCAGATACAATTCGTAGTCTCCGGAGCCGCCGCCGGAAGCGGCATTGTGCTCGATGACGTGCGTCTCGATCCGCTCGGCGCGAAGTACTCATTCGAGGCGGACGAACATCGCCGCACGATATCGTCGAATGCAGCCCGGCTTGAACGCATCGGCGCCGTGCTGGCCGCATACGATGCCGAAATAAAACGAACCGCCGCACTCTCGCGCTGGGCCGGGGATGCCGCGGATGAGATTACCGCACTTCTCGCAGACCGCAGGAGCGGCGAATCGTACGATAATTTCACGGCGCGTCAGAAGTCCCGGCTGAAGGGAAAACCGCTGGTGCTGCATACGTCTCCCGGCGGGGCTGACAACTACGATGCGCGTCCGGTCACCGAGGATATGCTTGCCGCGCATGCGGATGGATCATCCGTCCCCCCCGCCGACATTCCGCTGCGTGATGCCTCCGGGTGGAATGCGGGCGTGCTCTATCTTGCGCCGAAGCAGGAGACGCCGCGGGATTTTGCGGAGGATGGAAAACGCGGAATAACGGCCGCGGTGAAATTCAGCGATGCGAAGAAACAGGTTGTGTTCATCGAAGGGCCGGCGGTGGGGCCCGTGGATGCGCGCCCGTTCGTGCATGTCGATGTCGATATGAGGATACAGGGCGTACTCCTCGACGCGGACACGCCGGTACTCCTCAGGCTGTACGGGGAAAAGGCGCCGGGGGCTTCGCAGGCGGCATTCATGGACCTCATTCCCGAGCGCGTCATGAAAGGCGCATGGACGACACTGCGGTTTCCGATGAACAAGGTGAAACAGGGCGGCGGTGTTGATCTTTCCCGCGTCATGTCGTTCGTGATACGGCTGCAGAACGATGCCGGCAAGCCGTCGGAAGGGACCGTGGTGATAACCGGGATACGGCTGGTGCCGCCGGACAGCATCACCGCGGCGATAAACAAGATGACCGCACAATCGGAGCGTACACTCGACACTGCGCGCCTGCAGTTCTGGCGTGACATCGGCCGGTTGAACGATATCAGATCACGGGCGCAATCGGACGACGTTGTGTCACGATATCTTATGTGCGCTGAAGCGCGTACGATGACGGGTAACAGCAGCCCGGTTCCGGGCGCACTGGCGTTCAGTGTGCTTGCTTCAGTGAAAGACGGTTCGGGAACGGCCGATGTGTTCTGGCGCATTGAGACCCCGCCGGGTTCTGTATTCACCGCTGTCATCCGCGATCATGCGGGTGCTGTTGTCGCTTCGAATACAGCACCCGCCCGTGCCGCCAACAATATATCACTCGTCATCCCCGCGGTGAACGTATGGTCGACGGCATTCCCCTATCTGTATCGCGCGGAGGCGTTCATCTCAGGCGCATCAGGAATCATCGCGAGTAATTCCCGGGAGATAGGTTTCCGCACGATAACTTCAGGATTGTCATTTGTAACACCGTTCCTCAGACACGCGTGGCAGCCCGCGTCAATCGACGGGACGATGCGTCTCAACGGCATCCCGTACTTCGCACTCGGCACGCATTTTTCATTCCCGAAGGGCGAAACGGTCACGTCGCTTGCGCCGCTTGTACGCGAGATGTGGGTGGATGCGCTCCGTGAGTACGGTTATTCCTTCAGCGACGAACGATACGCACAGGCTAGTCGCGAGGGAATCGGATACTACGCGGCCGTTGCGGGACCGTTCAAGGCGATGAGCGACTGGGGCGATGCGCTGCAGGCATACGAGGCGTATCGCGGACAACTCGCCAAGGCGGCACCGCTCTCGTCGCATCCGTCCGTGCTCAACTGGCAGGTGGGCAACGAGGTGGAACTCGATATGTGGGGTGCAAGCCTATCCGCCGCGTTTCCCGAGGCGCAATGGCTGCCGCTCGAGCGTTCAGCGCATGTCGCCCGCGAAACGCTTGCTCCGGCAACGGTGAGTTATGTCCGGGCCGGGGCGCTGAAACCCATACCGGTGCTGCCCGGCGAGGATATCGTCGGTATCAACCAGTACACGGGACGCTACGGCGGACGCATTGAACAGATCGGCGCGCGTCTGGATCTCTACGCGAAATGGTGCCTCGTGACCGGACGCACGCTTGCGATAACCGAATGGAACGGTCCGCAGTACAGCTGGGCGGGCAATGGCATCGGCGGCGTTACAGAGCGGGGAAGCGCGTATTATGTGCAGCGCTATTTCGAATCGATGGTGGACACGCCGGGCATCGTCTACTCGAGCGAGTTCACGCTTAACTGGCTGCTCTGGCGCACCGAGGACCTGACGACGAAAACAAAGACCGAGGAATGGAAAGACCGCCCGCCGTACGATCAGTTCGGCGGAGGCTACACCGCGGATCATGTACCGCGCGTGCCGGTGGATAAGGTCTATCGCGGAGAACCGTTCCGCGCGTTCATGGCCATACAAAGCCCAATATATCCGCTCTTGCGGACACCGGGCGACATCGTCATCATACACGCAGGTGATGCCGCGGTACAGGCAAAAAAATTGGCGGATGCGCTTTCGGTGTTCGGTAGAACGGTATCGCTGCGCACCGCAGACCGTGCCGACGCGGTGGATGCGCATGTAATTCTCATCGGCGGGACCGGGCGCGCACAGCCTCCCGCGGTGCATGCGCTTGAACGCGACGGATGCATCGACACCGTGCCGGACGGATTTCCCGCCAACGGGCTGCCTGTCATCGAGCGCAGGCTCAATCCGCATTTTCCGGCGCGCGGCCTCGTGTATGTGAGCGGTGCGACCGCCGCGGCGCGTGACAGCGGGGTGCAGAAACTGACCGCATCGGCGGACGCGGTGAAGGAATTATGGGATCGCGAGGGCGCCATGGTGCGCGTACTCGCCGTCGCGGATGCGGTGCGGGCGGATGCGTATGAAAAACTGCTGTTCGAATTCGCCGGACGCGGTCACATACTCGGCGGTGACGACACCCGCGAAACACTGGACGCTGACGAGCTGCTTACGGCTTCCGGCGCGCGGAAAGCGGCGTGGTGGAACCTTCACGCGGTAATCCTCGATACGCCGCGTACGCTCAGCGGACGCGAGATTGACGGTATGCGCCGTCTTGCCGCAAGCGGTGTGCGGATAGTAATATCGCTTTCATGCTTCCAGTCCAATGAGGCATTGCGGTCGCTCCTCGGCGTAAGCCCCGGCAAAGAACGGTCTATCAGCGAATCGATTGCCGTCAAGAAAGAATATCAGGCGCCCATTCCCGTAATCGACGCGGGGTCGGTTGACCGCGCGGTCATCGACCGGTTTCAGCCGGGCGCGAATACCGCCGCACTTGTCATACGCGAACTTTCAGGGGGCACACCCGTTGCCCATCTTGCGGACGGCGCTGCGATTGCGGTGACGGTATCCCGCGGCGCGGAGAACTATGCGGTAATCGGATTCGACATCGTCGCGCTTTCGTCACTGCACCGGCGCGTTGCGGTGGCCGGCACGACCTCGCCGCTCTATGACCGGGATACGGCAAGCGGACTTGAACGGAGCGGACGCCTTGCGCTCAATCTCTGCCTGGCGGGAATTCCCGCGCCGCGTCTCCTGCCGCGTCTTCGCGGTGTGGCATCAATCGACGACGCTATCGTTACGCCGGGAAAGACCACCGCAGTCACGGTGCGTCTGTTCACCATGGACGGAAAACCGGTGGCGGGCGCATCGGTGAACGGTACGGCGCAGCCCGTCGAGCATGCGGCTCCCTTCGGGAAGAAAAGTGGCGCTGCTTTTTCCGAGGAGAAACCTGGTGTGTATCGCACGAAGCTTACCGTCGGCGACGATACCAAAGACGGATTGTATGTTGATGTAAAAGCACTGAAATCCGGCGGCATGCAGGCTGTCGGTGTGGCGATACGCGCATTCGCCGATGGACATATCGCCTGGGAAGGCGGAACATCGGCCTGGATTGAACAGCGATAATGATGTATACTGGCACGGGAGAAACGATATGTGTAAACTGGTTTTACTTTTTTGTGCTGTCATACCGCTCATGAGCGCATCATTGCCCGACGGAATGACCATTGCAGACACCGGCGACATGAAATGCAATGAAGTGACCATCGGCATGGTGGTGAGCGAGACGGGTAACGTGCCCACCATGCAGAGCGCATCCTCGGTGAAGATTGATGGAGGCACTGTTAAAAAAGACGCCCCTGTCCTGTCGCTGAGCGGCATGATCACCGTATCCAAGTCTAAAAAGCAATTTCCGTTTACGCAGACGGTTACAAAAACCGCCGACAGCATCGAACTGTCATATGTCATCGACAAACTTACCGATGACATCATCGACGTACGGCTCACACTCAGAATGCCGGTGGCTGTCGCGAAAGGCAGAGCGGTGACGGTTGACGGAAAGATCGTCGCGCTTCCGCTTGAAGCCGATGAGTTCAGCATTTTCAACGATGTGCAGATGAAAGCGTTCGCCATTCCCGCGTCAGGCGGCGATATACTTGTCACCGGATCGTTCACGGGTTTTCTGCAGGACCGGCGGAAGACCAAGCAGGATTGGTACGAATCGCGCCTTCAGTTCGTACGCGAAGGCTCATCGGCGCGTTTCCGTGCGGTAATGAAACTGATCCCCGAAGGCAGCGCCGGCGTTGCGAATACGCAGGCCGCACCGTCATTCGAGAAGTTCAGCAAGATCATCGTCGAGAAAAACATCGACTATCTTGCGCCGGGACGCGCTGAAAAAATCGACATCTACATGCCGGATGGCAATACGGCGGACCGCTACCCATGCGTACTCGATATACACGGCGGCGGCTGGAGCGGCGGCGACAAAAATGACAAGCGCGAGACGCAAATATGCGACACGATGGCCCGCGCGGGATTCGTGGCCGCGAGCGTGAATTATCTTCTCTCCGGCAAAGGCGCTCCGTCATGGCCCACAAACATAAGCGATGTGAAAACCGCCATACGCTTTCTTCGCGCCAACGCGGAAAAATATCATATCAATCCCGACCATATCGGGACTATCGGCGGCTCGGCCGGCGGACATCTTTCCATGCTCATGGCGTGGACCGGTGACGATGCAAAGCTTGATGCGCTGCTGGACTCGTCTCTGTATCCCGGCGTGTCGACGAAAATATCTGCTGTGGTGAATCTGTACGGTGTCCCTGATATCCGCAAACCGCTTTCAAAAAGCACGAGCGCCTGCGGTGAAGGCTGGATAGGTAAGAAGGCGAAGGATGAACCCGCGTTATTCGAACTGCTCTCGCCCATATCGCATGTCACCAAAGACGGCGCGCCGGTCTTCATCCTGCACGGAACGAAAGACACCACCGTACCGATAGCGCAGACCGAAGCGCTTATCGCCGTTCTCAAAGAGCGCGGAGCGCGGTATCAGTACAAAGTTGTCGACGGCGCACCGCATACGTTCTACATCAATTCCGCGAGCGGTGATTTCCGTGAGGAGATTGTGCAGTTCTTCCGGGAAAACCTGAAGTAATTTATTTATTAATCCATATGCCACGTCAGCTCATTGAGCACCGTACGCGCCGAACGGACTGTCGGCTGAATTCCGAGTGACAGTTCGTTGTATTCACGTATGCCGAAGGTCAGCGACGCACCGAGCAGAGGCGCCACAAAACGCTGCAGGCGGCCGAATTTTCCGTTGCACAGGTGTACGAACGGAACGGTTAATTTCCTTTTCAGGAGTACCGTCGCCCGCTGCGATTCGATAAACTCCTCTTCGGTATCCGCCGTCACGACGATCTTGGCGATATCAACACCGCGCTCCTGCATTCGCTGCATATGCTCAAGTGTCTCCTCCGCCGTCAGTGAAACCGGCATGTGCGATGACATGAGCACTTCTCCGCCCATGGCGTGTATTTTTTCAATAAGCTTTTTCTGCTTCTGCACGGCGTCAGGATTACGTGTCAGTTCCCGCGGCGACGGGTCATACAGATCGCCCATTACATCGCAGCCCGCGGCACCCGCATCAAGCGCTTTGAACATCTCCCCGGCGCGCTGTTCCTCGGTAAAGATACCCGCGGGCATATGACCCGCCCGGTACACGAGCGGCATGACGGGACGGCCCGTGCTTTTAATTATCTGCTCAAGGATAGCCGGTGTACGATGCTCCGGCGGAAGCGTTGCCATATCAAGCATGAAACCCTGCGCGCCCTCGTGTTCCGCATTGCGGATATTCGCCATGCAGGCATTCGGCGTTGCTTCCACAACGATAGCGGCTAGATACGGCTGTGATAGTTTTAAAAACGATGGTCTCATGAATAAATCCTCCTTAAAAACCTTTGGGACCAAGAACGCGGCCGCCGTCGACAAGATAGTCTGCGCCGGTTATGAATGCCGCCTCGTCCGACGATAGAAATGCGACGAGTGATGCGACCTCATCAGGCGTGCCGGAGCGTCCAAGCCAGGTGCCGTTGGTCGGGGACGGCGATGACGAATAGTCGATCACTCCCGGCGCGACGCTGTTCACGTTTATACTATACGGCCCGAGCTCCATAGCAAGCGTCTTCGTGAATGCATCGATTGCCCCTTTCGTCGCCGAGTAGATCGCCCGTTTCGGAAGCCCTACTCTCGAAGCGATGGAAGTGAAGTTCACGATCTTTCCGTACTTTTTTTCTATCATATGCGGTATCACAGCGTGGGTGACGTTCAACGTGCCGTTGACGTTCAGATCGAATACCCATTGCCAGGAATCCGCAGCCATATCCTTGAAATCGATTCCTGTTTGAAATCCGCCGCCGGCACAGTTGATGAGAATATCGATTTTTCTGAAGTCGACCAGAGTCTTTGCAACGGCCGCTTTGACATCGTCCGCTTTCGTAATGTCTAAAACGAGTTCCAAAACCGTTCCGCCTGCCTTGCGTATCGTTTCAGCCGTCTCTTCGAGGTTAGCCCTGTTTATGTCGAGTGCAACGACATGCGCGCCCTCTGCGGCAAACCGTTCCGCTATTGCCCTGCCGATGCCGTGTCCGGCTCCGGTTACGACCGCGGTCTTACCTTCAAATCTCATCGTTTCCTCCTGTTCCTGTCTCAATCCATGCCGCCGCAGCTGCGTCCGCCGTCGATCACGTAATTCGTGCCGGTGATGAACGCCGCCTGATCGGAACTCAGATAGAGTATCAGGTCGATTATTTCTTTCGGTTCCGCCGCACGGCCGAGTCTCGTCTTCATATTCGCCATTGCGGTACGAGTCAGTACCGGTCCGGGGGAGACGCAGCATGACCGTACACCGTACGGTGCGCCGCAGAGCGCCATCGATTTGGTAAGGCCGATGAGTCCGCTCTTGGCCGCGCTGTAATTCACGGATCCCGGTCCGCCGCCCTCGATGCCGGTGACCGAACCGAGATTGATGATAACGCCGCGCTTCTGCTTCATCATAGTCCCGAGTACCGCCCGGCAGAAATAGACCGCGCCTTTGAGGTTCACATCAAGCCCCCAGTCTATCACGTCAATGGGCATCTCATGAAACGGAGCGGAACATTTCAGCATACGCCCCTCGGCGCCGCCGGCAAAGTTCACCAGGATGTCGATGCGTCCGTAGCATTTCAGCGCTGTTTCGGCCGCATTCTGTACCTGATCGAAAACGCGCACATCCACCTGGATTCCGACAGCCTCGCCGCCGGTTCTGCGTATGCTTTCCGCCGCGGCTTCCACCGCTTCCCGCTTGATATCGGTCAGCACAACCTTTGCGCCTTCCCGGGCGTAACATTCCGCCGCGAGAAGTCCCATGCCTGATGCCGCTCCGGTAACGATCGCCACGTTATCTTTAAATCGCATATTGATCCTTAATTATTTATAACTTCCATCTATTTTACGGTCAGTATGACTTTCCCGAGATTCTCCTGAGCCCGAAGTATGGCGTGCGCATCCTCGGCTTTCGTTATCGGAAGACTTTTATAGATCACCGGTTTTATTTTGCCGGAATAAAAACTGGTCCATAATCTTTTTTCCAGACCGGCAAGTATCTCCGCTTTCATCTCGGAACTGCGGCTTCTGAGCGTACTGCCGATGATACGTATCCCGCGTTTGAATAACGTGTTCATGTCAATTTCGGTTTTCGCCCCGCCGAGTGTTGCGATGACTATCCACCGGCCGCCACGTGCCATCTTTACAACGCAGTTTCCGAGGCCCGGTCCGGCAACGCAGTCCATGGCGATATCGGGCGGATTTTTTTCCATGGCCGCGCCGAGATCGTCGGTTTTCCGGTTGACGATGATATCGGCACCGAGACGCCGGACAAAATCCGCCTTTTCCGCCGAGCTTACCGTTGTCATCACCGTTCCGCCGAACGCTTTTGCCAGCTGTATCGCCGCCATGCCCAATCCGCTTGCGCCGGCCTGAATGAATATCGTGTCGCCCTCCTTCATGCCGCCCTCGATGCAGAGATTCAGATACGATGTGGCGAACGCTTCAGGTATTGCAGCGGCTTCCGCCATGCTGAGACCTTCCGGCACCGGCAGCGCCATTGATGCCGGGACGGCGACTTTTTCAGCGTAGCCGCCGCCGCCGAGAAGCGCGCAGACTTTGTCGCCGATTTTCCAGCGTGACTGCGAAGGCGCCTTGATCACGACGCCCGCGACTTCAAGTCCCATCCATTCCGGCCATCCGGGCGGTGACGGATATTCACCGTCGCGCTGCATAAGATCAGCGCGGTTGAGCGCCGTGGCATGAACTTCTACAATGATCTCATCGGCACGGGGAACAGGATCGGGGACTTCACTCCAGACGAGAGTTTTGTCTTTTACTATGATCGCATGCATGTTATTTCCTACATCCGGTGTATCCGGCGGCCGCAAGGACCACCTCTTGTACTAGATAATCATGTTCATAAGTATAGGGGTTTTTCATTTCGCCGTTCAGTATCTTTGCCAATTCCAGAAACTGATCCATATAGCGGTCCTGCTGTATGCCGAAATCGACCGTATGCGTTCCAGCGGCATACTCCGTATTGCCATCCCTGAGCGTCATACGCAGCTCCAGCGGTTTGCCGTCGAATCGTTCCAGCGGACAAAGATCGATCGTCCCCTTGGTTCCGCATATCTTCAGCCGACGGCTATTCAGACCGTCAACCTCGACGCTGCACGCCCGCAACGTCACCGTCGCATGCGGGTATTCCAGTACCGAAAGACAATTATTGTGTATGCCGTCCGCGGTACCGGGCGCTGTCTTCAGAAACGGTGTAATTTTTTCAGGCCGCCCGAGCATAGCGACAACAAGATCGATGAGGTGGCATCCCAGATTGAACATGATGCCGCCTTTGAAATTGCCCAGATACGTCTGGTATGCGTCGCCTCCGTAATTATGGCTCATGCCGGCCTGAACTTCAAAGATATCGCCAAGCCAATGCTCCCGGACCGCTTTCAGGCAGAACTGCATCGCCGGATTATTGCGAAACATATACCCCATCTGGAATGGCAGATTTTTTTTTCTGCAGCCGGTCAGCAATTTGCCAAACAGCGTGATATCTTCACCGCCGGGTTTATCCATATGCACCGGCAGGCCGTGCTCCATGCAGCGGATGGAGGTTGGAACCAGATCGCCGTTCGGGGTCTCGACGGTAACTGCCTGAAGCCCGGGGTAATTGAACAGTTCTTTTTCCGTCATCCACGGCAGACCTTCATATGGCGTCAGATCCGAACCGGCGAATTTTGCCGATGATGACGCCCTGTCGTCAACCACGCCGACCACTTCGAAAATATCTGTCATGCGGCGGATGGTCGAGATCTTTACCGCATGCTCATGACATACGCCGATTTGTCCTATTTTTATTTTTTTCATTATCTTTTTTACCGCGCAGGATTGCGGATTCAGTATCCGTGGCGTCTCACGTAGTTGTCCATTTCATTCCCGATGCCGCTTGCGTCCTGCCAGACAGCGTCTTTTGCCAGCGCGGACAGTTCTTTTTCAAGTCCTTTGCGAAGCGGCATAAAATCTTCCTGCCGGAGTCCGGTGACCTTTAATATTTTTGAATTGTCTACCACGCGCGGGAATAGCCTGTCGTACGCAAGCTGGTATCGAGCCGCTTGCGAACCGCCCATGATCTTCACATAGTCTTCGGTGTCTGCAGGCACATATTTCAGGCCGATGATATCCTTATAGTACTCAGCGATTTCTCCCCAGCTCCGATGCTCTGCTGTGGCAAGAGTGAAGCATTCGCGGAAAGCCGCGGGGTTTAAAAGCAGCCGGGCGATCATTTTCGCCACATCGCCCGCCCAGCTCATGGTTGCCTGCACTGAAAGCGCCTCGCGTGGAATCACAACCGGCAGGCCTTTCATCGCGCGGGACACGAACACATGAGCCTCGAGCGTCGTCAACTGGAAACGCCGTTTCGAATAGGTTATGGCCGGCCGTACTATCGTCCAGTTGCCGAATGTCGTATTTTGAAGGATGTCTTCCTCACGCGCCTTGTACAGGGAGTAATCCTCGGTTGTCAGGAATTCCTTGTCTTTCGAAGTATCAAGCAGCCGGGGCGACTCTTCAGTCAGCGGAACCATATTGTTATACACGCGATAGGACGAGAGGAATATGTAGTGCGTAGTACTTTGCAGCAGATGCTCGTGCTTTTTCTTGAACTCCTCCGTCCCGTAAATCATGAAGTCGACGATGGCGTCGAATTTCCCTTTCAAGAGATCTCTCATGCTTTCGCTGTTTTTAGCGTCGGCCTTGACGTAGGATACTCTGGGGTCGTTGGAGACGACATCATCGGCGGAAACTACCTTGACTTCATATCCCATGGCCGCGAGTTCAGGCACCAGATAGACGCCCATCGCTCCGGTACCGCCAAGAACCAGTACCTTGCGGTCTGTTGCACTTTTTCCCGCGCCAGCGATTTCTTGTTTTTGTAACATGTTCAGCCTTCCTTTACTTCAACTTTGTCCAGTCGAAAACAATACCCAGCGGCGGATTTTTTTCTTCCGCCAGACGGGCATATACCGCCGCTGCCGCCTCCGGTGAAACGATCTCGGATATCAACGGTCTCGTCTGCAGTTTCTTTGCCGCGACGAGTTTGAGGAATGTACGGTAATCGTCATGTTCGGTCCAGTGTCCGGGGGAAGACTCATGTTTCGCCCGTGTGAAGGTGTGCGCTCCAATGAGTGTGACCCCGCGGCGGTGCACATATTTATAAAAATCGATGGGGACATCGGAAATGCGGGTGCAGCCGAGCAGTGAAATGCGTCCTTCCCAGGCGATGTATTCCAATGCCTGTTGCAGCGCCATGGCTGAGCCGGTCACTTCGACAACCGCCTTGGGTCCGTCACCGCCGGCGGCGGCTTTAACCTTGTTCACAAAGTCATCTTCATCGGGGGCAAAGGCCGCAGTCGCGCCGAGCTTCAGCGCGAGCTCACGGCGTACCGGGTCCATATCAGATACGAGCAGGGGGATGGCACCGGACAGCGCGGCGATCTGTACCGCGAAGGCGCCGAGAATTCCCATGCCGGCTATCATCACGGGCTCGCCGATTTCTATCTGCAGCTTGCGCACGCCCAGGAACGAGAACGACGCAATATTGGCAAACGCGGCATCGATGAGGTCGATGGTATCATCCTCGATCTTCAGGACCGAGTCCGCCTTTTTGACCGTATGCGAACGGTGTCCGCCCCAGGTTATCAGCGCCCGGTCGCCGACCTTCAGATCAGTCACGTCTTTTCCCGCCGCAATCACACGTCCCGCCGCGCTGTAGCCGGGAATAAATGCGGATCCATCCGTTGTTCCCGTATTCGGCATTTGCAGAAGATTTGCCCGTTCGGTGCCGGCGCTGATCACGCTGTAATCGCTTTCAAGCAGCACCTCGTCATCTTTGGGCTGGGGAATATCGCATTCTCTCAGCACCGCTGTGCCTTTGGATTCGAAAATGACATAATATCCGGACATGATGAACTCCAGCGTTTTGGTTCTACAGTGATATTGTATGTAATCTTGACGTAACTGGCAAGACAATATACTGTTATAAACGGACACTATTCTCCTATCGCGGCGCAGATGTCAGCCAGCGAGGAAGGAAAAAATGGCAGATTATAACGGTAAAAATACTTTATGAAGGCATTTTAAATGGCAAACCCCGGGACAACAGATATTGCATCTCAGTTTCTGACATTGCTCTATCTGAACAAGTATACGTATTCACATTCTTATTCCGCCGGCCCTAATCCGTCTACGGGATTCCCCAATTCCTGTATTGGATTCATTATTCAGGGAAGCGCGGATTTTATAGCGAAAACTGAAACGCTCCATGCACGGCAGGGGGATATCATCTATATTCCCAAGGGTCAGAAATATGTCTCCCGCTGGCGCGGAACGCCTGAGATCGAATTCTACTCTTTGAATTTCGAGTTCAGATCGAACGTACTTCCGGGGGATCTGTTCAAATTCCAGATCATCAAGGACAGCGCCCATTCCGCCAAACGCGCTCTCGACCGCATCTATGATACCCTGAATAAGAATGACTTTTATGCAGGCATCGGCGATTTTTATAAGCTGTATCACACGCTGTCCCGAAAACTCGCATATTCCGGAATTCGGCCGGGCATAACGCAGGTGCAGGAAGCTGTCCAGTATATCGAAAGCCATTATCTGACAGATTTTTCAAATTCACAGCTCGCGGCCCGATGCAACCTGAGCGAGTCGCGATTTTATACACTGTTTAAGGATTCGACGGGGTGTACACCCATCGAATATAAGAACAAGGTCAGAATAAAGCACGCGATGGGTTTTCTAGTTACCGGCACGAATACCGTGGAATGGATAAGCGAATATCTCAACTTCAGTTCTCCGGCATATTTCAGAAAAGTACTGAAAATGGTCGCGGGAAAGACGCCGAAAGAGATACGGCGGCAGATTAAATCGATATAGTATCCGGCGCGGCAGTTGATGCGCCGCTGTCATTGCAAATTATCTCCCCGCCGATATAATAACGCATCATTTACGAAACAAGGATACCTATGTCGCTTTCCATCGGAATCGTCGGACTCCCGAATGTCGGAAAATCAACGCTGTTCAACGCGCTCACCAACGCCAACGTGGACGCCCAGAACTATCCGTTCTGTACGATAGAACCGAACACCGGCGTAGTACCCGTGGTCGACGAGCGCGTGGACGTGCTCGCCGATATGTGCGCATCGAAAAAAAAGATATACGCCACGGTGAGTTTCACCGACATCGCGGGGCTTGTGAAGGGCGCATCCAAGGGCGAGGGCCTCGGCAATAAATTCCTCTCGCATATCCGGAGCGTTGACGCCATCGCGCATGTGGTGCGCGTGTTCGCCGACGATAACGTGACGCATATCGGCGCACTTGACCCGGTGCGGGACGTGGATATCATACACACCGAACTCATTCTCGCCGATCTCGAATCCATCGCCGGCCGCAAGGACAAGACAGCCAAAGCGGCGAAGTCCGGCGACAAGGACGCGCAGAAGGAAATGGCCGCGCTTGAGAAATGCGAGACGCATCTCAACAACGGCGGGCTTCTCTCCACGCTCGCGCTTGACGATGAGGAAAAGAAAGCTGTCGCGCCGATGTTCTTCATTACGCTGAAACCCTTCCTTTTCGCGGCGAATGTGGGCGAGAACGATTTCAAGAATCTCAACGGCAATCCGCACTATGCGGCACTGGCCGACTATGCAAAAAAACTCGGCGCCGACGTCGTGCCGTTCTCGGCAAAGATCGAGGCCGAGCTCAAGGACCTGGCCGACGCCGAGCGCAAGGAATATCTCAAGGACTTCGGCATCGAGCGCAGCGGCATAGAACGGCTCGCCATAGCCGGATATAAACTGCTGAAACTCGCCACCTATCTTACCGCGGGCGAAAAAGAGACACGCGCCTGGACGATACACACAGGCGATACGGCACCGAAAGCCGCGGGCGTCATCCATACGGATTTCGAGCGAGGATTCATCGCCGCCGATGTCATCGAGTATACGAAACTTGTAGCCGCGGGTTCGTTTGCCAAGGCGCGCGATATCGGCGCCATCCGGCTGGAAGGCAAGGATTATATCGTTCAGGACGGGGACGTCATCGTCTTCAAATTCAACGTATAACGCCTTGTTTTTATTCACCGTCACCGCTCCGCAATATATACGCAGCACCGTCATTTGACTTTCTGTAAAACGGTAGTATATTATGCCCAAGTCCGTGCACGTGCACGGAAAATTGATACAACGAGACGATATGGTGCGTATCGACAGCAGCCGGCTTGCGGAACTCTGCGGCGTTTCGCGCGGAACCGTTGACCGGGCATTGAACGGCAGGGGA
Source organism: Spirochaetota bacterium (assembly GCA_016214035.1). Lineage (GTDB taxonomy): Bacteria > Spirochaetota > Brachyspiria > Brachyspirales > JACRPF01 > JACRPF01. The sequence goes on along the minus strand of JACRPF010000020.1, from coordinate 214,474 downwards.
GAGGTAAACGTTGCGACGAAAGCCCGCATTCTCCGTATGGCGGAGAAACACGGATATAAGCCCAACAGGCTCGGACGGGCGCTGGTGACCGGAAAAACGATGACCATCGGGCTCATCGTTCTCAATCTCGACAACAGCTTTTTCGCTCATCTGGTGAGTTCGGTTGAGACGAAGGCCCGTGAGCACGGTTATATGACGCTGCTGGCGCTTTCGCATAACGACCTAGTGACAGAACGCCAGTGCATTGATTTTTTCGCGTCACATGCCGTTGACGGACTCATCATGCTTCCGCTCGGTAACGGCACCGCATATGAAAAGCATCTTACTGCGCACGGCATACCGTCGGTGATGATAGGCAACAGGCTTTCAAAACGCTGGACATATATCGGTATCGATGAACGGGCCGCGATGAACGATCTGATACGTCACGTCGCAGGGAAAGGTTACTGCCATCTGATCTATTACGCGCCGCCGCTCCGTCACCGGGGCGCCGTGAATCTCTTCGCGCAGGAAGAGCGGTATCAGGGTTTTATCGACGCTGCCGACGCGGTGAACACCCTTTCGCATGAGACAGTCATCGACAACACTGATATGGTCACCAAGGTTCGGTCATTGATGAAAAAGAAACGTACCGCGGTTATATGCTCGAACGATATTTTCGCCATCGACGTCATCAGGCAGCTTACGGACGCCGGCATCTCGGTGCCTCGCGACGCCGGCGTGACCGGGTTCGACAACATAGAAGCAAGCGGCTATTTTTCGCCGAGGATCACTACGATTGAGTACCCGACAGGAGACATAGGCGAAGCCGCGATTGATGCCGTCTTAAAAAAGATTACAAATAAAAAAGCAGAAGACATCCTCTGCACAACTCGACTCATCGACGGGAATTCATTATAAATAGAGCAGGAGCAACAGCAATGAAAAAAAAAGCTGCGTTGAAAAAACCGGGCGCTGCATTGGTGAAAAACAAAACAGGCCGGAGTTTCATCTATGAGAATGAAAGGGTCAACTGCATTTCATTCCCGCTCGGCGGTATCGGAGCTGGCTGCATCGGCATCGGCGGTGACGGCCGGCTTGTGGACTGGGAGATATTCAATAAGCCCAATAAAAACAGTCTGAACGGTTTTTCTCACTTCGCCGTGCGAGCTGACGACGGTGACACGGTCATCGATACCCGGGTGCTCGCCGGCAGGCTCAATCCGCCCTACATTGACAGCCTTCCCGGAAATCATTCCCGCGGATTCGGTTTCGGTCCGAACCGCTGCAAGATGGCGGGCCTTCCCAATTTCGAACACACTTCGTTCAACGGCGAGTTTCCGTTCGCGGGGATAACGTTCACCGACAGTAAATTCCCAGCTGCGGTCACATTGACGGCGTGGAGTCCGTTCATCCCGCTTAACGACAGGGACTCGAGCATCCCCGCATCGTTCTTCGAGATCACGGTGAAGAACACCGGGAAGAAAACGCTCAACTACACCATAGCAACAACAGTTCAGAATCCGCTTGCGGAAGAGAATATAAATCGCCATGAGCGCGACCGCGGCAATAATATCATCACGCTTTCGAGCGCCAAATATGCGGCGGACGATGTTGCATTCGGCGACGTGTCGGTTGCAACGGATGCGGATGACGTGAGCTATCAGGAGTATTGGTTCCGCGGCGCATGGTTTGACAATCTCGGCATTTACTGGCAGGACTTCGCCCGCGCGGGTAAACTAAAGAACAGGTGTTACGATACGCCGGCAAAAACGGATCATGCAACGCTTGCCGCGCATGTCACCGTCAAGCCGGGCGCAACGGAACGCGTACGTTTTGTCATCTCATGGAATTTTCCGAACTGCACGAATTACTGGAGTCCGGAAAAGTGCGACTGCAGCGGCGACTGTATAGAAACGCAGAAACCGAAAACGTGGAAGAACTATTACGCCTCGCTTTTTACGGACTCCCGTGAATGCGCGGGTTATGCACTGAATAACTGGCGGCGGCTCTACGACGAGACACTGCTCTTCAAGAACGCTCTCTTTTCATCCACTATCCCTCCGGCGCTCATCGACGCCGTCTCGGCGAACATCTCGATATTGAAATCGCCGACGGTGCTCCGCCTTGCGAACGGCGAGTTCTACGGCTGGGAAGGATGCTCGTCTGACACCGGCTGCTGCGAAGGGTCCTGCACGCATGTGTGGAATTACGCCTATGCGCTTCCCTTTCTGTTCCCGAAGCTCGAACGCTCGATGCGCGACCTGAACTACAGGTATAATATGCGTGACGACGGCGGCCTGGTGTTCAGGATAAAACTGCCGCTCGGACGCGACCGCGGCGGTATGCGTCCATGCGCCGACGGTCAGTTCGGCGATGTGATCAAGGTGTATCGCGACTGGAAAATATGCGGCGACAGTGACTGGCTGAGGAAACTCTGGCCCGCGGTGAAAAAAACGATCGAGTTCGCGTGGGCGCCGACGAATGAAGACAAGTGGGACGCGGACAAAGACGGCGTGCTTGAGGGGCGCCAGCATCACACGCTCGATATGGAACTCTTCGGACCGAACTCGTGGCTCACCGGCTTTTATCTCGCGGCGCTCAAAGCGGGCAGCGAGATGGCGCAGGTAATGGGCGAGCCGGATACGGCGAAGGAATACACGGCGCTGTTCGAACGCGGAAAAAAATGGGTGGATAAAAATCTTTTCAACGGGGAGTACTATTTTCAGAAAATAGACCTCAAAGACAAATCGGTGACGGAACGCTTCAAGGCGATGAACTACTGGAATGACGAACACAAAGAGATAAAATACCAGATTGGCGAAGGTTCGGCAATCGACCAGGTGCTCGCGCAATGGCATGCGAACCTCGCAGGACTCGGCAGGATATTTGATGAACAACAGACGCGCACGGCGCTCGCGTCAGTGTATGCGAATAATTACAAACGTTCGTTCAGCGATTTCGTGAATCCCTGCCGGCTCTACTCGCTCTATGACGAGAAAGGCGTTGTCATCTGCGACTGGCCGGAGGGCGCCTATAAACCCGTTGTGCCGGTGCCGTACTCCGAGGAAACGATGTACGGATTTGAATATGCCGTTGCGGCGCACATGATACAGGAAGGCCTTGTGGATGAAGGTGTCGAGATTGCAACCGAGGTGCGGAAAAAGTTCGACGGCGCAAAGCGCAATCCGTGGAATGAATTCGAGTGCGGCAGCAATTACGCGCGTTCAATGGCAAGCTATGCGCTTCTCAACGCGATGAGCGGCTTTGAATATGATATGACAAAAGGAATGATAGGCTTTTCGCCGGTACGCAAGACCGGAACATTCACCGCGTTCTGGTCGCTCGACAGCGCGTGGGGGACCGCCTCGGTCTCCGCCACCGGGATAATCATCAGCGTATTGTACGGAGAACTGAAATTAACAACCGTCCGGTCGGCGCAGCTGAAAGGTAAAAAAGCCAAAAGCGTGACCGTGCGAAAAGATACGGTGGTATTTACGCAACACGGCGATAGCATCGTCAGCGGCTCACCCATACTGCTCAAGGCCGCTGAAACCTGCATAATCCGCTTTGCGGGGAAATAGGAGTAGTATACTGACAGACTATTTTTTCTTGGCTACGTCAAGTACTCCGCAGCCGATGAGGGCGTTCGTGCCGACACGGACCACGTATGATGCTTTCGGGTCTATTTTGCCGGTCTTTTTGTTATTCCACTGGTAGACAACCCAGCCCGCATTCGTCTTTTTCATCAGCGCTATCATCTCCTTTACGAAGGGAAAACCGTTGATGTCTTTCATATCGCTCAGATTATTGCCCACGAGTTTCGCGTTCTGTCCGTTGGCGAGTGATACGCCGTTGAAATCGAGTGCAAACAGATACAGGTCGCGGTCGATGAACATGCCGTTCGTCTTTGTCATCTCGGCGAATGCTTCCGCACTGCCTACTTTTTCGATATACGCCACGCCTTTTTTCACCATAGCCACGGCTTCTTCCCTGGTGCCGAATGCGGTGTCGGCGGCGGTCAGCATGCATGAGAATGCGATCAGGATTGCGGCAAAACGTACCATATGGAACTCCTATGACGATGATTAGGAAGTATACCGTTTGCCGGTGCTGTTGTCAAGTAATCGGCGTCCGGAATATGCCCGACGATGGAAACTTGTTGACGGGAACTGGATTATTTGTATTTCCACCGGAGGCATGGTATAATCAGTGTATGAATCCGCTTGAAGTAAAGCTCGGTACATTGAAACTGCGCACACCCATTGTGCTCGCATCAGGCACAGCCGGTTATGGCGAGATAAGCACATTCTTCAATATAAAAAACCTCGGCGCCCTTACACTCAAAGCGGTGTCGATTCGCAAACGCGACGGCAATCTCCCGCCGCGCATCGCGGAAACACCGTCGGGCATCATGAACGCCATCGGTCTTGCAAATGAGGGGATCGACTATTTTGAGAAACACATCGTACCGAAACTGAGCAGGCTGAAGACAACGCTTATCGCCAATGTCGTCGGTGATTCCGTCGAGGAATACGCGCTTATCTGCAGAAAGCTCAACCGGCATAAAATCATCAGCGCCATCGAACTCAACGTTTCATGCCCGAATGTCAAAGGCAAGAAAAAACTGTTCTGTGAAGACCCGGATGTACTTTCGGCTATGGTCTCATCCTGTAAAAAGGCGAGCAGCAAACCGATTATTGTGAAACTCCCGCCCGCGGTGTTCGGTATCGAGGAAATGGCCGAGCGTGTTGAAAAAGCGGGGGCTGATATGCTCTCGCTCGTGAACACGGTGCCCGCCATGGAAATAGATATCATGAAGGAACGTCCCGTACTCGGCAACAATGTCGGCGGGCTTTCGGGACCGGCAATAAGGCCGATAGCGCTCAGGCTGGTGCATCGCGCTTCACAGGCGGTCAAAATTCCGATAATCGGCGGCGGCGGTGTTGCCGACGCGGCGGATGTCATCAAGTTCATACTTGCCGGCGCTACCGCGGTATCGGTTGGCACTTCAAGCATGATACGCCCCGACCTCACCGATCGTCTTGCCGAGGATCTCATCGCGATACTCAAGCGCAAAGGCGTTGACGACATTGCGGCACTCCGCGGCAGGCTTTCGTTCAATGGCGTCTGAAACGGTACATCGTTCCGATATCGGCGCGTTCGCCCGGCGGTTCGCGGAAACCATACAGCCCGGCGATATTCATCTGCTTATTGGTCCGCTCGGTGCCGGAAAAACCACATTCGTGCGCGAGATAGCGCGCGTACTTGACGCTGACGCAATGGTGTCAAGCCCCACGTTCACCATAGTCAATGAATACGATATTGCGCTCCGCGGGGAACGGATGCCGCTGCGTCATGTCGATCTCTACCGCCTCGAGGGTGTCGATGCGGTGCATACCATCGGCCTCATGGACATGCTTGCCGACCGTGGCGTTTCGTTCATCGAATGGGGCGAACGGCTCAAACCGCTTGTTTCATCGTATATCGAGATTACCATCGATATCGTGTCCGATGACGCGCGACGGTTCACGGTGGAACGGCACTGAGTCCGCATCTGTTTGTTTTTTTTACCCCGCCATGATAATATGATACCGGTAAACGCAAGCAACATCCGATCCGGAGCTGTGCGATGTCAGAAAAAAACGATGAGTACATTCAGTCGCTTCGCAAGGACTTTTTCGAAGAAGCATTCGATATGATCGAACGGATGGAGGAGCATATCCTCGTCCTTGAAAAGGATATCGCCAATGAGGATGCGGTAAAGGAGATATTCCGCGCGGTGCACACCCTGAAAGGGAGTGCCGGCGCGGTTGAACTCGTACCCATCGCGGCGTATGCGCATGCGTTCGAAGACCTGCTCGATCTCGCCCGTGAGAACAAGATAACCGTTGATAAAGAGACCGTCGATGTGCTTCTCAACGGCATCGACATACTGAAGGAGATGGTGACCGTCTCCTTCGAAGAAAAGGAGATCACCCGCGCCATCGACAAGGATGTTGCGGTGCTCGAAGCGTTCAAAAACCAGCGCATGAGCGGCGAGGTGAAAGCCCCGCAGGAGAAGGCGCAGCACGTCGACCTTACCCTGTCAGCGGCCGAACACACACACCTGACTGAATTGACCAACGGCGGACTTACCGCGTATTATGTCCGCGTGGAATTCCTGAGCGATTCACCGATGAAGACCGTCGGCGGCGTGCAGGTATATGTGGGACTCAAGGAAAGCGGAACGCTTGTTGCGTCCAATCCGCCGCTCAAGGAACTTGAGACCGACGCATTTTATCCCGTGGTAAACTATCTGCTCTGTTCCGCGATGTCCCCGGAAGAGATACAAGAACATGTCAGCATCGATGAAGTAACGAAGAATATTGCTGTCACGCCGTATCAGGTTCCCGCAACCGTTCAGGAAGGGAAGGAAGACAGAAAAGACAGTAAACGGCAGAGCAATTTTCTCCGCGTTGAGAACGAGCGCATCGACGAGATGCTCAATCAGGTGGGGGAACTCGTCATCAACAAAAGCTCGTATCAGCGGTATGATGACGGCTTCATCTCGAGCCTTGAGGAACTCAACGGGCAGCATCTTAAACTGAAGGTCTATTTCCGGGACACTATCACCGAGCTGCTGAAGAAGCTCGAGCCGGTCATCGACAAGCGCGCATTGAAAGAGATGAAGAACGCGCTGCTCCTCCGTATGAACGGCATGTTCAAGGACACGGGCGGCACCACCGCAAAATTGAAGACGATCATCGACCGTTTCCGCACCTCGTACCAGATGCTCACGCGGGTGACCAATGAGCTTCAGGAAACGGTGATGAAGATACGCATGGTGCCCATCGCGCAGATATTCAACCGGTTCCCGCGCCTGGTGCGCGATCTTTCGCGCGATCTGGGCAAAGAGATAGAACTTGTCATCGTAGGCGAACAGACCGAGCTTGACAAATCGGTCATCGAACTCCTCGTCGATCCGTTGATACACCTGGTGCGCAATTCCATCGATCACGGCATAGAAACGGCAGACGAGCGCGAGCGCAGCGGTAAATCGCGCGCCGGCACCATACGCCTCGCGGCATCGCACGAGGGCAATTTCATCGTCATTACCGTCACCGACGACGGCAAGGGCATCGACCTGGAACGGGTGCGTAAAAGCGCCGTGAACGCGGGCTTTGTGGCCGAAGACGCGCGGCTCACCGAAAAAGAAACCATCGATCTTATCTTCGAAGCGGGGTTGTCCACCGCGGACAAGGTTACGAGTCTTTCGGGCCGCGGTGTCGGCATGGACGTCGTCAAGAAAAGCATTGAGAATATCAACGGCGGCATCAGTGTTGAAACGGCGCGCGGCGTCGGCAGCACGTTTACACTCCGCATTCCGCTCACGCTTGCCATCATCGAGGCCCTCATCGTCGAGACAAACGGCGAGTTCTACGCGATTCCGGTGAACAGCATCGTCGAGACCATGCGCATCACCAGGGCGGACATCGCCACGCTTGAAGGCATCGATGTCATATGCCTGCGTGATGAATACATCTCCGCGCTCTCGCTCAAGGATCTGTTCAACCTCAACCGCAAAGGCAGTAAAGACGTAGACGTCATGTATGCCGTCGTCATCACCTTCGCGGATAAAAAGGTTGCGCTCGTCGTCGACAATCTGCTCGGCGAACAGGATATTGTTATCAAGGCGCTGCGCGACCGAATATCCAACGCCCGCGGTGTCGCCGGTGCCACGATTCTCGGTGACGGAACGATAAGCTTCATCCTCGACGTGCAGATGCTTGCCGATATCGGCGCCAAGAAAGTGCTCGCCTCCCGCGCACTCGACAAGGCGCATACGATAACCAACACCGCCGGCTCGGTGAAAAGTCTTTCATAGCGCGGGGCATATCCCTCGACCTCATTATGCAAAATATGAGAAGCAATAGTATAACACTGATGAAGTGTCTCGCACTCCTGCTCGCTGCTGCAAGCCTCACCGCTGCACCGCTCTATTTCGACGGCGCACGGGCGCTGGCGTATACAAAAAAACAGTGTGACATGGGCCCGCGCAATTATAATTCCGCCGGTCATCGCGCGGCCGTTACCTTCATTACCAACGAGCTTGCCGCACTCGGCTGCGCGCCGGTACTGCAGCATTTCACCGCGGACAGCATACCCGGTCGGCGCGGCATCAATATCTATACGGTTTTAAAAGGCGCATCGCCGGTGTATGCCGTGGCCGCCGGACATTATGATACGCGCAGCGTGGCGGAGAAGGAGCTTTCACCGCAGAAACGCGATACGCCCATCATCGGCGCCAATGACGGCGGGGCATCGGCCGGCATGCTGCTGGCGCTTGCCGCGGCTCTGAAGCGGCATCAGCTTCCGCAGAGCGTCATGCTCGTGTTCTTTGATCTTGAAGATGACGGTTCCTATGCGCGTTCACCGTCACAGACGGACTGGATACAGGGCTCGCGCGCGTTCGCCGCAAGCGGCATACTCACGGTATCGAACACCGCATTCGGCTTACTTATCGATATGCCGGGAAGTGCGGATGCGCGGTTCTACTATGAAAGTTATGCGTTCGAGCGGTTTCCGAAACTCTACGCCGCCGTCTGGCGCGTGGCAGCATCTCTTGGCGGGGAGAATTTCATACCCCGTGAACGCGGCGGCATTATCGACGATCACATTCCGTTCATCCTGAAAGGGATTCCGTTCATTGATATCATCGATATTGATTATGCGTATCATCATCGGCAGAGTGATACGTGCGATAAAATATCCGCGGCGATGCTTGCGCGCGTCGGCCGCATCGTTGAATACACGCTCGTGAATGACGTCATAACGGCACGGCAATGAGTACGGCGATTGACTTTGGCGTCTTCTTCTATATACTGCGTTTATCCAAATAATCAGAACTGAAATATCACTATGGAGCATACGAATGAAACACCTGCTTGCAGCCGTCCTTCTTTTCTCAGCCGCGCTCTTCTCAGCTGAAATCGCATGGAAAACCGACATCGCCGTTGCATTTGCCGATGCGAAAGCGCAGCAGAAGATAGTGATGATCGACTTTTACACCGACTGGTGCGGCTGGTGCAAGAAGCTTGACGCCGAGACCTATGTCAACGCGAACGTTCTTGCGCTGGCAAAAGATTTTGTCGCATTGAAAGTAAATCCTGAAAAAAGCAAACAGGCCGATGAGCTTCGCGCACGCTACAACGTACAGGGATATCCGAATATCGTTTTTGCCGATGCGGACGGCGCCATTGTGTATCTCATCAACGGATTTGCGGGGCCGAAGGAATTCGCCCAGAAGATGACTGATGTGCTCGCCATGCAGAAGAAATTCATACAGTACCAGGCTGAATACAGGAAGGGCATCACCACGAACGGCGCAGAGTATCTCGATCTTCTGGTGATGCGCCAGCGTATCCTCGAAGCGATTCCGCTATTTCATAAGCTCAGCGGCAAAGGGTTTTCAAAAGAAAAACGTGCGCAGTATGAACTGTCGTTCGGTGCGTATTACGGAGAGCATAAGGATTACCGCAAGGCGCTTGCGTTCTTTCAGGACGCCGAAAAGAACGGCGCCGGAAACGAAACCGCCTGGCAGGCGATCTATTACCGTGCGGTGACGATGAATCTTTCCGGTAATACAAAAGGCGCGTTATCGTTGCTGAAAAAATATATCGATGACAAGAAGACACCGGCCGTGTGGAAAGAGCGTCTCGGAAATCTGTCTTCGGAACTTTCGCAGGAGAAGTAGCGCCGGTCTGTCGCCCGTTACGCGCGCCGCTTTTTCGCTATGCTTTTCTCAAACTGCGCAAAGGCGCTCAGATAGCGCTCCTTGAGTTTCTCCTTATCAGTGAACCCGAGGAATGACGCTTTGATGGCGTTGAGATTGATCTGCTTGAAATCCTCGATGCTGAACTTGAACGTTTTTGCCGCGATAGCATAATCATCGCTGAGCGTTATCCGCTCGATGCTCGGGTCGTCGGTATTGAGTGTGGCGTTCACGCCGCCGTGGTAGAATTTCGGGAACGGATGCGTTTCGATGTCGGCAACGGCGCCCGTCTGCAGATTGCTCGTTAAGCACTGTTCCAGGGTGATGTCATGTTCCACGACATAATCGAACAGTTTCTTGTCTTTTGACACCGCAACGCCATGGCCGATACGGTCGGCGTGCAGATAGTGTATGGCATCCCACACCGAGAAGGGGCCGACGCATTCGCCCGCGTGTATCGTGATGCCGAAAAGCCCCGCATCCTTTACTTTCTTGAAGAACTGCTTGAACTGCTTTGCCGGAAAGTTCGTCTCATCACCCGCAAGATCGATGCCGATGAGACCGTCGATATTGAAGGACTTCGCTATGTCGAACATATATTCCATGTCGCGTATCGTCTGTTTGCCGCGATTGAGCGTGAAGAGGAATTTCACATCGATGTTCTTGTATTTCTTCTGGGCTTTCCGCGCGCTCTCGATAACCGTTCGCGCCACTACATCGCGTTTGAAATTGTTTACGAATGCATAATGCTCAGGATTGAACCGCATTTCATAGTAGAGTACATTGTCCTTTGCCGCATCCTCGACTGATTCATAGGCCACCTGTGCGACATCTTCAAGCGACGAATACCATACATTGATGAATTTTGACAGGAAGAACAGCAGGTCCTTTTTGTCATTTTTGCCGATCTCGACATGCTTTCTGAACTGCGCCGGGTTCTGATAATGATATGCCGTGAGCTTCTTCTTCGCGGCGAAACGGCGCAGTGTTTCCGTTCGCATGGCGCCTTCAAGATGTCGATGCAGCTCGATTTTCGGCATCTGCTGCGTGTGTTTTGTCGGTATCATAATTTCTTCCTTGCCCGGGCACACCGTAGGCCGTGCCACTGAGCGGATGTGACCGTATAATCATTATCGGTTAGAAATATGATAAAATTTACTGCCGAACAGCCGGAAAACACATCACGGGGTCCGGCTGCAGACCTTTTCCACGAAGTTTTTCAGGAGCACTAGCCCCTTTTCCTGCGATTTTTCAGGGTGAAATTGAACGCCATACACGTTTGCGCGGGCAATGGCGGACACGAATTTGATGCCGTATTCGGTTTCAAAAAGTGCGTCCGACGGGTTTTTCAGTTCCGGATAAAAGGAATGCACAAAATAGAAATAGTCGCTGTCGACAATACCCTCGGCAACGGGGTCCTTTTTCGATACGGTGACGCTGTTCCATCCCATATGAGGTATTTTAAGGTCGATAGTGAATTTCACCACATCGCCGCCGATGAGTCCGAGGCCTTCGCACGGCTCCATCTCGGAGCTTCTGTCGAAAAGGAGCTGATAGCCCAGGCAGATGCCGAGAATAGGTTTTCCGCGCGATACCTCGCGGCGTATCGCGTTCACAAATCCGCGCTGCGAAAGGTTTTTCATCGCGGCGGGAAATGCGCCCACGCCGGGAAGAACCAGCGCGCGCGCGTCCGTCATCTCATCCGCCGTGGTGACACGCGTTACCGCTGCGCCCACCGTCGCGAATGCTTTTGTCACTGAGCCGAGATTGCCCATGCCGTAATCAATCAATGCTATCATGAAAAAACTATACCGTGTCCGGGAAAAAAATGCAAACAGGATAGTACCCAATAAATGAAGAAGGGCGGCCGTCGTTGCCGACGCCGCCCATGTTCATGCGAAAAAAACTATCTTTTCTTTTTCGCGGTCTTCTTGGTTTTTTTCGTTGCTTTCTTCTTGGTAGCCATAGGCTCCCTCCTCAAATTATGTTAACATCAGTATACAACATTTCTATTGATTTGTAAATACCTTTTTCGATTTTTTTCAACTCCGTCTAAAAAGGATTTTCATTCGGATATAAAAATCCCGCAGGTCTGTTGAACGACACATCGTCGATGCCGAGCATCTTCATCGCCGCAAAGATCGCGCGGCCCACATGCGCGAACGCGATGGCGCTGTGATGCGGATAATTTTTTTCGATGAGCACATGGCGGTAGAAACGTCCCATCTCCTTGATCGCGAAGATGCCGATGGCCCCGAACGATTTCGGATCGACGTTGAGCACTTCTCCTTCGGCGATGTACGAACGCAATTCCGTTCCCGCCGTCGACTGCAGACGGAACACGGTGACATCGCCCGGCTTGATGGTGCCCTCGAGCGTGCCGCGCGTGATGTCGGGATCCTTTCCGGGCTCCATGAGCCGGTGCATGATGAGTTGGTACTTCATCGAATAGTTCGCCATGCACGACGTGGCGGTGTTGCCGCAGTGGAAACCCATGAACATGTCCGTGGGCTTGTAGTTCGTGATGCCCGCCTCCTTGATGAGGTCGTACGGAACGGTGTTGTTGATATCAAGGAGCGTTGCGGGGAACATTGTCGCAAGCGTAGCCATGTATTCGCTCACGGTGCCGTAGATGTCAACTTCGCATGACACCGGTATGCCGCGGCCCGCAAGACGCGAGTTTACGTAGCACGGCACAAATCCGAAATACTTTTCGAATGACGGCCAGCATTTGTTGGCGAATATTCCGTATGAAGATGCGCCGAGATTTTTTTCGTAGAAATCCAGGAGCGCGACTTCGAACTGCGCGAGTTTTTTGAGCATGTCGGGATATTTGTTGCCCCGGTTGAGCTCTTTCGCCATGTCTGACGCGACCGCATCGATGTCCTTATGTCCCGCCGCCGATTTGAAAATATCATACAGGTCGAGTTCGCTGTTCTCCATGATCTCGATGCCGAGGTCGTAGAGCGCCTTGATGGGCGCGTTGCAGGCGAGGAAATCCTGCGGACGCGGGCCGAACGCGAACACCTTGAGTTTTTTGAGCCCGAGGATGATGCGTGAGATCGGCACAAAATCCGCGATCATGTCCGCGATTTCTGACGGAATGCCCACCGGATACTCGGGGATATACGGACGCAGATGTCTGAGCGAAAAGTTATACGATGCGTTGAGCATGCCGCAGTATGCATCCCCGCGGCCTCCGATGAGGTCCTTGCCGGTCTCTTCGGCGGCGGCGCACGCCATCACCGGACCGTCGAATTTCTGGGCGAGCAGCGAAAGGGGACCCTCGGGGCCGAAATTGCCCAGATAGATGACGACGGCGTTCACGCCCTGCTGCTGCAGTTCCGCAAGCGCTTTCATCGTATCCTTCTCGTTCTCGATCACCGTGTTGATGCAGACGATGTCGATCTTTTTCTTCGCGCATTCGGCGACGACCGCATCACGCCGTTTCCGTGAAAGTTCGATGGGGAAACAGTCGCGGCTTACGGCCACGATGCCGAGTTTTACTGATGGTACGTTTGTCATGAAATTCCTCCGTAATTATTTTTCATATTTTATGGGCCAATGCCCGCTAATCCTGTTTCACGGTATTTCCGTCAAACCGTATGCCGTATATCGTATCGCTTTCATAGATGAGGCCGGGTGCCGGTACGTAGGGGGAAGCCTGCCACACATTGTTGATCACCGATATATTCGTTGTATATGATGCATACACGGCGGAGCGTTTTGCGTTTGTCTGCATCCGCGCCTGTTCTCCGTATATTTTATTGTTGCGTATGGTCACATTTCCCGCGGAACTGACGGTCATAAGCGTTCCCGCGGCATTGATGAACCTGTTGCTCTCGACAAGAAGATCGGAGAAAATGGGGTATGGCGATTTATTGTCCGGCGACGATGTGTCTTTCCTGAAAACGCTCATGTGTATCACCGGCCCGTGCTCTTCGTTGCCGACGGTATTGCAGCTGTCAAACGTATTGCCGCGGATGACAAGATTGGTGAGTCCGTATCCTTCACACCAGGAGGTCAACGAATAACCGGTTTCAATACGTATCGCCGGCATCTGGTTATGATAAAACCGGTTGTTCTCCGCAAGCCCGTTGTCCGCCTGCAGCCTGAAACCCGCCGCGCGGTTGTCGTGAAAATACGAGTTTCGTATGATATAGTTGTGCGATCCATACCGCCGGTTGAAGCAGACGAGCAGCTTGCCGTCAGGCACAGGCCGGTCGAACTCGATGCTGCATTCTTCTTTTTTCGCGTCATACGAGAACGATCGTATGACAGCCTGAACTCCGGCCGGGGAAAGATCCTCGTTCCTGAACTCTATCGTATCGCCTTCGTGTATCGGCGTGGCCCACATGCGGAAGTGTTTTCCGAGAAATGAACGCTCGCCCGTTCTGGTGCCGTAGAAATTGTTGTCGTGGATATTGATGCAGTCATCGCCGCCGAAGCCGAAATCACAACCGTCGAACAGGAGATACCCCTGTGAATTATTCGCATGAAAGTGATCAGCGGTCGTTGAAATGCATCTGTTGGACGCGCCGGGTTTCGGCGCAATGCGGACATTTTTGAACGCGATATGATGCGTATCGCCGCTGATGAATATCCCCATGCCCGGCGAAGAATAGACCGCGGCATTTGACAGCGTGATTTGCGTGCTGTCGTAGATGCGAAGCCCGCCCATGTCGTAATTGAAATGACGCATGCGGAAGTACATGCCCGGGACGACCTTTTTCTGCAGAAGAAACCTGCCGTATCCGTACGATTTGCTTTTCGGATCAAGGCGGACACGAGCCGTGTTCGGGGAGAGCCATTCCATTTTTTCCTGGAAACATTCGCTGATGTCGGATGATCCCTCAAACCCCACGGTCATTGTTTTCGGATCAAGCGCCTGCAGATCACGCGGCATGGCATCGGGCGCCGGAAACCGTTCATGCTCGGTGAACCTGCAGTCTATGTAGTCGCCGTTCGATCCTGTCGCGGTCACGGTAACGACACTCGCAAGCGGCATTTTTTCCCAATTCCAGTCGATGGCGATATTGAGAAATTGAGCACGATGGCAATTGGTGATATAGAAGAACGGCCACCCCCATTTCAGTCTCGGCCGGAAAAATATCAGTTCAGACCCCTGACCGTCGAGTGTGAAATTGGATAGATTGGCGAACTGCAGCGTATCTTCCATGCTCTCCAGATAATATCTCCCTTTCGGGATGACAAGCGATGCGGCATTCCGCTCACGGCAGGCTGCCGCCGCGCGCTGGAAGGCTTCGAAATTATTCGGATTCGCCGGATCGGCACCGAAATCGGCAGCGGATAGTACGGGGCCGTTCTTTTTGAGCGGAGCGTCGATGGAAAACATCTTCGGTCCCTGCGGGGGCATGGCATCTTCCTGTACTTTTTGTGTATCCGGTTTGGCCGTACGTTTTACCACGAACCCGCCTTCGACGATGCGGATATTATCAATAGACACAAGTCCCTTCTTGTGCATAAAAAATATCAATGAATAGCTGGTGTTGTCCGGAATGCGCACGGTGAATTTCCGTGTTTTGAGCCCGGTGTCATCGGGGAGATTGATGCTCTTGAGTGTACTGCTGTCGCCGATTGATGGATCGCGTATCACGCAATGCAGATATGAATCCGGCGGCAGGTCAATGTTTTTATAATCAAAGATTACCGTGTACTCGGTATTCGGTTTGAACAGCCCCGGTTTTGACGCGAAGAACTGTATCCATGTACCGGCAGCGTTACGCGTATCAGCTACGAGCGATGATCCTTCGATGGCATTCCCGCCGGAGATCGAAGCAATTGATCCGGTCGTGTATTCATTATTGCCGTTGTCAAAATCAATGATGTTTGTGGCGCTCCAGGCAATCGATACCGCGATGAATACAATGATCAATGATCTGAGCAGCAGAAGGCGGCTGTCATGTTTCATGCATCACCTCTATTCTTCTGGCCGTAATAT
This sequence comes from Spirochaetota bacterium, assembly GCA_016214035.1. GTDB lineage: Bacteria > Spirochaetota > Brachyspiria > Brachyspirales > JACRPF01 > JACRPF01. The sequence goes on along the minus strand of JACRPF010000020.1, from coordinate 198,779 downwards.
GCGTCCGCTCCGTGTTTGCGGTAAAAATGCTTTTCGATGAGTGATCGTTTTACCGCTTTTACATGAGGAGTTACGGAACACGTTATCGACGCCATCTTTGCGAGTTCTTCAAGTATCACGCTGTTGTATGCGGCCTTTGCGGCTGATGCCCCCCACGTGAACGGTCCGTGTCCGGCGACGAGCACCATCGGTGTTTCGTCGGGATTTAATTTTCTGAACGCGGATACTATCTGATTGCCGGTCTCTTCCTCATAATCCTTTTTTATCTGCACGTCTGATATCATTTCGGTACAGGGCACATTGCCGGGAAGATGATCGGCATGTGTGGTGCCGAAACAGGGAATGGCGCGCATCGCCTGCGCCCACGCGGTGGCATAGGTTGAATGCGTATGCACCACGCCGCGTATGTTCCCGAAAGCGCGATACAGTACGCAGTGTGTTTTTGTATCCGATGACGGGCGGTGTTTTCCGTCAACAACAACTCCATTCATATCAACGACAACCATCATGTCGGCGGTGAGGTCGTCATATTCCACACCGGACGGTTTTATGGCTATCATGCCGCTTTTTCTGTCAGCGGCGCTCGCATTGCCGAATGTATACAGAACGAGTCCCCGTTTCGGCAGTTCAAGATTCGCTTCGAACGCCTCGCGCTTGAGTTCTTTGTATGACGCCATCCGCTACCTCGACTGCTCGACAAACGAACCGAGCTTCGAATACTTTTCATACAGCGTACGATATATCTCACCGCGCCTGCTGTCGGGCTTGTATTCCTTCGCAAAACCGCTACCCATGGCATGCTGTGCCGCAGCGACATTTTGGTGTACGCCGGATGCAACCGCCGCAAACATCGCCGCGCCGAGCGCGCAGGCCTGATCTGACTTCGCAACCTTGATGGGCCTTCCGATGACGTCGCAGACCGTCTGCATGACGAACGGTGATTTTTTGGCGATGCCGCCGAGCGCGATGACGCTTTTAATGGGTACGCCTTCAGCTTCGAAACGGTCGACGATTTTTTTCGCGCCGAACGCGGTGGCTTCGACGAGCGCACGGAATATCATCGGTGCGGTGCTCCCGAGATTCAATCCTGCGATGGCGCCGGTAAGGAGCTGATCCGCGTCCGGTGTGCGGCGGCCGTTGAGCCAGTCCAACGCGACAATTCCCGTTTCTCCCGCGGGAATCTTTTCCGCCGCTTTCGACAACTCGGCGATCAGCGCGTCGGAAAGTTCGTCGATAAGTTTCGCTTTCGCCGTTTTTGACAATGCTTTTGATCTGCCGAGCATGCTTTCTGTCGGCCATAATATAAGTTTTTTAAACCACGCGTATACATCGCCGAACGCGCTTTGTCCGGCTTCCATGCCGAGCATGCCCGGTACGATGGAGCCGTCCACCTGCCCGCATATTCCTTTGATCAGTTTCCCGCCGACCTCGGTATTCGGGGCGATGAGCATATCACATGTCGATGTCCCCATGACCTTGGACAGCGCGTACGGTTCTATCTCGCCGCCGACGGCACCCATATGCGCATCGAAGGCGCCAACGGCAACCGGTATTTGTTCCGGCAGTCCGAGTTTTTTCGCCCACGCAGCGGATAGTTTTCCCGCTGCGGTGTCGGATGTGTAGGTCTCCGTGTAGAGACGCGCTCTGATGCCGTCGAGAAGCGGATCCAGTTTTGATAAAAAATCCTGCGACGGCAGGCCGCCGAATTCGTTATGCCACATCGCTTTGTGGCCGGCGGCGCACCGGCTTCGTTTCACTGCAATCGGATCTGTGTTTCCCGTCAGGAGCGCAGGCAGCCAGTCACAATGTTCAACCCAGGAATATGCCGCCGCACGCACGGCGCTGTCCGTTCGTACCGTGTGCAGAATCTTCGCCCAGAACCATTCAGATGAGTAAATGCCGCCCGAATACTTTGTGTAATCGATGCCGCCCCAGGTCCGCGCAAGATTATTAATCTCATCAGCCTCGCGTACACCGGTATGATCCTTCCAGAGTATGAACATTGCATTGGGATTATCGGCGAATTCTTTTTTGAGCGCCAGCGGCGTGCCGGATTTGTCGACGGCGACGGGTGTAGACCCGGTCGTGTCGATGGCGATGCCGGCGATCTTTTTCATGACGGCAATTCCTGCGGATTTTCCCGCGGTCTGAACGGCATCAACAAGACCTTCGATGTAATCGAGCGGATGCTGCCGGAACTGATTCTTTTCCGGAACACAAAACTTTCCCTGCCGCCACCGGCGATAATAACTGACCGCGACGCCCGCGGTCTTTCCGGTGTCGGCATCGACGATGAGCGCGCGAACCGAATCGGTGCCGTAATCGATGCCGAGCACATAGGACTTTCCGCCCATAACGATCTCCTTATGAATGGTGGAACTGAACGTTTTCTTTCGTGATGATATCAAGCGGCATGATGATGCGTCTGCGTCTCAGCTTTTCTTTGCGTATCGTTGTGCGGCAGAGGAGCATAAGGCCCTCATATACCTGCACGTCGGGACGCTGATCGATTATGAAGTCGACTGTACCTGATGAGACACAGCGGGCGTTCGCCTCGATAAGATCGTAGCCTATCACCGAACAGCGGGCGCGCTTTTTAAGCCGCAGATAATGGACAACGCGATGCGCCTCGGCATTGCTCACGAAGATCGCCCGGAAACTTGGAGACGCCGCGGTTATCTCGCCGCAGATGCGTCCGAAACTGCGTTCGTCGCCGTCCGCGGGGATATCGAAAATCCTTATGCGCGACGAGTGCCCGTGCGACGCATAGTATTCTGAAAATCCGCGCACACGGGCGCTGATATGAAAATCATCCGACATCGTCCGGATGACGGCTGCGGGGCTTCCGGAAGCTATCAGCTGCATGAGCCGCGCGGCAAGACGTCCGCTCGCATACGCGTCCTGACCGATATATGCCAGCGGTTTCGTGCCGGGAAGTTCCGAATCGAAAAGGACGTATGGCTGTTTCAAGCCGCGGAGCACGCGCCCGCCCTCGCCGGGGCGTACGCAGGCGGCCAGATACGCATCCGCGCCCTCGGTACGGGCGAGTGATATGGCTCGTTCGAACGAACCGGCGGCTGTTCGGTCATAATGATAGCGGTGCACTTCCGCGCCGAACGCCGATAATTCCTGCCGTGCACGGCGAAGTCCGTTGACCGCAAGCCCCCAATAGCCGCTGTCCTGCCCCGGTCTCGGCATGACGACCGCAAATCGCCGCGGACGGGCGAGCGAAAGATGCCGCGCGAACATGTTCGGTTTGTACCCCAGTTCACGGACGGCATTGTTGACGCGGACAAGCGTTTCTTCGGCAACGCGCCCGCGTCCGTGAAGCACACGGTCCACGGTGCCGATTGACACCTGCGCCCGTTCGGCTATGTCTTTTACCGTGGGAAGTGCGGTCATTGCTGCTCCGAATGTGCGTTAACGTACACGCATAATATACTGCGTCAGCGGTCGTTTGTCAAGCAGGTGGAGACTGTTTTTTTACGGCGCGAACGCGCCCTGGGGCTGGGTGAGTTCCACGCGGCCGGTCTTTACGTCCATGGTTATCTCGCGCGCGTTGATGATGCGTCCTTCCTGCACGAGCTTGGGGATGCCGCCCCAGAGCTTAATGGTGTTCGCCTGTATGTCGTATACGGCGATATCGGCATATGCGGTTACCGCTTCGCGGCGGACAACAACATTGCCGTTCGCGCGCATCTTGTGTTTTGCCTCGAACTGTTCGAAATAGACGGCGGTCACGATGACATCCTCGCGGGTAAGGTAGGCGACCGGCGCGACGGTGATCTTTGAATAGCCGTCATTGATAAACGATTTCAGCTGACCGGCGGTGACGATGAGCCCGGAGCGATTCTCCACGATGAGGACATTGCCCGTAAAGTCGACGATGTCCTTTTCATCGACCGTGGCGTAATCGATTGTGTCGGCGGCGATGGATGATTCGCGTTCAAGGAAATGCACCACGGGTGATTCGCGCATGCTTGCCGCGGAACTGTCGATATCATACGCTGCAAAACCGCCGCGGATGACGATGTTGTTTTTCGGAATGTGCACTTTGACGGAGCCGTATGCGCGCACAAAATTCGAAATGTTATCCTTGATATAATACACCCGGTCGCCGGCGATGGTGTTCTCAAGGTTTTCATCGCCTTCGCCGCGCGGCCTGAATCGTATCCGCGCGTCGCCGTAGACCTCGATGCTTTCCCGGGCTACCGTGTATTCCATCACCTCGCCGGTGATCGTATTGCCCTTGTGGATGATGCGCGGTGAATCGGACAGCGTGACGATGTTGTTGCCGGACGCATGCGACAGTATCCCGCCGTAACCGTATACGGTTTCTCCCGTCTCTTGATTGACACGCTCGATGGAAACATCCCCGACAGCGCGGGTGATATCGGCATCAAGCGCGCGTTCCATGCGTTCGCTGCGTATCGTCACCTGTTCATCGCGCATGCGGAGCACCGGACGCTGTGTGACTTTCGCCAGCTTGCTCTGTTCGCTGTAATCCACACGTCCCGCGGTGATAAGCACATTATTGGTCAGGAATATGCGGACATTGCCCTGACAATATGCGCGGTTTTCATCAAGCTGAAAACGCATGATGTCTGAGATGATGCGGTTGCCGCCGTCGATGAATGTCGCATTGCCTTCATAGGTAACCGTCTGATCGCGGTTTGAAAAAGTCATCTTGTCACCGGACCGCTTGGTGACTGTCGGCGCTGCCGCAACGATGCATAAAGCGCCGACGGCGAACACCGCCATGAGGATTGTCTTAACGGGAGACAGGCCCATAGGTCTTCCCCTGATCGACTTCTTTATAGATGACGATATTATCGAGCGCGAGATCCGCTTCCATACCGATGCCGGATATCCAGTCCCCGTTATTGCGGGATATCCAGACACGGTTCGTCGTGACAAGTTTATTGCGGCGATTATCCCATGTGATGCGCTGCGTGTGCAGGCGCGTGTTGTTTGTCGAGTGCAGCACCACATTGCTCACGAGGTCCACACTGTCGTTTACCGAATTGAGGTACGCCTTTTCGGCTTCAATATGCGCGGTTATTTTCGCGCCGTCGAACAGATTGATGCGCACATGCGTGAGTTCGGTAATCTTCTGATTCTGATACACACGCGCGTTCGTAGCCAGTGCCTCCCAGCGCTTTTCGGAACCGCTGTAGGCAACGCTGCGGAAATCCTTTTTTATCTCCAGATCGGGCGGGGCTGCGCCGTTTGCGCTTTTCGGGGCGCGTTTTCCGCTGAAATCCGTGCATGAGACGAGCAGCACGAGACAGCAGATGCTAACCGCGGTACGCTTGAACTGCTTCATGATAACGTCCCTGCGCCCGCGCAATAAGCATGACAATCTCGCGAAGTACGCCGCGTCCGCCGTCAACCGATGTCACCCACGACGCGGCGCGTCTGACCTCTGCGGCTGCGTCACGGGGGGCAAATGATACTCCGGCACGATGCATTGCCGGAAGGTCGATGAGTTCATCGCCCGCGTATGCCACCTGTTCCGGTGTGAGTTTTCTGCGAGCGCATAACTCCTGAAATGCACGGCCTTTGTCTTTGACACCGTCGTGCACTTCATCGAGTTTCAATTGCTTTTTAAATCGTATCTGTACGGCTTCGGTAGAACGCGCGGTGATGATGCCGAACGAAAGACCTATCGTTTTTCCGAAATGCACCGCAAAGCCGTCTTTGGAATGAAAATGTTTCAATTCGTAACCGCGGTCGGTGACGATGAGCCTGCCGTCGGTGAGAACGCCGTCCACGTCGCATACTATCATGGAGATGCGCGCAAGGCGTTGTTGCATCGTCTTATATCGGATATAACGCAGCATTGCCACCGCCGTCCAGTTTTTCCGGCGCAGCATATGCGTTGTGCCGGTATTTGATCAATGGGGCTTACAGGACTCGAACCTGCCCACGCGGTTTAGGAAACCACTGCTCTGTCCATCTGAGCTAAAGCCCCTTATAAAACCATTCTACAGCAGCAGGGTGAAATTGCAACCGAACGCTGAAATTTTAGGAATTGTTTGCTTGACGCAGTTCACGGAACGTCGTATAGTATATCTATGCCGATGGAAAAAGGGCCGACAGGAAAAGCCGTAAAACTGAAACGTTCGTTCGTCAACCGTCTATTCGCCGAATTGCCGTCGCTCATCGCGTCCAATGTCATTTCCGCGGCGGTTGCCGACGACATTCGCCGATATTATGAGACGCGCGCATCGGGTGAACGGCGCAACACCGTGTTCGTCGTTTTCGGCATTGTAGGGTCGGTGCTCGTGGGACTCGGCATCATACTCCTCATCGCATACAACTGGAGCGCGATGACCAAAGCGGTGAAGACCGTTTTTGCGTTCGCACTGCTCGCCGCCGGCATCGGTGTATCCGGGTTTGCATATTTTACGCGCCGCGATTCCGCTGCATGGCGGGAAAGTGCCGGAACGTTATTGTTTCTTATCATCGGCGCGGTACTTGCGCTCATCGGACAGATATATCATCTGCCGTCGGACACGGGTGCCTTCATGCTCACATGGGTGCTTCTGGCAGTTCCGGTTGTCTATATGCTCGATGCAAGCGCACCCGCGGTGCTGTATATTGCCGGTATCACCGGATGGGCGGGCATAGCGCAGAGTGAAGGCGGACATGCGCTCCTCTTCTGGCCGCTAGCCGCGGTTATTGCGTGGCACTTCATCAGACACTTCCGTGAGAATCCGTTCAGTGTACGCTCGGCGTTCATCGCCTGGAGCTATGCGCTCGCCGCATGCGTATCAATAGGCGTGTCGCTTGAAAAAGTGATACCGGGTCTTTGGATTATCATTTACAGTTCCTATTTCGCGGTACTGTTCCTCATCGGCGGTATCTGGCTTTCCGAGGCGCCTACGATATGGCAGCGTCCGTTCTATATCATCGGGAGCGTGGGCGTGTCGCTGCTGTCGCTCGTGTTCACGTTCAAGGAATGCTGGCACAACGTGGGTATCGGGTTTTACCGCTCCGGCGGGAAATTCCATCCGGTCGCGGCGATTACCGATTACATCCTTGTCGCCGGACTGACGCTGCTGGCGGTGTATCTCTTCATCGTGAGCATACGCAAGCGCAAGGACATTGCCGTGATACTGTTCGGATTATTTCCGGTTATCGCCGCGGGGTGTTATCTGCTTGCGATGTACCGGCTTCCGTTTCATCCGGCGTGGGTCTTCAATCTCTATGCATGTGCCATCGGCGTTGCGGCAATAATCTCCGGCATACGCGGCATGCGTCAGGGTATTGTGAACGGCGGCATGCTCATCATCGCCGTCCTCATATTCATGCGCTTTATCGACATGGACCTCTCGATTCTGGCACGCGCTATCGTGTTTCTCGTCATCGGCTGTGCGTTTCTTGCCGCCAATGCAATTCTCGCGAAGGTATTTAAACGGAGTGCGCCGCAATGAACAGCAATCTGCGCACCGCCGTATTCATCATCATATCCGCGGTACAGATTTCCGTCATCGCGGGCATCATCATCGGACATGAATCAACCGTGTCGGCGGGAAAAGAATACCGGTTCCCGACAGCGCCGGTTGACCCGTACGATATCTTTCAGGGAAGATATCTGGCGCTCGGTTTTCGCGGACTCAGCCAGACAACGGCTAAGACGAATCAGTTCACCGAAAAGCAGAGCGTATATGCGCTCATCACGGAGGACAGCAACGGATTTGCCCTGATTACGAATATATCGGCAACGAAGACAACGGCGCCCTGCATTCGCGTGAAAGTGCAGTCGGCATATCAGAACCGGGTGACGGTGGCGTTTCCCTTCGATCATTATTATCTGCCGGAAGATTCGGCGAAACCGGCCGAGATGATATACCGCGATTTCACTGCCCAGCGCCGGCTTGACGTCTATGCGCTTGTCGCGGTCGACGCCTCCGGAAACGCCATACTCAAAGATGTATATGTGAAAGGCGAGCCGATACTTTCGTTCGTCAAAAAACATCGCAACGAATATACGAATAAAAAACCATGGTAGCATAGCGCGGGCTTTTAACATGAAGCGAAAAGACTTTTTCTCGGCGGTGTGCGGAACTCTGGCGCTTGCCGCGGTGCCGAACGTATTTGCGGTAAAAAAACGGCCGAACGTGCTCATCATTCACACCGACCAGCAGGCGAACTGGACGCTCAGCGTGTACGGCGGGAAACTTGTCGGTACGCCGAATCTGGATTCCATCGGCAGGGAAGGGGCGGTATTCGGAAGTTTTTTCACCAACGCGGCGATGTGCACGCCGTCGCGCGGTTCGTTCATGTCGGGGCTGCATCCGTCAAGTCACGGCGCGGTGGTGAACGGCATACCGATGCGCTCAACGGTTGAGACATTCGCGCACGTACTCGCGAAGAACGGCTATGACACCGGTTATGCGGGAAAATGGCATCTGCACGGCGACGACAGTCCGGGTGTTTTGAACGATGTGACGGCGATGGGATTCAACGATCACGCAAATATGTGGAACAGCGGACACTTCAAGACGATTAAGCAGAACGCTGACGGTACGCTCGCGCAGAGCAACCGCGAAGGCCGCGAGGTGGGTGATGAGAAGTCATACACCACCGACTATCTCGCTGACAGGACCATAGAATTCATGAGAAAGCCGCGCAGCAATTCCTTCTGCTTTATGGTAAGTTTTCCTGACCCGCACACACCCTTCTCAGTGCGGAAACCGTACGATAAGATGTTCAAGGCTGATGATATGCCGCTGCCGGTGAGTTTTGTTGAGAACGGCGGCAGTACTGAAGAGAATTACGACAAAGGGGACCGGGGCATACCGACGGAAAACGAAGGAAAAGGCGGCAGGAAAGCGCGCACCGCGAACGGCCTGAAACTCGGCAAGCACGCCATGGTGTCTGCGGATTATGTGAAACGTTCGAAAGCGCTGTACTGCGGCATGATGAAATGCATTGACGACAACGTGGGGAAGATAATTACCGCGATGAAAGCGGCGGGCATCTATGATGATACTATCATAATCCATTCGAGCGACCACGGCGAGATGATGGGCGAGCACGGGCGCATGCATAAAGGCGTGCCGTATCAGACCGCATACCGTGTGCCGTTTCTCATGCGCTATCCGTCGCTCATCAGGCCGGGGACCGTGGTGGACCAGGTGATGTCTACCGCGGATTTCAAGCCCACGCTGCTTTCGATGCTCGGACTATCCGGCGCGCAAAAGGATGAAGGATTCGATCGCTCCGGGCTGTGCACCGGCGGAACGGTACAGGGCCCTCATGAGATGCATATACAGTTCATCCGCACAGAGGATTCGGGTCACGCCGGCATCGTTACCGGGCAGTATCTGCTTGCCTATATGTACGACGGCAAGACCATCCGTCCCGAATCGACTTTTTTCTATGATCGTATCAAAGATCCGGAATTCATGACGAATCTGTTTGGAACGGACCGCTATTTGTCCATCGCGCCTGCGCTGCTGACGCGTATGAAGGAAAAGCATGCAGCCATGCGAAGTCCTCAAAGCGCATTGCTGGAGACTATCCGCATCTAAAAAAACGATATGGGCTTGACGATTCATACGAAGGTAATATACTGTATCCACGAAATATGCGTCATCGAGCATACGTCGTGAAACACAGGAGAACCTTTGATACAAGTGGCACCCGGTAAACCGAAATTGAAAACGAAAAACCCGATCATCCGCGTCTGCGGCGCGCTGATACGGGATAACAGCATACTTATGGTGCGGCATGAACACAGCGGCCGTTCATACTGGACGCTTCCCGGCGGCAGTGTTGAGGCAGATGAAACGCCGGAAGCCGCCGTCAAACGTGAACTAAAGGAAGAGACCACTATCGAGGCCGAAACCGTACGTATGCTCTTCGATGATCAATTGAGCAATCGCGGGAACATCTGCCGCTGCTTTCTGATGAAAGAGACCAAACGCGGCCAGAAAGCAGTGCTCGGGTATGATCCGGAAGAAGCAATGCTTCCGAAAGAACGCCGCATGCTGAAGGATACAACGTGGCTTACGCTTGAAAACATGGCGTCCGATTCTCAGATATCCCGTGTCATCAAGGCACTGTCACTAAAAATCGAGGAGCACCAATGAGCGCACAATGGATTGACCACAAGGGCAAGAAGATCATCTACATCAAATACGGCGGGCTTACCCAGCCGCAGATGCTGGACCAGATCCGTGAGGCGACAAAAATGATCGTCGAATCCGGTTCGAATGAAAACCTCTCGCTTACCGATATGACGGACACGCATATTTTCGATGAGTTCATGGAACTGGCAAAGATAGAGGGCGCCAAATCGCTCCCGCTCACGAAAAAGGCGGCTATCGTAGGCGTTGTGGGTGTCAAGAGAATACTGTTGAACGCCGTCAACATGGTATCGCCGAAAGCGCGTAAGCCGTTCGATACCATTGAACAGGCGAAAGACTGGCTCGTAGAATAGCGCGGGACATATTCCGCAGCCTAGTTAAGGAAGATTGCTTCGTTGTATACTCCTCGCAAAGACCCGATATGCCGGGTTGGTTGCATTTTTTTACAGGAATGATTATACTCTACATCACCGGTATAGAATGTTGTATCTGAAGAGCGACTCGTCAGAGAAGACCTTGTTCAAAATTCATCTGCGGGAGAGACTTCATGAAACTGCGTCCACTGCTACCAATCTGCCTCATCGTTTCAGCCGCCCTGCTCGTCGCCGAACCACAGAAAGACCGCTCCATGCTGTCCATGGGGGCCGAGGTGCTGGCAAAAAAGATTGCCGACTCGTTCAAGAGCGGCATCAAAGATAAATACAAGAACAATCTCGCCGTGTTTGAATTCGCCGTGACGGGAAAAGCGGCGAAGGAGAACGGCATCGGCGCCGCGTTCTCGTCGGTGCTCATCACCGAGCTTAAAAAGACCGGCGAGTTCGACCTCATCGACCGGGCGAACATCGACAAGGCGCTCAAGGAGATGGAACTCGGTATGTCGGGCATGGTGGACGCCGCGAACGTGGCGCAGGTGGGCAAAATGGTCGCCGCCAACATCATACTCAACGGCACCGTTTCCGAAGTGGAGAACAATTATCTCATCAACGTGCAGATGACGGAGATAGAATCCGGCCGCGTGATACTCACCGAGAAGGTTGAGTTCGCGAAGGACAAGCTCAACAATGCGGCGAAAGTGCTCCTCATGACGCGCAAGTATCCGGTTATCGCCGGTTTTCAGTCCGGGCTCATTCCCGGCTGGGGACAGTTCTACAACGACACGCCGGTGCAGGGAACGATATGCCTCTCGGCGTTCATCCTCACGGCGGGAAGCGCCATCACCTGCAAGGTGCTCGCGGAACTCTCCGACTCGGAATACCGCGACTACGCCAAGTGGGCAGACCCCACCAACATGACCTACAACCGCACACACGCGGAGGCGCTCTATAATCAGACGGCGATGTACGACCAATTCACCACCTATTCGCTCATCGGGCTCGGGGCAGTGTGGCTCTACGCCGTTATCGACGCCGTCGTCGTCGCCTCGATGATATCGGCGGATATCGACAATGCAGCGAAGAACGTGGCGTATTATGATTATCTGCACCGGCCGCAATTCCTCATCACACCGGTGTTAAGCCGCAACGACACGCGTCTGAACGCTCAGTTCAGTTTCAGCTTTTAAGGAGCCGTATATGAAGAACAATATAATCCTTTTATCCATAATTTTTGCGATGGTTATGCTCACGGTAAGCTGCGGTCCGCGGCTGAGGAATAATCCGTTCGATCCGGGCAGTGCGTATAATTCCAATGTCAATGCGCTGTATATCTCGGCGGTGTCGAATATTGTACAATTGGATGCGTCATCAGTAACGATTAAATGGGATCGTAATGTACAACAGGATTTCTATACATATCGAATTTATGGAGGCACAAGCTCAGCCGTGAATACGAACACACCACTCGCATCTATCGAAAACGCGGCTGTGAATACCTACACGGCGACTGGATTGATTCCGTTTACCGAGTATTATTTCCGCGTTGCAGTTGAAAACAAATCCGGGTTTAAAAGTATGACTCCAGTAATATCATTCCGGACACCTCCTGCAACCGGTGGTATTTTTACGGTTCGCGACCCCAGCTTTGATCTTGGACTTTCAAAAATTTATTCAATTAACGCTATCAACGGCTATCTATTTCTTGGTTATTATGGGTCACCATCGCGATGGGGTGGATTGGGTGCCGGCAAATACCAAAATATGGTACGAATGTTCTGGCTCCCTTCAACGACATTGTATGGCTATGATATCGATGAATGTGACAACCTTGCTCTACAATTTATCAATACGAATACAGCAGATGGGAATATCGGTGGCAATACAGCATATTATTTTAATTACGACAAAACAGGTGATACAAATTATTCTTCGCTTGAGAACGGAATCGGAGATACTTTTTTTGCTAACGGGCATGTCTATTATTCGGACAAAAGCCTTGGTGATCTTTATGTCTTAGAAACCCCGGCCTATATATTTGAGTCTACCTATTGGACTCGGAAAACAAATTATTGGACTTCATCTGTCACCACCAATGCTACTAACTATTGGTGGCCATCAGAGGTTTTTGGTGGCAGTGCTAATGTAAATACAGGTGTATTTATTTACGGAGCTAACGGACAAAAACCAACAAAATATAAAGTCGAATACGGTGCTGTTTACGATACGATATATGTCTCAACAGCACAAGGAAAGATTTTTTCACTAGCATATAATGCAAGTAACGATTATACACCCACCGAAGAATTTTTCGATAATACAATTGAATATGGAGATCTCGTTTCATTCGCTGCCGATGCTACAAATCTTTATATTATTGAAAAAACGCAATGCCGTTTCAGGATATATAATAAAAACACCCATCAGCTTGTCGCAATGGTAGGTAAGCCGGGTAGTAGCTATGGCGAGTTCAACGGGCCGTCTGATATTGACGTATATAAAAACAATGTTTTTGTAGCAGACACCGAAAATAACCGTGTGCAAGTATTTACGACAGCAGGGCAATTCGTATCATCGATTGGCACCTACGGAGATGCACCCACACAGTTCAAAGGGCCCACATGCGTAGTTGTATCTTCAAATCAAGTATCCGCTGGCAATTGGGATGTATATCTCTTGGTTGCTGACAAGTCCCGGATTCGTTATTTTAATATTGATGCGATGTTTCAATAAGGCAACGTAGTTCTATTTCAACAATGATACGCAGGCGCGGTCTCGAGACCGCGTCTGCGTTTTTTATTGCTTGTACTGCCGCTGTCATCCACGCTTCGAAAACAGTAACAATCTACAGCCGTTTTACACTGGTGTACCGGATCCGTACGCTATTGTAACGGTGCGGTACGCTGATGCACCGACCCTCTGCGCTTTCTTACAGCGTCCGTAAGATAGTGTATCATCATGATACGCTATCTTACAACCGATATAATGGATTATAACGGCTGTAAGACAGCGTATTGAGGCTGTAAGATATCGTACGGAGCCGGTAAGAAGGCGCACAGACCCGCCGAGCAAGCGTACGGACACTGTACACTATCGTAAAACTGCTGTTTTTTGTATGTTCCCCGCCGCACCCCGCTCGTTGCATTACGCGTATGGTCTGCTATACTTTACCCATGATGAATGACATGATCGAACGTATGCTCCTCGACACCTCCTTCGAGATACTGCCGCCGCGAATCTCGGCGACCAAGACCGGGCAGGACCAGATCCGCCGCAGATTCGATGATTATGACTTCTGGTACGTACGGAGCGGTTCGTGCACGATAATACTCAACGGTGAACGCATCGGCGTTTCCGCGAAAACGCTCTTTATCTACCGCCCGGGCGATGTACTGTCCGTGCTGCATGCCAAAAATGTTACACTTACCGTGTATCTCTGCCATTTCAATCCGGTGCGTGCCAATGGATTGTTCGACACCGTTCTGTCGCTGCCGCGTACGCTCAAGCCGAAAGGGACATACTTCGAACGCATCTTCGAACGGGCCATCGCCGCCGAACAGCATCCGTTCCGTTCGCTCAGCCGCGATATTTTTCTCCGTACGGTGTTCCTGTATCTGCTCACCGGCGGTTTCATCGAAAGCAATGCCGTTCCCGATACGCGGACGAAACGCCGGTATGATACGTTCAAAAGACTCGGCGGCTATATCGACGGCGCTATCGACGGGAACATATCGATCGACGCATTGAGCGCTCATGCGGGTCTGGACAGGACCACGGTGATAAAACTTTTTTCGGAATTCGCGGGCGTCACACCGCACAAGTACATTCTTTCAAAACGCATTGATGCGGCAAAACAGGCGCTGGCCGCGGGCGCATCGATATCCGAACTGTGCCGGCGCACGGGTTTCGCCGACGCACCGACGTTCAGTAAGGTATTCAAAAAGATTACCGGCGTAACGCCGCGGGCATACGCGGACAGACTGCGGGAGAAACAGACGGTTTGACAAGCCTGGGTATCAGAGCATTATCGATCCGCCCTGTTCCATGGCGCTGCGTAACGCAGCCGGGTCAACCCCGGTGAATGTTTTGTTCCCGTTGAGCGCGAGATACGCGGCAACACCGGCTGCCTCGCCGGTCTGGTTCATGTTCACCATGACACGCACGGCGCCGTACGATCCTGTGTCCGCGTCTATGGCGCGTCCGGCAACGATGAGATTCGGTATCGTGTCCTGGAGCATCGTGCGGTACGGTATCTGATATGCCGTTGGATCGCTCGCTGTCTCGGGGCGCCATCGTCCGTTCGTCCAGCCTTTACCTTTTTCAAAGATATTCTCATTACCGTTGAGATAGCGGAACGTGATTCCGGGTCTGTCCTCGTGATGAACGTCCACGCGGTAGCTTCCGAACGCAATGGCGTCCGGAAACGCGCGTCCGGTAAGCACGTCCTCTTCGGTAATGCGGTATGTTCCGTGCACATGCCTGGTTTCGCGTATGCCGATATACGATGCGATGTCGGCGAGCACCGGTTTCTTTCCCGCGTATTTCCGGATGATGTCCATGTAGGCGCGCACATGGCGCCGTCCTTCCATCTCGGCGCGGGTAAGGTCTTCAGCATTCGAGCAGTCGACATCGAACACATGTGTTTCCGCGTGCATCTTGCCGCCCGGAAGTCCAACAACAGCGGCGTTCCATCCCCAGTCGTCGGGAAGATCATATTCCTCACGGTGTTTTCCGATAAGCCCGGCGATATCAATGCCTTCGGTGCCGAGGATCTTCGCGCATGTCGTGGGCGGCTGTACGTGTGTCTTCAGCGTGAACGGAAGATCGAGCCGCGCGGCAGCGTCGCCGTCACCCGTTGCGTCGATGAAGAACTTCGCCCGCACCGCGCCGCGTCCCGATTTATTCTCGACGATGGCCGCCTCGATCCTGTTGTCTTTTCTGAACGGCAAGGCGAACGATGTGTGCAGCATCGGCGTTATTCTGTTCTCGGTGATAAGTTCGTCAAGCTCTATTTTGAGCTCCTCGGTATTGAGAAGGTACGCCGAATTCGGATTGTCATCGTGCGAGACAACGGCATCGCGTTTGCGCAGCCGCTCAATGACCTCGCGGGTGAGTCCTGCGATGATGTCGCGCTTGTACTCGGTGTCCTTGAGAGAATGCCAGATGTTGACGAGGCCCTGCGTTGCCACGCCGCCGAACGCGTTCTGTTTTTCGATGATGACAACACTCGCGCCCAGACGGGCCGCCCGTACCGCGGCGAACACGCCGGTACAGCTTCCGCCGATGACGCAGATGTCGGCCTCGTGGATCACCGGTGTCGTGCGTGACGGTTCGTTGAGAGTTGCGCTCATGTGTTCACCTCGTAGTAATAGCTTTCAATCGCTGCGGCAAAATCCTTCCCGAAATTGCGGAGTCCCTGCTGTGTAATCCGTGCGGGCGCTATCCCGAAATACGGCATCTCGAACGTGAACGCGAGTTTCGCTCCCGAACGGCGCATGAACGACGAGCATGTGGAAGGTTCATTCAGATTCCATTCAACACCGGCTTCGATATCCTGTGTGCCGTCATACACCAGCCCGCCGCGTGATGCGCTTATGGTTTTCAGATAAGCACCGAAACGTTCTATCTCTTCCTTGCCGGGGCTCGCGCTTTTTGCGATGAACGGGAAATCGTTGCGCCCGCCCCATTTATACGGCGCATGGAGATCGAATCCAGCAAATACCGGGAAATCACCGCAATGCCTGATGATACTCTCTACGGTTTTGTAGAGCGGAGCGTCGATATAATCGCGGTTGTGATCGTGCGGTATGCGTGATTTGCCCTGATCGCCGTGTTCCACGCCGTCATAATCCGCAAACGGTACAATATGGAAAAGAACTTTGTCAAGCAGTTTTGGATTCGACAGAAAATAGTCGATGATGCCTTCTATCATATACGACGCCGTCGATTCACAGGCATGATGACGCGCGGTGATGACCATGTGCTTTTCGGGCTTGTCGCGGTTTCCCATGAGAAGGAGCGGTGCGCTGTAACCGGCCTCGGTCTTTGTCAATATCTTCAATGACAAACGAGGATCATCGGCATGTTTCCCGAGAAAGCGCTGCAGATCGGCCGCGGTATACGGCATGCAGAAGGCGAAATAGAAACTGTTGTCATCCGGACCGAACGTATAACGGAACGATTTCCGGTCGATCATGACGCCGTTCTTCGCCCAGTCCCAGCGTATGCCGTCGCGGCTCACCGCGGGGCCGTGATGCCCGATAAGTTCTTCATCGAATTTGAACGTCAGCGTTTTTTCCGCCGCGTGCTCGATGCGGAAGTTCCAGTAGAACCAGGTGCCGTTCGTATCGCGGAGGTCCTGCGCAAGTGTTACCGTATCGCCTTCAATTGACTTCAGAATGATGTTGCCGCCGGGATGACTGCCGCGTATGGCGATATCAATCATGGTAGAGCACTCCTTTTTCGCGGAACGCAGCGCTCACTGCTGAATAGGGGACTTCATTGGCATTCACTATTTTTTCCACCGCATATGCCGCTGTGATACCTGCGGCCTGTCCCAGCCCCATGCAGGTGGCCATGAGCCGGAACGTGGTTATCACGCGCGGTTCGCTTGAGATATTCCTTCCCGCAGCGATGACGTTCGATAATGTCACCGGCAGCATCGCGCCGAACGGGACCGCACGGACGCCGCCCGTTTTCGCCCATGATGCGCTGAAGCTTTTTGAATAGTGGTCGCCGTAGTAGCATTTCGAATTCACCACGGGTTCGGTAACGGCTTCATCGGCGAGAATGGCTTTTTCTGTTACCGTGGCTTTCCCGACGATATTCCGCGCGGCCCGTATGCCTATCATGTCCGCGATGTCGGCGAGATACGCGCTCTCAAAGCCCTTGAAATTCTTTTTGAACCACGCGATACCGTCGAATGCCTGCCGGCGGAGTTCCTTGTCCATCTCCGTGCACGCGGCCGAGGTCACGGCATTTCCGGCTGTCATCGTGAAATTGAGATGCGTCTCACCCGGATGCATCGGAATTGAAAATCCCATGAAATTATCCTGCCCCGCGACGGGGACAAGACCCTGCTTCGAAAGCTCTCTGAACCGGGTTTTTGTCTCGCTCCGTTTGAAATCCTTCACCCCGTTCACGTGCATGAGCAGTGTTTTGGTCATCGACTCTTCCGGGTCATGCTCGCGCGTCTCGCCGCCGGCGCGGTGAACCAGATGCGCGTCCCCCGTTGCGTCGATGAACACGCGTGCGGGGATGCGGATGATGCCTTCGCGGCAGTTCACATATACGGCGGCAATCCTGTTCCCGTCGCGTTCAACGGCGATGAGCGACGTATAGTAAAGCGTCTTTACCTTCGCCGCGTCGAGCATGGCGTTCATCGTATACTGCACCGCCGGTTTCGTGGTGATGACGCTCGTGGTTAGCGGTTTATCGCCGATGGGCATCTCATACTCATCGCCGCGGTTGAACGCCGCGCAGCCGATACGGTCAAGTGAGCGGGCGAACTCGTCGGCAATTCCTTTTACGAGCTGTTTTCCGGCCTCCGTATATCCCATGATATGCGGGCAGAGCGATGCGCTTGCGATGCCGCCGGGAAAACCCAGCTGTTCGATGAGCAGCACCGAAAGACCGCTGCGTGCGGCCTCCACACTGGCCGCGAATCCTGCTGGACCTGCGCCGATGACGATGCAGTCGAATTCGACGAAGGGGTTTTCTTTCATCACTGATTGGAATGCCTGGTTCATGTTATCTTCCCTGTGGAACATACATTGTGTATCGATAATACCATAACGATAATATAAAGGAAGACGCCGGTATTCTATAGCATATTATGCTGAATAACGTTTAAAATGATGCTGCGAAAAGCGGAACGCCTGCTATGCATTCTGTGTATCGAGAAACCGGGCCAGTGCCACGAACACACCGGCGCTCCAGCCGAGCATAGGCTGCGCCTCATACTCGCCGGCGGCTATCGTACCGTCGAGTACATTGAACTTCTCCCAAAGCTGTCCGGTCTTTTCGAACTGCGTTACCGCCCATGCGATATATTTTTCCGCCAAGCGCGCTGCGTCCTTCGTATAACCGTATCGATGAAGTCCCATGACGGTCGTATATGTCAAGGGAGGCCAGCCGTTCGGATGTCCCCACTGATAAAATGTTTTTGAATCTACACGCTCGCACACAGCGGCACCATATTCCTCTTCGAACAATGAAAGCTGCTTATGTGTGCGCGCCGCTTCATCCGCGGTCGCCATGCCGAGCCAGAGCGGATGAAATGCCGCGAGACATGCCGTTTTGCCGAGCCGCATCGTGGTGTGATCGAAATCGAGATAAAGTCCGCGCCCGGTACTCCACAGATACTTCCGCATGAGCGATTCCCGCTTATCGGCAAGCGCTTCGAACCGTGCCGCTTCATCGCCATTTACGAGTTCTGTAAAGAAATACGCCAGATCCTTCTCGCCGCCCCACAGCAGCGAGTTGAGGTCTACGGGACAGAAATCGGGACAGCGATGCTCGAAACGCGGATTGAAGTCCCAGCCGGTCTCGGCCTCGGCGAGATACCGTCCGGCCTCGCGGATTTTATCAGCTTCAGTTATTCCGAGCGGCAGTCCGAGGCGATTATGGAGGAGCCCATCGTAAAAGCGTAACAGAAAGTCGCGCGATGCATGTTCGCCATGCCGGTTTAATTCCAGCGGGCTGTGACGGGCCGTCATCCAGAATTGATATTCACGCTGCACAAATGCCGACATCCGCCCGAGCCACGCTTTGTCGCCGCTCACCTCATACACCTCGCGGACCATACGCGAGAAATACGGCGGCTGTGAACGGTTCGCATCGCTTACGAATGTATTGTTGGGGATGAATCCGTGACGGCCGATAAGCCAGGCCATGGCTTCGCAGTTGCTCTTGGCAAGATCGAGACGACCCTGGATGATAAGTCCCACATTGGTGAAATAGGTGTCCCAATAAAAAAATACCGGAAAATGGCCGTGCAGGCAGGGCACCGTATGCGGCACCGGCAGCGCACTCACATTCGCCGGCGGAGGATTCCGTACATCGTCATGCACGCTCTCGTCCCAATGAGACTGGATATACGAAAGAACACGCTGTACCGTTTCGGGTGCGGGTACATTTTTTGATTGCATCATCATTTTTTGACAATACAATACTATCGCGATATGTCAATGCTTTTCACGACGTCAGCAGTTGTGCTGCGTTCAGTACTGCACCATCACCTTGACGACTTTTATCTCGCTCTGCGTCGACAATTTGCAGAGATACACGCCCGGCGACGCTTTGCGTCCGTTTGAAGACAAGTCCCACACAAGACCGCGGTCGTTCGGTGTCAACTCGGCGACACGCCTTCCCGATACGGAATACACCGCGCCCGTGGTGTTCTCGGGAAGATTCACGAGGATGATGCTGCTACCGCCGTCCTTCATGTATCGTACGCCGTCAAGCACGGTTATGATAGTCACTGTATACACGGCGGCATTCGTGATGCTGGTATTTCCCAGGGTATCCCGTCCGTACCAGGACAGTGCTGTCGTTTTGTCGATGACGATGTTCGTTCCCGCAGTACCGAACCGCGCATACGCTCCGCCGTTCAACGAGACATAGCCGTAGTTCTCATTCACCGCGAGCGTGACGGTGAACACTCTGTTCGTCAAAAATGAGGCCGGGGCACCACTGACGGACGGAGCCGTGGTGTCGAACGTATAGGTGCGCGAATTCGTGGCGCTCACGCCAACGGCGTTCGAACCATAATACCGCAGCGTCGTCGTCCGGCTTATGCCGACAGTGGTGCCGGCCGTGGTGAATTGATAGAACGTTGTGCCGTTGGTTGACCAATAGCCGTAGTTATCATCGACCGCAAGCGCGATCGTGAAGGTCTTGTTTGTCGTGCAGCTTGCCGGTGCGCCGCTTACCACCGGCGGAAGATCCACGGTGTACGTGCGCATGTTCGTGGTACTGGTGTTGCCGAGCGCGTCGCGTCCGTAAAACGAAAGCGTAAGCGTCCGGTCGATGAGTATGTTCGTGGCCGATGTCGTGAACTGATAGAATGTAGAGCCATTCGTGGAGAACCAGCCGTAGTTCTCGTTCACATCGAGCGTAACCGTGAACGCTGCGTTCGTCACGAAGTTGGCCGGAGCACCGGTGACCGTGGGCGCGGTGGTGTCGAACGTATAGGTCCTGCTGTTCGTGCCGCTGTTGTGCGCGTTCGTGTCGAGCCCGTAGTATGAAAGCGTGAGCGTCCGGTCGATGAGAATCGATGTGCCGTTCGTGGTGAACTGGCTATACGACGTGCCGTTCGTCGACCAGTATCCGAAATTCTTATCTACATCGAGCGTGACCGTGAATGATTTATTGGTGGTGAAACTCGCGAGCGCTCCGGTGATGACCGGTGCGCCGTTGACGGGACATACCGTTACCGATGTCGTTGCGCTTTTCGCGATGTTCACCGTGACGACAACAATGGTCTTTAACCCATCATCAGAATCATATGCATCGACGATGGTTCCGCCCGTCGCGGCATACGTGCCCTTCGGCATGATGAAGCGCGCACAGCCGTTCTCAAATGTTTCCGCGAGGCTATTGACAATCGACGCTGCGTTTGATGACACCGTGCCGTTATTGGCGAATGCAAAGGTGCGCTTGATTGATACCGCGGTGGGGCTGCTTGCCGTGGTCATTGACCCGCTGCCGCCGTTGTAGCCGTAACTCCCGAGTGTCCAGTTGCCCGAACCGTCGCGATTGAACCGGAGCTGCCGCATGCGGTAATTCTGACCCGACGCCGTCTCGATCTGGGGGTATCCGCTCGCCGTGCTGTACTGGTCGCTGTGTCCGTGGCCGTAGAGAAGCACGGAAGGATACGGTGCCGTGGTCGGCGCCCATCCGCTGTTGAAACTCGACGGGACATGCTCGATGAGTATGCGCACCTTGTCGGTAGCATCCGCCTGACTTGCCGCATATGCCGACTGCAGCCATGCTTTTGATGAGTTCTGCATCACGTCGTGACAGAAAATGTTTACCGGCCCCGCCTTAACACTGTAGGTAAGCTGGCCGATGACGGTTTCCCAGAACCAGTCGTTGAACACCTGCGACTGCGACACGGGACACTCGTGATTGCCGCGCGAGATGAAGCAGGGCACATTTCCGTTGGTGACGAATATGGGTATCATCTGCTCGTCATACGCCTGCGTGATACCGGGACTCTGGCAATAATCGCCCGCGATGGCGAGAAAGGTGGGGTTGATGATGTCTATCTCCTCAAGCATGGCGATGAACTTATCGTCGTTGTTCGGGTTCGAGACGAATCTGGTGTCGCAATGCGTGTCCGCCATATGTATCATATAAAAACTTTTATCCATGGTGTCGACGACTTTGACTGATTTGTATTCGGTCCCGCTGCCGCCTGAGTTCGCCACCGTCACGTTCCACAGTTCCTGCGGTGTTGACGCCGGTATCGTCGCCGTCAGCTGCCAGCCGGGTCTCGTACCGTTCCATATTTTCGTTGCGCCGTATGTCGCCGTCACCGTCAGCGGAATCGTCTTGTAATTATTATTGAGCGTCATGCTCCAGCCGCTCGTGCCGGAGGGCGCCGATACCTCCACGACCAGCGTCGTGTTCCGCGCCACGATAGCGGGAGCCATAAGCCGCGGCCGCGTAATATTCACCGTGGATATATAGGTGATGTTGTTCGTCACCGTGCCGCCGGCGGTAACCACCACCGTGCCGGAATAATTGCAGAGATTCCCCCGTTTCGCCGTCAGCGTGTAGGTGCCCGCGGCAAGACCCGATATCTGAAAATATCCTTTACCGTCGGAATAATTGACCGTTTTCCCCGAGCCGTCGATGAACGGACCGACACCGGAATTGAGCGTGATGCGTGCATTGCGTATCGGCGTACCCGAACCGTCGAGTATCGTTCCTTTCACCGTACCGAACGCATAATCTCCCGTTCTGATGAAGTCTACGACAAGCTGGGTGCCGCGCCCGCCGTACATGGTGGTATTATTATCCCAATTCGTCGAAGCCGTATAATTATGCGTGCCGGTGTTGCGAATACGTACCGTATGCACGCCGCTTGAAAGCCCGGTTGCCGCGCACACCTCACGCATCGCGCCGGACAATCCGCCGTAATCGATGGCGCTCGGCGCCTCGGTATCTACCGTGGCTTTCAAAACATCGTCGACATATATCTCCGCCACCTGACCCTGCGCATGAATAAGAAAACCCACGCTTACACTGTTCTGGTTGCTGAACGTATAACGCAATTCAGCGCCGGTGCCGGGACCGTTCGTATAGCCCCAGCCGCTCGAGAGCGCACTGCCGCCGCTCGCCATGAACGGTTTATCTTTCACAAAACTCATCGGATACTGATAGCCGCCTTCGATCCATTTATCCGCCCACTTGGTGCCAGCGGGTTCCACCTGTATCACTTTCGCCGTGTCGTCGGATTCGATTATCGTCATGGCGGAGAAAACGGGAAGAACGCAGATAAACATGATGAACATGAGTATTGCTGTGAAGGACGGAGCGGCTTTCGTGCGGGTGTTTTCCGCACATGACATTACCGATAAAATGGTATCGCTTTTTTCCATGGTGTGTCTCCGCGGTTTTTTCATGATACATCAATAATACGTGTGAGACAGCACTGTAAATCCAATTCCTGCGGGGTACGGACTGTTAAAAAAAACGAATTCCTGAATAACGCCGGTAATGCCGGACAGAAGGTGATTACCGCTGTACCATTATTTTGACGATCTTCCTATCACTTGCGGAGGAAAGACGGCAGAGATATACGCCGGGTGCGGCCCGTTTTCCGTCCGTTGTGCGGATGTCCCAGAAAAGGCCGTGATCATGCGCCGCGAGTGATGCGACGAACCTGCCTGATATCGTATATACGGCTCCGGTCGTATGTTCCGGTATATTCATTATGGTGAAACCGTCGCTGCCGCCGACGGCGCTCGGGTTCTCAAGCCCGTTGATGATATTCACAGTATAGGTACGCGTGTTCGTGGCGCTGGAATTACCGAGTGCATCACGTCCGCAACAGGAAAGTGATGCTGTTCTGTTTATGCTGATATTCGTGCCCGCTGTTGTGAATTGAACGTATGCGCCTCCGTTCAGCGATACATAGCCGTAATTCTCGTTTACGGAAAGTGTGATAGTAAATTCTTTGTTCGTGGACATGTCGTTCGGCACACCGGTGACGGACGGTGCGGTGGTGTCGAACGTATAGGTGCGCGTGTTCGTAGATCCGATCCCCGCCGCGTTCGAACCGAAATACCTGAGCGTTGTCGTCCGGTCGACGGTGATATTCACGCCGGACGTCGTCAGCTGCGCGAACGGCGAATTGTTTGTGGACCAGTAGCCGTAATTTTTATCCACATCGAGCGGGATGATGAATGTTTTGTTCGTCGTGAGACTTGCAGGCGCGCCGCTCACCACCGGCGGTATATCCATCGTGTAGATGCGCGTGTTCGTGGAGCTGTTGTTGCCGAGTGTGTCGCGTCCGTAATAATACAACGTCAGCGTCCGGTCGATGATGATATTTGTAGCCGCTGTGGTGAACTGATAGTATGTTGTACCATTCGTCGAGAACCAGCCGTAGTTCTCGTTCACATCGAGCGTAACCGTAAAAGTGGTATTCGTGGTGAGATTTGCCGGCGCTCCGCTGACAACGGGAGCCGCTGTGTCGAATGTGTACGTGATGCTGTTCGTAGCGCTGATGCCCGTGTTCGAACCGAAATACCTGAGCGTCGTGGTCCGGTCTATGGATATGGTGACACCGGACATTGTGAATTGCGCGAATGCGCTGCCGTTCGTGGACCAATAGCCGAAATTCGTATCCACATCGAGCGTTACATTAAATGACTTATTGGTGGTAATGCCCGCCGGTGCGCCGCTTACTACGGGGGTGACCAGGAGGAGTTCACTCATCCTGTTTCCGGCTGCATTCGACATTGTAATGCCGAGCAATTGCGCTACGGTCGGGGCGATATCGATATGCTCGCGGCTGACCGTGCCGGTGACATAGTTCTTTTTGAAATCGGGACCGAGCGCGACGAACATGATGTGCGTACATCCGTCGCAGCTGTCGCCGTGGCTTACGAAATTCGACGTGTGCCTGCCGTGGTCGTTGAGTATTATCAGCGCCGTTTTGTCTTTCAACTGCGCGTCGGATTGAATCGTGGTCCAGAGATCGTCCGCGTATCCATCCACCGCCCTGATCGCGGCGATATATCCGTTCCAGTTGTTCGCATGGCCCATGGAATCGGGACCTTTATAATTGATGATCATGAGCGCCGGTCTGTCATTGGTGAGCTTCTGCTTGACGATGGGGTGCGTCACCGAATCCTCGCGATAACCGCCGGTGCCGTTCCCGTTGACGCCGCAGTTGATCGACGGTTGATATGCGTTATTCCATCCGCCTGCCGACGAGTTCGCGAGGACGAACAGTTTATCCTTCGAGGTGATCACCCAGGCGGCGTTGGATGCGGCACCCGTCTGTTTTCGATACTGCTGGAACATGCTCGGCATCGACGGCAGCTGTGTCCCGTCGTTCGCAATATTCTGTACCGTTCCCGTGGTGATGCGTGCATGCCCCGGACACGTTTCGCTCCAGTCTATCGCAGCCGACCCGGGCAGTGCGGTACGAAACTGCGTCAGAACGGTTGCCTGACTCGCGAGCGCGGCGATCTTCGGGATATTCGTATGCGCCGCATCGCCCCATGTCTCGCAATAACGTGCGCCGTCCATGATCATGATGACGACATGCGATGTATTCCAGCCGAAGGCTTGTGCTGATATCATCAATACGAGCAGTATGCCGATGCGAAATACCAATCGCATCAACGGACTACCATCACCTTGACGATCTTCATGTCGCGTGCTGATGTCAGCCGGCAGAGATACACGCCGGGTGCCGCGCGTTTGCCGTTGACCGTCTGCGTATCCCAGAAAAGTCCCTGTGTATTGGCGGAAAGCGGCGCTACATAACGGCCCGATACCGAGTAGACGGCACCGCTCGTATTCTCGGGCAGATTCATGAATGTGAATCCGTCAGTTCCGCGCACGGCGCTCGGGTTTTCAAGGCCGGTGATGATGGTGACCGTATACGTGCGCGTATTCGTAGCGCTGGAATTTCCGAGCGCGTCGCGCCCGAAATATGAAAGTGTCGTCGTTTTTGTTATGCTGATATTCGTTCCCGCAGATGTGAACTGGACATATGCACCGCCGTTTAAGGAAACATATCCGTAGTTTTCGTTTACGGCAAGCGCGACGGAAAACACTTTGTTCGTGGACAGATCGTTCAACGCCCCGGTGACTACAGGCGCGGCGGTGTCGAACGTATACGTCCGTGAGTTTGTCGTGCCGACACCCGCTGCGTTCGAGCCGAAATACCGGAGCGTTGTGGTGCGATCAACGGTCATGTTCACGCCGGCTGTGCTGAGCTGCGAGAACGGCGAATTGTTTGTCGACCAGTAGCCGTGATTCTTGTCCACATCGAGCATGATGATAAACGACCTGTTCGTCATGCAGCTTGACGGTGCTCCGCTTACCACCGGCGGCAGATCTATCGTGTAGGTGCGTGAATTCGTGGCGCTCGTGTTGCCGAGTACATCGCGGCCGTAATATGAAAGCGTCAGTGTCCGATCAATGAGGATATTCGTAGCCATTGTTGTGAACTGATAGAACGTAACACCATTCGTAGAATACCAGCCGTGGTTTTCGTTCACATCAAGCGATACGGTGAATACGGCATTGGTCGTGAAACTGTTCGGCGCGCCGGTGACCGTCGGTGCCGCGGTGTCGAACGTATAGGTCACGGAATTGGTTGCGCTGGTGCGGCCGTTCGTGTCGCGGCCGTAAAACGAAAGCGTCAACGTGCGGTCGATGGTGATAGTCGTCCCGGCGGTGCCGAACGATGTGTATGATGTCCCGTTGGTGGACCAGTAGCCGTTGTCGTTGTCGACATCGAGCGTCACGGAGAATGTTCTGTTCGTGGTGAAACTGCCGGGCGCTCCCGTGACCGTCGGCGCTGCCGCCCCCGGGACAAAATTGACATTGGTGAACAGGATGTTCGCGGTGGTGTAGCCCGACCCGTCGCTTCGTCCCTGATTGAGATATGGTGAATACATCCATCCCTTGATGGTATTGGATGTCGTATCGAACTCGATAAACCGTACCCAGCCGTTGTTCTCGCCCTGATAGTCCTGCAGTATCTGATAGATCCGGTTTCCGTTGACGCCGGTATTTGTCTTCCATGCGGATTTGTCCACATGGCCGCAGAGCACGATGCGAATGTTGGCGTACTGCTTCACGAGCTGGTCGTACATCGCCTGCGGACTCAGCTCACCGTAACTTCCGCTCTGGTAGACGCTGCCGTCGCTGTTGAGATATGAATGCGTGGTGATGATGACATTATAGTTCGCATACGCCGGACTTCCGATGACCGTCTTCGCCCAGTCGAGCGCAACCTGCCGCGGCCACAGTTCAAGCGACATGACCATCCAGTTGAGACCGCCGGCCGTGAACGTATAGAACGCGTTGTCGCTCTTGCCCGCTTCGAAACGGCCTTTCTGTGCGGGATGCCGGCTCACCGGGAAGTATGCGTTGAACTCGGGGGTTTCCCGTACCAGCGTCCGCGTATTCACCGGGTCACGTGCGCTGCCGCCGTTCGTGGCAACCGCGTGCGTATCGTGATTGCCTATCGCAAGTGCATACGGCATGCCCGCAAGGTCGAAATAGCGGTATGCGTTGCTCGCATTGATCCACATATATTCATCCGGCGTGGTCCAGTTCACATTGTCGCCCACGGATACCGTAAAGACGATGTTGCTTGCAGCCATATTATTGGTGATCCATTTCGCCATTGCGTAGAGCTTCGTCGGCGTATTGCCGGGGCCTACACAGACCTCGCTCTGTGTATCGGGGAACACGGCGATTTGGAATTTTCCCGCATGTACGGAGAAGGTGATAAGCGCGAACATCGCTGCAAAAAGAATTGCCGCATGCGGTGCTTTTTTTATGAGTTCGTCCGGTCGTTGATTCTTGTGTTCCATAGCGTTACTCCGAAAAAAAAACGTCAAACGACACTTCTTACTATAATATACACGCTGATCTTCACCGCATATGCAAAAGAAAGGCGTCATCGGATAGTTAAAAAAAACGAATATCCGCGCCGGCGCGCTTACGGCACTTCCCGGACACTGATAGTGTCGAACCACACGGTACCGCTTATCTTTTCCATGCCGAGTATCAGTTCGGCGTTTGTCGCATTTTCGGGGACCTGCCACGTGAACGAAACGTTCGTCCAATCAAACGTGCCGAACGGCAGATTCTTCTGCGGATTATCTTTCCTGCCGTCAGACTTCGCTATCGACAGCATTAATTTGATGCCGTTGTACGGCTTCGGCGGTTCGCTCACGTTCTCGCCTTTTATCGAAGCAATGCATTCCATTCGTTTTCCCTTCATCTGTCCAACCGGTAATACCGCCGCGGTGTATCTGCTCTGCGACGCATCGTCAAGCGATATCGTCATCGCGTTTCCGGCGATACCGGCCGCAAGCGTGTATATTTTCTGAGGGAAACTTTTTATTTTTTCGCCGTCGAACAGTTCCGTAAAGATGATCCCCTCGGGAAGTGTATTGCTGCCGACGACGGCGGTGACCGCCTTTTCAAGCGCCGGTGATACAGGCAATGCCGCGGACGCACCCGGCTTGACGTTCTTCGCAAACCATGACAGAAGCACTTCTTTCCGGTCGGTCGTTGCCGCGGGAACATGTACATTCATGTCGACGGGTTCATTCGCGTGTTCCACGCTCCAGCCCTGCCATTCACGGAACGCATGATACGACCAGTCCCATCCATAGCCCTCGAAAATATCGATGCAGTCGGCAAGATATTTCGCCGCCCCCGGCGCGAAACGCACCGCACTGAATTCGCCGATGTAGATGTGCGCATTGTAGGCGAGTTGGAAATCGCGCAGCGGTTTCAATATCCCCCGCAGCACTTCCTTGTCGTAATTCTTCCCGCCGATGTTCCCCGGATAGGCAACGCCGGTAGCTCGCCCGCCGACGCCCTGATGCGTGAACTGACCCGGGTCGTAGAAATGCGCCTGATAGATGATGTTCGGGATATCCGGCGGCACCATCTGCTTGAATGCGGCCGGTGAATCCCAGTTTTCCGAAACGAATATGATCGCCGTCACCGGATCGATGGCGCGTATGGCCTTTGCTGCGCGCACCTGTGTGGCATAGTAATCCATGCCTTCTTCGGACGGCTTGTAGTTCACCGGTTCATTGATGAGGTCGTACGCCCAGAGCGCCGGATGGCCCTTATACCGGCGCGCGATCTTCTCCCAGAGAGCCACGAAATAATCGTTATACTTTTTCTCGTAGAACATCGCCATGCTTTTGTCGGGATACCGTCCGCCCGGAGGGGAGTGCAGATCGAGGGCCACCTTCACGCCGTATTTCGAACCCGCAGCGAGCACCTTGTCGACATCGGCGAGCTTGCCGTCGAGCCACGCTCCGTACGCGTCGAGATCCCTGTCTGTCCCCGTTTTGCCCCAGTTCGCACCCATCTGCCAGCGGATGAGATTCGCATTCCATTCATTGCCGAGCGTCTTGAAATCCTCCTCATTGAATCTTCCCGGCGACATGACACCGCGCAATCGCGGAAGGTCATGGCCGCGGTATGCGGGGCCGGCATTCGCTTTCGGTGTCGGCAGCGCAGCCGGCCGGTCTTTGATGACGCTGATGTACAGATCGTCAAACCAGACATCGCCGGTGCACATCTCAAGCCCGAGCACGAGCTCGGCACTTTGTATGGTATCGTCGATGGTCGCGGTGAATGACACATCTTTCCAGTCGAACGTTCCGTTCACGTCGTTCTCATTCATATACACATCGCCCGCCGTTGCTTTATAGAACAGCATCCATTTCACGCCGAGATAACTCTGCTTCGGTTTTGTGACGTTTTCCGCCTTTACCCTGCATTTGAACAGAAGCTTCATGCCCGCGTACGGCGTAAGGTCGATGGGCATCATTATCTTGTGATGACCCGGTGTCTCGCTTGCGGGAACGGATACCTTGAGCGTCATACCGCCGTCCTTTCCCTCGCTTACCCATGAAGCGAACGGCGCTTTGGACCAGCGGTCACGATCCGCCTCTTTTTCGAAATCCATCGAGAATATTTTTCGTCCGGGCGCAGCCGCCGGTCCGGCATCAGCGGCATACAGTGAAAGCGGCACCAGAGAGCAGAGCATGACGAGTGTGCGAATCATAGTGTATCTCCCGATGAAGTGATACGATCATAAGCGTAACGTCAAAAAAATGAGAATACCATCGGGATATGATTCCCGATGGTATTCGATTCAGCCTGTAGTACATAATCCTTTCCGGTGCTCTTCTCCGGAGAGCACCGTGATACTACTGACGCACAAAGAACCATTGTGCCGTCCACCATCCGTACGAGGCATTCAGGTACTCGGCATATCCCTTTTGATGATCGGTGTGAATACGCGACGTATTCGAAGCAACCGATTTCTCTATATACTGGTTGCGTATCTCGCGCCAGTAGTCACCCATTTCAACGAGGAACCACTGCGATTTTGTGTCTGACGCCGCGGGCGTTCCGAGCTCTACATAATCAAGGCCGCCGTCAACGTGCATATATTTCCCCGACGACTTGTTTTTCAGGCGGAATATCCCGTTGCCCACATACTCGAGCGTCCAGCGATAGGCGTCCGTCGAGCCGCTGCCGTAGGTAACGCGGTCGCCGCCGTCGCAGAGGAATTGATTGGTAAGGTGCCGGTTCTTTATCTTATAGTATACCGCCGTGTCGATACTATACGTTCTCGTGTTCGTGGCGCTTGTGTTGCCGAGTGCATCTTTGCCGTAGCAGCGAAGCGTTGTATCATCTGCAATAGAGATAGTTACGCCGGATGTGGTGAACTGTGAAAACGCCGAACCGTTCGTTGACCAGTAGCCGTAATTCTCATTCACATCAAGCGTTATGGAGAATGATGCATTCGTCGTGAGGTTTGCCGGTGCACCGCTGACGACCGGAGCAGCGGTATCAAATGTATACGTCCGTGAATTCGTAGTTCCCGATATTCCGGTTCCTTCTTTACCGTAATACCGGAGCGTTGTCGTCCGGCTTATCGGAACGCTGACCCCCG
Source organism: Spirochaetota bacterium (assembly GCA_016214035.1). GTDB lineage: Bacteria > Spirochaetota > Brachyspiria > Brachyspirales > JACRPF01 > JACRPF01. The sequence continues at coordinate 168,111 of JACRPF010000020.1, read as the reverse complement.
CGGTGGTGAACGGTGAGAACGATGAACCGTTTGTCGACCAGTAACCGTAATTTTTATCCACATCGAGCGTTATCGAAAATGCCTTGTTCGTCGTAAGATTCGCAGGCGCGCCCGAGACCACCGGCGGTGTTGCCGGTACGCCGGTTGGCACAAAGTTTACGCCGGAAAACGAGAATGTAGAACTGTCGCTTCTGCCCTGTTTCAGATACGGTGAATACATCCAGAACTTCATGGTTTTTGCGGATGTATCGACCTCGATCAACCGGACCCAGCCGTTGTTCTCGCCCTGATAATCCTGCAGTATCTGATACACCGTGTTGCCTTTCGCGCCGACATCGGTCCGGTGCGCCGATGATCCCACGTGTCCGCAGACTACCATACGTACGTTCGCGTACTGCGACACCAGCTGATCATATATGGCACGTGAGGTCATGTCGCCGTACCCCCCGTTGCCGGAATAGATTGACCCGTCTGAATTGAGATAGGAATGCATCGTGATGATCACGTTATGGTTCGTATATGCCGGATTTGCGAGCACCGTTTTCGCCCAGTCGACGGCGCCCTGCCGCGCCCAGAGTTCAAGTGAGAGCACGAGCCAGTTAAGTCCGCCTGCGGTGAATGTATAGAATGCGTTGTCGCTTTTTCCAGTCTGATACCGGCCTTTCTGCGCTTTGAAGCGGCTTACGGGAAAATATCTATTGAACTCGGGTGTCTCGCGGAGCAATGCATGCGTATCGCCGGGACGCGCACTGCCGCCGTTCGTCGCCACCGCGTGGGTATCATGATTGCCGAGCGCCAAGGCATAGTTCATTCCGGCGATATCAAGATCGCGGTAGCCGTTACTCAGGTTTTTCCACATATACTCGTCGGGCGTGGTCCAGTTGATATTATCGCCCACCGTTATGACGAACTGCAGATTACTCGCCGACCTGATATTGGTGAGCCAACGCGTCATGGCGAAAAACTTGGTCGGCGTATTGCCGGGACCTACGCATACCTCGGATTGGGTGTCGGGCATCACCGCGAGCATGAATTTAGATGCTGTTGCGGACAACGCCATGGTTTCCGGCGTATCCGCCTCGCGTACATCGATGGAATCGACTGCCAGGGGATTCGTCACGTGCGCGCAGCCGGCGAGAGCGATGAGCGTGAGAACGCCCAGTAGAAGGATGGAAACGAACGCTTTGAACTTCATGGAACACTCCTATACTCAATTTCCCGCATGGCGGGATTTTTTAGAGACAGACAGCGTGCCGAGAAAACGTTTGCACAGAGAGTCGTATGTGTATATGATAATAGTTTCCCTGTGATGCAACCCAAATGGACATAAAATGCAATTATTAAAAAAAACGAATTTACTGCGTACTGGATGTTATCTAAAATAATGTGCCGAAATACTATATTGTAACGTGTTTTGTAAATTATGAGAACATCATTGTCGCTGTTCTGTTGTCGCTCTCGCGGTTGTTCGCCGCCAACGCCATCCGGGCGGCGGCTCATTCGGGCGCATCCTTGCGCCCATACATCCAGCACCGCTGGCGCTAGCAAAGCGCGGGAGTACATTATTATTCCGCGCTGTTCGCCTTCGGCTCAGCGACGCCATGCGCGTATTTTTCCTGGTATGCCGCCATTTTGTCTGTTGAGGCTGTGGAATATATCCCGCGCTTAGGTTGACGGAAGACATCCCGCTGTACTATACTAGAGGCATGAAGCGAACCCGAGCAATACCGAAGCGGCCCCGCGTGGCCGTGATAAGCGAGTTCATGGATTTTGAAGCGAGCATCGGCAGGCGCTCGCAATTTGTAGAAACGGTTACGGCGCTCAACAGCGAGGCGTATGAGAACGGCATAGAGCTTTTTTATTTCGATATGAAACTCGATCTGGCGTCGTTCGTGCGGAAAAAAGAACATCGTTCGTACGACGGTATCATCGGGACGGCAAAGTGGTGGCCGCGGAAGAGCGAGAAGATATGGGACGCCATCGAACGCGATGTGCCGTGCGTGTATATGTTCACACCGCCCCGCCGTGAACACGCGTACTTTGCGGGCGTGGATGAGCATATGGCCATGGGCCTTCTTGTCGATCATCTCGTCGCCGAGGGGCATACCACGATCGGATTCGCCGCCGCAAGCGCGCAATATTACACGCTCATGCGGTATATCGGTTATCGTGATGCGATGAAGCGTCACGGCCTTACCGTACATCCCGAACAGGTACACGGTTTCGATGCGCACACCGCGCATTTTCCCGTCACCCTGACAAAGAGACTCGATCGGGGTGAATGGCATGAGAAGGTGTTCCCGCGTTCCGCAGTGTATCCCTTTTTCATGCGCCGGAACACTCCGCCGTCGGCGATTATTTTCGAGAACGACAGCCTTGCACTTCACTTTTATTCGACAGCTGCCGCCAACGGCATACGCATTCCGTATCATGTCGCCGTCGCGGGCTTCGGCAATGAACGGTTCCGGTTCGCGCGATACACCAATTTCCTTACCACCATCGATCAGCAGTATGGCGCCATAGGTGCCGCGGCCATCCGCATGCTTTCGCGTGTCATGGCGGGAGAAGCGCCGGAGCAGCAGCATATATTCATTGAGCCGAGACTCATCGTCCGTAAATCCACGCTCAAACGTTCACTGAAACGCACCGAGCAGTCCGATGAGGCGTTGAAAGGCGCTATCGGGAAATACATCATCGAACACTATTCCGATCCCGAGCTCATGAAGGAGATCGCCGTATCGTTCAACATGAGCCGCGATTATTTCCGCCAGCGTTTTGCAAAGCTGTTCGGCATGACGTTCACCGCGTATCTCAACGACACACGGCTGAAGCGTGCCGCGGAGGCGCTTACGAAGACAACACGTTCGGTGACCCGTATCATCATCGAGAGCGGGTTCAATAACTATCAGAACTTCAGCTATTCGTTCAAGAAAAAATTCGGTGTCGCACCGCGCGAATTCCGGACGGTATCGGAACGTAATTCACTTCAGCCGCACGCATAACACATATTCCGGCAGGCGCATATCCGCAGTTCTTCAACGCGCCGCAAACCGGTGGTTTTATGTGTTTTAAAGTGTTTTTTGCGTTGACGTCTTAACAGCCGCTTTCTATACTGATACTATTCACCGATGAGAGCGCTGTATATGAAAACAGGAAAACTGACTCCATGGACGCATCTGACAGTGTCGCTGATAATAGCAATCAGCGTCGTATTCTGCCAGAACGCCGAGCCGACATACAGTACGGTGCCGTACGGCCCTGAAAGCCGTCAATGGCTGCACATATACTGCGCGTCGAATGATAGACCGGCGCCGTTATTCATTTGGTCACACGGCAACGGCAGCAGCGCATCGCGGTATTCACGGCATGCGTGGGATATGATACGGACGAACGGCATATCCGCAATAAGCTGGGAGTCGCTGCCGAGGGTATCCACGCCGATGGATGTGGACACGGCGGAGGCGGATTTCGACCTGATGTTCAACTGGGTTCTGTCAAACGCTGCACGCTACGGCATTGACACGAACAGGATAGTGATCGGCGGATCATCGCGCGGCTCAGTCATCTCATGGAAAAAATGTCATACCCGATGGCGGGAGATACGCGGTATATACATGAATCAGGCGCTTCCGGATCCGGTATGGGCGGCCGTCGCGCTCGGTCTCGGAGAAAGTCCGCTTAAGCATGTCCACACCAATTCTCCGGGCCTGTTTCTCGTCTACAGCGCACCGCCGGACACTCCCGATATTCACGACCCCTTGAACGGCATGATGGTGACGAACCGGTATGCCGAGCTCGGCATCGGTGAACGCGCACGACTTGTTCATTCACTTGTTGTCGGGAAGCAATCGGAATGGAAATTCCTTCCGGGATTTTTTGCCGCCGCAGCACCGGCATCATCCGTGCAGTCGACGTCCGCATCATGCACCATGGATGACACGGCTGGCGGAACAGATAATAATCCATAATCTGATGTTCTCTGTGTTTTAAAGTGTTTTTTGCGTTGACACTGCATGCCGCATTTTTTATGCTGAGAGCAAGATTAGATGTGGAGTATCAAGATGAAAACACATTCGAAGATCCCGCTGATTTCGATGATGCTGGTGATGCTCGTGCTTCCGTTCTGCATGGATGCTGCAAACGCGGTTCCGACCTACAGTCATGTGTCATACGGTTCCGCAAGCCGCCAGTGGCTGCATATCTATATCGCGACGAACAGCAGTACACCGAAGCCGGTATATATATGGGCGCATGCCGACGGAACCGATGCGAACAGTTTTGACGATTACCTGTGGAAGATATGCCGGACCAACGGCATATCGGCAATCAGCTGGGAAGCGGTGGAAATGGTTGATTCGCCGTCAACCGTGGCAACCTCCGAAGCCGATTTCGACGTCATGCTCGACTGGGTGCGGGCACACGCGGCAGAATACAACATCAACCCGGATAAAATAGTGATCGGCGGTACTTCGCGCGGCACGGTGGTCTCGTGGAAAAAGTGTCACACACGCTGGCAGGATATCCGCGGTATTTATATGGTCTCGGCGATGCCCGACCCGGTGTGGGCATTCGTCAGCCTGGGGATGGGCGATGACCCGCGCACCTGGGTACATGCGAATTCACGGAAATGTTTTCTCACCTACTATACGGTGCCGAACACCGATGATATCCATGATCCGATGAACGGTGTAAAACTGACGAACAAATATGCGGCGCTCGGCATCGGCGACCGGACCACGCTGTATCATTCGGTGACCAATACGTCGACTTACCGCTGGCTGCCCGCGTTCATCAAGGAAGTTACCGCCGATCCGCCGCCACCGCCCACGGCTGCATGCACCCCCGCGGACATGACCACCAATAAAACGTTCACGGCCTCGCTCGATGTGGATACCAATGACGGCTACTGGTCGACAAATAATGTGACATATTATAAATTTACTACGGCTGGTACGAACATATCGATCAGCCGCACGACGACGGTGTGGTATTTCGGGAGCAATGCCGACGGTGTAAGCGCGAAGAGTTCTAACAGATATGTGTTTGACACGACGGCCCCGAATGTGAGCGGCGCTCCGGCAGGTCTCACCACCAACAGCTCATTCACGGTGACGCTCGATGTCAATGAGAACCACGGCTACTGGTCTACCAACGGCTCTGCATACAGCAGTTTTACGACATCGGGAACAAGCATTACTGTCAGCAGGACGACGACGCTTTCATACTACGGGCGCGACATACTCGGCAACACGAGCGGGACGAACAGCATCACGTATACGGTCGCACTTCCCAAACCGGCAGCTCCGCAGAACGTGACCGCGTCTCTCGTTCAGGGCGCGGGCGCAGCCGTCCGCTGGCATGATGCGTCAGGCATCGAGGACGGCTTCATCGTGTATCGCAGCACCTCGAGCAACAGCGGATTTACCGCCATTGCCATGCCGGCCGCAAACGGGACGAACTGCATCGACTCAAACACCGCCGCGGGAAATACCTACTATTATAAAGTGAGCGCAACGAACGGATCGGGCGAAAGTTCCCGCACGGGGCCCGTATCGCTCACCGTACCGTCGGTCACGAAGACGCCGGATACGCTTGCGAATGCGACGGCGCTCAATAATCCCTACCGGGGCACCGGGGATGGCGTACGCTTCATCAATCTTCCGGAGAACACCGTGATACATGTCTATTCCGTATCGGGCAGGTTGATTGCGACGATCAGGTCATCCGTATATAATGGAGAAGCGGTGTGGGACACAAAGACGTCGGCGGGAAAGGATGTACCGTCCGGAGTATATTTCTGCAGGCTTTCGAACGGCACGGAGATGAAGACGATACGGGTCCTTGTGGTGCGGTAGATACGGAACATTTTTTACGTAAGGAGTATTTCATGCTGCGTGTCACTATCGTTCGTTGTGCTGCTGCAATGCTGTGCCTGTACGCGGTGCTTACAGCAGCACCGGTCGTCGAACGGATGCTTACGGTCGATGTGCGGCAGACGCAAAAGGACCTGACACATTCATATCTCGGCGCTAATGCGCAGCAGTTCAGGTTCCATTACAGCGTCAAAGCGATGCTTGATCAGAGCGCGGCTTTCGCTACATTCATGTCAAATATCGGCTTACCCGTCATCCGGATGGACGGGCGGAACGAATACGGCTGGTTCAGCATCGAAGAGGACCGCAAGCTCAGCGGCAACGGCAGTCGTGACAGCCTCTGGTTTTCGATGGACGAGTTTCACCGGTTCTGCCGCGCGAACAACATTCGTCTCATCGGGGCGTTCAGGGATGAGAAGTACTATGACGAGAAAACCGGTACGGTGGTCGTATTTCGCGATACGCCGGATCATTTCGACGGCGGGGTTGCGAATAACATAAAAAAACTATCGTGGGTGGTGAGTAACGGCTATCAGGACCTGTATACCGCCTGGGAAATCGGCAATGAGTGCTGGAGTTCATGGGACCCGGTTCTTTATGCGCAATTCGCACGAAAGATGGTTAACGCCGCGCTGGCGGTGCACCCGGGTATACGACTCACCGTGCCGGTCATGCTCCGCAATACCGATGATCCTGCGATAAAGACATTCATGGCCAAGGTTGGCAGGAGCTCGAACTGGTTCTCCTGGCATGAAAAAATGCTTCCGGCGCTCGGCGAAGACATAAAAAAAATATCGCATCTGCAGATACACGTCTACGGCTCGGCGAGTATGTACAGCGCGAACTATCGCGGGCTTGAGACGATATCGGATATCCTCGCGAAACAGCCGAACACGGATCATTTCCGGTATCTGGTGACCGAATGGCGCTACACCGGCGTCGGCGGCGTGCAGCACCGTACGTTCCGCACCGGGGCGCTCTGGAACGCGAAGTTCGCGATGACGCTCTTAAGCTATCCGAAAGTCGATTATACCGCCGCGCATGAATTCCTGTGCACGAGCGGTCTGGGATACTGGTCCCCCGGTACCGAATGGATGTATCAGTATCCCGAGGAGAAGCAATCGGGCAAGGCGCCGAGAATACCGAATAAAACCGGAACCGCGCAGTTCGATATCGGTCCGTTCGGTCCGGTGAACCGCATGCTCAATGAGCTCGTTAAGGAATGCCCGGTTTTAGTCGAACACAAGTCCGATCTCGGCCCCATGAGCTCGGCATTGTATGTGGACGGCTGGAAGCAGGATGACAGTCCGAAAGCATCGAAGGACCTCGACTGGTTCATCTGTGCAAAAAAAGACCGTTCGAAGATCGGCGGGGTGATTGTCAATACGACGGATGACATGCTGTCGGTGAATCTGTCCACGGGCGAAAAAAAATATGCGCTCATGGACATTTATCAGATGACCTGTGACGCGGACAAACAAGCGCAGGCGGAAATACCCGGCGAAGAAAAGTTCTGGCACGTGTCGCCCGTTTCGCTTGAAAACGGACGCCTGATGCTTCCGCCCAACAGCATCACCTCGTTCCGCGGCACGCCGAAATAACGAACCATCAGCAAGGAGTACCGCATGCGAACATTATCTGTTGTCACGTTTATGCTCGCAGCGGCGTTTACGTTGTGTGCGGCGCCGGCCGTTCAGGAAACCGATATGCCGCCGGCCTACCGTACATGGGGCAACACGCTCGATTATCCGTCGCCGCAGTCACCGGTATCGATGCAGTACATGAACGCGTACGATATCGACAAGAACGGTTTTGTCTTCATCAATGACGGCCATTTTTACACAGCCGCCGGACGCATCAGGTTCATCGGCATGAATTTCAGTTTTGAGACGATGTTCCCCGAAGCGAGGGACGCGGAGCGTATCGCGGCGCATCTTGCCGGGCTCGGCATCAACTGCGTGCGCATACATCACATCGATCTTCGCGATATCTGGGGGAAATACAAGGACACGCAGGAGCAGTTCGACGAGGCGCAGCTCGACAGGATGGATTATTTCGTCGCACAGTTAAAAAAGCGCGGCGTCTATGTGAATCTCAATCTGCACGTCTCGCGGAAATATCCGAGCACCAAAGACTATGATTACCGCAAGGTGATGACGGATCCGTCGTTCCTGTACGGCAAGGGCATAGACACCTTCATGCCCGAGCTCATCGAGATGCAGAAGCAGTATGCGACGGCGCTTCTCAATCATGTCAACAAGTACACCGGACTCGCGTACAAGGACGACCCTGTCATGGCGATGCTTGAGATCAATAATGAGAACTCGTTTTATCGCGGCACATTCTACTACAATGCAATGGATAAACTCCCGGAAAACTTCAGGGAGGTCATCAGGAAAAAATGGAATGCGTTTCTTTCCCGGAAATACAGCAGCACCGACACATCCGATCTGCCGGACAAAAAAACACTCCCGACACTGATGCCGTTGAAGCAGCAGGATTTCATCGCTTTCATACATGATACTGAACGGGCATACTGGAATGAGATGGTCGCGTTCGTTAAAAAGGCCGGCGTGCGGGTGCCGGTAACGGGAACGCAGCTTGAATTCAGTTTTCTCGATCTGGGAGACTGCTACGACTATGTCGATACACATGCTTATTGGCGGCATCCGAGTTTCCCGGGTAAGTCATGGGATATGGCGAACTTTTATGTGAGGAACGAATCGATGCTCGGATACGAGAAGAATACAATCACCGCCGAGCTGGTTACCGACCGGATTGCGGGAAAGCCGTACACGGTGAGTGAATATGACCATCCGTATCCCAACGAATACTGCGCAGAAGGCGTTCCGTTCATCGCGGTAAACGCGGCGCTTCAGGATTACGACGCATTTTTCTTTTTCACCTTCGGCGCGAGCGACGGTTCGATACGCTTTTTCGATTATTTCAACAACTTCGCTAAAAAGCATCTTCTGCCGTTTGCCGCGGCGGCATTCCGCAGCGGGAAAGTCGCGCCGCTCTCAAATGCGGTACTTCTCACGATAAACCGCGGCGACATGCTCACTGCCGCGCTCGCGAAGACACGCAATCCGTTCAGAGAACTTCTCACGGTGCCGATGATCACCGGTTCACGCATCGGCGTTGCGGTAACCGACGGCGAGGCGCTCTCGCCCGACAAAGAAGTGCAGTCGAAAAAGGCCGCTCCTGAAGCGCGTTTTGCATGGAACTGCAGCACGAACGACTATCGCTCAAGTTACCTTAAGCTCGATGAACGCACGGTAAAACTGTACATGGGCTTTTCAGCGGGGACGGAAGTCTATTCCTTTTCGGGGATGACGCTTTCGAAGGTTGAGTCGCCGGGAGGCAATTTCATATTCTCGGCGTTCAATCGTGACGGCGCAATCGGCGATAGGGGAACGTATATCGTCACGCTCGCGAGCAGGAACCGGTATTCCGGTGTCGAGTATCTCGATTACTCGAAAAAACAGCCGCTGCCCGCGGGCGACAATCACGGACTGCGGGTGATGGCTGCATCGAAAACGAAGAACAACGTTGAATACATCGAGTGTCTCGGCGGCACGGTGACGATGGCACTCCCGGCGGCGGCACAAGCGGTCTGCTACGGCATCGGCAATACCGGTATGAAATCTTCCGATGTGCCGGTGTCCGTGAACGGCAACAGCATTTCATTCACCATAGATCCGTCATATAATACCATCGTCTATGTGCTTGAGGTGCGCTGACATACGTATCCGGTCCGGCCCGCGCACGTGTTGTTTTTTTATATCCCGGGAATATACTGGTGTTCATGGAAATGAGAAGTTATCTCTTCAGGGACGCTTTTTCTAAAAAAGACATCGATATCGGGTTTCCCGTCATGGTGAAATCGATGGGGCATGAACTGCGAAAAGCCCCGTACCGTTTTGACGATACTTTTCATAATAAAGAACAGATGCGCTACCATGTGGTTCAATACACACTGTCCGGCTGCGGATATTTCGAGTACGTACAGAAAGGCAGAACGGTGCGCACGCGGCTTGACGCGGGGAAAGTGTTCATCGCCTCGCACAGCATGGGGCCGTATGCGTATTATGCCGACAAAACTTCGCCGTGGGAATTCTACTACGCGGACTTTTACGGGCAATTCGCCGACACGGCGGCTGAGATGATGACGGCGGACACGCGCGTTTTCAGTGTGCCGAAAAACTCTGAACCCCTCGTTCTCTGGGAAACGATGCTTACGCGGCTCGGACGGCTGTCGCAGACGCTTGCCCCGAAAACGAGATGGTATGTGGAATCCCGGTTCGCCGATAATTATCTGCTTACGCGGTTCGGGTACGATCTTCTGGTGTCGCTCCAGGAGCTCATCTGCGGCGGCAGGTCCGGCCGCGATCAGTTCGCCGCCGATGTCACGGCGTATATACGCGTCAACATAGCCGGAGTGACGGCTGAAAGTCTCGCGCGCTATTTCGGGTATGCGAACAACTATTTCGCGGATTATTTCCGGAAAAAAACCGGCATGTCGCCGCGGGATTTCATACTTGAACAGAAAGTGCGGTATGCCGAACAGGCGCTCAGTCTGGGGGAAAGTGCTGCGCAGATAGCGCGTGAATTGGGATTTCAAAGCGAACGTTATTTCCCGACGTTCTTCAAGCGCATGACCGGACGGACGCCGGCGCAGTACCGCAGGATGCACACCCCGGCCAAGCGATGACCAATTCCCTAAAATCGAAACAACGTAGCAGTATGAACGCCGCTTAGGCAGACACTACCAGTTCGTCACTGTGTTGCCGTTCGCGGTCGTTGCGCCCGAATATGCTTCAGTATTGATCTGAGACCAGCCTGCGGCACTGTTGGTCACCACGCATGGTGTTGTTCCACCGATGGTATTCGTATACAAATTACCCAATCGGTTAGTAATGAATATATTATTCATTATCGTATGTCCCGTTGTATCGGTTCCCGATTCAGCGATGCCATACAAGCCGTTTGTACCGCCGATAACGCAACTCTGGATAACACAAGCGGTTGCGGCATTTACAAGTGATATGACGCCAAAAGGCGAAAACCCTACATTGTTCGTGACGTACGCGTTCGTCAGGTAACAATTCGTACTTGCCTCGAATGTTACTGCTCCGGCCCCGGTAGTCATTGTGTTATTTATTATCGTTCCGGTAATGCCGTTCGTCGGCGCCAGACGGAAAAAAACCGTAGCTATTCCGCCGCTCACCGAATGATTCGCAATCGTTCCACAAATAGAATTGCCGTATGTCGACACCAAATATATAGCAGCTCCTTCACGCGCCTGGTTATTTGAAAATATCGAAACAATGGTGTTTGAACATCCGTTCGTCGCATAGAGGCCGCCGCCCTTGGAGATCGGCCCAAGCAGCAGTATGTTGCCGACGATAATATTACTGAAAAGGTTATAGTTACCGGTCATGACCACGCCGCCGCCGTTCGTATTCGCGTTGTTATAGGCAATGTCTCCATAGAACCTGTTGCCGGCACAGTAGCTGCTCAGTGAAACACCGCCGCCGCCGCTGCTGCCAGATATGGATTCATTAAAGGTTACCGCGCCATTGATAACATTGCTATTCGCCTGATACATACCAATGCCGCCGCCATTCCCCGCCGAAAGCCCTGATGATCGAACCGCTTTATTCTGCGAAATGGCACCGTTGATCGTATTCCCGGATATGGAATTTGCGATATATATTCCGCCCCCGTCGCCATTGGTAACAACATTATAACGCACGCTGGCATTGATCACATTTCTATCAGAACTTGGAAACGTACCATTCATTTTAATGCCACCGCCCCCCGCCCCGCCACCGCCCCCCGCGTTGGTGCTGACATTGCTGTACACATCCCCATAAATGATATTGCTGAGACTGCCGTATATTGAAATTCCGGCACAATCCGCGGCAATATTTCCTCCAACGATCGCATCAACATAATTCGAATGCATCCCGTACAGCCGTATGCCGCAGCCGTAATTATTGATATACATACCGGTAATTTTGTTGTGTGCGCCATATTCAACATAAATACCGCCGCCATTATTGGCGCTGTTGCTGATTGCGCTCATATTGATAATGCAGTTATACATATGCTGCACGAACATGCCGCCGCCATATGAACTTGCACCGGTGTTTGTATTTGCTGTCAGAATGCAGTTGGTTATTACACAATTGGTGATGTATTGCGCATCAATCGGCCTATTTGTTGCGCCGCTTAGCATGAACCGTTCAATATATACATCCCACGCATTCGTTATCCGCATGATGGTCGCAATCGAATTTTCCCCATAAAGCGTGCTATAGCCGCTCTGTGTGTTAAAGCCGCTGTCCCAACCGCCGCGGAATCTGAATCCACGCGGCACATCAATTCCCGGTGTTGTATTGTTGATCCCATTTGCACGAGTATAGGTTCCGGTTGCTATATAGATATTAGTTCGCCCCACGGCAAGTGCTTTTGCGATTGCCGTGGGAATATTCTTCACGGCAGTTGTACGGGTAAGCCCGTCGTTCGCATCGTTGCCTGAGGCGGAGGCATAGGCACCCCACGGAACTATAAACGTATATGCTTTCGTGACGACGGTACTTTCGATGCCGTTCTTAAGACGCAGTTTTACTTTTATCGAAAGACTGCCATCATTCGTATTTTGATGATTAACGACGTCTGCATAAGTACGCCAGAAACTCGCATCAAACGAACTTGCAGTCCATATTGCCACGTCCTTGACGATATCAGCGCTCACTCCGGTTATGGTAATCGTCAGATCAGCGGTATCATGGGTACTCAATGCGGCAGTAAAATCGAACGCGGGAACGCCGTTAGTTCCGGTGGTCAAAACCTTGTCCGGACTCATGCCTTTGGTGTCAGTTGGATTCGTTCGCCAGGTTTCCTTTTTTTTATCCTGATACATGAAAAGTGACGCACATAATGTTGATGCCAGCGCAAACAGTGTGCCCAATAGTATTATCCGCTTCATATGAAATGCCCCTGTTTAAAAATTCAGCGAAACTGTCAGTCCCGCCGTCCGCGTAAATATATTATACGAAGGTATGATAATCAATGCCTTTTTCCTGTTTTCCCGCATGGAGAGGTCGTTGAAATACATGTAGTTGAAAAAGTCATATGCTCCCCAAACGAGGAACGCCGCAGACAGCACGAGCGTTGTTTCCGCAAGCGAGAACAGAACATTCGCAGTGGCGTTCATGCTTTCCAGTTCATCCCCTTTCACCGTAGAGCTTGAGGAGACATAGTCCATCTGATAATCGGCGAGTTTTGTGCTCCACCCATCGATTGCCGCATTGCCGCCGATTAAACATCCGGTCATCGCAAGAAGACAACCGCCGGTTATGATCCCATTGCGCACTACTCCTTCAAACGCCTCATCGCTTCTCACTTTTGCCTCTTCGGCACCAACACCGCGAGCAAGCGCAACGGTGATCTCCTGCGTTTTACCTTCTTCAATCACCGTCTCGAACGTCCGCATGAGAAAACCTTCGGTGTATATCTTCACTGAATGTTTACCCTTCGCCACTTCCTGAAGGAAAGGGGTACGCCCCTTTTCCTTACCATCAATAAATACCTTTGCATCATTTGCGCCGACAGACTTGATCGACAACAGACCGGTTCCCTTCGTGCCAATCGAGGTGGTGTCCCGCCGCTCGATCTTGCTTTCAGCTCGTACAACCTCGATACCGGTTAGTTTTCCTACAACAGCACGAATCGCTTCCTCGAGTTTATCAATACTCGTGAACGTCTCGCGCTCCGAGCGCATGATCTTTCCCGACTCCACGCTCACCATTTCAACAGTGAGAAACATCTTTGTGCCCACCTTCATAAGCGTACCATATACCATGACTTCCATATTGAGCATTTTACCGATTTTCACCGCGCAGGCGGTTTCGGTGCAGCCCGTCTGTTGAAAAGCCTGCTCTTGGAGTATTTGATCCATATTATTTCGGTCGATTACATCGTATTTCCCGCTACGAACCACTTCGCTTCGGAAGATATCGCTTGCGGCGGATGCATCCATTCTGGTCACATTCTTCGCGTTGAAATCCAGAACGCCTACGCGAAGCTTTTTTGATGCATCGGCAGCGTACAGGCCGGACACAACAGTGATACATGACGCAATAACGAGTAACAATGGTTTCAGTTTCATGACTCCCTCCAAGCGCGGTGATACAGGCCGCTTTGAAAAATCAAACGCGGAAAGTGTATCACAAAGCATTATGATGCGCAAGCTGAATTCATAAAAAAATCATTTATTATTGATACCTGCAACAATGCGATTGCGATGTATACGTTTTCATGGCATTCTTCGGGGAAAAAATCGGAATATCCGGTACAGGTATATATACCCGTACGCATATCCGCCTATCAGGTACCTTTCCCTATACCCGCTGTCCCGCAATCTGCTATATTAGCTGCATAACAAACATCTGAGGAGCACTATGAAAACACGCATACTGACCACCGCCGGCATCGCTTTCGTTCTCACAGCATTCTTTATTTCAGCCGCGCCGAGTGCGGATGAAATTATGGCAAAATCATACGGCCTTGCAAAAGCGGATGACATGATTTCAACCACCACGATGACGCTCACACAACAGGGCGGCGCGGTAAAGACACGAAAGATAAAAACATCAATGCGGAAGACCGCCGAGGGTACCGATTCGCTTGCCGAATTTCTGTCGCCTTCCGATGTCGCCGGGACGAAATTCCTCACCATCGGTAATAAAACGGCGGGTGATAGCCAGCGATTGTATCTTCCGGCACTCGGCAAGATACGTAAGATCGCCTCATCAGGAAAAGGCGGCAAGTTCATGGGGTCGGAGCTTTCGTATTATGATATGGAAGAACATTCACTGAAGGATTTCACGTACACCTATGTAAAAACGAATACGGTGCAGTCCGTGAGAAACGGTACGAATGCGGTAATCGCATGTCACGTCATCACGAGTGTACCGAAAAGCGCCGAGGCGCCGTATTCAAAAATGGTCATCAGTGTCGGGCAGGACGACTTTTTCGTGTACCGGTCGGAGATGTACGACAAAAACGGCGCACTTGAAAAAACGGTTTCCATCGCCGAAGTGAGAACCATCAACGGAGTTCTGATACCGGTGAAAACAACGGCGGCAGGTGTTTCGGGTAATGTGACGGCGATACAGTCGGATAATATCACGCTTAATACCGGCGTAAGCCCCGATACATTCAGTATTAAAAATCTCGAAAAATAAACGGATACTTTTATGCGCACCTGTCGTTTCAACGCAATCACGGTTACTGTTCTCGCTCTTGTATCCGCGCTCTCAGTACTGAACGCCGCGGAAAAAGCGCCGGCTGCGTCGTCAGCGAATGAGATAAAAATCATGCAGAAATCAGCGGCTGAAGTATTTGTTCCAATCATCAATCCGCTGCACGATTCGTCACTTTCAAATTATCTGCGTGCGCCGAAACTGCGGAATCTTCTGGGCGTCGAGCTCAATTCCGGAGAGATGAAATTCGTTTCGTATTGGAATGCCGACGTCATTCTCCTGCAGGAGAATATTTCGAACGCGGTCTCGGTTACCGCCGGAGAGAATTATATCTCATGGAATCCGCGCTTCGGCCGCATTGCCGCGGGAAACCAGGTCTTCGC
Organism: Spirochaetota bacterium; assembly: GCA_016214035.1. GTDB lineage: Bacteria > Spirochaetota > Brachyspiria > Brachyspirales > JACRPF01 > JACRPF01. Next base: position 152,580 of record JACRPF010000020.1, on the reverse strand, counting down.
GTGGGGAAAAGCCGACGGCATGAACCCTACCGCGATTCTGAACCCGATGGATTACCGAATTCCGGTTGACCTGAAAAAAATACCGGCGCTTTCGTTGTCGTACACCGCCTATCCCGCGCCGTGGATGTCGCTTGATGCGGTGTATCTGCCGTTCAAGCAGGAAAGCATGCTGCCCTATGTCATCGCCGACCGCATACCGCGGAGCGTGTTCAATAAATACACCGCGACATCATTCTCCATGAACATCACCAACTTCAATATGGGTACCGGTGCGATGGGGCTGACCACGGCTGCTGCTGTGCAGGAAACGGTCATGACCAATGACATCCATAAAGAACAAACTGAACTCTATCTCGAACGTCCGGTTGGCGCACTGCGAATGAACTTCTTCTTCGGTCCGGTCGACTTTTCCGTCATGTATGCGTACGACATCGACCAGTTCTATACGACGGCGATAACACTTGAGAAATACACGGCGCTGTCAAGCGCATTGGTAGACCCCGCAGTAGACGCGGCGGTGAGCAATGCTGAGTTTCACGGCGTGATTCCGAGTGTATTAACAAATATGGCCGCGCTGGCATTGAAAGCAAGTATCCCGCAGTCTGTATATCGGATAGCTGCCATAGAACTGGAACGCAAACGGATTCACCGTATCGGGCTTGATCTGAAGACTTCCGCCGGACCGTTCGGCCTCTGGGGCGAAACGTGTTTTTCAATCGGTGAAGATCCGAAGCGCACCATTTCACGGATACGTAATCCGCAGCTCGATTGGACGGCAGGGCTCGATGTCTCCTACGGTCCCGACGATCAGTGGTATCTCAATGTCCAGTATACGGGCACCTATGTCCTGAACTATGACTCACGGTTCTATGCGGATTATGCGAACGGCATGCCGGATTCGAATCAGTCGGGGAACGCTTCTTATATGGAAGAATATTATTATCGCGCATTCACGCAGAAGTTCGGCAATCAGTTTGAAGGGCTCACGCACGGTTTCATCCTCAGGGCGAACTGGCCGCTCATGCAGGAAACGCTTATTCCGTCGCTCACGCTCAGTTATTTTCTGCCCGCGTATTACGACACCGCGGAAAAAACACGCTATGGCCGCGCCATGGTGATGCCCGAAATCACCTGGAAAATATCGGACGCGTGCAGCGCATCGATCGGGGCTGCGCTCTATGCTGCGGTTGTGAAGAAAGACGGCTCGAATAAACTATCCATCGACCGTGACGATGTGATAGGCATGTTCTATGACGACTCCAGCGTCTTTTTCAGATTCACGTACGCCTGGAACATGACCCGGCCATTATCAGAGTAAAAGGAATATCCATGATGCATTTCATACTTGCAAACCACATTCTGCTCATCGTGCTCGCGTTCTTTCTTGCCGTGTACATTATCTATCGTTTCGTAGGGATTGAACGCATCGCCCATCTTTCAACACGCCATCCCGTCAGAGCGATTATATTATCGGTGCTGTTCGTCGGGGTGCTCGGGCTCGGTGTGAAAAACCTGAAGATCGACGTCGATATCAAGTCGCTCCTGCCCGACACGGTGCCCTGCGATATTGCGACAAAAAAGATTGAGAAGATATTCGGCGGCGTTGAATCGGTATTCATCGTCATCGAAGCGAAAAAAGGAACGGTATGGACACCGGCCATTCTCGGCAAGGTGAAAGCCATCAGCGACGAACTCAAAAAAGCGCCGTACATTGACAGCGTCATCTCCCTTTCCGAGGCGAAAGACGTTGTTAATGAAGACGATACGCTTATCACGCGGCCGTTCATGGAACGCGTTCCGCGGACGCCGGCGGAGGTAGCGGCGCTGAAGACCGTGGTGCGGGGCAATGCCCTCCTCGGCAGCAAACTCGTGAGCAGGGATGATACGGTCACGCTCATCATCGCGAATGTACGTCAGCGCATATCGGTGGTAACGAACGGGAAAATGATGCCCGTACGCGTGGAGGACAGCGCCGTATGCGCGCGCGACACAAAACACCCGGAACGCCCGACGCTTGAAAACTTAAAAGCGAGATACGAGGACGGCGATGTCACCATATCACCGTCCGGTTACACGTATCTGCGCTTCGACACGTTCGGAAAAACGGTAGCCGACATGATGTTCCTGATGTCGTTCAGCATCGTGATAATGCTGGTCTTTCTCTACATCTGCTTCCGGAGCCGCAGGGGAATGCTCCTGCCGTTCAGCGTTGTCATACTCAGCCTCATCGGGCTGTATGGATTCATCGGCTGGACAAACGGGATGCTCTATCTTCCGTACGTTATCATCGCTCCGATGTTCATCGCCATTGCGCATAATTACGGGACGCAGCTCATCGCCAACTATTATGAAGATGTGCAGATTGATATAAAGATGGTCGATCAGAAAGCGGTGGCAAAATCCGGCATCATAAAGATGGCAACACCCATATTTCTATCCGTCGCCACGGTGATTTTCGGCTTTCTGGCGATGTTCGGTCATCCGCTGACAAGCATCGCCTATCTCGGATTTTTCAGCGCATTCGGCATTCTGGTGTCGTTCATACTCACCATCGTTCTCACGCCGGCCATACTGAGCCTGCTCAAGCCGCCTGCACACCTGATGAAGCAGAAACACGGCACGAAGATAGACCGTATACTCGGAGCTATTGCATCGTTCGTCATCAGATTCCGTGTTGCGCTCGTCATCGGCACCGCGCTCGCGCTTATCGTTCTCGCCTTCCTTATCCCGCGCATCAATGTGGACAGCAACATGGTTGAGTTCTATAAAAAAGACAACGGCGTGCGGAAAACCTTTGAGATGCTCGGGAAAAAATTCTCCGGTGCAGCCTCGATAAATCTGCTCATCGAGTCAAAAAAACCGGTCGCACGTGATGACCCCGAGGACGGACCGATCAAGACGCCCGAGATGCTCAGGTGGATGGAACGGCTGCAAAAGCATGTCAAAACGCTTAAGAATTCCGGTACCGGGGAACCGCTCGTGGGCGACACCTATTCGCTCGCCGATCAGGTTGCCTATCTCAATAAGGTCATGCAGAACGATCCTTCAAAGAACGTCGTGCCCGACAATAAGCGGCTCATCGCCCAGTATCTCCTGCTGCTCGACAGCGCTGGGGGCGGCAAGGATCTGTCAACGCTGGTCGACTACAAGTATAACAATGCGCAGATAATACTGCAGCTGCCGGAGATGAATACACGCTCACTGAAGACCATCATCACCGCCATCGATGATTTCACCAGGAACGACCCGCCGCCGGATGCGACGCTGTCCTCCGGAGGCACGGTCATGTACAGTCATGAGATCACGCCGCTTCTTATCGAGGGACAGATACTGAGTATCATCCTGAGCGTCGTCATTATCCTCATCTGCTACATCGTGATTTTCCGCTCGTTCACCGCGGGACTGGTGGCAGCCGTGCCGCTTGTCATCGCCATCATCTCCGTGTTCGGGCTCATGTCGGTTTTCAAGATCAAGCTCGATTTCGTCACGGCGATACTCACGAGCATCATGATAGGCGCCGGGACCGACTACACGGCGTACTTTCTCTGGCGCATGCGCGAGATGACGCATAAATTCGGCGACCTGGAAAAGGCGTATCACGCGACCATGGCCACCATCGGCAAGGGGATTACCTTCAACGGGCTTTCCGTGGTGGTGGGATTTGTGGCGCTTTTCTTCAGCAATTTCCAGCCGGTGATATTCTTCGGGTTTCTCATCGCCGTCTCCATACTGATCTGCATCATCGGGGCGCTTACGGTAATGCCCGCGGTTATCATCATGATGAAACCGAAGTTCCTGTTCAAGAAGCGGTAGTATTCCGGTGCCAAAGGGAGACTGTATATGAAGCTGCTTATCACGGGCGGTTTCGGGAATATCGGCCTTGCGCTGCTTGATGCCTGCAGCAGCGCGGGACATGAGGTTGCGATATTTGATGTGCGGAGCAGACGAAACGAGAAGCTTGCAAAGAAATATGCAGGCAAAGTGCGGGCTGTTTTTTTCGGCGATATCAGAAAAAAGGATGACGTAGGTGCGGCCGTATCCGGTCAGGATGTTGTCGTTCACCTGGCGGCAATTCTTCCGCCCGTTAGCGAGACGAACCCGTCGCTCTGCCGGTCGGTGAATGTAGACGGCACAAAAAATCTGACCGCATGTATCGCCGAGGCCGGCAGCGGCCGCTTGGTATTGATATCTTCGGTAAGCGTGATGGGCCCCACGCAGGACAAAGACCGTGTACTCACCACCGCGGATCCTCCCAATCCAACCGACACCTATTCACAGTCAAAGCACCAGGCGGAACAGCTTGTCGCCGCATCCTGCATCGATTATTGTATTCTGCGGCTCGCGGCGGTAATGCCGTCCCGCTTCGGCAGCTCGCTCCATATGGTGAAGCTGATGTTCGATATCCCGCCCGGAGCCCGTTGTGAGATTATCCTTGATATCGATGCAGCCACCGCGATAATGCATGCCGCTGAAAAACTTTTTCACGGCACGAGTATCACGAAGAGGATTTTTTTTCTGGGAGGCGGCAGATCAAACGGGTGTCAGCTTTCAGCGTCGGAACTTATCGGAGGATTGTTCGGGCAGATAGGACTGCGGATGCCGGCACGGCGGTATTTCAATAACGACAGCAACAGTTATTATCTGGACTGGTACGATACCGAAGAATCGGAAGCCCACCTGCAGTATCAGCGTCATTCCTTCCTCGATTTCAAGGCGATGCTGAACGCCCGATACGGTTTTTTAAAAGTGCCCATCAGGCTGCTCTCGCCGATAATAACAAGATTCATCAGTGCCCAATCGCCCTACGGGTGATGCCGTGCAGTGTATTATCAAAACAAGGAGCGTCGTAACATGTCGAGGATACATTATGCGCAGCCGCTGACTGCCGCACGAATCATCGCCGTAAGCGTACTTGCCGCCGCCGTTTTTCCGGCGTTGCTGTGTGCGCAATTCGATCTTTCATTTCTTCCGTCGTATGAGTGCCATATACGCAAATGCACGGGCGTGTCCGGAACATTTTTGACCACCAATCATATCAGCCGGTCGGGTTCGAATGTCACGATAGTCACCTCGAATACCGCCGGCAGCAGGATATCCGTATTGTGCACCGACGGCCGGCCGCTTTCATTCAGGTCATATGGCACGAACGGCGCCGCGGAAGATTCGTATACCTTCGACTGGAACGCGAAACAGATTCTGCTGGAATCCGCTGACGGAAAGACAACCAAACGGTCGTTCGGTCTGCGGGAACGCACCATATGTGCGCCCATGATAACCGAAGTGTTCCGGGGATTTCCCTGGGATAAAAACAGCTCCGGCGATTTCGTGCTTTTTACACCCGAAAAGGGAAACGGTTCGTTCGATGCGGTGCTGTCGATGGTGAGAAGCAATGTGGCGCTTCAAACTCCAGGCGGTACGCGCACGGCGAACGTCCTCAAGCTTTCAGCGGGAATAGGTTTCATAAAATTCGAGCAGAAGTATGAATTCATCTATGCGGCGGATAATACACATGAACTCATACGGTACGAAGGCGTGGATGCGTCGGACCGGCCTTTTACATCGGCACTTGAGACCATGAGCAGGCGGTGATTATATCGCTGCGGCCATAATTTTCATGCGCCGTCATCCGTTTTTTTTATCGGCAGACGGACGGTGAACAGCGTATGACTGTCCGGCACGCTCTCAACGACGATAGTCCCGCCCATGCTTTTGACGATGCCGAAACTGATGGATAATCCCATTCCCATGCCTTCGCCAGTCGGTTTGGTGGTGAAAAACGGCGTGAAGAGTTTGCGCTGCACCTCCTCGCTCATCCCGATGCCGTTGTCACGGACGCGCAGCAGCACCTCATCGCCTTCACACGCGGTTTCGACGGCTATCTCCCGACGGTAATCCGGTCCGGCTCCGGCTGAGCGCTGTTCCACGGCATAGTTCGCATTCGTAAGCAGATTTATCACCACCTGTTCGAACCGGTATATGTCGCCGCGTATCTGCGGCAGCGCATCATTGAGCGCGATGCGCAGCCCGATGCCGTGCGATCGGTATTGCGCCCCCAGCATGTCGATGACATTCTGTATGCTGGCGTTTATGGAGAATGCGGTGTCGCGGTATTCTTTCTGCTCGCGCGCGAACGTGCGGATACTGTCGATGATTGCCGTGATGCGCTGCAGGTATTGTTTCATATCGGCCACTTTCGTCGACGTGTAATTCATATCGCGCCGGAGCATGATATTGTCGAGCGCCATGGATATCGCCATGAGCGGCTGATTGACCTCGTGCGCGATGCCGGTGGCGAGAATGCCGAGCGTGCTCATCTTGTCCGCCTGGATCAGCGCCGCCTCGGCCTTTTTTCGTTCGGATATGTCGACATGCTGGATGATGGCATTGCTGACTTTTCCCTGCGCATCGAGTACCGGCGAGATGGTCGTATCAAGTTCCAAAACCGAGTGACGCGATAACGAGAGTTCTGATAATTCAGATGTATCATACGCTATCACAAAACGGGCAGTTGCACCCTGCTCGAAAACACGTTGCACCTGCGGCAGCAGTCCCTGCCTGATGAGCATATCGTCATGAAATAAATTGTATTTCCCGACAACTTCATCATCCGTGACGCGGAATATTTCACGTAATGCTTTATTACTGCGGATGAGCGTGCCGTTTGCATCAGAGATCCACAATGAAAAAGGACTGTCTTCAATGACGGTGTCAAGAAACACCTCGGAACGCCGCAGCGCTTCTTCGGCCTGCTTGCGTTCGGTGATGTCATGGACAAGCGAGAGCAGCAGCGTGCGTCCGCCGATATCCATCGGGCTGGAGTATACTTCAACGTCGCGGATAATGCCGGATGCCAGACGATGCCGGAAGTTAAAATATGTACGTCGTTCGCTGACGGCATGCGCCATCTCCTGCCGGATGGTTTCCGGCGGCAGCGTATTGATGTCGCTTATTTTCATTGTTTTCAGAACCGCGAGCGTGTAGCCGTAATATGCGGCAGCGGCGGCATTCGCATCGATGATGGAGCCGTCAGTCGGATCGATCAGAAGTTTGACCGCATTGGTTTTCTCGAACATGGCGAGATACAACTGCTCGCGTTCGTGTGCCGTTTTTTCGGCGTTGCGAAGCTGCGCGTAACCCGCTGCCAGAAGATATCCGGTGAATGAGCATAGGCCCACGAATACCTGCGACTGCAGAAGCCGGGCTTCCATATCCTCTCCGCCCCAGCTCAACGGTCCGGTCTGCACCGCCCCGCTGGTTATCATGATTGCGGTGAGAAATATCGCGGCGGCTGATGTGCCGGCGATTCCGAATCGAAGCGCAGCCCACACGATAAGAGCGGTGAGCATGTACGGCTGCAGATAATATGCATGCGCAAGGTCAGCATGATTGAACAGCAGATAGGCAAACATGTTCCACAGCGCCATAAAAAAGAGAAACTCAAGCGCAGGAAATATCCGTATCGAACGGACGGAGTTCTTAACGTCCGCCAGGGTGACAATAATCGGGGTGACGATGAGAATTCCGAGACCGTCGGCTATCCACCAGGTCCGCCAGAACATCCAGAACGACGCTTTGGATGTGACCGCGGCAGTTCCCGCACCGATGAGAGCCGTTCCGGCATTCACCGCCACGGCCGCAATGGACAGCAGCAGCACCTGCGACACGCGGTCAAACCGTACCGCAGTCCGTGAAAACCCGGTTATCAGCAAAGCAGAGATAAGCGATTCACAGATATTGGCGGTCATGAACCCGAGGCTTGCCGGAATCGGCCGCCCGACGATGAGATTCGCCGAATTGCCGGCGATGAAGAAAGCAATGAGAATATGCGGCCAGAGACGACGCTCATTTAAAAGCAATGCGGCGAGGCCGATACCGCCGACGGGCCATACTGCCATGAGTACTTTTTCGGAATCGGGAAAAATGAATGCAATATAATGGGCGAGGAAATATGCCGCTGCGCAAAGGCCGAGTGTTATACTATCGCGGCGCATACGATGACGGTTTGCGCCGCTTTCCGGGACAGGCTGCGATGAAGCTCGGATATCCTGCATTACATCACTCCGGTAAGGAACGCTGGTCGATGAGCACATACAACGGCACGCGGGCGGTAACCAGCTCATGAGATTATTTCATATACCGGATAAATAGCAATGCGTATCTAAAGTAATCCCCGATCAGACACGCGTTTTGGCGATTGCAAGGCTTTCTCCGAGTATTTCAAATGCCCGCCAATTTGCTATGGTCAGCGCGATGGCATCCCTATGCGTGAAATCACGGGCGAACCCGCGGTTGGCGAGAACGTCACCGCCGCCGAGTACACCTTCGAACACCACCGGCCCGGGAAAGCCGACTTCATCCAGTGCCGCACAGACGTCCTGCCAGTTTATCGTGCCGAGTCCCACCGGCAGATGCTGATCGCCCGTCCATGGTGTTTTACCTATGTTGTCGTGAAAATGCGTGTCGCAGAGCAGTTTTCCCGCGATGCGTATTTCTTCGGCGGCAACGACACCGGCGACATGCGCATGTCCCGCGTCCAGTATGAAGCCCACGTTCGGCTCATTCGCGGCTGCGATTATCTCTTTGATGCCGGCGATCGACTGCCCGAGTGTGCATCCGCCGATATTCTCAAGCACCAGCGTGATGCCGTGCTTCGCCGCTATTTTTGCCGCACACCGTACACTCGCGGCATAGTGTTCGATGAAACGCGCGGTGCCGATGACACCGATAGCGGCATCGGCGTCATGCGGTTTCATCTCCGACATCTGGCAGGCGTGGAATACCGCCGTCTTTCCGCCGAACAGCGCCATGCGCTCGATGTCGCTTTCAACCTTCGCCCGCATGGCGGTGGAACTGTGCGCGTCCGGTCTGTCGTGGAGCGGACACATGGCGTGCATCGAATAAACGGATAGTCCGAATTCCCGGCAGTCGTTCAGGAATGAATCGATGAACGCCCGTTCGCCGTCGCCGCGCGGATGGCCGTCGATGCCGATTTTCCGTACCCCCGCTTCTGCCAGAAGCTGCATGATGTCGCGGCGCGAAGGTCCGGCGGGATTGAGATAAAATGCAAGTTCACGTTTACTCATGTTGTCACCTTACCAGCGGTAATAGCGGTACGGGTCATCCCCCGATTCAACGCGATCGAGATAATATGTTTTATTCCACAGGTCGCGCGTAATCGACGGCATATCCATGATGCCGCCCGTGCGGAAGATATCGTTCACGAGCACCGTGAGCACATTCTCGCCGTCAGTTTTGAGCATGCCGTCCGTGAGCGTATAATTACGCTTGAACGACCAGTAGTCCTTCGGATTCGTGTTCGTGGTGATCTCGCCGAGGAATTTGTCGTTAAGCCACACCCACGACTCGTCATCCACCATGCCTATCCTGAGTGATGAATTTTTCGCGTTGAAACCTTTCGGCAGCGTGAATTTTATCCGGTACCAGAAATAGCCGTCATAATTTGTGAGGTCAGCGCGCAGTACGTCGAACGCACCGGGCACCGCTATCGGCTGCCATGTGCTGTCCGCGAACGACGACTTCCACCACTCCTGCTTCCGGCCGGTATTGCCGCGGTCATCGACGCCAATCCATGACTGCGGCAGTTCCCATACCGCCGGCTGGAACGGCTGTGACGCGCGTGCGATGAACGGCGACAGGCTCTGTCCGCCGAGATTGGCGATGAGACGCGAGACGAGAAATACGGTACGTCGGTAACTTATCTTCACGTACGGTTTTTTCACAAAGTCGAAATGCCACGGAGCAACCTGACAAAGGACGAGTGTGCCTTTGCCCTGGTTCATCGCTTTGAGCGCGGGACTGGACGACGCATTCGTATCCGCAAGCATCGCGTACGACGGTTTCGTGCGCCAATGGAGTTCCGCATTGTTGATGCCCGCGAATGCCGGTGCGGAAAGATCGCTTATCGTGCGGGAAACGTCTGCGCCCGTTTTTACCTGAACTGCCGGATACAGCGCTTTCATCTCGCCCTCGGAGAGCCCGAGCGCAAGCACGTTCGCTCCGGCGGCAAGCATCGCGTTCACATCGATCGCGTCGCCGTACAATCCCGTGCCGACGATCAGTGTCGCATCACCGCCGATCTTCTGCCCCGCAGTGTAGGCGCTGTAGGAAACGTTGAGCGACGTGAGAAGCTCCGCGCCTTCTTTTCCTCCCGCGTAATACACCGTCCGCGCTGCCGGCGCTTTCGCCTCGGCTGCGTATTTCATGATGTTCTTTACGAGCGTGTCGGCAATAGGATCGTCCGCCGAACGGCCGTTCACATCGAGCTGACAGAAGATGACGCGGCCTTTGCCTTCGCGGTATTCCATGAGCGGCGAATACTGCAGGTCAAATCCGCAGTCAATGAGCGGAAGCCAGTTGCCCACGGCCGGTTTTTCAAACACCACCGACGCTATGTTGCCGTTATTGCCGCAGCGCCAGACGCGTTTGTTCACGAATCCGCACCATTCCCATTTCGGGTCCGATGTTTCGAGCTCGGGAAGATTGGTGAGAAACGACGTGGTGAGCGTTGACGCCCCGCGCCAGTCGCGAAGGTTATCCGGTGCTATGCCGGCCATGAGCGGGTGTGCGACAGTGCGTATGAATCCGTTACGCATGCCGTACTCGGTGGCGCGGAAACCGAAGCGGTTCATGAGCGTGGGCAGGTCCTGTTCGAAGATCACCACCGACAGGCCGTCCTTCACGCGTGAAAGATCGGGCCCCGCAGCGCCGTCGGCATATGCTTCGCGTCCGATGACGAGTACGCGATATGACGCTAGTGATGCGTCCGCGGTTACGGAAGTGAATTTGATGCCGAGACGCGTCAGATTCTTCGCGGTGATGCCTTTCGGATCATACAGCGCGATACCTGATGCTGCTGTCGCGGCGGCGGGCGCCGGCAGCACGGTGAATGCGAACTGATCGTTCTGTTTTTCATCGCCGAAATCGAACGCCGCGTCGATGACATAGGCACCGGACTTCGCGGGTGCCGGGAACGAGAACGCGATGAATGACGATCCGCCCGGAGCAACTGTCACGCTGCCTTTACCGCTGACGGCGGATGAACGTACGTTCCAAGTATAATTGATCACGGCATTTTTGCGCGTATCATTAAGGATAACAAGCTGCTTGGTGATCTTTTCTCCGGAACGGTAGAGATGTGTTTTATCGGTGAACCGCTCACCGCCGCCGATGAACCCCGCGAACGGCATATTCCAGCGCTTCCAGACCTCGCCCACCGCCGTGGCCTTGAACGAATCCGGCGACGCATCATAGATATACTGACCGTCCTTCATGATGAGATCGGGCACGATGCCGGGCTTCTGCAGGTCGGCGTATCGCGCACTGTTCGTCACGACGGGCGTGTCCTTCACGCGCACCCAGGAACACTCCTGGTCCCACGGCAGCATCGACGATATTCCCCAGGCGCGGTGGCTTCGCCAGTTGTCCTCGAGAAAATACGCCGGCGTTTCGATGCGGTATTTTTCCTGGCCGAACCGTCCGATGAGCGAACTCCAGTAGAACGGTTCGCCTTTCGCCCAGAGCCGTTCTTCATCCTCGAGTATGTTGATCTTGTCCTTATCCATATCGTAGACCGGCTGCCCGAAAAACGGTGCCGAGAATTCGCTTGTCCATATGGACTGGAACGCGGGATTGCGCCAGATGAACTCCGGTCCGCGGAAACTCGAGAACGACGAAACGTGCGGCATACCCCATTCCACAAAGAAGAGCGGCTTCACGCCGTCCGTCGCCCAGTGCTCGATCCATTCGCTGCGCTCCTGCCGCGGCGCCCAGTTGAGATAGATGTTCACCGTGTGCATGTCGTCGAGATTGCCCGACTGGTGATGATAGATCATCCGCGTCGGGTCGATGGAACGCGCTATCGCCGCCGTCATGCGGGCCTGATTGCGCCGCTGCTTCGGGTCCTGATTCGTGTCGGGGGAATAAATGCCGTCGATCTTGAGCGGATTCTGATCGCCGAAATAGCCGCAGGCATTGTGATTGAGCGCGTAGGAGATGATGGCGGGATGATTCTGCACACGGCGTATAAGCCACTCGGTGAGCGTGCGGTAGCGCTTCTGCTGTTCTTCAGTATACAGTTTTGTATTGAAATCCTTCATGTGCGGCAGTGAGAACGACGTGAGCACGCCGCTGTCGTCTGATGCGGTGAGGAAGTCGTCGAAATAGCTCACGGCGCCGGGAACGAAATCGTAATTCCCGAAGATGTGAAAATTGAATCCGTACTCCTGCATCTTGCGGCAGGTGCTCATGCCGGTTTCATACGAAGCGAGATAGGCGTTCTTTGTCATGTTCTGCACGAAGAGCGCGCGCAGATGTATCTTTTTCCCATTGAGATAGAGGTCGCGTCCGTCAACCCAGAACTCGCGGAAACCGAAACGCACCGGTGTTGATTCGGCAAGCACGGTTCCCGAGGCGTCACACACACGCACAACAGCTTCGTACATATTTTTAGGCGTATCGATATCCCATATTTTTGCGTCCTTCCACACCGCCGTTGCGATGAGCCGTCCGTTTGACACTGCAACGCTGCTGAGGTCGGCGGATGAAAAACGCTTCACCATGTTCCCGTTCTCGCGGATCTCGGCGCGCATCGTGTATGCGTCAGCGCTGGGATTGCGGAGTCCCGTATCGAACGTGATGGTGCCTTTGCGCGTGGAGCAGATTACGTGCACATCGGCCACCGCGTTCTTCGGTGTTTCGCTCACGAGAAACACATCGCCGGTGATGCCTTTGCACTGGACGAACGCTTTCGATTTCGCCACACGGTCGGGAGCAGAAAAGCTCGTGGATTCCGCATCGAGCGGACGCGCGGTAACGAGAATTTCTATCGACTGCTTCGTGCCGGGTTTGATGAACGCTGTAAGATCCATCTGCCCGCCGGGAAACCATATCTCGCCGGCGTCACTGCCGTCTATGAACACGCGCGCATGCGTCTGCAGCATCGTAAACTCAAGCGCGACGCGTCTGCCCTGCCATGATGCGGGCGTTTCTATCTCGCGGCGGTACCACGCCTGTTCGAGATTGTTCACACTCACGCGCCCTTCCATCCACGGAGATATGATAATTTCCTGCACGCTGTAGGAGGATATCCTGTCCGACGGCCATACGCCGGGAACCTTGAACCAGCCCCAGCCCTGTCCTTTTTTCGGAGGCACATTCCCCGGGTCTTTGACTACCGGGATGAATCCCCAGAGACCGTTGATGCAGACGCGTTCGGCGGTGGTGCTTGTCTCGCGATACGCTTTTTTCATATCCCACGGGTCGCCCGCGCCGTCGGGTGCTTTCGCGTCCTCGGGCGCTGACGGGCGTATGCCTGCTATCTCGAATCTGATGTCGTCAAATTCAACCGTACCCGATGTACCGAAATTCGCCGCGCCGATATTGAGCGCCACCGCATTCGGCGGTACTTCATAGGTGCGCGTGTGCGCTGTCCACTCCGATGTACCCTGCATGTTGATGACATTGGGCCAATCGCCGACCATTTTCCCGTCGGGACCGCGGAAGTCCATTGCAAGCCGCGCATTCTTCCAGCCTTGATCACCCACGTTCACATTGCTCACGCGCATGCGCATGGTGAGTTTGAGCCGGTACACGTTAGGCGGGAGTTTGAGGAGTTGCCCCACCGCGCCGCCTGGTTTCGTCACCATGAACCACGCGTTGCCGTCCTGTTTGATGAGCTTGCCGTTCTCAGCCCCCGACCAGCCGGCAAGACCGTTCTCAAAATCGCCGTTGGAAACGATGGAGTCTGCGCTCTGAAGCGCTGCAGAGGCGATGAACATACACAGAATCGACAGAAAAACAGATGCTCGTTTCATGAACCGCTCCTTGAACGATGGGTATGCTATTATATTACATATTTTACACATTAGTACTAAAATTTTCACTGCATTATTGTCGCTTTCGCGATGCGTCCAGCATCGCTTGCGCTCGGCGTTAGCGCGGGCGTCTATCAATATTCCGCACATCCGTGTGCGTATTTTTCTTGGCATACTATTTTCTATCATGCTTGGGCTGCGGAATATGTCCCGCGCTATTAATAGGATAGTAGAATGTGTATGGATTGTCAAGAAAAGAAATATCCCGACGCTTCGCTCACTCAGGGGGAGCATGACCGCGCTGGCGCGGGCAAAGCGGAGGTATTCCTTCCACGCGTCAGTACGGACAAGTGAGCATGCTCCCTTGTCCGGCACCCCAAAGACCCGGTGCGCTCATAGCTTGCTTCTGCCGGAACATCGTTTATTGTACACGGGGCCGCACTTCGACTGCGCTCAGTGACCAAAGCCCCGTGTTCTCCGAGTTTCATGACGTTCTCATACGCCGCACGAATTGCTTTCCTGATGCTCGAGCAGATGCTCTGCACGGTGCCTTCCGGCTTGTGTACCGTTTCCGCAATTTCCGACGATGTATATCCGTCCTCATGCATCTGCAGAATATACCGGGTGTCGGCGGAAAGCCCTTTGATGACTTTCTGTGCCGCTGCAAGTGCCTCACCTTGTTTGGTCAAGAAAGTCTTCTGCTCGGCTGGCGAGGAAATTATACTATTCCGGCATTTCGAAGATATCAACTATGTGTCGATAATAAACAGTGATATTTCGCATTCCGTTTTGTATGTCCCTGGAATGCAAAATAACGGGTTGACGCGGCAGTTATGCTGCATTACACCGTTTGTAGTGATATGCGACGAAAAAGCAAAATCCTACACAACATCGGTGCAAAGCGCGTACGAATAATTCTTGTGCCCCCGGAAGTCAGCTCGATACGACTACGCGAAATCCGCCGTAGGCCATCCGCTTCATGTCAAACGGCATCTTCTTTTCGTGATCGGGGTCGGACTTCATAGTGGGGTCTTTCATAACAAGAGCATTAACCCGATCACGATGTTTTTTCGATCGAAATTCTATGTACGAAAACCATACCGTTTCGCCGGGCTTCACCTTTACCATCTTCGGAAATGTGAAAACGATATAGGGGGGATTCGCGTCATCAATTACGCATTCCTTGTAATTAAGCGCCCCATACTTCATCCATAGTTCCCGGCCCTTGCGTGCCATGGTGCGGTATTCGTTCGCCTTCTTTTTCGGAATTACCAGAACGAATCCATCTACGTAACCGATTTTACTTTTCGTCATGCAATGCTCCTGCGATTTTTTCACCGCGATACCCGATAGTTGATGGCAGTTTCCTTTTACGAAGCAGCACATTAATATAATATATATAATATAATGATACCTATCCGCCGCGTCAATCTGCTATTTTTCATTGCTGATAAAGTGACGGTAATGATATGCGACGAAAAAGGAATATACTATCCATTTCTGCACCGTATCGCCCGCAGTAATAGCGTCACGAATGATATCAAATCCCGAAACAATAGAAATTCCATTCTTTTCTGAACTTTTTCCATTGTTTTTCCGCACAATAATAGTATTTTTTTGTTATGGAATCATCCGTTGATCGGCCGAACCGTACTACTGAAAAAATAAAGGGGGGGGGGTGAAAATGAAAATAATCGCTGTGCTGATGCTACTCGCATTGTTCTCCACTGATATTCGCGCAGAAATGCTCTTCGACTTTGAGAAAATCGAAGCGTTTTCGGGAAGGATCAATCGGAGCACCGAACAGGTCAAAGAAGGTGACTGTTCGGGGGAATGGTCCGATCATCCCAATAATAGTGTAGTAAAGACGACCAACATTCCGGCGGACTGGAGACAATATAATGTTTTTTCATTTTGGGCTTATTCAAAGGCCGCGAACAATGGAGAATTTCTGATCATGTTCACGGCCGACGGTCCCAACGCATCGTCTGCCGGTGACTACTTCTACCGGAGATTCAAGATCGATTGGACCGGCTGGAAACATTTCGAAATCCCGACCAAGGATTTCCTTGTGTCCCGGGAACCCACGGGTTGGGACGCCATCACCGGGATGATCATTCGATGCAGCGGTTTCGGCATGACGCCGCGTGAAAACTCAATCCTTTACTTCGATCAGATGGAAAGGACCCTTAACGCGGCCTATCCGCCATCGATGCCGGATAAGATGGAACTCCCGCCGTTTCAGGGAAAACTGCACTATACCGGCATGCCATGGGACAATATGTTCGAATTGGCGAAACGGGATCCCGAAGCACAGCAATACCTGCAGCAGACCATCGATTTTGCGAGTTCGAAAGTCGAGGCGAACACGTTTTACATGCGGGTGAACAGCATCGCCCGGATGCCGGATGAATTCCTGGACAAGCGATATAAAGACTCGGACGATCCGGAGATATTCGCGCAGTCAAGTTACGATATGTACGTTACCGGCAAACTCAGATATATCATCTCCGCTGCCGTTGCCGCACGCTATACCGGAGATGCAAAATACATTAACGCGGTTAATCGTCAACTCGCGGAATTGGCAACATGGGACCCCGTACAGCGGCCAGGCTGGACTCTGTATACCAAAGGCCGAAGCGCAAAAGACATGCCCGACGGAAGAGGATGGCTTGCCACCGGATATTTCATGTCGTCGGTGATCCCGGCGATGGTCGCCATGGGAAAACATCTCGATCCCAAAGTCGAAAAAGCGATGAAGGAACTGCTCGTCAAGGAGGTCAAGGGGCTGGTCGAGGACTGGAAAAGCGGCAAACCCTCGCATATCAAGCGCAGGGCATACAACTCGAATCAATGGATGCTGCCCGCATCGGCATTGATCCTGGCGACGATGTATCTGGGCATGGACGAATTCCGCGAGGCGTACGACCTGGGCGTATGGGCGCTGGCAAAATCGATTACCACCAGCGGCAGCGACGGTTCGTTCATGGAAGGATACGGATATTCCCAGACGACAACGCAGATAATCATGGAAGCTGCTACCGCGATGAAGCAGGCGGGAGACCTGCGGGTCAGCCGATTCCCTTTCCTGACGAATCATGGTGACTGGCTTATTCACATCATCATGCCCGGGAAGTATGTCGTTGACGCCTTCGACTGCATGAACTGCAAACTTCTGGATACGCCCACGCCCGCGCATATTTTTTCGGCGCTTATGGCCGATCGGCCCGACATTTACTGGGGAATCAGGAATATCTTTGAAAACCCGAACGACAACCGGCATCACATCTGGCTGCCGCTGGCTTTCCGTTACTTCACGCTGGAAGCGGGCGCATTGCATCCGCCAAAATCGTATGCCTGGTATCCCGATCTCCGTCTGGTCACCTGGAGAAGCGGATGGAACCAGGCGAAAGACGTGGGGTTGTGGATCAAAGGCGGTTCTTTACTGGATGGACACAGCCATCGGGATCAGGGACAGATCAGCGTGTATCGCGGCGATGAAGCAATCCTGATCGACTCCGGTGCCGTTTCATACAGTATGGGGAACGTGCTCGACAAAATGAGCCGTGCCGCCGGGCATAATATCCTGCAGCCGTTTCCCGTCGACCCCCCGGGCAAACCGGTCGATGTCCCGGTAAAAGTCGTATCGCTCGACGAAAATTCAGGATCAGTGGAGATCAACGGAAAAAACAGCCGGATGTTCTGCGACCGGTGGATACGAAAAATAAGCTGGAACAAAATCGGTGATATCATCATTGCGGACGAGGCCGCATTCACGAAATCGGTAGACAAGAAAGATCCCTGGTTCATCTATCACACCGGATCGGTCAAACAGCTGGACATAAAAAAAATGAACGACCGCAAGACCGAGGTGTCCTGGAACAGGAATCGTATGACGTTCGAATCCGACCGGGATATCGAGGTCGCTCAGGAACTGTTCCCGCAAGGCATGGATCTGAAACCGGTCGAACAATGGATAATCATCGTATCGTCGAAATCCGGTGCCGATCGGATGAAACTCACGGCGAAACTGGCCGTTGCCGGGGATTGATCATGCCGCTATCGATGAGCCTTCGCGAACTAAAAAGTAGCCGTCTCAGGGTATAATCTTTATTCTCCATGGATATTTTCCTGTTTTATCGTATACTTTTCATCATGGCTTGGTTGCCGTCAAAAAAGCGCATCTGGTCGGCTTCATTCGCCGATACGGTGAATAATACGTTATTCACCATACATCATCACGGATACGTCATTCTCGACCGGCAATGGCGGGAAGCGATCGAGGTTCGCGATTCGAATCGGCTCTACATCGTGAAAAGCGGATCGGGAACGGTTCTTATCGACGGAACGACCGTTCGGCTTTTCGGCGGACACGCCTATCTCTTCCCGGTCAATCGGAAAATATCATTCAGCTGCGACGATATTCTCGAAAAATTCTTCATTCATTTCTCATTGTCACTTCACGGGCTTTTTGATATATTCGAGCTCTATGAACCCAACGGCTACGCTCGAGCCGTCGACCCGTCGGTGTTCGGCGTCATCGATCGTTTTTCGACCGAAAATCTGAAGGAAAGCCTTGCCGTTCACGACGTACTTCGCCCCATCATCACGTCGTTCATCGGCCCCGAACGAAGCGATATCCCGATGAAAATAACGCTCGCGCAGAAATATCGTCCGCTTCTGTCGCATATCGATGCCAATCTCAGCATCGCGCTCTCGCTCAACGACCTTGCCGACATCATGAACCTCACCCCCGCGTACCTGTCGTCGTCGTTCAAGCGCGACACCGGAAAGACACTTAAACGCGTCATTATCGGGCACATCGTCCGCCGGGCGGAGCGGGAACTCGTCTCAACGGACAGAAAAATCCGCGATATCGCAGGAGAACTCGGATTCGCCGACGAATTCTATTTCTCTAAATTCTTTAAACGGGAAACCGGTATCCCGCCCACGGTGTATCGCCAGCAGCACACCTGAACCAACCGTTAAAAAAGACATGCTATTACTGAATTCTTCCATTTGAAACGATCGCCCGTTGTCGTATCCTATCGATATGTGATTGCCCGCGATCTCTTTCTTCCAACGCGGCCATCTTGGTCAAGGAGCGGCGATATGCGAGTTGTATCGATGCTGTTACTTTCATTCCTCACCGCCGGGGCGGCCTTCGCCGAATTCGGCACGCAGGGAAAGATCACTTATATAACGAACGGTACGTTCTCAGCGAGCAGCGTCCCGTATGCGTACATCGAATATCTTCCGACCAATTATAACGATATGCCTACGGCACGTTTTCGGCTTTTGATATTCCTCCATGGCCTCGGGGAACGCGGTAACGGGTCGTCAAACGAGCTGAGCCGTGTGCTGCGTGAAGGCCTCCCTCCGTTGATCACGAATGGAATGCATCTTCCCGCGATCGTACTCATGCTGCAATCCCCTACGAATTATGACCGATGGCTGTCCGGCAGGATATATACGATGATAAAACATGCGACGAATTTCTATCGCGTCGACCCTGACCGGATCGTGCTTACCGGCTTAAGCCTCGGCGGTATGGGCTGTTGGGATTTCATGCAGAATTACCCCGGTATTCTCGCCGCATGCGTTCCTGTCTGCGGCCCGGCAGCCTCGTGGGTCCTTAATACGAATATCACAGAAAATCTTGCGTCAACACCGATATGGGTTCACCATTCCACCGATGACGATGTCGTTTCCGTGAACGATTCGACGAAATGGATAAACGAAACGCGTAACGCCCTGTATGAGCCCGATCCCCCGAGCTGCGATATCGGCTACACCGCGGGAACATATGCGACAGGACATGATGATGCCGGCACGTGGACTTGGCAGCCGGGAACGAATTATGTGTCCGGAACGAAACTGCTGTATTCGAAATATCCGACCGGCAAACACTACGCATGGCGGATCGCCTACAGCAATTCAAATGTATACGAATGGCTTTTTGCGCATTCCAATCCCGCGCGTATTATCCTCACGAATGCGGTCATGACACCCGGCATCGGCACGAACGGGTGTTCAGTATCGTTCAACGCGAATGCACTCGGGTTCGGCACAATGGTCACCGGCATGACCCTAGACCTTGCCGCGGTCTCCGGTGGTACATGCGCGATGACCAATGCCGGAGGCAATCTATATGGGTATACATACTCGCTTCCGTCATCGCTCGCTGGCGGTACGTATAAGATTCTTGTCATCGCCACGGAGAGCAGCGGAAACTCCCGGACGAACGTTCTCTGGATCACGGTTACGAACATCGGCTTCACCCCGCCGCCGCCCGCCGCCCCTTCAGGGCTGTCACTTACCGATTTGGGCGCCATGGCGCTGCGTCTCTCCTGGGCGGATAATTCCTCTACCGAGAGTGCGTTTAGAATTTATCGCAGCATAAATGGCGTTTCATATGCCTATCTTGCGGATGTCGGGGCTAATGTCACCGCATATACGGATATTTCGCTTGACGCAAACATACTCTATTGGTATAAAGTGTCCGCGACCAATAGCGGTGGAGAATCGCCCTTGTGTACCGCCTCCTCAAAACAGCCGAACGTTTTTCTCAGCTTGGTCAATGCCGCTGTTGAGGCGCGAAATGCGCCGCGCTCGGCCATAATCTCATACGATTTGATAAAGAACTGTACGAATGCGGCGAGCATAACGTTGGAGTATGCAGTCGCAAACAGCGGCGCATGGAACGTAATGCCGCCCGCTGACATCGCGGGATCGCTTACGCTGCTGACAAGCGGGCGTTTTACAAACGAGTGGCGCTATCGGGAAATGCCCGATCAGTCTGTGCGCTATGATGTACGCATCATAGCGCGTGTGACGACCAATTCAGCGAGTGTCATGCTGACGAATATCAGTATAACTGAACCCGTCACGAACCTTCGGAGTACGATCATACGGAACAATCCCTGCAGGACGGGAGGCACTGTTATTATCGACACTATTCCGGAGGCAACGACCGCAACGCTGTATACCGTATCTGGTAAACGCATCGCTGTGCTTTCCGCGGAAGACGGCAGGATTGTCTGGGCGTTGTCGACGACGAATGGAAAAAGGGTCGGCCCCGGGGTGTATCTGTGTCATATCGCGACTGGTTCTGGGATGGTCGTGATGAAGATTATGGTGCAGCCTTGAAATGCCGCACAGGCGATGAGTGCGCGTGCGGCGGCAATGCATCTGCATGACAACGACGGACGAAAAGGCCTGCATTTCCTGCCGGGAAAAGGCACCATCGACTGGAGAGAATTTGTGCGCATCTATCGAGAATCAGGACGCACCGCGCACGCGCTCCTCGAACGCTCCCCTCCCGAGGGGCGGATATGGGGTCAATCGCTTCCCGAGATGAGGAATTTATTCGCCGGACATTGACAATGATATTTCCGTCGAAGATTTTCGTTTTTGCATGTCACCGACAGCACATGCGGCTTGACGCGGTGGATATGTGACAATATACAATACGTAATGATTTGCGACAGCGCGCGGTACAGGAAGTTGCTTTAGACGCAGCTGCTGCGAAACAAGCCCGCGTAGTAATGGCAGCGGATATATTCCCGAGAAGCAAAAAGCAGTACACGGGCTTTTTGAATGCATAAAGCAACGCTCAAACCACTATACATTTATTGCATATTTTATTTTTCTCAAGTATAATTAAATCAAGTGAAATAAAGATGCTTCTCCGTTGAGCCGCAGGATTTCATTTAAATGGTTTTTCCTTAGTTGCATGAGCGCATATCCGGGTATTTTCAGTCTGTAACGCAATAGGGAGCAGTAGTGAATTCACAAATGCAATTCTTTGTTCCATTGACTGAGGAAATATCGTTACTCCCGCCCCATGTTGTGTCAGTATGTCCTCGGAAATGCCGCCTGAAGATGAAACATCGATCTGCTGCGGTAACTTGTGTTTTCAGTTAATTGAAGCGGAAAAATCGTGGATATTGATCTTGATATAAACGTGTTGCGTGCGGGTGTAGTATTCGGAATTGATACATGAACCTCACAACGCTGGTATGTGACGATTATAATGTCGTTTCGCCATATGTATGCGTAAATCAAATCGAAGAACTTCTCATCGATAAGACGTTTCTTGTTGTAATGGACGACGGCGTTTTTCACGGTATTATTACCCCGGAGAGCGTGGTGTCATCTGCACATCGCCTGGTGGGTGACTGCATAGCATCAGTGCCGTGTGTATCCGGGCTCGATCATATCGACACCATTCTTCCACTCATTGAAAAATATAATACATCAGTCCTGCCGGTAGCGGAACAGAATCGATTTGTTGGCGTAGTTACGAAAGCTTCATTGCGTACGTATGTACAACAGCTAGGTAACGGCCGGTTGGAACCATGCGCTGACGGGTATTTCCGACAGCCGGTGCGGACGAATGGCGGCCGTACGCGTAAGTACGAAGCCCTGCTGGCTATGGAAAGATCGCTCAAGGAATGTGATCAATATTTCAGTATTTTGGTAAAGAATTCGCCGGATTTGATTGTGATGCAGAATCCAGATGGCTCGATTGCATTCATGAGCGATCAGTGCATGAACGTTCTTGGACATTCTGCGGAAACAATTCAGCGGAATTCAGTCTGGAATTATATACATCAGGACGATCTTCAAAGAGTGAAAGACGCGAATCGAAAGGCTTTTTGCGGGGAAGCTATTGTCGATTGCGAATACAGGATGTATGACGCCGCGGGGGAATGTCGATGGATATCTCAAACGGCGAGGCCGGTGTTCGTCGATAATACCCTTTTCGGAATAGTAAGTTCGGTAAGGAACATCAGCAATCAGAAAAAATCGGAGTCATTGCTGCGGTATAGTGAGCAAAAATACCGCGCCTTAACGCAGCAGAATTCCGATGGTGTGAGCCTTATTGATGAATCGGGGATCATTATTGATTGGAATAATGCGTTGGAACGGATCAGCGGCATAGCGAAGGATAAGGCCATAGGAAAACCGGTATGGGAGATTCATTATCAGATGATACCGGAGCAATCCCGTAACCCGGAACAACTCGTGGAGCTCCGGGATAAAATACGTCATGCGTTGGCATCGGGGGATGCCGTGTTTTTCAATAAGGTAATTGAATCACGGATACAACAAGCCGAAGAGGTGCACTATATTCAGCAGTCAATGTTTCCGATAAAAACCGAGACGGGGTTTCAAATCGGTTCGATTATACGCGATATCACCCCGCAGAAAAAGGCGGAACTTGAATTGCGAAATAATGAAAAAGCGCTGCAGGCGATTTTCAATGCTTCGGTCGAGATTATCATTCTGCTGAATACGACGGGGGTGATTCACGTATGCAATGAAGCGACGGCAAAAAGATTCGCGAAAGAAGCGCACGAACTGATCGGGGTATCTATTGATGAGCTGCCGATCGGCAATGTGACGCAGTTGAAGGGATATATGCAACAGGTGATAGACAAGCATGAACCCCTGGTGTTTATCGATCAACAGGGACGTTCATGGTATGAGAATCATCTGTATCCCGTTTTCGATGATGACGACGAGGTATATTATATCGTCGTATATGCCCGGGAAATAACCGAACGTGTTCAGGCAGATGAACAGATAAAACGATTGAACTGCAGTCTTGAGCGAAAGATTACCGCCCGCACCGCAAAGCTGAAGATGCTCAATCAGGCGCTCAGTGAAAGTGAGCAGAAATTCAGGGTGCTGTCCGAACAATCGATAATGGGTATCATGATAATCCATCAAGGGCATATTCTTTATGAGAATCAGGCGATGGCCGATATTTTCGGATATACGATTGCCGAGATGCTGGGCTGGCCGCTGCTGGACCATGCCATGATCACGCATCCCGATGATCTGCCGGATATCAAGGAACTTGCGGGACAGGTCCGCGCGGGGATACGGAAGACCATTAACGTAACCTATCGCATCGTGACGAAAGACCGCCGGATAAAATGGGTGGATGCGTTTGCGCGGCCGATTATCTATGAAGGCAAGGAGTCGATATTTCTGAACATGGCCGACGTGACCGAGCGGAAAGACGCAGAGGAACATGACCGCATATTACGTGAGAAAGTCGTCGAGGCTGAAAAACTGTCATCGCTGGGGCAGCTGGCTGCCGGTATTGCGCACGAAATAGCACAACCGCTTTCCGGTATACATCTTATGGCGGATTCGCTCCAGTTGTTAAGCCGCGGGAAAATTGACAACCCGGTTGTTGATGACCGTGCCGCAAAGGTTAAAGAATACGTGAAGCGGATAAACAATCTTGTCGACCATATCCGTACATTCTCGCGTGAGCAGAGCAACGATACGGTGGCACCGTTCGATTTGAACGAGAGCATCAGTTATGCGCTCGATCTTGTTGAGGTGCAATACCGCAATCACAATATTGACCTCGCGGCATCCTATTCAGACCTGCCGTGCATGGTGCTCGGTAATCTATTTCGATTCGAGCAGGTGGTGCTTAATCTGCTGTCGAATGCCCGTTATGCGGTCGAGGAAAAAGCGCGTACGGCCTCCGCGGAGTATAGAAAAACTATCCGTATACTGAGTCACATTACGGATGACGGCAAGGTGTTGGTGAAAGTTCGCGACAACGGCATGGGTATTCCGGACGATTTCCGCAAGAAAATATTCGACCCGTATTTCAGCACAAAGCCCACGAAGGAGGGGACGGGGCTTGGACTGTCAATTGTCTACGGAATTGTTTCATCGATGGGGGGCGAGATTTATGTCGAAAGTGAATACGGCGCATATAGCGAATTTGTAATTCACCTTACTCTGCAAAAATAGTAATGACGTTTTTATGAAGCGGCTGCAGCTACTTATCATCGATGACGATCTTATCGTGCGTAACAGCCTGAATGATTTTTTATCAAGTTTTCCATACGACATTTTTGCGGCGGAATGCCCTACAAAGGCGTTTGCAATCATTGCGGCGCATGCAATCGATATCGCGCTCATTGATATCAATCTCCCGGAGATGAGCGGAATTGAATTCCTGAAATTGATGAAGACGGATCATCCCGATATTGAAGCGATTATGATAACCGCGCGGAACGCAAGCGAGACGGTAATTCAAACGCTTCGCTACGGCGCGTTTGATTATATCACCAAACCGCTTGATGGTTTTTTGATACAAGCATCGATTGAGCGCACGAAACACTACATCGATCTTATGCGTGAACTTAAAGCGGCGGAATACCGCCATGCATTATTTACGGAAGAAGTTCGCAAGAAAATCGGAGATATTTCAGGAAACAGCATACTCATGCGTGAGGCTATTGATCTTGCGCTGCAAGCCGCTGCATCTCCAAACGCGTCGGTGATGATTACCGGTGAAAGCGGTACCGGCAAGGAGCTGTTTGCGCGGCTGATACACTATGCGGGGGCGCGAAAGGACAGGACATTCCTGCCGGTAAACTGCGCGGCTATCCCCGAATCGCTCGTGGAAAGCGAACTTTTCGGCCATTCGAGAGGGGCATTTACAAACGCGCACGAGGATAAAGCCGGTTATTTCGAACGCGCGGACAGCGGTACCATTTTTCTCGATGAAATCGGCGATATGCCGTTCCAAGCGCAGTCTAAAATGCTTCGCGTACTCGAGGATCGCATCATACACCGCATCGGTTCATCAAAAGACATACAGATTGATGTGCGTGTTATTTCGGCGACCAATAAGAATATCAGCGCTCTCATTGACAATACGTTCCGGTCCGATCTTTTGTACAGACTCAATACAATCGAGATTGCTCTGCCGCCGCTCAGAGAGCGGAAAGAAGACATCCCTGAGCTTATCAATCACTATATACGGCATTATACTCAAAAAGAGTGTAAAAAAGTGGACAGTGCATCTCCCGAATTCCATGCGTTGCTGTCTTCGTATCATTTTCCCGGTAATGTGCGTGAACTGAAAAACATCATAGAACGGGCGGTGATCCTTTGTTCGGGAAACATGCTTCTCCCGCAGCATCTTCCGTTTGTGCATGATAAAAAGGCCATGGATACAGCCGCATCTGAGCAGAATATATTCAATCTTGACATTATCGAGCGGCGTACAATCGCAGCGGCACTCAAAAAAACATCCGGCAACAAATCGCAGGCGGCGGAATTGCTGCAAATGTCGCGTCCCACGCTGAACCGTAAGTTGAAAAAATATAATCTTGAATAGCCGCCATGTACGTTTTGTTACATTCCCGTTCGAATAGCGGCCATTTTTTTACACGTATGATTGCCGCAACATCGTTTTTTTGTCAATGCAGCCGTTTGGCGTGTGGCACAGATATTGTATTGAACAGTGTATGGGAATAATGCCATAAAATCTTTATACCGATCACATGATATCGTTTGTGATACGATGTGTCGTTATCGGTGCATGGAGATACAGTGGGAGATGATGTGTGTGAACGCTGCAAGAAACGGGTATCGAATCTATTTGACATGGGTGAATATAGCGATGCCTTTCATTTGGTGTGCGGCAGTTGTGTACTTCAGATCGTAAGTGATCTTGTTCAGGCTAAGCGGGAGGGAACAAAAAAGAAAAACGGCACTGCAGAATATGGGAATGAAATCAAGTTGCATTATGGTAGGCATGAAATATGGAAATAAAACGTTGTGACTGTTGCAAAAAACTAACCATGCGGCTGTATAATGTTGAACAATATACCGATACACACCGATTTATGTGCAGCGCCTGTTTCATAACGCTCATCAAGTATAACCCGCGCGTTTTAGAAAATCCGGAAATAAATAATGACGCTGATCAGAATACGGATAAAGAATAGGTAAGCAGATGAGGCAATGGTATGTTCGATACGCGATTATAGTGATGCTTGCCTTGTTCTCGGCATTCATTCCGTTGTTGCCGCTGCGGCTTTTTCTTACGCTCGCGGCCGTGGTGATGACGCTCATCCCGATTCTGGATGTTGCAGGAAAACGCGCACAGCTTGAAGCGCAGTATGCGGCATTTGAGGATGAACGGAAAAAGCTTACGGCTGCCGCAGATGCACGGGTGGCACGTGCCGTTGCGGTACATGCCCGGGAAACTGAAGCCGTGATCGGAGTACTGCGCAATGAAATAAAGCAGCGCGATTGTAAACTGGAAGAATTAGCGGCTATTATAAGTCCGGTGGCGGGCATGCTCAACGACCGCACCAAAGGCATCGGTGTGCTCGTAAATCAGCTCACCGCTGTCCGCGAACAGATTGAGACAACGGCCGTTGATCTTTCAAAAAGTTTTCTCGATATCAACGCCAAGGCACGGCACCAGTCGGAAAAAACGGCGGCCGTTTTCGGCACGCTTTCGGGTAACGGACTTACCGCGGGCGGTACCGTACTCGACGTCACCAAGGACGTCATGCGCGGTCTTATGGAGAATTTCCGGGCCACCACGGGTATAACGAAGAAAAACCTCGACGGCATCGGACGCATCATCGAGCAGGCGAAGAGCATCGGCGAGATCATCAACAGCATCGGTGGCATAGCGGACCGGACGAATGTGCTTGCCATCAACGCGGCCATCGAAGCCGCGCGGGCCGGTGAAAGCGGCAGGGGTTTTGCGGTGGTGGCGCATGAGGTGAGGAAACTCTCGCGCCTGAGCGAGAACGCCGCAAAGGAGATTAGCGTCATTCTTGAAGAAGTGATGAGCGCCGCGCGAAGCATGCACTCCGAGATTGAAGAGGGTGCGGTCGCAATCAACAAGCATACCGCCAACGCGGAAATGGCGTTCGACTCGACGCTGGCGACAATCAACAATACCATTGAGGACGTGAAGCACGAGCTTGAAACACTGAAGAAGGACACCGAGGCACTGGCCGTGGATACGAACGCCATCGTGGTATCCATGCAGGCGCACGATATCATCCGTCAGCGCGTTGAACACGTCATAAGTCCCCTCAACGATTTCGGCGCCGAACTGAAGGTCATCGCTGATGCCATGGGCGGAGACGGGGACGGTACGTCAGGAGATGTTGTACACTATCTTTCGGGATTCTACACGATGAAAGAAGAAAAAGATATTCTGCAAAAAACAATCGCTGCGCGTGACGCAGCATCAATAGGAGGGTAGCACTTTGGGTGTACAGGTACTGATCGTGGATGATTCTCCGTCGATGCGGCAGATGGTGCATTTCACCCTGGCAGAGGACGGGTATGAAGTTGTTGAAGCTGATTCGGGTACGTCGGCGCTTACGAAGCTTTCGGGTTCATCGATGAAACTTGTCATAACCGACATAAACATGCCGGGGATGAACGGAATCGAGCTTATCAAGAATATCCGCAAGGACGATAGAAGCAAGTTTCTGCCCATCATCGTACTGACCACGGAGTCGGAGCAGGGAAAACAGGACGAGGGCAAGGCCGCAGGCGCCACAGCATGGATAGTGAAACCATTCACTCCGGATAAGCTGAAAGAGACGGTGAAGAAAGTTGTAGGATAGCGCGGGACTATTATATGACGAATAAGAAAAGAACATTAGTATTCACGAATGGACCCGCGCATGGATGCGCACAGTGTTGTGAGCACCCGCGCTACGCTAGCGCAAGCGGTGCAGGATGCACCGCGAGAGCGACAGTAATTAGTGTAAATGTACGATTTGAGAATAACTAGTAAAAAAGGAGGAGTATGTGTTTGCCATTGAAACAGAACGGCAGGACGACGTGCTCATCGCCCGCATAAAGGGCGATGCAACCATCGATCATGCGAAGGAAATACAACAGAGACTTATATCGGCGATGAACGAAGATCGGGATATCGTTCTTGATCTGAACGATATTGACGTGGCGGATATTTCCTTCATGCAGATAATAAGCGCAGCGCATATGCTTCTTTTGAAACGAAAGCGCAACATCTCGTTCTGCAGTAATCGTGCATCACCCGCGGTGGTCGATGCCGCAAAACACTCGGGTTTTTTCGCCCATAGGCGCTGCAGTGTCAACGGCGGGTGCAACTGCATCATGCACGATATATTCAGTGTGTAATTCGGTCATACGGAAAAAAAGGAAGCCGGCATATGGATGTAAGCAGGTTCAGCGAGGCCTTTCGCGACGAGGCGTTTGAAGTCATCGAGCGTATCGAGCAGTCGCTCATCGAGCTCGAACGGACTCCGTCCGATACGGAGATTATCAATACCATTTTTCGCGGCATGCATACGATTAAAGGGTCGGGTGCCATGTTCGGTTTCAGCCGCGCATCAGAATTCGCGCATGAGTTCGAGACGCTTTTCGATTATATCCGGAAAGGCAGTATTGCCGTGACAAAAGAGATAATAGATCTTACGCTTGCCGCAGCCGATCATCTCAAAGCAATACTCGGCGATGAACAGTCGGTCCCGCTCAGCGGAACGGCTGCACTGAAATGCCGGATGCGTGAAACAACAGGGCTTATTTTTCCGGAATCAAAAAAAACATCGGAAGTCACCGGTGAACGAGATTCGGAGGCAAGATTCAGAAATACGTATCGCATTATCTTCAAGCCGCACAGGGATATCTTCCTTCGCGGGGTGAAGATTGAGCCGCTCTTCAGCGAGATCAAACGCATGGGCGATTGCGTAATCATAGCTTTGCAGCACGTGGCCCCGCTCGATGAGATTGATGCTGAGCTGTGTTACAGCTCGTGGGCCATCACGCTATGCTCCGATAAAGACAAAAATGCAATACGCGATGTTTTCATATTTGTCGAGGACGTAAGCGATGTTTCAATCGAGGTCATCGATACGGGAAGCGCGGTATCGGCAACAGAGGAGTACAAACGCATCGGCGATATACTCGTTGAGCGCGGTGATATCAGTGAGGAAGACCTGGCCGACATCATCCGCTCGCGGAAGATGATCGGCGAGATAGCGGTGGAGAAAGGCTATGTGAGCGAGGCGCAGGTGGCTGCGGCGCTGGCCGAACAGAACGTGGTGCGCTCCGAACGCTCGAAGCGGCGTGACGACGTTGCGAAATCGAGCATACGCGTGAAAAGCGAAAAACTCGACAAGCTTGTGAATCTGGTGGGCGAACTCGTCACACTCACCGCGCGGTTCAATCAGCTTTCGGGGGCGAAACGTCTCGGCGACGGACGCATGCTCACCGAGATGCTCACGCGACTCACCGACGAGCTTCGCGATACGTCGATGGCGCTTCGCATGATACCCGTTGACGAGATGTTCAAAGGTTTTTCCCGTCTGGTGCGCGACCTTTCAAATGACCTCGGCAAGGACATCGACCTCATGACGCATGGCGCCGAGACGGAACTTGATAAAAACATTATCGAGGCGTTGAAAGACCCGCTGTTGCACATCATACGGAACGCCGCCGACCACGGCATCGAATCCCCCGAAGAACGACAGGCGAACGGGAAAAACGCGAAGGGTATAATTACACTTTCCGCCTCGCATGCGGGGGCGCATGTGCTCATCACCGTTTCAGACGACGGCGGCGGACTCAATCGTTCGCGCATACTGAAAAAGGCGATAGAGCGCGGACTCGTGAAAGAAAATGCCGAGCTTCCGGCGCATGAAATAGAACAGATGATATTCCTGCCCGGTTTCTCAACCGTTGATAAGGCGACAAGCGTGTCGGGTCGCGGTGTGGGAATGGATGTGGTGAAAAATAACGTTGAAAAACTTCGCGGGACCGTGGAGATACAGTCGGCGGCGGGACAGGGGACCACGTTCACATTGAAGATCCCGCTTACACTTGCCATCGTTGAGGGACTGCTCGCGCGCATCGGCGGTGATTACTTCGTGCTCAATCTCTCAAACGTCGACGAATGTGTCGATCTCACAGAGGACATCGTGAACACCGGGCACGGCAGCGACGTGGTGAATATACGCGGCGAGATAATCCCCTATGTGCGGCTCAGAAAGAATTTCAACATTAGCGGGAACGTACCCGTCATCGAACGGATGGTGGTGACGAAGTTGGGTGACCGGCGCGTGGGGCTTGTGGTGGACGACGTGCTCGGGCAGCATCAGACGGTGATCAAATCGCTCGGGAGCACGTTCCGCGGTATCGAAGAGGTCGCGGGCGCCACTATTCTCGGCGACGGCACGGTGGCGCTCATTCTTGACGCGAACACGATAATTAAGAATGAAATAGTGATGAATGAATCTGCGCGCGAGGAGGTTGCACAACAATAAAATCACAATCGTTTTCGTAGCCGTTGAGGCGATTGACTATATTCGGAAAAAACATAAGGAGTGTTGAAATGAAGTTAGGAATTCGCGCAAAACTAATCATGGGTTTTTTAGGTGTTGCAGCCGTAGCTGCTGTCATAGGTGTTTTCGGCATGACTCAAATAAAGTCAATAGAAGAATCTGATAAGCGGTTGTATGAAAAAGTAACCGTTCCAATCGGACAACTTATGGATATCGCTGTATCGTTTCAACGTGTTCGCATTAATGTGAGAGATATGGTTGATGCGGAGAACGCAACGGATATTCAGAAAATAGCGGATGTCATCGCGAAACTTCGTGACAAAATCAAAGAAAATTCAGACAGCTATGAAAAAACACTGCTGACGGAAAAGGGACGGCAGGAGTTTTCCGAGTTCAAAAAATCCAGGGATGTTTACGGGACGTATCTCGAAGAGCTTATAACGCTTGCAAAGGCGGGTAAAGATGCGGAGGCCAGGAAGATCGTTGATGGGCCGATGAAAGACGCCGCATTTAATGAGCAGAAATGGCTTGATGCGATGACGGATACGAAATCGGCGCTCGCAAAAGCGACATCGGATGAGAATACGAAACTTGCGAATATGTCGATGACGACAATGGTCGTGACGCTGATTTTCGGCGTTATACTTGCAATTGTTATAGGACTTTTTCTCGTGCAATCGATTCTCAAAGTTGTCAATGTCGTTGAGTCGGGGTCGAATAACGTAAGCGCAGGAACGGAGCAGGTATCATCATCTTCGGAGGAGCTTTCACAGGGAGCAAGCGAACAGGCCGCGAGTGTTGAAGAGGTGTCCTCGTCGATTGAGGAGATGACCGCGACCATACGTCAGAATGCCGATAACGCGAGTCAGACGGAGAAAATAGCATCGAAGAGCGCAACGGATGCCAAAGAGGGCGGTGAAGCGGTTAAACAGACCGTTCATGCGATGAAGCAGATAGCGGATAAAACGTCGATCATTCAGGAGATCGCGCGTCAGACGAATCTATTGTCGTTGAATGCGTCTATCGAAGCTGCCCGTGCGGGCGAACACGGCAAGGGATTCGCTGTTGTGGCGAGCGAAGTTCAGAAACTCGCCGAACGAAGCCAGAATGCGGCGGCTGAAATCAGCGAGTTGTCGAAATCAAGCGTTGAAGTTGCCACCAAAGCCGGAGAGATGCTCGGTAAACTCGTGCCGGATATCCAGAAAACCGCGGAGCTGGTTGCCGAGATCAGCGCGGCAAGCAACGAGCAGAATAACGGCGCGCAGCAGATTAATAATGCGGTGCAGCAGCTCAACACGGTGGTTCAGCAGAATGCATCCAGTTCCGAAGAACTTGCGGCAACAGCCGAAGAATTGTCTGCTCAGGTCGTCCAAATGCAGGAGGCGATCAACTTTCTGAAAACGGGAGATCGCAGCATCTCGGTTCAGAATACCTATACGGCAAAGTCAAAAAAAGCGGTTCATCCCACGGCACATGTGTCTCACCTGAATATGCACGGAGGCACCGGTGCTCACGAGAAGCATCCCGTGTCGGCACATTCTCCCAATGGCCATGATGAAACTGCCAAGCACATGGCCGCAACGGCTGAGACTGCCGCAAAAGCCAAGAAAAAAGGATTTGAATATGAGATGTCAAACGCGGGCGACAATGAGGATGGCGAATTTAAAAAGTATTAAGCGGGAGTGATGGACTATGGAAACAAAATCTAAGGCAACGCTTGAATCGAAACAATATCTTACGTTCATTCTCGATAGGGAGTTGTTCGCGTTTGAGGTTCTCAAGGTGAAAGAGGTGCTTGAAGTGACGCGCATCACCAAGGTGCCGAAGACGCCGTCGTTCATGACCGGAGTGATAAATCTTCGCGGTGGTGTGGTTCCTGTAATAGATTTGCGGTTGAAATTCGAGATGAACGGCAATAGTCATACTGTTGATACGGCTATCATTATCGTTGAAACGGAATTTGATGGCGAAATCATCATTATCGGTGCCTTGGTGGATGCGGTCAAGGAGGTGATCCGCCTCGATTCATCGCAAATAGAGGTGCCGCCGAAAGTGGGGATGAATGTAAGCGGTGAGTTCATCGACAACATTGGAAAAAAAGGGGATGATTTTATTATTATTCTCGACTCGAGCAAGGTGTTTTCGAAAAAAGAGCTTGAATATGTGAAAGAAGTTTCAGTGAATGACATAACCGCGGGCGAAATGGCGGTATAAAATTGGAGGAATGCACGCAATAATCGAACAAAAGAAGGTGAGTCTGCAAAAAAAAATATGACGTGTTGATGCGTGCTTGGGACTGATGGCGATATTGGTCGCCATCAGTCCTTACTATTTGGTGCGACCGACAAGGGCGCATTCACTTACACGTGATGGTCCGGCAAGCTCACCGACCAAAGTCTCAAATGAATTCGGTAAGGAGAACATTGGCTAAACGGCAAGGGTGTGCACTGCAAGATAGGATTTGAAGAAAGCCGAAGGTAAACGCACGAGCGTCAGAGCCGCCACCGATGTGAAGCGCAAGTGCGGAAAGAATTGGCAGGTATGATACTAAAGATATGGCAAGTGATCCGCTCGTAAGTCCAAAACTAGTGCTGAGCCTGTCTAAGCGGGAAGGAAATGAATGTTGTGCAGTTCGTACAGGCGGCGTATGTAATCCTGTATAATCAGATGCTGCAAAAGCTGTAGTATACTTTATGTAATGATGTGCGGCGAAATAACATCATCCCGCACATCCCGAAACACAACGGCGTTCGAGCGTTTGTATAGCAACTACATCTTTTACCACTATCACTATTCATTTTTTCACCGCGTGATATGCGAAGGGAAAAATGTGTTTCCTCGCGCCGCGCATTAAATGCAACAATTCATGGTGATATAACATCCAGATAATTCTAATTGTAATAGACAGCGCCACGATGGCGCGTATGCGACGAATCCGTCCACGGACGGACGGCTGAGTCGCGCGCGGCGCAAGGAAATACATTTTTCCCCAGCAATAACGCGCGTCCTCCGCCTCCGGCGTCGCCGATTGACGATACCCGCCAAACGGATATAATGCCCCACACTCTGACCGCAAGGATTTACCGCATGCGTATCAACGGCATCATGATAGACTGCACACGGATTATCGAGCAGCACGATTACTACCGGCGCCTCATCGATTTCATGGCGGAGTGGGGGATGAACACGCTCCTCTGGCATTTTACCGACGATACCGGAATGTCCGTGGCGCTTCCCGGGTTTGAGACCGTCGCCGAACCGCATGCGTTCACCGCGAAGGACATGAAAGCGCTTGTCGCCTATGCGGCGAAAAAGAAGATAGATATCATCCCGGAACTTGAGACATTCGGGCATACGCGCTATCTCACCGACCGCAAGGAATACAAACATCTGTATGCGGGAAAGAAGACGAAAGAGCTTACGTTCAATGCCGTCGATCCGAAGAACAAAGAGACATTAGCGGTGATGAAAAAGCTTATCGCCGCCACGGCGAAGGTCTTTTCAAGCGACTTTCTTCATATAGGATGTGACGAAGTCGATCTGAAGGAGTATTGCAAAGCGAACAGCGGGCTTGATGAATCGGCAACATGGGCGGAGTATGTGAATACGATTATCGGCATGGTGAAAGGTGCGAAGAAAACGCCGATGATGTGGGCGGATCACCCGACAAAAGATAAAAAGATCGCAAAGCTTATCAGAAAGGATGTTATACTCATCGATTGGCGCTATCATCGCACGGTGAAAGACGACGTTCACGCGAAACTTGCGGGCGCCGGGTTTAAAAAAATAATCACGGCTCCGTCGATAGCCTGCTGGGAGTACCGCTTTCTGCCGAACGACATCGCGCTTGAGAATACACAGAAGATGGCGTCGTTCGCGTTCAAACACAATGCGCTCGGTCTCATCACAACGATATGGTGCCCGTTCCGGTATATTCAATCGGCATTGTATTACGGCATTGCGTACAGCGCCGAGGTATACAAGGGGAAAGGAAAGATAAACGATAAAAAATTCCACGCGCGGTTCGCGGAAACGGTATTCGGAAGCGATCTCAACGACACGCTCGCGACAGTTCTGATACTTTATCCGTCACTCGTCATCGATCATCGTGCGGCGAAAGGCGCGGTCGATAACAAGCCGCTTACCGGCAAGGACGATGTGAAAGCGCTTGCGGCGGTATTCTCCAACGCGAAGGAGCTTCTCGATATCGCGTCATGGTATCAGCCGAAAAAGAATGCGGATATCTACGAGGCAATGCTGCTCGCCGCAAAGTGCGCGTATCTTGTGAGCGGTTATCATGTGCTCAATAAGTCTTCAGACGGAGCCGGGAAGGCTGCGTTCAATACGCTGCTGCGCGAGACCAAGAAGCTCATCGCCGCGGAATGGGATAAGGGACGCTTCGCCGACGACCCGCAGAAATACAAACCGAAATTCCCGGATCACGAGCACCAGTTTGCCGTTGTACTTATCGACAGTATACTGCCGCTGGAATGATACCGGTTTACTTTGCCGAAGGCAGCAGTGACGCCGACGCCGCATCGAGATAAATGAATGCGTTCGGATGATGCTGCAATATCGATGACGGATGTTCCGGCGTGACCGGTCCGGTGAGACAGTCCGCCACCGCCTGTGCCTTGCGTTTATCAGGCACCGACGCGATGACGGCATTCGCACGCATGATTTCGTTTACCGACATACTGACGGCCTGCGGCGGCACATCGGCGAGTGTTTTGAACCAGCCTTCACCCATCTGCTGACGGCGGCATTTTTCATCAAGATCGACGACGAGATACGGTTCTTTTGTGGTGAAATCCGCCGGCGGATCGTTGAACGCGAGGTGTCCGTTCTCTCCGATGCCGACGAACGCCACATCGATGACGCATTTTGAAATGAGCGTTTTGAGCCTCGCGCATTCGGCGGCTGTGTTTTTTGCATCGCCTTCGATAAGATGAACCGTTCCCGGGTTGACCCTGGTGATGAATCGCTCCCGCATATACTTCCGGAAACTCGCCGGATGCGTATCGGGTATGCCCACGTACTCATCGAGATGGAACATCGTCGTTTTTTTCCAATCCACCCGTGACGGATCTTTGGTGAGTGCCGCGAGGAATTCGAACTGCGACGCGCCGGTTGCCGCGATGAAATAGGCGTGCCCGTTTTTCCGGATTGCGCCGTTGATGAGTTCCATCGCTTTTTCAGCGGCTGATTCACCCAGCGCTTCTTTTGTCTTCGCTATTTCGATTGTCATTGCATCATCTCCTTGTGTGCCGTTCATGCTAATTTAATATAATCATTCCCGTGCCTTTGTGCGATGGATTATCATACGTGTTGTATGGACTTTTGTCCGCGTATAGGCTATAATTACATGATGCGGCATTCACCGGTCTCAACCATCATGCTTTCATCGGAACTACCGAAAGCGCTTGACGCATTCGCCGCATGCTTCGACCTTCGCATCACGGTGTTCAATGAAAAAGGAGAGCGCATCATCACCGGCGGCGCTCAGCGGCAGATACCGTATTGCCGGACGGTAAAGGGCACGGCGCAGGGGCTGGCGGCCTGCGATAGATCCGATAGAACGCTTTTTGAACGGGCCCGTGCCGAAAAAAAGACCGTATCGCATATCTGCCACGGCGGACTGCTTGAGGCAGTGCATCCCGTGTACGCGCACCATGTGCTCTGCGCATATATCATGCTCGGCCAGATAGCGCTGTCGGGCAAAGCGGTCATGGGGAAGTTTGCCGGACTTCTGAAAAAGAAACGCACCTACAGCCGCCTTGAAGTGAACAGCATTCTCAATCTGTTCGAGATACTGGTGCATCATATCATCGACCATAAACTGGTACGCATACGCACCGATGAAAAATACGAACTGGTGATGGAGTATATGCGCGCCCATTTCCGCGAGCGTCTGAGCGTTGCCGATGTAGCCTCCGTCGCCGGACTCGGGAAGACCACCGTGGCGCAGCTGTTCCGCACCTGTGCGGGAAAGACGTTCAAGGAACTCCTCATCGATATGCGTCTTGACGAGGCTGAACGGCTCATGCGGGAGCCGGGGATGACGCTCCGTGAAGCGGCATTCAAGTCCGGATATGACGACCCGCTGTTTTTCTCGCGGACCTACCGGCGGCTCCGCGGTATGACACCAAGTGCATACCGGCAAAAAACTGCGGCAATCGTTCTGTAGCGCGGTGCCGGACAGGTGACTGCATTCATCCCTGCGGCATAGCGTATTTTTGTCGGTCCTTGCATTTTTCGATTTTTTGAAGTATATTGCATTTCGTATCAAAAGTTCGGTACGGTTCTCAGAATTCCGATGAGACGTTACGCAAGGACTGGCACGAATGGCTGAAAAAAAACTACTAGTTGATGAGCAGAACAAGTTATTTGATACGAAGGGCATGTTTTACAAAGAATTCGCCTCGGATATCAATCAGATACGCTTTTTTACCGTGCTGATAACCAAGAACGCCATCGAGGACTTGAAAGAGAAGAATCTGCTTGAACAGCAGGTCTCCGAAATCGTGAAGAACGCAGTACTGCACGGCAATAAATGCGATAAATCGAAAAAAGTACGCGTGTGGTACAATTCGGACAAGAAGATGTTCCGTCTTATCGTCGAGGACGAGGGCGATGGATTTCAGGACCTTGAAAAGTGGAACACCTTTCTCAGCAACCGGATGGATGCGTTCGAGAGCGGTGACCCTGAGAAGATGATGGAATACGTTGCGTGGCGGACCGAAAAAAGCGGTCCGAATGACGGGGGAAACTCGCTGTTTGCCGCCGTGGAATATTGGAACGGCGGTATTGTCTATAATAACAAAAAGAACAAAGTCGCCGTTGCCCGTGCCGTTGAATAGGCACCCGTAGCTCAACTGGATAGAGCGCAGGCCTCCGAAGCCTGAGGTTGCAGGTTCGACCCCTGCCGGGTGCGCATACACCTTTATATTATGGAGCAAAAAAATGTTTTCGTACCGTGACGGACAGCTCTACTGTGAAGATACCGCGCTTGCCGGTCTTACCAAAGATTATCCCACACCGTTCTATGTCTATTCCAGGAAGGTCATCAAGGAACGCATAGCGACGCTCAAGGATCTTTTTGCTCCGGTGGACGCGGTGCTGGCGTATGCGGTGAAGGTGAACAACAACCTGAGCATACTGAACGTCATTGCCGGGGAGGGCCTCGGCGCCGATATCATATCGCGCGGAGAACTCTACCGGTATCTCAAGGCGGGCGGTGATCCGAAGAAAGTGGTGTTCTCCGGCGTCGCAAAGACGGAAGAGGAACTGCGCTACGCCATCGAGCGGGGTATACGGCTCATCAACACGGAATCCATTCCGGAGATCGCCGCGATCAACAGCATCGCCGCGGACTACGGTAGAAAAGTTGATATCGCCATACGCATCAATCCGGATGTTGCCGCGGATACGCATCACAAGATAACCACGGGCAAAAAAGGCAACAAGTTCGGCGTCAGTTTTGAAACGGTGAAAAAGAATGCCGCGATGATACGCGGACTTACAAACGTACGGCTTACCGGTATCGCCATGCATCTGGGTTCGCAGATAATGAAGGCGAAGCCCTACTATGACGCCATCATGAAGGCGAAGGACGTACTTACGTGGCTCAAGGGTGAAGGGTTCGCTGTCACCTCGCTTGATATCGGCGGCGGCATCGGCGTGCCGTACAAAAAAGGCGATGCGCCGTTTGATTTCGAGACATACAAGCGCGATGTCATACCGCTGCTCGCATCGCTCGGCGTGACCATCATCGTAGAGCCGGGACGTTACCTTGTGGCAGAATCCGCCGCGCTAATTATGAAAGTTATCTATATCAAAGAAGAAGGCGAGAAGATATTCGTCGCCGTTGACGCGGGGATGAATGACTTTCAACGCGTAGCGCTGTATGACGCGCATCACGAAGTGCTGCCGCTTGTCGATTCTAAAAAAACATTCTCCGCCGACGTTGTCGGCCCTATCTGCGAAAGCTCTGACTATTTCACGAAAGACCGCGTCATGCCGGTGGTGGCAGCCGGGGACTACATCGCGCTTATGGGAACGGGCGGTTACGGTTATTCAATGTCGAGCAATTACAACGGACGTGAACATATCGCAGAGATAATGGTCGACGGCGCGAAGTCGCGCGTGATACGCCGGGCGCAGACGCTTGAGGAAATGGTAACGCAAGAGATCGAATATTTGAACGCATGACGCGTGTCTGAGAGAGGAATACCCAATGCCGACGATAAAAAAATATCTCGTATCTTCATCGGTGCCGAAGGAACTTGCGCCGCTCAAGGAGATCACGCAGAATTACTGGTGGTCATGGGATCTCGGTGCGGTGAACCTGCTCCGCCGCATCGACCGCGATGTCTGGGAGAAACAGCTTCACAATCCCACCAAGACGCTCGGCTCGGTGGCGCAGCAGACGCTCGCAAATCTCGTGGGCGACGATGCGTTCATGACGGAGCTTGGCCGCGTACACGCCGATTTTAAAGAATATATGTCGCGTCCGGCCTGGTACGACAGTTTCCGCGACACCAACAGCCGTTTTACCATCGCATATTTTTCATTCGAATACGGCATACATGAATCGCTGCCCATTTATTCCGGCGGTCTCGGCGTCCTTTCCGGTGACCATCTGAAATCGGCAAGCGACCTCGGTATTCCGCTCGTGGCGATGGGGCTGCTCTACAGCCGCGGCTACTTCCGGCAGTACCTGAACGCCGACGGATGGCAGCAGGAATACGACATCGAGAACGATTTCTACAATCTGCCGCTTGAGATATGCTGCGATGCAAATAAAAATCAGCTCAAGATCGATATTGATCTTCCCGGCCGCAAGGTCTGGGCGCTCATCTGGAAGGCGAAGATAGGCCGTGTGGACCTCTATTTCCTCGACACCAACATCGAGGACAACAGCCCCGAAGACCGTCACATCACCTCGCAGCTGTACGGCGGCGACCGCGAGATGCGCATCAAGCAGGAGATTCTCCTCGGCGTGGGCGGTGTGCGCGCATTCAAGAAACTCGGCATCGAACCGACCGTCTACCATATGAATGAAGGACACAGCGCATTCCTCACGATAGAGCGCATGCGCATGTACGTGCAGGAGAAAAATCTCTCGCTCTTCGACGCGGCGCAGATTGTCTATGCGACGAGTGTATTTACCACGCACACGCCGGTGCCGGCGGGCAACGATTCGTTCACCAGCGCGCTCATGCATAAATATTTCACCGAGTATGTGGAGCGGTTCGGTCTCAAGATCGATCGTTTCCTCCGCTGGGGACGGCAGAATCCGGACGACGTCAACGAGAACTTCTGCATGACCGTGCTCGCGCTCAACTGCTCGGCGTTCGCCAACGGCGTGAGCAAGCTGCACGGTGTCGTCTCGCGGCATATGTGGCAGCGCGTGTGGCCCGACGTGCCGGTGGATGAGCTGCCGATTGCGCACATCACCAACGGCATACATACCGAATCATGGATTTCATTCGAGATGCAGGGGCTCTATGACCGTTATCTGAGTCCCAAGTGGCGCACCGACCCGGTGAACTGGGAACATTGGCGGCGCATCGAACAGATCCCCGACGCGGAGATCTGGCGCATCCACGAGCGGCGCAAGGAGCGTCTCATATCGTTCGTTCGCGAACGGGTGAAGGAACAGATGCGGCAGAAAGGCTATCCGCAGAGCGAGATTGAAGGCGCCGATTCCATTCTCGACACTGAATCGCTCACCATCGGGTTCTCGCGGCGCTTCGCCACCTACAAGCGCGGTTCGCTCATATTCCATGACCTTGAACGCATCAAGAAGATTCTCGCCAATAAAGAATGTCCGGTGCAGATTATTTTCGCCGGAAAAGCGCATCCGCACGACAACGAGGGTAAGGAAATCATCCGGTATCTTTCGCAGATAGCGCGGCGCGACGAGTTCCGCAATCATGTGGTCTTCATCGAGGACTACGACATCAATGTGGCGCGGTATCTCGTGCAGGGCGTGGATATCTGGCTCAACAATCCGCGGCGTCCGGAAGAGGCGAGCGGCACGAGCGGCATGAAGGGGCCGGTCAACGGTGTCATCAACCTCTCGATACTCGACGGCTGGTGGGATGAGGCCTACAACGGCGAGAACGGCTGGGCCATCGGCCGCGGCGAGGAATATACCGAATATAAATATCAGGACGATGTGGAATCGCGGGCGCTCTATAATGTGCTTGAGAAGGACATCATCCCGCTTTTCTACGACCGCACGCATGGCGAGATACCGCGCGGCTGGGTGAAGAAAATGAAGTCGTCGATCATGAGCGTGTGCCCGGTGTTCAACACCAACCGCATGGTGCAGGACTATACGCGCATGTTCTATCAGCCGGCGCACCGGAAGGCGATGCGCATGGCGGAGAATAATTTTGAACATACGAAAAAACTCGCGCAGTGGAAGGACGGCATACAGCACGCCTGGGACAATGTGCGCATTGAATCGGTGAGCGCCGAATCACCCGAGAAGATAGAGGTGGGCATGTCGTTCGCCGTTGAAGCGGTTGTCGCACTCGGCTCCATCGCCGCGGATTCGGTGAAGGTGGAGATCTATAACGGCGTGCTCAATCGCCAGGGTGAGATAACGAAAGGAACCGCCATACCCATGGCGTTCTCGCGCG
The DNA here is from genome assembly GCA_016214035.1 of Spirochaetota bacterium. Lineage (GTDB taxonomy): Bacteria > Spirochaetota > Brachyspiria > Brachyspirales > JACRPF01 > JACRPF01. The sequence goes on along the minus strand of JACRPF010000020.1, from coordinate 110,961 downwards.
AAGCGGGTAAAGGAAAATATGTATTCCGCGGCGAGATACCCTGCTCCATCACGGGACAGAACGGCTACGCGATACGCGTGTTCCCGTACCACGAGGATATCAGCTATAAGTTCGAGATGAAGTTGATAAAATGGTCATAAAGAGTCAACCCTGGTCGCCGGACAGCTGGCAGCGGAAGACCGCACAGCAGCAGCCGAACTATCCGGATCGGATAAAGCTTGATGCGGCCATCGCGCAGCTTGCCAGTCTGCCGCCGCTGGTCACGAGCTTTGAGATTGAACTCCTCCGGCAGCAGCTTGCCGAGGCCGCGCGCGGCGAACGCTTTCTGCTCCAGGGCGGGGATTGTTCCGAGAATTTCAGCGACTGCGAATCGGACGCCATCAGCTCGAAACTGAAAATACTGCTGCAGATGAGTCTCGTCATCGTCCAGGGCGGCAAGAAACGCGTGATACGCATCGGCCGCTTTGCCGGACAGTACGCGAAACCGCGTTCGTCGGACATGGAGACGCGTAACGGCGTCACGCTGCCGTCCTATCGCGGCGACATGATCAACGGCATGGAGTTCACTCCCGAGTCGCGGATACCGGACCCGGAACTGCTCCTCAGGGGCTACGAACACGCGGGGCTCACGCTCAACTTCATCCGCGCGCTCATCGACGGCGGTTTTGCCGATCTGCATCACCCCGAACTCTGGCGCCTGGGATTTGTGCATAACTCGCCGCTCATGAATGAATATACGCGCATGGTCGATTCGATAGGCGAATCGCTCCGGTTCATGGAGACGCTTACCGGCGGCAGTCTCGGCGACAGCTCACGGGTGGATTTTTTCACCAGTCATGAAGGGCTGCATCTCCTCTACGAGCAGGCGCATACACGACGCGTGCCGCGGCGCACCGGGTGGTATAATCTGACCACGCATCTGCCGTGGATAGGCAACCGGACGCGCGCGCTCGACGGGGCGCATATAGAATATTTTCGCGGCATCGAGAATCCCATCGGCGTGAAGATAGACGCGGCAACACCGCCGGGCGAGGTCTGTGAGCTGTGCTCGGTATTGAACCCGGACAATATCCCCGGTAAGCTTACATTCATCATGCGCTTCGGCGCAAAGCACATTGCGGCGGCATTGCCGCCCATCGCGGATGCGGTGATTAAAAGCGGCGCCAAAGTGCTCTGGTGTTCCGACCCCATGCACGGCAATACGGAGACAACGGCCTCCGGGATCAAGACGCGGCGTTTTGACAATGTCCTGAATGAACTCGAACATGCGTTCAGCATTCTCTCGGACGCGGGGACGCATCTGGGCGGCGTGCACTTTGAACTTACCGGCGACGATGTCACCGAATGCATCGGCGGCGCATCGGGCATCACCGAGGCTGACCTCTCCCGGGACTACCGCACGCAGGTGGACCCGAGGCTGAACTATGAGCAGTCGCTTGAAATGGCGCTGCTCCTGTCACGCTTGATGGCTCGTAAGTAGCAGCAGGAAACAGGTGCCCGTATCCAGCCGGGAACGTTTGCCGGATCCCGGTATTATGTCGCCGGCAGCGAAATGCGTGCCAGTGTAAATTCATCCGGCACACTTTCTACGGTTATCGTGCCTTTCATCGCCTGCAGTATGCCTAAGCTTACTGAAAGGCCGAGCCCGGTTCCTTCGTTGATGGGCTTTGTGGTGAAAAACGGTGTGAATATCTTTTCGATGTTTTCCGCAGGGATGCCGATGCCATTATCACGTATCTCGATGATAACGTTGTTGTCATTGCGAATCGCGCTGATGTGTATCTTTTTACCGTACCCGGCAGTATTTTTACCCGCGCGTGCCTCGACCGCATATTTCGCATTTGCTAGCAGGTTCAATATGACCTGTTCCAGTTCATAGATGTTCCCGTTTATGATAAGCGGAGCCGCGGAGATCGCTGTTTCAATGATGATGCTGTGGTTGCGGTACTGCGTTCCCACGAGCGACAGCGCGTTCTGTATGCTTTCGCGGGCGTCACAGCCGCTTTTCAGCTCGAGTGTCCGTTCGCGCGAAAAGGTGCGCACATGGTCGATGATGCGTTTGATGCGTTCCACGTAATCGGCGATATCGTTGATTTTTTTTCGGGCGTAATCACCCGCGGCGCCGGCGTCATGCAGTCTGGAGAGCGTGCTCTCGGCGGCCAGTCCTATTCCCGTAAGCGGCTGGGCTATCTCGTGCGCCATACCCGCGGCGAGTTCTCCCAGGGCTTTAAGCTTGTCGTTCTGGAGTAACGCCCGTGTGTGTTTCTGCCGCTCCTCTTCAATGCGCACCCGTTCACTCACATCGACGATGCTGATGCGCACAATGCCCTGCTCCGCCGGAGGAAGCCGGGCGATGCGCACCTCGCAGGGTACCGCCGTGTCGGCAGCCGTGTAGATAACGGCGTTCAGTACGGAATCGGCGGTAACAAAGTCGGTATAGTGCTCATTCAGAAAACGGGCGAGATATTTATCGGATGTGTTTTCATTGTTCACGCCGAGTACCGCGTCTTTGCTGTTGTAGCGGAAGAGTCTGATTCCCGGCTCATTACAGTCGATGATTTCGCATGTCCTGATGTTATAAATAATGACCGCTTCCGGTGCCGTTTCGATAAGTGTGCGGTACCACGCTTCGTTCTGCTGCGCCTGTTCAAAGAGCCGTGATTTGGTGAGCGCGAGTCCCACCACCGGAGCGATGATGGACAGATACCGCCATGCGTTATCGCCGATATCATCCTCATCCCGTCCGCCCACCGTGAGAAGCCCGAGGCAGGTGTTGTCGACGAGGATAGGATAATACAGCATGGATTTCAGCCTGCTCGCCTCAATGGTGCTCTTTTCCAGCGTATTACGGAATACTGCCGTCTCGGTGTTCTTGATGAACAGGGGCACTTTCTGCTCGATAACGTCACACACGAACGACCCGGCAAGATTTTCGAGTGTCGTGTCCTCACGGTGATATCCCTTGTCGCTGTCCCATGCGCAGAGCACTGTCTTCTGCGCGGCGTTGATTACGAAAAACGAGACGACCGGTGCAAATGACATTAGTACATGTATCGTTTCGCGGATGGTCTCCTCGGTATTGAGCAGAAAAAGGTTCTTCTGATACACCGACAGCACCTGCAGAAGCCGCCGCTGTTCTTCGAGCGCATGCTCACGGCGGTTGCGTTCGGTCATGTCGATGACGGCGCCAACCAGTCCGGTTATCTTGCCGTCGGCTCCGGTGAACGGGGCCTTGTAAAAAACACATTCGCGCAGGCCCTGCGGCGTATTCATCTGACATTCATACGTGACGCTGACACCGTCTTTATACACACGCACGTCGTTCTCGTGATGTTTCGGCGCATATACAGTGTCGGTCTCAAACACCGTTTTACCCTGGATGTCGGCACGGGCGGCACCTATCAGGTCGGCAAATGCGCTGTTGCATCCGATGTAGGTGCCGTCGAGCGCCTTGTAGAAGATCGGCGTGGGGATGACCTCGATGAGCGATTCAAGGAAACGCCGCCGGTTCTCAGTTTCAAGCTCCGTTTTTTTCTGCGCGGTGGTGTCGCGGATATCGATGCCGTAGAACATGCCGCGGCCGAGCGAGATGGGATATGCTATCAGCTCAATCGTTTTGAACTCGCCCGCTTTGGTCTGTATGTCGTATCCGATGGGGCGGTTCATCCAGGTGCGTGAACTGATGTCGGGTGATTTGCGGAACGCCGTTTTCAACTCATCGCGCAGCGTGCCGTCCTTTACCGCCATGATGCGGTATTGGAAATCCCACATATAGGTTCCGATGATATCGTCGCGCGTGTATCCGATGATCGTCTCAAGCCCTTTATTCCACTCGATGATGCGCCCTTCCGCGTCCGCGATAAGGATGCCGTCGGCGGATTGCTCGATGGTCGCCCGCATCATTTCCTCGCTGTCGCGAAGCGCATCCTCGGCGTATTTCCGCCGCAGCGCGGTGCCGGCGGCTGCCGTTATCAGCGCGATGAGCTCCTCGTTGCGCGGGGCGGTGTCCGTCTTGTACAGGAATGTAACCCCGCCGTACAGTTTATTGTCCCAGGTGAATCCCACGCAGTATACCGACCGCACACCCATCATGCGCTCGACCACCGCCATGAGCTGCGCCGGCAGATGTCCCGCAACAAGATCCTGTAATCCTCCGGGTATCCGTTCCAAACGTCCGCTTTTGTACAGCGGCGCAAGGTCGCCCATTTCCTTTTCACTGATGCCGATGTCGTTCGGATCGATGTGCACCGTTTCGATGATCTTGGTGATAAGATCCCCGAACCCCTGCAGTACCCGAACGGATGACGTTCCCGTGTGCCGGTTATATCCGCTCACGGTGATGAAGTCTGCACCGGCTTCCCGTTTCAGCACGGTGGCTACATAGTTGTAGATGTCATCGGCTGTCGTGCATTTTGCGAGCGCATGTGTTACGTCCGTCAGTACGCGCTCCTGGCGCCGGTATTCCTTCATGTATGACTGCGCCTGTCTGCGTTCCGTGATGTCGGAGAACGAGAGTACGGCAGATGTCAGCGGTTTTTCTCCTGGCATGACGACCAGCGTGAAACTGATTACGTGTCTCGTTCCGTCGGGAAAGAGCACGGCGAGTTCGTCGGAATAATCGGTTTTCCCGTCCGCAAGCACGGCGAGCATGGTGCGCATCACGGGATATGATTCCTCGCAGAGTATGCGCACGAGCGACGGGGGGGCGCTGTCATCGGTAGTTCCGAAGACGCGTGTGCTTTCCCGGTTTACATGCACCGCGCGGATGAGCCCGATGGTATGCAGAAGCTCCTCCGGATGTTCGGTGAAATATCCCGGAATATCCTCGACACCCTTGTCCCGTATCGTCTGAAAAAATGAGGCGACCGCGGAAAAATCCGTTTCCCATGCGGCAACCGGCGAATGCTCAAAGAGTGCTTTGAACCGCGCCTCACTGGATTTGAGCGCCCGTTCGATGGAGGCGCGATAGAGCGCCGTTTCTATAGCCGCGGCAAGTTCGCGGTCATTGAACGGTTTAATGAGATATCCGTACGGCGCCACCGCCGTGGCACGCTTGATCATCGCATCATCGGCATACGCCGTGATGAAGATGACCGGGATATCGTGTTCCTCGCGGATGGCGCGCGCGGTATCGATACCGTCCCGGGTGCCGTCCAGCATAATATCCATTAAGATGAGGTCGGGCATCGCCGATTTCGCGAGTGCCACAGCGTCCTCGAAGCGCGCGGCGCGTCCGGCGGCGCGATAACCGAGCTGCGTTATCCGTTCGGCGATATCCTGCGCGATGATATATTCATCTTCGACGATAAGTATCGAGATCGGTGTCATGGATTGTTCCGGGGGAAACGGATGACCGCGCGTACTCCAGGTGCGCTGTCCACGGTCATGGTTCCGCGAAGCTGTTCGACAAGACCCAAGACCAGCGTCAGTCCCGAGCCGACATGGTCTCGCCAGTTTCCGGCAATGCCTTTGCCGTCATCGGAGATCGTGATGACAACGGTTTCATCGTCACGGCGTACATCGATGGTTATGGCCCCGGAGCGTTCCGGAAACGCATGTTTGCATGCGTTGGAGACAAGCTCATTGATGACAAGTCCCGCGGGTATTGCCTTATCGATGGAGATATTCACTTCACCCGCGGAGCAGCGCATCATGACGTTTCTGCTCTCGCCTGAATATGCGTTGATGAGATAGCTCGTGAGCTGCCGTGCGAAATCGCCGAGATCCACCGAACTGATATCGTCCGAACGGTAGAGCAGTTCATGAACCATACTCATGACGGAGATACGGCGTCTGCTTTCGTCGAATACGTTGCGTGCGGGTCCGTCGGGAAACTTGCGCCGTTCCCGGTCGAGCAGGCTCGATATTATCTGCATATTGTTCTTGACACGATGATGTATCTCACGCAGCAGTACCTCTTTTTCAGCCAGCGCCCGCTTCATCCCCGCTTCCGCACTTTTACGCTCGGTAATGTCCTGGAATATCGTCGCAAAACCATTCGTTCCCCACGGCGCCACCGATATTGAAAAATGCTTGCCCATGGTAGGATAGAACGTTTCAAAAAAGTACGGTTCGCCGGTAAGCGCGGGGCGGCAGAATTCTTCAAGGTACGGCGGCACGTTCTCGCCGTATGCCTCGGTGGCCAGCTTTCCGACCGCCGCGGCGCGTGAAATACCCGTGTGCTCCTGGTAGCGGGCATTGATATCGACGATGCGGTAATTCACCGGTTTTCCGTCGTCTCCGAATACAACGTCATGAAGCGCAACACCCTCGTTCATGTTTTCGAATAAAGAATGAAAACGGGTTTCACTTTCCCGAAGCCGCCGTTCCTGCTCGTACTCTTCGCTCACATCGCGGAACACGAGCACGACGCCGCGTATTATTCCGTCGGCACCGCGTATGGGCGCGCCGCTGTCGGCGATGGGGCGTTCTATGCCGTCACGGGACACCAGCACGGTGTGGTTCGCAAGTCCGATGACGACGCCGTCGCGTAATACTTTTTTTACCGGATTTTCCACCGGCATGCGTGTTGTCTCATTGATGACGTTGAAGACTTCATCGAGCGGTTTTCCCTCGGCGTGCGCGAATGTCCATCCGGTAAGCGCGGATGCCACCGGATTCATCAGCGTCACATTGCCGCCCCGGTCAGTGGCGATTACCGCATCGCCGATAGATGCGAGTGTGACCGAAAGATTTTCTTCGCTTTCCCTGAGCGCCTTCGTGGCCGTATGCAGTTCCGTCACATCGTGCATGAGCGTGAGCATATATGGTTTCCCGCCGATGTTCATCTGTTCGGCGGAAAAAAGCCCGTGCAGTACCGAGCCGTCTTTCCGATTGATCTTGACTGCAGCATCCTTTAGATGACGGTATTTTTTGAATTGCTCCACCAGCAGCGTGCGCTCCGCCGGGTCCTTAAACAGACCGAGTTCAACCGACGGGCGGCCGATCACTTCATCCCGGGAATAACCGGTCACGTTGAGAAATGTGCCGTTCACTTCGAGATATCTCCCGGATTCAATCTCGCTGATGGCCATGAGCAGCGGACTGCTGTCGAATGCCTTGAGGAATTTTTCCTCGCTGCGCCGGAGCGACTCCTCGATATCCCGCTGTTCGGTGATGTCGCGCGCGGAGGATAATGTGCCGCGCGGTCTTCCTTTTTCGTCGATGAGTGAACGACACCACCACGCGAGCAGCCGTTTTGCACCGTCTTTGCGGCGCTGCCAGCTTTCAATGTAGATAACGCTTTCTTTTCCTTGCTGCGGCGGATTCACGGCCTGATACGCCTGCTGTATCCCTTCGAAAAATGCCGCGGCGGTTTTACCTACGACATCGGTGCCGAAGAATTCCCTGCCGGCTTCGTTTGCCCAGGTGTACACATGATTGCTGTCGACTTCCATGATGATATCCGGAACGGCCGAGAGCAGCGTACTGTAGCGGTTTTCCAGATCGGCGAGAACCTTATTCTTTTCCAGGAGCGCATCAACGGCGCGGCGCACCTGCGCACGGAAAAAAAACACCCCGGCGACCGAAAGCACGCAGCCGGCGGTGAGCATTACTATGATGAAAGGAAGAATAGTGATAACGCTGAACGTACTCACAGCCGGAACGGCCGATGATGACGCTGATACGGGAAACGCATAACAGACAATAAGAACAAACATACCCCGGACTGCAGACATAACACCGCCATGCGACAAGGTTTATGAACAAGGCGTTTCTTAATCGTGTCATCATAAATATACTACCGGGATATTATTTTGTCAACGAAAAATCCGGTGCTCACTTGCTTTTTTAACGCACCGTGATAGATTACGGCTTCCGAAGCGCGGATTTTCCGCACACCGATAATACCACGGGCATATGTTCCACAGAGGCGCCGCAGGCACACGTAATGAACAGCGACAAGGTAAAAAAAGAGTTTCAGCGAAGCGATCTGCTGTCGCCCGTCGAGGCCGCGGAGCTGGTGGGCGTGGTGCGTTCAACGGTTAATTACTGGATCAGGTATTATGGCCTGAAATCGGTGCGCTCCCCCGGCGGCAGATATAAGGTGCGCTACGGCGATCTCGAGAATTTTCTCACGCTGCATCATAAGGACCATCGCATACGCATCAAGCGGCAGAACGCCCACTATACCATTGCGGTCATCGAGCCCAACAAACATGTGTGCGAATCGTATAAAAAATATCTCGGCAAAAATTACGAGCTTTATTTTGTGAAGGACTACGCCGCCGCTGCTGCTGAGATCGCCTCATCGCATGCGGCACTCGTCATCATCGAACCGATGCTCGGTACGATCGACGGATTCAAGGTGCTGAAAGCGATACGCAGCGAGCCGTCGCTCGCGACTACGCTCGTGATGATACTGTCCACCCGGTATAATGAAGAGGATGTGGTTAAGGGTTTTGAGACCGGCGCCAATGATTATGTAAAAAAGCCGCTCGGTGAGCGTGAGATCAACGCGCGGGTGAAGAATCTGCTGCGCTTTGTTGTAGACGCATAGCGCGGGACATGTTCCGCAGCTCACAGCTCAATTGTTCAAATGACGGTTACCGTTGCTGCAGAAACGGGCGCAGACTTTCAAGATTGAACGACGCAAGACGAAGCTCGGCAAAATCGCGATCCACAAAAAGCATACTGATATAAGGGTAATATGATATTACCAGGCTGATGTCGCCCGCGGCGCGTCCAATGCTGCTTACATCGAGCGGCTTGAAGCCGGTTGTGCCCGGTTCCGAGATCAGGAGCGATGTTTTTCCCGAAACCGTGCTCACCGCGGCCTGCGGTGTGTCGAGGCGTTCGGTCATAAGCGCCGCACCGCTGATATCCGTGTCGGCAGAAAAGATGTTGGTGACGCGCAGTGTTCCGGAGCCGTCAAACGTGGTGTATGACAGCGTCCGTTTGTCGGAAGTTGAAAGCAGGTGCATACGTCCGCGCGAATCGAAATGAGCGGCGAACGTGTCCGTCGCGTTTGATGCAAGGGTGATGGTGATATATTTTTTTTTATCGTTCCTGAACATATAGAACAGTTTGCCCTGCGGGGAACGGGTGATAATGCGAAGACCGGCCGCCGTGGCAAAGAGCCGTATCGCCGATAAAGGCTTCTCCCGGTATACCGGTTTCGACATGAACATATTATTGGTATACACCGCATGGTACAGCACGCCCTTGCCGTCGAGATAATAGACATGTACGCCGTCCTTGTCTGCCGCCACCTGCGGAGAAGCATACCGCATGCCGCTTACCCGGTCTACCGTATGCGCGCTGAACGTTGGGCCGCCGGCATTGCAGGCGTATTTAACGGCATTACGCGGTTCATCATAATATACGGTGTGTATAAAGCCGTGGGTGTCACGGAATACGTGCAGATTTTCTCCCGTGGACGGTGATTCGTCCATGGTGATGCTTGAGAACATATCGCCGCGTTTCTGCATGAAAACCGGCCGTTTGCGGGCGCCGTCGAAGAATGCCAGCATCGGATTACCGTTGTCGTCTATGGCGAGTTCCGAGCGCGACCATGACGGTTCGAACGGCGCGAGTGCATACACTTTGACGCGGACGAATGTGCCGAGTTTGAGATACCGGTAATTCTCTTTCACAGCGGCGGTGAGACCGGCGGCAAGCATTGTTATGCACACGACAGCGGCGATACCGGATTTCTGCATCGAACAAACATTTTTCTTGTTCACTTTTATCACTGCGGTGAGTTATACTACATGTACCCCGTATGTCAAGTTCGCGGGGAAATGTTCCGGAGGTACAGCCTCATGAAACGCCCTTTGTTATTACTATTGATCGCATCACTATTCGTGTTTTTAAACTGTACCAAAACGGCGGATAATACTCCCGCAAAAACAGCCGCACCGGCAGCCGCGCCGACAGCTTCGGGCATTGTGAACGAAGTAGTCGGAAAAGCGACGATACTTACCGGTACGGTGGAACATGCCGCGGCCATCGGCGATACGGTTGTCAAAGGTGATGTCATCAGGACAAGTGCCGGAGCAAAAATGACATTCAAGGTTGAAGGCGTCGGTGTCTTCAATATCAAGGAATCAAGTGAAATTCGCGTTGACGCGCTGCTCGGAGCCGGCGAGAAAGAGGTCAGGATGAAGGTGGCGAGAGGCAAGATTCTTGTCGGCATCAGAAAGCTGACCATGGAAGAATCCGCCGTAATTGAAACGCCGACATCGGTAGCCGCGGTACGCGGAACGTCGTTCGTCGTCGACTCGGCCGGTAAGGACACGAAAGTCAGCGTGCTTACCGGGAGCGTGAACGTCCAAAGCGATAAAGGCAGCGTGGATGTGAACGAACTTAAGGAAGTCTCCGTGGCGGCGGACGGGAAGCTTGCGCTCGTTGAGATATCGAAGGAATCGCTGTCCGACGTAAAAGAGATTATCACCATCAAGGATATCGAATCAATAAAAAATGTCGGTAATCTGAAGGATAACCTTAAAAAGCTCTCGCTCCGGCTTGAACAGCGCGAAGAGAGCACCGGCGGAAAGACCGATGTGAAAATAGACGCCGCCGACATCAAGGCCCGCGAAGCCCTGAAAAAAGGCGAGATGGACGCTTCAAGCGCCTTTGATGTAAGTAACAAGAAGAAGCTCGAAGACAGCAAAGAACTCATGATCGACGATAAAAAAGAGTACTGATCCCCCGCAACAAGCGATACAGAAAAGGTCCCCGGTGCGGATTAGCCGTGCCGGGGCCTTTTTTTTATGCTCAACCCTTTCTCCAACGGCTCGATAATAGATCTACAGTACTATTATCCGGGCCAAGGAGTTTTCTATGCTTCGTTCTTTATGGACTGCCGCAAGCGGCATGAATGGGATGCAATTCAAGGTTGATACGATTGCAAACAATCTGTCGAACGTGAACACCACCGGATATAAAAAGTCGCGCGCGGACTTTGAGGACCTCCTGTATCAGACCATGAAGATTGCCGGAACCCCCGCCACCGAGGACACGGTTGTCCCCACGGGTATACAGGCCGGTCTCGGCGTCAAGACCGCCGCGACGCAGAAGATGTTCTCGCAGGGCTCGCTCCAGTCTACGGGCAACAAGCTTGATCTTGCCATCGAGGGTGAGGGCTTTTTCCGCGTTCAGCTTCCCGACGGCACCGTCGGCTATACCCGTGACGGATCGTTCAAGATAGATTCCAACGGACAGCTGGTGAACTCCAACGGCTATAAACTTATGCCCGAGACGGTTATGCCGGAAGGGTTCGAATTCGAGAAGATCAACATATCCCAGGAAGGACGCGTTGAGGTCACAGTTGCCGGAAGCGATGAGATAATAGAAGTGGGGCAGGTGAATCTGTACCGCTTTGTGAATCCGGCGGGACTTACCGCAATCGGCGGGAACCTTCTTAAGGAAAGCGTGGCCTCCGGCGAAGCCATCGAAGGCGAGGCCGGCACCGAGGGGCAGGGAAAACTGCATCAGGGTTTTCTTGAAATGTCGAACGTGAAAGTGGTGGACGAAATGGTGGATATGATTGTCGCGCAGCGCGCGTATGAGATGAACTCAAAATCGATCATCACCAGCGACAATATGCTTTCGACCGTCGTCAATCTCAAGCGGTAACGCGTGAACGGTAACGGAGGGATGGTGATGAGAACGTTCTGGATGCTGGTCATTGCCGCTGTATGTCTGAGCGGATATGATTTCAACCTGAAAGGCCGTGCAGTACTCTCCACAGGCGAGGTGCGGCTGCACGATATCGTTGACGGCGCGGCGGATGCACCCAATCCGGTGCTGTTCACTGCCCCGGTCGAACCAACCGTATATCAGCTCCGGTCGCTCATCGCGCATTTGAATCGTGTCATTCCCGACGTCAGTTATTCAATTTCCGGTTCGAGTATCATGGTGATACCTTCAGGTGCAGCGTCGGCGGCAATACCCGCCGGTGCCGCGGCTTCCGTACGGACTCCGGTGATCAGCGCGGCGAACGACGCGTCCGCAGACAAGGTGAAAAAAACCATCACTGACAAACTGCTCGACGCAGTCATCAAACCCGGCGAGAACAGGGACGATATACGGATTAAGTTTCTGTATAAGCTGCCGGAAGCCTCTATCGATAATACCGACCAGGTCAAATTCATCTTCGCCGAGGGGAAGCAGAGCGGGACGCAGCGCATACGCGTTGAACTGTACGCCGCCGACGGCCGCAAGAAGAACTGGTTTGAGATACTCGTTGAAATATACCGCGTGAAACAGGTGCTTACCGCGAAGGATTATATCGGCAAGAACGTCCGCGTCGCCGAGGGCATGGTCGCGTTTGAGGAATACCGTACGGACCGTATTCCCGCGGACAGCATCACGAGTCTCGCGGAGCTTTCCGGAACGACGACGAAATATTACGTGAAACGCGGCAACATACTCCGCCGCTTTCATCTCGGCGAGACTGTCGCGATAAAAAAAGGCGACATCGTCGATGTGCATTATCAGGACGGGCGCATCGCCATGATAGTGAAGGCTACCGCGCTCGCCAGCGGCACGGAGAACGACACAATATCGCTCCGCAATGAAACAACCAAACGCGAGTTTACCGGCTCCATCACGGGCGGCGTGGTCTACTACAAACACTAATACATGAAAGACGTTCTTATCATCGAAGACGATGCGCACAGCGGCGTGCTTAAAACGCTCCTGAAGCATGAGGGCTATGTTGTCGTTGAGAAGACCGATGTCGCCGAATCCATACATGAGATCGAGCAGAACCGCTTTTCGGTCATCATCGCCGATGTGAATAAGATAGCCGACCTCACCGATTTCTGGAAGGAAAAGCTTGAGGCGGCGGCGCTCGTGCCCATCATACTCACCTGCGACGTGACGCGCGTGGAAGAGACGCTTTTCCCGATAAAGCAGAACGTCTACGATATCATCGTTAAACCCTATGATGCCGCCGAGGTGAAGAAGGTCGTCGCCGATGCGCGCGAATATTATCTCCGGCGGGAGCAGGCGAAAGAGATATTTCCGTACCTGACCGCCGCGCTTACGATAGTGCTTCCGTCAACGGTGAAAAGCGTCGGCATCGCGTCGACGTATATCAGGCAGATTCTCGTGACACACGGATTCGGACGCGACACCAATGACATGGCGGTTGCCTGCGAGGAAGCCATGATGAACGCGCATCTTCACGGCAACGCGAAAGACCCGAAAAAGAACATCACGCTCAAAATACGCATTGACAGCAGACGGGCGGCGATATCCATCGGCGATGACGGTCCGGGATTCGACTATAAGAACGCGATTGCCGGAGTGCCCGCGAGGACGAACGATGTCTACCGCGGCTCGGGACGGGGCATCGCGCTCATTCATATGCATACCGACCGCTTCAGTTACCGGTGCGGCGGCACCGTCATCGTATTGATAAAAAACAGAAGATAAGATATAGTTTCTCCACGAGGAGCTCGTATGGTCACCGTATCGATCACCAACGGCGTTGCTGTCGTCACCATGGAAGGCAATCTGCTTATTGATGAAGTTGACAGTTTCGAATCTAAGATAACCGACGCATTCGAGGACGGCACCCGTCAGTTCGTCTTTGACTTCGGCAAGGTTGAATATGTCTGCTCCTATGCGCTCGGTGTCATCGCGCAGCTGTTGAAAAAAGCGCTTGCCGAAAGCAATGGAAAGGTGCGTTTCTGCAATGTCGGCAACCAGCTCAAACTCGTATTCGAGACCATGCAGTTCACCAATATCGTTCCGCTCGACGCAACCTGCAGTGATTCGCTGAAAGCGATCCGTTCGTAGGATACGGCATGCCGGTAAACGTTCTTATTACCATCGTCAACATAGCGCAGACCATCGTCATCGGCGGCCTGTATCTGTATTCGTTTCTCTGGCTCGGGTGGATCATCATGAGCTGGCTTGAGGCCTTCGGTGTCGTACATCCCGATCCGTATCATCCCGTCATACGCGTAGTGCGTGCCGCCACCGACGGCGTCATCGACAAGGTGTTCGGCAATATCCGTGACAAGCTTATCATCGGCTTCATCGATTTGTCGCCGTTCATTTTCCTCTTTATCGTCGCCAATATCCTGCCCCAGATACTGTCATGGCTTTTTGCCGTTCTCAGGCAGTTTATCATGCGCTCGGCCGGCGGAGTACCGCTGTAATATCGTACGTCCCGTGCAATGCTTGCTTTTTACCGCATATACGATATCATCCCGGTATAGTTAATCGTCCTGTCGTACATGAGCCATGAGAAGAATATTCATCTTTGCCATAATCGCAGTTTTCATTGCGGCGCTGTCTGTTTTTATCGTCGTGGCGCTCAATCTCACCTTCGACGCCACCTATAAAAGATACGAGGCATCCCGCGCAAAAGGCATGGTGCTTACCAATACGCCGCCTTCGGCGCATGCGGGCATACGTTTCGTCAGTGATAAACGGAAATATCGCCGCTATGACGCCGTGCGGTTTTCATTCACCATGCCGAATGCGGTGGAACGCCCTGAAGTGAAGATATTCTTCAATAAACGGCTTTTCACGCGTACCATGGACGGTGATAGACGCGCTTTACCGCTGCATGCGCAGAAAGGAACAACGGTCTTTGAAGGAGTCTGGTTTCCGCCGCTCGCGCCGAAGCTCGGCGAGTATGAAGCGGTTCTCACCTTCGCTGAAAATGGTGTCGAGAAATTCATGCAGACGACGTTCATGCTTGATGGTGCCGTGCCCCGCGATATCGATAAGCCGCTGGCATTCGCCACGCTGGAAGCGCTCGGCCAGCTTACCTCGCGGAGCAATTACCGCGCGCCGGACATGACCGAGGGCGACTGGCGTAATCTCGTGAAAGCGGCGTCGTTCATGGGGGCGGATGTGTTCGTCGTCAACGGCGGAGAGACCACCGGGACATCGGGATCGGTGACCGCGGACAATGTGTGGAGCAAAGAAAAGATAGATTCGCTCACGATGCTTGCCGAGGAAGTGAAACAGCAGCATATGCAGATGGGTGCGTGGATACATTCGTTCTTCATCCAGTTCCCCGGCAGTGAAACGCCCAACTGGCTCGACCGCGCGCGTTCACGGGGAAAGGATTTTGCGCGGCTCGGATACCGGCCGTCATTGAAATATGAGTCCGAAGCGGGTGAATTCACCGCGGACTGGCACTGTTCGCTCATCGATGAAAAACGCATCAACGATGTCATCTCGCTTGCCGCGGCGTTCAACAGAAATCCCAATATCGATTTCATCGGGCTTGATTACATCCGCGCGCTGCCCACCGGCGGGCTCGAACTCGTCGATGATTTTGTACGTCAGATGAATATCGCTGTCCCCGCGGGATTCAGTACCTGGCACACGAATCAGCGCATGCTCTGGCTCTCGCAGCAGCGGCGCGGCGAGATGAAAGACGCCTGGCGGTACTACAAGTGTCGCAAAGAGGCGCAGATTGTGGAGCGCATACGCCGTGAGGCGCGTATTGCCGAAAAGAATCTCTGGGTGTTCAATCTCGGCTGGGCGCACGGCATCGAGCACGGGCAGGATCCGCTCATGTTTCTCGACAGCGGCGCGGATTATAATTTCATCATGTTATACGAAATACCCGAGGCGCAGGAATACAATCATCTCGGGCGGCAATGGAGTTCCTACGTCCGCGGCAACGACCTCAATCTGGTCTTCGGCAATTCGGTAGACACGCCGCTGCTCCTGTCCGGTGAACTTAATTCCGTTGAGGAATATACGAGACGCATGTCCTATGCGGTGAACAGCATGCTTACCGAGGGGCACCCGCGCGGGGTGTTTTTCCACGATCTGTGGCGCGCGAATTTCGGACGCAAGGGTGAATTCCCCGCCATGGAATGGTTCGTTGCCGGCGGCAAGGCGTTCAGCGACCTGAAAGGCGCGTATAAGCTCGTGCCCGTGGCGACAAAGATATCCTTTAACCAGGCAAAGTCGACCTATAACAAAATTGTCGTCGTCGCCGAAATCATGAACCAGACTACCGGCGAGGCGGGACCCTTCACGGTGAAGCTTGTGAACACGCCGACGCTCCGCATGAACGGTACCGCGCAGAAGGTGCCTGTACTCATACCGGGGCAGAGTGTCACGCTTACGTTCACCGCATCGATATATGACGGCACCGAAAGCCGCCGGTTCGCGATGGTGCCGCTCCTCGTAACGTGGAGCGATACCGATAACACCAAGCGCATGTTCGACTACCGTTATATACGCATGCGTAATGGCGTATCCGTTTTCCCGCTTGCAAAAGACAATGCGGATTAACGTTCCCTGCAAGATCAATCTCTTCCTCGATGTCACCGGCAGGCGGGCAGACGGCTATCATCTGCTGGCAACGGCGTTTCATACCGTGGGAATATATGATATTCTGACGATCGCCGAAGCGGATACAACAACACTAACCGTTACCGGACCGTACGCGGGCTTATCCGGTGACCCCGAAAAGAACACCGTAATGAAGATATATCGCCATTTTGAGAAGGAATTCGGATTCAACCGCAATGTCGCCATAACGCTTGAGAAGCACATACCTGTCGGAGCGGGACTTGGCGGCGGATCTGCTGATGCCGCATACTGCATCAAAGCGCTGAACGAGATCGGCGGTTTCGGGCTCTCCGCGGATGCAATGCGTGATATCGGCGTTATCTACGGTGCCGACGTGCCGTTTTTCATCGACGGCGGGTTTGCATGGGCTGAAGGAATAGGCGATGTATTGCTGCCGAAACCAAGGATGAACGCGGATATTATCGTGATTTACCCGAATATTCACGTGTCCACGAAAGATGCATATGCGGCGATACGGCCTGATGATTATGGCAGGGGGGATGCTGCGGCTATGCGCGCGGCGATAGACTCGAAAAGAGTGGACAAAGTAGCCGGTTTATGTTATAATATATTTGAAGGTGCTCTTTTCAGGAATATGGAAGCGCTTGCTGCCGTAAAAAAGGATATTGAACGGCACGCAGGAATGACCGCACATATGAGCGGTTCAGGGTCCGCGTTTTTCATCATTTTTGAAGACGGCATGAAGGCCTCACTTGTTTATCATGCGCTTGCGGAGAACATGAAGGATAGTCATGTCTTCCCCGCAAAGTTCGTGTGATAAAGTCTGCTTGCGTGGAGGCGTTTATGAAGATCACAGAGGTGCGCATCAAGAAGGTCTCCGGAGAGGGGAAACTTCGCGCCTATGCGTCCGTCACATTCGACGACGTATTCGTAATCCATAATGTCAAGGTCATCCAGGGCAACAAAGGCATTTTCGTAGCCATGCCCAACCGCCGTGTCGGTACGGGCGAGTACAAGGATGTGGTGCATCCGCTGACCACCGATTTCCGTCAGACGCTGCAGCATTCCATCATCGACGCGTTCGGTGAGGACGATCCGCCCGTCGTACCGTAAATCTTTTTCATATACGCGAGAAGAGTTTTCCAGGCTCCTGCCGTATTGCGCCCTGGATCTCAAGGCGCATGAGCGCCGCTGCGACTTCATGGACCGGCAGGCGTGCGGCTACAGCTATATCGTCGATATGCGTGCGGGATGTTATTGTTCCGAATACAAGCGCATCTTTTTCAGGCAAAGGTTCAGCCGGAATCACGGGCTGCGGCGGGTTGTGTTTCGATCCTGCGGCAGCCGGTTTCAGGGTCGGCTGTGAGATGAACAGCCGGGGCTCCTCCGGGCGTGACAGCGCCGGGATATACCCTTCCGGTTTTTCAATCCTGACCGGAGTATGATTGAGCTTCGCAGTTTTATAGAACTCATCCGACATGAACCGGTCATCGAATTCATTGAGAATATCTTCATACGATGCGGCCGCCGTTGCGCCGTCTTTATACAGCCGATGATTGCCGAAATACCGTGTATTCGTTTCGTCATAGGGGGCGATGAAAACATCGCGGCCCTGTTCAAGCGCATATCGTGTGGTGATGAGCGCGCCTGACCGTGCGGCTGCTTCAACCATAACGACCGCCGATGAAAGTCCTGAGATGATGCGGTTTCGCTTCGGGAAATTGAACTTCTCGGGTATCGTGCCGGTGGGATATTCGCTCACGAGCGCCCCGCCCGATGCGATTACGCGTTCATAGAGATTTCTGTTTTCGGCGGGATATACCTGATCGAGACCGCTCGCAAGTACGCCGACGGTTCTTCCGCCCGCCGACACCGCGCCCCAATGTGCGGCTGCATCAACGCCTTTCGCCATACCGCTTATCGTCCATACGCCGTGTGCCGCAAGCTGTGCCCCGAGCGTGAACGCGTACCGGAGCGACGCATGCGAGGGGTACCGTGTGCCCACGATTCCCACGGCGTTGTGCGTCCAGGCGTCAGTATTTCCCATGGCGAACAGGATGAACGGCGGATTGTCGATATGCTTGAGCATGGCGGGATACCGTTCGTCATCGTAGGTGATGACGGCTATTCCGCGTTCGGCGGATTCACGCAGGATTTTGTCCGCACGATCGAGCAGCTCGTTCTTATCGAATGTGCCGACGGACCCGCGCGAGAACGCGTTGTTCAAACGGTTCACGATCTCTTTTTCAGGAGCGGCAAAGAGCGCGTCGACGGTTTTGTAACGCGCAAGCAGATAGCGCAGTCTCGCGTCGCCGATATGCGCGATGTGTGAAAGTGCTATACAGTAACGGATTGCGTCGCCGGTCATTGTCTGGCCTCCTTCCGCGGTTCTTCCACCAGGAATGCGAGCAGCAGCATGGCACAGAACGCGAGGAGCGCCCCGAAGGCGAAGGCGATGCGTCCGCCGAACATGCTGTAGAGCAGACCGAATAAAACGCTTGCCGGGAGCGCGCCGAGACCGACGGCGAAATGGAAGAGGCCGAAGGCGCTTCCCCGTTTGTCCTGCGGGACGATATCCGCCACGAACGCCTTTTCCGCGCCCTCGGTGAACGAGTAGAAGAGCGCATAGACGGCGAATAATATGAACGTTGCGATAACCTGCGCCGGACCGTTGAGGCGGTCGAGCATGGAGAAGCCGAGATATACGGCCGCATAGATGCCCCAGCCGATATTGATGACGATTTTACGTCCGATGCGGTCGGAGAGCGCCCCGAGCGGTGTGGCGAACACTACCTTGATGATATGAAAAAACGACCAGATGAGCGGCAGGAACAGCATGCTCACCGCTTTCGCCTGCGCCTGCTCGGAACCGAACGAGGCGATGACGGTTTTCAGTCCGGGTATCGCGTGTACAATGCCGTTGAGCGCGCCGCTTTTATGTATTGCTTCCTCAACGCGGAACAGAAGAAATGCGTCGGATGAGTTGCCGAGCGTGAAGAGCACCATGATGCCAAGATAGGTGAGGAAATTCCGATTGACATCTTTGAGCGACAATGAGAATTTCTTTCCGGAAGCATCGGGCGGCGCATCCTCTTTGACGAAGAATATTATTGTGAGGACCGCGATGATGCCGGGGACAATAGCCGCGGCGAAGGTGATGCGCATGGCGGTGACTGCATCGTGTATCTGAAATACGATGATGGCGAGTGCGAGTACCAGAAGCGCTATGATGGGGCCGAGCACGGCACCGGCATGGTCCATGGCGCGGTGGAATCCGAACGCCCTGCCGCGCATGTCCGCATCAACGGCGCCGGCTACGAGTGCGTCACGCGGCGCGGTGCGTATGCCCTTGCCCACGCGGTCGAACATGCGGATGAATACTATCTGCCACGCATGCGACACACCGCCGGTGAAGGGACGTATCAGCGACGATATCCCGTAGCCGATGAGCACGAGGAGTTTTCGTTTACGTAATGCATCCGAGATGACGCCGCTGGCGAGTTTCAGGAGCGCCGCGGTTGATTCGGCGACACCCTCGATGACGCCGAGGATAATGGCCCCCGAACCGAGCGACGCGACAAAAATAGGGATGAGCGGATATATCATCTCGCTTGCGGCGTCGGTGAAAAAACTTACAAGCCCGAGCGTGATGATGGTAAGCGGTAATGCTTTTTTGTTTTTCATGTGCTTGCTCCGTATATCGCGCGAGTGTACCACAGCGGATTATTTTTGCAATATGCAGGCCGGGCGGATGCGTACGGTCTTAATCCAGGTACACCCACAGCAGTTTCAGGCTTTTTTTGTCGAGTGCCTTCAGCTCGGGAATAAGATACAGGTCGTTCGAGACGTCCTTGATGAGCACCTCGTCGGTCTCAAGCGTGCGCGGGTGATCGTGGCGATTGGTGAGAAAGCTCCGCGCCCCCGCATCGGTGACGACGTTCCAGTGGAAAAGTTCGCGCTCTTCGATGATGGACTGAATGCTCAGAATGCGCGGGATGAAATTTCGTTCGGCGAGGTCCGTGGATATAAGCTCGCGTTCCGCTTTGTTGATGCTGTCAAGCGAATCGATAAGGAGCTGTTCCTTGCCCTTGTCGTCGCGAATGCTGATGAACTTGTGCGGATGCGACCACGGGAATGCGCTTACCACTTTGACCGGTATGCCATCCTTTTTTCCTTTCACTTTATATACGAGCCGTCCGTCGGCTCTTCGCTGTATGTTCAGTTTCATAGTTGTTCCTTATACTGCTATCGCCGCATGCAGCTGCGCCTGTGTTTTATGAAGCTTGGCATAGATGCCGTTTTTCTTTTTCAAAAGTTCTTTATGCGTTCCATGTTCGGCAAGCTTGCCGTCCTCCATGACGAACAGCCGGTTGGCGCTGGAAAGCGTCGACAAACGGTGCGCGATGGCGAATGTGGTGCGTCCTTCCACGAGCCGGTGCAACGCCTCCTGTATGCGCTTCTCCGTTTCCGTATCCACCGAACTCGTCGCTTCATCGAGGATGAGAATGCGCGGATTATGAAGTATCGCGCGTGCTATCGATATGCGCTGGCGTTCGCCGCCGGAGAGCGTCTGCCCGCGTTCGCCCACCATGGTCTCGTAACCGTCGGCGAATCCGCAGATGAACTCGTGCGCGTTTGCAGCCTTCGCCGCGGCGAGTATATCCTTCAGTGATACACCCTTTGATCCGTAGGCGATATTCTCGGCGATGGTGCCGTGGAACAGATACGGTTCCTGGAGCACCACGCCTATCTGACGGCGGAGTGCGGTAAGTTCAAGATCGCGGACGTCGCGGTTGTCCACGCGCACAGAGCCGTCCTTCACGTCATAGAAACGGCAGATGAGGTTCACGAGTGTTGTCTTCCCGCCGCCCGACGGCCCCACGAGGCCTATCATCTCGCCGGGCCGTACATCGAACGTGACGCCTTTGAGCGTATTGCGCACGCCGTCGTACGTGAACGAAACGTCGTCGAATGCCACGCGTCCCTTGATGCGCGATATCGTCTTCGCATCGGGCTTGCTGACCACCGTGGGAACCGTGTCGAGCACTTCGAAGATACGCGACGCCGATGTGGTGACACGGTTGACGGTTCTGCTCATCATGCCCAGATGCTGTACGGGAGCCCAGAACATCCACATGTATCCGGTGAACGCGATGAAAACCCCGAGCGGCATACCTTCCTTGCCGTGTGTGAGCATGTACTGCATGACGCGGGGAGCCCCCACCACCCAGACGATGAGCGAGCAGGTATGCATGAGCATCACCACCGACGGCCAGAAGCGCGTCCATTCTTTGTGAAGTACTTCCGCTTCCTGTTCAACGGCGAGGCTCCGTTTATGGAAGCGGTCCACCTCGCGTTTTTCCTGCGCAAACGCCTTGACCACGCGCACGCCGGGGATGACGTCGGAAAGCACCGCGGTCATCGCCGACCATTTGCGCCAGATGCGGAGGAAGAACACCTGAATCTTTTTACTGTGAAAGTAGAACATGAGCGTCATAATGGGAAGCGGGATGATAACGAGTACGGCAAGACGCCAGTCCTGCAGGAAAAGCGCCACGGCCACACCGATGATCTGCAGCACCGACACGACGATGTCGATGAGACCGAAGGTGATGAAGTCCCACAGGCGGTCCGTATCCGAGCTTACGCGGGTGATGAGCGAACCGGTTGAGCGCGAGGTGAAGAACGCGAGGCTCAGTTTCTGCATATGCGCATAGAGCGTATCGCGGAGGTTCATGGCGATCTTCTCGCCGGTGATAGACATGATACGGAGTCTCAGGAACGAAATGAACTCGCTTGATGCCCATATGGACGCGAGCGCGATGATCACCGTCCAGAGCATCTTCCATGCGTTCGGATTGGATCCTTTTTCAAGCGGTCGTACGATATCGTCGACGAGCACCCGGGTGAGGTAGGGCGGTATGAGCTGGAGTGCGGTTAACAGAAACGCGAATATGAAGCCGAGTGTCACCGCCTTGCGGTGCGGTTTGAGATACGAGAGCAGCCGCAGCATGACGCCGGCCTTCGGTATCGAGAGCGACGCTTTTGAGTTTTCCACAGCGTTGAGCATCGCCTCGCGGTATTCGGCGCCGGGGTCGAAATCGTCGGCCAGCGCCTTTTCTTTCACTTTTTTCGAAAGCCGCTTCACCGACTGTTCGGCGACGAACTGAAAGTTGCCCACCGCGCGGCTCTGCCTGCGCGTGAAATGAACCGCAAGCATCAGCTCCTTTTTCTTTCCGACGATGACGAGGCGGCTTGACGATATGCCGTCGAGATAATCAAACGTGTTGATGTCTTTCACCGCATGCGCGCTCAGTATCCAGGCGCCTGACGCATCGGGTTTTGCATGGATGAGGTGCCCGGCGGTAAGGACCAGCCACGATGAGGCGAACGAGAGTTTTTCGTTCAGATCGCAGAATGCGTAGACGCGGATGGGCTCGTCGGGATATGCGTGAAAGACGGTCTTTTCAAGTGCGTCGGGGATGGCTTCGGGCTGTAAAAAATAGTGATTGATGACTTCGCTGCTCATGGATACTCCCTGTCCGGACGCACCGCTGACGGACGCGGAAAATATACAGCAAACGAATTATTGTGCAAGTGGCCGGTGCACTTCCCGCCGGATGCTGCTATGCCGAGCCGCGCGTTTTTCTGACGTCGCTCGGGCGCTGTTTCGTGCGTGAGCGGAATGCCCGTGAGAAATACTGCTCATCGGCGAATCCGGTTTCATGCGCTACTTCCCGCACGCTCAAGCCGGTATTCGCCAGAAGATATTCCGCCAATTCCATCTTTCTGCCGAGGAGATACTGGTACGGCGTTGTGCCCGTCTCGCGTTTGAATTTTCGTATCGTCTGCGATGCGGACTTCCCCGCATGCGCCGCGACATCGGCCAGACGTACATCCTTCTCTATCATCGAATCGAGATAATGTTTCATATGCACGACATCGGATGAGAACGATGTTGTACGCGTGTCGAGCCGGGCGGCGAGCGCGAGTATCATCTCATGAAGTATGAGCGAGAACCCGTCGGCGATATGGCGCCCGGAGGCGTTCGTGTGATGCGCGCGTATCCCGAAACTCCGCATGCGGATGAACATATCCTTCATTCGCGGGCACTGCGGGACATGATGCACGTTCGAAAGCCCGTGTATCTTGATAAGGTATTTCGCGAGCGGCCCCGACAGGCGCATCCATATCTTCCGGAACGAGGCGTTTCCGAGTGCGCGGTATGTATGTGTTCCTCCGGGATGAAGGAGGAATACATCGCCGGGGCGGAGCGTACTGCGCTCCCCGTCCGCGGTAAGTTCGCCCGTACCGGCGGTAACGTACTCGATACTGAATGCGTCGTAGTTCTCTTTGTGCACGGAGAACGGTGCGTACCAGCGCGAAGTGCCGAAGCAGTGGACAACGAGCGGTAGATCGAGCATGGCGGACATGCGGAATCCCTCGATTGTCTCGATGCTTTTTTTGTCCAATTGAATGCGCATAGTTTCCATTCCATTTTACACGGATATCGTTTAGTATATACTATAAATACTATTCGGGAATACGCATTCATGTACATCAGGAGAAACTATGTTTCCGAGGATCATCATCATGGCACTGGCATTGTCATTCACTATGACCGGCGCGGAAGCCCCCGATACCATAACGATAGAGAACGGCAATTTCAAACAGAATGGAAAATATACGTTCTTTCTCGGGCCGGTGCACGACTGGGACGTTTTCACCGTCTCCGACCGTACCGGTGCATGGTCGCGGCATCGCGCATACAGGACATTTCCTGACGCCGCATTGATGAAAGAACTCGGCATGAACGCCTGGCAGCCGCAGACGTTCTTGAGTTACTATATCTTCAAAAAATATTTTCCCGAGGCGTTCGCCAAACCGCGTGTTGCGATGGGCAGCCCTGATTATTTCGGGCAGCTTGAAGCCGAGGTGCAGAAAAAGATCAAGCGCATGTCCGGTGTCCCGCTCGTAGTTGATTATTCGGATATCGGGCTCTGGTGCGGAGCCGGTGCGTGGGCGAAGAATAATCAGAGAAAAGAGTTTTTCCAGAAGTCCGCATGGTGGCATGACTTTTTTCCTTTTGACCCGTCGTATCCGCAGGCGATGGATTACTACAAGACAATGTTCTATGACGGCACCAAATTCCTCGTCGATAATGGCGCGAGCCCTTTCATCTATGAACTCGGCAACGAGGTCTTCTACAACAGCTTTTCACCGCCGAACATCGTGCTGTTCGAGTCATGGCTTGCAAAGAAACACGGAAGTATTGGCGCGGCGAACGCGGCCTGGGGCGGCAGTTTTGCTTCGTATAAAGACGCCGCCGGTTCGGTGGAAAGCCGCCAGCACAAAGACCCCGGCCTATGGTACGACTGGATGAGCTTTCAGTCGGAACTCATCGCGTCGTATATGAAAGCGTTCAAAGAAACGGTGCTCAGTGCGGATAAGCGGCCGGTGCCGAAATATTTCACCGTGCAGCCGCATCATCAGGTCTTTTCGATGAACTATGCCAATGCGTTCAATAATGTCGCCATGGATTTTCTCGATGTTATCTGCACCGAATACACCGGCCTCACCTTCACGCCCGACGCCACGGGTCCCGTGTTCGACGGAAAGGATATGATGGCCGCCGGTTTCACCGTGGGGAACGATACGTCACTTCTCGGTGCGGCGCTGGCGAAAGCGTATGCGAAAGGAAAACCCATCATCGACAATGAAACGCGCACGGTACGTCACGAGAACGGCGTGCGTGTTCCGTCGTGGGACAACGATTATCCCACCACGCTCTGGACGCAGATGATGTTCGACTATTCACAGAGTATTCTCTACACCTGGGGGAACCGCGAATGGGAATGGAATACCTATGAACAGGCGATGAAAAGCTCCCGGAGCGACGGCTATAAAGAAGGATATCTGCTCAATCCGTTCAACTATCCCGAGAAGTCGCTGTTCGGCCTGAAGCGTTTCAGGGATACGCTCGACCGTATTTCCGACGTGGTGATGCCGTGCCCGCGTGTCGTCGGGCGCATCGGCATGCTGTATCTCGATCATCAGTCATGGCAGCTCATGGGCCGCGAAAAAAAAGCCCCCGCGTATTATCTCACTTCGGTGCGCGCGATGCAGATCACAAGCGATTTTATCATAGCGGAATTCCTCACGTCAGCCGACGAACTTATGCGTTTTGAGGCCGTTTTCTGTCCCGTGATAGAATTCTGCCCCGCATCCACGCGCGCGCTGCTGAAAGCGTATGTCGAGCGCGGCGGTACACTGATATGCGCGCCGGAGTCGTTTACACATGACGAATACGGCAAGGTTACCGATCCTTCGGACATACTCGGTCTGTCGTTCGGAAAAATGGACAAAGTATTTGTAGACAGCGCCATTGTTGACGGCACAGCGGTCCCGGGAAAATATGATGCGGTCGTCACGGTTGCTGCGAGCGACGCGGCGGTTTTCGCGAAATGGCAGAAGAATCCCGGCGGCCTCGTGTATAAACACGGCATCGGCAAAGGCGCGGTATATACGCTTGTCTGCAGCCGCGGCGACAGTGAACTTTCCGGAGTGCTCGGCGCTATATTCCGCGACCGCGGCATCGAGCGCCGGTACACAGTAAGCCGCGACGGGAAGATCGATAAGAGCTGCACGATAGACCCCATCGACCGCGGGGACAAAAAGCTCATTCACGTCATCAACTGGACGTATCTGTCCAAACTGAATACCCTGTCGCTGAAGAAGATCGAGCCGGGCGACTGGCATCTGTACAATCCCGACAGCGGCAATGAACTGCTGCCGCCGTCCGGTAAAACAGCCTGGAGCAGCACGGAACTTGCAGAAGGCATCACCGTGTTTCTTCCCGCGCAGGAAAGCGCATTATTCTATGTGTCGCGCACAGTGCCTGCGTGGAAAACGGGCAGCATCACATCGGCGGCGATTGCAAAAAGCGCCGAGGCGCGTATTGCGGCTGACATTGAGCGGTATAAGGCCGTGACACTTTCCGGGAAAAGCGCCGGCGAAGACATTATCAAAAAACGTACATTCAACGGGCTGAACGATGACAACACGTTCGCCGTTGACCTCTCCGGCAGCGTCAACATGGGGTTTGCCGATGAAACGCCCAATGACGGCGTGGGCGGCGCGTCGGATCAGGGGCCGTTGAACGATCTTTCCACATTCGCTGAAAATGCCGGCAGGCGAACGTTCTATGGTGTGCCGTATACAATCATTGATCCGGCAAAGAACGGCGGTAAAAGCATGTGCGTTCTCAAAGGCGGCGACCGTATACATTTTCCAACGGCAATAGAAAACATAAAGGTGGATCGCACTGCGGCAGAATTATATTTCCTTCATGCCACAGCCTGGACCGGCGGCGGAAAACTGTTCAGTTATTTCATAACGTATGACGACGGGAGCAGAATCGAAATACCTGCGGAACAGGGTAAGGCCTGTGATGACTGGTGGAGCCCGGGCGATGCAAAGTTATCATCACCCGACTGCCGTATCGCCTGGACGGGAAAGAACCGCGGCGGCAACAGCATCGGTCTCTATACGTTCCGCTGGAAGAATCCGTCGCCGGATAAAAAGATTGCATCCATCTCGATTGTTTCCGCCGGCACAGCCGTTCCCCTGGTGGTTGCGATTACCGGCGCGGTTCGGACTGAGCAAAGCGATGTGATCGCGGAAGAACGCGTATTCATGAAGGAAGATGCGCCCAAAGACTATGAGGTCATCGTTTTTAACGGTGACAGTCCATCGTTCACCAAAGGAGACGACGGGCTTACGGTGTTCACTTCGCAGCCGAAAGTCGGGCAATGGGGAGGATTCCGTTTCGTCCTGAAAAGCGGAAACGGCGTAACGCTTTCTGATGGTACCTGGCAGATGCGCTTTGAGATCAATTACACCGGCGCGGACGCCTTTGGAAAAGTCATCGAAATCCCCCGTATGCAGCTGAAAGTATACACAACCGCTGTCGAGAAACCCAAGGACATAAGCCTCAGCCCGACGATAGACAGTGACCCGGCGACATGGGAAACGCGGAGCGTCGCCATCGGCAAGGGGCCGTGCACGGTAAAGGAACTTTTCTTTCAATATCAGTATGCCAATCCTCCTGAAGGATTGAAACTGCGGAATATCAGATTCGTACGGCAGCCGTAGCATTCTCCGTGCACCGGTCGCCGTTTCCGCTGCGGTCAAAATAGTATCGTTGTTAAATAAGTACTGGATAATTACTGCATTGCGCAGTATAGTATAATCGAATCCAGTAACCGCCCGTGACGGCGGACACCGCAGGGAATACGCATGCCGAAAGAGAAAGAAGGAAGCCGTAAGCGCTATCGCACATTCATCAAAGAGAAGGGTCTCTTCGGTGACAAGGACGGCCCCGAGGACGAAAAAAAAGAAGTACCGCCGGCAGACAAGGGAAAAC
Organism: Spirochaetota bacterium; assembly: GCA_016214035.1. Classification (GTDB taxonomy): domain Bacteria; phylum Spirochaetota; class Brachyspiria; order Brachyspirales; family JACRPF01; genus JACRPF01. The sequence continues at coordinate 83,291 of JACRPF010000020.1, read as the reverse complement.
CTGATGCGGCCGCTGATGATAAAAATAAGGATAAACCCAAAAAGCCGATAAAAGCAACGCTCATGCGTTACTTCGCGGAACTGAAGATGCGCCGTTCACGCATCGCGTTCATACTTGTGATGATACTCGTGAACACGCTTCTGCAGGCGGTGATGCCGTGGTCGGGAAAGTTCATCATCGACAACATACTCTCATCTCGCGACTTCGGCGTGCTCGTGGCGTTCTGCGTCGTGCTTCTCTGCGTGGGCGTTTCCAACGTGTCGCTCAACTTCCTGCAGGACTACATCATCAACACGTTCCTCGGCACCATCGTGACGAACATAAAACGAAAGATGATGCAGCATCTGCAGGTGATGCCGCTCGAAAAAGTGCAGGAACTGAAAGTGGGCGGCATCATCTCGCGCCTGCAGAACGACGCCGAGCGCATGTCGGCGCTCCTCCAGATGGGGCTGTTCAGTCCGTTCCGCGCGATACTGATGCTCACGGTGGGGCTGGGATCGCTTTTCTTCCTCAACTGGCGTCTCACGCTCGTGTGTCTCGCATTCGCGGCAGTCGTCGTCATCGCCGCGTATTTTATCTTCAACACCATGCGGCGCTTTCACAAGAAGCTCCGCGAGGAAGTGTCAACGCTTACCGCGCGGCTTTCGGAGACATTCTCAGGCATTCAGGTGGTGCGCGCGTTCCGTCGTGAACGCTCGGAGTCGTTCAATTTCGTCGTTGACAATCAATTCATCTACCGGAAATATCTCCACGGCATGAGCATCAGCATGGTGGTGCATCGCGTCATCTGGGTTATGTACTGGTGTCTCCTCGTGGCGGTCTATCTCTACGGCGGCTACCATGTCATCACCAACAAAATGTCCATCGGCGGACTCGTGGTGTTCATCTCATTCATCGACTGGCTCTTCCAGCCGATATTCATGATAATGTCATCGTTCGCCGAGATGCAGGTGTCGCTCGCCTGCGTGGAGCATGTGTTCGAACTTCTCGACGAACCGCTCACCATCAAAGACGCGTCGGATGCGAAGAGTGTTAACGGCATAACGAGGGACATCGTGTTCGACAAGGTGGAGTTCGCTTATCCCAACGGGACAAAGGCGATATCCGGTTTCGATCTCACCATACCCCGCGGCAGCATCACCGCGCTCGTGGGCCCGAGCGGCGCCGGCAAGAGCACGATAACGAATCTCGTGATGCGGTTTTACGACGTCACCGGCGGGCGCATTCTCATCGACGGCGAGGATATACGCAGCTGCAAACTCGGCGACTACCGGGGGCTTTCAAGTCTCGTGCTGCAGGATACGTTCCTCTTCGACGGGACGGTCATCGACAATATCGCCTACGGAAAACCGGATGCAACGCTTGAAGAGGTCATCGCCGCGGCTAAGACGGCGCACTGCCACGAGTTCGTCGATTCGCTCGAGAAGAAATACGAGACGGTTATCGGCGAACGCGGCGTGAAGCTCTCCGGCGGTCAGCGTCAGCGGCTCGCACTCGCACGCGCGATACTCACCGACCCCGAACTTCTCATACTCGACGAAGCGACGAGCAATCTCGACTCGGAAAGCGAGGAACTCATCCAGGATGCGATGAAAAAGATATTCGTGGGCCGTACTATCATCGTCATCGCGCACCGACTCTCTACGGTGATGGACGCTGACAATATCGTGGTGATAGACAAAGGCTTAAAGGTCGAGGAAGGGACACACCGCAAACTGCTGCAGCGCAAAGGACGCTATCACAAGCTCTACATGACGCAGATGAAAAAGACTACGCCCACGGTGCTCCGCTGGGATGACGGCGATAAGCAGGCGGCGGAAGCGAAGGTGGTATCATGAAGCTCATACGCATTGCGGCACTGTTTCTGAGCATACTCGGCGGACTTTTTCTGGTCATCATCATCACCGCGCTCACGGTGCGCATCGATTTCTCGGTCCCTGCACCCGGACGCATCGAGCAGCGGCAGATGATAAAAGTCCGTTTTCCGCTCGCAGGCACCGTATCGTATATCGCGACGAACCAGTTCGTGAAGGCGGGAGACACCGTCATCGCCCTGGATTCCGAGCCGGAGAAAAAACGGCTTGAACATGCCGTCAAAGCAAAAACGCTCATCGAGGCCGAGATACGGAAAGAAGATACGCCGTACGGTTCGCCGCAGCGGCTCTACACGCTTCGCCGCGATTACGAGCAGACCATGCAGGACATCATCTCACTCTCGGGGACTATCACGCAGAAGACATATGCCGCGCCGTTCGCCGGGAAGGTCATCGGCACGTATGTGAAGCTCCACGACAGCGTGGACACGGGTAGCGTTGTCATGCTCTATGCCGACAGCGCACAGTTCATGTTCAAGTCGAAGATAACCCAGCGCGCGCGTCCGGACGTGAGTATCGGCGGCCGGGCATCGGTCAAGCTCGATAATTTTTCCTACCAGACCTACGGGATTATCCCCGCGGTGGTGGAGGAGATATCATCGGTGATCGAGTCGAACGGCGAGATGACGTATGCGGTGAATCTCGGCATCGTTTCGAATACGGTGCCAATTGTCGAGGGATATACCGGGATGGCGGATATCGTCATTTATCATGGAACGGCGGCGGGGTATCTGCTGCATAATGTGAAGAAGTGAGCGGCGGGGCGCGGGCCGGAGGCACGCGCTATTTGTTTCGGGGAGAAATATCTTTCTTCGCACCGTGCGCGACTCAGCTGTCCTTCCTTGGACAGATTCGTCGCATTCGCGGCATCGTGCCGCTCGGATGCAGTATTGGGTTGATTTTATTTGCTATATATTTTTGATTTGATAATCGACATGCTCGGTGCTCAGAAAGATATTTCTCCCCTTCGCCAATCGCGCGTTGGAAAAATGAGTGGTAGTAGAGAAAATCTGTTGTTGTTCATAATCGCTCAAACGCCGTTGTGCTGCACCCGGACTTGATATTCTGCAGGTGCCGGAATACATGCCGCATACAGCGGATACTAATCCGGATGTATCGGGCCTGTTTCCAAGGTCCGCGGACCATCATCTGAATGCACTGGGATGTCCGGTGAGTGCGGCGGAAAAGCCGCGATATGCGGAACCCCGTCCGATGAGTTCATCGCTCCGTATTCTGTCCCTGGAAACAAGTCTGCCGCACTCAGAACGTGCTGCGGTGAGTGCAGAAACAATTCCGTCGTATGCAGAAATTAAACTTCTGCATGCGGAAAAACGTCCGGAACATGCAGCAATAGAGATAACGCAGCAAAATAACGCGCTACATCTCACCGCGACAGCAGCACCCTGCCGAAGTTCAATCGATTCCGGTAATAATCATCGGCACCCGACCAGACGAGTGACAGTTTCCGCGCCGTTGCGTCATTGTCGCTCAGGCATACGTCAAACCCGAGCTGCATACCCGCTGCAGGTGTAATGCCGCCGAGTTCTTTCCACGGTATTGCCAGTTCAACATCATAGCCGCCCGGCTGCACGGATGTTTTAACGGCCAGATTCGCCGTGTTCATTTCGAGCATACCGCTCGCTTTGAACATGACGACTTCCGGGAATTTTACCGTCGGCATGCCGATAACCAACTGACAGCAGCGGGAATTGAAGCCGGTGGCCGTTGGCGCATCGTCAGCCGCGGTGTCGATGAAAAGCTCGATGCAGTCGCTGTTCCACACGCCGAGCCTGTCATTGCGCTCGCCGCGTTTGTCGTCAAGCACTTTGAAGCCGAGATAAAGCGCATTGTTGTCCCAGCTGAGCATAACACGGCCGGACATGTCGTTTGCGCCTCCCCAGACAGCGGGTACGGCGTTTCTGAGATTAGCAAGCGAGTCGAGGGTAATGCGGTCGCGTGTGTTCCATTCATCCGATTTCACTATACCGTCTATCACCGGCGCTTTCTCAACGCGCGATGCGGTAACAAACGGACGATACCGCACTGATACCGGTGCAAGATCGTATTGTTTCGTACCCGCCTCGGCGTTGAATGATAATTCCGTTGCTGTCCACGGCTTATCGAACTGCAGCGGAAAGACGACGGGTGTTGCATCCCGCGGTTTTGCCTGTACGGTAACGGGGGACGCGGAAACCGCATCGGACGATGCTTTGAAACTGAGACGCACCGGCGTGACCTCGGCCGCATAGTTCATGAGTTCGGCGGCGATGACGGGTTTATCTTCCCTGTATGCCATGCGCGCGGTTATCGACACGGGTACCTGATATTCCATTTCGGCGCTGTCCATCAGTTTCAGGAATTCATCCCGGCTGATACCGTTCGGTCTGATGTATACCGGGTCGGCGCTTTCAGTGAGCAAATATCCGTTATCTTTCAGTACCGGTTTTTCAAGCGGGTTGCCCATAAGGTCGAACAGAATTATTTTTTCTTTTGCATTCCTGAGGGCAAGAACCGCCGTGCTTTTTTTCGCATAACTGTAGTTCCAATATGCGGCAACCGGTCCGTCCGGTCGGTCATAGATGTAGAGCTTGTTTTTTCCGGTAAGGCTTACCTGTTTTGCCGGTTTGCCGCCTTCGAAGAAGCGCGCCCATGCATTATTGATGACATAGAAACGGCTCGGTATGGGTTTGCGCGGCAGGTCGAGTGCAAGCGGAGCGATGCGTGCGCGGTTGTAGCCGCCGTCAAGACACGCCGAACGTGCGACTCCGTGGAACTGGTCGATGAGAAGCCTGCGCGCGAATTGATGTCCTTTGACGTCATGCGAACCGTAGAAATATTCCGGCAGGTCGTCCTCAAGATAGAAAAGCTCGGAATTCCAGATGTCTTTTTTGCCGGCACCCACGTCGGTGAGCAGCTGTTTGATCCCGGCGATGGCCTTCTCCGCCGGATAGCTGCTCGAGTCAAGGCGCGAGTCGTAGGGGTGAAACGACATCGCGTCGAAATAGTCGTTCGCGCCGAGGTTCATGCATTCCTTCACGAACTTGAGGAGATTGCCGCCGAGGTCGCCCGTGGCGCAGAAGCCGATGACCTTGGCGTCGGGGTCGTTCGCCCGGACAATACTGCACGCGGTTTTCAGATATTGCGTGTAGAGTTCCGGCGAAAGCCAGAGATTCGGTTCATTGAATATCTCGTATGCGCGCACTTTCCCTTTGTAGCGTTTCACGCATTCCGTGAAGTACCGCGCCCATATCTCAACCGGCGGAACGCTTACGCGGCATTTCATCGTTCCTTTGGTGTCGGTGACGCCGTAACGTTCCTGCGCCCATTTCGGCACATGCGCATATATCGACTGCGGATTTTTCTCGTCGACGATGAGCGTGTCGAACGACGCCACTATCCTCATGCCGCGTTTGGTGAGTTCTTCTATCTGCCGGTCGAGTACCTGCCATTCATAATTTCCTTCGTTCACCTCGTTGTGTCCCCAGCCGAAATCCCAGCAGCGGAACCAGCGATCGCCTACGTTCGCGATGAAGTCATATGTTTCGTCGATGGTGGCGCCGTAGTAGACGAGTGTGGGCTGCGTAGCCCAGCTCTGCGCGAACCAGTTGGCGCGGAAGTTCATCTGCCCGCCGGTCGTGAATCCTTTCGGTGCCGGTGCAGCCATGATATTGCCGATGACGGCGTAATCGAACGAGTATGCATCGAGCACGACGCCGGTCTTTGCATTGACAAGTTCGTAGTTCAAGACGAACAATCCGTAGCGTTTCGGATTTATCTCCGCGGCGATGGTGCCGGTGGAGTTTCCCGCAAGCGTCATCACCGCCGTCTCGCCCGTACGTACTGTTTTATTGAAATAGCAGTCCTCGATCGTATATCGGAATTTTACTTCCGTGTCGGAGGACGTATTGTTGAGCGCCCTGAACGACACCATATACGGTTCATCCGGCGTATACGCGTAATAGCGATTGGTCGTGAGCGCGAGTCCTATTTCGAAATCATCGGGTTCATATTTCGACGATTTTCCTTCGGTGAGCTGTATGCCGTCAATCCACATCGTTCCCGCCTGATTCCGTGTCGGCGGCGGCTGCTTGCCATAGCCCTCGGCGATATTGCCTATCTGCAGTGTGTAATATTCATGATTCGGCGCCGCGGTGAATGTCACCGACATGCGTTTCCATTCACCGCCGACCTCGGACCAGGTGGTTGCATTTTTCCGCGCACCGCTCGATATGATGCTCAGTATCGAAAGCGATACTACCTTGATGCCGCCGTCGGTTTTAAACCAGCCGGAAAGCGTATACTCTTTGCCGGGAGTGATGTGGATATCGCGTGAACTGAACAGCATGGCGTCACCGTCGGGATTATCAAGTCTGAGGCTCGCATTGCCGTGCATTTTCTCTGCGGTGTCGAGTACCGGTTGGCGCGGTTCGTTGTTGTTCGCGTCGCGTCCCCGCATATAGAGCCCGCGGGTGAGCGCATATTCCTCAAAGCCGATTTCAAAGCTCGAGTTCTGAAAAAGGTTCCTTCGATTGAGCGAGGCGTACGCGGACTTTTTCTCCGTTGCCGGAGCATCGGTATTCGGCGCAAGAACAACGTCGTCAAGATATACTTCGCCGTACGGGATGTCAAAGCGCATGAAGAGCGCACGGTCTTTCCAGTCCTCGGCGAGCGGAAGTTTCAGGACAAACTCGTATTCGTCCCACGCATCGCTTACGGTAATGGTTTTCATCTTATAGTAATGCGGAGATATGGAAGTGTCGGTGTAATAATAGACGCGAAGCTGCTGGTCCTTCACCGGGGCGCGTGCGGCAAAGCGGAAGCGATATTCCGTTCCTGCGATGATGCCGTTCACTTTTGCCTTGGTTATCAGCACAATGGCTTTGGTTCCCGTCTCCGCAGACGCACGTTCATGCTTGAGATGAGCGGATGCCTTGCCGCGGATGTCACCTTCCGCCGCCGACGTGAGAACAGTATTCTTTGAACCGTAGGGAGCTATTATCCATCCCGCGGGAGCGTCGTTCTCAACGGTCTCGAAATCGCCGTTGATTATCAGATTGCCTGATTGGGCGAAAAGACCGGAAGTCATAAAGATGGCGAGCAGGATGCGATGACATGCGGTGATCATAAATAGTGTTTCCTTGGCAAAGAGGTAGTATCGTGATGCAGCAGAGTTATGTTGTAAGTATACCCGCATCAACGGCATGCGTCAATGTAAATTCGATTATTTAGTTCCGGTTTCCGATTGCAGCTTAATATCGTCCGGCTAATTATTAATATTTACCAAAGCGATGCGGCTGCAGATATGAAGATACAAGACGGTGCTGTTACTTCTGAAGCGTTAATCCATCGAGCGTGAGCACGGAATCGGGATACGGTTTGAGTCCCCAGCCGTCAACGGTTATCTGAATAGACTCGATGAATTTCCAGCCCACCGGCTCGCGGTTGACCTGAAACTTGCTGAAGGGGAGGATTATTTCTTTCCAGCCTTCCCAGTTTACGACGACCATCTGGCTGTAATAAGAAAAGACTTTCGGGTCCTTGCGTGACGTGAGGACGATGATCATCGTCTCGCCGGTCGGCTTAGCGGAATGCAGCCAGAAGCGCATAGCGGTGTATCCGCTCCAGTCGTGATTGAATTTATCAAGATTTATCGACTTGTTCTTGTCGTGATCTTTCCAAAGGCCCGCTGTTTTTCCTTCTTTCACATTTTTATCGGTCAGTTCGATACCGCTCCAGCCGGCTGTTTCGAAACCGAATAGTGCATTATCAGATACGCCTGCAGCCGGGGTTGTCGGTGCGGCCGTCTTTTGCCCCGGAGCCTCCTCGAATGACGCATCCGTGAGGATAACATCAGTCGTGGACCCCATCGGCGAATATATCCACATGGTGCAGTACACGGCGTTTGCCGGTGCCGTCTCGATGTATTCCACCGTTGATGTCTCATCGCCGCCGGTGCATGGTTTGAAACATTCCTTGCCGATCTGCTTTTTCTCGGAGTCGAGCCAGAGAAAGTATATGCTGAGCGCGCCTTTTTTTATTCTGAGCGTCTCGCGGTATGTTTTCCCGCCGGTAACCGGTATCGTCTGCGCCAATCCCAGGCCCTGTTTCGTGTCTTCATCCTTGAACCGTACCAGCGTTCCCGCATCGACTGCCTTGAGCAGTATCTTCGTCGTCGTGCCGTTCGGTTCGGGCCGGAAATCCCAGCCGTCGGGCCGGCCGTCGCCGTCCCTGTCGTTGAACGCGGGGTTCACAAGTCCGGCGAATGCTGCTGCGGTCATCGAGATGATGAGTGTGATGATGCATAACGGTTTCATGGGTTTCCCTCCATGTTCTGATGATGATACTACATAATGTTTTATTTGATTTGTCAATATCCGCACGTAATTGACAATACATTCCGGCGATGTATAGTTAAGGTAACATAATAAATGAGAGGCCGCCATGGTTTTATGTACATGCTGTTCGAACCGCGCATATGACGAGTGCTGCGGTCCCATCATCGCCGGTGCCGCAGGTGCGTCCACCGCGGAGGCATTGTTCCGTGCACGGTATACCGCTTTCGCCGTACGTAATCTCGATTTTGTGGACCGAACGCATGCGCCGGAGATACGCGACGACTTCAACCGCGCCGAGGCGGAACGTCTGGCGGACGGCTGTGAATGGCAGGACCTGCAGATACGCCGCGCGGATGAAACCGGCGATACCGCCGAGGTGGAATATGTCGTCCGTTTCCGTAAGGACGGACAGGATATCACCAGCGCGGCCGTGTCCCGCTTCCGCCGTGATAACGGTGAATGGTTTTTCGTGAACAGCGAGATGAAACCGATGAGCGTACCGCGTACCGGACCCAAGGCGGGCCGCAACGACCCCTGTCCCTGCAGCTCGGGAAAGAAATTCAAACACTGCTGCGGAGCGAAAGCGCTCGCGTGAGTATGGTACGGCATTTCCGTTGTACGCAATGCGGCAGGTGCTGCTACGGCCTTCTGCCGCTCACCTGTAACGACGCATTCGCGCATGCAGATCTGTTTCCACTGGGGTTTGTCTGGACCGCGTTGCGGCCCGGCAGCAAAGATTACAATCATACGGCATCACTCGGCGCAATCGTCCCCGTTCCCGGCGGAACGTCGCTTGCGGTGCAGATAACGCCGACGGCTTTTATCCCGGCCATATTCACCTGCCCCGCACTCCGGGAGGACAACCGCTGCTCGCTGCATGACACGAATAAGCCGCTGCGCTGCAGAACGATGCCGCTCTATCCGTATCGCGAGGAACGTTTTCAAAGCGATGTGCTGACACCGCGTGCGGGCTGGATGTGTGACATGTCAGAGTCGGCGCCGGTCATCTTCAACGGAACAACGATAGTCTGCCGTGATGATTTTGACCGGGAGCTTGGTGAACTCATGGCGCAGGTCCCTTTGCTCCGTCGTTACGCCGACTATATGCTGAAATATACGCCATGGCTTACCGGCAGTCTGCAGCAGATAGCCGGAAAAGGAGGCGGTACCGTGGTCACCAGCCTCTCGTCCTTTCTCACCGCTACCAGGAATACTGATGCGCAGAATATCGCCCGGCAGCAATTACCGGTACTCAAAGCGTTCGTTGAACGCACGGCGGGGAATGCACCGCTGAAGGAATTCCATGCGCACTACGTAAATTGGGAAAAGGAAATGTCATACGTGGCGAAACGTGCACCGTAGCGGCGTTCTGCAATAGAGGGCGATATGATATTTTGTTTGACAGTGCCGCCAAATGCAGTATACTTAGTGTGTGAGCTCGAATATATCAGCGGGAAACCATGATTCTGCTTCATCGTTCATGCTGCACATCCGTCCGTTGGTCACCTCTGTCATTCTGGGACTTCTCGGTTTTTTCTTTTCACGGTATTCACTTAATTTCACGATATCTCCTTTTGTCATCTCGATAAACTGGTCGTATATTCTGCCGCTGCTTGCCGGCATGGCATACGGCCCCCGGTATGCGCTGGCCGCCGGCATCATCGGTCTCGGCGCTTTTTTTCCCTTTGTGCTCTGGCCGACGAACGGATGGGCAAATGTCCTGTCCGCGTTTACATTTGTTGTGTGGTTCGTGTGGCAGGGATGGTGTTCCAGATCGAGGGATAGGCGGAAGACATGGTGGAATCATCCGTTCATCGCACAGATATTCTACTGCATGTTTTTCTCATTGTCGATATTCATCCTGTATCCGGTGTTGTTCGGGCTCAACCCCGCACCATGGGCGCCGAATGCCGAAACGGGCATTCCGAACGCCGTGCTCAGCGGCATCGTTTTTAAGGAGATCATACTCACCTGTCTGGCGGTCCTGGTGGCCGCAACGCTTCTGAAATCGAGCGCGGTAAAGATAATCTTCGGCATACCGGTGCAATCCTTCTCCCGCTACAACGACAGAACGCTTGCGGCAAGCCTTGCCGGGGGCGGTGTGATACTGCTGTTCCATCGCGCACTCAGCAGCATCCTTATCGATCAGGATTTTCCGGCAGGTTTTTTTCAGCTCAGGGATGCGCAGGACCGTATCGATATTCTGATAATGCTCTGCGTGGGATTCATCACGTCGTTCGTGGTCATCAATTTCGTGGAGCGCCGGTGCAAAGCGGAGGAATCGCTTGAACAGAGCCGGGAGATGCTCCGCAGCACGCTTTCATCTATGGACGATATCGTCTTTACACTCGATACGAAGTGCGTTATCGTGCAGTATCATCATCCGCGTGATGTGATCGCGGAAGCATCCGCATCCGTGATCGGCCGTCATTGCGTCGAGGTGCTGCCGGAGGCGTTCAACCGCATGCTGCCGCCGGTGATGGCGCGGATTCTTGCCGGGGGCGCGGCCGAACAGATCGAATATGCTGTCGTCGAAGCGGACGGCGGACAGCTACGCTACAGCGCGAAACTCTCCTGTCACTACGACGCCGCGGGACGGCCCGACGGGATCACCGTGGTGTCGCGCGATATTACCGCGCAGAAGAACATGGAGGAGCAGCTCAGGCACACGCAGAAAATGGAGGCCATCGGTACGCTTGCCGGCGGCATCGCGCACGACTTCAACAATATTCTCACACCCATCGTCATGCTGGCCGGCATGGCGAAAAACTATCTGAACGCTCCCGAAAAGCTCACCGCAGCGCTCGACAAGATCGATCAGGCGGCCAAACGGGCGAAGGAGCTGACCGGACAGATACTGAGCTTCAGCAGAAAATCGGTCCCGGCGGTCGTGCCGGTGCGCGCGGCGGATGTGGTGCGGGAATGCATGAAGCTGCTGCGGCCCACCATACCCGCGACCATCGCGATCGATGTCAGTATCACATCCGAAGCTTCGGTGATGGGCGACCCGGTGCAGCTTTATCAGGTGGTCATGAACCTGTGCACGAATGCGTATCAGGCGATGGAAAAAAACGGCGGGACGTTGACGGTGACGCTTGCCGATGCAGTGACAGAGCCGCCCGCAGCGAACGTAGTCCTCACGATACGGGATACCGGCACGGGCATTGCCCCCGAGATCAGGGAAAAGATATTCGAGCCTTATTTCACCACGAAAGACAGCGGCAGCGGAACGGGATTGGGCCTTTCCGTGGTACATGGTATTGTCACCGGGATGAACGGCGGCATTTCAGTGGAAAGTACCGTCGGTACGGGATCGGTATTCACCGTAACACTTCCGGCGATTGTGTCGGCGGCAACCGCAGCGGATGCCCGGCCGCAGTCGCTGCCGGCGGTCAGCGGATCACTGAACATATTCTTTGTCGAAGATGAGCCGTCCATACGGAATGTTGTGACCGATTTTTTCCGGGAGCAGAAGATGCATGTCGCTGTTTTCTCAAACGGCACGGAAGCGCTCCGGGCGCTTGAACAGGATCCGTCCGCCTGCAGTCTGCTCATAACCGATATCACCATGCCCGGCATCGACGGGATGGAAACGGCGCGGCGTGCGCGCGCACTGCGGCCGGACCTTCGCATCATCCTGTGCACCGGATTCAGCACGCATGTAGACAGGAATGTCGTCGCAGCCGATGACAGGATGCAGATCGTGGAAAAGCCGTTCGACATGCAGGAGCTGCTGGCAAAGGTGCGCTCGATCACGTCATGAACCGGCGATATGAACGAAGATGCGGCACGGCATAGTTCCGGATGATATACTGCCTTGACGTGCCGGCGTGACGTCAGTATATTAGTATATATCCGCATGAAAAGGAGACCCTTGCCATACGTTTCATCGGTGAAGTGCCCGTGCCGGTCGGATGCGGGATGCGGGGCTATGGTGCTATTACAATGATCGGGAGTGTGCACAATGGAGTGCGTGGAGTGTAAGGGTAAATCGATACTCGTGGTCGATGACGAGCCTGCCATCAGGGAGTCGATAGCCGAATATCTTGAATATATCGGTGCCAAGCCGGCGATGGCCGGGAATGGCGTTCGCGCGGTGGAAATGCTGTCGCAGCAGATATATGATGCGCTGATTCTCGATTTGAACATGCCTGAATTGAACGGCATCGGTGTCATCGAGAAGATAGTCCCGCGCTGTCCGGAAATGCCCATCATCGTACTCTCGGGTGTGGGAATCGTTGATAAGGCTGTTGAGGCGATACGCAAAGGCGCCTGGGATTTTCTTTCGAAGCCGATAGAAAGCCTTTCGGTGCTGAACCTTACCTTGAACAGGGCGCTTGAGCGGTCGCGTCTTCTGAAGGAGAACCGCATCTACCGTGAGCATCTTGAGGACGAGGTGAAAAAGAAGACCGAACAGGTGCTGGAAATGAGCCGCTCGCTCATCATGACGCAGAAAGAGATCATACTCCGTCTCGGCGATGTGGTTGAGACGCGGTCGCATGAGACGGGCAATCATGTGCTCAGGGTTTCCGAGTATGCATATCTTTTGGGGAAGCTCGCGGGCATCGGTGACATGGCGGATGACATCAAGATCGCATCGCCGATGCACGATGTGGGTAAGATCGGCATCTCTGATATTATCCTGAACAAACCGGGGCCGCTTACCGACGATGAGTTCCGGATAATCCAGGGGCACAGCGCCATAGGCTATAATATCTTTTCAAAGTCGGAGCTTCCGGTGCTGCAGCTCGCGGCGGATATCGCGCTCAATCATCATGAAAGGTGGAACGGCGAAGGGTATCCCAACCGCAAAGCGGGGGAGGCCATTCCCTTAAGCGCCCGGATCACATCGATTGTCGATGTCTTTGACGCGATTACGCACGAGCGGGTGTATAAAGAGGCGTGGGGGATTGAGGAAACACTGCTGTTCATGCGGGAGAGTGCGGGGAAGCAATTCGATCCGCAACTGATAGATGTTTTCTTGAAAAACAAAGATTCATTTTTGGATATTCACGAAAGACTGTCTTAGCGCGGGACATGTCCCGCAGACCAGAAAGGTAAAAATGGCATTGCGCCAAGGATAATACGCGCATGGATGCGCGGAGTATAGTAGACCCCCGCGCTAATGCCGAGCGCAAGCGGTGCTGGATGCCGTTGCGGAGCCATATTCGGCGACCACGCGAGAGCGACAGGAATGTAGAAGAGATCGCGCATTGCTCAAAGTATAAATCGTATAGCGCACTTCTTTCATTTGACAGAAATGATGTCTGTCATATACTGCGGGTATGGATCGGCGTAATTTTTTCAGGAATATGGCCGCGACACTCGGCGGCGGCGTGCTTGCTGAAAAGCTGTTCGCTGATCAACCGTCTCCGGCGGCAAAACGCCCCAACATCCTTTTTATTTTTTCAGACATGCAGCGCGCGTATTCGATGGGCTGCTACGGGGATACGAATGCGCGCACACCGCATCTCGACAGGCTTGCGTCAGAGGGCGCGCGCTTTGATGCGGCAATGTCGAACACCCCCGTCTGCTGTCCGCACCGCGCATCGCTTATGTCAGGACAATATGCGCATCATCACGGCATGGTGACCAACGGCGCCGATTTTCTGCCGAAGGTGAAATGCCTCGCCGAGACGTTCCGCGACAACGGGTATACGACGGGATATGCCGGCAAGTGGCATCTGGATTTTCCCAAAGAGGGAGGCAGAACACGGCGCTTCGGATTTCCCTCCGAGGGTGACCGTTACGGGGACTACAGCAAAACACGCGACCTCGCCTTTGCAGCCGATAAAGCGCTATCGTTCATCGCCGAACAGCCGGCGGACAAGCCGTGGTTTTTCATGCTGTCATGGATACCGCCGCATACGCCGTACAAGGCGTCACCGGGATTCGCGGACCACTTCAGGAATATCGCCATACCGCAGAATGTACCGCAGGGTGAACCGCGCGAATACGCCGCCGAGTCGCTTCCCGATTATTACGGCATGATCGAGGAGATCGACGCCGCATGCGGACGCCTGTTCGCCGCGCTTGAAAAGAACGGTGCCGACGACACGATCGTCGTGTTCACCTCCGATCACGGCGACATGATCGGCTCACACGGGTATGAGCACAAACGATGGCCGTACGAGGAGAGCGCGCGTGTGCCGTTCCTCATCCGGTATCCGCGCCGCATACGCGCCGGTCAGGTGCTTGCTGCTCCTATCGGTACGCCGGATATCTATCCCACGCTCGCCGGTCTTGCGGGAATACCGCTGCCGCAGGGACTCGACGGGTGCGACTATTCCGGCTGTATCACCGCCGATGCGCCGCCGCCGCGCGATCATGTGTATCTGGAGATGCATTACGCCTATGTCCCCTGGCCCGGCTGGCGCGCCATCCGCACGAAGGATTATATGTACGCCCGCACGAAGGATGCGCCGTGGCTTCTCTATGATATTAAAAACGATCCGGCGCAGATGAAAAACCTCATCGATGATGCGTCGAAAGCGTCATTGGTCAGGGATATGGATGCGCGTCTGCTCGCGGCGATGAAGGAGACCGGCGACTCATGGGATATCACCGCGAAATCCGGCGATATAAAAAAATGGGCGCCGGGCGGGAGCAAACAGCAGGGCGCCGATCTCGGATACAACTGGCCGGGAAAAACGGTGACCGGCGATAAGAAAAAAAAGCGCCGCCGTGAAGCCGACGATGACGAATAACGGCTAGTGCATCCACTTTTTGCGCATGGCGATACGTATGCTGCGTTCCTCATCCGTGCTCAACGCGCGGTCATAGACAATTATCTCGGCGATGTCGCCGTAAAACACATCGCCGTTCCTGCTCGCGTTGGCGCCGACGGTGAGCCCGTCAATCTTTCCCGCCGTGATAATCCGGCAATTCATGTCGTACGGTTTTTCATCCAATACGGTGACACACCAGCTCGGTGCCATCCAGTCCGCGGGTGCGTTGTTCGTCGATGTGCTCCCGTCATAGAACGACACAATTCTGCCGAATTTTCCGGTCGGCTGTCCGGCGGTGCGGCGGGTGACGGTGACTGCCGTGACCGTCCCTTCAGCTTTGATCGAAGGGATCCTGAAATATCCGCCGTTAAAACGGAGCGCACGTCGTCCGCCCGGCAATGATACCGGATTCACCCGTGAGTCAGCGGCGACAGCATCGTTTCCGCGCTCCGAACTGTCATTCCACTGTGTGATAGAGCCGTTCTCCATGACGATACGCGCGGCATCGTCAGCGTCAAGGCGAAGCAGCATTCCCTCACACGGCAGTTCTCCGGATGTTTTCGTTGGTAGATCGGCGAATGATGAAAGCATTCCGGCGATGGCGGAAAGCCGCCCGGTGTTCGCGCTTCCGTCGTCGTTCAGTGTGGGGCAGAGGTAGCCGCCTTCGTCATGTTCGTTCCACGCATAGACGATAACCGTCTGAGCGCCGGCACTCGTTTGATTGTCGACGCACCACTGTATCGCGTCCTGAATATGGGCGGCAAGTTCCTGCGGCGTCGGCATGACATAGAAATGCTCGATCCCGACACCGGGTTTCTGATTCTTTTCCCACGGCACCGGATGTTCGATGCGCGGCCGCCGGTCCCATCCCGCCATGACGATGGGGACAACATCCATTCCCGTGAGCGCGCACTGCTCCCAGAAATCCGCGGCGTGTTTTGCCAGCATCTGATACGGCGTTGCGCCGTTCATGGGGCCGGACTTAGCATAGGTGCTTATCGCCTGCGACCCGGTGATATCGGCGATCTTTTTACCGTGCGGAGCATTGAAGTCCATCACCGTGATATACGGGTCTCCGCGGCCGGCCGCCTTCACCGCGCTGCGAAACTCGTCGAACAGCGCACGTGTATTCGTCTCGCCGCCCCAAGATGGTATCCATGCATCCCGGACGTCAAACAGATACATGAGCGGCCGGCCATTCTGTACGCATTGATATGACGGTTCGGTCATGAGCGTTACCATTCGTTTCATGCGTTCGCGGAATTGAGCCTTGTTGCCGAACGTGTTGGGTGTGGCGATGATGCAGAACGGCATGTCCTGCTTCCGCGAACTCGAAAGATAAAAACCGAGCGCGTCGCTCATCGCGCTGTTCGTTTCATAGAGGAGGAATGCCCAATAGCCGAGCCCGCCGGCCTTGGCGAAACCGATCTCCCGGTCGAGTATGTCCTGCGTATATCCGCCAAGCGTTATATCATTCTCGCCGGCCACGTTCGCGAAAAAAGGGAGCCGGTAGTGATACTGCCTGGGCCCGAGCGAAGCGATCATGGCGACGGCGGGATTATTGCCGGTCGGGGTATGCCACGCGTCCCAGCGGATTGCGCCTACGACGGGACGTTCCGAAGCTGATATGGAAGCGAGCGGTATTATCAACAATATGAGCGGTATGATACAACGGCGCATAATTGCTCCTGATGACGGACATCATCGATAGTATATGCGGTTGCAGTGCACTGTCAATAAAGCCGCAACAGAAGATGAAAAAGTGCAGGAATGCAGCGGTGTATGCCGAATGGTCAGCGTCCGTCATCAACGGCTTTCACGCCTGATGGTAGACCCGTTGTCAGATTGCGGATGATAACACCCTCATCTCCGGCATCCGCCGATTGGTGAATGCGCACTGCGGATCCGGCATTGCTGTTGATATCCGAAACCGTGAGCGTATCGATGATGACATTTCTGCTCTGCATGATGTTCACCGACGGCAGCGCAAAATCGTGTGCGCCGGGCAGCATGGTGCGGAACACATTTGATTCGATGGCGGCGCCGGCGGTATTGCGCAGATCGATTCCGCCGACGCGCGGTTCGAGGAATGAATTGTCGCGGATGACGATGTTCCTGATGTCGCGGTTCGACGACATGCCGCCGTGCGCAGATACCATGGCGCGTATTGCCGGCTGCGCATATGAGCCCAGACGGGGCACGCCGGTGAATGTGTTCCGCTCGATGGCGATATCATGCGGTACCGGACCTTCCGCATACTCCGATTCCTTGATGATCGCAATCGCCAGTCCGTCGATATTTTCGAATCTGTTGTCATGTATCAATGCGTCGGATTTTATGAGAATGCTGCGCCCGCGGTGACGCCCGAAATAATTGCTGCGTATTATCACACGTCCGCCGCTCGCATCGAGATTATATACGTTGTCGGCGTCACGGGTGGTTTTTCCGGCAGTCAGCCCGGAGATCGGCGATGTCACCGTAATTCTGTTGAGAAACGGGCTTATGGTTTCGATTGCCGCAACACGCGTTTCGGTCCGGATTTTCCCCGCAAGAGGGTCGAACAGCTGAATACGGTCGCCAGCCGCACAGCGGAACGTACCCGAATTATTGATGACGAACTCCGTCGGTGAGATGTTGCTCCAGACAAGCGCGGCACGGCAATGTATGTTGACGGCGTCATCGAGCATCGCCTCGAAGCGGCAGTTCTCAATGATAAATGTGCCGCGCACGCCGAACGAGTGTATGCCGTCCGCGCATGACGAGATGAGCCGGTCGCTTCCCGGTTTTCGCGCAATGGTGAGCCCGTCGATAGTCACGTTCGAGGTGTTCGCCCATGTCGTGGTGACGGCGGGTGCGGCATATATGGCGACGTTTTTCACACGCACATCCGTACAATCCCATGCGCCGACGGCGCTTTGCACATACCAGCGGAAACCATGCGCGAAACGGTCACCCGCGGCAAGCCCTGCTTTTTTAATCGTTGCACCGTCTTTATACGCGAAACGGAACATCCGCTCTCCCCGCAGTGTAATCGCCGATGGCCTATGGACGATGAGGTCATAAAACACGCCGGGTACGGCCTTGATGCCCCACGACGCTTTCGCATCGGCGAAGAACGGTTCAAGCGGCGATGGATAACCGGCGTCGACGGCAAGATCGTACCACCCTGCGTTCATGTCAACTGAATCGATGGTGCCCTGCGTGAACGGCACGACTGCATAATCAATGGCGATATTCTCTACGGCGATATTCAGACATCTGCTGAACCTGAACGCGCCGTACGGCGGACGTCCCACAAGGATGACGGTATTCGTTCCTTTGCCGCGAAACGTTACATTTGATATTCCTGAAAAATCGAGCGCGGCGATCTGGTTGGTGACCGGCGGCATCACGTAATAGACGCCGGTGCTGAATTCTATGACGGCTGATGCTGCAGCTGTCTGCGTCGCGGATGCTGCCGCACGATAAATCGCCGGCGCGGCATCTGATGTGCCGTCGGGCTTTGCGCCGAGGTCATCAACGCGATATACCGAAGCCGCAAGATATATACACGATGCCAGCAGTATGATGAAGTATTTCATCCCGTATACCGCCTTAATTACCGCGGAACAAAAACGTTTTTTACCGCGTCAAGATATCCGTAGCCGTACTTCGTGCACGGTTCAAGATAACTCGTTTCGGTCCACTCGTTCCAGCTGTTCACCGTGATGAGCGGCGCCTGTTCCGGGTGCGCATCAACGAACGCTTTCGCCCTGCGGAGCGCCGACTCGAAATTCGCCGGTGTGTTGTTCTTTACGATTGAGCCTTTCACGCCGAACGTCCGCGGGCTTGAATCCCAGCCAACGGACACATGCGGGTAATAGGCGATTGCTGCATACAGTGACGCTATCGTATTCCAATCCTTCTCCACATCGAGCATGATCTCATTATAATCGCGGTCGACATTGGTGAAATGGCAGAACTGATAATGGGTGAGCGAATCGAATTTAAGTTTTTCGACAACGTCCTTCTGCGTGCCCACATTGTCCCCCGGAACGCCGGAAAGGCTTTTTCCGGAATCCCTGCGCATGGAGAGCTGGAGTTCAATACCTTTGAAGCCGGCCTTGATAGTCCGTTCACGGAACCACTCCAGTGCTGACTTCGCCTGATCGACACCACCGAGTCCGCGGATGAATGAATTCAGGTCATAGATCATGAGCACCGGCTTGCCGTTGATCTGATAGTATGAAGGATGTGAAAAATAGTTTTTTATCCACCGGTCCGCGATGATCTCGAATTCCTGCCGGTCGAGACTGCCTTTCCAGATGAGCGAGGTATTTTTGTGCGTGAACGCATCGTCGGCGTTGCGTTTGTCCCAGGCGAGGTTTACATCGTGATTGGCCCACATAAGGTAGAATTTCATCTTATTGCTATTTTTCGCTTTGAGAAAACCGTCGTTGAGACAGCCTTCGAGGAACGGCATGCCGTCATACCAGTACCAGTCGTAGATGAACGTGTTCACGCCGTGGTCCACCGCGGCTTCTATCTGCATTTCCATGACATACGGATCGGCCTCGTTCACATAGCCCCAGAGCGGGAATCGCGGCTGTTCGTGGCCCTCGAATTTCGGCGCGTTCTTCATCACCGTCTCCCATTCGCCGATGCCTAATGGCCAGAATATCTTTGCGCGGGGATCGGGATGATAGGACGGCCAGACGAATGCGGCGATATCATAGTGCTTGCTCATGGGACGCTCCCGGTACGATGATGGTAATAGTATATCACCTGTGGCGGTTTCCGGCTACACGGAATTTACGGTCACATGCGTTGATATTTAAGGTAAGGCTCGTGCGGGTATTCTTCGCGCGGGAATCCGTGAATCGTAGAATTTTATATCTCAAACGGAAGATTTTACATTGTAATTTTAGCGGATACTGCGTACACTGAGGGTGATGATGCTCCAATACATTCCGGAGGCCTTACATGCGAAAAGCGATAGTGCTCTGCCTGTCCGCAATTACGTTGTCGGTAATCGCCGAGGAACCTGAACTGAAAGGCCTCCCGCAGGGCACTGATCTGCTGGGGTCGGCATATCATGAGGCGCTGAAACTCGTCGATACTTCCGGCAAACAGGCGACGGCTGAAACCATCGAGGTGAGCGAACCGTTCGGGAAAGCGCTGCGCGTGACCGTGCCGGTACGGTCGGAACACAAATCGGTGGTCAAGCTGCAGGCCCCGCTCGCACAGCCGATTGCCAAAGACGATGTCGTCGTGCTCGTTTTCTACGCGCGTTCCGGCGGAAACGGCGGCAGCGAAGCCCTGGCACTCGTCGAATGCAATGAACCGAAATGGGGCGGGACTGTCATCACAACGGCGCGGGCCGAAGGCGATTGGAAACGGTTTCTTGTCGTCGGTACCGCGAAGCAGGATTTCCCGGCGGGGAAGACCGTGCTGGCATTTCAGGTGGGGAACAAAGAGCAGGTTATCGATATCGGCGGTGTGACGCTTTTGAATTTCGGTACATCGGTGGTATACAACACGACGACAAAAAAGTTCCGTGCCGCCGGCAGTGAGGCAGCGTCATCGGAGACCGCGAACATACTCATGAAAGCGGACGGGCGATGGAAACCGCTTGACATGGAAAACATCCAGATAGCGCCGGGGAGCGCACTTGACTTAAGCCGCTTCGTTGACGGCCCCGCGGGAAAATACGGGCGCGTGACGATAACGCCGAACGGTGGATTCGCATTTGCCGATATGCCCGGAAAGGAAGCCCGGTTTTTCGCGTTCAACGCGCTCATTAACCATCTGTTTGATCATCCCGATGTGGCACTCGCGGCGTCTACCGAAGAACAGACCAAAGAGAATTGCCGCGCCTATGCCGCGCTGGTAAAGCGTCATGGCTATAACATGGTACGCCTGCACTATGTCGATTTTTATCTCATGAGCGGTTCACCGGCGGATTATGAGTGCAACAAGGTGAATCAGGACCGGTTTGACTATCTGGTGTACTGCTTCAAGCAGGAGGGCATCTATTACGGTGTCGACGCGATGAGTTTCACCGGCTTGAAAAAAGCGACATGGAGCGAGGGCGTCGCCATGCGCTATAAAGAACGCTTCCTGGTTGATCCGTCGACGCGCGAGGTATGGGAAAAGAGCGTGCGCATCATCATGACGCATAAAAATCCCTACACGAAGATGTCGCTTGCGGAAGACCCCGCACTTATCTATGTAACGCTGTTCAATGAGCAGGACCTCGGCTCATATATCGGGAACTTCGATCATCCGGCGATACGGCCGCATGCGGAAAAACGCTGGCGGGAATTCCTTGCAAAGCGGTATCGTAACGATTACGCTTCACTTGTCCGCAATTGGGGTGTGGAGGCATCATCATTGCCCGCCGGGGGGATGTTCGACAGCATACCGTTTTTCGATAAAAAAGATGCGTATGCGAACGGTCAGCGCGGTAACGATATCGGCCTGTTCCTTCATGCGATTGAATCCGAAATGCATACGTGGTATCTTGAGACGATACGCGCAATCGGATACAAAGGCTATTCTGTTCTCTACGATGTCATATCGTTCTTCCGCCATCTCGATATTCATAACGACTCGTCTGTAGTGGCGAATCACGGGTATCATGCACTCCCCAGCGACGGCGAGCGGCCCGGCTCACGTCTCACTCAGGACAGTGCGCTCACCTCGGCGGCAAGCTATTGGCGTTCGCGTGCCGCGGCGCGGATACTGAACAGGCCGTTCATGATAACCGAATACGGTTCGCCGTACTGGGGGCGGTACCGCCACGAGGAAGGACTGTTCTACGCGTCATATTCGGCGCTGCAGCGGCAAGACGTCATCACCGTCCATGAACAGGCTGCGGCATTCCGGTCAAAACCGATGCTCGAGTGTTACTACGGCCGAGACCCTATCGGCCGCGCAAGTCAGCTTATGTCCGCGTTCATCTACAAACGCGGTGACGTGAAAGCCTCGCCGCACAGTGTGGCTGTTGCGGTGAATGAAGCGTACTGCGTTACGAACGGCGCTATGAACAGGACTATCAATAACGAACAGAGTAAGATTGCGCTTCTCTGCGGTTTCGGGGTTCAGTATGATAAAAAATATCCGGCCGGACTGCCTCCGTATGCGAAGCCGGATCTTATACTGCTTCCCGCGGACGGGGGCGAACTTGTCATAAGCGGCGCCGTCGGCATGGGCGGTATGGCGAATGTTGTCGATCGCGGCGACGGGAGCGATCTGACACGCGTCATCGGCCTCATGAAAACAAAGGGCATATTGTCAGCGGAGAACAGGTCGAGTGCGTCAAAGGAAATATACCAGAGCGATACAGGGGAGCTCACGATGTACTCCGCCGAGGCGCAGTTCACCGTCATCACGCCGCGGCTTGAAGGTGCCGTTCTCAAAGAAAGCGGGAAAGCATCGCTCAATG
This sequence comes from Spirochaetota bacterium, assembly GCA_016214035.1. Lineage (GTDB taxonomy): Bacteria > Spirochaetota > Brachyspiria > Brachyspirales > JACRPF01 > JACRPF01. The sequence continues at coordinate 60,928 of JACRPF010000020.1, read as the reverse complement.
CCCTGCGTCTTGTCAGCACTACCACGCCGGCGGCCGTTGCGGTGATAGCGCTTGATGATGCGGCGATACCGGAAAGCAGACGTCTCCTGCTCGTCTATTCCACCGATGCGGTGAATACGGGGCTTGAGACATCGCCCGACCGGATAACGCTTGTCAAACCGGGTACGCTGCCGATACTGCTTGAGACCGGCACGGTGAAGGCCGCAGTGAAGAACCGGTATGCGAAAACGGTGAAATGCTTTGCGCTCGGCATGGACGGACAGCGCAGGGAGCAGATCGAACTGAGCGGTGCAGCGGATGAAGAAATACGCCTGCTCATCGACACGGCGGCGCTTTCCAAAGGACCTGCGCTGTTCTTTGAGATAGCCGCAGAGTAAAAAAAAACGTGAGGCGGCACTGTTCTGCCGTCCGATATATATGTAACATGCAGTTTCATGGTCACGCTGCTCAGTCTCGATTCTTGACATGTTAGCCCTGTGGAAATATACTGCAATGCACATCGTGTGAACAGGAAATGAAAGTACTGTTCATCTATATCCGTATCCGGGATGGTTTACTATGTTTAATTCTATGATGCATATCCGTGTAATAAAAACCGCGGTATGTTGTATGGTAATGGTGATGCTCGCGGCACGCGCGTATACTGAGAATGTTCCGCAGAGCAATCAAACCGGCGGCGGGACAATTGCTCCGCTCACTTCACGGCAGAACGCTATCGTAATCGACCCCGTCGGTTTCATCAATGCCCTTGTCTCATATAATGTCATCGACCTGACCGTCGAGTATCAGCGTGCGCTCAATGACGCTTTTTCGTTGTCGTTCATCCCCGAGTTCGGTTTTAACAGCGGTCTGGCGGGTTTTTCACTCGGTGTCGGATTGAACTATCATCCGTTCGGTCAGGGGATAGACGGGCTGTATGTGTCACTGCTGGCAACGGGCGGCGTAATCAGCACAACTTTTTTATATGAAATCGACGCCATGTGCGGGTGGCGTATGGTTTTCGGTAATGGTATCGTCGTTTCAGCGGGTGCCGGTTTCGGGTATCATTCGATGATGTCATTACGGTATCGGTTGAAGATTGCGGAGGTCGGCTATGCGTTTTAATGATATGCGCAACATCGTATTTTTCTGTCTGGTTATCGCACTTTCCGGGTGTGGTAGGAACAATGACCCGTTCTCGCCGCCGCTTGCCGGATCGTTTTCCGCCGCAGTGTGGGAAAAGATCAAAGCGGAGGCGGCAATCAAAGTGGAAGTGCCCGGATATGGAACGCCGTACCGTCAGCCGCTGTCAACGCTCGGGTGGGAGGACAGCATCCATATCAGCCGCGACGGGCTTTACTTGTACGCCATGTACTGCCCCGGGGATAATTTTTCGCTGGTAATGAATAACGATGTCGGTAACGCCGTGAATTATCTGCGCGGACCGACACTGGGAATGGATGTCAAAACGAACCCGCTCAATCTCGCCGTGTGGCTGCATGCGGATATCGTGGTCGCTTCACGGCAGTCGCTGAGTGAAAAGTTCACCTCATGGACGCTGTCGGCTATGGCCCGTCCGGTATACGGCGAAGCGGGACCGTTTCCCTTCGAGGACACCGGATCGGGATGGAAGACGTTCTATTATACCTGCAACGACAAAAGCCCCACCTATGATCTTGATTTCTGGGTCATCAGCAACTCGGCATACAATCCCGCGGGCGTCGGCGTTCTGATGCCCGGCTTTCCGCACACCGCGAACAACGAGGACAATCCGCATTTTGAACGATTATCGACAAACGTCATCGTTCTCTTTTTCGACAGCGGGAATTATACCGGAGGAAAGGGCGGGCTTGATATCTGGTACTCGGTCAGTTCGAACAACGCGGTGAGCTGGTCCACACCGCAGAACGTATCTTCCGTCACCACTTCGGCCGAGGAAAATCAGCCGCATCTTTTTTATGACGGCGTATGGTATCTGTATTATTCCGCCACCGCACCCGACGGCAGGCTTGCCGTTTATCGCGCACCGCAGACGAACACGAACGATTGGAACAGCTGGGGGACCAGAGAACTTGTGGTCAGCGCCGGTAATTGCGCCGCGATAGGCGAGCCCACACTGACATCGAACGGCGACATCAGCGTCGTCGTCATCTATGCCAACCCCGGCGGTTCGAAGTATGATAAATACGACGCGGACCCCTGGTTCATACCGAAACAGTGACGTGGTGCGCATGCGCTGCGGTGCAGTGATTTTTACATCTTTTCTGTAATTTTATTCATTGCGCCGGGATACGATTCCGACTATACTGAGCGCAGTCCTTTGAATGGAGCATGCCATGTTAAAACGGTCATTATGTCTGGGTTCTCTGTTTGCCGTGTGCGCGCAGTTCGGTTCAGCGCAGCCTGAACGCGTATCATCGGTCACACTGTCAGAGGCAGTATTCACTCCTCAGATAATCGACATGAGCGCCGATGAGATAGTCAATCCCGGCCGCGGTTTTTTCCGCTGGATATATCAGGAGACGGCGCCCGTTCTATGCAAAGACCGGTACTCACGGTACAACTGGTCGGTCATCGAAACGGCAAAGGGCGTGTATGACTATTCAGTGCTTGATAAAGAGGCCGACGCCGCCAAAGCGGCCGGCGGTACGTTCGGTTTCGGCATACGCAACGTGGTTTCCGGTACTTTTCTCGCCTGTCCGCAGTATGTGACCAACGAAGTTGACGGCTGGGTGAGCGCCAAGAAAACAAGCTGGGTACCGGACTGGAACAGCGACACATTTCTGTCACGGATTGAAGCTTTTGTGAACGCGCTCGGCGCCCGGTACAACAGGGATCCGCGCATCGGTTATATCGAGATACGCACCTACGGGAACTGGGGTGAGTGGCATCTGTCCGGATATGAAGCGCCGCCGTCACCGATGGAGCAGATCACGGAAGCGTCGATACACCGCATCATCGACGCCTGGGTGCGCGCATTCCCCGACAAGCAGCTTATCATGATGAGCGATCACCCCGAGGGGCTCAGGTATGCGATGAGTCTCACGAACATACGGGTACCCATCGGTTGGCGCAGGGATTCATGGTGCAATAAACATATGCACACGCTCAAAAAAAGCATCGCATGGCCGCTGGCGGAGGAACGCTGGAAAACGGCTCCCGTCACCGTGGAAAGCTACGGCGGCAGCGGACACACATCGTCACTCGGGCTCGAGCAGATACGGGAATATCATGTGTCCGGCATCGGGAACGGCAACTTCGGAAAAAAGTGGGAGGAGTTTCCGGCGCAGGACCAGCAGGAACTCCTCGCGTGCGCAAAGGCTTCGGGTTTCCGGTATGCGCTTCGAAGTCTCACGATAACGCCGGGAGCGAAGACCGGATTCACGGCACAGTGGGTCAACTACGGCGTATGCCCCGTGTACCGGGAATGGCGTGTGATCTATCGGCTGCGTGATCCGGGAACGGATGCGGTAGTCTGGCAGCAGCCGTCAAAGATCGATCTGCGCTCGGTGCTTCCGGCCGCAGACAGTGAAACGAAGGCGGATGCTCCGGTTACGGTGTGCGATATATTTACTATGAGTGAAAAGATTTTGCCGGGTCAGTACCGGCTTGAGATAATCGTCACCGATCCATCCGGTTATTTTGCCGAACCTCTTGCGCTTGCAATCATGGGAAGAACGAACGACGGCGCGTATGTGCTGGGTACGGCCGAAATCACTGCGAAATGAATACTAACGGCATGGTTCATCTTTTTGCAGTACGCTGAAAACATCATTCATTTTTAGTTCTCGGAGCTTTACTGCCGTTGTCGTTTGATCATGATCTTCATTTTTCTGGTGCCGGCCGGCGAATGCATGTAACAGAGATACACACCGGGTGAAAGCGTGCGGCCATTATCGTCGGTGACATCCCACGAGAGCATACCGGTTTTGTCTCCGGTTTCCATGACGATCTTTGCGATCAGCCTTCCGGAGACCGAATAAACACTCACCGTCGTGTTCGTCGGAAGCTCTTTGAAGACGATGTCGCCCGAACCGGTATACGGATTGTTGAACACATACGCCGCCTTGAGGTCGGGTGCCGCGCGCAGGTTGCTCACCTCGAACGATATCGGCATAGTGTTCGTCGCCAATCCCGCGGCGTTCACCGCAGTCACACGTATGAAATAAGTGCCGTTGGTGATGCCTGCCTGCAGTGTGTCCCACGGGGCGGTAAATATGCCGTTTGTCATTGACGGAGTGATGTTCGTCACGAAACCGCCCGCATTCGATACCGTCAGGATCGCCGATGAAATCGGTGCGCGTGTATCCATAATCGTGCCGCAGAAGTAATTGGTCCCCGACGCTTTCTGATGCGCGGTAAGATTCGTGATCGACGCTGCCGGCGGCGTGGTGTCCACGAAATTCGTCTGCACGTTCGTGACGGCAATGCCGAGCGCGTTGACAGCCGCTACCCAGATGCGGTTTGTCAGCGGGAATGCGGAGACATTGATATTGGTGAACCATGCCAGCGATGATGAACCGCCGTTGGTTATTGTCGCGAACGTTGTGCCGTTGGTGCTCAGCGATATGTTCGTTATCGCCAGTCCGTATGCGTTGGTGGCGTATCCGCGGAGTGTGAACATGCCGTTGGTTATCCATGTCTGATTCGCGAGATTAGTCACCGCAGCCACCGGCGGAACATTGGTGACGATGTTTGAGACAAAGTTCGTCCAGACAACGGCGGCGGTATTGCCCGCGGTATTAGATACGACAAGCCTGAGCGCGAGCGGCCCGTTGGTAAACGATGTCGTATCTATGGTGAACGAGATTTGAGGCGCGGTGTTCGTCCATCCGGCGAATGTTCCGTTCACAAACAGGGACGTGCCGCTCACCGAGCTTGCATCCTCGCCGTTCGTTCCGCGATACGTTATTGTTGATCCGTTCGTGCCGATGACGACACCGTTAGTGTAATTCGTCAGCGCGATGACCGGAGGCGTACTGTCGAAGTAATTCGTTATCCGGTTCGTGACGGCGCATGACGCGTTGGTGATGACAATGTAATAGATATTGGTCATCGCTCCGGCGAACGGTACCGCCAGTGTATTCGACCAGCCGCCGGTCGCGTTCGTTGTCGTTACGCCGTAAAACGTCGAGCCGTTGCTGCTAGCTAGCAGTCCGCCGTTCGTGCTGTAGGTCCCCGCGAACGTCACCGAGGTGTTGCTGATATACCATCTTCCCGATGACGGATTCGTTATCGCCAATGACAGATTTGTCGACGGGGCATTCGTATTCGTGGGTGCGGGGATCACGCCGGCGGCGAATGAAAGCTCTATCGCCGGTGCCCGTGCGCCTCCGTAGTTTGTCAAATCCCTTGTGTTGTGCGTCACCCAAACGCTGTTGCTGCTGATGAGCGCGAACGACACTTTGCCGTCGGCACCCATGGCATTACTCACCGCGGCGGTGACATCATATTCAAGGCGATACGCATTGGCGTTTGCGGCTCCTATGTATGTGCCGTACACAGGTTTATTAGTCCAGGTTACCGTCATCTCGTCCCAGGTGTTGTCGGCTACGGAGAAAAGCGTATTCGTCGCGTCGGTGAACGCGCCGGTGGGATACACGAAGAGCCGCGCGCGCGCAAGCGACGATGTGTTTGTGATGCCGACGTTGAATCTGAGGAATCCCTGATTCCCGTTGACGTTCTGCACAATCATGGAAGTCTTCGCCCCGTAATTGCTCGCCTGATAGGTGAACGAGGCATAGGTGTCCGCTTCAGCGACGATGAGATTGGTGTTCATATTTGTATACGGCGCATCGGATTCGAGCGCGAAGAACTCGCTGAGCTCGACAGGATTATTCGTATTGACAGCCCGTATCGCAGTGAGGCGGATATAGCGCGCGTTCGTCGGTGCGCAGCGGAAGCTTTCACCGCCGCCGATGCCGGTATCATTGGATACGATGGTGAACCAGTTACTGCCGTCGGTCGATACTGACATTTTCCAGAAGTCGGCAAAACGATCGGGCTTCCAGGCGATGTACGCGCCTGCGACGAGCCGTTCTGCGCCGAAGTCTGCGGTTATCGACTGCGGGAGCGCGCCCGACGGTTTCCATGCCGTCGCAAGCGAGCGGTCAACAGCCTTTGCCGCTTCATAGCCCGCGGTCTGCGAGTCAGAGCTCATTGTCGCAGTTGCTGCAAGATCGTTCGTGCCGATGGGCGCCACTGCGTGCGTTTGGCAGCGTGAAAAACCCTGGCTTCGCGCGGTGATGCGTACGCGGTTGCTAATGCCAATCGCCACAGGCAGTACCGCCGAGAACGATGAGCCTGAACCTGATGCAAGATTCTGTATCGTTGTGCCGGACAGAAGATCCACCGACCATGTGGGATTCGTTCCGATGATAGAACCGCTTACCGTCGCTCCGGGTGCGAACACGGTCTCTGGCGTCGGGTTGGAAATGGAAAGGCCGCCGGTTTTTATCTGCACATATTCCGACGGCGTGACGAATGTAAAGCCCATGTTGGTGAGAAAACCGAGAATATACTGAAAGTTGGTAAGACGGGAGCCGGTGCCCCATGACCCGGGATGACCCTGCAGTATGAGGTAATCGGCGCCGGCGTTGCTGACATTCGATACGGTCCTGCTCCAGTTACTGATGAAGTAATCGTAATTGGGCACGAGTGTGGGACTTTCCATCTCCCCGCAGCGGAGAAAACTCCGCTTGGCTGAATTGGTGACCCCGAAAAACATCGTGTCCACCGCGTCGACATCCTGAAGTGCATCATATGAATCGCTGTTGAGATAATTTCCCGGCGCACCGTAGGCGGCGAGCGTCAGTCCGGCGTAGCGGCGGATGATATTCTGATTCCGTGCCATCACACGGAACTGTCCGTGCTCGTCAAGAGCGGACATGTCACCGTGGTCGTACGAGTGATTCCATATCTCGATGCCGTTCGAGCGGATGTTGGTGACCCAGTCCCAGAACCAAGGGCGCGTGGCCGCATAGCTTTCCGAATTGCTGCCGACGAAGCCGAATGATGCGTGGATATTGTTCGATATGAGATTCGATGCCAGGTCGTTCCACAGATATGCGGTGTTGAAGTCATCGAGTTTGAAGATGATGTATTTGATCGTCCCCTTGCTGTAGACGATGTTGGTGTTGGTGACGATGAGCAGGTTGCTCGCAGCAACGACGGTCCCGTTCGTATCGGCGATGGTGATAAGAACATAATTTGAATAGTTCGTGACGAACGTTTTGCTTACCGTGAATGCCGCACTATTCGTCTCGAACGTGCTGCCGTCGGGAAAGCTCATCGTGAAATTGGTCGCCGCATGCGTCCCGGCGGTACTGGTATTCGAGAATGCCACCGCTTGGCCGACATAGTACGGCCCGGCGGGGGACATCGTGAACGACGGTGCCCAGTTGGTCACGACGGCGTTCGTGCCGGCGAACGGGTCGCGCGTCATGCCGGCCGCTATCGCCTCGGTACCGTGACTGCCGGGATGTATGCCGTCATACACGAAACGGTACGCCGTTCCGTCCGATCGAATTCTTCCGGTGGTCGTTGCCGGATTTCCGGCCACATAACCATCCTCATACCAGGGGTTCGGGTCTATGTAGTCGTCGTGTCCCACCCGTGCGTCGTTGGTGCGTATCATCTCGTTGAGCACATTGCGTATGCCGTTCGAAGCCCAGAATATATTGCTCGAGGATGATCCGTTGCTCTGTCCGGCGAACGTTCTGTACTGGTCGCTGCTGCCGTCGCTGTGCGGCGTGCACGTGGTCTGAATTATCGGTACGCCGGGGCAGGCCGAACGCATGAGGCCGTAGCCGATCTGTATGTTCGAGAGCATGCCGTTGATGCCGCCCGCCGTGTAAACGTCGTTGTGGAAATTCTCGCTCACGATATGCGTGGGGTTGGCGAGTGCCCACATCTGTGTGCGGTATTTCCAGTTCGCAGCGCTCGCGTATTTGAAGCCGTCGCTGCCGCGTCCGAAATTCATGGCGTTGTATCTGAGGTTCTCGCCCACCCAGCGCGCGAGATATCCCGAATTGCCGAGTGCGCTTCCGAGCGCATCGCCGTATCCGGCACTTCCCGTTGACCCTTCGCCCACGCCGTAGCAGATCGAATCGCCGATGAGGAGTATCGACTTGGCGGATTCGGGCACTTCGATGAGCATCATCGACGGGGCGTAGCCGCTGGAATAGCCGCCGATGTTCGTCCCCACATGCGATATCGACGGCTGGCTTAACGCCCAGTTCGATCCGATGAGCGAACTCGCCGTGGTGCGGTTGCCTTCATAGCGCTCGAGATTATTGCACATGTTGTCGATGTACGGCATGGTGTTCGACGGTGATGCCGACCCGAGCTGATTCTCGATGGTGGTCCAGAATCCGAAGAACGCATCAGCCGGAACGTCGTAGCCGAGGTCGATGATATCGGAAAGGATATACCCGAATGGTCCTGCTGCCGCGGTATATGATGCCACATTCGAGCCGCTGAAGGTCACCGGTACGCGGTTCGCGATGCCGGTATTTGAAGCCGCATACGGGTACTCGAATCCCACCTGGAAGAAATAATCGTTTGTGTAGTTCGTGTCGGCGATTGGTGTCCCCGCGGGCTGGAATGTCTGCAATACCACGCGGAATCTGCGGAACGATACGGTGGAGTAGTGCCGGGAACGGGTGCAGCGGCTCCATGCGTCGGCGCCGTTCCAGCCCTGCACGGTGATGCGCATGCGCTGTCCGAGCCCGCGCCAGACGGCCGCATCAATCGGGGGGCTGAACGGCACGAGGAGCGCGATGATGAAGAGAATCGAGGGAATACGCAGTTTCATTGGGAGCTCCGTCGAAGTACACGGATATCGTTACATATGAAGATAGTATACTCAGAAACGCGCGTAACGGCTACACGTTTTTCAGCGCCGGCAATGTAACTTTTTCCCTATGCTTTTCCGGGCGTACCGTTCGCGCGGTTTTGTGCCGGCGTGCCGTCGCGGTAATCGCTTGCGGAAACGCCGAAGTGCTTTTTAAATTGCCGGTTGAAGTTCTGATGCGACCTGAAACCGGCATCGAAGAGTATGTCGGTGATGCTGTCTTTTGTTCCGCGAATCCGGTGCGCGGCCTTATCGAGACGGAGCCGGTTGACGTAGTTCACGAATGTGACACCGAAAACGGCTGCGAATTTTCCAAGAAAATATTTGTGCTTCATGGAAAGTTTTCTTGAAAGGTCATGCGATAGGGTATGGTCGCCGGCATGCGCATCGATATATGCGCCCACGGTTTCATAAAAATCATCATCCCCGCCGGAAACGCGAAGCGATTTTTTCAGCGAAGACCGGCGTACGATGAGACGCGGCTCCGTGAGTACCGTCCGCGGGTCCAACATGCCGCTATCGTCGATGATATCGGCGAGGAGTTTCACGGCGGCGGTGCCGTTGGCGTAGAAATCCTGCTCCACGGTGGTGAGTTTCAGGTGCGGGTCGTTCACGTCATAAAAGCGGTTGTTGTCGAAACCCGTGATGGCGATGTCGCCCGGTATTTTCACGCCGACGGCGCGGGCGGTGAGTGAAAAGTGTATCGCCGGAAGGTCGGCCTCGAAAACGAGTGCTGCGGGCCTGTCCCTGCGGGAAAGCATCTCATTCGCCCGGGATATCATATCCTTCTCCGCGGCCCGGTCGCTCCTGAAGTTGAAGAGATTGCGCGCGATGATGCCGATGCGCGCGAGACCGCTTGCCGGATCGAAACCGACGATGCTATCGGGGACGACCGGAAGTCCGTGTGCGCGGATAAAATCGAGATATGCGGCGAAGCGTTTCCTGGAGAACTCTTCATCGCCGATGCCGAAGTATCCGATGCGCTCGTGTCCCTCGCTGACGAGATGTTCCATCACCAGGCGTATTCCCTTCGCGTCATCGACTCCCGCGAAATGCGAGCCCGGGTGCGGTGACGCGATCATGAGATTCACGCATGGCAGCATCTGTTCAATGCGGTGCCAGTGCTTTGCCGCGGGAAGCCGCGTGGGAATGGTGCCGATGAGCCCGGCGTATCGTTTGTATCCTTTTGAGCGGAGGAAGTGATCGAGGTTCAGGCGCGCATCGAAGAACTCGCAGACAAGATCGCGCGCTTTTACCGCGTCCTTGATGCCGCGGCACACCTCGTCATAGACATGCGAACCCATGTAGGATTCAAAACGCATGCCGGCATGGATATAAGCTATCCTCATGCAGACAGTATAAGCCAATCAGGTGAACCGTCAAGAACCATTTTGTACAAATGACCGCCCGTTTTATGCATGTACAGAAGTGTATTGTCAGCGTATACTGTTCAGCATAACGGATCTACGATTGTGAACGAGCCATCTAATAAGGAAAAACCATGATACACGAACATTCCCGGATGTACAAAGCGGCTTTCTCTGTTCTCGGTATGCTGATGACCGCATTCATACTCTGTGCGGAAAAACCGGTGCAGCAGCCGGGTATGTCCGATAATAAAATGTTTTCAGATGATTTTGAAGATGCGGCACGATCAACGAAAACGTGGGTGATCGGCGGGAGCCTCCTGTGGAGCGACAGGATAGAGGGCCGTAATCCTGTGTTTGGTGACGGTTTCACCGGACGAGGGCTCATGCTGTCACGCACGGAGACAGCCGGCAACGTGTATTACAAGCGGGTGTTCAGCGCCGATGAGATAGCGGTGCTGAAGCGGTCACTGGTGCAGGTAAGCTTACGGATGCGCGTTGAGAATATATCGGAGAAAAAAACGCCGTGGGCGGGAGCCAACGTGCAGTGTTGTTTCTGGACCGCCGATGTCGCGAAGGGTTCGCTTGAGGCGACGATAGGCAATATACGGCCCGGTGCGTTCTTCCCTGGCGGATCGTTCGGCTGGACTAATGTGTCGCTGATCGTCGCCATTCCCGAGAATACCGTCGCCGGTGTCCTGAACTTCGGCATCGAGGGTACATCGGGAACCGTGTGGTACGATGACGTGAAGATAACGGTCATTCAGGGTGAGGGTACCGATGACGGCTGGCGGCCGGCGCCGTATCAGCACGGGTTTGGACGCCTCCGCGGCATGATGATATTCGATCCTATCACGGAGGATGATCTCCGGGAACTCGGGGAGGAATGGAACGCCAATCTGGTGCGGTATAATTTCGGAGGATGGGACACCAAGTATTTTAAAAAGGGGCTTGAGTCCGCCGACTTCGACGCACAGTTCAGCGCGGCAATCGAGCGGACGGACCGCATCGCGGCGTGGTGCCGGAAATACGGCATGTATATGGTGCTCGACATGATGGGCACGTCGCAGCAGGGGCTGTTCAAAAGCGGTGCTAATCAGAAACGGTTTATCGAATGCTGGAAGACGCTCGTTACGCGATATCGTACCAACGAGGTAGTCCTGGGATACGACCTGGCGAACGAGCCGCATATCTCTGAGATCGCGCAGCGGGTGAGCGACGATGTCATTGGCTGGAGCGATCTTGCCGAAAAGACATCGATGGAGATACGGAAGATCGATCCGGTGAAACCGATATATATTGAAGGCAGCAGCGGCGGGTCACCGCAGGGATTCCTGCGCCTGCGTCCGGCGCGGGTATCCAACGTCATCTACAGCCCGCATATGTATGACCCGGGACACATCACGCATCAGGGTGTGCTCGCGTCAACAAAAGCGGTGGGCTTCGAGTATCCCGGAAGACAGGGTACTGCGGTATATGATAAGGAATATCTTGAACGGGCGCTCAAGCCGGCTACCGATTTCCAGAAAAAGTGGAATGTGCCGATGTTAATGGGAGAGTTCAGCTGTGTGCGCTGGGCGCCGAACGGGAGTGCGGCACGGTATATCTCGGACTGTATCGATATTTTCGAGAAATATAACTGGGACTGGTGTTTTCACTCATTCCGTGAGTGGCAGGGCTGGAATCCGGAATATGAGGCGGATATATCGGTCACCAATCGTGCGCCGTATATGACAGACCGCGTAAAACTGCTCCGGTCATGGTTCGCGAAGAACAAAAAGCCGGCGTGGTATACAAAAGCCGCATCCGTAAAATAGGCCGCATGGTTTGACAGCCGCGGCGGACTTGATATACTTCCGCCATGAGCAGCAGTACTGCGGTCATCGATATTTTCCGTCACAATTTCGGCGGTAACCGCAGGGTAAACCGTGATTTTCCGTTTTTCATAGAACGGTACCGTCATCCGTCGCTTGCGGAACACGGACACAATGCGTATGAGTTTTTCTATGTCACCGGCGGAGCAGCGAAACATACGCTGAACGGGCGTACGGGAGCGCCGGTGCGCGAGGGCGACCTCGTATTCCTCAACCGTTCATCGCGTCATTCATTCGCCGTTACCGAGGCCCCGTTCGAACTCATCAACTGCATCTTTCTCCCGGATATATTTTCCGACATGAATGCCGATGCGGCAGGGCACGCGTGGAAACGCCGTTTTCTCGAGCCGTTCTATCTCATCCGCAACACCATACGTCCCGATGCGCTTGCGCGCGTGCGACTGCGCTGGGTGCTCGACGAACTGTGCGTTGAGTTCACGTCGAAACGGCAGCAGTACCGGCGCGTCATACCGGCCCTTCTATCCTATTTCTTCGAGCTTGTGATACGTGAATATCTGTCGCCGTCGGATGCGCCTAAGTCGTCGCGCGTACCGGAACGGTTCGCCGGGCTCTACGACTTCATCGGCGAACATTTCACCGAAGACCTTTCACTGTCGTCGCTTGCGGTACGGTTCAGGTTTTCAGTGCCGTATCTTTCCACCGCGTTCAAAAAGACTTTCGGCATTTCATTCAAGGATTACATCACCGGGAAGCGCATCGAGCATGCGAAATTCCTTTTGCAGAGTACATCACAGCCGGTTACCGATATCGCCTTCGCCTCGGGATTCGTAAATCTCACGACGTTTGAACGTGTCTTTAAAAAAGCGGCGGGTAAAAGTCCGAGTGATTACCGGCTGCATGGATAGTATAGGTATGTACCGGCGGTAAAGTTCATCCATCAACCCACACATGCCGGTAATCATGTGCGAATTGGCTGAAGGTGATCGGATCACGTTTCAGAAGCTTCCGTACCGTATCGGTGGTTCCCGCCGCTTTGCCTGACCGGGCTACCGTGTACAGCATGATCATCACCAGGATGAACGGTACCGGTGTATGCCGCCGTAGTTCATGGAAAAAGAATGCGGGTATCGACGGACTGGTGTAGACGATCTTTTTCCCGCAGGCATCGGACAGGATTGCCGCGACCGTTTCATAATCGAGTGCTTCACTTCCGGTCAATTCATACGCGGTATTCCGGTGCCCGTCCTCCGTGAACGCGATGGCCGCCGCTTCCGCGATATCACGGACATCGATGAAATTTGTTTTGCCGCTGCCCGCCGGAACGACGATGGTGCCGTGCGTGCGGATGTCGTCCCGGTGCGTTGTCGCCAGGTTCTGCATGAAAAAGCTGGGGCGGAGAAAGGTGTAGTCTACGCCGCTCGCGAGTATATTCTGTTCGATGCGGTAATGCGGCACGATATGATTGTGTTCAACGCCCTGCAGCGACAGGAATACGATGTGCGATACTCCTCGTTCCGCGGCACGGGTGATGAACGGCGCCACGTGCCGTTGTACATCGGATATGGCCGGCGGACGCATCAGATAGATCTTCGTGATGCCGTCGAGTGCGGCGTCGTACGTCGCGGGATCGGTGAGATCGAGACGTACGGCCGACGCCATGCCGCTGAATGCCGCTGCCGTGCGTTCGGCATTGCTTCCCGCGGCGACGATACCGGTGACGCCGCGATGATGCAGTGCGGTGATGACTTCCCGGCCCGTCGTGCCGTTCGCGCCGGTTACCAGAATACGCTGTTTCATTCCCATGTTACTTTTTTACCAGCCACTCAAGCGCATCGGTATCATCCTTCGCGAAATACAGCGCGCGGCTGAACGCATTCATGATAAGACGCTGCATGCCGCTCACGCCGATCATCGCCATATACGACTGAATTCCTTTGGCTTCGATGTCCTTGGCATACTCCATCCCTTTCGTCCGCATGAGTTCGCTGATATGACTGTCGGATACATCCGCAAGCGTCAGCACAACAGGGCCGCGCGCAAGCTGCGTGTCATGCAGATCCCTCATCACGGTTACCGCGTCCTCGGACGACAGCCCGCGGTAGTCTACCTTGATGATCGCTTTGCCTTTGTGACTGATCTCGGTGATGTGTGCATTCATGATGACTCCATACTGCAAGAATAAAGCTCAAAGTCCATGCGTCGGCATTACGTACAAGAGTACTATAACCCCAGATGACTCTGTCGTCAAGTTTTGTGCTTCGGTTTGTGCTTCGGTGAGGTGCGTACGCTGTCAGCTGTTGCGCGCTGCATCCTTCAATGGTGCGATCCGCGCAAACGCTTTCGGCGATGTTCCGGTGAATTTCCGGAATGCCGTTGCGAAATGCGCGGGCGAGGCGAATCCGAGGTGATACGCAACATCGGTTACCGGCATCCTCTTTGCCGCAAGCAGATTACACGCATGTTCAATCTTTTTCGACAGATGATATTGCTTGAGCGATAATCCCGTTTCACGTTTGAAAATTCTCCGGATGGTGGACGGGCTTGCGCCGGTGGAGGCGCAGAGCGACGCCATGCCGATGGCGTGTTCGCGGGTAAGCGCGGTGATATGTTCGCGCGCACGCTCAACGATAGGTGAAACAACGTCCGGCGAAGAAGCCGGCGAGCGTACCGCGTTCATAAGGAGCGCGATAACCGCATTCGTGAATCCGATATTCTTGAGTTCATCCGTTGCCGTCAGCGATGCGTGGAGTTCCGTGAACAGGCGTCTGAACGAGTCGCCTGACCGGTACATGCTTACCGGCTTTTTTTTCAGCCGGCGGAAGAGATGCGCCGTGTCATCGGTGCTCAAATCGAGGAACCGTTCCCCGCGGCGGGGCATTTCGATAACGAGCCAGTAGTATCCGTCCGGCGGCACCACCGGTGTCACTCCGGCGATACGCGTTCCCGGCGGCACAAAGAACGTATCGCCCGCCTTTCCGCTGAAACGCTGCCTGCCGAGCTCTATTTCCGCGCGGCCGTCCGGCAGATGCAGCAGTAATAATGCCTGCGCGTGTGTGTGCACCTGAATGGGCTGACGCCAGAACCGGGGACGGACAAAACCGGCGCCCACCACATGACGGCAGGTGATGCGTTTGATATAATACGGGCCGTCGCCGGTAACGAACGATTCGCCGCGCACATCGCGCAGATGCGGTTGTAACTCGGGGAAATACCGGATATACCGTGCCACGTTCGGGAATGTGATGGGGTGATTGGTCATCGTCTCCGGCCTGAGTATGAAATGCGTCTTGGGATGATTGTATGGCCGTGGGGGTAAAAAACAAGATGACTTTCAAAAATCGGTCATAGCGAATTCTTGTTGTCCGCGATGCAGATATGCCGTATACTATTAATGCTACCGGGAAAACAGCACGCAAGGAGCATCGCATGGGACGCATCGCCATCATCGCCGCACTCATTGTCATTGCCGCAGGATATCTGACGCCGGCATCAACATGGTTTGTCGCTACCAACGGGAATGATACCTGGAGCGGTACGCTGGCTTCACCGAACGCGCAGAAGACTGACGGGCCGTTCGCCACAATAGGCTGGGCCAAAGATGCGGTACGGACTGCGAGAGTGAACGCAGCCGCTCCGCTTGCCGTTGAGCTTCGCGGCGGCAGACATGTACTGACAGAAACGCTTGTGTTCTCGCCGGAAGATTCAGGCAGCGCGACAGCCCCCGTCATCTATCGCTCATATAAAGGAGAACAGGCGATAATAAGCGGCGGCAGGAAGATAACCGGATGGAAACAGTCGGGGAAACTCTGGACAACGCACATTGCGGATGTATCCGGGGGGACGTTGTATTTCACGTCGCTTTTTGTGAATGGCGAACGCCGTGTGCGCGCCCGGACGCCGAATACGGGAAAATACTTCTTTACGAAAAGCCTTATCAGAAAATCGGCGGAATACAATGCGGCCACACTGGGATTCAATTTCAACGGAGACGATATACAGAAATGGAGCAATCTTGAGGAAGCGAGCGTCATTCTCTTTCATAACTGGAGTACGTCGATCAATCATTTTCGCATCCTCAATCTGAAAAAGAAACGGCTGGAGTTCTGGCAGGAAGTGCCTGGCTTTTTCTTCGGCAACTCGGTGCGGTATTATGTGGAGAACATCTATGAAGCGCTCGACGCACCCGGCGAATGGTTTCTGCATACCAATGGAACATTATCCTATTTCCCGATGCCCGGCGAGAATAGAGCAACCGCGGAAGTCATTGTTCCTGTAATCGACCGCACGCTTATAGCAATGCAGGGTGACCCGGCAAAAAACAGATATGTGGAATATCTTCATTTCAGCAACATCTCGTTTCAGCATGTGAATGCGCTGCTTGCTGTCGATAAAGTCCGTAACAGCGTGCAGGCCGCACATGTTCAGACGGGGGCTGTTCTGGCCGCCGGCATGCGAAACGCGCAGTTTGAGGATTGCGAGATCACGCACGTGGGCGAACATGCGGTGTCGCTCAAGCTCGGATGCAAAGACAATGTCTTCCGGAGGATGAATCTGCACGATCTCGGCGGCGGCGGTATCTATTTCGGCGACGATCAGCTCAAAGAGGATGCTGCGTTCAGCATTGAGCGCAATGTCGTTGACAACTGCTTCATACATGACGGTGGACACATCTTCCATGCGGGCGTGGGCGTGTTCATGGGCAAGTGCGCATACGGTAATACGATATCGCGCAACGAGATTTGCGATCTCAGCTACTCAGGCGTATCGCTTGGCTGGAGCTGGAGCGGCAAACAGAAAAGCATGACGAGTAACAATAATATTGCGTACAATCACATACACCATATCGGCAACGGCGTGCTCTGCGATCTTGCAGGCATCTATACGCTCGGTGTCTCGCCCGGGACACGGATCAACAATAATCTGATATACGATATCACGCGCTTTGAGCAGGGTCATCTCGGGTACGGCGGACACGGGATATATCTTGACGCCGGAAGTTCCGAGATACTCGTCGAGAACAATATCGTCTACGATGTACGTGACAGCGGATTCTTTCCGCACTCGTATGAATATCCGTACGGCGACACGATACGCAATAATATATTTGCATTCTCCGGCGCCGGGCAGTTGTATTTCACCGGCAATAAAAAGCTCCACGACGAACGGCAGGTCGATTTTTACAACAACATCGTCTACTGCACGAACGGCATGGCGGCCGACGGCGTCATTCATGATACGTCGAAAATGCGTTTTGCGTCGAACTGTTATTGGGATGAACAGAAGGCCGGCATAAGGTTCATGGCCGATACTTTCGATTCATGGAAAGCTAAGGGTAACGACACTGATTCCGTTCTTGCCGATCCGCTGTTCGTGAATGCGGCGAAACGGGATTTCAGGCTCAAGCCCGGCTCTCCTGCCGGAAAAACAGGATATATACCCACCGACACTGTGCAGGCGGGATTGTACGGTCCCGCCGCGTGGACAGCGCTTCCGAAGAAAATGACCAACCGCGCATTCGAAGCCGCGCCGCCCCTGCAGAACGCGTTCCGTATTGTCGAGGATTTCGAGACCGCAGACCCGGGCAGTGTTCCCGCCGACATCAACGCGGGCGTGGAGAACAAGGGGGACTCAGTGACGGTTGCGGCGGTGAAAGGCTCGGGGGGAATTCAGGCGCTCAAGGTGACCGATGCGCCGGGACTTAAGTTCGATTTCGATCCGCACTGGTATTACCGCACGTTCATGAAGCCGGGCAAGTTCGCTTTTTCCTGCGACATCATGAACAGCGGCGATACACCGGCCGATTTCTACTGCGAGATGCGGGACTGGACCTCAGTGCTGTATGCGGGGCCTTCGGTCTCGGTTGACAGGGACGGTGTGATACATGCAGGGCAGATGAAGATAGCGACGGTAGCACCGGGGACGTGGTTTAGACTCCAGATGAATTTTGATACATCGGATGGTGCACCGAAAACGTTCGATGTTACGGTGACAACCGCCGACGGCATCGCCGGAAAAGCGGTGTGTCCGTTCGTGAGCGAGCAGTTCAAAAAGATAAACTGGCTCGGGTTTGCATGCATGAGCACGAATACGGCGGTGTATTACGTGGATAATATCGATTTACATGCAGTTCAATAAACGGAAGAGGTGAGTTATGCGGGCAGCATTAGTCTGTATCTCAATTATGTTCGTACTTTCCATCGGAGCGAAAGCCGCCGACGGGATAACGGGAATATGGAAATTCGATGTTCCCAACATGATACGCATTGAGGACAGTTCGGGAAACGGATGGCATGCCGTTCCGTCGACCGCGAAATATGCTGCGGGCGCGTTTGGTGCGGCGATGCTGTTCGACAAGCCGGGCGCGGGATTCGATCTGCCGAAGGCCGTAACCGCGCTCGATACCGGTGACTTCAGCATATCATTCTGGGTTTGTCCGTTCGAATACGATACCGTATCGAAATACAAGATGAAACGCATGCTCGGCGTCTCCGAATATCCGAAGCGCTGGTGGAATGTCGATATGAACGCGGACGGCATCATCGAGATGGAGATGGGTATCACGCCGGACGGAGCAGAGAAGCCGGTGAACGGCGGGTCGTCATCGGCGGGAAAGGTGGCATT
This sequence comes from Spirochaetota bacterium, assembly GCA_016214035.1. GTDB lineage: Bacteria > Spirochaetota > Brachyspiria > Brachyspirales > JACRPF01 > JACRPF01. Next base: position 42,272 of record JACRPF010000020.1, on the reverse strand, counting down.
AAAGACATGGACGCATATCGTCATCACGGTTGACCGTACGAACGCGAAGACGCGCTTTTACTTCAACGGTGAGCTCAACGCCGAACGCCCGATACCGGCGGCATTTGCGGTAGGATCGCTCTCGCTGCCGCTGCCGTTGCGTGTCGGCTACACGGGCGACAGTTCGTTCATAGGGCTTCTTGATGAACTCATCATCTCGAAGCGGATATTTTCAGCCGATGAGATACGAAGCGCATATGATGGCGAACAGAAGAACCGGCAGAGTGCGGAATACACGGTCCCGCCGATGAAGCGTATCGTCATCGTTGAGGAGTGAAGAGCGATGAACACCAACACGGCAACCGCAGAGCGGACATCATTGTTTGACTTCGGAAGGATGCCCGCCATCGCATCGCGTCTTTCTAACTGGTGGAGCTGCGGCGATCAGGAACGCCCGTGCATCATCGCGACAGTTGAATCCAATACGGAGGATGCTTCTGACGATCTGACGCGCCACTGGATGGATGTTGACGGCATCATAACGCGGACTATCGGGCATATTGATAATACGCGGTATTTCGGCGAGGCGGTACCGTATCATTATCTCGATCTCGGCGCGAGCGCCATGGCGTGCACACTCGGCGGCACTGTTGAGTTCGTGGACACGACGACGATATGGTCGCATCCATCAATGGATTCGCTCGAAGTGGTCGCCGCACTTGTTCCGGACAGAACGAATCCGTATTACCGGCTACTCATCGAAACGGCGAAACGCTCGGCCGCATGCGCGAAGGGTCATCACTTCATCGCGCCGTATGCGCTCGGGGGACTCCTCGATACCGTGGCCGGTCTCTACGGCACCGAACCGATGCTCATCGACATGATCGAGCGACCCGCGCTCCTGAAACAGGCGCTTGAGAACATGAAGCGCATCTGGATAGCATCGTTCAATGAGATCGAGACGATCATCGCGAAGAGCGGCAACCGCGGCGGCATAGGCTGGGCGGGTATCTGGGCGCCGGGTACCACATTTCCGGTGCAGGAAGACTGCTCCTATATGTTCTCGGCGGATATGTTCCGCGAGTTCTGCGTGCCGCATCTGTCGGACATCTTTGATGCGATGGATTATCCGTTCTATCATCTTGACGGTGTCGGCGCCATCGTTCATCTTGATGCATTGCTCAAAATGAAAAACCTCAAGGCGATACAGTGGCAGCCGGGAGCGGGTAAGGAACGGCTCAGTCAGTGGTATGAACTCATCAGGAAGATCATCGCCGCCGGCAAGGCGTGTCAGGTATACGCGCGGCCGGATGAGATCGATGATCTGGTGAAGAATGTGGGCGCGAAGGGACTTCTTGTCATCACCCGCGGCAGAGATATTGATGAAGCAGAGCGTATTACCGAATAATGGCCCTGTAAAGACATATAAAGCGGCTTGACTATTGTTCACATGTATGTTAACCTGTGCCCATGGTGCGCAAAGTCGATTTCTACCATAAAGTAAATGGCGATTGTCCCGTGCAGGAGTTCCTTGACAGCCTTTCCGGCAAGGTTGCACAAAAGGTTGGTTGGACACTTGAACTCATAGAAAATCAGCGGTTCGTTCCTGCCAAGTGTCTCGAACACCTTGATGACGGCATCTATGAGGTACGGGTAAAGTTCGGCTCGGACATCTTTCGTATCCTGTGCTTTTTTACCGGCGGGAACGTTGTTTTGCTTACACACGGTTTTGTCAAGAAGACACAGAAGACGCCGCCGGGTGAGATCGACATGGCTAAGAAGTATCGTTACAGTTACCAGCGGAGGTATAGAATATGAGTGATCTTCAAAAGTATATTGCTGACCGCAAGAAACGGGATAAGGGTTTCGCCAACGGTTACGAGTCCGGTTATGCCGGATTCCGGATGAAAGTCATAAGCAAAATGCTCAAGGAAATCCGGCTGCGCTCCGGCATCACGCAGGATGTCATTGCCCGGAAGCTGCACACGAAAAAGAGCGCCGTATCCCGTATCGAAAACAACGCCAGGGACATCAAACTTTCCACGCTTGAAAAGTACGCCGAAGCCTGCGGTATGGAACTCGCCATAAACATTGTCCCGCAGCGGAAAAAACCGGCTCATTCATCGCGACATGTGGTTCACGCAGTTTAGATACAGAGTGCCGCTCGATAAACCTATTTCGGTCACTCTTTCTCCCCGATCCCCCAGAACGACTTTGAGCGCGGCTCCGGACTGAAACCGGACCCGTCTCCGATCGCATCGAGACAGGGGCCCAACGCATCCGGATAATCCGCCCATTTCTCAGTATGCAGGTTATTCGTGTAGTTCCCGAGAACACATTTCGCTTTTTTTGTCAGGTAGTTGATGCTCACATCAATAGTCTCCCCGGTATTCCGCCAGCTCGTGGAATCGTCATATCCGATGAGCTTAAAACATGCTGCCTGGTATCTGAACGTAAACTTGATCGAGCTCGTACTCCACGAGCCCGCATTAGCCCAGAAATGCAGCCGGACGATCAGGTTTCCCGCATCGATGCTCACCCCGCCCAGCGGATCATCGATGCACGGGTTGTCATGCCGGGGGATGAGATCATGGTTCTGTACTGCTAACGTATATACGTTCTTTTTCTGTTGAAAAGCTATTGCGAGAATGCGCGGATTGGAATCGAGCGAGGGCGTTCCCGGACTCATCCCGTCATTCGTAACAATATTGGAAGGATTGTTCTGGCGCAAAAGAATGAGCAGATCCGGTTTCCCGTCCTTGTTCAAATCACCCTGCTGCTGCTCTTCTATGACCCATCCTTTGGGGATGAATCCTTTTGCGTCGGCTGCCCGGGACGGCAGAACCGGATATACTGCTGCGGGTACTTCCTGATAATCGGAGTATGCAGAAAAGCAGAATAATAACATGATGATAATGGGAAATATACCGCAGGTTCGTACCGGTGAATTACATCGAAGGGGATTTTCTTTTGCGTCGCATACCATTGCGTACAGTGTATTGTAACAATTCCACCGCGTCAAGCAGTTATTTTATTCCAATGAGATGTCATTGTTGAAAGTGTCAGTTAAGCACTTGCTTCCGGGCTAAATACACATGCTTCAAGCCTGTAGGACGTAGGAATCCGTATGTTGAGTGAGCGAAGCGGCCGGGGCGGGTGGGAGGTAGTACACCACCTTGACGTGGCACTCCTGTCCGACTATACTGATTGTCACGTCAAATCTATATCAAGGGAAATCCTATCTTATGAAGAAATCATGCAGTTTCGCGGCGGTACTATTTGTAATTGCAGCGCTCGTGACAATCCCGATGCACGCAGCATCACTTGTCTGGCAGCTCGGTGCGCCGGATAATACGAACAGCGAGTTTATTCAGTATACCAGCCGAGAATACAATCACAGCTCGGTGCGGAAGGATACGCCCGGGTACAATATTAAGGAACACAGCTTTACCTATACGGTGAACGCGGAAGGGAAGGTGGACAAACCGCAATTCCCCGGCGGCATATCGTCTCCCGCGGCGGCAAACCCGAACTGGGTGAATAAGATATACATCGAATGGGATGATGACGGCGCCGAGTACCGTACGCTCAGGTTCAAGATACTGCCTTCGTTTATATTGTCTATCAATCCGGCACAGCTCAATGAGAATGTCGACCCCGATACGCTCGTGAAATATTCGCTGCGCGTCGCCATGCCGGGAAATGCGGTCCATCATGTGTATCTTCCCAACGACCATAAGACTCCGGTGGATGTGAGTGTTTCGTTCCGTCCGGTCAAGGGAAAGAACCGCATTGAGCTTAAGGAGAATTCAGGTGAGACCTATCGCCGCTGTTTTTTCTTCGACTATTTCTCGCTGACCCGGAGCGATTCCATAAATTCGCCGATACCGCCGGTGATAGAGCTTTCACCCGCACGCGGTTTTCTCCACAGTACTATTTATAATCATAAAAACAAAGCCGTGCTCGGTGTCGATGTTCACAATCTGAAACAGAATGCCGTGTATCAGGCAACGGTCTCGCTCGTGGATTTCTTCGGCAAGACGCTTGGTGAGAAAAAAGCTGACTGCACCATAGACCCCGATGGTCATGCGCGCATCGATATCGATATGCCGGAGAATGTGTGCGGCAGCATCAATGCGTTCGCATCGCTCACCGAGAACGGCAAACCGGTGAAGCTTCAGATGGGACTTACCAATGTGATGCTCCGCATGGGCGCGGTTCGGGAGATCGCTCCGGTTACCGAAAAAGAAAAGGATCAGGCCTTCCTCGGCATCTGCGGCATAGACCCCACCGGATTCGACCCCTATAAGGACGATGATATCGACGACCTGCGCGAAAAGCTTGCGAACTACCGCGCGTTCCGCGGCATACTCCAGATCTATCACGAGCGGTATCATTCGCTGCGCTGGGCGTGGCTCGAGAAGAACAAGGGCGAGTACCGCTGGGATTTCTGGGACGAGCTTATCAATAAAGAATCTGAACTCGGCATTCGGCTCCAGCTGTGTCTCCTCTCCACGCCGGAATGGATGGCCAAGCAGATGTATCCTGACAAACAGTATATCTGGGCCGGACACTACAGCGTGCCTGATATGAACGAATGGCGTCGCGTGTGTACCGACGTCGCCCGCAGATACAAAGGAAAGATAACCGAGTTTGAAGTATGGAATGAACCGTCGGAATTCTCGCTTTTCTGGAACAAAGGCAATGCTGAGGATTATTTTAATCTGGTGAAGACCGCAAGCGAAGCGGTGCGATCGGTTGATCCGAAGATAAACATCGTCGCCGAAAGCGTATGGGCGCGTCAGCTTGATTTCTGTCAGAAGCTCTATGATCTCGGTATCGGGAAATACATCGACTATCCCGCCGACCACTACTGGCGTGACGACCGGCTTGAGGTCATCAATCGATTTCTGGACAAAACGGGCAGGGGCAAGGGACTGCAATGCAATGAGGCCAAGTCCGGTCTCCGCGACGGCTTCGGTGAAGCCACCGAGGAGCTCAAAAAAAAGTCGGCGTGCGTGTATCCGCGCAACCTCGTCTACGGCAATGCCAACCGCATCGTGAGGAATTACGAGTTTCTCATCTGCTCACGCACGGAGCGTCTCTTCGGCATGGTGCATCCTGATAACACGCCGAAATATACGTTCTTCAGTTTGAAGACACTGGTGAACCGGACAACCGGAGCTGAGTATTATAAGACGATCGACCTCAGCGGCCCGGATGTAGAGGCGTTCATCTACCGCTACACGAATCCGGAGCGTATCAAAGAGAATGGCGGCGATAACGTACTGTTCCTGTTCAATAAGTCTGCTGCGGAGACGAAACAGGTGAAGATCACCACGGGTAAAAGTTCCGTTACGATCGTGGATATGATGGACAATGCACGGACGGTGGCCACCGTCGACGGCGTGCTTGACCTTGCGCTCGATATGCATCCGGTCATGGTCATCGGTGCCGATCTCCGCGCACTCGAACTGCAGGAATGTCTGGCGGTGAGCCCCGCTGAACTCGATGTCACCGCAAAAGACACGCTGCGTGCCGTCGTAAAAATAAAGAACAACGGCGTCTTTTCGGACGCCAGGGTGAAGATCGCTGCGGACCTCGGTGAAAAAAAAGAGCATGACATATCGCTTCCGCTCAAAGAACCGGAGACGACGTATCAGCTCGATCTGCCCATCAACTCCTCAGCGGCATTCGGGAATTATCTCCTCGGCATCAGCGCCGAACTTACCGGTAAAGCCCCGCAGAAAAGTTTCCGCATCTACCGGAACATCCCGGTGCTGTTCTCGGATAATCCGCTCTGGCGCAACGTTCTGGGCGATAATCCGCTCTCCGATGAAAATTGGAGCGTCTGGGGCAACGGCAAAAAGGAGATAGTCCCTGAAGGATACAACGGCAAGCCGACCGTAAAGATCACCTTCAGCGAACCGTCATCCATCGGCGGCTACTCACTCAAAAAACCGATAACGGTGCTGCCGGGAAAGAGCTATTTCGTATCACTCAGGATGCGCGGCGAGGGGACGTTCTTCACGCATGGAGAATATTTACTTGCGTCGGGGAAGATGCAGTCGCGCGACACGCAGTTCTTCTCGGGTAAACTTGCCGGGGACTGGATATCATATGGAAGAAAGATCACGATACCCGATGACATCGTATCGATGAAGCTCAACCCGCTGTTCTACAAGTCGCAGGGCTGGTTCGAACTTGCCGATTTTTCCATGATGCGCATCAACCCCGCGGTACCCGTCAACCGCATGCTGTTCCGCGCTTCCGCACCTGTAGCCGGATCAATAACGATAGACGGCGACATGAATAAATACCGGGGCGGCGAGCCGATAAAGCTCAGCGGCGGAGCGGGCGTTAAGATGAAGGACTATAAGAACGACGCCGACATCAGCGCCAAGGTATGGGTACGCCGTTCGGGTGAGGATATCATCATCGCGGCAGAGGTCGAGGACGATATCGACAGCGCGGCCGGCGGGAGTGTTTCCGGTATGTGGAATGACGACAGTCTCCAGCTCGATTTCAATCCGGACAGCACAAGCGATGGGCAGTCACACGCGCAATTCTGCATCGGCCGGGTGAACGGCAAACCGCTCGTGTTCCGGCACAGCGTCATCCCGTCAGCCGATATCGTGCCTTCCTACACCGCAGGCGCCCGTCCGCAGGGTGTTGAGGCAACGGTACTTCGCCGTGGAAATGTCACGGTGTATGAGATAAAAATTCCGTCGTATGCCATATCGCCCGTGTTCCAGGCTGCCGCGGGAAAAGAGATGGCATTCTCATTCGCCGTCAACGACAATGACGGCGCCGGCAGAAAGGGCTGGCTCGAGTGGGCAGGCGGTATCGGCGACGGCGGCGGATGTTACTATTTCGGTACGCTGAAACTGGAGTAATAACCTCAGAGAACAAGGGGCTTCAGCCCCTTGTTCTCCGAGGTGTATGTTCCCTTCCGCTTACTGTTGCCTCGTCCCGATACATTTCGAATTGTTCCCGACATCTACCGCAGTATTCCCGCTGAACGCCGCAGAACCTGCGCTGCACCCGGAAACAAAACCGCCGAATGCGGAATACCCGCCGATACATGCCGCGATAGTCCTTCTGAATTCGGAATACCGGCCGCTGCATGCAGATACCTTTCCTCCGTATGCGGCGCATCATCATCTGAGTCTGGAATGATGAGCGATACATGCAGATGGATCCCATCTGAGTGCGGAAATGATCCCGCGGTATGCAGAAATAAAACTTCTGCATGCAGAAAATAATATTCTGCACTTGCGGCAATGCAACACCTTTTCGTATACGATATCGTAAGCACCGCCGGACAGACACCGAAGCGCGCCGGGGGATGGACCGTGGAGCCTACAAATAAAATAAGGAGGTGCTTTATGGCACACACAACGATTGAGACGATAGGATTCTGTGAAGGAGTCATCGAACTCCTCGCACAAAACAGAAACGAGCTTGCTGAAAGGGGCGTGAACATCGACGGCTGGCATGCACGTCTGCGTTCGGTAACAACCAACGCGCTCAAGGTCAATGCCGAGCAGCAGGCTCAAAAGGCCCGGATGCGCGAGATGACCGCGATGTCGGTTGCGGCCCTTGACGGGGCGTATGTGGAGGCGTCGTCCATGCTCAATGCGGTGATGGGTACGCTCGGGAACAGGAACGAAGCCTCGATACAGGCCTCACGTCTCCGCAGTGCCGTCAACCGCCGGGCTAAAAAAGCCCGCGGTGATGCGGATACGGCATGATGGTGAAACGGACAGCCAGGATAGGACAGCGGGGCATGCCCCGCTGTCCTATCCTGGCTGTCCTGTGCTGTCTACGAAGCCGAGACCGTCTTATACACTTCTTTTACGAACGCAATATTCCCGCGTATACGGTCGACAAGCGGTTCCTCGGTTGAGAAATCCTCGAACGACATCCATCCGTCATAACCCACGGCCTTGAGCGCCGTCATGAGCGCTGCGAGATTTGCGCTTCCTTTTTTGAACGGTGCGGCGACAGATTTCCAGTCGGCTGAACCGTCAGGACGGGTTCCGGCATTCTGCCAGCATGCATTCTTGAAATGAACATGCGCCAGATACGGTCCCAGTATCTCAAGCCCCATGCGGTACTGTTCAAAGCCTTCATATACCATGTTGCCCGAGTCATGGATAACGCCCACATACTTCGGGTCGAAATGACGTACGAACGCGGCCGCAGAACTTGCCGATGACGTGATGGTATTCATGTGCATCTCTATGCATGCCCGAATGCCGATGCGCTTTGCCATAGCTTCCACCTCGCGGTACGCCCCCACGGCACGGTCCACGATGGGGAGATATGCCGCTTTGCCGTCATAGCCGGGAACGCCCACGCGGAGCATCGGTGCGCCGAGTTTCACGGCACCCTGCATCGCGCGTTCAACGGATGCGAGATCTTCGCAGGAAACGTAGGTTCCCACCGACGGCATCGCAAGACCGGCGGCTTCCGTCATCGCGCGGATACGCGGCGCATCCTCGACGAAGCTTGCGAGCGGCCACGTGCAGCGGTTGCCCGCCCAGAACGACGGCTTACCGTCGGCGGACGGTTTCTGATCGGTAACGCGCCATTCAACGCCTTCATATCCGGCGGCCTTCATCTCTTTGAGGGCTTCTTCGGGGGAGTAATCGGGAAGGCTTACGGTGAAGATGGAAAAGCGCATGATGCGGTCCTTACACGGGTATTCGCCTGAACGTGCGGCGTGCTTTATACTACTCATGATGCGGGATATTTCATATGGAGGAAAACGTGAAAGACATGGAGGAAATCGTCCCGATGGGTTTGTATTTCCTGGTCTGGGCTGCGGGATAGTTCCCGCGCTATGATTATTGACATCAAATAGATATAAGCTATGATGCAATAAACGATACACACGGAGTTATCTATGCGTCGATTCTGTGCACTGCTCCTCATCGGTATTCCCTGTCTCATGTCCGCCCAGTCCGTTTCAGGAACCGCAAAATCAAAATCAATGGTGACACTCGGCGTCGAATCGCTCGCGAAAAAGATAGCGGTGTCGTTCAGCCAGCAGGCGAAGGACCGCTACCGAAACGCCATTGCGGTGTTCCCGTTCAGCGCCTCCGGTAAAAAGGCAGAGGAGAACCGCATCAATGAGGTCATAGCGTCGCTGCTGGCCGTGGAGATAAAAAAGACCGGAACGTTCAATGTCATCGACCGGGAGAACATCGATAAGGCGATGAAGGAACTCGAGCTCTCGATGACGGGGCTTGCGAGCAGGGAGACCGCGCTCGAGGCGGGGCGTTTCATATCGGCGAACTGCTTTCTCGCCGGGTCCATCGCCGAGGTGGAAGGGAATTACATCATCACCGCGCGGCTTGTGGATGTGGAGACCGGCGCTGTCATCGTGACCGAGAAGGTTGAGTTCGCCGTGAGCAAGCTCAACAGCATGGCCACGCTCCTTTTCACGCAGCGCAAATATCCGGTCATCGCCGGATTCCAGTCCGCGCTCGTGCCCGGGTGGGGCCAGTTCTACAACGACGACCCCGTCAACGGTACGGTCTGCCTTTCAACGTTCATCGCCTCGGCACTCACCGCGGCGGGCGCGGCTATTTTCGCGCAATATTCATACAACGAGTATAACAATTATCTTACCTGGTCCGCGGCCGACCTCGCCGCCAATCAGGCGAAGGCGCGTGACCTGTACGCTGCCACCACCGCCGCCGATACGGTGGCACTTATCGGGCTTATCACCTACGGCACCGTGTGGCTCTATTCGGTGACGCAGGCTGTCGTTGTCGCCGGCATGATATCCGGCGATATAGAACGTGCGCAGCGGGAAGTGGCATTCGGAGTGCCGGCATCCGGCTTTGCCTTGTACCCCGAATTCCGTAACGGCGCACCGGCCGTTGCATGCTCGTTCTCATTCACCTATTAACCGGGGGTATATCGATGAAACACATCATACTGATTTTCTCTGCGCTTGTCATCGTTTCCGTTTCCTGCACACGCAACCGGACGAATCCGTACGACCCGGCGGCCGCATATGAGCTTAAGACGAACACGCTGGTCTCCGCTGCGGCATTGTCCGTAACCGGCATCAAGTTCGACGAGATATCCTTCAAATGGAACCGGTACGACGGCGAATACTTCGCATCGTATATCATACAGCGCGGCGCCAGCACTTCCTCGCTTGCGACGATACACACCGTGACCGAGGCGAATACGACCACCTATCGTGATGCCGGACTCAACGCCGGCACCGTATATACCTACCGCATACTGGCGACGACGAAACGCGGCGCGGTGCTTACCAATGAATTCTCAGCCATGACCTCGCCGCGGTATATCGAGATGGAATACATGCGTGATGATGCCGCGCTCATGAATATCGGCGAGATACGCAATATCGTGTATTTTTCAGAAAACTCAACGATACTTGAAAATTATTTTATTGCCGACTATTTCGGTTCCGAACCGACGGAAGGATACGGCTACGGAAAAGATAACCTCTGGCGGCTGGACCGTCATGACAAAGTCGCGCATACCGGCAACAGCATACAGCGGCTGCTGCAGCTGTCCGGTGTTGAACTTTATAACGGAGAGATGACAAAGTTCAATACGATCATGCGTGAGTATGATCCAAGCCTCATTACGAATACATCCGTCGGCGGTCTCGGGAGTCTTGACAGTTATAATTACATCAATCAGGGGCACCTGTACGGGAAAGAGATCATCAACATGCTTCTGGTCGAGCAGAAAGACATTGACGGATATATGACGAATAATACCCTGGTACTGACATATCAGTATAACAGCTTCGGGGCGACGATTGTCACGAACTGCTACATATCCATTCCGATGATATACCGCAACGGTAAGTCATTCGATCGGACGGTATCGGAAAAATTTGCGGCATACAACGCAGATGCGGTGGCTACGAACCGTCAGCCGACGAATCTCATCTCATTCCTGAAAGTAAGCAACGGATTATCTCTGAGAAGCGCAACGCCGACGGGGATATCCACGATATTTCCGTATGGGTCAATTTTCACGAAGAACTCAGCTTCTTATTATGCATTCTCGATGGCATCCGGCTGGCAGGAGATTCACCGGCTGCAGCACACCGGCAATGCGGAGGCCCAGAATTTCGCATTTACGAGCGTGCAGGGCATCAATCTGAACAGCGGCTCGTTCGACGTCATGAGCCATGTGACCACCAACGCTTCACCCGCGCTTGCGAATTTTTTCTATTATACATACCGTATCAAGGATTACTTCTTTTACGCGTCGGATAATTACTTCTATCTCATCAACCGCCCGCTCGGTATCATCGTCCAGTACAAACTTGACGGTTCGTTTTCGCGCATCATCGGTCTCGGCGGGAGCAGGCTCGGGGAGTTCAACTATCCCTATTCGCTTGTCGTTGCGTATAACAAGATATTCGTTGCCGATACGGGGAATTTCCGTGTGCAGATATTCAAGGAGGATGGAACCTTCCTGTCAACGCTCGGCGAACAGGGACTCGGAGAATATGGATTCAGTGCTCCGCGTAATATCAGCGTGAATCTGCACGGCAAGAAATTGCGTGTAACCGATAAATACAAAATAAAGATGTTCGATATCACATCACTGCAATAGCGGAAAATCAGTCCGCGTGTCCCACGGCGGTAACGAGCCGTTCATACTTTTTGTCGGATCCGGTAAGTGCACGCGTCCATTCTTCGCGTATCTTTGCGGTAATCGGACCCATTCGCCCGTTGCCCACCATGCGGGCGTCGACCTCTTTCACCGGCGCGATGAATGCCGAAGTGCCCGCGGCAAACACCTCGTCGGCTATATACAGTTCGGTGAGGTCTATCGTCCGTTCTTTCACCGGGATATTCATGTCTGCGGCTATCTCAAGCACCGTTTTCCGGTTGATGCCTTCAAGTAGATCCACTCCCGTGTCGGGCGTGAGCAGCACGCCGTCGCGCACGATGAAGATGTTCGCGGCGGATAATTCACAGACATGTCCCGCGACGTCGAGAAAGATGCAGTCGTCGTAGCCGCTGTCGATGGCATCCTGTTTGGCGAGTACGGAGTTCACATACGCACCGTTCACCTTGGCCCGCGACGGTATGGAATAATCGGGGACGCGGCGCCACACGCTTGTTTTCAGGCGTGCGCCGTCCTGCGGTACGATGGGTTTTGCTTCGTAGAGGAACATGCTGAGTACGGTTGACAGTCCCCGCGAGCGCGTGCCCGCAACAAGTTCGTTCACATGCACCGTGGTACGCACGAACACGTTCTCGCTGACGTTGTTTGCGGTGACGACCTTTTTCACCGTGTCTAGGAAACGTGCTTCGGTCCACGACGTCTCGAAGGTGTCGATGCCGATGATGCGCGCGGAGTTGATGAGACGACGGTAATGGTCACCGAGACGGAATGCCAGAAGCGTTTTATCGGCCGTCACCGAGACGGGGAACACGGTATAAACGCTCAGTCCGTACAGCACCGCGGAGCTTGCGATGCTGAGTGATGCATCACCGATGGGGACGATATCGTTATTGAAAAAGGCCTTGTCATAAATGCGTGCCATTGCGGGTTCCTGCGGACATGATAGGCGGATGCTTATCCGTTGACAGCAGTGTACCCGATGCGTTGTCCGCCGTCAATCCCCGGTCACCGTTCATCATATAGCGTAATCAGTTCTAATGTAGCCGGATGTTTTCGGGAGTTATTGCGCTGTTTCAGTAATCGTGTATTTGACCAGCGACGGCGGATTGTCCGTCGTGAGCATCCAGAGGTATTTGCCGGACGGTCCCGCGGTGACACAGAATCCCGCAAAAGCGGAAGCATCCGGTATTACAGCGGAGATGCTGCCGCCGCCGGCTTCATAGATACCCGGGACGGAATCAGAATAGGAATATGATGTACGCGCGTTTGTTATATAGAACCGATACAGTGCGTGTGAGACATTATCAAGCGCATAGGCAAACGATCCGGCACAGGAGACCGCATGTGCAAAGTGTCCCGCCGGAAGGATATAGTTCGTCAACCCAGGTCCATTCAGGCTTTTCAGTATGCTGATAGCTGTAGCGTTTTTGTATGCGGCAACCGGAAATACGGCGGTGCCGCTCAAAAATGCGCCGATGCTGCGCGGGTTATACGCAAGCGCGAATGTCGAATTCGCATACCATTCGTAGTAGCTCAGATTTGAGATGTTGTACAGATAATAGGTCGTCATCGACTGCAGCGATGCGGTTTCACAGACGCCGTTCTTCGGATTATAATAGCAAATGCTTTTAAGATAGAGTCCGCCGCTTCCGAATGCGTCGATATTCGCGGGTACATACATGCTTGTTGTCGTGCCGCAGTAAAGCGGAACTATCTCCTGAAAGGTGCCGCTGAACAGACTGAACCGGGCTATCATCGGTATGTCATTGGTCTTGAAGAGCAGATACAGGTAATTCGTCTGATCATAGAATATCGACAGCGGCGTGACGTTGGTTGCGTTCCATCCTGTCACGCCGCCGATGCCGGCATTAGTGACGGCGTATGACGCACCGGCGGTCACTTTGATCGATGCGGAGGGGACCATCGGTTTGAAATTCGTCCACGATGACACCGCGTCGAAGGGATTTGCCGTCGTTCCGCCGAGAGATATATTCCCGCAGGCGTTGAGCAGGAGCAATGCACAGAGCAGAATCAGTGTCGTTGTTTTCATTGCAGTATCCTTAAAAACCTAATCCGAACGACGTGTTGACGGAGCCGAACGCCGGTCCGCCCACACCGCGCAGGCGTATATAGCATGTCCAGTTTCCGGAAAAGCTCCATGCGATGAATGCCGAGACACCGGACTGCAGATACCAGAGTGACGATGTGTCGGTGTGGCCGGTGAACCGCATTTTCGTTGAAGCGTAGGTGCAGTTCACCTCGCCGCCGAGACCGATGAGCACGGTATATATCTGCACTGCGCCGTAGCATCCCAGCGAGAGGTTCGCGTTGATATAGCTGCCGTCATTGAACGACTGCTGCATCGACTTGAAGCTGTCCGCATCCGATATATCGAAGGCATTGACATCGTATGCGCTCTTGACACGCATCATGTCCCCCCAGACGAGTGACGTGCCGATGCTCGGCAGCGCCGTCAGTTTCAGCCAGCTGCCGATAACCGGTATATTGAAGAACGAAAACGGCGTCCACCACGCCTCAACGCCGAAACAGCCGAGGTCGGTGAATGAATCGAGCGTGGTGCTTATGGTCTTCGATGTGGCGGCATCGGTCACTTCAAGAAATGGAAGATGCAGCACATATCCGAAATACAGTTTATAAGGAACCGTATCCATACCCTTGATGTACTCCGATTTGCCGGTGGTCTTATACGTGCTTTCTATGCTTTCAATCAGATGCAGACGTTCGGAATATTTTACCTGGTTCGGAAAGAGCGATATGGATTCTTTCATTGAAGCCTTTGCCTGTTCATACAGTTTAAGCTCCATATACGTCTCGGTGGCGTTAAGGTTTTCATCGGCAATGCCGCGGCAAATCGATTCATACAGGCGTGCGGTGGAATCGGATGAACCGTTCTGGTCGAGGTAAATCTCAAGGAGCTTCCCGGCATCGCGATATGACTTCGCCTGGATAAGCGCTTCGATGTCGCTTAACTTCACTTTGCCGCGCAGCGAGCGGGCGGTTGCGGATATCTTTTTCGCGAGCGCGGTGATGTCGTCAAAAATGGATGACTCGGTGGTGAACATGTCCTCGGAAAGTATTATCTTGCCGGATTCCACTTCGACGATACGGACTGATATCATTATCTTACTGTAGAATACCCCAACGGTTCCAACCGCCATGCGGTTCACCGACAGTATTTTCCCTATCTCCACAGCGCAGGAATTATCAGTGCATCCGGTTGATTGAAACTCGGCCTCCTGCAGTATGGTGTTTATCTGGGACCGCTCGACGACCTCGAACATCCGCTCGGCGATTATTCTGCTGCGAAGAAGGACGCTTACCTGAGCCGCCTCGGCCGCGGAGTACCCAATCTGCGGGGTGAGATCCATAACCGCTATACGCATGCGGTCACCCGCGGCGTTCAGTGAAAAGCACAGCGAAAATACGGCGAAAATCACGTGTAAACGCATATCCGCTCCCGATACATAAAAATGCCGTTCCTTGTCACATAAGAATAACCCCGCAGACTGGAAAAACTGTCACCGGTGTGCTGCAGGAATAGATACTGTTCCGGTTCGGTACACCGGCGGATGAGGCGCACCATTCCAAAAACAATCCGATATGATATACTGACGATTATTCATATATCAAGGAGTCTGATATGGCGCTTACGATAAAACCGAAAAACAAATGCCGCTGGGACGAGGCCTCGCTCGGAGAAGTGATGATACGTCTCGATCCGGGTGACACGCGCATCAAGACCGCGCGCGAGTTCAAGGTCTGGGAAGGGGGCGGCGAGTATAACGTCGCACGCGGACTCCGGCGCTGCTTCAATCTGACAACGACTGTCGTCACCGCGATACCGGAGAACGATGTCGGCTATCTATTACAGGATCTCATTCTGCAGGGCGGGGTGGACACCTCGCATATTCGCTGGGTGAAGTTCGACGGTGTGGGGCGGAATACCCGGGTGGGGCTTAACTTCACCGAACGAGGCTACGGTATACGCGCGGCGCTCGGCGTGTCCGACCGCGGCAACAGCGCGTCGTCGCAGCTGAAGGTCGGCGATATCGACTGGAATACACTGTTCAAGGAAGAAGGAGTACGATGGTTTCACTGCGGCGGCATCTATGCTGCGCTGTCGGCCACGACGGCCGATGTCACCATTGAGGCGATGAAGGCGGCGAAAGCGAACGGCACCATCGTGAGCTATGACCTCAATTATCGCGACTCGCTCTGGAAGTCTATCGGCGGCAAGGAAAAGGCGCAGGCGGTGAACCGTGAGATTGCAAAATATGTTGACGTGATGATAGGCAACGAAGAGGATTTCACCGCGGCACTCGGTTTCGCCGTCGAGGGTGTTGACGAGAATATCACCGGTCTCGATCCCGCGAACTTCAAGAAGATGATAGAAAAAGCGGTCGCCGCATTCCCGAACTTCAAAGCGGTGGCGACGACGCTCCGCGAAGTGAAGACGGCGTCGGTAAACGACTGGGGTGCGGTGCTCTGGTATGACGGCAAATTCTTCGAATCCCGGAAATATCCGGATCTTGAGATATACGATCGCGTTGGCGGCGGCGACAGTTTCGCATCCGGTCTCGCGTACGGTTTTCTCGCCGGCAAGGATGCGCAGTACGCCGTTGACTGCGGCGCGGCGCACGGTGCACTGGCGATGACCACGCCGGGCGACACCTCGATGGCATGGATCACCGAGGTGGAAAAAACCATGAAAGGCGGCAGCGCCCGCGTGCAGCGGTAAGCATGGCCGATACCGGGGTTATCGATACGAACGGCAAACGTAACGCTTTCCGGACACTGCCGGTCGAAAAAGATTCTCACGCGCTGTATGACAAGGTGCGCTCCGTACTCAAACGCGCGGGTAATGCGCCGTTTATCGGGAGCGGTGTTGCAACGAACGATTACCTCGTCATGTCGGAAAAGATAGTCCGCACCGCGGTAAAATGGCAGAACGCAGACGGCGCCATCATTGATCCGCTGTTCAAAAAAGAATGGGCACAGACATCGCCGCGGTTCGCATCATCGGCGGCGGTACTCAACGCGTTCGGCCGGGCGATGGATCTTTCCGGTGCCGTTGCCAAAAGTATGGACTGGTGCACACGCCGTCTTGCCGAGGGTAAAGGCGAATCGCCCGATTTCTGGATGCGCGAACTTGCCACCGCATGGTATTGTGCGAAAGGCATAGCGCCCGGCGATAAACACGCATCGTGGACCGATTGGATATCGCGCGTTGTTCCTGAGAATATTTATACGAATGTCGTTCCGAAAAGAAAGATGGAAGACATTTATAATTGGGCCGTCTATGCGTCCGCCGGAGAGTGTATGCGTGAGGCGTTCGGTATCGGCGCTGCGGGGGAAATGCTCTGGGGGAACCGTTTTTTCGATACATACATGCCGCATCAGCTTGAACATTTTTCCGACCTCGGCATGTACCGCGACCCCGGTGATCCGATCACCTACGATATAACCACACGGCTGCAGATAGCGACGGCGCTGGTAAGCGGATACAACGGAACGTTGAGCGGTGTTCTGAACCGCAATCTTCAGCGCGGCGCATTGTCAACATTGCTCTTTTTGTCTCCCGGCGGATATGTCCCCTACGGCGGACGTTCCGCGCAGTTTCAGTTTCAGGAAGCTATCATCGCGGCTTTGTGTGAGATTGAAGCGCGTCGTTATGCCGCTACCGATAAAGCGCTTGCGGGTGCGTTCAAACGTCAGGCGCATCTCTCGGCGCGGGCAATGAACCGCTGGATACACGGCATGAACCCGCCGCGGCATATCAAGAATGCGTATACGTACGAGCAGGGAGTAGGCATCGACGGTTATGGTTATCCGTCGGTATATCTTCTGCTTGCATCATCGTTTCTCGGACTTGCAGCGCTTTTCGCCGATGATACCATCGCGGAAGCACCGGCACCGGTGGATATCGGCGGATACGTTTTTGAATGTCCCGATGCGTTTCATAAAGTATTTGCGGTTGCCTGCGGTACGGGAATAGAAATCGATACCAAAGCCGATCCTCACTACGACGCCACCGGTCTCGGCCGTTTCTGCATGGACGGCGTTTCGCTTGAATCGGCACTCGCCATGCCGTTCACCGCTGAACCGAGATACACGGTCCCCGAAGGCACCGTGCCGGCGGTCCCCTGTGCCATCGGTGTGCGCTGGTTTTCCGGCGGTGTGTGGGATTCGCTTGCGGCGCATACTGATGCCGAGGCGGTAGTAGCGGTGAAGGCGGCAGCGGCCGACCGTGTCATGTTCACGGTCAGCTATGTAATCGGTACGATACGCGTGGTTGAAACATACGGACTTGCCCGCGGAACACTTTTGATTCAGGCGGCCGTCAGCGGCATTCCGGTTGAAAAGATTGCGTTCACGGTACCGCTCATAGAGACCGACGGCGAAAGCATCAGCACGATATCCTCGCTGCCGGAAAAGACGGAACTGCATTACCGCGAAGCCGCCTATACGGTGGAACATGCGCATGGTGCATCGATCGGAGCTGAAAAAATAGCGAATCGCAACGGCGTATACCGCATCCTGACGACGGAAACTCACGGCAATTCGATAACCTGCGTACTTTCGTTTGCTCATGAGGGCGCCACAAGATAGGAAATTGATTGCCGGAGCATCCCGAACGCGGGAATTCTTTCAAAAAATGCTTGACAAATATTGCCGCTTTGATAGTATAGGTCGCCTACCGTATCATCCGGTATTCAGGTCTCGCTTAAGGACATGAACGTGAGCAAATACGTACTCGCAATGATTCTCATTCCGCTCGTCGGGTGTTTTTTGATCCCGCTCGTCGGACGCATCTCCAAACAACTGCGCAACGCCTTCGCGCTGCTCCTGGCAGTGGCTACGTTTGCGGCGGGAATACCGCTGCTGATGTATATCGCCGCGGGGAACCCGGAGTTCGTCATCCGCTACTACCTGTTCGACTTTCTGAGCATTGTTTTCGTGGTTGACGGGCTGGCGGTATTCGTGGCGTGCGTTTCTTCCTTTATAAGCGCGCTTATCGTCCTCTACTCGATAGGCTATATCAGCCATTATGAAAATCAGGATGAATACTTCCTCATCGTCATCATGTTCGTCGGTGCGATGATGGGCCTGGTCTTTTCGGCCAATCTCTTCATACTGTACACCTTCTGGGAAATATCGGCTATCGCATGCTGGCGGCTCATCGGTTTCTTCCGCGGCAACGATACCGTATGGAAAGCGAACAAGGCCTTCCTTATAACGGTACTTGGCGCGTTGGTCATGCTCGTCGGCTTCATCATGCTCTATAATGAAAAAGGCACGGCGGATCTGACGCTCCTCAAAGGGCAGAATGTTTCCGCCTTTGTGATGCTGCTCATGCTCTTCGGCATTCTCTCGAAATCGGCAACGCTCCCGCTGCAGGTATGGCTCCCCGATGCCGGTGTGGCACCAACACCCGTTACGGCCATTCTCCACGCCGCAGTGCTGGTGAAAATCGGTATCTACGTTTTCGCGCGCATATTCTCATCAACACTCATCATGCCGGATTTCTGGCATACGTGGCTCCCGGTGCTGCTCGCGGCAAGTACACTTGTCTCCGCGGGTGCGGCATTCGTTGAGAATGACATCAAACGCATCATCGCATATTCGACAATCAGTCAAATCGGTTTCATCTTTCTCGGTCTTGCAATTGGAAGCCCCCTCGGTGTAGCTGGCGCCGTTTTGTACATTCTGGTTCACGGTCTCGGCAAAGCGGGATTATTCCTCTGCGCCGGTATCGTTGAGCAGAAAACACACGTGAAAGACATACGCAAACTCGGCGGTCTGATAAAGACCATGCCGGTCACTGCGGTGGCATTCGCGCTCTGCGCATTCTCCATCATGGGTATACCTCCGCTCGGCGGGTTCTTCTCGAAGTTTCAGGTTATCAGCGCAACGGCGGCGGCGGGAAAAACATGGATTGCCGGCTTTTTCATTCTCGGAGCGGTTATGACCATGCTCTATCTCATCCGCGTTTTCAACATGGTTTTCCTCGGTGACCATCGCGGTGATGAAAAAACGGCGTCGGTCAAAGAAGGATCGGCTACCATGGTCGTCACGGTCGCTATACTCGCCGGGCTTTCACTCGTCATCGGCTTTCTCATGAATTATCCGATGAATTTCATAACGCTCGCACAAACTACCATGCACGGTTTAGTCAAATGACAAACGAAACAATGATTCTTCTCGCCATCATCGTTCCCTTCGCCGCGGCGCTCATCGGCATGCTGTTCCCCGAACGCGTACGCTGGGTGCGCGAGATCGTAACGCTTCTCGCAACGGCATTCGGCCTCTATCTCGCGATTGTGCTGTTCCGCACCACGGATGAAGTGCGTGTGTTCGCAGCATGGCTTCCGTTCGGCATCAACATCGATTTCCGGCTGTATCATTTCAGTAAATTCATCCTGCTTGCGGCATCGTCGTTCTCGTTTCTCCTCGCAATTTACTCCGCGGCATTCATGCGCGGTAAAGATTGGCTGAGACTCTACTATCCGTACTTTCTCTTCACCGCCGCGTTCAGCTACGGCGCAGTGCTGTCCAATAACTTCGTGCTCATGCTTGTGTTCTGGGGCGCACTCCTGATACCGCTTTACGGCATCATCGCCATCGGCCGCAAAGGCGCATGGGTGACGGCCGCAAAGTCATTGATCATCGTCGGCGTGTCGGACCTCGCACTCATACTCGGTATCGCAATCGCCGCATCGGCAGCGGGTTCTTTCACGATGACCGATATGAAACTCGCGCTCACGAGCCCCAAGCTTGTCGCCGCGTTCATACTCATGATGACCGGTGCCGCAGCCAAAGCGGGTGCCATGCCGTTTCACACCTGGATACCGGACGCCGCGCTCGACGCGCCGCTTCCCGTGATGGCATACATACCCGCCGCGCTTGAAAAACTGCTCGGCATCTATCTGCTTTCCCGCGTGGCACTCGACTTCTTCAAAGTGACTGTATCGATGAATCTGGTGCTTCTCACGCTCGGCGCGGTGACCATCGTTTTCGCCGTGGCTATGGCGCTTGTTCAGAAGGATTACAAACGCCTGCTTTCGTATCACGCGATATCGCAGGTGGGATACATGATACTCGGCATCGGTACGGGGAATCCTATCGGCATCGCCGGCGGTATATTTCACATGCTCAATCACTCGATGTATAAATGCACGCTGTTCCTGACCGGCGGCTCGGTTGAACACCGCACCGGCACCACCGACCTTTCAAAGCTCGGGGGACTCGCGCGGAACATGCCGGTTACCTTCATCTGCTTCGCAATCGCGGCGCTGTCAATCTCCGGTTTTCCGGGCTTTAACGGCTTTTTCTCCAAGGAGCTTGTGTTCGAGGGTGCCGTTGAGTTTGCAAAAGAAAGCGGCAATAATTTCATGTATATCTTCTATATAGCAGCTGAAGTAGGCGCGGTGCTCACGTTCGCATCATTCCTCAAACTCGGTCACGCCGCCTTCCTCGGCAAGCGCGATGAAGCGAACGCGAAGGTTAAGGAAAGTCCCTTGGCCATGCTCGTTCCGATGGTAACACTTGCCGCGGGCTGCATCATATTCGGTCTGTGGAATCAGCTTCCGCTCAAGAATCTCATCGAGCCGATACTTCCGGCAGACGCCTTTCACGGTCATCACCTGGGCGGCGGCATCAATGTGATGAGTATGCTGTTCTGGGTGAGCATCGGCGCACTCACACTCGGATTTCTCAGCCATCTGTTCGGCGTGTTGAAGAGCAAAAGCGCGCTTCATGCGGCCGATCATATACATTATGCGCCGGGGCTGAAAACGGTTTATTCGCTTGCTGAAAAGCGGTATTTCGATCCGTACGATGTGGGGCTCAAGGTACAGGGCTTTCTCGCGCAGGGTCTGTTCATGATAGATCGTGCGAACAACTGGATCTTCGATAAACTGCTGCACGGCATCACCGTGATGACATCGAACGCCGTCAAGCGTGCACACACGGGTCTGTTCGGCACCTATCTCTCGTGGGCACTCGCCGGAGTCGGCGTTATCATAGCTTTGCTTGTGTGGGTACTCAAATGATACTTTCACTTATCATCGTTCCGGTTCTCGCGGCGCTCCTATTGTCGTTCATGCGGAAATATGCGCCGTATATCTTTCTCGGTATGACCGTGGTGCTTGCCGGTATCGTGGGCTTTGTGTTCACGAAAGGCTCGGCTCTTTTTACCGGCGCGGATCTCCATATGCCCGGTGTTTTCATGCTTTCCATCGACGGTCTGACGCAGCTTATGCTCGCACTCATCGTGCTCATCGCGTTTGTCACCGCAATCGTTGCGCTCAAGTTCACGAAAGGCTACACGTTCTACGCCATCGCCGCTATGGCTGTTGCCGGTATGAACGCACTCACGCTCGTAACCGATATCTTCACATTGTATGTGTTCATCGAGGTTGCGTCGCTCTCCACATTCGCGCTCATCGCGTTCTCGCGCGACCGCGAAGGCCTTGAGGGCGGTTTCAAATATCTGCTGCTTTCCGCGGTGGCGACCATGTTCATACTGCTCGGTATTTTTCTGCTGTATGCAATCTCGGGCGGCGTTTCGTTCGCCGAGATTTCCGTAGCGGTGAGAAATCCCGCCAACGCCAGGATGACGCTCCTTGCCGCGGCCTGTCTCATCGCGGGTCTTTCGCTCAAATCGGGATTCGTTCCTTTCCATACGTGGGTGCCGGATGCGTACTCATCGGCGCCGAATGCCGTATCGGTAGCGCTCGCCGGTATCATCACCAAAGCGGTGGGACTCTACGCGCTCATGCGGCTCATGTTCAACGTGCTCGGCGTGACACCGGCGATGACATCGATCATGCTCATCATCGGTATCGCATCCGCGGTCATCGGCGCCATCGCCGCGATCATGGAGAACAACAGCAAGCGTATGCTCGCCTGGTCGAGCGTAAGCCAGATGGGCTACATACTGCTCGGGCTTTTCTCGGGAACGCCGCTCGGCATACTCGGGGGCGTTTTTCATCTGTTCAATCATGCGGTTTTAAAATCGCTTCTGTTCGTGAATGTCGCGGCCATCGAGGAGCGCACCGGTTCACGCGATCTTTCATCGATGGGCGGGCTTGGAAGCCGCATGCCGGTGACCGCGGGGACGTTCGCCGTGGGATCGCTTTCTATCGCAGGCATACCGCCGCTCGGCGGATTCTGGAGCAAGCTTTTCATACTCATCGCGCTGTTCTCCTCGGGGAATACGGTGCTCGGCTTCATCGCCACGCTCGTGAGCGTGCTCACACTCTGGTATTTTCTCGCGTTCCAGCGGAAGGCTATTTTCGGTATAACCATCGATGCGTTCAAGTCGGTGCGTGAAGCGTCGCTGACGCTGGTGATACCGGCGCTCCTGCTCGCCGCGATTGCGGTTTTTTCCGGCCTCGGGTTTGTGCCGGTGCTTGATATCTTCATCCGTCCGGCGGCTGCCGTCATTGGAAAAGGAGTGCTCTGGTGAACATCGACGTTCTTCTGCTTGCCGCAGTAACGGCATTCGCGATCCTTTCGATCATCGTAAAGGATCTCATCCGCGCCGCGTTGGCGCTTGCGGCTGTGAGCGCCGTGCTCGCCATCGTGCTTTACCGTATCGGTTCTCCGTTCGCCGCGGCCTTCGAACTTTCCGTTGCTGCGGGGCTCATCACGGTGCTCTTCATCTCGGCGATATCGCTTATCCGTCCCGATAAGGATGACGCCAAAGAGTCACTCATGATAACCGCGGGACTACCCGTCGCTTCGGTTCTGTTCGCCGTGGTATTATGGTTCGCACGTCCGTTCCTCCCGGTGATGAACGCGGCAACGGGTCCCTCGGCGCCGTTCCGTGATTTTTTCTGGAACATCCGTTCGTTCGATCTTGTCGGGCAGATATGCATACTTCTGGTCGGCGTTTTCATCGTGATACTGTTCTTTAAGGAGCAGAAATAACATGTACTACTATTTTGCGGGATTGCTTATTTTTATCGGATTGTATGTGCTCGTGTTCTCGCGCAACACCATGCGCATGCTCATCGCGCTTGAGGTGATGGTGAAAGGCGTCACGCTCGTCCTTTTCGCGGCGGCAAACGCCACGAAAAGCCAGGGCCTCGGCCAGACGCTCTTCATAACGATGCTTCTCATCGAAGTGATCGTCGCCGTTGTCGTGCTCGCGTTCATCATTCATACCTACCGTCAGACCGGTTCGCTTGATATCCGCAAACTCAACAACCTGAGAGGCTGATTATGGATCTTTCATTCCTGTTGACTCCGCCTGTTGCGTTTCTTATATTTGTGGTGCTCGTATATGTCATGTTTCTATCCGGCAAGCTCATTGCGGCCAAGGGCTCAAAGCGTGACGGCAAGGACGAGGCATATGCCTGCGGCGAAGAAGTCAAAGGCGGACACCCGAAGGTGAACTACTTTCAGTTCTTCGTATTCGCCATGTTTTTCACGATTATTCACATCGTCGCGCTGATCTTCGGAACGGCAACGAACGTGCCGCTCCCGCTCGTGACGATATATCTCGCGATCACGGGCTTAAGCCTCATCATTCTCATGCGCCGTGAGATCGGCAAGAAGGAAGGCCGCTAACCATGAACAAGCTTGTAAAATGGGCCGTAAAGAAATCTCCGTGGATTCTCCATATGAACGCGGGTTCGTGCAACGGCTGCGATATCGAGATCGTCGCGGCGCTCACCCCGCGTTTCGACGTTGAACGTTTCGGCGTGCTCCTCAAAGGAACGCCCCGTCATGCCGACGTGCTGGTGTGTACCGGTCCGGTGACGAAGCAGATGAAAAAACGTCTGCAGCGCATTTACGATCAGATGCCGGAACCGAAATTCGTGGTTGCCGTGGGCTCCTGCGCCTGTTCGGGCGGCGTGTTCAAAGGCTGCTACTCGTGCGAAGGCGGTATCGACAAAGTGATACCCGTTTCCGCATATATACCCGGCTGTCCCATACGGCCGGAGGCGCTCATGGACGGCGTTGTGAAACTGCTCTCGACGCTCGATGAAAAGAAGAAAGAGAAAAAAGTAAAACAAACGACTCCGAAAGAGGTTGCTGTATAACATGGCTGAAACTACTGTTCCCCAGGAAACGAAACCCTCCCTTGAAAAAGAAGAGGCGATGAAGAACGCAATGACCGGCGCGTTCGGCGATAAAGTGCGCGATATTCAGATCAAGCGCGAGCGGCGTCTGTTCGCCACCGTTTCTCCCGATGATCTGATCCCGGTGATGAAAAAGCTGCATGACGATTTCAGCATGCTGCATCTGTCATCAATAACCGGAAGCGATGTCGGAGACAAACTCGACGCGCTCTATCATCTGTTCGATGACCGCACACTGCTGACGATACGTGTTTCCGCACCGAAAGCAGCCCCGTCTATCCCGACGGTATCAGAGATATTTCCCGCCGGCGTTTTCTACGAGAAAGAACTTGAATCGATGCTCGGCTTCACGGTCGTGGGCCTGCCGCCGGGCAGAAAATATCCCGTATTCGACGATTGGGACGGAGCGGTCTTTCCCCTGCGCAAAGACTTTGTTCCCCCGCCCGATCCCGACACGGTAAAGGGGTAGACAATGAACATGCAAGCAGTGAATGACAACACCGTCGTGATCCCCATCGGACCGCAGCACCCGGCGCTCAAAGAGCCGGGGAATTTCACGCTCACCGTCGAGGGTGAAGTGGTGGTGGGTGCCGACGTGAATGTGGGCTATAATCACCGAGGTATTGAAAAGCTTTCAGAGGCGAAGACCTATATCCAGAATCTCTATCTCATCGAGCGTATCTGCGGCATCTGTTCGCATGCGCATACGAGCTGCTTCGCCGCGGCTGTCGAGGATATCGCCGGCATCCAGGTGCCGCGCCGCGGTCAGTACATACGTACACTCATCGGCGAACTTGAACGCATTCACAGCCACTTTCTCTGGCTCGGTGTCGCGGGACATGAAATAGGGTTCGATACACTGCTCATGTATTCGTGGCGCGACCGGGAACTCGTGATGGACGTGCTCGCGATGATCAGCGGCAACCGCGTGAACTATTCGATGAACACCATCGGCGGCGTACGTCGCGATCTTACGCCTGAGATGATACAGAAAACACGCGAGGCGATGGTCATTCTCGAAGAGCGCACGAAATATTACATCGAAGTTGCACAGGAAGAATCCACGTTCATCGCACGCGCGAAGGGCGTGGGCAGGCTGCCGAAGGATAAAGCGATTCTGTTCAACGCCGTCGGCCCCACCGCACGCGCATCAGATCTTCCGCGCGACGTTCGCAAGGACGATCCGTACGGCGCCTACGGCGAAATACCGTTCACTGTTGCCACCGCGGACACGGCGGACGTTTTCGGCCGCACGGTGGTGCGCATGGTCGAGCTTATCGAAAGTTACAAGATAGTCCGTTTCATCCTTGATAATCTTCCGGACGGCGACATCAAAGTGAAAGCGCCGTCGAAGATTCCCGCAGGAGAGGCGGTAGCGCGCTATGAAGCGCCGCGCGGCGAGGATATACATTACGTTGCGGCGAACGGCACCGATAAACCGGAACGCACCCGCGTGCGCGCCCCGACGCTTGCAAACTGGACGTCGATGGCGCATATGCTCATCGGCGGATACATCGCGGATGTACCGCTTGTCGTTGCAGCCATTGACCCGTGTTTCTCATGCACCGACCGCGGTGTGAAAGTGGTGAACACGGACGGCAGCGCCCGGCAGATCGACTGGAACGTCGTGCGCGAGAACAGCATTGATTGGTATAAGAATCGCGGCGTTGATTTCAGCACCGTGAAGCTTATGGAACCGAAATTCTTTTCGCATTCAAAATAAAGGGAACTGGCGATGGCGATATTCCACATTCTCGTATTTCCCGGACTTCTGTTCCTCATGCTCTACGGAACATTTTTCTCATGGCTTGACCGCAAGCTTTATGCGCGCATGCAGCATCGTGTGGGGCCTCCGTGGTTCCAGCCGATAGCCGATATGATAAAGCTTTTTGCCAAGGAAGATATCTATCCCGCGGCTATCGACAAGCCCATGTACGTGCTGTCGCCGCTCATCGCCACCGCGGCGGTTTTGACCTCCATGCTGTATATCCCGGTGTGGGGCGACAAAGCGGTGTTCGCGTTTGAAGGTGATCTCATCGTCGTGCTGTATCTCCTGACGCTTCCGACACTCGCGTTCTTTCTCGGCGGCTGGAGCTCGGGCAGTCCGTTTCCCGCCGTCGGTTCCGTGCGTGTGATCACGCAGTTGTTCGCGTATGAAGTACCGCTCATCGTCGCCATGATGGGACCGGCGATAATCTCCGGTTCATGGAGCATCAGCGGCATCAGCGCTTTCTACTCGACACATCCATTACTCCTCGCGGTGAATGCGCTCGGCTGCATCGTAGGCATCATTACGCTCCAGGGAAAACTGGAACGCATACCGTTCGATATTCCCGAAGCTGAGACCGAGCTCGCAAGCGGTACGTTCGCCGAGTATTCGGGAAAGCTGTTCGGCTTTTTCCGCATCACGATGGATATTGAACTCGTCGTGGGTGCGGCGCTCATAGCCGCAATATTCATGGGCGGCGCATTCGGGCTGCCCTGGTGGGGCGGCATCCTGCTGTTCTTCGCGAAGACACTCGTAGTCCTCTTCATACTTGCGGTCATCAAAACGGCGCTGGGCCGTGTCCGCATCGAGCAGATGGTCGACTTCTGCTGGAAATATCTCGTTCCGGCGGGCATTGTGCAGCTCTTTGTGAGCATTCTTGTGAAAGGAGTCATTCGATGAGCGCACCCGGAAAGATGCTCGGAGAAATACTCGGGCATGTATTTAAAAAGGCCGATACAACGCTCTATCCGTTCGAAAAGCCGGAGATGCCGGCTAATTTCCGCGGGCGCATCAAGTTCATCGCCGAGAAGTGCATCGGCTGCAAGATATGCATGAAAGTATGCCCCGCGTATGCCATAGATATCAAGACCATCGGCGAGAAGAAATATCAATGTGATATCTGGCTTGACCGCTGCATATTCTGCGCGCAGTGCGTTGAATCATGCCCGAAGGATGCGCTCGATAATTCGTCGGAGTATGAACTCGCGGCGCTCGACAAAAAATCGCTGTTTACCGAACAAAAATAATATTCTCGGATTCTCACCGGTACATAGCCGTCATCTCCCGGCGGCTGTTTGCAATAAAACCATCACGGCGATAGAATAGCATTGTCCCTATAGACGAGGAGCATGTCATGTTCGATATCAACATAGTCAATACGTTCAGCACGTCCACCGTGCGTACGCTGAAAAGCTACAACGACGGCTCTGTCTCAAAAGGCAATGTCATCGTCAAGAATTCGTTCAGCCCGCTCATGGGCGTGGGCGTACTCATCGCTTTTGCGGGTGATCTTGACGGCAGGGCGCTGTTCGATATGGACAAACCCACGGCGTTCAATCTCGCGTCGATGCTCAACGGTGAACGCATTGAAGCGGTTGACGATATCTTCATCGCCACGGTGAAGGAGTTCACCAATATGGTCGTGGGCGGCGCGGTGAACGAACTTTCAACGCGTAATATCGACGTTACCATAACCACGCCGACGCTCCTCATGGGCGAACATATGAGCCTCGTTGAAAAAGCCGCCGAGCAGATACTCGTCATCAATTATGACACCGATATCGGCATCATCGCGCTCAATCTCGTTTTCTCCGGCCGGCCATGAAGCGATCGGTAGTTACCGTACGCATTCCCGCCGGTTCTGCCGTTACGTATGATGTTGCCGTGACAACGCGCGCGTGCGAGGAATGTGCCGCGTTCACCGCAAAGCGTTTCCCCGATTCGCGTATCGCGCTCGTGACCGACACCAACGTGGCACGGTTCGCATTGCCGAAACTCCTCTCGGCATTCGCCGGTAACAGGCAAAAGCCTTTCGTGCATGTCATCCCCGCAGGTGAACGGCATAAGCACCTTCGAACGGTCGAAAACATTGTCGATATTTTTCTATCAAAAAGATACGGCCGCGATACGGTGTTCATCGCTCTCGGCGGCGGTGTTGTGGGCGATATGACGGGTTTCGCCGCATCACTTTTTGCCCGCGGAGTGCCCTTCATTCAAATGCCGACGAGCGTGGTGAGCATGGTGGATGCATCGGTCGGCGGCAAGACCGGTGTCGACACGCGGCACGGAAAAAATCTCATCGGTGTATTCGCGCAGCCTTCGGCCGTGTTCGCCGATCCGTCGCTCCTCCTCACCTTGCCCGACGGTGAATACCGTTTCGGGCTTTCTGAAGTGGTGAAACACGCGCTCATATGCGACAAGCAGCTATTCGGGCAACTCAGGAAGAACGGGACACGTCTGCTCGCCCGCGATACAGTGCTGCTCCACGACGTCATTGCACGAAACATCGCCATAAAAAAAGCGGTGGTTGAGAAGGATGAGCGCGAAGGCGGCCTCAGACAGATACTCAACTTCGGACATACGATAGGCCACGCGATTGAACGCAACTCGAATTACCGGATGAATCACGGCGAAGCGGTGGGATACGGCATTTTATACGAATCGCTCATCGCGCGCGAACTCGAAATACTGCCGGAAAGCGATGTCGGGCAGATACGCGGACTGCTGTCGCAGCTCGGCATCGTCGGCAAACGAAAGCTCAGACTCGACCCGAAACGCATTATTGAATTCACAAAAAGCGATAAGAAATCATTGCTGGGCGAGGCCCGGTATGTGCTCATCAACGGCATCGGCAGCGTTCACCGCGACGGCAGGCGATACAGCATACCGGTGAAGGACGACATCGTTCGGAAAGTGCTGTCGGAAGTTGAGTAGTCAATCACACAGCGTTCGAGCGTTGGAACTGCTGAAGCCAGAATAAACCTTTTCCACACTACAATAAATCAGCGCGTATCAGCGAAGGGAAGAAATGTCTTTCTGAGCAACATGCACAGTGTACCGAAAAGTATATCGTACGATAGGCAATGGCAGACTAAATAGAAGTGCGAGCGGCATGGATGCCGCGGATGCGACGAATCCGCCCACGGACGGACGGCTGAGAAGCGCATGTTGCTCAGAAAGATATTTCTTCCCGAGCGTCAGAGCGCGACACCCCACTCCTCAAAAACCGCATACACATGCTCCGGCTTCGCTCCGGGTCCGAATTCGCACTGTGCTATGACGCCGCCGTTTGCATAGAGATGATGTTTAACATCACGTACCGCTTTTTTGACAACCTCAACGGGCCCCTCGGGCAGTATATGCTGCCGATCTATCTCGCCCCAGAATGTTATCCTGCCTTTGAACGGGGAGAGATTTTCAAGGCCCATGCAGAATAGCTGCGAATTGAGCGCGTCAAGACCCGCGTCGATGAGGTCGGGGATGATGTCGATGATATATCCGTCGGAATGCATGAACGCCTTTTTGCCTTTCGCATGCGCAAGCGAGATATAATCTTTATATAACGGCAGAAAGAACTCTCGCCACATGCCGGGAGCGATGAGGAGTGCACGCTGGGCACCCCAATCGTCCATGAACGATATCGCGTCGACAGCAGTGTCCGTCCACGCGTCAAGTTCTTTCATGTTGAAATCATGAACAAGCTTTATAAGCGCTTTCAACTCAGACGGATGTTCATAAAAATCCATATAGATATTTTCGCTTGAACGCATGAACTGTATGCGCTCAAATGGACGCGGATTGCAGCCGGCGATGATGAAATTTTCAGATTGCCTACACGATTCGTTTACCGCGGCTTTGTCGAAACTGAGAAGCTCCACCGGTACACGGACATTTGCGGCATCATCCCACGTTTTTATGAGCGGTTCTTTTACCTCGCCGTGTACGCCGTCCTGGATGTTCTCGAACATGCATCCCCATTCGTCCACGTAGGTGCCGATGCGGTATTGCTGGCCGATGCGTTTCGGCGGTGCGGCATAGATTACTTTCGGCCCGCCTATGTCTGCGGGAAAATCTGCATTGATGCGTTTGAGCTCTTCAGGATAATTGAGCGATGCCCAGGGTGACGCCCAGAGCTGCCGCGGAACCCTTTCAGGTCTGTCGAATTCGAGTGTTTTATAGACGAGTTCGCGTGCGTTCATAATCGGCTCCTGTCATGGTTATTCATAAGATGAGTATATACTAAGCATACGTCATACGATCACGGTATAGTATTTTTACATTTTGGTATAGTTTTTTTACCCCGGCATTATATACTTGTATACGATGAAAAGCATATTTCTTGAATTTCCCGGAGCGGAATATCCCCGGCTTACTCATTTCGGCTGCACCGATAGTTCCGGCGGCACGAAGACAGGACCGCATCTGCATTACGGATATGAAATGGTCTATTTCACCAAAGGTTCCGGAACCGTTGCCGTGCACGGGAATGTGAAGCCGTTTCCTGTTGCGGAGGAGGATCTGCTCATCACCGCGCCCGGCTTTCTCCATGAGTTTACACTGAGTCCTTCGACAAAGACGGTAGGCTATTACTGGCTCGGTTTTCAGGCGGGCGATACGGTTGCGCGCGGCCGTGAGTCATCGATACCGCCGAAACGCATTGCCGGCAGACAGCGCGTTCCCGAAGTGTCGTATGTGGAGGAAATTGATGCGGGAATATCGTCCATTACCCGCGAGATGAATATCGATTCATATGCCGTCATCCACCGGCTGCCCGAAGCGGCGATGCTGTTCTCTGCTATCGGCGACGAGGTAGAGCGCAGGAGGAAATATGCACGTGAGATGATATATCTCAAGGTAATAGAACTTTTCACGCTTGTCGCGCGGCGCGCGGGAGATGATGTTCCGGCCGTCGACGGGAAGATGACGTATCTCGCCGATTATATTCAGAAGAATTATGCACGTCCTCTCACGCTTGATGACCTCGCCGCCGCATCAGGCCTCGCTGCGGCGTATGTGAGCCGGCGTTTCAAGGAAGTGCACGGACGCTCACCGGTGATATTTCTCACCGATGTACGTATACATGAGGCGAAGAAAATGCTTCGATCAGGGTCCCGTGTTGTCGAGGTCGCGGCCGCATGCGGTTTTTCCGATGCGCACTATTTCAGCATGGTGTTCAGGTCAAGAACGGGAATGACGCCGACGGTGTATGCGGCAGCGCGGAAATAGGTGTTTGCCTGTTCATGTCGCGATAATAGTTCAGGCGGTATGGACAGATAACGATTACAGTGTCTGGCTGTTTTTCTGGACGGCGAGGCGGTCGACTTCGGTTTCCATATGCGCAATGCGTCCGGCGGTGTCGATGGTGAGGGACAGCACGCTTTTCACCACTACATCGAGTTGTTCGGTGGCTACCGCGATGTCGCCTATCATGCGCGTTATGCCGGATGATATATCGCGGAGCGCCTCAACCGACTTGTCGGTCTCGTCGGATGCCCTGCTCGCTTTCAAAGTGTTTTGGATGAACACGTCGAGTGAATTGCTGATGGCGCCGTACTCGGTTTTGATGAGCGCGGCCCGTTCGAAGAGCATCGCGGCCGCTGCTGCTACATTTCTGACACGCAGCGCCTGTTCCTGCGCCGCATGATTCATATTGAAAATAAGACCGGTGACATCGAGGCTTTTCTGGAGCAATTGTCTGAAGTTGGATCCGGTGAGGTCGACATCGCCGGCGGTGGATGTGATACGTTCCGATATCATCGCAAGCGTTTTTTTCGCGTCGTCCGCCTGCGTGCCTGACGCGTCCGCGAGTTTTCGTATCTCTCTGGCGACGATGGAAAACCCTTTTCCGTAGACACCGGCACGGGACGCTTCTATTGCCGCATTCATTGCGAGCATATTCGTTTTCTGGGCGATAACGCTGACCGAGTCTGCGAATTCACTGAGAAAGGATACCGACTGCGCGAGCTCCGCCATCTGCGACGAGGTGCGTTCAATGAGCTCGCGGCTTTCAGCCGATGTGTCGCGTATGCCGTTGGCGAGCGACTGCGCCGAGTCACTCACGGAGCTGATGCCGGCGATGGCGTCGGAGACATCGGTCATCGCCGTTGACATGTCGCTCATGCGCGATGCGTGGTTCGCGATCTCTTTGTTGAGTCCTGATATCTTTTCGATGATCGACCTGACGCTTTTCGCGTTTTCGCGTATGTTCACTTTCAGCGCGGCGTTGCGTTCGTTGGTCTCGTGCACGAGCTCGTACTGCCGGTTGATATTTGTGCGTATGGCGTTGATATTTGCGGCTATCTCGCGTGTGGCCGAAGCGCTCTGAGTCATGCCGGTGGCGAGCGAGCCGCTCTGTTCGCGTGTGGTCCTGATGTTGTCGATGACGGTGCTGACGAAGGTGTACATCCGTTCTACGATGATGTTGAACCAGCGCGACAGAAAACCAACCTCGTCGTCGCGGTGTGCCGTGGAAAGACGCGTACCGATCATGTTGTCGTTCTCGGCTACCGTCTGTATCATCTTCGATGCGGTATGAATAGGCTTCAATACGTTTCGTGTGAGAAAGAGGATGAATAGACCAAGCGTGATACATAACAGCAGCGCGCTGATGATAAGCGCAAGAGTTACGTGCTGCAGACAGCGACCGATAGCCGCATGCACTGCCGCGCCATTGATTGCTCCCGAAACTGCGGTAAGTTCCGTTGCGGATGTCCGCAGTACCGACGATATGGAATGATAGGTGAAAAATCCGTTTGCGCATATGACCGCAGCGAACACCGTTGCCGCGGTCATCACCTTTGTCCGCATGGTAAATCTGGCCATTCTTAAACTCCGCGGATCTGTTTCACAATACTATAAGTCATACATCCAGTATAGTCAAGGTTAATGGATACCCGTACGGCGATGGCCGCTCAATCTCTTGAATAATCCGAAAGAATCATCACTAAACGAATAACGTCCTCGGCAGCCGCTCAGCTTTCCCTGATTGTACCGACTTGTACGCCGCCTCGCATATTGCCACATGCCGTATCGCTTCCTCGGGCTTCACAATGAGCTTTGCCTTCCCCGTGAGCGCCGCACCGATATTCTGATAGTACTGCACCCATTCCGCTTTCACGTACGGCAGCAGTTCGGTTTTGTGCTTTACCGGCGCATTATTGTCGTGCGTGTGCATGATGATCCTGTTGCGGTCTTCCTCTTTGTCGGGATAACTCTGGATAAGATCGTCGATGCGTACGCCGCCTTTTTCGAACTCAACGATGAAGCGGGGGAACGGCGCGGGGGTCGCCATCGTCCAGGCAACGAGCGCCGCGGCGCCGTCTTCGAACTGTATCAGCGCCTGCATGCGGTCTTCGATGTCGTGCCCCGGTTTGACCGGTGTGTCGCGCTGCATCCATCCGTAGACGCTCACCGGCAGCGACGGGATGAGCTTGAGCGACTGGTCGATGAGATGCGCGCCCCAGTCGTAGAGGAGGCCGCCCATCTGCCGGCGGTTCGCACGCCAGCGCCATGCGCCTATCGGTCCGGGACTTGAGATGCGCGACTCAAGGTATCGTACCTTTCCCAGTCTGCCGCTGTCGACGAGTTTCTGGAGCGTCACGTAGTCGACGTCCCAGCGCCGGTTATGGAAGGCCGAGAGCAGACGACGTTCAACGCGGGCGAGTGCTATCATTTTTTTTCCATCGCTGACCGTAAGACAGAACGGTTTGTCGAGGACCACGTGCCGTCCAGCCTTGAGGCATTTCATCGCCATCGGCGCGTGCAGGTCGTGCGGAATTACCAGCGACACGCCTTCGACGTTTTTATCAGCGAGGAGTTCGTCGATGGTAGTATACATCGCCGTGCCGGCGGGAAAATCCTTCGTGTGTTTATCAAGGAGTTCTCTGTTGCCGTCACATATGGCGGCCAGTTTCAGTCCGGGACTTTTCATGATGAGATTTGCGTGGTGTTTTCCCATGCCGAGCCCCACAACAGCCCACCCAACAGGTTTCTTCGATGTCTGAAATGAAGTCCTGATCTTTTTTGCAGCCATATCAACTCCTTGTCCAGTCACTGGATATGGCTGTATTATAGTACTGCGGGAAAAAAGCACAACAGAGACGGGTTTTCGGCTACCGCTCAGAATTTCTTGAACGCGTTATCATCCTCATCGCCGCTGTTCTTCATGTCGATGACGATGCCTTTCTTTTTATTTGTCGATGATGCTATCCCGCCGAGCGGATGCATCAACACGGGTTCGTTCAGGTTCTCGACGTGCATCTTCCCGTTCCCATTTCCGTTGCCCGGATCGGGCTTCGGGATGAACACCGGTGACGGTATGCGGGCGGCCTTCTGTATCGGGATGGCTTTTTGCGATACCTCGCGGGCCGGTGCGCTGTTCTCAATTTTGAAACTGCTGATGGCGTCCTGCAGCTGCGATGCCTGCGCTGAAAGTTCTTCGGCCGTCGATGCGACCTCTTCTGAACCCGCGGCGTTCTGCTGCGCCACATGCGCAATCTGCTGTACCGACTGGTTGACCGATTGTGTTGATGCCGCAACCTGCTGTACGGCCGACGAGACCTGCTGCACGGCGCCGGATATCTGCTGTATCGCATTGTTCACCTGCTGTGCACCGTTGTTCTGTTCGCTGCACGCGGCGTTGATCTCCGCCACGAGTTCGGCGGTTTTCTGTATGTCAGGCACGAGCTTGGCGAGCATAACGCCGGCACGCTCCGCCACATCGACGTTCGTCTTCGACAGTTCGCCGATCTCGCTCGCCGCGCGCTGGCTTCTGTCGGCGAGTTTCTGCACCTCGCTTGCGACGACGGCAAACCCTTTACCGTGTTCACCGGCGCGCGCCGCTTCGATGGATGCGTTCAACGACAAGAGATTTGTCTGACGGGCGATCTCCTGTATGATAGACACCTTGCCGGCAATCTCTTTCATCGCTTTCACGGTAAGCTCAACCGCGGAACCGCTTTCACGGGCATCAGCCGCGCTTTTTACCGCAATCTTCTCCGTTTGATGCGCATTGTCCGAGTTCTGACGTATCGTTGCGGTCATCTCTTCAATGGATGCGGAGACTTCCTCCACTGACGCAGATACCTGTTCGATGGACGACGATACTTCCTCGGTCGAGGATGAAACCTCTTCGACGGCAGCTGACACGGATTCCACGTTGCCTGCCTGTTCGCTCGCGCCCTGCGACATTTCCATCGAGGAGCTGTTCAGCCTTCCGCTGCCGGTCGCTACCTCGGCGGCGGTATTTTTTATACGTTCGACGGTATGTGTGAGCTCTCCTTTCATCTTCTGCATCGATTCCCCCAGCGTATCCCTGTCGGATACCACCGGCACTTGCACCGTCAAATCGCCCGCGGCGATACGCTTCAGTATATCCGCTTTCAGCAAGAGCGATTCCGTCATGCGTTTCAGCGCACCGGTGAGTTCGCCGGTCTCGTCCTTCATCTTCATATACCGTTCATCGATCTTCACGCTAAGGTCGCCGGCGGCTATACTGTTGGCGATACTCACACCGGCTTTGAGCGGCAGTGTGATTCGCTGTGCAAGCATGTACGCTACAACGGCTGCGATGGCAAGCAGCAGCAGTGCCGCGATGATAATCGTGGCGGCGGTGCTGAAAAGTTCGGCGGCCATTTGAACTTTTTTCGCCGCTACGGCGGTATCGATATCGTCGATATACACACCGGTACCGACGATCCAGTTGAGCGGTTTATACGCACGAACATAGGAGAGTTTCGGCACCGCCTTCGTCGTTCCCGGACGCGGCCAGTCGTAGATAACGAAGCCCTCTCCCTGCCGTTCACACATATCCACCATGACGGTGAAAAAATTGATATTGCTGCCGAAAGCGCAGTTGTATTTCGGGTCATCCATAAGGATGCCGTTGAGCGCAGGCGTTATCGGATGCATGACCATGCGTGGATACGGGCGTGCGGTGTCGTTGATCCAGAAGTAATTCCCGCCGCTGTCATATCGGAACACACTTACGGCTTTCTTTACCGCAGTCACGGCGGCATCATTCCCGCCGTTCTTTATTCCCTGCTGATAGACCGCATCAATCTCGCTCGCGGCGACCTCCACAAGGTCCTTGAGCGTCCGCTTGTATTTTTCAAGCATGTCCTGACGGTATTGCGTAATATCCGTTTCCGATTTTCGCATGAGCCCCGTGATTGATACCACGGTGACCGTCACCACGGCTGCGGTAACTACCGCCGCCGTACTCGCAATGATTTTCGTCTTAATATTCATATCCTGCACTCCTTTCGGCGCATTTCCAGAGCGCCGCCCTACCTCTACTATTTCTGCTATATCAGCATTCGTACCTCATGAAAACGGACCGGATGAGTGATGACGGCGGGTTGTATAAATTATCGATTGCGGTATGCCGTAGTGACGATACATCCGCACATCGTAGACTGCTCAATCGTATTGGAGGGAAATATGTGTATATTTCTTCCAGCCATCATGAAATATAATATAACGATTTCTGTCCATCGCGTCAAGTGATATACTTTATTTTTGTGGATAATAAACAAACGGCTCACATGGACTATTCACCCGCTGTGGCACACGTCACGTGTCTGGAGTGAAGTCAGTAGTGTTACGAGGAGATATCAGCCGGCGAGGGCTGGTATTACTTTTGTATGGATATCAATTCGACGGTAAAGATCAGCACCGCATTCGGTCCGATATCGCCGCCTGCGCCGCGTTCGCCGTATGCGAGCTGCGACGGCAGATAAAGCTCATATTTCGAGCCTGTAGGCATCAGCTGCAGGGCTTCCGTCCAGCCGGGTATGACGCCGTTGAGCGGGAATGTAGCGGGTTCTTTTCTTTTATATGAGCTGTCGAACACGGTTCCATCGAGCAGTTTTCCTTCATAATGCACGGTCACGGTGTCGCTTGCTGACGGTTTCGCGCCCGTTCCTGCTGATATAACCTTATATTGCAGTCCGCTTGCCGTGGACATGACACCCTGCTTGGACTTGTTTTTCGCCAGAAAATCTTCGCCTTCTTTCTTATTCTTGCCGGCGCTTTTCTCGTGTCCGGCCATCTGTTTTGCCTGCATATCACGCTGAAAAGCGGTAAGCGCTTCCTGCATTTCCTCGTCCGTAAGCGCGGATTTTCCGCCGGAGAGCGCGTCTTTGAGCCCGTGAGCGATGGAGCCGTGATTCACATCGAGCGACTGGCGCTTCATATTTTTGCCGATATCCCATCCGATGGAATAGCTTGCTTTTTCCTGCTGAGATTCCGGTTTCTTGTCGACGCAACCCGAGTTGCCGATCATTGCTCCGCTCATAAGTACTACTCCTGTGCATGCAGATAAAAAATTGCGAATAGTCATACCATCGCTCCTTGACTACGTTTGGAGCCGCCAGTATATGGTAAAAAGTATTACTGTCAAGGCGCACAGTGGATTTTTCGCGGACACAGTGGTAGAATGCAGTTGCACTGCTATTGTAGGTACACGCATACGCGCATTAGTATTCTGAACATCCGCGTGGAGGGAACGCATGGCCGATTACACACCGGCTTCTGATACGCATGCATCGGTGAGCGCGCGTTCGCTCTTTTTGCGCCTCGCGCTGGTGTATTGCTTCTGGGCGATGATGGCCGGCGGTGCGGTTTTTCTGCTGCTCGCCTTTGCGCTTAAGACAACCGATCTGCAGCGGACCTGCGCCCTCGTAGGCGTATTCGTAGGTGTCTTGCCTTCTGTCATCGCCATCGATATGGGGGCGCTTGCTGTTCATTTCCGTCCGCTGTGGCTGTTCTTCACCTCATTACGCAGCGGTACCGCGGATACGCAGATCGCCAAGCGGGCTCATATCTGTGCGCTCAATTTCTCTAACGTCACGTTCCTGCGCATACTGTTCTTTCATGGTCTCGGCAGCGGGCTTACCGGTACGGCGGCGCTTTTGATCTGCAATGCTTTCTTTCATGCCGGATTTACTTCCGCGCATCTGATTACCATCTGGCTCTCGCTTGTCGTCGTGGTGCCCACGCATGCCATCTTCGAGCACTTCGCGGTGCTGAAAATAATCCGCGGTGTTGTGCCGGTGATAGCGCGTGTCAGCGGAGGACTTTCCGAGCAGGACTCGAGGAAACTGGTTCCGGTTGGTATACGCATCAAATTAATATTTCTTACCTTGTTTCTCTCCATCGGCCCGCTCATCGTTCTGGGATTTACCCTGTTATACAAGACGTACCACGGCGCATCGTGGAGCGAACTTGCCGTATGGGCGGCGGTGCTCGTGACACTGATGGCTGCGGCGAGTGTTGCCATATCGTTCTATATGGCGGGGGATGTCGCGCATCTTGCCGGCATGCTGCTTGCACGAATGTCAAGCGTACAGGGCGGCGACCTTACCGTGCGCGCCGAAGTCCTCAGCACCGACGAGTACGGGCGTCTCTTCCGGAGCTTCAACGCGATGGCCGGCGGGCTGCAGCATATCCTTGTTTCAGTTAAGGCCAATATCGATGCATCAAAACGCGAGGGCGAGGATCTGTCGAGCCGTATGACGCAGTGTTATGCCACCGTGAGCGATATCACGCAGGGTGCCAACGAGATAACAAACGCCGTCGCTGCGCAGGATGAAAATGTGCATTCGACCGCCGCTGCGAATGAAGTGCTTTCAGCGGATATTGCCGGCATTATCCGGAACGTCAACGGCATCATCACGAAGACCGGTATGCTGAAAAAACTTGTCGAGGACCAGGTGACGGGTTCCACCGAGATGGCCGCATCAACGCAGGAGATGAATGCCACAACGCAGTCGGTGGCGGCAATGGCGCAGACCGCTGATGCTTCTGCGGGAGCGCTGCTTTCCGCGGCGCGCAGCGGCAGCACGCTCATGGAGCGCACCCGCACGAACATGGACCAGACGCTTGCTGCGATCGGCATGGTGAACGAATTCGTGGCGATGATAACCACGGTTGCGGCGAAGACGAATCTTCTCGCGATGAACGCTGCCATCGAGGCGTCGCATGCCGGGTCGTACGGGCGCGGGTTTGCGGTGGTGGCGAGCGAGATACGAAAACTCGCCGAGGTCTCGAACCGCCAGGCCGAGGACGCCAAGCGTTCGCTGTCATCGATCGGGGATATCATCACGCGTACCGCGGGCGACCTTTCCGGCGCGGTGGATAATTTCCGTACGCTCGCGGCGGAAGCCGAGCGGGTGGGCGAGACGGTGGGTGAAGTGCGGCGCGCCATGGATGAGCAGGCGAAAGGCACCGAGGAGATGGTGCGCGCGATTGCGCTCGTAAGCGAGATTGCCTCGTCGGCAAAGACGAACTATGCGGAGATAGATGCTTCAACTGAAAATATCAATCAACTGATCGTGCGCATCAAATCATCATCGGCAACCACGGAGAATGCCATCAGCCGTCTCGCCGAAACGTCGGCATCGGTGCGGGAGCGCATCACGTTCATGACCTCGGGTGCGGGCGTTATCGGAGAATCGGTGAATACGGTGCGCGATCTTTCAGTCGCCGCTGCAAAGAACCTGACGCTGCTTGAACAGGCGGTGAAACGGTATTGTACGGATGCATGATTGTCCCGTAGCGTACGCGTACTCAAAACGCCGCGATAGGCTGCTTGCGGCTTCGGCTACTCTGAATACCAGACGTCGTTTTTATCGGATGTGCCGTCGCGGCCGGCGATAAGCCACATTTTTTTGTCGAGATACGTGACCGTATGCATACCGCGCGCGGAGAAGCCGCCGTTCGCGGTGACCTGTGTCCAGGTAATGCCGTCGGTTGACGACCAGACGTCGTTGGTGTATGACGATGCACCCGTTTTTCCGCCGATCAGGAATAGCTTCTCGGCGGTAACGAGTACCGCGTGATATGATCGTGCGCTGAATGCTGCGGCCGGCGTTGACTGTATCCAGGTAATGCCGTCGGTGGACGACCAGATATCGTTTTTCTGGCTTCCGTCATTTCCGCCGACAAGCCACATCTTGCTGTTAAAACTCACGCAGACATGGCCGTGACGTTTGGAGAACGCGGCGTTTGTGGTGGCTTTCATCCAATAGGCGCCTTCGGAGGAATACCACACGTCATTTGAACTGTTCGCTCCGCATAACCCGCCGACGATCCACATCCGGCCGTTATAGGTTACTGCCGACTGATTCGAGCGTGCAGGAAAGTACGTGACCGCGGTTGAACTCCAATATGTTCCGTCATCCGAATGTTTTGTATCATACGTATTGCCGCCGGCAAGGAGCCACATCTCGTTTGAGAAATTCAACACGCTGTGACCCGCCCTGCTTCCGGTGTATATGACACCGGTTATGCCGGAGGCTTTCGTCCATGACGTGCCGTTGAATTTCCATGCATCATCCGCGCCGGTGCCGCAGACCACATAGATATATCCGTTAAAATACGACGCGGCGTGAAATGCGCGCGCCGAGAACAATGCGTCCGTAGACTGCTTCCATGTGTCGCCTTTCAGATTGATCGTCGAGGACGGATCAAGCGGATTGGTGTGCGGCTGCATGCAGGAAACGAGAAACGATGCGATAACGGGGAGTAGGGATAGTTTTAAGTAGTTCATGTGCTGCTCCTAGAACCTGATATTCCAGGCAATGCCGACCGTATCTGCCGTGATGACCGGGACCACCGCCGTCTTAACCGGAACATCGGGAATGGCGAGTGCCCAGATGAATGCGCCGATGCCGATTGCCGCAAGCGTACCGCCGCCGATGATGCGGATGTCGCTCCAGAGCACTGCGTCAGAATATCTCTGCCACGCGCCCAGGACATTATCGGTGGCGTTCTGGTATTCCGAATATGCGCTCGCGGTAGCGGACATCCCCGAGCCGCCGAGCATCGGGCCGTAGATGAATTCATACAGCAGAATGAACGTGCCGCCGGTGAACATTATCGGTGATACGATGTATAACGCGGTTTTGAACGGATTGGGTTCATACTGCTGCGGCATGGCACCCGTCGTTGTGTATGTCGTCGTTGTGCCGTAGGTAATGTTCGTAAGTCCGCGGCCGGGAACGTTGATGGTGATGGTGCGGCCCGATCCCGACGTGTCGGTACCCGGCTGAACGCCGGTAAGCGAGGTAATGACCTTCTGCACCGCCTTGTCAGCGAGGTCCATGGTGGCGAATTTCTCCTGGGCGGTGTTCTCGATCTTGCTTGTCTCTACATTCACCATACCAACTGAAATGAGAAACGACGTCCCCATTTTCATAATGGATCCGTACATCATATATTCCATATTGAGGATCTTTCCGATTTTTACAGCGCATTCGGTATCGGTGCAGCCCGTCTGCTGGAATTCCTGTTCCTTAAGGACGTCCTTCATATTGTTTCGGTCCAGTACGTCATATTTTCGTGACTGTACCAGGCCGTTCCGGAACATCTCCTCGACCACTTCAGCATCGGGGGCAGTTGTGCCGGCTTTCGCGACGAAGGTAATGATACCTACACGTGAATTTTTTGCCGTCTTTACGGACGGTGCCGCTGGCGCTGCAGTTAGCATGACGGCAACAGTTGTTATAAGCAATGTGATGCGCAATAACATATCATATCCTCCACTGAATAAGAACGAATTGAGGTGAATAGTTCTCATTGCAAGTATCAGTATAGGATATGAAGTATGTTACGTCAATCCCCCGGTGCGCTGGAAAATTCCCACTTAAAATGCCTATTTTATTGAATTCGGTTTCATGATATCCTCATCCAATATTAATGCTTGGGAGGCATCGTATGGAACAATCTTTTCGCGATTGGATAAATCACAAACTTGATAACAAGTGGCA